>NZ_JBHZBU010000006.1:36732-446203 GCF_042754945.1 Nocardia sp. NPDC059180
TCTGCCGAACGCAAGCTCGCGACCGCCGACGGGGTCAGCCGCGCTGCCCCGCTTCGTATTCGGCGCCGCGCTGAACCGGCCGGGGAACGTCTGCCGAACGCAAGCTCGCGACCGCCGACGGGGTCAGCCGCGCTGCCCCGCTTCGTATTCGGCGCCGCGCTGAACCGGCCGGGGAACGTCTGCCCAACGCAAGCGCGCCACCGCCGACGGACAGGGTCAGCCGCGTTGCTCCCGCAACATGGCCGCCAGTTGGCGCGTGGTGGCTGTCGGCAGGTAGGCGCGCGAGATCGCCACCCCGACCGGCGTCAGCGGTGAATCTCCATCCGATCCGCGCGATCACCGCCACCCCAGCCCGGCAGCCTCACCCACGAGGGGGACATCAGACAGGCGATATCGGCGTGTCGCCAGTCTCATGTCCCCTTCGCGAACGGCCTCCCTCGTGAACCGCCTCGCCGGCCGGCGAGGCGGCCGCGAAAGTGCGCGCAGGCCTCGCAACCCCTCGGCCTCGCCCGCGAGTGGTACATCAGGCAGGGGTTTGCGGCGTGTCGGCTGCTTCATGTGCCGCTCGGGGGTCAGCTCACCAGGTTGGGGTGGTGGGGCGGCGGGTGGTGGTGATGGTGTGGTGGAGGGCTCGGAGGATTTCTTCTGGTGGGGCGGGGGCGAGGGTGAATTCTTCGTGGGGGTGGTGTTGGAGGAGGTAGCGGCCGTCGGCGGGGTGGTAGTCCATCCAGTGGAAGCCGCGGACGTCGGGGGTGGGGCGGGAGTCGATGGCGGGGCCCGCGTAGACGCCTATCTCGCCGAGGCTGGAGCGGGGGCGGCGCACGATGCGGTCGATCTTTTCGGTGAGGGACAGGCGGGTGGGGTGCTGGGCGTACTCCACTCGGCCCACGTCCGAACTGCGCGCGCGGAGGCCTTCGTATTTACCGCCCGCGCATTTGGGTAGGTGCGCCACGATCTGACCTGCCAGTGCTTGCGGTGGCAGCACCGACAGGATCACGTCGCGGCCGTATGCCTGTGTGGGGCCGGGTAATTGGACCGCCATGGCCGCCGCCCGATCCGTCATGCCCGCGTGGATGCGCACCACCTGGCGGAAATCCTGGCCGACGAAGCCGTGCACCTCGACCCGGACCTCCGGCTCGAGCAGCGTGGAGATCGCGTGGTGCAGGCGCTGATCGGCGATACCGGCCAGGCGCTGGCTTGCCTCCCTGCGCATCTGCTCGTACTCGTCGTAGGGGATCGGTTCGGCGGGGTCGCGGCGTTCCGGTTCCCATTTGATCGGGTAGGGCAACCGGTCGCGGCCGAACGCGTTCACCGCCAGGGTGAACATCAAACCGTCCATCCGCCAACGTGATTCGCTCATCCGCCGATCACTCCGCCCGGCGGGAGCGCGGGCGGCTGACTGCCGAGCAGCTCGTCGCCGTGGTCGTAGACCAGGTAGTCGGGGGTCTTGTGCTCATCGTCGTCCTCGCCTTTTCCGCCGCCGCGTCCGCCCGGCATGCCGCCCATGCCCGGCATACCCATGCGTCCGCCGCGCCCGGCGCCGGTACCCGCGCCCGTCGACCCGGCCGCCGCCTTGCCCTGCGCGCCCGCGCCGCCGCCGGGCAGGCTGCGGCCCATACCCGGAGTCGACGGCAAACCGCCGCCACCTGAGCCTGAGCCCATGCCACCGGTGCCCACACCGCCGGGGAGGCCGGACGTGCCGCCGCGCGGGAGATCCGAGGTCGGCGTGGTGCTCGCAGGAGTCGTGGAAGCTGGCGTGGTGGAGGACGGTGTGGTCGACTCCGGGGTGGTGTCGTCCGAGGTGTCGTCGGTGGGGTTCGACTCTTCCTCGGTATCGTCGCCGCCCTCTTCGTTGTCGTTGCCCCCACCGTCTCCGCCGCCGGTGCCCCCGCCGCCGCCCGTTCCGGGCCCGCCACCACCCGGGGGATTGACAGGAGGCTTCCAGCCCTCCTCCTTGTCGTCGACGGGGTTCTTCGGTTTCGGGAGGTTCGGGGTATGGCCGTCGACATCCTCGGCGCCCGGTCGGTAATACGTGGTCATGACGAGACGGGCGCTTTCCTGCGCCTCGGTCGCGCGGTATTCGGGGCCTTTGACGACGCTTTGAAACGGCAGGGCGTTGATGACTTTGTCACCGAAGGTTTCGTTGTCGGGCTTGCCGACGGAGTTCTTGGCTTGCGCCAGATGGCCTTCCATCAAGTCGAGGCCGTGCGCCACCATTTGGAAACTGGCTGCGAGCTGTGTGAACGATGTTGCGAAAGCGCGGGTGCCTTCGATTGCGGCGGTGCCGGATTGGCCGTTCCAATGGGCGGTGATGTCGTCTTCTACGCCTTTGGAGAAGACGCCGGCGGCGTCGCGTGCGGCTGTCGTGAGGTTGCGCCAACCGTCAGCTTTGGTATTGATCAGACCAGGATCGACGTCCTTTACGCCGTCGTAGATCTCCTGATGCGACATCGTTTCGAATGGGTCTTTCTCGGTGATGACGCGACCAGCGAATTGATCACTGCCGTATTCGCCGAGTAGACCCGCCCACTCGGTATTGACGATTGCGCGGTCGGCGTCCCACTTTGCCTTCTGGTCGTCGGACCGCTGCTTGTCGTCTTCCTTGTTGTCGCCTGCCTCGCCGAACCCAATGAACTGGATAGTCGTTCCGACAGGGTTGCTCACGAAACTACTGACGTTGGTGACCCAGTCGGTGAAACCAAGACCCATACTTACTGCGCCCCCGTCTGTCCCAGTACACCGGCGGTGGACTGGTCTGTTTCTTCGATCCGGCGGATGGAGAGCTCGTACGTCTCGCTCATGAGAGTGACGATGTCGATGCTCTCCTGGAGCCGCTTTTGCGCAGAATCGTCATCGGTGGTCGCTTTTGCCGCGAACTTTCCCCGCAGCGCTTCCGCCGACTTCAGAGTGCCGAAACCTGAAACATGCTCGAGTTGTTTGGTGTCGCCAATCATCTTGTTAAGTGCCGTGAGCATCGCATCGGCTCGGCCCTTCAGGGCGTTCCCGATCTCCGAGTCCATGCGTAGCTCGCCGTTCTCGGCCTGAGTCTTTAGCGTTTTCCAGTGGTCGATCATCCCAGTCAATTTTGGGTCGCCGGGTGTGGTCATTGTTCCCTCCCGAAACACTCACACAACAGTTCGTTCTCGCCGTGGCAAATCGTTCTTGTGTTCGGGGTCATGCGGGCAGATACGGCTCGAGCTCGGTCGCATGCTGGACGGCGAGGTCACATGGTGGAGACTGGGGCATCGAGTCACGCTCGCTGTAGAACCAGCCGACGGACACTTCGAGCGTCCCCTTCTCCCATGGAAGGTTCACCCAGCAAGTCAGACGGTCCTCATCCGACTTCTCGCCGTAGGTCAGACCGGCGCGGGGGCCGATCTGAACCTCTTGTAGGCCGGAGAGCTTGGTGTTTGCACGAGCGTCTGCTTGCGTATACGTCGAGGATCCGACGTTTACGACGTAGGGGCCCTCGGTCGAATCCCAGCGGCAGATCCGGTAGGTCACGTCCCCACTCGGTGCGTCCGTGACAGTCCCCTTCGATGCAGGGTCCACCTGGGTCGCCCGCAACGCCTCGTCCGACAGCTCAGTGCAGGGATTCCACTGCACCGTCTGCTCCCGCGTCGTCTCACTCTGCCCCTGCGCCGCAGGCTCCCCATCCACCGACGTCGAGCACCCGGCAACCAGCCCCACCGCCGCCGCCCCGACCAACATCGCGCGAACCGCGACCCCTCTACGTGCACTACTCGCGGTACGCATGCCCCTCCTGCTTTCGGTGCGAAAGACCCTCACTGAATATGACGCACCTTACCGCGATCCGGTTCCACCCGATCTGCCGTCCAGGATCGGGGCCGACGGCATCCACCTGGTCGGCGTTCTGCGCGACGATCCGGTCATGATGTCGGCGACCTAGGTGACAGAACGTGCCGGCGGTCAGTCGACTCGGGCGGTACCGAGTTGGCGGACCATCGTGGGATCGCGGTGGTCGAAGAACAACGATGCGCCGGTATCGAGGGTGGCGATGCGGGCCATCTCGGCCTCGGTGAGCGTGAAGTCGAAGACCTCCAGGTTCTCCGCCATCCGGTCTGGGCGGACCGACTTCGGAATCACGACAACACCGCGCTGCACGAGCCAACGCAGCACAACCTGCGCGACGGACTTGCCGTGCTGCTGGGCGACGGCCGTCAGAACGGGGTCGGTGAACAAGTTGTTCCTGCCCTCGGCGAACGGTCCCCACGACTCGATCTGCACGCCGAGCTCGCCCATGAGCTGCTGGTAGTCGTGGCGCTGGAAGAACGGATGGGTTTCGATCTGATTGATCGCGGGGGCGACATCGTTGTGTTCGATGAGATCGACGAGCCGATCAGGATAGAAGTTCGATACCCCGATCGCGCGAATCACACCCTGGCGGTGCAAATCCTGCATCGCCCGCCATTCGCTGTAGTAGTCGCCGAATGGCTGATGGATCAGGTACAGGTCCACATAGTCCAGGCCGAGTCGCCGCAGGGATTTCTCGAAGGCGCGCTTGGTGTTGTCCTCGCCAGGGTCCTGGACCCACAGCTTGGTGGTGACGAACAGTTCCGCACGGGGGATGCCACAGGCCGCGATCGCGTGCCCCACCGCCTCTTCGTTGCGGTATCCGGAGGCGGTATCGATGAGCCGGTAACCAGCCGCGAGAGCGTCGGTCACGGCCTTCTCGGTCTCGCTGTCGGGGATCTGGTAGACGCCGAAGCCGAGAGCCGGCATCTCGACACCGTTGTTGAGGGTCACAGTCTCCACGGTGAAGCTCCTTTCGACGGATCGGTCCTCTGCCCATTGCACGCCACATCGGCCGCGACGGGAAGGGGCAGGCGTTTCCCGTGCGGCGCTGGTCCCGAGGTGGGTATCAACGGGAGGTGTCGGAGGCCGAAACCGAGGCGCTGGTGAGCGGCTGTTTTCAGCCGTTGCCGAGGTGGGATGCCAGGCGCTCGGCGGTGAGTTCGGCGTGGATGATGCGGCGAAGCGCAGCGAGGATGGGTTCGTAGAGGACGGTGCCGAGGACGGCGTACTCGATGGCGGCGGCCGGGGACTCGAGCGGCATGCGGTCGATTTCGTAGGCGGCGATCGCGGTGATGTGGGGGGAATAGGCGCGCAGGCGGTCTTCGTCCATGGGCAGGCCTGCGGCTTCGGCGTCGGTGAGGGCCTGCTCGAACTGCGCGACGGCGGGGAGGTCGGCGGGCAGGGGGCGGCCGAGCGTGGCGAACGCGGCTCGGGCGCGGGGGTAATCGGTGTCGGCGGCGGATTCGGATGCCGGGGGAAGGGCGGAGGTCGCCGCACCGAGCGCCTCGAGCAGGGACGCTTCCGGTGAATCGATCAGGCCGACAATCGCTTTGATCTTCGCAAGCGACAGCCCGTGTCCGGAGAGTGCCTTCACCAAGGCGATCCGCTCGACGTGCGGTTCGCCGTATTCCGCGCGCGTTGCGCTGGTGGCGCGACCGGGCGTGAGCACGCCCTCGCGCAGGTAGTACTTGATCGTCGGCACCGGCACACCGGTGCGCGTGGCCAGCTCCGACATCAGCATCGCGTCTGCTCCTTCTCCGACTCGCCCTTGACATTGGATAGTACAGCTATCCATTATTGGGTAGTTGAACTATCCAATGGAACGCAGGAGCGACCATGAACACCACGCTGATCACCCCGTTCATGAGCATTGCGCTCGGAGCGACCATCCTTTCCGTCGTCACGATCGCCTTCGGCGGCACCTTCCTGCTGCGCGTCTTCACCGGCGCCCACGAGACCAATGACCTCCAGAAATCCTTCTTCCGGGCAGGTCATGCGCATGCCGGGGTGCTGGTGATGCTCGGCGTGCTGCTCGCGGTACTCGGCAATGCGGCGGGCGCGAGCCCGGGCTGGTCCAACGGTGGCGCGATCGCCGTGCTGGTCGCCGCCATCCTGATGCCGCTCGGGTTCTTCCTTTCGGTGCTCGGACGCGACCCGCAGCGGCCGAATCGGATGATCGCGAGCGTGTGGCTGGGGGCGACGCTGCTGGTCACCGGGCTGTCGGTGTCGGGGATCGCGACGCTCGTTGCCGGGATCGACCGGTTCTGAACGGTTCGATCGGTGCTCGGAAGTCGCGCGCAGGTCGCGGTCCACTGGCGCTCTGATCGCCGGGCACGTATGCACCCCAACAAACGGGGCGGTCAGTCTTAATACGTTGTCAGGAGGGATTTTTCGCTCGACTCGCGTACTGTCGTCCGGGCCCCGTGCACTCGAGGTCGGCCGCTCGGACCAGTTCGTCATGATTCGGAAATCGAGGCAAGCGAATGAACCACAAGCTCTGGCTACTCGGACGATCTATGGCGGTCGGCGGACACATCCTGGGGGAGAAGCTCTTCCGGCCGAAGGCGCGAACCATCGACGACGTGCCGGTGTCCGGGGAAACGATCACGCCGGCCTGGCTGACGTCGGTCCTGTGCCGCGATGTGCCCGGCGCCGAGGTGGTGTCGTTCGAGACCTCCAACGGCAGCCGCGGCACCTCCACCCGAGTCGCGATCAGAGTCGAGTACAACGACGAGGGCGTGCAGGCCGGACTGCCCACCGAACTGTTCGCCAAGACGACAACAGCGTTCAGCCAGCGCATTCTGCTCGGCGGCGGCAAGATGATCACCGGCGAAACCCGCTTCTTCCGTGACTTCCGGCCCGAGGTCGACATGGAAGCGCCGGTCGGATATTGGGGCGCCGCCGACGATTCGTCCTGGCGCTCCATCGCTCTGATGGAGGACATCGCCGCCACCCGCGAGGCGACGTTCATCGAGCCGAACACCCCGGTACAACGGCATCAGATCGAAGATCTGGTGCGCAATCTCGCGCGCCTGCACGGCACCTTCTGGGAGCATCCGGCGGTCGAGGCCCTCAACACCCCGAGCTACATGCTCCAGGCCTACCTCGCCGCGATCGACATGAAGAAACGTTGCGCGATCGGGTTGGCGCGCGCCGAAGAAGTCGTTCCCGAATCGCTGCGCGGACAGAGCGAACGGTTGTGGGCCGGTGTCGAGCGGGCCATCGACATGGCCACCAACGATCTACCCCCGACCCTGCTGCACGGTGATCCACATATCGGGCAGACCTATGTGACCGGTTCCGGCCGAATGGGTTTCGTCGACTGGCAAGTCGTCATGCGGGGCGGCTGGGCGCACGATTTCGCCTATACCGTCAACTCCGGGTGCGAACCAGACGACCGGCGCGCGTGGGATCGGGAACTGCTGGCGGCCTATCTGGACGAACTGGCCCAGGTCAAGGGCTCGGCGCCGTCATTCGACGAGGCGTGGCTGGCCTACCGGCAGCAGTCCATGTTCGCTTACGCGGCATGGGCTTTCACCATCGGCCGCGCGGCGTACCAGCCGCAGATGCAGTCGGTCGAGACCTGCTTGACGCTGCTCGAACGCATCACCACCGCACTGGACGATCACGAGTCGTTGGATGCCCTCGGTGTCTGACCAACATTGCGAAAGGCCTGGACTTCCTACGTGAGTACCGCCAACCCCTGGGCGCAGGCCACCGCGTGTCCGGTCGTCCACGGGGCGCCGACCGTCGCCGACGATCCGCGAGTGCCGCTGTACACGCCCGAATTCGCCAACGATCCGCACCACCACTACCGGGAAATGCGCAGTCGCTACGGTTCCCTGGCCCCGGTGGAGCTGGCGCCGGACGTGCCCGCGACCTTGGTGCTCGGCTACAGCACCGCGGTGCGCATTCTCAACGATCCTGGCCACTTTCCCGCCGACCCGCGCGCCTGGCAGCAGAACATCCCGGCAGACTGCCCGATCCTGCCGCTGCTGGAGTGGCGGCCGATGGCGAGCCGGAGCACGGGCGCCGATTTCGTGCGATACCGGCAGGCCATCACCGCGAGCATCGACAATGTCGACCTGTACGCGCTCAACGGGGTAGTGGAGGGCATCGCCGTCCCGCTGATCAACTCGTTCTGTGCCGACGGTCATGCGGATCTGATCAGCCAGTACGTCTTTCCGCTTGTCTTCGACGTGGTCAATTTCCTGCTCGGCTGCCCACCGCAGATCGGCCAGCAGGTCGCGGCGGGTACGGCAGCCCTACTCGAAGGCGTCGACGCCGAGAAGGGCAGCCAGCTGCTCGGTGAGGCGCTGATGCAGCTGGTGACGCTCAAACGTGCCGAGCCGGACAACGACATCACCTCGGTGTTGTTGCAGCACGAGGCCGCGATGGACGATGTGGAGGTATCGCATCACGTCTCACAGGTCTACGGCACCGGAATCGAGTTCCAGCTGAACCTGATCGCGAACACCTTGCTGCTGATCCTGCGCGATGAACGCTTCGGCGGCAGCGTCCTCGGCGGGAACCTGTCATCCCGCGACGCTGTGGACGAGGTGCTGTTCAACGACCCGCCGTTGGCGAACCTGCTGATCACCTACCCACGTCAGCCGATCCTGATCGACGAGGTCTGGCTGCCGGCGCATCAACCGGTCGTCATCAGCATGGCCGCCTGCAACAACGACCCCGAGGTACGCAGCGGCGAACTGCTCGGCAACCGCTCCCATCTGGCCTGGGGCGTGGGCCAGCACGCCTGCCCGGCCCAATCCCTGGCCTACCTGGTCGCGCAGGACGCGATCGATCAACTCCTCGACGCGTTGCCCGACCTGCGCCTCAACCTCCCGGACGACGAACCGGCTTGGCGACCAGGGCCTTTCCACCGCGCGCTGGCGGAACTACCCGTCACCTTCCCGCCCGCCGCTCCGCTGAATATCTAGACGATCCCAGCGGCCTCGCGGCCGACCTCACCCCTTGCCGTCGCCAAGAAATTCCAGACGGTTGCCGACGCGTGCGCGGGCGGAGGTAGGTGACGGCGTCAGAAAGTTCGAATGAGCAGGGCGGCGCCCATTCCGAGCATGGTGGTGGCGACGAGGGAGTCGATTGCTCGCCAGGCGGCGGGGCGGGACAGGAGGGGGCCGAGGAGGCGGGCGCCGTAGCCGAGGGTGAAAAACCAGGTCAGGCTGGCCAGCATGGCGCCTAGGCCGAAAATCCAGCGTAGCGAACCGCGTTGGGCGGCGACGCTGCCGAGCAGCAGCACCGTGTCCAGGTAGGCGTGCGGGTTGAGCCAGGTCATGGCAAGGCAGGTGAGGACCGCGGCGCGGACCGTGACTGCTGTGGGGCTGGTGTTGTGGAGGGCGTTGTCGAGTGCTGGTCGCCAGGCGCGCCGCGCGGCCATGGCGCCGTAGCCGATCAGGAATGCGCCGCCGGCGAGGCCGATCACGGTGAGCGCGGAAGGCCATGCGCCGATCACGGCGCCGAGCCCGGCTACCCCTAGCGCGATGAGGATGGCATCGGAGACGGCGGCGATGACGACTACCGACAAGACGGCATGCCCACGCGCGCAGTGACGCAGCACGAAGGCGTTCTGTGCGCCGATCGCCACGATGAGGGACAGGCCAGTACCGAATCCGGCAAGCGCCGCTGGGAGGAAACCGCTGTTCACGAGTCCGACGGTAGGAAGATTTACGGAATCAGTACAGCTAAAGTTTCTTAACTATCATTAGCTGTTGTGATGTCAGAGCTTCCTGCCGACCAGGTGCGCACGTTGCTGGCCGTCGTCGGCGAGGGCACCTTCGACGCCGCCGCGGCCGCGCTACACGTGACTCCCTCGGCGGTCAGCCAGCGCATCAAAGCGCTCGAACAACGCACCGGCCGGGTGCTGCTGATGCGCACGAAGCCGGCGCGGCCCACCGAATCCGGTCAGGTGATCGTCAGGTTCGCGCGCCAATTGGCGGCCTTGCAGCGAGATACCCAGCGGGAGTTGGGCATCGCGGACGAGTCGGGGCCGACGCAATTGTCGATCGCGGTGAACGGAGACTCGCTGGCCACCTGGTTCCTGCCTGCGCTGACCCGCGTACCGCAGGACCCGCCGATCTGCTTCGACCTCTATCGCGAGGACGAATCGCACACCGCGACGCTGCTGCGCGAGGGCCAGGTGATGGCGGCGGTGACCTCGTCGGCCGAGCCGATCGCCGGCTGCACCGTGCGGCAGCTGGGCTCGGCGCGGTATCTGCCGGTCGCGAACCCGGAGTTCGTGGCACGGCACCTGTCGTCGGGGCAGCTGCGGCAGTGCTTACCGGAGGCGCCGGTCATCGTGTACGACCGCCGTGACGAATTGCAGGACCGCTTCGTCCGGACACTGACCGGCGGCCGCGCGGGCGCCGGTCACCTTCGCCATTACATCCCGACCTCGCAAGGCTTCTACGATGCCGTCACCGCAGGTCTCGGCTGGGGCCTGATCCCGGACCAGCAAGCCGCGCCATTGGTGCGCTCGGGCGCGTTGATCGAGCTGGGCCGTCGCAAGTGGGTGGATGTGCCGCTGTACTGGCAGCAGTGGAAGCTGGACGTGCCCGCACTAGCGCTCGTGGCCGAGACCGTCGCCCGAGCGGCTGCCGAGTTCCTGCACCCAGCGCGCTGAGTGGTCATGATGCGCTGAACCGCGCAGCTCTCAGCGGCAGCGCCCGGTGAACGCGTCCAGGTCGATCGCTTCGGCCATCGCCGCGTATCCGGCGGGGCTGGGATGCAGGTTGTCCGGGCCCGCATAGCGCGGGTCGAGCACGTCGGGATTGACGGGATCGCGCAGTGCGGCGTCGAAATCGATAACGCTGTCGGCGAGGGTTTGACTGCGGATCCAGGTGTTGACGCGCTGCCGGACCGGGTTCGCCTGGGGGATGGTGATCATGCCGTCGGCGAGCGCGTTGCTCGCGGGCAGGATGGTGCCGAGGTGCACCTTCAGGCCCGCCGCGTGCAGGCGATTGATCAGGTCGGTATAACCGGCGACGAGCTGTTCGTAGCTCGCGCCGATCGGAATGCCGAGGTCGTTGATGCCTTCGAGGATGATCACATCGGTCGCACCGGCCTTGTCGATCACATCCTGCTGAACGCGGGCCACGGCGGCGGGTCCGAACTGCGGGATGAAACCGTCACGGGTGACACGGTTTCCGGAGATACCGGCGTTGACCACGCTGAACGGCAAACCCGCTGCGTCGATGCGACGTTGCAGGAAATCCGGGTACCGCACATTGCGGTCGACCACGCTCATGTCCTGCGGCGTGCCGAGCAAGTTGGCCGAGACGTATCCGTCGGTGATCGAGTCGCCGAAGGCCACCACCGTCGACACCGCGGCGGGCGCTTGGACATCGAGTCCGGAGACGAACGGCATGGCCGTGGTCCGCAGCGGCAATCGCGATCCCGTGAGGTCTGCGGTCGCGTCGCCGGCGAAGGGGAGGCTGTAGTAGCTGGTGGCGTTGGCATTGAAGTGCTCGGTCGGTAGCACGGCTAGACCTGGCACATGCACGCTCACCGCCAGCGACTGGAACGCCCAGAAGTCCAGCGCCACCGGATCGCTCACCACATCACTCCACGGACCCGCCGTCACACCCGGCTGCCCGCCGAAGCTCACCTCCCGCACGGTGCCGGGAACCAGCGCTCCACCACCAGCGTGTACGCCGATGGTGACGTGCGCGAATTCGACCGCCACCGGGCGGGTTCGGTTCGTCAGATGAACCCGCAGCGACGAACCGCCACGGTGCGGGGTGATCACCAGGCGGTAGGTCTGGTTCGAGACCGACAGCTGCGGGATCAGCGATGGATCGGCCGCGCTCAGCGAATCCGAGGGCGCGGCCATCCAACTGCCCACCCAATGCGAGCCACCGCAGGACGGTTGCGCCGCCGCAGTAACCGGAACCGCGACCGTCGCCGCCGCGACGACGGCCACCAGCCACCTGCCCGCGAACGACACCCGCCAGAACCCGCGCCCGGACCGCACCATCTCCACCGCCTCGTAGAAGTACCCTCAACCCTGGGTCACACTAAAGAAGCGGGCGCTATTGCGGGCTGGAATTCGACTATCCGAGCTCGCCGCCCGAGCGGCGCCTTATGGTGTGCACGGCCACCGCACTCGCAGGCCACCCACCAGCCGACCGCGTCACCAGCCTCTCGGGTCGGACAACTAGCCGAGCATCCCGGCCAGCATGTTCGACCGCCCCGGCGTGCGAAGCTTCGAGAGCCCCTTCGCCTCGATCTGGCGGGCGCGTTCGCGGGAAACTCCCAGGGCAGCACCGATTTCGGCAAGGGAGCGGGGCTCGCCGTGGTCGAGACCGTAGCGGAGGGTGAGGACCTCTGCCTCGCGGTCGGACAGGGCGCCGAGCATCGCGCGTAGTTGGATGCCGATGGTCGCGGCGGTGGCGAGCTCGTCAGGGCCGGGGCTGTCGTCGGGGATGAGGGTGCCGTATTCGGTGGCGTCATCGCCGATGGGGGTGTGCAGGGAGATCGGGTCCCTCGCGTGCCGAAGTACCTCCACGACCTGGGATTCCGTCATATCGAGGTCAGCGGCGATCTCGGCGGCGGTGGCGTCGTGGCCGAGTTGCTGGGACAGGGTGCGCTGGGTGCGGGTGACCCGGTTGAGGACGTCGACCACGTGGACCGGGATGCGGATCGTGCGGCCCTGGTCGGCGAGGGCGCGGCCGATGGCTTGGCGGATCCACCAGGTGGCATAGGTGGACAGCTTCAATCCGCGCCGGTGATCGAACTTCTCGATCGCGCGGATCAGGCCGAGAGTGCCCTCCTGCACCAGGTCCAGGAGTGACATGCCAGTCGGTGTCGGGTAGCGCTTGGCGATCGAGACGACCAGGCGGAGGTTGGCCTCGATCATCTGCGCTTTCGCTCGCGCGCCGCCGATTGCCGCGCGGCGCAGGGCGCGACGGTCTTCGGCGGACAGCCGATCTGCTTCGTCGAGCCGCTGCTCGGCGACGGTGCCTGCCTCGATTCGCTCGGCCAGTTCGACTTCCTGCGCTGCGGTGAGCAGAGGTGTACGGCCGATACTGCGCAGGTAGTCGCGGATCGGGTCGTCGCTGACGGTGCCGAGGGTGGGGGAGGAGATGCGGCGGGAGGGGAGGCAACGGGTGGTCACAACGGTTCCTCTCGAGAGTCGGGAGTGCGCGGCTCGGCGAATCACGGCGAGCGATCGGCGGCGGGTCGGCGAGTGCTCAGGCGGCTTCGGTGAGCTGGGAGATGTTTCGGCGCAACCGAGGGTGTCGGGCGCCGGCGGTGGTGCATCATCTATCCCGCCGGAGCCCGCCGCCAATCTGCTCAGCGCCCCGGAATGCGCAGTGGGCGCTGTGGCACCGCCCGGAACTGCTGGCTCTGGCGAACGCTGCGCTGCTCACGCGCTTGCCGGCGGCGCCCGGTGATCGGGATGGTCAAGTCGGTGCGGCGGGCGTTGGGTGCGGACGCGGGAACAGGTGGTTGCGTGCCTTCGGTGAGCATCCGGCGGATCGCCGTATCGAACGCGGATTGCGGGCTGGACTTGTCGGCCAAGGTGACTGCTCCGTTTCGGTGGGTGGCGGCGGGGCGGGTAGTGCTGTCGGGGCCGTGAGCCATGCGCGTTCTCCTTCGACTGTCGGCGCCGCCGTGGCGACGCGAGAACAAAGTTATATCGAACCTAAAAATATGTCAAGCATAAATTTATGACGAGATCAGGTAGTGTGGGTGGCATGACGACGGAGACGGTCGAGCCACAGGGGCTTCGTGCCAAGAAAAAGCAGCAGACCAGGGAGAACATCTCCCATCAGGCCACCCTGCTCTTTCTGGAGCGCGGGTTCGACAAGGTGACGATCGCCGAGGTGGCCGCCGCCGCGCAGGTCGCCAAGATGACGGTGACCAACTACTTCCCGCGCAAGGAGGATCTGGCGCTGGACCTGGGGGAGGTGTTCGTCGACCAGCTCGCCCGCACCGTCCGTGAACGCGAGCCGGGTGAATCCGCGATGGGGGCTCTGCGGCGCGCGTATTCGGCGGCGGCTGCTGCGCAAGACCCGGTGGTCGGCTTCTCCGGCCCGGTCTTCGCCGAGATGATCACCGCCAGCCCCGCCCTGGTAGCGCGGCTGCGCGAATTCCATGAGGAACGCGAGGCCGCGCTGGCCCGCACTCTCGCCGAGGAAACCGGCGCGGCCCAGGACGACATCGCCCCACGCATCGCCGCGGCGCAGCTCGGCGGCGTGCACCGGGTGCTGTTCGATGAGACCATGCGCCGTACCCTCGCCGGGCAATCCAACGACGAGATCGCCGCCGCGCTCGCCGGTTATATCGCGACCGCCTTCGATGCGCTCGAACCCTCGCTCGGCTCCTATGCGGTGCACTGATCGGTGAAACCCGGCCGCTGGGCGGCGCATCGGTGGTCTGCCGCGTTGCACCGGCGAGTCCCGTGGAACCCGGCAGATATCAGCTGGTCGCGCGTAGGCCCGTCGTCGGCCCCGCGTCTGCGCGGTGAATCGCCGGAGTACTCCGGTCGCGAGGATCAGCGTCGGCCACCTCCGCTCTGATCCCCTGTGCGGCAACCTCTTTGCTGCTACTGTCCAACCCGGCGGCCGGTGTCGGCCGTCGATCGAACCCAGGGGGAGTGTTGGTGCGTCGGATCGCCGTCGTCGTCATGTCCGCTGTCGCAGTGCTGGCGACCGATATCGCCGTCACCGCCGCGGAACCGGTCGGAGTGACCGTGCTCCCGCGACCGGGCGGTGAATCCCCCGTCGGCACAACGGTTCTGCATCTGGTCGACGAGAAGCGCCCCGACCCGTTCAAGCCGGACCGCTCGCGAGAGCTGATGGTGTCGGTGTTCTATCCGGCGGCGAAGGTCGACGGCCATCCACGGGCGCATTACGCCTCGACCGAGCTGATTCCGGCGCTGGAGAAGCAGTTCGGCGTCGAGCTGCCGGGATTGCACACCAACTCCTACACCGACGCTCCCGTCGCCGAGGGCGAGCATCCGGTGATCCTGTACAGCCCGGGTGCGGGAGTCACCCGGTTGCTCGGCAACGGATTGGCCGAGGATCTGGCCAGCCGCGGGTACGTGGTGGTGACCATGGACCACACCTACGAGGCGCCTGTCGTCGAGTTTCCCGGCGGTCGCCTCGCGATCTGGGAGCGCGCCGAATCGTTCGACACCGAGCTTCGGCAGAAGTACGTCGACGCCCGGCTGCCCGATGTCCGCTTCGTGCTCGATTCGCTGGAGCGCTTGGCGCGCGGCACGAACCCCGACGCAGAACAGCGCAAGCTGCCCGCTGGACTCGATAAAGCCCTCGACCCGGACCGCATCGGCATGGTCGGGCATTCATCCGGCGGATACGTCGCGGTCGAGTCGATGCACCTTGACCGCCGCATCGACGCCGCGGTGAATCTCGATGGGCAGATCGGTGTCGACGCGGCGTTCGGAAAGTCGGTCACCGAAGGCGTCGACCGTCCCGTGCTGGTGATGACGAGCGAACAAGCCGAAGAGGTCGGCGACGCCCACCCCTCGCTGGACGAGTTCTGGCGCAACTCCACCGGCTGGAAACGTCAGCTGACCATGCGGGATTCTGCGCACTACGACTACACCGACTTCCCACTCATCGTGCCCACCCTCGCCCGCGACGCCGCGAAAACCTACATCGGCCCCATCGCCGCCGACCGCGCCTCCACCCTGGTCCGCAACTACGTCGCCGCCATGTTCGACAAGTTCCTGCTCGAGCGCAAAGACACCCTTCTCGACAAGAAGCCGGCAGAACCCGAAATCACCACTGTGCGCTGACGGGCCCGGCCGACACTTCCGGTGATCGGGCGTCTGCCCGCATTCGCTGCCGTGTCGCTGCCTTCCTGGAGGCGACGACACGGCCCATACTGAGCCGATGAGCGGTGCGGTCGCAGTCGCGCAGCGGGCCCCCGAGCCGATGAGCCGGGCCAAGACCAATGTCGTCTTCGCGACGATCGTGCTCGGCATGTTGATGGCCGCGCTGGATCAGACCATCGTGTCCACCGCGTTGCCGACGATCGTCGCCGATCTCGGCGGCGCCGGGCATATGGCGTGGGTGGTCACCTCGTATCTGCTGGCCGAAGCGGTGGCCACGGCACTGGCGGGCAAACTCGGTGATCTGTTCGGGCGCAAGCTGATCTTCCAGCTCAGCGCGCTGATCTTCATCGTCGGCTCGATGGTCGCGGGGCTGGCCAACGGGATGCTGCTGTTGATCATCGCGCGCGCCGTCCAGGGCATCGGCGCGGGCGGGCTCATGGTCACCTCGATGGCGCTGATCGCCGACATCATCCCGCTGCGTGAACGCGGCAAGTATCAAGGTGCGCTCGGTGCGGTCTTCGGCGTCACCACCGTCATCGGCCCGACCCTTGGCGGGCTGTTCACCGACCATGCGAGCTGGCGCTGGTGCTTCTACGTCAACGTGCCGCTCGCGATCATCATGATCGTGCTGGCGGCGCGCACCATCCCGCACGTCAAGGCCATCGCCAAGCCGATCATCGACTACGCGGGCATCGGACTGGTTGCGCTCGGTGTGTCGAGTCTGATCCTCGGCCTGGAATGGGGTGGCACCGAATACCCGTGGGGTTCGGTGCAGATCATCGGGCTGTTCGTGGCGGCGGCGGTGCTGTTGGCGGCGTTCGTCGCGGTGGAACTGCGGGCCGAAGAACCGATGCTGCCGATGGGGTTGTTCCGCAGTCAGGTCTATACGGTGTGCTCGATTCTCAGCTTCATCGTCGGGTTCGCGATGCTCGGTTCGATGACGTATCTGCCCGCGTATCTGCAATACGTCGACGGTGTATCGGCCACTGCGTCGGGGGTGCGCACGCTCCCGCTGGTGGTCGGCCTGTTCGCCACCTCGATCCTGTCCGGGCAGGTCGTCGGCAAAACCGGGCACTACCGATGGTTCCCGATCTCGGGGACAGCGGTGATGGCGCTCGGGCTGTACCTGATGTCGACGATGGGACACGACACCAGCATCTGGCAGGAATCGCTGTACATGCTGATCCTCGGTCTCGGTATCGGCCTGGCCATGCAGGTACTGACGATCGTCGTGCAGAACACCGTGCCGTACGCACAACTCGGCACGGCCACCTCCGGCGTCACCTTCTTCCGCACCCTCGGCAGTGCGTTCGGCACCGCCATCTTCGGCACGCTCTACACCAACAAGCTCGATCCCGAGCTGGCAGGCGCGCTGGCCCAGGTGCCGGGGGTGCCGCCCGAAGTGGCCGCCAACCCGGAAGCGCTGCGGACGCTGCCACCGGAGCTGGCCGCGCCGATCATCGACGCGTACGCGGCGGCCATCGACCACGTGTTCCTGTGGGTTGTTCCGGTCGCACTGGTCGGATTCGTCGTCGCCTTGTTCCTGAAGGAAGTGCCGTTGCGTGACAGTGTCCGCGCCGACGCGGGCGATGTCGGCGAAGGATTCTCGGTGCCGGACTCCTCCGATCGGGTTGTCCTGCTGGAACGGGCCATCGCCACGACCATGCGCTCGGCACGTGCCGAAGGCCCGATCGGTCCGGTCATCCTGGCCGACGCGGGCACCGACCTCACTCGCGGTCAGGCATGGGCGCTCGGCCAGGTGTATCTGCACAACAGGATTCGCGGACAGGCCACGATCGAGGCGATCGCGCGTGTGCACCGGCTGCCCGACGAGGTCATCGCACCGGTCTTCGCCGAGGTGCGCGACGCCGGATACATCGCTGAAGACGGACGCCTGTTCACCGTCACCACCGCCGGGCAGGCCCAGATCGACCGCGTGAAGGCGGCCTGGCGGCGCTGGCTGGATGTGCGGCTGGACGACTGGGACCGCACCGATCCCGCCGATCGGATGCTGCTCGACCAGGCGCTGGAGAGCATTGCCACCAAACTGCTCGACCAGGGCGTGCACGAGTCGGAGTTCCTTCCGGTCCGCTGAGCGTCGCTCGGTATCGGACATTCACGATCTCTGTTCGGCAGCAGGCTGCGCGATCCCTGCTGGGCAGCGGCCGTGTGGGATCCCTGGGCAAAGGGCTGTCGGGTCCCTGGTCGCAATCGACCCTTGCCAGCCGATTACTCGTCCACGTATATTCGTAGACGAGTAAGGAGGTGTGCATGGCAGCCAAACGTAAGGTCGGCAATCTGCTGGCCGTTGCGGTGCTCTCGGTGATCATCGAGCGGCCCATGCACCGATACGAGATCGCCTCCACCCTGCGCGACCGCGGCAAAGACCGCGATATGGCTATCAAATGGGGCTCGCTCTACACCGTCGTGCAGAACATGGCCAAGGCCGGATTCCTCGAGATCGTCGGCAGTGAACGCGAAGGCGCTCGGCCCGAGCGGGTGATCTATCAGATCACCGATGCCGGCCGCGCCGAACTGATCGACTGGACCAGGGAACTGATCGCCGAACCACAGCCCGAGCAGGGGCAATATGTCGCCGGGTTGTCCATCCTCGCGGCCCTGTCACCGGACGAGGTCATCGAACTCCTCGGCCACAGGCTCGCCGCGCTCGACGAGCAGATCGCCACCGTGCGCGCCGAATTCGACGCGACCTCCGGATCGCTGCCGCGGCTGTTCATGGTCGAGACCGAATACGGGCTGGCGATGCTGGACGCCGAACGGGCCTGGACGCGCTCGTTCCGTGACGAGCTGGCGGCCGGAGAGTTCCCCGGACAGGATGCCTGGCGCAACTGGCATATCGACGGCATGAATCAGGACAACGTCGACGATCTGATGGAGGGGGGCAACCAACACCCGTAGCAATACCGAGACCGAGTCCGGCGGAGGTGCGGCAACACCGCCGCCGAACTCGGGGAACCGTCTCGGACCGTGCCCGCATTCGCACACCCGGCCAGAGTTTGGCAACCACAGGATAACCGGGTGGGTGATTCGCAGGGTGGTCCGCCGTATACACGCGACCCATCAGGAGTTACTCATGTCCACCATTCGTTCCGCGCTGGTCATCGGCGGTGGTATCGCAGGCCCCGTGGCCGCTACCGCACTGCTCGAGGCGGGTATCGATGCCCGCGTCTGCGAGGCCTATTCCGGCCCCTCGTTCAATATCGGCAGCGGGCTCGCGCTGGCGCCCAACGGTCTCGCGGCCCTCGACGTCGTCGGCGCGGGTGATCGCGTTCGCGCGATCGCGGTGCCCGTCCCGAAGATGAATCTGTCGGTCGGCGGCAAGCGGCTGCCGGTACCGACACTGTCCGACGTCGAGCCGCTACAGGTCGTCGACCGCAGTGAACTGCACCGGGAGCTGCACGATCACGCGATCGAGGCCGGTGTGCCGTTCGAATACGATAAGCGGCTGGTCGGCGTGGACGAACACGCCGACGGCGTCACCGCCCACTTCGCCGACGGCAGCACCGCTACCGCCGACGTGCTGATCGGCGCCGACGGCATCCGCTCCACCGTGCGCCAGCTGATTGATCCCGGCGCACCGGGACCGGCCTACACCGGCATGCTCGGATTCGGCGCGCTCACCGAAGCCGCCATCGACACCCCGCCCGAAACCATGGTCTTCGCGTTCGGCAAGCGCGCGTACTACCTGTACTGGCCCGAGGGACAGGGCCGTATCGCGTGGGGTGCGAACCTGCCGCACAAGCAGTACCTGTCGCTGACCGATGCCCGCGCCATCCCAGCCGAGCGCTGGTTGAAAATCCTGCGCGAGACCTACGCGGAGGACACCCCCGGCGGTCAGCTGGCCCGTGCCACCACCGCGGATCAGCTCCAGATCACCGGGGCCCTGCACATCATGCCGCCGGTCCCGCACTGGTATCGCGGGCGCATGGTGCTGGTCGGCGATTCCGTGCACGCGCCGTCCAACAGCTCCGGTCAGGGTGCGTCGCTGGCGGTGGAAAGCGCGGTCCAGCTGGCGCGGTGCCTGCGGGACCTGCCCACTGCCACCGAAGCTTTCGCCACCTACGAACAGCTCCGGCGCAGCAGGGTGGAAGGTGTCGCAGCCCGGGCCGCCAAGATCAACCACTCCAAAACACCCGGCCCGGTCGCCCGCAAGATCATGCAGATGCTCATGCCGATCATGGTGAAAACCGTGATGAACCCCGAGAAGACCTCGGGTACCGAGCAGCGCTACCGCATCGATTGGGATGCGCCTGTTCAGGCGGAAATGCAGGCGATGGTCGGCGCAGTGCGCTGATCGCTTCTCGTGCGTCAGGTGGACCGGCGCACTGCCGGTTCACCTTTCGGCGGTGCGATGGCGGCTATGCCGGCAGCGGCTTCACGCTTCGAAGGGGATGGTGTTTCCCGCAGCGTCGCGGGCGCCGACGTTCGCCTCGATAGCGGTGACCAGCTCGGTGACCGAAGTCCACGTCCGTGCGGGTTCGGCATCGAGGTTGCCGATGGTGTACCAGGTTTCGGTGTCGCGGTAGCGGACCAGGCCTTTACCGGATGCGTCGACGGTGACATCGAGGTCGCCGGATACCGTCCCTTCCTCTTCGGTCATGACGGCAGCCGCGGCGGTGAGCTCGATGATGTCGCTTATAGGAATTCTCCTCGCTTGACGCAGTCGTCGACGGCGGTACGGAGGGCCTTCTGCTCGTCGGGGTCGACGGTGAGGCCGTACTTTACCTTGATCTTGATGTAGTGATCGATATAGCCACACCGGAAATTGCCCGGTGGGAGGTAGTGCGCGGCGTCCTGGTCACCTTTGGAGCGGTTGGCCGAGGGGTCGGAGGCGATGAGATTGCCCGAGTCGTTGGCGATGCGGCGGCGGGTGGGCTCGTCGAGCTTGTCCGCGCCCGAGCGCCAGGCCTCGGCGAGCGGGACGATGTGCTCGGCGTCGACCGAGGCGGGGTCGGTCATCCACTTGTACGGCTTCAACTGCCCGGTCTTGCGGTCGGTGAAGCCGTACTGGTCGCGCCAGCCGCCGTCCGCGCCGACGGTCAGATCGCAGGTCTTCGCGTCGAGGGTGACCTTGCCGGTGGCGTCGCGCAGCATCATCACCTCGCGGGTGGTGCATTTGCTGTACTGGGCGAACTCGGGGCCGAAGCCGTGTTCGGGCTTGTTGGAATCCCAGTGCGGGAAGTTCTCCCGACTGTAGCCGTTCATCGAGCCTTCGGCAGCCACGCTGAGCCGACCGAGCAGTTCGCTGACATCGCGGCCGGAAGTGGTTGCCGCGCCCGCGGAACCGGCGCCACGCTTGGCGAACATATCGTCGACGTATCCGTAGCCGACGATGCCGAGCGCGATGAGGCAGACGGCGGCGGCGATGATGGTGCGGGTCCGGCCCGACGCCCGGGAGAGCAGATTGTTCACCGCGCGACCTCGAAGCGGACAGGGGAAACGATCTGGAGTGCGGTGAAACTCAACTGACTTCCTTGTCCTGCGCCCGAAAATTACCGGGCGTCAAGCTACCCGGTGTCGCGTGCTGTCGAAGGCACTGACAAGTATGAGATTACGCACACCACACCTAGTGGTCACGTGGACCATCCCCGGACCGGCGTGCCGGCGCTGATCCGGGGATGGCTTGCCACGGGCGAATTCGATGTCCGCCCGCGCGACTGAGGGGCGGCCAGTTGTCCAGACCGGCCGCGCCACGACACCTCGAGGCTGATGAGGGGGTAGTCCCGGGGTGTCGTGTCGCACGAGCGCAAACTCGTCGTGACGCTCGCGATCCGGGCGTCCACCCGGACCAAGCTTTCATCTACGTAACTGAATAGTAGATGTCTGATTTCGTGTCTGCAAACACCCTACCTACTTCCCACGATTGGGAGTTTTGTCCAGGTCGGCTGGGGTGGATCTACTGCTCGGGTACGGAAATGGTGGTCAGGCTGGGGGTTCGTCCGCTCACCGCTCGAGAGTACGTGCGGTGAGCTGCGATTATCCGGTGGTCACGATCACACCGGCGCGGCGGGTCGCAGCAGGGAACGGTCGCGTACTCCGAGTGCTGTCCGCGGCGCCACCGTCAACCAGGCGGCGATCAGCAGCGCGTACAGCGCAACGGCCGCGACGGCGAATACGTCGGCGCCGGTGTGGTGGAACAGGGCGGTGCTGCCGGTGACGCAGGTGCCGAGGGGGAAGGTGAATCCCCACCAGGTGAGGGAGAAGCCGAGGGCGCCCGCCCGGACCGTGCGCACGGTGACGGCGAGGGCAAGGGTCAACCACAGCATGGCGAAGCCCCACGTCGCGATGCCGAAAACGGTCGAGGCCACGACCAATCCGGACGCTTCGTGCGCCGGGACGACCATGGGTGCGGCGTCGGCCATCGCGCCCGCCGCGGTCACCGACTGGCCGAGTGGTCCGAGCACGATCCACAGCGTGGGCACCAGGCCTGCGGCGGGCGCGCCGAAATGCATCAGCCGCGACCAGATCATGGTGGTAGTGATCAGGGCGGCGATCAGGC
Source organism: Nocardia sp. NPDC059180 (assembly GCF_042754945.1). Lineage (NCBI taxonomy): Bacteria > Bacillati > Actinomycetota > Actinomycetes > Mycobacteriales > Nocardiaceae > Nocardia > Nocardia sp. NPDC059180. The sequence goes on from NZ_JBHZBU010000006.1 coordinate 58,890, forward strand.
TCAGGCCGAACATCGCGCCGCAGCAGGCCAGTAGCGTCAGGCGCGCCTGTCCCGGCGGAGTGTGGGGGAGAAGCAGTACGCCGGTGGCTGCGGAGACCATCGGCGGAACGACAGGCATCAGCCATCCGCCGAATGCCGCGTCCGGGGCGCCCGCCGGGGTGCGGGTGATCATCCGGTACGGCACCGCGAACGCGGTGGCCAAGCCGAGTGCTGTGCCCAGCGGCCACAAGATCCAGTCCAGCGTCACGGCCGCGGTCTCGCCGATGACGTCCTTGCCGAGCAGCATGGCGCCCGCGCCGACCGTGAGCAGCGCCATCGGCGGCGCGCCGGAGAAGTGGGCGAGGACCGGATGATCGCGCTCGGCGCGGACGTGTCCTCGATGACGAACTCCGCGCACCGCCCATGCCACGCCGAGCGCGGCCAGCAGCAGGGCGGCCAGCATCCACATCATGGTGGCGGCTGCTCGCAGCCCCGGTAGCTGGATCGGCAACGTGGCCGCGGCATTGGCGACGATCCCGGTGCCCATGACGATCGCGAACCAGTTCAGCCCGACGTTGGCCAGCGCGCCGGTGCGCGCGGGTGCGCTGCGCCGGACGACGGGGACGTGGGTCGCGGTAAGTGTCATGAACCCAAGGCTCGCGCGACACCGCCGCGCCGGGTAGTCGCCGCAGTCCTATGGGTACATAGAATGGTTCTATGCCTTTGTCGCCGCGGGTGCCCGATCTCGCCGCGCTCGACCTGCTGCTGTCGGTGGTCGAGCTCGGCAGCCTCGGCCGTGCCGCGCAAGCGCACGGCATCAGCCAGCCATCGGCGTCCTCACGGATTCGCACCCTGGAGAAGCTGGTCGGCGTACCGGTCCTGGAACGCACCACCCTCGGCTCCCGGCCCACCCGTGCCGGCGCGCTCATCGTGGAGTGGGCTCGTGCCGTCATCGACGCGGCCGGACAGTTGGACGCCGGTATCGACACCTTGCGCGCCGAACGCGACTCCCGGCTGCGCGTCGCGGCCAGCCAGACCATCGCAGAATATTTGTTCCCGGGCTGGCTGACGGCACTGCGCGCTTCGGCGGCCGATCTCACCATCGCGCTCGAATCCGGCAATTCGGCGGAGGTCGCGCAAGCGGTACTGGATGGCCGGGCGGCGATCGGGTTCATCGAGAGCAGACAGAGTTTCGCCGGTTTGGACAGCCGGGTGGTGGGCAAGGACCGCTTGGTAGTGGTGGTCTCGCCGGATCATCGGTGGGCCCGGCGGGGCTCGGTGGGCATCGATGAGCTGGTCGAAACGCCGCTGCTGCAACGGGAAGCCGGGTCCGGCACGCTGAACTGGTTCGAGCACGCATTGGCTCGGGCACGGCCGGGCGCGCGTGCGGCGGTGGCCTTGGAGGCGTCGTCGGTGACCGCGATCAAATCGGCCGTTGCCGCGGGCGTCGGTCCTGCCGTGCTCAGTTCACTCGCGGTCGCCGCCGAGGTAGCGGCGGGGACTCTGGTTGCGCCCACCGTGACCGGGCTCGAACTCGACCGAGTGCTGCGTGCGGTGTGGCCTGCGGGTACACGGCCGACCGGGCCTGCGCGCGATCTCTACACGATCGCCCGCCGGTCTACCGCGGAGGCGGGGCGGTAGTCGCTCAGTCCGCCTCTTCCTCGACGGGTTGCGCAGTCGGCGGGACGCCCGTGTCGAGGAAGCGGATCAGGCGTTCGATGCGGGCGGTGTGGTCGACGCAGCGTTCCAGGTGGTGGCCGAGCAGGGCGAGTTCGATGGCGGTGTCGGTGCTTCCGGTCCAGGCCGGGGCGCTGAGGGCCGAATGCAGCTGGTGGTTCAGCGCTTCCATGGTCTCGACGGGCGGATCTGGTGCCTCTTCGGGCGGCTGTTGCCCGGCGGCGACCGAGCGAAGAGCGTGTGCGGTCGCGCGGGCGGCGCGTCTGCCCATCTCCGCGAGCAATGCCACGATCGGTTCGGGGGCGACCGGATCCGGATTGCTCTTGTAGACCTGATCGGCCACCCGGCTGGTGAGCCAGCCGATCCGGGACAGCTCACCCGCGATCTGGATGGCGGTCACTACGTGCCGCAGATCGCGGGCGACCGGCGCCTGCAGCGCGAGCAGCACCACCGTGCGCTCCTCGCATGCCGCGTACATGGCCTGTAGCCGCTCGTCGAGGGCGAAGACCTCGTAGGCCGCGGTGAGGTCGGCATCGACGAGCGCGTCGGTGACGCGCTCGGCGGCGTCTTGGGTGAGCCGGCACATCTGCGTCAACTCATCGGTCAACGCGACGAGCTCATTGGTGAACTGGGTCCGCACGCGCCAAATTGTCGCCTATGTGTACCCCGCCGGTCGATTGATCGCGTGATCTTCGTTGCCGGGACTGCCCGGAATGCCTTGCCGCGCCGCATGAAATCCGCGCGAACGGCCCTGTTTCGGCACCTGTCGCCGCCGCTCGCCGACCGCTCCGCACCGGTATTCCCACCAGTGCAGGCACCATAAACTGCGGTAATGGCTGGCCCAACCCCCTGGCAGGCCAAAGCTGCCCGAGACACCGGTGTCGAACCGGCGAGTCCGCATGCGCCCGCCACGGAGGGTTCCACCGAATCCGTAGCGGCGGGTCCGCACGACTCCGCAGCCGCGAGTTCGAGCGGATCGGCGTCAGCCGACGCCGGCGAGCCCGCGGTCACGAGCTCGGTCGAAGGCGCCGCTGGCGGTTCGCATGGGCTCGCGGTCGCGAGTTCGGCTGAATCCGCGGCCGCAGGCCCACCCTCGAGCAGCGCGGGATCGGGTGGATCTCGGGTCGCGCGGCAGGTGGGCGAGGTTCGTGAGCGGATGGCGACGGCGCGGGGCGTGGCATCTCCGCTGCGGGGACATTGGGGCTATCTGCTGGCGGCGGCCGGGGCGTTCATCACCTTGATATTGATGACACGGCCGTGGTTGGTGGCCTCCGGAGCCAACGGATCCGTGGAATCCACCGCGTTCGGCCGCATCGATGTGACCACCAAATACCTGACCGTCTGGTCTAAGTCGCCGCCGAAGACCCCGCAGGTCAGCGGTCTCTGGGCCTTCGTCACCGCGGCTGTGATCGTGCTGACGATCTGTTTCGCAGTGCTCTACTTCCGCATGCGCACGGAGTTCTACGCCCGAATGGTGGCGGGATCATCGGTGGCCGTGGCGGTTCTGGTGCTGTTCACCATGCTCTACCTCGACAGCAAAGGCGCGGAACTCAAGGCCCTGACGTCGCGGAAATACGACCTGGGAGGTCAGGTCGGCCAGTTCCTGAGCTGGGTGAATGGGCAGGGCAAGTTCATCCTGCCTGGGGCAGGCCAAGGGCAGTACGTCGCCACCTCGCGGTTCACACCCTCGGCTGTCGCCTGCGCTGTGATCGCGGTCGCCTCCGCGCTGGCGGCCATCGGCCAATGGCTGGTCGGCCGCGGGGCCGAACCGCGCAGCCTGGTGGCACGCGTGTCGGCCATGCGTGAAAGGTGGGACGCCGCTGGTCGCGCGGTCGCCGCGGCAAAGAGCGCCGGCCGTGAGACATCCGCCGGTTCAGCTGGTGCGGCCGGTTCCGCGGCCACGGACTCTGGCTCCGCTGAGGCTGTCTCCGGTTCCGCCGGCGCTGCCTCCGGTTCCGCGAGCGCGGCACGTGCCGGGAATGAGGCGGCGGTCATCGCGAGCACCCCGGCGGCCGGTTCTGCTGGGTCGGCCGCGGATTCTGCCGAGGCAGCCTCGGGTTCGACGGAATCAGACGCCGGCCCGACCGGCAGCACTCGCTCCACCGATACCGACCGCTAGATCACGCGCACGGGCGCCTCCGCGGCCGTCGGCATGCGAACCTGCGACCGGTCGCGCCGCCGGTTCTGTTGGCGCGGTACCGATCCCCAGCAGATGGCTGCCCGGTCGCGATCGCTCGGTCGGAGCAGTCGCCGATCCAGAGTTCGCTGGACGATCGCCAGCCATGTGGGGCTCGCTCCCGCCGTCGGCGCAGCGACGATCGGTTCACTGGTGCCGGCCGCAGAGCCACGTGCACCCGGGATGCCCTCGCTTCCGGCGGTAATCCGTCAGGCGTGCTTGTTGTGGGCGCCGACCGTGCCGTGAAATCTGTGGTCACAGCCGTCTGAACTGCACAGACAGGTTTCCGATCGGCTGTAGTCGAGGGTCGTGCCCGCACTGGACCCCGGCTGCCTCACAGGCGATCGTGACCTATAACACGAACCCTCTCGGGTGATGTCGAATCCAGTTTCTTTGTGCTCATGGTCACCCCCCTGCGAATTTGTATGTCACCTCTCGTAACGATTAGCTTCCTGAGGGTTGGCATCGACGCCGAAAGCAGAGAGTGCGCCATGAAACCCGAAACACGCTGCCGCCCGCGCTGGTGCGCAAGCGCCGCGATCGCGGCGCGAGGACTTCGCTGATGACGCTGGATACCCGGAAGCCGCCGAGCGATTCGGCTGTCGCGATCGTGCGCAAGAATTTCTCCGGCACGGTCGTGTCGTCGCTGCGGACCTTCGGTCGTGCGGTCGGTGTCGCGCAGGAGTCGGTGACCGGCGCGGCGAGCGATATCGCGCGCGGCAAATTCCAGTGGCAGGAAACGCTGATCCAGGCGTGGCGGCTGGTGACCGTCACCGCGATTCCGGCGATCCTGATGGCCATCCCGTTCGGTGTGATCGTGTCGGTGCAGGTCGGCAACCTGATCCATACGCTCGGCGCGGATTCGCTGCTGGGCGCGACCGGCGGCCTCGGGGTGATCAAGCAGGGCGCGCCGATGGCCACCGGATTCCTGCTCGGCGGTGCCGGTGCGGCGGCGATCGCGGCCGACCTGGGTGCGCGCACGATCCGGGAAGAGATAGACGCGCTCAACACCATGGGCATCAGCCCGATCCATCGACTGGTCATTCCGCGCATGGTCGCGATGCTGATCGTCGCGCCGCTGCTGAACGTGCTGATCATCTTCGTCGGCGTGCTGGCCGGATACCTGGTGGCCGTCGGCGGCCAGGGCGTCACGCCCGGTTCGTATTGGGCGACCTTCGGTTCGTTCACCACCGTCGCCGATGTGTGGGTGTCGCTGGTGAAGGCGCTGATCTTCGGGTTCCTCGTGGTCGTGATCGCCTGCCAGCGTGGGCTCGAAGCCAAGGGTGGTCCGCGCGGTGTGGCCGATGCGGTGAACGCGGCGGTGGTGCTGTCGGTGGTCTCGATCGTGATCGTGAACCTCGCCATGTCCCAGATCAGCGCCATGTTCATGCCGACGAGGCTGGTCTGATGGCGACCTCGTCCTACACCCCGAAGGGGCTCGGCTGGGCCGCGCGCTATGTCCGCCGCGGCAGCAGGCTGCTGCGCGGTGTCGAATCGTTCGGATTCGTGGCGGTCTTCGTGTGGCAGGTGCTGTCGTCTGTGCCGCTGACCGTGCGCCGCTACCGGCAGGAGACGATGCGCGCGATCACCGATATGACCTGGGGCCGCGGCTCGGTCATCGTCGGTGGCGGCACCGTGCCGATGATGATCGTGCTCGGTCTGGTGATGGGCGCCTCGGTCGGTGTCGAATCGTTCGCGATTCTGGACATGCTCGGCATGGGCCCGGTCACCGGCATCGTTTCGGCATTCGCCACCACTCGTGAGCTGGCGCCGATCGCGGCGGCGATCGGGTTCGCCGCACAGGCCGGATGCCGGATGACCGCCGAGATCGGGTCGATGCGTATCTCCGAGGAGATCGACGCCATCGAGGCGCTCGGTCTGCGGTCGGTGCCGTTCGTGGTCACCACCCGCGTCATCGCCGGGGCCATCGCCATCGTGCCGACCTTCCTGATCGCGCTGATCCTGAGCTACCTGGCCTGCCGCGGTCTGCTCACCCTGGTGCACAGCCAGTCGGCGGGCGTCTACGACCACTACTTCTTCCAGTTCGTGTCCGGTTTCGACGTGATCGCCGCGGTGATCAAGGTGGCGATCTTCGGCACGGTGGTGATCTTGGTGCACAGCTATTACGGGTTCTTCGCCACCGGCGGCCCGGAGGGCGTGGGAATCGCGTCCGGCCGTGCGGTGCGGGCCAGCTTCGTGGCGATCATCGCGATCGACATGGTGCTGTCCATCGCGCTGTGGGGCTTCAACTCGGCGATCAGTTTCACGGGGTAGGACAGATGCCGAAATACGGAATGCCAGGAGTCGCGGCCGACCGGGCCCGCGCGATGACGGTCGGCGCGGTGATCGTCGGTGTGATCGTCGCGGTGCTGCTGGCCACAGTCTGCTACCGCGCGCTGCGTTCGGAGGACGGATTGCGGATCGCGTTGCACACCGAGCAGATCGGTGACGGCGTGGTCGCGGGGACCCAGGTGCGCGTCGACGGTGTGCTGGTCGGCGAGGTCGCCGAGATCGCGCCCGATGTGCTCGGCACTCAACGCATCACGCTGCAACTCGACGACACTCGGCTGTCCGGGCTCGACGACAGCCTGAAGGTCGATTACGCACCGGCCAACCTGTTCGGCGTCAGCGAACTCGAATTGCTGCCCGGTGACGGCGGTTCGCCGCTGCGCGGCGATATGGTGATCGACCTGACCGGCGACCGCGCCGCCGACGTCTACGACGCCACCATGGGCAGCCTGCTGCGCGGTATGTCGCAGGTCGGCGCGACGGTGTTCACGCCGCAGATGGCGACCGTCATCGCGCAGGCCGCCGCGGACGTCAAGGCGTTCACGCCGCTCGCGGAAGCGTTGATCGCGGCCGCGCGCACCGTCGCCGACAACCAGTCCATGCCGTCGTCGGAGCTGTTCGGCCGCCTCGGCGGCGCCTTCGACGGCGGCGGAAAGTTCGCGGGCGCCACCATCGAGGTCATCGACCAGCTCGTGGAAATCGGTGTGCTGAACACCGATCGCGAACGTCTCGATGCCGGTGTGAGCGCACTGACCGGGCAGATCCTGCCCGCGCTTGCCACCACGCTGACCGAGGCCGGTCAGCTCTCGGGCTACACCGACATGCTGGTGCCGCTACTCACGGCGCTGGCGCGCACGGTGCCACGTCCGCAGCAGTCCGCCGCGGAACTACGTGACTTGTTGACCCGGCTCGGTGCGGCCATGAAGGACACCCCGGACGGTCCCGTCCTCGATCTCGAACTCGAGCTGCGTGGTGTGCCCGGTATCGCGGTGCCGCTGCTCGGACTGCCCGCACAGGGAGGTGCGCGATGACGGTACGTGGCGCGGCCTGGCGGCTGGTGCTGTTCGCCGCGGTGATGGTGGCGATCCTGCTGGTGGTCATCACGGCCATCAAGCGGCCGGTCGGCGGTGACACCGAGGCGCACAGCGCGCTGTTCACCGACGCCACCGGTCTCAAGGTCGGCGACGACGTGCGCATGTACGGCGTGCAGGTCGGCAAGGTCGAGGGCATCGAACTCAGCGGATATCAGGCCGAGGTGCACCTCACGGTCAAGACCTCGACCCCGATCTATGACAACAGCGTGCTGGCCATCCGCTACCAGAACCTCACCGGCCAGCGCTACATCGATCTACAGCAGCAGCCGAACCCCGGCGCCCGGCTGTCCGCGGACGCGGCCATCGGCACCGAGATGACGCTGCCGTCCTTCGATGTGACCAGTCTGTTCAACGGCCTGAAGCCGGTGCTGGCCACCATGTCTCCGGAGGCGATCAACCAGTTCACCGAGAGCATGCTCGCGGTGATCGAGGGTGACGGCGCCGGACTCGGGCCGGCCCTGGATGCCATCGGCAAGCTCAGCGAACACGTCGGCAACCGGCAGGAAGTGATCGCCACACTGGTCGGCAACATGTCCGATCTCGCCGACCGGGTCGGTGGCCGGGTGCACCATCTGGTGCCGCTGCTGGCGCGACTGTCCGACATCTTCGAGGCGCTGCGCGCCAATGTCGGTGGCCTGGCCGAATTCGCGATGACCGCGCCCTCGGTACTCGCGCCGATCGACCGTCTGCTCGACGCGCTCGGCCTGAGCACCGACGCAGGCACCGACGTGGACGCGATGATCCGCGGACTGTTCCCCGATCCGCAGCAAGCGGTCGAGGTGTTCGGCAGGCTGCCCGGCCTGCTCGCCACGATCGACAATGCCCTGCCGCGCACCATCGCGGGCTGGAAGCCCGAGTGCAGCAAAGGACAAGCCGAACTGCCCGAGCCGGTGCAGGTGCTCATCGGCGGACAGAAGGTCGCGATATGCAACGCGTGAAACTGCCCGGTGCTGCCCGGATCCGCCGTGTGTTCAGCGGTAATACGCCGATCATGGACGCGCCGACCCGGCTGCGTAAGGAGCTGCGGTTCGGCATCATCGGCGCCGTGGTGCTTGTGATCGCCGCCGTCGCCGCCGCCGTCGTGTACGTGGTGCCGTTCGGCAAAACCACCTATACCGCCGAACTCACCGAAGCGCAGTCGGTGAAAGTGGGCGACGATGTGCGGCTGGCCGGTATTTCGGTCGGCACGGTGGAATCGCTCGATTTGAAACCGGACCGGGTCGTCATGGAGTTCACCGTCGACTCGGAGGTATTCGTCGGTGATCAGAGCTCACTCGATATCCGCATGCTCACCATCGTCGGCGGCCACTACGTCGCGCTGTTTCCGGCCGGTGACGAGCCGCTGGGGGACAAGACGATCCCGTCGGATCGGGTTCGCCTGCCCTACAGCCTGATCGAAACCTTCCAGGACGCCACCACGCCCTTGCAGGCCACCGACGGCGACACCTTGCGCCGCAATCTGGCCTCGATCCAGACATCCATCGACGGCGCGCCCGACACCTTGCGCACCACGCTGGACACGCTCGGCCAGTATCTCGACGCGATCGAACGTCAGCGCACCCAGGTGTCGAACGCGATCGCCGTCGCCGACGAGTACGTCACCATGTACGACGGCGCCAAGTCCGATCTGGGCAGGTTGATGGACAACGTCAACCTGATGGAAACCCTGCTGCTGGACAAGCGCGCCGAGCTGAAAGAGGCGGTCGGGTTGCTGTCGTCGGTGGTGCAGCGGCTGGCCACCCTCGTTCCGGCCTGGGACGACACGCTGAAGCCGAAGGCGCAGCAGCTCGCCGACGCGCTGCCGCGACTGGAGGAATTCGGCACCCAGCTCGAGCCGCTCATCACCGCGGTGCAAGGCCTTGGCGAACGGCTGGGTGGACTGGTGATCCCGGATGGTCCCGTGACGATCGACCGCTCCGGTGAAACGGTCACCGCGCCACCGGGTCTGGATCCGGGGGCCGCGCTCGGCCCGGTGTGTGTTCCGGTGCCGGGGAAGGTGTGCTGATGCTGAAGCGGATTCTCGGCTCGCAGGCATTCATGTCGATCGCGGGTGCGCTGGTCATCGCGCTGCTCGCGGTCGCGGGGTATGTGATCGCGTTCGACCCGATCGAGGACACGCGGTCCTACTGCGCGATCATGCCCGACAGCGTGGGCCTGTACGAGGGCAACCAGGTCTCCATGCGCGGCATCAATGTCGGCACGGTAACCGGTATCCGGCCCGAAGGTGCCGCCGTGCGCGTCGATTTCGACGTCGACGCGCAATACCCGGTCTACGCCGACGCCTCGGCAACCACGCTGTCCGACAGCGTTGTCGCCGATCGCGAACTGGCAGTGCTGGCCAGCGGCAAGACCGCCGACCAGTGGGACGCCGGGCAGTGCATCACCAAAACCCTGACGCCCAAGAGCCTCACCGAAACCATTACCGCGCTGGCGGCGCTGTCCGACCAGATCGGCGGCACACCGCAGACCCAGCCGGATGCGCTGGCCGGTGGCCTCGCCGCGCTGGACTCGGCGACCGCAGGGACCGGTGCGCAGATCAACGATCTGGTCATGAAGCTCGGCTCGACGCTGAAATCCCCCGACGCCGATATCGGCCATCTCGCGGGCATCTTCGACGCGTTCTCCTCGGTATCGCAGAAGGTCAGCGCGCACTGGGGCGACCTGAAGACCATGCTCACCCGGTTGGCGCCGGTGCTGAACCAGGCCAGCAACGATCTGCTGGTGCCTGGTGCGGCGTTGTTCGACGGGCTGCGCGAGGTGCTGCCAATGCTCAACGAGCTGACCACCATCCTCGCCGACCCGCTGATGGGCACTCTGGACGGCTTGGTTCCGCTGGTGAAGATGTTGCGCGCCAACGTCGGCTCGCTACGTGAGGTCGTCCTCATGGCACCCGCGCTGACCTCCGCGTTCCGCTCGGTCACCGATCCGGCGACCGGTGCGCCCGGCCTGGTCTACGCCCCGCCGCGGGTGGCGATCGCGCACCGCGACGCCGAACAGGTCTGCGCCGCCATCAACGCCGTCGCGCCAGGTCGCTGTGCGGGCGCAGACAACGGCATGGTCGATGTCCAACTCGTTCAGCTGGTGCTGGGATTGGCAGGTGCGCGATGACCGCGCTGCTCGGGATGCGCTGTGCCGCGGTCGCACTGGTGTCGGTGGCCGCGCTGACCGTCGGGGGCTGCGGGTTCGATCCGGCCCAGGTTCCGGTGCCCGGCACCTCGGTGTCGGGGTCGACCTACAAGGTCGGCATCGAGTTCGCGAACGTGTTGAATCTGCCCGCGCGTGCCAAGGTCATCGCCAATGGCGCGCAGGTCGGGACGGTGGAATCGGTGCGGGTCGTGCCTGCTGCCGAGGCGCCGCAGGGTCGCGGCGGGTACGTCGTGGTCGACATCGAGGTCTCCGATGATGTGCGCCTGCCCGACACCACGATCGCCGAACTGCGCCAGAACACCGTGCTCGGCGATATCCACATCGCGTTGACCACCCCGCCCGACGGGTTCGACTCGTTGCTGCCGCGCGGTGGCACCATCACCCTCGAACACACCAAGCCGCCGGTGCAGCTCGAGGACACGATGGCCGCCATGGCGGTGTTCGTGCAGGGCGGCGCGGTGGGCCAGTTGCAGGACATCATCAACCGGTTCAATTCGGTACTGCCGCAGGATCCGATGGAAACCCAGCGCATCACCCAGGTGATGGCGGGCGACGCCGTCGATCTGGCCGCGAACCTCGATCAGGTGGACCGGCTGCTGTACGGCCTCGAGATGAATTCGAGTGTGCTGCACGAGATCCAGCCCGAGCTGGACAATATTCTTCGTCCGGAATCGGTGGAGCAGATGAATGCGGCCACCACCTCCATCTCCGGTGTCACCGATATCTTCGGCGCGCTGGGGCCGGTCGGTCATTCGATGGCATGGCTGGCGCCACTGGTCCAGTCCGGTGACGCGGCCGCGATGGCGTTCGCGCCGTTGATCACGGGTGCGCCGCTGAACACCGCCTCGCCGTCGAATCTCGCGCTGCTCACCGCGCTGTTGCGGGACAAGATCATTCCGTTCGTGGAGCGCGGTGCGAAGGTGAACGTTTCCGGGGTCAGCGTGTCGCCGGAGGGTGGCGCACCGATCTCTGCCGACGACCAGGTCGACCGGATCCTGCAGACCCTGCGCATGATCGGAGCCATCCGATGAAGATCGGCCCGCTGGCCTCTCTCGGCGGTATCGCCGCCATCACCGTGCTCGGCGCGAGCTATCTGACCTTCGGTGTGGTGCAGGTCGATCCGTTCGCCGACTACACCGAGGCATCGATGGTGCTGACGAATTCCGGTGGGCTCGGGGTGGGTTCGCCGATCCTGCTGACCGGTATCGAGGTCGGGCGGGTGACCTCGGTGGACCGCACCGTCTCCGGTGTGGAGGTCGGGTTGCGGGTGGACAGCGACCACAAGGTGCCCACCGACAGCATCGTCACCATCGAGCATCTGTCCGCGCTGGGCGAACCGTACGTGCAGTTCCGGCCGAAAACCGGTGCGGGACCGTACCTGGAGGACGGTCAGCAGCTGCACTCGCAGGAGGTGCGTACGCCGCTGTCGATCCCGCAGGCGGCCCGGATGGTCACCAATACGATGAACCAGCTCGATCCCGCGGTGGTCGGATCACTGGCCGAGACTATGAGCGTCGCGCTGCACGGCACCGATGCCGTGATGCCGGAACTCACCCGCGCCGCCGATCTGCTCGCCTCCACCATCGTGTCGCGGGAACCGCAGATCGCCCAGCTGCTCAACGATTTCGAGACCGTCTCCCAGGACATCGACTGGGCCGGACCGGCCACCGCGGCCGCTGCGCCCGCCTTCACCGAGTTCGCCCAGCGCCTCGACGAGCTGGTCGAATCGGTGGGCCGGTTGATCCAGACCGGCAACGCCCCCGAGATGTACCTCGAGGGCAACGGCCTGGTGCCGTTCCTGCAACGACTCACCGAATGGGTCCATCAGGTCGGTCCCGAACTGGCCTCCCTGCTCCCCGGCCTGCAACCGCTGGCCGATGCCGTCACCACCACGGCCCCCCGCCTCGACATCTCCGCCCTCATCTCCCAAGCACTCGCATCCACCGACGCCGACGCCGTCCAAGTCCGCGTCACCGTCAAGTAGTTCTACGAGTGGTACCTGGCTTCGGGGTCTACTCGCGAAACGCCGCAGCCAAGTACCACTCGCCGCGTCAGTGCGGGTGCTGGGCGGCGTAGCGGGCGCGCTCACGGGCGCGGCGGTCGGCGCGTTCGGGGTTCTCGAGGTCCTGGGGGAATCCGTGCTTGGCCAGGCGGTGGCCGCGGTTCATCGGCATGAAGGCGACGGTGTAGAAGAGGGCAAGTAGCAGGGCGAGCAGCACCATCGAGCCGCGCAGCCACAGTTCGCCCGGGAACAGCATGAACACCGCGAACAGCGGGACGAACGGGACCAGGCCGCGCACGACGTGGCGGGGGAAGGCGTACTTGCCGGTGAGGTCGTTGCGGACCCAATCGCGCATGGAATCCGGTAGCCGGCGCCCACAGGCGTAGCCGAGCCACTGGATCGGGTTCGGGCGTCGTCGTTCGCCGCTCATGAGCTCACTCCTTCGATATGGGCCTGGTCCGCTTCGGTGTGGGGCGAGTCCGCGAGCACGGATCGGCGGGCGGCCTGGTTCACGCGAGTCAGCACGGTGTGCAGTTCTTCGAGATCGGCCAGGCTGACCCCGAGCCGCTGCACCACGGCCGGCGGGATGGCCTCGGCCTGTGTGCGCAGGGCGCGACCCTGTTCGGTCAGATCGATCACCAGGTTGCGTTCGTCGCGCGGATCGCGCTCGCGGGTGATCAGTCCGGCGCTGTGCAGCCGCTTGAGCAGCGGCGACAGAGTAGGAGAGTCGAGCTGGATGGCCTCGGCGATCTCTTTGACCGACATCGGCGCCGAACCCCACAGCGCCAGCATCACCAGATACTGCGGATGGGTGAGCCCCATCGGCTCCAGCAGCGGCCGGTAGACCGCGAGCACCGCGCGGTTGGCCACCGCGAGCGCGAAACACACCTGGCGGTCCAGGCGCAGCGGATCGTCGATCTCGGTGTCCATCACCTCTCCCTTCATGCCCACCACGTTAGCGCATTAATAGTTAGTGTGTGAAGTAATTGTGACCGGCGTCCTGTTCGCTCTGCGGTCTGCCGGGTGGTCTGATAGATGAATGGGTACGGCAGGTACGAAGGGTGTTCCGCGCGCGGAGCGCGAGCGGCAGATCCTGGATGCCGCGACCGAGGAGTTCGGCCGGTTCGGTTACGCGGGAACGTCCCTGGCTGCCGTGGCCGCCCGGTCCGGGATCTCCAAGCCGATGGTGCTGGCGTACTTCTCGTCCAAGGACGGGCTCTACACCGCGTGTGTGCGGCGCGCCGGCGACAATCTGTCCGCCCATATCGAGGGTGCGATGACCGACGGCCTCTCCGGCCTGCGCCTGCCCGCGATGGTGCTCACCGCCATCTTCACCGCGCTGGAGCCGCGGCCCAACGACTGGAACGTCCTGTGGGATCGCAGCCTGCCCGACGACGGGAACGGGTCGGCCGAGGCTGCCCGGGTGCGCGCTCGGCTGATCGAGCAGGCGTCGCGGGGTGTGGCGGTGGTGGGTGCCGCGGACGGGCGTGCGGTCGACGCCGATGACCTGGCGGTGCTGACCGAGGTGTGGACCGGGATGGTGAGCTCGGTGGTGCGGTGGTGGCTGCGTCATCCGGAGCATTCGGCAGCCGATATGGCGGCGCGGTCGATGCGCATTCTCGATCTGGTTGCAGACGCCGGTGCGCGGGATCGGAGCACGCGGTCTTGACCCCTTTATGACCGATCGGTAAATTAACCGTTCGTCGCGCAACGTGGCGCGCACCGGGTGCCCGTCATCGGGTGTACCGGAGTTGGTCGAGAGGGTGTTCCTATGTCGGCAACCAAGATCACCGACCGAAACGGGCAGCGCAGTCTGCCGGTGCGCGTTGCGGCCCGGGCCCTGCTGTCCGGCCTCGCGCCCCGGGTGGATCGGCGCGTCATCGAATCCAGCAGGCCCTTCGATCGCCCGGATATGCTGCGCCCGCATCAGGATTCGTCGCTGTGGGCGTGGACGCACTACGGCATCTTCATCCCGCGGCTGCCCGGCAGACACCGCTACCTGAACACGATGACGCTGATCGGCGCCACCGGCTCGGTGTGCTTCGACAACGACTACCTGACCGTCGCCGACGCCAGGCACACCAGCACGGTGTTCTCCTCGACCGCCCACGCCACGCAGCGCCACTACCGCGCCTACGACACCCGCTCGGAGTGCGAATTCGCCGCCGACGGGTCGGTGTTGCGCTGGGGCGAGGATCTCGACATCTCCGGGACCTATCCGAATTTCACCCTGACCGGCCGCTACCAGGGCTTCCGCGTGGATGCCGAGATCACCGCCACCGCCCAGGCTTCCTGGTTCATCCGCACCCCGGTCTACGATCACGTCAGCTTGCTGGCGACCTGTCGCGGCACCCTCACCGACGCCGAGGGCAGCGTCGAGTTCGAGACGCTGTGCACGGTCGAGTACGCCCGCTGCGTGTCACCCCAGGCCTTGACCGCCCGGCCGGTGCCCGAGTGCCTGAAACTGCCCGTCGACTTCTTCACCTACCAGATCATCAACCTCGATCACCGAACCCAGTTGCTGCTCACCGACGTCCGGGCCGCAGGCACCACCGCCTGCCGCATGGCCCACCTGCGCTCCCTGGACGGCGACGCCCGCGCCTACACCGACGTCCAGATGGAGGTGCTCGCCGACCGCCCCGCCATCGACGAACTCGGCCGCACGATGCGGGTACCTCGCGAGCTGCGCTGGTCGGTGCGCGACGGCAGCCGCGAGGTCTTCGCCCTGCACGCGACCGTCGACTCACCGCTGCGCTACGGGCACGGCCGGGGGTACGCGGGCGCGGTCACCTATGCGGGGACCTGGCGTGGGCGGGCCATCGACGGGAGCGGGTACTTGGAATGGGTGGACTGTGAGGGGCGATGAGCCATCCGGTCGGGGTGCGCCTGCTGCCCGCGCTCGGCGCGAGGTCAGAAGTCGAGATCAGGGATATCGATGTCGAGTACTGATTGGGTGAGGGCGTCCAGTTGGGTCATGGCCGCGCCGATGTCGAGCGCCTCGAGCTCGGCGGCCTCGGCGCGCAGCTCATGGAGTTCGGCTCGCAGGGCCGCGGCCTCGTCGATGGCGGGTGCGTGATCGGCCGCGGTCGGCGGTTCGCACGGCTGCCAGGCGATGGCCTGGTGCCACCAGGAATCTTTGCGTGCCCACGACCACACCGCTTTGCGGGCCAATAGGGCGTCGTCGGTGAGGAGGCGGAAGTGCTTGTTGCCGGTGCGGCTGGTCAGCTCGTGGATGCCGTCAGGCAACTGTCTGGTACGGATGTCGGTGAGGTGGTCGTGCGTGAGCGTGAGTATCGGTCCGTTGAGTTCTTGGCCGTCCGGGATCAGAATGTCCACCAGCGATTCGGTCAGATGGGGGAAATTGTGCGTGCCCGCTGTCACGGACAGCCGGACCGCGGTGCGCGGATCGTGCAAGCGCCCGTCGGCGACATCGAACACCGCCAGATCGCGGTTGGCGGTCAGTCGCAGCGCGGCGCACAGGCAGGCGAGGTAATCATCGGATTCGCTGCGCAGCAGGACCCCACGTCCGTCGGGGGGCTGCGCGACCGACAGCGGTGCCGGCTGCCGGCCGAGCTGCGCGGTCACGACACCGACCACCGGCAGCGGTGCCGTCGGTTCCGGCCCCGCCAGGATCGCCTCGTACTGCTCGAAAGCCCGTTCCGGCGAACCCGTTGCGGCGGCGGGCAGTACGGCGAACACTGAACTCACCCGCCAAGTAGAGCACTAACCGGCCACCCGGCACCCGCCACTGCGGACAAATCAGACCTCAGATGCCGGAGACATCCGCGATCTGACCGATGCCATAGGTGATCGCCATGGCCAGTGCGCCACCGATCACCACTCGCACCACCGCGCGGCCCCGCCGGCTGCCGCCGAGGCTCGCGCTCACCGAACCGGTCAGCGCGAGCGCGATGAGCACCGCAGCGAACGTCACCGGAATCCGGAGATCGGTGGGAGGCAGCAGAATCGCCAGCAGCGGCAGCAGCGCACCGACGGTGAAGGCGACCGCGGAGGACAGGGCCGCATGCCACGGGTTGGTGAGCTCGTCCGGGTTCAGGCCCAATTCGGCCTCCGCGTGCGCGGTGAACGCATCGTGGGCGGTGAGCTCCTCGGCCACCTTGCGCGCCGTCTCCGGCGACAGGCCCTTGGCCCGGTAGATGCCGGTCAGCTCCGCGAGTTCGGAATCCGGTTCGTCGAGCAGTTCCCGGCGTTCCTTGGCCAGCAGCGCCCGCTCGGAGTCGCGCTGGGTGCTCACCGAGACGTATTCGCCCACCGCCATCGAGATCGCGCCCGCACTCAATCCGGCGATGCCCGCGGTGAAGATGGTGCTGGTGGAGGTGTTCGCGGCGGCCACACCGACCACAAGGCCCGCGGTCGATACGATGCCGTCGTTCGCGCCGAGAACGCCGGCGCGCAGCCAGTTCAACCGCGTCGCCAGCTGCTCGGTATGTGGCTCGTGCGGATGCGGCGTGGTGTCCTCGATCTCGCTCGACCCGCCGGATGAGTCCATAGCCGCAGCCTATGTCACCGCGGCCGCGGATACAGACGCCTGATCGCGGGCGAGGGCGGGGTTTTTGCGGACGGCGGTGGGCGGCTGCCGCCACCAGCGGCGGCAGCAGCGGGTCAAGGTGGCCTGCTCGGTGAGCCCGACGAGGGAGGCGATCTGGCTCATCGAGATATCGGTGGTGGTGAGGTAGCGGCGGGTTTCGGTGCGGCGCACATCGTCGAGGACGGCGGCGAAGGTGGTGCCCTCGGCGCTGAGCCTGCGTTGCAGAGTGCGCGGATGCAGTGTCAAAAGCCGGGCCACCACGCCGATTTCGGGTGGGGTGGTGCCGAGCAGCTGCTGGAGCGCGGCGCGCACGGTCGGCACCATGGAACTGCCGTAATCGGCGGTCTGCTGGGCGAGGAACTCCATGGCCAGCCGGTGCAGGTTCTCGTCGCCGCCACTGAGCTGCCGAGCCGCGAGGGCGCCGGGTACCCGCAGCAAGGCATCGCGCCCGCCGGCTCGTACCGGGGCGCCGAAAAACTCCTCGTAGACCGATAACGGCGCGGGTGGCCGATACGGCAGCTCCACCGAACGCAGGCCGTAGCGGTCGCCGGTCAACCGCTGAATCGCGCGGTGCACGAAGGCCAAGCCGAGGTCGGTGCCCTGGATCGGGATCGCCGTCGCGGCCCGCACGCCGTAGCGCAACGCCACCACACCGCGGTCGCCGTACGGGTCGGGTTCGAGCACCAGGCTCAGCGATCGGGCGTGCACGAACAGGTATCGGGAACTGCATTCGAGCACGTCGGCCAGGGTGGGTGAGCTGCGGATGGCCAGCGCCAGCGGACCGAGCATGGCCAGATCCTGGCGCGCGGACATGCGTAGACCGAGGTCGGGGCAGTCGAGCCGGTGCGCGGCCAGTTCGAGGACCGCGGCCACCGCCTGATCGGAGACCAGCATGTCGTCGGTGTCGAGGGCTGCGACGGGCAGCCCGCAGGCGGTGGCGAAATCCTCGGCGTTGCCGCCCAGCTCGGCGACCGTGGCCCGGAATCCGCGCAGTCCAGCGGAACGAATCACCGACATGTCGCTCAGAATCAAATACTTGTCGTGTGAAGTCAAGTAGCTGGGGCTGCCAACTCGCACACTGGAGGCATGACCGAGACCGTTGTTGTTCCGGAACACCTCGATGTGGTGATCGTCGGTGCCGGCCTGTCCGGCATCGGCGCCGCCTACCGGTTGCAGGCCGAATGCCCCGGCAAGTCCTACGCCGTGCTCGAGGCGCGCGAGGCCATGGGCGGCACCTGGGACCTGTTCCGCTATCCGGGCATCCGTTCCGATTCGGACATGTTCACTCTCGGTTACCCGTTCAAGCCGTGGCGCGACGCGAAATCCATCGCCGACGGTCCGTCCATCCTGCGCTACATCAACGAGACCGCTGCCGAGAACGGGATCGACCGCAGGATCCGGTACCGGACCAAGGTCGTCGGCGCCGAATGGTCCACCGCGACCGCGCGCTGGACGCTCACCCTCGAACAGCGCGACGAGCACGGCAACGCCGAACAGCGCGCCCTGACCTGCGATTTTCTCTACACCTGCGCCGGCTACTACAACTACGACCACGGGCACGCGCCCGAGTTCCCCGGGATCGACACCTTCGCGGGCACCGTCGTGCATCCGCAGTTCTGGCCGGAGGACCTGGACTACGCGGGCAAGCGGGTGGTCATCATCGGCAGCGGCGCCACGGCCGTCACGCTGGTGCCGAATATGGCCGACGACGCCGAGATGATCACCATGTTGCAGCGCTCGCCGACCTGGATCAGCCCGGTGCCCGGCCGGGACAAGATCGCTGACCGGATCAGGGCGACGTTGCCGCCGAACCTCGCACATCGGCTGATCCGTACCAAGAACATCCTGTTCAACGTCGGCTTCTATCAGTACTGCCGCCGTCGTCCGGAGGCGGCGCGCAAGCTGCTGACCGGATTGGCCGCCCGCATCCTGAAGGACGAGCAGGCGGTGGCCGAACACTTCACGCCCAGCTACGACCCGTGGGATCAGCGACTGTGCGCGGCGCCGGACGCCGACTTCTTCAAGTCCATCCGCAAGGGCAAGGCCGAGGTCGTCACCGATCACATCGAGACCTTCGTGCCCGAAGGCATCCGGCTGGCCTCGGGCCGGGTCCTGCCCGCGGATGTGGTGATCACCGCGACCGGTCTGCAATTGCTGGCCTTCGGCGGTATCAACCCGGTCGTGGACGGGCAGCAGGTAGAGCTGTCGGACCAGTTCGTCTGGCAGGGCGCAATGCTCACCGGAGTGCCGAACTTCGCCGTCTGCATCGGCTACACCAATGCCTCCTGGACCCTGCGCGCGGACCTGACCTCGCGGCTGGTCTGCAAGGTGATCAACCATATGGACCGCAACGGCTATGCGGCCGTGGTGCCGCGGCCGGACGGCAAGCTCGACGAGCGCCCGCTGCTCGATCTGGCCTCGGGCTACATCCAGCGCTCCATCGGCGACTTCCCGCGTCAGGGTGATCGGCATCCGTGGAAGGTGCGGCAGAACTATCTGCTCGACTCCGCGACGACTATGCGTACCGATCTGGGTAAAACCCTCGCTCCGACACCGAGATCGGCGGTGCGCGCGGTCGAGTCGGTGCGCTGAGCGGGTGCCCGTTTTGCCGCCGCCCTCGTCAGCCGGTCCACTCACCGGTGGCGACGGTCGCCGCGTGCCTACGGCGGGGCGCCGAAGCGTAGGTGCGGGCTGCACCGTTACCTGCTCGGCGGCAGGCGCTTTGGTTGATGCAGGGTGAAATGTCTACCAGCGCAAAATAATTGAATCCGCAACGGTTTGTTTTCGTGTCGGGTCGGTGGTGCGTTGTTGTCGGGGGTCCGGGCTATCATGCGCTGAGTCCGTTCGGGTGAACGAGCGCACAGGCCGCGACCTGTGCAATCGCCGGTAGGCGGGCCGATCGCGATCGTCGAGCGCAGAGGGGTATCGATGGACAGGCCGGCATGGGCGCCCGAGGGCGTGGATATGCAGCAAGCGAGCCCGGCGCGGATGTACGACGCGCTACTAGGCGGATCGCACAACTTCGAAGTCGACCGGCGGGCTGCCGAAATGGGCGCGAAGCTGGTGCCCGATCTACCGCGGCTCGCACTGAGCAACCGCGCCTTCCTGCGCCGCGCGGTGCGGTATCTCGCCGAAGCCGGGATCACCCAGTTCCTCGACATCGGCTCCGGCATCCCGACAGCAGGCAATGTGCACGAGATCGCGCAGGAGCTCGACCCGAGCAGCCGGGTGCTCTACGTCGATATCGACCCGGTCGCGGTGGCGCACTCACGGGCCATCCTCGGCGAACAACAGCGTGCCGCGGCCATCGAAGGAGATCTGCGCAAGCCCGCGGACCTACTGGCCGAGGTCCGCGAGACCGGCCTCATCGACTTCGACCGGCCGGTCGGGATCCTGCTGGTTGCGGTCCTGCACCTGGTCGCCGACTCCGACGATCCGGCAGGCAAGGTCGCCGCGTTCCGTGCGGCCGTCCCCGCGGGTAGCTACGTCGCCGTCTCCCATCTGACCTCGGAGCTACGCCCCGAAGACGCGGGAAAGCTCGGCGCGTCGGCGGCCAACGACAGCCGGGTCGGCATCCACTTCCGCTCCCGCGAAGCCATCGAGGCTATGTTCGATGGATGGGACCTGGTCGAGCCGGGTGTGGTGGAGCTGCCTGCCTGGCGGCCCGAATCCGAGCGCGATCACCACGAGGCGCCGGGCCGCTCGCTCGGCCTGGCCGGGCTCGCGCGCAAGGTCTGACTCGGGGCAGCAGGGGATTGGGCAGGGGGCGTGATCGTGTGTGCGGGTGAGCTCGCGGTGGTGTGGGCCGATGCGCTCGACGGGGCGGTGGCGCCGCCGCTCAATCGCGACCGGATCGAGCAGCTGCTGGCCGGCCTGGCCGAACAACTCGTCGCGGCGCTACGGGGAAACACCGAACCACACGCGGCCCGGGCCACGGCGGCGGCTCTTGTCGCCGCGAACTATCGCGATCCGCAGACGGTCGGCCGCACCATACCGGTGATCTTCGACGCCATGGCCGACCAGGCCGAACATGCCGAGGGGGCCGATCCCACGGCGATCCGGGAGCGGGCGATCCTGGTCGCGGCCGAATTCGCCACCGGATTCACCGCCGCTCTGCGGTCGGCGGCTTTGACCGAACAGGAAGCCACCTTGTCCGCGGCACTCGGCGCGGCGCGCACGGCCGAATCCCGGCGCGAGCTGTCGGAAGCCCGCTTCGCCGCGGTCTTCGCGGGCGCGTCGGTCGGCATCGGCACCGTCGACGTCAACGGGCGGGTGCTCGATGTGAACGCCGCGCTCGCCGAGATGCTGGGCCTGTCGGCGGAGACCATGCCGGGGCGTTCGGTCGCCGAACTGGTGGGTGAGGCCAATATCGGGCGAGCCTTCGCCCAGATGAAGGAACTCCTCGCGGGCACGGTCGACCGCTTCCGGCTGGAAACCGATCATCTGCGGGCCGACGGCAACGTGGCCTGTATCGACCTGTCCATGTCCGCGGTTCGCGACCACACCGGACGAGTGCGTTTCCTGATCGGTGTCGCGGTCGACGTCACCGACCGCAAGATGCTGGCCGATCAGCTGTGGTACGACGCCAATCACGACGGTCTCACCGGCCTGCCCAACCGCGGCCTGTTCTTCGACCGGCTCGCCTGTGCCATCCCACCCGTCGGCGTCTGCTATCTGGATCTCGACGGGTTCAAAGAGGTCAACGACGAATGGGGGCACACCGTCGGCGACCAGGTGTTGCGCGTGGTGGGTGAGCGTTTGCAGGAAGGTGTCGCCGCGGTCGGCGGACTGGCCGCGCGCATCGGTGGCGACGAATTCATCGTGATGGTGGAGGAATGCACCGGCGAGGATCAGCTGACCGCGTTGCGTGTGGATCTGCTGACCTCGCTGACCCGTCCGATGGTGATCGGCGAACGGCCCATCACCATCGGCGCCAGCATCGGCACCGTGTACCTGGAGGAGCCGCCCGCGGCCGTCGACGAGACGATGCACGCGGCCGATACCGCCATGTACCGGAACAAGCCGTCGCGGTCCCGCGCGCAGTGACGGCCGCGGGCTATGGGACGGTGTGGACGTAGAGCAGGCCGATAGTGGCCAGCGTCATCGCCGGTGTGAGCAGCCAGGTCTCGATCTTGTTGCCGGTGCGCGAGATCAGCGGAATGCCGATGCGTTTGTTCAGCGGCCACAACAGCGGGCAGCCCTTGTCGGTGAGACAGTCGCCGATCAGATGGATCAGCGCGCCCAAGCCGATCGCGAACGGTAACCACGGCGGCACGTCCGGCAGCCAGCGTGCCATCAGCAATGTGCCGCCACCGGCCAGCAGGACGCAGGGGCCATAGGCTTTGAGCGAATCGCCCGACGGGCACAGGTGCAGCGCCCGCGCACCGAGCGCCAGCATGAAGAAGATCAGCCCGAAGGTGAAGTACTTGCCCCACACGTGCTGTCCTGCCCAGGTGGCCCAGCCCGCCAGCAGCACGAACGCGAAACTGTGGGTGGCGTGCCGGTGCCCGCCTGATATCGCGGAAACACCCTTGGACAGTAGATGACTCACCGGACCGAGCGAATGGGAGATGGTGCCCTTCGGATGATCGATATCGGGCACCAGTGCCGCGCCCGCGGTGATGATGGTGCCGAGCACCAGCTCCATCGCACTCACCCGCACCGGGCCCTGAACCAACTCCAAGACCGCGACCGGAGCCATGGTCGCCGTGGCCGCGAAGGCCAGCGCCCCGCTGGTGGCATGCGAGTGCCCGAGCATTCTTCTCTGTTCCCCCCTACCGGTGGACCGTCATGTGCCCGAACAACTTAACAACACGCACAGACAAGTGCGGTCCGCCGCGTTGACCTGCCGATTCGATGCCGCTGCTATGGCGGCGAACCGGTCGCGATACCGAAACGCCCGGCACAATCGGACTCGCCGACACGACGGTGGAGGTGAAACCGAAACCGCTCGAGGCCATTACCGGGCGGTGCGCCAGTGCCAAGCTGAAGTCCTTAGATCGCGCCACGCGAGTCGAATCAAGGGGGCTGGGGGATGAAGGAAGCACGTCCGTGGCTCACGCCGATTCCGCGGTATGAACCGCCGGTCTCGGCGTATGTGCCCGACAAGGAGCATCGCTGGGTGAGGGCCGGAACTCGAACCGAAACGGCGGCGCCGATCGACCGGCCGAAGTCCGCCGAGGCGACCGTTGCACGTGCGGCGCACGGTCCGAGCAGGCTGTGCCATTCGCGTCCGGTGTTGCGAAAATCCGATGCCGCTCGGGCAGCGCCCGCTGGAGTGCGCCGAGCGATGCGTGGCGCATGTTCCTCCGGCCCGGAACCGGCGAACTCCGGTGAAGCGCGGGAATTCGCCGGGCAGGCGGTCCGCGTAGTGCTCGAAGTCGTCGACGGCAGAAGACCATTCGCGCACCTGGCCACACTCGCAGATCCGGTCGTTGCCGCCGCCGTGCGCACCGTGATCGCCGGGGAATCCGCACCGGGGCGTGGGCTCGGTGTCGCGGTACCTGCCCGGGTGCGGGTCATGATGGTCGACGAACGAACCGCCGAGATATGCGGCACCTACACCCGCGGTGAGCAGACCTTCGTGATGGCGGGCCGGATCGCGCGCAGGCGAGGCGGTTGGCAGGTGACGGCGTTGCGGTTGCTCTGATCTGCGGGCCTGCATCGACGCGCTTCCCCGCTTCGAGCACATCCGATACATTTCCGTATCGAACAGCGCACAGTGACGCGACGGCGCCGGAGTCCGTCCGGCGATCGAGGATGGGGCGAGCAATGACCAAAACCGCACTGGTGACCGGCGCATCGTCGGGAATCGGCCGGGCGACCGCACAACTGCTGGCCGAGCGCGGCTATCGGGTGATCGGTACCAGCCGCAACCCCGGCGCCATTGCGGAGCAGCAGCGGTTGCCCGGTGTGGAATATCGTGCGCTCGACCTCACCGATACCGAGTCGATCGAGGCGTTCGGCGCGGATCTCGGGCCGGTCGACGTACTGGTGAACAATGCGGGGGAGAGTCAGTCCGGCCCGATCGAGGAACTACCGCAGGAGGCGATCCAGCGGCTGTTCCAGGTCAACGTGTTCGGCCAGGTCCGGTTGGCGCAGTTGGTGCTGCCCGGTATGCGGGCCCGCGGTAACGGTCGCATCGTGATGGTCGGGTCGATGCTGGCGAGTTTCCCGCTGGCCTACCGCTCCTCGTATGTGGCGGCGAAGGCCGCCCTCAAGGGCTTCGCCGACGCCGCCCGCCTGGAGACCTCACCGTTCGGGGTGTGGATCACCACCGTTGAACCGGGCTCGATCAGCACCGGTATCGGCGAACGGCGCACCAAATACATCGCCGACGATTCGCCCTACCTGACCGACTTCCACACCATGATCGAACGACTCGACCGCAACGAGCAGGCAGGCATCCCGCCGGAGCAGGTGGCGGCGCTCATCCTACGCGCCGTCGAAGCCGATAAACCGAAGCCGCTGTACGCGACGGGAAGTCGCGCACCACTGGTGTTCACTCTGCGGCGGCTGCTGCCCGCGACGGTGATCGAGAAGGTCGTCGCCCGCTCACACGGCCTGCGTCGCTGACGCGGCGGCTCGCCTGCGAGATGTCGCGTACAGGCCGGTAACCAAGACGAACACCAACGCCGAAACGGCGATCGAGGCGCCGACGCCGAAGATGGTGCCCGCACGCGCGGCGACCGCACCACCCCCGAGTACGGTGCCGAGCCCGATTCCGGCGTAGATGGCCGAGGCGTTCAACGACACCACCAGCGCGGCCTCGCCGGGTGCCGCGTCGATGAGCCGATGCTGCTGCGCCGGTGTCTGGCACCAGGTGCCCGCACCCCACAGCAGCACCAGCGGTCCGACGAGCATCGGCGATCGCAACTCGGCGGCGGCGATCCACGTCAGCGACGTCAACGCGACGGCCATCGTGGTGTAACCGATCGCCAGCACTCGAGTCGGTCCCCATCGATCGGTGGCATAACCGGACAGCAGATTGCCTGCGACCGCACCGGCGCCGTACAGGAACAGCATCACCGTCACCGAATGCTCCGCCACGCCGACGCTCGCCAGCGCGGGCACGGTGTACGCGTAAGCGACGTAGCCCGCTGCCATACCGATCACCGTCAGCGGCAATATCGCCGTGACCGCCGGTTTCGCCAGCACCGCCAGCCGTGCCCGCAAGGGCACCTGCGGATTCCCCGGCAGCGGCGGGATCAGCCGCAACAGCCAGGCCGCCACCAGCAGGCACAGCGCCGCGACGATCCCGAGCGCCGCACGCCAATTCAGCCAGTGCACCGCCACATTGCCGAGCGGCACACCGAGCGCCGTAGCCAGGGTCAATCCGCCGACGACGATCGCCAGTGCCCGCGCCCGCATCTGCGGCCGCACCAACGCCGCGCTCACCGCACCCGCGTTCGGTGTGTAGACGGCCGCGCCGAGGGCGGCAAGCACGCGGGTGGCCAGCAGGAATCCGAAGCCCGGCGCGAGCGCCGATCCGAGATTCGCCACACCGAGCACGATCAGCGCCGCCACCAATAGGGCGCGTCGTGGAATCCGTGCTGTGAGCGTGGCCAGTACGGGTGCGGCCAGCGCGTAGGCGACCGCGAAGACCGTGATGGACTGCCCGGCCGTCGCGGTCGACACCGACAGCGACTCGGCCAAGTCGGGCAGGAATCCCGCGACGACGAACGCGTCGGTCCCGACGGCGAACGTGCCGAGCGCGAGCATCCAGACTGCGCCGAGCCCACCCGCGCCTGTTCGGGCCGCATCGGCGCCGGAATCGACGGCGGAAGCGGAATCTGAAGCGGTAATCGGGATACTAGACATCCCTATTCTCCTCATGGGTACACCACCCGGCGGTGGTGGATAGTTCAGACGGTCAGTTGCGCGTAGGTGCGCCGGGTCCACTCGACGGTGGTGCCTGGCGTCTGCGCCATCAGGTCGGCGATGGTCTGCGCGGCGAGTTCGCGCCGCCAGGCCAGGTCGGCCTTGCGCATCGCGGTGGCGACGCCGCACGGCTTGGCGAAACGGGTGGACGGTGCCGTGGTGCCGACGCCGTCGCGGCGGATCTCGGTGCAGCGAAAGGCCTCGTCGGGCCCTTCGATCGCGGTCACCACATCCATCAGGGTGATCCGCTCGGGTCGCCGGGCCAGTTCGAATCCGCCGCGCGCGCCGGGTATCGAGGTCAGGATCTCGGCGCGTACCAGGGCTTGTAGCCGTTTTTTCAGATACTGCGGAGGCAGATCGAACCATTGCGCGAGCCTGGCCGTTGGAATCGGTCCATGATCCTCGAGCCAAGCAATGGTCAGGCAGCAGTGAATGCCCCATTCGACGCCTTCGCCCATGCGCATGAAAGGGATATTACATGTACCGATTAAACCCTGTCGGCCGGGTGCGCTAGCGTCGGAGCATGCGGCTTCATGTGGGATGTGCGATGTGGACGCATCCGCAGTGGCAGCAGCGTCATCTGCCCGCGGGGCACCGGCTGCGGTCGTATGCCACCTGGTGCAACGCGGTCGAGGGCAACACCACCTTCTATGCGACCCCGTCGCGGGCCACGGTGACGACATGGGCCGCGCAGACCGACCCCGATTTCCGGTTCGTCGTCAAACTGCCCCGCACCATCACCCACGACCGCAGACTCAACGGCACCGACATCGAGTTGCGTGACTTCCTCGATGCGATCGAACCGCTGGGCCCGCGCACCCATGTGCTGTGGATCCAGCTGCCCGGCTCGTTCGGGCCCACCGATCTGGGCGTGCTCGCCGCCTTCCTGCGCGGTCTGCCGCAGGGGTATCGCGTCGCGGTCGAGGTCCGCCACAGTGCGTTCTTCACCGAAGAAGGTCCGGCGCGGCAGCTGGAACGCGTGCTCTCACGCGTCGGCGCCGAATGGATGCCGTTCGACACCACAACGCTTTTCGCGGCCGCCCCGGTCAGTGATGGCGAGCGCGAGGCATGGGCGAAGAAGCCGCGGCTCCCGCGCCGCATGCGTGCGCTCACCGAATTCCCGATCGTGCGCTACCACGGCCGCGACGCGACCGAACCGACCGTGGCCGGCTGGCGGCCGTGGGTCGCCACGGTCGTGGATTGGCTGCGGGAGGGGCGCTCACCCACGGTGTTCTTGCACACCCCCGACAATGCCGCCGCCCCGGAACTGGCCCGCCGATTCCACGACGAAGTCCGCACCCTCGTCCCAGAACTGGACCCGTTGCCGGAACCTGTATCAGCCGAACCGATGACCCTGTTCTGAACCGACGCCCCTGCTCGGAGGTCGTTCTACGACGTGCGTCCCGCGCCGCCGCGGAATGACAGCGCGTGATCACCGTAATCGGTGAGCGGACGCGACTCGACGGCCTGGCGAATGCCGCTGGCAGGCAGCTGGGTCAGCTTCGCGAACATGGGGGTATTGCCGAAGGCCGCGCGCACCTGTGTCTCCGAGGCGTAGTCGGCGCCGTAGTCGGCCAGCACACCGAAGTTCAAGGGCGCCAGCGGTGTGTCCAGCGGTGTCGGTTCGGCGGGGCGGCCGAGCGCGGCATACTGCGTCGGCACACCTTGTTCGTACCAGCACAGTTCGTAGGCCAGCTGCTCGACTGTCGTCACGCTGACCACCGGCCAGCGTTGCGATAGCCGCAGCGCCAGTGGATGCCTGCCGACCGGCGCGATCTCCCAGTTCAAGCTCTGCACCGCGATCCAGCTGCCCGAGAGCCGTTCGATCAGTACCAGATCGTCGCCGAGCTGGGCGGCGGTGTTCAACTCGGGATCCGGTGTGCTCCAGTGGGTCCGGTCCACGCCGTGGAAAGCGGAGATGTCGACCGGATGCGCGTCATCGGTCGCGTAGGCCGCGACGACCGCGGCGCGGATCTGGGCGAGTGCATCCGCAGACGAACAGCGCACCGCCAGCGCGCCGAACGAGGTGGCGATATCCACCGGCTTGGACGGCGGATCGGGCAGCGCGCCTGCCGCCAGCGGTTTCAAGCCGACCAGCGCCAGATTCCAGTTGATCTCCTCGATCGTGGAGAGATCGCCCGCGCTTTGGTACAGGATCTGCTGCTGAGTCAGCCTGCCCGCGCGCTCGAGGGTCGGGCAATCCAGCTTGGTCAGCGCGCCGAGTGTTTTGCTGGTGAAGCCGATCTCGCCGATCTTGGTCTCGCGCATGGTCGCGGTCATCGCGGGGGAGGTGAGGGCGGCATACCGTTCCCGATACATGGCGACGGCCTGTTTGCGCTGCCTACCGACCATCAGCGTGCGCAGCAGCGTGTTCAAGCTGGCCAGGTACTTGCTGGACTGATCCGGATCGGCCGCGAACAGCCCGGCCCGGATCCGCACCGCCTCTTCGGTGGCCGCGACCGCCGCGCCAGGGTCGAGACGACACAGCCACACACCGCATTTGGACAGTCCGTCGGCGCAGACTCCCGCGGCGTTGGGGTGGGTGGAGGCCACCTGGCGGTAGGCATTGCAGGCATCGCGAATGGTCGCGGTGGCCAGTTCCCGGTGCCCGATGGCGCGCGCCGCCTGTTCCAGGATCCGCAGCGCGTCCTGGACCTTGGCGGCGAACTGTGCGGAGACATGGCCGTTGGTGAGCCAGCGCAGGCGGATCAGCACCGCCTCTTGCGCGGGTTCCAGCGCGGCGGCGGAGCGGTCACGTGCGGAGGGATCCCCTTTGGTCGCGGCGAGGCCCGTGGCCAATTCGCACAGCGATGTCGCCAACTGCAATTCGGATTCGGCCGAACGGTCCATGGCCGCACGACGATCCGTGGCCACCCGGCGCTCGACGGCGCTCAGATCCATCGCGATCCCAACTCCCGCATCACCTTCCGTCTCCGGTCGCCGATCGGCCGGTCCGGGTGATCGGGCCGAGTCTGCCACAGATACGAGGGGCGCAGCACCCGGATGCGCGGGCTGCTGAGCCCGGGCTGATACCTATTGAACGAGCCGTTGTTTAACGGTACATTAAGTGTCGATCAGCAACGCGAGTCCGAGACTCTAGACGGACCGCGACCAGGGCATCGTCGAACCGAATGTGGCGGTGCGATCCGAACAAGGAGTTCCGATGAACCGAACCACCGTCCTCGCGCGCACCCGCCGCGGCATCGCCCGTGCCGCTGCCGTCGCGGCGATCGCCCTCGCCCCTGCGGCGCTGGTCGTCGCCCCCGCGGTTGCCGAGCCGCTCGTGCTCGAACCCATGAGCGTCGTCGAGCAGGCGCCGGACGCGTCGGCCGACCCTGTGTACGGCTACGGCTATGGGTACGGCGGCTACGGTTACGGCGGCTATGGCGGTTACGGTTACGGCTACCCGAGCTACGGCTACGGCGGCTACGGCTACCCGAGCTACGGCGGGTATTACGGGTGGCCCGTGATCATGCTCCCGTCGACCGGAAGCGCTTCCTGAGCGCTCCGGCCGCGATCCGCTCGGATCCGCACGCCGTTGGCGCCGGACATCCTTCCCTCTGATGGGAATAGCTGGACCGGGCGTGGTGCGCCGAAACCTATGATCGCCGCGGACGCCTGCGGATCGCCGGGGGGTGAACCGCAGGTGTCCGCCTCCGCGGGTACAGGCGAGATCGGCGTGGGTGGCTGGCGGAATCGGTGTGACCGAGGATGATGAGGAACGTGGCCGACCCTACCGAGAAACCCGATATCAAACCCCGCAGTCGCGATGTCACCGATGGCCTGGAAAAGACCGCCGCGCGCGGGATGCTGCGCGCTGTCGGCATGGGCGACGACGATTTCGAGAAGGCGCAGATCGGGGTGGCCTCGTCGTGGAACGAGATCACCCCGTGCAATCTCTCGCTGGATCGGCTGGCTCAAGGATGTAAGGACGGCGTCTTCGCCGCGGGCGGATTCCCGATGCAGTTCGGCACTATCTCGGTGTCGGACGGCATCTCCATGGGACACGAAGGGATGCATTTCTCCCTGGTCTCGCGGGAAGTGATCGCCGACAGCGTCGAGACAGTCATGCAGGCCGAGCGGCTCGACGGCTCGGTCCTGCTCGCGGGCTGCGATAAATCGCTGCCCGGCATGATGATGGCGGCCGCCCGGCTGAACCTGGCGAGCGTGTTCCTCTACGCGGGCTCGATCCTGCCCGGTATCGCGAAGTTGTCCGACGGCAGCGAACGCGAGGTGACGATCATCGATGCCTTCGAGGCGGTCGGCGCCTGTTCGCGCGGTTTGATGAGCCGCGAAGACGTCGACGCCATCGAGCGGGCGATCTGCCCCGGCGAGGGTGCCTGCGGCGGCATGTACACCGCGAACACGATGGCCAGCGCCGCCGAGGCGCTCGGCATGTCACTGCCGGGCAGCGCGGCGCCGCCCGCGACCGACCGCCGCCGCGACGGCTATGCCCGCCGCAGTGGCCAGGCCGTGATCGAGTTGATCCGCCGCGGAATCACCACCTCCGACATCCTCACCAAAGAGGCCTTCGAGAACGCGATCGCCGTCGTGATGGCGTTCGGCGGCTCCACCAACGCGGTACTGCATCTGCTCGCGATCGCGCATGAGGCGCATGTCGATCTCACCCTCGACGACTTCGCCCGCGTCGGCCGCCGGGTTCCGCACCTTGCCGACGTCAAACCTTTCGGCAAGCACGTCATGACCGATGTGGACCGCATCGGCGGGGTGCCGGTGATGATGAAGGCGCTGCTCGACGCGGGTCTGCTGCACGGCGAATGCCTGACCGTGACCGGCCGCACGGTCGCCGAGAATCTGGCCGAGATCGCACCGCCGGACCCGGACGGCAAGGTCGTGCGCGCCATGTCGGAGCCGATTCATCCGACCGGCGGGATCACCATCCTCGCCGGTTCGCTGGCCCCCGGCGGCGCGGTGGTCAAGTCGGCGGGCTTCGATTCGGATGTTTTCCTCGGCACCGCACGAGTATTCGATCGGGAGCGGGCGGCGATGGACGCGCTCGAAGACGGCACGATCACCGCGGGCGACGTCGTCGTCATCCGCTACGAAGGTCCGAAAGGCGGGCCGGGCATGCGGGAGATGCTCGCCATCACCGCTGCCATCAAAGGCGCGGGTCTGGGCAAAGACGTGCTGCTACTGACCGACGGCCGATTCTCCGGTGGCACCACCGGGCTCTGCGTCGGTCACGTCGCGCCCGAGGCGGTCGACGGCGGCCCGATCGCGTTCGTCCGCGACGGGGACCGGATTCGGCTCGATGTCGGCGCGGGCACGCTCGACCTGCTGATCGATCCCGAGGAGCTGGACCGCCGGGCTGTGGGGTGGGCTCCGCTGCCGTCGCGCTACACCCGTGGTGTGCTGGCGAAGTATTCGAAGTTGGTCGGTTCGGCCTCGTTCGGCGCGGTCTGCGACTGACTCGATCACCACCGGGCGGGCGCTCGGGATCGGTTCGCCTCGAGCGCCCGCAGTTGCGGTCAGGACGACTGGCCGGTCGGTGGTTCGCCGACGGTGGTGGCCGGATCGATGAGGGCGAACATCTCGCCCTGCGGGCCGCGCACCACACCCTGACGGCCGAACGGACTGTCGCCCGGACCGCTGACCACGGTCGCGCCGAGTTCGGCCGCGCGGGTGAGCGCGGTGTCGGCGTTGTCGACCTGGAACCACGCCAGCCAGTACGAGCCGTTATCGCCCGGCATCTTCGTCACATCGTTGATGCCGCCGAGCGGGTGGTCGTTTCCGGAGGCGCCGAACGTGGAGTAGACGAAGTTCTCGCCGTCCCCGATCTCGTCGTACTTCCAGCCGAAGACCGAGGCATAGAACTCCTGCGCACGACGGTAATCGCCGGTGTGCAGTTCGTTCCAGCAGTAGGCGCCGTGCTCGTTGTACACACCCGCGCCGCGGTGGGCCTTGGCCTGCCACACTCCGAAGACGCCGCCGGTCGGGTCCGCGGCGATGAACATGCGGCCCACGTCGAGCACGTCGAACGGCGGCATCACCACGGTGCCGCCTGCCGCTCCGACACGCGCGGCCACCGCGTCGGCGTCGTCGGCGGCGATATAGGTGGTCCATACCGACGGCATCGGCATTCCGGCGGGCTTGGGTCCGATACCCGCCGCGGGCCTGCCGTTGCGCAGTGCGATCAGATAGCCGCCCGCCTCCTGCGGCATGTCGGTGATCTCCCAGCCGAACATGTCGGCATAGAACCGGCGAGCACGAGCCGTATCGTCGACCTGGCTGTCCACCCAGCAGGGTGTCCCCTCCGGCCAGGCATCCTCACGAGTAGGCATCAGCAGATCCTCCCTGGCAGTCGAGTCGGAAATCCGACCGTCCGAACCCGGTCGGCGTCTACCAAGTGAACCACTCGGGTGCACGCCTCGACAGGGGTTGCTAGAGATCGAGCACCAAGCGGCCACCATCGCAGCGAGAGACGCAGGGAAGCATGGCGCCCGCGGCGCGTTCGGCGTCGGTGAGTGCGGTGTCGCGGTGGTCGGGGTCGCCGTCGAGTACCCGCACCACACATGTGCGGCAGAAGCCCTGACGGCAGGAGTACGGGGTCGCGGGCCGCGTCTCGAGGATGGTCTCGAGGGCGGTGCGATCGGCGGGTACGTCGATGATCGCGCCGGTGCGGGCCAGCTCGATCTGGAACGGCTTGCCGTCGACGACCGGGGGAGCGGAGAACCGTTCGGAATGCAGCGCGACGTCGGGCAGCTGTCGTACCGCGGCCGCGACGTTATCGGTCATCGCGACCGGGCCGCAGCAGAAGACCGCGGTGCCGGGACCGACGCCGGGGAGTAGATCCGCACCGGTGGGCAGACCGAACTCGTCGTCGGTGCGCACGGTGACGCGGTCGCCGAATTCCTCGAGTTCGGCGAGAAACGGGATGGTGTCGCGGCTGCGCCCGGCGTACACCATCGTCCATTCCACGCCCAGCCGCTGCGCCATCCGCATCATCGGCAGGATCGGCGTGATGCCGATGCCGCCTGCCACGAAATGCGCTCGCGTCGACGGCGACCCGTCGTAGCCCGGCACGACGAAAGGGAATGCGTTGCGCGGTCCACGCACCCAGACGGTGTCACCGACGCGCAGATCCTCGTGCACCTCGATCGAACCGCCGCCACCGCCGGGAATTCGGCGCACCGCGATGCGGTAGCAGGCGATATCACCGGGATCGCCGCACAGCGAATACTGCCGTACCCGGCCCGAGGGCAGTTCCAAGTCGAGGTGCGCGCCGGGGAACCAGCGCGGCAATTCGCCGCCCTCGGGTGCGCGCAGTGTCAGGCTGACCACGTCGGTGTCGTGTGCGACCGAGTGGCGATCGGTGATCGTCAGCTGGGTACGCAGATCATCGGCCGCGAGCAGCCGTTCGCGACGGTGCACCAAACCTGCCCAGCCCAGCCGAAGCGTCGCCAGCCCTGCCATCGTCCGCATCAGGATGTCGCGCTCGCGTTTGCCGTAGAGCGCGGGCGGTACCTCGGTCGGAGCAGGGAACAGTGCGTTCACGATGCGATCGCCTTGGCCGCGGGCGAGGTGGCCAGATAGGCCACCGCCTGGCTTGTCGAACCCACCGATTCCGGTGAATAGCGCGGGTTGAACGTCGACAGGGCGCTCCACAGCAGCGACGGCACACCAGGTAACGCACCCCGCCACATCGCACCGAACAGTTTCATCGTCAGCCGGAAGTAGCCGATGTTCGGCAGGCTCGGATCGGCGGTGACGAGGAACTTGGTTCCGCGCGCGACCAGCACGATGAACAGCGGAAACACCAGCAGCATCGGTATCGCCCGCCGCAGGTATCCGGCGCCGAAATACACCGCGACATCGTGGGCGACATGGCGATGTTCGACTTCTTCGGCGCCGTGCCACCGGTACAGATCAGCCATCCGGGAATCGGCATTTTTGCCTTCCAAGTCGGCATTGAGCACCCAGTCGCCGAGGAAGGCGAAGAAATGCTCGAGGCAGGCGATGATCGCCAGCCGCTCGACCAGATGCTGGCGTCGCGCCTGCTCGGTGCGGGCCGGACGTGGGCCTGCCGCCTTGCGGAACAGGAACTCGGCCTGGCGGACATAGGGTTCGACATCGATTCCCTGACCGGCCAGTACCTGATTCAGCACCTCGTTATGGGTTTCGGCGTGCATCGACTCCTGGCCGATGAAGCCGATCATGTCCTCGCGCACCTTCTCATCGCGCACCATCGGCAATGCCTCGTTGAAGGTCTGGCAGAACATCCGCTCACCCTCGGGTAGCAGCAGATTCAGCGAGTTCATCACGTGTGAGGCGATCGGCTCGTCCGGCATCCAGTGCAGCGGGGTGCCGGTCCAGTCGAAGCGCACGTTGCGCGCCTGCAAGGACACGGCGCCGGGATCGGCGCTCGACTGTTCGGTCTTTCCGCGAGGTTTCATTGCTCGACTCCTGCCCGTCTCATGCGCGCGCGGCGGCGGTTTCGGGTGCGCGCCGAGACTGTTGCCCAGCCCGCAGGAACTGTCCCGGGCCCCAGTTCTTTCCGAGTCCATCGGCGAAAACGCCGTGACGGTAGACAGGGATGCCGTTGACGATGGTGGCCAGCACCGCCCGGTCATTACGGTTGACCATCCGGTCGAGGCCGAACTCGGGCATCGGGTGTTCGTGTAGCTGGTGCACCGACTCGTCCAGCCCGGCCGGATCGACGATCACCAGGTCGGCACGGTCGCCGCGCCGGAGGAAGCCCGCATCGATGCCGTACCACTGCGCGAGTTCACCGGTCAGCCGATGCACGGCGTGTTCCACCGAAAGGAACGGACGCTTCGTCGTCTGGGCTCGTACGACTCGCTCCAGCAGCCGCAGGTGGTAGTTGTAGAACGCCATATTGCGCAGGTGCGCGCCTGCGTCACCGAAACCCATCTGCACACCCGGATTGGCGGCAAGCTTGTCGGCGTATTTCGGACGATGATTGGCCACCGTCGTACGCCAGCGCAGCTCGGTCCCGTATTCGACGACCAGATCCAAGTAGGCGTCCACCGGATGTATTCCGCGATCCACGCCGACCTGACCGATGGATTTACCGACCACCGATTCGTCCGGGCAGGCCAGGATTTCGGCGTCGAAGAAGTTGCGATGCCAGATCCGTGGCGAGAATTTATCGTCGTAGTTCTTGCGGAACCAGCGCCGGTAGTCCTCATCGCGCAGCAGCTCGTTGCGCTCGACCTCGTCTTTGAGATGAAGTGCCGCCGCACCCGCGCCGAATTCCTCGAACACCACCAGATCGATCCCGTCGGCGTAGACGGTGAACGGCACCGGAAGATGCTGCCAGCGGAATTCGGTGCGCGCGAACCGGTTCAGCAGCGGCGCGGTGTACATCATGAAATAGACCAGCGGCGGATAGGCCTTGGAATCGGCCGCCGACAGCAGTGAGGTCTTGAGCCTCTTGCGGCCGGCCAACCCGGAGCTGGCGAGGAAGAACTTCCAGATATTGGGCCGGAAGTTCACCGTCGGCGCGCTCTGCAGAATCCGCTCACGCCTGCGCAATACCTTGTTCAGCGCCCGGACCTCTTTGCCGCGTGCATAGGTCGACGGCAGCGAACGTGAGCGGTAGATGTCGCCGTCGATCTTGTCGAGAGTGTTCGACATCGACGACATCCCGAGGAAGCCCGCGTCCACGGCTTGGTCGAGATAGGACTGCATCCGTTCGAGTTCGGCCCGCTCCGGCTTGGTATCCCGGGTGACGGCGCGATCGATCCCGAGCACATGGGTGCGCAGGTCCGAATGACCGAGGAACGCGGCGACATTCGGGCCGAGCGGCAGCGCGTCGAGCGCCTTCGCGTACTCGGCCGGATCGCTCCAGGTGCGTTCACGCTCCAGCACACCGTGCACCGCGTCGCGCGGCACCGCCTCGACCCGGCTGAAGATATCGGCACAGTCGGAGTTGGAGGCCAGGATCGTCGACAGCGAACAGTTGCCGACGACGACGGTGGTGACGCCGTGCCGCACCGACTCCGAGAGTTCGGGTTTGATCAGTATTTCGGCGTCGTAGTGGGTGTGCACGTCGACGAAACCAGGCATCACCCACTTGCCGTGTGCGTCGATGACCTCGGTGTCCGCGCCGACAGGTAGCGGATCCGCCGAGACCTCCTCGACGATGCCGTTGCGAATGCCCAGGTTGCGGGGCAGCGGCGCGGCGCCGGTGCCGTCGAACCAAGTGCCGTCGGTGATGACGAGGTCGAAATCGGACACAGGGTGCTCCTTGCCGGTCATCGGGTGCGGTGGTCGTCGACGAACGCCGCGCCGAGCTCGGCGACGAGTTCGGGATTCTTGAACGGCAGCCAATGCCCGAACGGCACATCGCGACGCACGACATCCGCCGCCCAGCGCCCGGTGTCGTCGTAGCCCGCCGGCCGCACCGCGACATCGCGGGTATTGACCACCAGCTGAACCGGCACCTTCGTGTAGCGCTCGCGCGGCCGGGTCAGGCGCGCGATGATGTTGGCGCGGTAGAACTTCAAGCCCGAGACCATATCGCGGTTCAGCGATTCGGCCACGTGCACCCGCTCTCCGGGAATACCCTCGACCACCCGGAGGAACAGCCGCCACGACCAAGCCCGGCCGAACACGCGCCACACCAGATCCGACAGCACCGGCACCATGAAGAACCCGGTGTAGGCCGAGGAGACCAGCTGGGTGAGCGGGCCCCACACATTGCGCGGTGTCGGGCTCGACAGCCTGGCACGCACCCACTGCGCGAGATGATCCAGGTTGGGCCCGGAAATCGAGGTGAACGACGCGATCCGTTGCTCGGCGCCCGGGTCGCACACCGCTTCCCAGACCTGCACCGACCCCCAGTCGTGGGCGATCACATGCACCGGCCGATCCGGGCTGACGGCATCGACGACGGCGAAGAAATCGGCGGCGAGCTCCTCGAGGCGATACCGGGCGACCTTTTTCGGCGCACTCGATTCCCCATAGCCCCTGGTGTCATAGGCGATGACATGGAACCGCTGCGCCAGCAGCGGGATCACCGAGTCCCACAGGTGGTGGGTATCCGGCCGGCCGTGCACCAGCACCACCGGCTCCGCATCCGGGCTTCCGTACTCGAAGACGGCGATGTCGATATCACCGTTTCCGACGACCCGGCGCCGCTGCGGCGCCCGGTCGCCGGTCATCAGTTCGCCCGTCATCAGGCCCCTTCCCTCGGGCTCCATTGCCCGTCGACACCCGGTACATATGTAGTACCGCCAGTACTGGGTAAAGAGTGTTGCTACATGAGTGAAGGATGTCAACCTCGGGGCGTGATCGGAGGGCGGGCGCGGTAGTGATCGAGCACAGTTTCGGGCCGGGAGGTCGACAACGATCGGGGCGACGGGCGAGAGTAGCGTGACGCGCGTCATATGGCGTGCGGCCGAGAGAGGTGGGAGAAGGTGGCCGGTCGCGTGCCGAAGGGGCGTTTTGCGCGGGGAAGCAGGCTCGGCCGGTTGGCGGCAGGACAAGCCGTGCGCGGGGTCGGCACCCGCCTGTCGATGGTGGGGCGAACCGAGCAGGCGCGGCAGGTGCTCGCGGAACGGTCGGCCCTGCAAACCGCGCAGCAGATCGTCACGGTGCTCGGCAGTATGAAGGGCGCGGCGATGAAGCTGGGTCAGATGCTGTCGGTGCTCGACATCGAGATGGTTCCGGAATCGCATCGCGAGCTGTTCCGGGTGAAGCTTGCCGAACTGCGTGATCAGGCGCCCGCGGTTTCCTTCGCGCAGATGCGCACGGTGATCGAAGACGATCTCGGCCCATTGGCGCGAGCCTTCGCCGATTTCGACGAGACACCGATGGCCGCGGCGTCCATCGGCCAGGTCTACCGGGCGAGATTGCACGACGGCCGCGCGGTCGCGGTCAAGGTGCAGTATCCCGGAGTGGATGAGGCCATCGCCGCGGACATGCGCAACCTCGAGTTCTTCAGCAAAATGTGGAAGTCCGTCCTGCCGAGCGCAGCCGACGCCGCCGTGCTCGACGAGATCACCCGCAACCTGGAACGAGAACTGGACTACCCGCGCGAGGCGCGGACCCAGCATCGGGTGGCCGAGCGCTACCGCGACCATCCGTTCATCGTGGTGCCCGACAGCGTCGGAGAACTCTGCACGCGCCACGTTCTGGTGACGGAGCTGGTGGAAGGCAGGCAGTTCCAGCAGATCCGGGAGCTGCCCGAGGCCGAACGTGATCGGATCGGCGAACTCATCTACCGCTTCTATATCAGTTCGCTATTCGCCGACCACGAGTTCTGTGGTGACCCGCATCCCGGCAACATCCTGCTCGCCGACGACGGACGCGTGGGTTTCGTGGACTTCGGTCTCTACAACCGGATGGATCCGGTGCACGTCGACTTCGAGCGCATGTGTCTGCGCTTCGCTGGTGAACAGCGCGCCGATGACCTGTACGCCGCCTGGGTCGGGCGCGGCATCATCGACCCGGACGCCGGCGTCAGCCCACAGGAATGCCTCGAATATGTGTGGGCCGCCGCGGGCTGGCATCTGCTCGACGAGCACATCACCATCACTCCCGAACTCGCCACCGGGGCCGTGGTGCTCGCCGTCGATCCGCGGGCTTCCGAGTTCAAGGGCATGCGTCATCAGCTGCTTCCGCCGGAACATGTGTTCTCCCGCCGGGCCGACCTGTTCACCTATGCCGCGCTCGGGCAGCTCGGGTCGACCAACAATTGGCATCGCATCGCCCGCGAATGGCTCTACGACGAACCGCCCGTCACCGAGATCGGACTCGCCACGGCGCAGTGGCTGAGCCGCTAAGGTGAGCGGGTACTCATTTTCGGCGACAGCGGCAGGGGAGTGCGATGCCCGCGAAAGCAGTTGGTCAGCGTCGACGTCCTAGCCAGGAGCGTGCCAAGGCGACAAGGGAACACATCCTGGACACCGCCGCGCGATTGTTCGGCGAACGCGGTATCGCCAACACCTCCACCAATCGGATCGCCACCGAAGCCGGCCTGAGTATCGGCACCGTCTACCGCTATTTCTCCGACCGCACCGTCATCGTCGAGGAGTTGCTCGGCAGGCTGCTCGAAGACATCGAAAGACGCTTCACGCAGCGGGTATTCGATCTGTCGGAGAACTCGATCGAAAATCTGACCGTCGGCGTGCTCGAGGTGATCACCGAGGAACTCGTCGCCAACGCGGAGCTGGTGCGCGCTCTCGTCGCCGGAGTTCAGTTCTACAACAGTGGAATTCCCGAATTCGAGCCGCGGCTGCGGCTGCTGGTCAAGGTCCTGCTGATCCAAGTGCTCGGCCCCGGAGACGATCACGAGTACGACCTGATGACCTTTGTGGTGCTCAACACCGGTTTCGCGGCTGTGCTGCGTGCGTCGGCCCTCGAAGTGAGTATCGAGGAGCGTCAAGAGGCGATCGCGATGACCGCGCGCATGATCGGCGCCTGGTTCGAGGTCGAAGCGGCAGCGAAGGGGCACGCCCAGACGCGGTTCTCGGGGCTGGGCGGGGCTGGTGCCCGGCAGGTGACTCCGGTTGCCCGGGGCGACGTCAAAAAGTGAGCGGTTGCCTAGGTATCGCTCCTGCGGCATGTCGTTTTCGGCAGCTATTTCACCTATACCGCCTGGTAGATCTTCTGTTTGTGGGCAACCATGCGGAAATGTAAAGAGGAGTGGAAGGTGAGCGCGCGCTCGCATTAGTGTTCGTTGCGTAGTACAGGTGACAGGGAGGTCACACGTGACGATCGAGAACGCGATCCGCCCCGGATGCCAGACTCCTGGCCGGCCGATGTCGCCGCCCGTGCGCGATGTCCGCCGGTTGTCCCGTCGGCTGGTCGATCACCTGGCCAGTTCGGTTCCGCCGTTCACCACGCTGCGGGCGGAGGTGATGGCAGGAGAGGTCTCGGCATTGGTCCGGGTCTGCGTGGAGTGGTCGATTCAACGCATGAACGGCGACACCGAGCCCGCGCCTACCGACCGACTCAACGCCGCGGCGGCGAAATGGGCGAAGGACGGTATCCCTATCGACGCCGTATTGCACGCCGTCCATGCGGGATTCAAAGCCGGCCTCGACTTGCTGTTCGCCCGTACCGACGTGAACGGAAGCGACGACATCGTCGAGGGCACCACCGCCGCACTGGAATTGCTGAATCTGATCACCTCGACGGTCAGCAAGGCCTACGTCCGCGAGCACCGAGCCGATGCCGCCGAACACCACACCGCCGTGCATACGCTCACCTCCGCGCTGCTCGGCGGTCACGCCACCTCGAAGATGGCGCGCGAGTGCGGTATTCAGATCGCCGCCGAGTATTTCGTGCTCGCGGTCTCGTTGCCATCGCATCCCGACGAGAGCCATCCCCGCCTGGATCCACATGTCGTCGCGCGTCGCAAGCTGCGCCGGGTGCAGGCCGCGCTGGCCGACCAATGCGGTGACACCTCGTTGTCGCTGCTGTCGGTCGACGGCGGAACCATCCTGGTTCCGGCCACCTCCTGCGCCGAATCCGAGCTCGACGACATGCTGCGCGCACTGTCGGAGGCCGCGCTGGTGCCGATCCGCGCCACCGTGCTCACCGCCGCCGCCGATGACGTCGCCTCGGCCGCGGACCGCGCCCACGACCTACTCGACACCGTGCACCAGCTCGGCCGAGGTCCTGGCCTGTACCGCTTCGCCGAACTGGCCTTGCACTACCAGCTCACCCGCCCCGGCATCGGCCGCGACATCCTGCACGCCCGCCTCGCACCGCTCGACGATCACCCCGAGCTGATGGAAACCCTGCGCGTGTTCTTCAGCATGGACCTCAACCGTCAGCGCACCGCCCGAATCCTGCACGTGCACCCCAACACCGTCGACTACCGCCTGCGCCGCATCGGCCAGCTCACCGGCCTGGACCTGTCACCGACCGAAGGCCTGTGGTACCTGCGTTCGGCATTGATCGCCCGGGTGAGCGGCGACCGCCAGGACGCGTCGATGGGCGACCGTCAACCGGCCTGAGGGTTCCGGGCTCAGCGCCTCGCCGGCTTCCGTGATGACCGAAGCGCAGCTCCACAATGCCGCCTACCTCGCGTAATGAGGCTCGGTGAATATTGAATCCGACGTCGAACGCGAATACCGTCGAACCGATCGCTTGCATCCGCGACATCGAGGGGCGCCGGGCATGGAAAACCGCAGTTTTCTCCAGGATTGGCGGCGACTGGGCAGCCGCCAGGTCGCCACGAATGGGATCGAGCTGCGGGTGGTCGACCATGGCCAGGGGCCGCCGGTGGTGTTCTGTCACGGGTTTCCCGAGCTGGGTTTCTCCTGGCGGCACCAGGTTTTCGCCCTGGCCGCGGCGGGTTTCCGGACGCTGACTCCGGATATGCGCGGATACGGCGGCAGCTCGCGGCCGGCCCGCATCGAGGACTACGACATCGTGACGTTGTGCGCCGACCTGGTAGGTCTGCTCGATGAGGCGGGACTGGACGAGGCGGTGTTCGTCGGCCACGACTGGGGAGCCTCGGTGGTCTGGCAACTGGCCATGCTGCACCCGGATCGTGTGCGGGCAGTCGCAGGTTTGAGTGTCCCCGCGACCCCGAGGTCCGCGGCGCCGCCACTGTCGATTCTGCGTTCCAGGCTCGGCGACGCCTTCTATATGTGCTGGTTTCAGGAGCCAGGAGTCGCTGACGCCGCACTGGCAGCGGATGTGCGTCGCACCCTGCAACGCGACGGCGTCGTCAGCGCTACCGACCTGGCCTACAGCGAGGATTCGGCCGACGCGGTGCCCGAGTGGCTCGAGGCCGACGAATTCGACTATTACGTAGACACGTTCACCGCGACCGGCTTTACCGGTGGGCTCAACTACTACCGCAACTTGGATCGGAACTGGCACCTCACCGCCGACCTGGCCGGCGCAACGATCGACGTGCCATCGTTGTTCATCGCGGGATCGACGGACCCGGTCATCAGGTTCACGCCCACAACGAAGATGGCTGCGGTATTGACCGATCTTCGGGCCACGATCATCCTCGATGGCGCGGGCCACTGGATTCAGCAGGAGCGCGCCACCGAGGTGGATGCTGCCTTGCTCGAGTTCCTCGGCGGCCTGGACTGAGTGCCGCGAGTGAGTATGGCGTCGCTGTGATGAAGCGTTGCGGGTGCGGTGCGCGATGGGCAGGACTCGATCGCCGAGAGTGAGCTGGACCCTGCGGCGGGGCCGATGCGGGGTGCTGAAGAAGCCGTCTGCTGTGTGTTCGGCAACTGGATGAATTGCCCGGTTCCCAGGGCTGAGAATGCGAAATCGCTGGTCGGCGCAGTGCCTGCGTAGCCTCGAATGCCTGCGGACCGCCCTATGGGGCAGCCCGGTTCGGGGTTGTGCGCGAGGGGGGACTTGAACCCCCACGTCCGTGGACACCAGAACCTAAATCTGGCGCGTCTGCCAATTTCGCCACTCGCGCTGATGGTACGACCGTGCAAACTCTACCGGTCTCGGTGCAGATCGCGAAGCAATGGGCGGGCGTGGCGTACTCGCGAGTAACCCCACCAGCGGTTATAACGATTAGATAACGGCCAATATGAGGGGGACTCATGTTTCACCTAGGCAAACAGCGGGAGGACCTGCGGATTCAAACATGAGGACGAGTCATGTTTCTCGCCCTTCTGGTACGGCCGTACAGAAATACTGAACGGTAGCGGACGGGCGGCGGGGCAAACGTGAGGATTCCCTCATGATTTTGTGCAATCCTCGCCATATCAGGGCCAGTTGGGTGAGGAGTGCCCGCACGAGGACGTGCGGCATCCCCGGACGGCATGTCGCCACGA
This sequence comes from Nocardia sp. NPDC059180, assembly GCF_042754945.1. NCBI lineage: Bacteria > Bacillati > Actinomycetota > Actinomycetes > Mycobacteriales > Nocardiaceae > Nocardia > Nocardia sp. NPDC059180. The sequence continues at coordinate 101,437 of NZ_JBHZBU010000006.1, forward strand.
GAAGGAAGACGAAGCGTCTTGACGATCAACGAGAGCACCACGGCCGGGACCGGATTTCGCGCACATGCGGGTAGGGGCGCATCCGACGGAACGCGATCGCCCTTGCTGGATCGTCTGCTGAACGGAGCGCCCTATGCACTGGCGTTCGGCGGTCAGGGTGCCCAGTGGCTGGGCGAGCTCGAGGAGATCGGCCGCGACGCCGCCCTGGAGCCGGAGCTCACCGCGCTGGTGAACGAGTCGGCGGCCCTGCTCGAGCCCGTTGCCGCACAGTTGCTGGTGGTGCGGCCGGTGGGATTCGACCCGATCGGCTGGATGCTGGAAGACGAGCTGGTCGACGCGGATCAGGGAGAGACCTCCGCGGCGCCCTCGGATCAGGTGCTTCGCTCGGCGACGGTCTCGATGCCCGGTGTCATGCTGACCCAGCTGGCGGCGCTGCGCGCGTTGCGGCTGCAGGGTCTCGACCCGGCCGAGCACGCCCCCGCCGCGATCATCGGACATTCGCAGGGCCGGCTGGCCGCCTCGGCGGTGGAGGCGGGAGGCACCCGCGATGCCGAACTGCTCGCCATCGCCCAGTTGATCGGTGCCGCAGCGGGTCTGGTGGCCCGCCGGCGCGGGCTGATGCCGGTGGGAGACCGCTCGCCGATGGTCGCTGTGTCCAATGTCGATCCCGACGAGCTGCGCGCGGTGGTCGCCGAGGTGTCCGAGGGTGTCGATCCCGCGGTCGCCGCGGTGGTCTCGATCCGCAACGGCCGCAGGCGTGCGGTGCTGTCGGGCACCCCGGCCCAGCTGGAGCGGGTGCGCTTGCGGTGCGAGCAGATCCACGCCGAGCAGACCAGGGAACGTGAGTCGAAGACTCGCGGCGGTGCGGTGTTCGCGCCGGTGTTCGAGGACATCGACGTCGACGTCGCCTTCCACCACCCGGCGCTGGCCGACACCGTCGACCTGGTCGCAGGCTGGGCGGGCCAGTGTGAGCTGGACACCGAGCTCGCGGGCTCGCTGGCCGCGCAGATCCTGGTCGATCCGATCGACTGGGTCGCCACAGTGGATGCGGTCGTTTCCGAAGGCGCGGAATGGATTCTCGATCTCGGCCCCGGTGATCTGCTGTCCCGCGTCACCGGCGGCTCGTTGAAGGGCACCGGCGTCGGCATCGTCGCCGCGGCCACCCGTGCCGGTCAGCGCAGCCTGCTGACCCCGGGTGCGGCACCCGAGGTGGCCCAGCCGTGGTCGGCGTTCGCACCGCGTCCGGTGCGGCTGCCCAACGGCCGGATCGTGGTCGAGACCGCCTTCACCCGGCTGACGGGTCGTTCGCCGGTCCTGCTCGCGGGCATGACCCCGACCACGGTGGACGCGAAGATCGTCGCCGCCGCGGCCAATGCGGGCCACTGGGCCGAGCTGGCCGGCGGTGGCCAGGTCACCGAGCAGATCTTCGCCGACCGGGTCGCCGAGCTGAAGACGCTGCTGCACCCGGGCCGCTCGGTGCAGTTCAACTCGCTGTTCCTGGATCCGTACCTGTGGAAGCTGCAGCTCGGCGGCAAGCGGTTGGTACAGAAGGCTCGCGCGGCGGGCGCTCCGTTCGACGGCGTCGTGGTCACCGCCGGTATCCCCGAGCTCGAGGAAGCCGTCGCGCTGGTCGAGGAACTGACCGAGGCCGGGATCACCCACGTGGCGTTCAAGCCGGGCACCGTCGCCCAGATCCGCGCGGTACTGCGGATCGCCGACGAGGTCCCCGGCTACCCGGTCATCATGCATATCGAGGGCGGCCGGGCCGGCGGGCACCACTCCTGGGAAGACCTGGACGATCTGCTGCTCGAGACCTACTCCGAGCTGCGCGCCCGCGACAACGTGGTGGTCTGCGTCGGTGGCGGTATCGGCACTCCGGAACGGGCCACCGAATACCTCACCGGCGTGTGGTCCGAACAGCACGGCTACCCGGTGATGCCGCTGGACGGCGTGCTGGTCGGCACCGCCGCCATGGCGACCTTGGAGGCCACCACGGCCCCCGAGGTCAAGCAGATGCTGGTCGACACCCCCGGAACCCCGGACTGGGTCGGCGCGGGCACCGCCACCGGCGGTATGGCCTCCGGCCGCAGCCAGCTCGGTGCCGATATCCACGAGATCGACAACGCCGCTTCGCGCACCGGCCGCCTGCTCGACGAGGTCGCCGGTGACGCGGACGCCGTCGCCGAACGTCGCGCGGAGATCATCGCCGCCCTCGACGCCACCGCCAAGCCGTACTTCGGCGACCTGGCCACCATGACCTACGTCGAATGGCTGGAGCGCTACGTCGAACTCGCGGTCGGCCTGGACCGCCGCAAGGACTTCGACTGCGGCAGCGACCTCGGCGAGGCCATCCTCGACGCCACCCGCTCGGTGTGGCTCGACATCACCTGGCGTGACCGTTTCGCGGACATGCTGCGCCGCACCGAATCCCGGCTCAACCCCGCCGACCGCGGCGAGATCCCGACGCTGTTCTCCGACGACGATCTCGAGCACCCCGTCGCGGCGCTGTGCACCCTGCGCAAGCAGTACCCGGCGGTCGCCGACACCCTGCTGCACCCGGCGGACGTGCCGTTCTTCGTCGCGCTGTGCAAGACCCCCGGCAAGCCGGTGAACTTCGTCCCGGTCGTCGACGCCGACGTGCGCCGCTGGTGGCGGTCGGATTCGCTGTGGCAGGCCCACGATCCGCGCTACTCGGCCGATCAGGTGTGCATCATCCCCGGCACGGTGGCCGTCGCCGGTATCACCCGGGTCGATGAGCCGGTCGGCGAGCTGCTCGACCGCTTCGAACAGGACACCGCCTACTCGCTGGTTCGCGCGGGCGTCGTCCCGGCCGCGGTGGATGCGCGCCGCACCGCCGCGGTGACGGCGGGCGCGATCGACGTGGTGCTGGCGGCTCCCGATGTCGAATGGTCCGGCCGCACCACCATCAACCCGGTGCACCGTCTCGGCGCTGTCGCCGACTGGACCGTCGACGGACAGGGCGCCGTGCATCCGCCGACCGGTGCGACGCTGGTCGACACCACGGGACCGGTGGCCGAGAACAGCTACCTCGAACTCACCGTTCCGCTGTACGCGGGCAATGTGGTTCGCATCCGGATCACCGTGCCGGTCTCGGTGTACAACGGCGGCGCGCCGGTTGTCACCGCAGATGACGCGGACGACGCCATGTCCGCGCTGCTCGCGGTGGCCGCCGGGCAGTCGCTGCCGGAAGTGAAGGGCCGCGTCGCGCACGTCAACCTGGCCTGGACCCCCGACCTCATCGCCGACCACGCCGGCGTCACCGGCTCCGGTCTGCCGCGCAACCTCAGCACGCTCGGGCGCACCGTCCCCGACGTCCTGGTCGGCGCCTGCTGGCCCGCCGTGTTCGCGGTGCTCGGCGCCACCCGCACCGAGGCCGCCGAGTCCGTCATCGAGGGCATGCTCGACCTGGTGCATCTCGATCACCGGATCGAGCTGATGCGCGAATTGCCCGCCGACACCAGCATTCTGGTGGTTCGCGCAGAATCGACGTCGGTGCTCGACACCGATATGGGCCGGGTCGTGGAGGTCGAGGTCGTCGTCGGTGAGATGCGCGATCAGGGCCTCGACGTGGTCCCGCTGGCCCGGCTGAACGAGCGTTTCGCCATCCGTGGCCGCAACGGCTCTGGTGAGCTGGCCGATCCGCCGCGCGCGGGCGGCTCGCTGTCCGCGGGCGCCGCCGATACACCGCGACGTCGTCGTCGCGATGTCACCATCGTCGCGCCGCGCACCATGGCTGCCTTCGCCGCGGTTTCCGGTGATCACAACCCGATCCACACCAGTGATGCCGCCGCCAAACTGGCCGGCCTCGGCAGCCCGATCGTGCACGGGATGTGGCTGTCGGCCGCGGCCCAGCACGCGGTGTCTGCGCTGGATCCGCAGAGCTCGGTGCCCGCGCGCACGCTGACCGCGTGGACCACACGGTTCCTCGGTATGGTGCGTCCCGGCGCCGAGATCGATGTGCGCGTCGAGCGCGTCGCGGTCGATCAGGGCAGCGAGATCGTCGAGGTGTCCTGCCGTACCGGTGGTGATCTGGTGATGACGGCGACCGGACGGACCGCGGCCCCCAAGACCGTCTACGCCTTCCCCGGTCAGGGCATTCAGCGCAAGGGCATGGGCCTGGACGCGCGCTCGCGGTCCAAGGCAGCCAAGCAGATCTGGGACCGCGCCGACAAGCACACCCGCGCGGCGCTCGGCTTCTCCATCCTCGCCGTCGTCCGCGACAACCCCACCTACCTCAAGGCGCGTGGTGTCGAGCACCGGCACCCGGACGGCGTACTGCACCTGACCCAGTTCACCCAGGTCGCGATGGCCACCCTCGGGGTGGCGCAGGTGGCCGAGCTGCGTGAGGCCGGCGCCTTCGTCGAAGGTGCGCTGCTGGCGGGCCATTCGGTCGGCGAGTACAACGCGCTCGCCGCGGTCGCCGGTGTGCTGCCGCTGGAGGCGGTGCTCGAGGTGGTGTTCCAGCGTGGTTCGGCCATGCACGAGCTGGTGCCGCGTGATGCCAAGGGCCGCAGCGACTACCGGATGGCCGCGATCCGCCCGTCGCAGTTCGGGCTGCCCGACGACGAGGTCATCGGCTTCGTCTCCGGCCTGTCCGAGCAGATCGGCGAATACCTCGAGGTGGTCAACCTCAACCTGCGCGGTGCGCAGTACGCGATCGCGGGCACGGTGGCCGGTCTCGAGCATCTGGAGACCGAGATCGACCGCCGTCGCGCCGAATTCGGCGGTAAGCGCGCGTTCATCCTGGTGCCCGGCATCGATGTGCCGTTCCATTCGACTGTGCTGCGGGAGGGGGTGCCGGAGTTCCGGCACAAGCTCGAACAGCTGCTGCCCCAGGATCTGCACCCTGAGGTCCTGGTCGGGCGCTACATCCCGAACCTGGTGCCACGGCCGTTCTCGCTGGAGCGCGAGTTCATCACCGAGATCGCCGAGCTGGTGCCGTCCGAGCCGCTGGCCGCGGTACTCGCCGACTTCGACTCCTGGGCACAGCGGCCCGCCGAGCTGTGCCGTGTGGTGCTGATCGAGCTGCTGGCCTGGCAGTTCGCCAGCCCGGTGCGCTGGATCGAGACCCAGGACCTGCTGTTCACCGATACCGCGCACGGCGGGCTCGGGGTGGAGCGCTTCGTCGAGATCGGTCTCGGTGCGACGCCGACGGTGGCGAACCTGGCGAGCCAGACCCTGAAGCTGCCCACCTTCGGCACCACCACGGTCGAGGTGCTCAATATCGAGCGCGAGTCCGGTGTCGTGTACTCCACCGACACCGATCCGGCACCGGTCGACGAGCCCGAAGAGGCGCCCGCCGAGACTGCCGCCGCCGCACCGGCCGCAGCCGCCGCGCCTGCGCCGGTTGCCGCACCGGCTGCCTCGGGTGGCCCGCGTCCCGACGACATCGTGTTCTCCGCCGCCGACGCCACCCGCGTGCTCATCGCACTGTGGACCAAGCTGCGCATCGACCAGATCGGCCCGGTCGACACCATCGAAGGCCTGTGCGACGGCGTCTCCTCTCGCCGTAACCAGCTGCTGGTCGACCTCGGCGCGGAGCTGTCGCTCGGCGCCATCGACGGTGCAGCGGACGCGGATATGGGTGCTCTCTCGGCGACCGTCGAACGGCTCGCCCGCACCTACAAGCCGTTCGGCTCGGTGCTGTCGGACTCCATCGGCGATCACCTGCGCAAGGTGTTCGGCCCCTCCGGCAAGCGGCCCGCCGCGATCGCCGAGCGGGTCAAGAAGGTATGGGAACTCGGTGACGGCTGGGCCAGCCATGTCACCGCCGAGGTGTCGCTCGGCACCCGCGAGGGCGCGAGCGTGCGCGGCGGTGATCTGGGCGGGCTCGTCTCCGGTGCCCTGGGTGACGCCGCCTCGGTCGACGCCGCCATCGACGCCGCCGTGCAGTCCGTGGCCGCCCGTCGCGGCATCTCGGTCGCGTTGCCCGCCGCCGGTGGTGGCGGTGGCGCGACGGTGGACGCCGCCGCGCTCGGTGAGTTCACCGAGCAGATCACCGGCCGCGACGGCGTGCTCGCCTCGGCCGCGCGCCTTGTCCTCGAGCAGCTGGGTCTCAGCGAGGAAGTCTCCGCCCCGGAGACCACCGATGACGGTCTGGTCGACCTGGTGTCGGCCGAACTGGGTTCGGATTGGCCGCGACTGGTCGCTCCCGCGTTCGATGCCCGCAAGGCGGTGCTGATCGACGACCGCTGGGCCACCGCGCGCGAGGATCTGGCCCGGCTGTGGCTGGCCGACGACGCCGATACCGCGCAGCAGTCCGTCGCGGGCTTCACCGGCGCGGGCGAAGCCGTTGCCGCCCAGGCCGGTTGGTGGCGCCAGCGTGCCATGCACGAAGCCCGCTCGGTGCTGGCCGGCCACTACGGCAGGATCGCCGAGGCCGCGCTGAGTACCGAGGAACCCGGCATGTGGTCCGCCGATGTCGCCGTGGTCACCGGCGCCAGCAAGGGGTCCATCGCCGCCGCCGTCACCGGACGGCTGCTCGGTGGCGGTGCCACCGTCGTGGTCACCACCTCTTCCCTCGACGACAAGCGCCTGGCCTTCTACCGCGGGCTCTACCGCGATAACGCCCGCAACGGCGCCGCGCTCTGGGTCGTTCCGGCGAATATGGCCTCCTACACCGATCTCGACGCGCTGATCGAATGGGTCGGCACCGAACAGGTCGACAACGCCGGTGGCGCCAAGATCAAGACCAAGGACGCGCTGACCCCGACCCTGTTGTTCCCGTTCGCGGCGCCGCGGGTGGCAGGTGACCTGTCCGACGCCGGTGCCCGCGCCGAAATGGAGATGCGGGTTCTGCTCTGGTCGGTCGAGCGGCTGATCGGCGGACTGTCCAAGCTCGGCGCCGACCACGATGTCGACGCCACCCTGCATGTGGTGCTGCCGGGTTCGCCCAACCGCGGCCTGTTCGGCGGTGACGGCGCCTACGGCGAGGCGAAAGCCGCGCTGGACGCCGTTGTCGCCAAGTGGCGGGCCGAGAAGTCGTGGTCGACCCGGGTCACCCTGGTGCACGCGCTGATCGGCTGGGTGCGCGGCACCGGGCTGATGGGTCATAACGACCCGATGGTCGAGGCCGTGGAGCTGGCGGGCGTGCAGACCTGGTCCACCGATGAGATGGCCGATGAGCTGCTCAAGTGGGCCACCGGACGGGCCCGCGCGGTCACCGCGGACGGCCCGCAGCAGATCGACCTGACCGGCGGCCTGGCCGCCGCCAAGCTCGATCTGCCCGCACTGGCCAAGCAGGCACAGGAGGCCGAGGAAGCCGCCGCCGCTGCCGAGTCGGACGCCGACGAGGCCCAGCTGATCCCCGCCCTGCCCGCGCCGCCGACGCTGACCTCGGCGCTTCCGGTGCCCGAATGGGGCCGGGTCACCGCCGATCTCACCGATATGGTCGTGATCGTCGGCGCCGGTGAGCTCGGACCGTACGGTTCCGCGCGCACCCGCTTCGAGATGGAGGTCTCCGACGAACTGTCGGCGGCGGGCGTGCTGGAACTCGCCTGGACCACCGGCATGGTGGCCTGGGAGAACGATCCAAAGCCCGGCTGGTACGACGCCGAATCCGGTGATTACGTCCCCGAATCGGAGCTGGCCGAGCGGTATCACGACGCGGTGGTCGCGCGCTGCGGTATCCGCCGCTACGAAGACGACGGCGCCATGGTCGACAACGCAGGCCCACTGATGACCTCGGTGTTCCTCGACAAGGACCTGTCGTTCACCGTCGGCAGTGAGGCCGAGGCCCGCGCCTTCCACGCCGCCGACCCCGAGCACACGGTGATCACTCCGGTCGCCGAGTCCGGCGACTGGACCGTGACCCGTCAGGCGGGCACCGAGATCCGGGTGCCGCGCAAGGCGAAGCTCTCGCGCACCGTCGGCGGCCAGATCCCCACCGGCTGGGATCCCACCGTCTGGGGCATCTCCGCGGATATGGCGTCCTCGGTGGACCGGGTGGCGCTGTGGAACATCGCCTGCACGGTCGACGCGTTCGTCGGCTCCGGGTTCAGCCCGGCCGAGCTGATGAGCTGGGTGCATCCGAGCCTGGTGGCCAACACCCAGGGCACCGGCATGGGCGGTATGTCCTCGATGCGCTCGCTCTACGTCGACAACCTGCTCGGCGAGCCGCGCCCGAACGACATCCTGCAGGAAGCACTGCCGAACGTGGCGCTGGCGCATGTGGTGCAGTCCTACGTCGGTAGCTACGGCGCGATGGTGCACCCGGTGGCGGCGTGCGCGACCGCCGCGGTCTCGGTGGAGGAAGGCGTCGACAAGATCCGGCTCGGCAAGGCCGAGGTCGTGGTGGCAGGCGGGTTCGACGATCTCGGAATCGAGGGCATCGTCGGCTTCGGTGACATGTCGGCCACCGCCGACTCGGCGGCCATGAGTGCCAAGGGCATCAGCGACCGGTACTTCTCCCGCGCCAACGATCGCCGCCGCGGCGGGTTCGTCGAATCGCAGGGCGGTGGCACCGTGCTGCTGGCCCGTGGTGATGTCGCGGTGGAACTGGGTCTGCCGGTGCTCGGTGTGGTGGCCTACGCACAGTCGTTCGCCGATGGTGTGCACACCTCCATCCCTGCGCCCGGGCTCGGCGCGCTGGGTGCGGGCCGGGGCGGCCGGGAATCCCGGTTCGCCGCGGAACTGCGCAAGCTCGGCGTCGGCGCCGATGACATCGCGGTGATCTCCAAGCACGACACCTCCACCGCGGCCAATGATCCGAACGAGTCGGAACTGCACGAACGCCTCGCCGGCGCGATCGGGCGCTCCGAGGGCGCTCCGCTGTTCGTCGTCTCGCAGAAGAGCCTGACCGGGCACGCCAAGGGCGGTGCGGCCGCGTTCCAGCTGATCGGCCTGTGCCAGGTGCTGGAAAACGGTGTGGTGCCGCCGAACCGGAGCCTGGACTGCGTCGACGAGAAGATGCGCGAGTACCCGCACCTGGTGTGGGCGCGTGAGGCGCTGCGCTTCGGCGACCGGTTCGCGCTCAAGGCGGGTCTGGTGACCTCGCTCGGGTTCGGGCACGTGTCCGGGCTGCTCGCGGTGGTGCATCCCGAGGCGTTCGTCCAGGCGATCGACCCGGACAAGCGCGAGGACTACCAGCGCAGGGCCGAGCAGCGTCAGCTGGCCGGACGTCAGCGGATCGTCGAGGCCATGTGCGGTGGGGCCCCGCTCTACGAGCGGCCCGCCGACCGTCGCCTCGGCGGCGACGGCACACCCGCGGCGCAGGTGCGCGGACTCGAGGCGGGCATGTTGCTCTCGGGTGAGGCGAGGCTGGGTGCCGACGGTGTGTACCGGATCGGTGGACGTGGTTGCGAGACCGGGCAACTCGTTGCCGACGGTTCCGACACCGCCGGACAAGCCACACCGTAGGCTGCGCGACTGTGACCATCCTCGGAATCGGCTTGGACCTGGTAACCATCTCCGAGTTCGCCGAACAGCTGCAAAAGTCCGGGACGACGATGCTCAGGGAGAGCTTCACCGCAGGTGAGCGGCGGTACTGCCAGAGCAAGGGCACCGACCCTGCGCGCAGCTACGCGGCGCGATGGGCGGCGAAGGAGGCGGTGCTCAAGGCGTGGGCATCGTCTCGCTTCGCGCGCCGCCCGCAGATCGGGGACAACCCGTATCCGCTGATCGAGGTCGTCAACGACGCCTGGGGCAGGCCGAGCATCAAGCTGCACGGCCTGGCTGCGGAGTTCCTGCCCCGGGCGCGGGTGCACCTTTCGCTCACCCATGACGGTGATACCGCCGCGGCGATGGTGGTGTTGGAGGATCCGGGTGAGCTGGCCGATCTGATCGCGGGCCGGGTGCCCGAGAGCTGATCGATGCGCATGGCGCGCGTTCGGGCGTCGGTCCGCAAGGACTGTCACCGGATGCGCGCCTTTCGCATGTCCGCAGCTGTGCGAGATCCCGCGAGGCCGGTCCGGGCAAGCGCGGTCGGCATCGGCCGGTGTCGATGCCGCGGCCGAGCTCCCGCGCGGGCAGCTTCGACGCCGGTTCAGGTCTTGCTGGCTGTGCGCGATTCTTTCTCGGCCACGAGTAGATAGGCGACCATCAACCGCTTGAGTTCGGCGACGGCGTCGGCATGGCTCTGCTCGTCCTGGACCGAGAAGTTGAGCATCGAGTAGACCACGTGCACCAGGACCTCGGCCATCATCGTGCGCCGTGCCCGCGGCGTGCGCGGGGTCAACGGGCGCAGCATCTGCGAGACGACCTCGGCGAACTGCTTCTCGTGGATGGCGCCGGTGGCCCGGGTGGACGGGGTGGACTGCATCGCCAGCCACACCTCGCGGCGCGACGGGTCGGTCATCCACAGGCCGGCCATGTGGTCGACGAACTGGTTCATATGCCGCAGCCAGTCCAGCGAGGGGACCTCGCCGTGGAAGTCGGCCAGCTCCTGGGAAACCGCGACCAGGTCTTGCCGATTCAGCTCGCAGACGATGACGTACTTGTTGGCGAAGAACTGATACAGCGTGCCGATCGGCACCTCGGCCCTGGCGGCCACCTCTTCACAGGTGAACGATTCGAACCCCACCTCGACGAGCAGTTCGCGCGAGGCCTGCAGCAGTGCGTCGAACTTGCGTTTGCTGCGCTCCTGAGTGGGGCGCTTGCGCGGCATGAGCTCCTGCGGGTCGTCCTGCAGATCCAACGCAGGGTCCAGGCGTCGTTTCGACCTGGCCTCCGTGCGTACGTCCACTCATCCAGGCTAGCGGTACCGGCCGGTCCGCGGCACACGGCCGCTGTTCCCGGTGGCCGAAACTGGTATTTGTCACCACCCATCCGTCCCGCCTGTGGTATCGAACACATACCAAGGGCACGTGCCTTCGGCGTGTGTTCAGGGCAGGGATCCAGGGGAAATGCAGGGAAATCTCTCCAGGCTCACGGATTTCGGCGAGTCCGTGAGCCGGTGGCGGCACAGGGAAGGCGTGAACTGTGGTAGCTCGGTCCGAATCAGCTCGATCTGTCATTACTCTCGGCGTGTCCACCGAGCGTGGTGCGGTCCACGCGGTGGCCATCGGCGACGAAGGCGCGAAACTGTCCGACCGGGTGCTGCTGCACCGGGTCGCCGCGGCGGAAAGCGATGGGAAAGCCGAGCTGGCCGAGACCGTCGCACGGGCGTTGGATCGGATCGCTGCCGAGATCGGCTCGTCCCGAGAGATCGCTGGAGTCGCGGTGGCCTACCGCGATGCCGCCGAGCGCCGCGCGATCGTCACCCGGCTGGCATCGGGGCCGTGGCGCAGCGCCTCGCTGGTCTCCACCAAGTCCGCGCATCTGAGTGTGGCCGGTGCGATGACCTGGCTCGACGAGTTCGACAATCTGCTGATCTGTGAGGTCGTGCCGGGGTATCAGGCCTTCACCCTGGTGGATCGGGGGCGCAGCCGGGTGCTCGCGGCGACGGGTCATTCCGGGGCGGCGGTCACGATGGAGACCATGCGCGCGGCGGTTACGGTGGCGCGCGATCAGCTCGACGCCGCCGAGGTCCGGCCCGATGCGGTGGTACTGATCGGCTCGGGTGCCGACCAGCCCGCCGTCACCGGCGCGGTCGCCGGATTCGGTGCGCCCGTCATCCCGTGCATGATCGCCGGATCCGCGCCCGCCATCGGTGCCGCGTTGTTCGCCATGGACGATCTGGTCGATGTCGTGGTCCCGATCGAGCAGGCCCGCCGCCAGCGCGGTGGCGGCGTCGCTCTGGTCGCCGCCGCCGGTGTCCTGGCCAGCGGCCTGGCCGGTGGCGGGATGTATCTGCTCGCTCAGCAGGGCAGGCACTCCGGTCCAGCTGCCGCCGACGCGATGTCGGCCGCGAACTCGCACACCGTCGACGCCCACGGCACCGATGTCGCAAGCCCAGGCGCACCGGCGAACCCACCGCATGCCCCGGTGCGGGCTCCCGAACCCATGGCTTTCCAACCGGGTTCGGCGACGATGGTTCCGGAGACCGAAAGCCTGCACACCACACCCCGCCCGCAGTTCGCGGCCCCGCACTGGAATTCGTGGCCCGAACAGGACGGCGTCCCCTTGGTTGCGGCGGAGCCGGAAACCGCCCCCGCCACGTGGGATCCGAGCCGCAATTCGATCCTGCCGGAACCTGAGGTGAAGGTCGGCGCACCGCACGGATTCCTGTTCCCGGGTGAAGCCCCGCCGCCACCGGCCTTCACCGCCGAGTCCTACGCCTGGTGGACTGAGCATGTGCGCATGCTCGCCCAGTGGGCCGCCGAGCAGGTGTTGCCGAGCTGACCGGCGGCGGCGCATCTGCTCAGTTCATGGTGCGGCGCCGGAACAGCACGCGCGCCGAGAAATAACCGGCCAGCGCGATCACCGCACACCAGATGATCGCCAGCACCGCACTGTTACCGATCGGGGTGCCCATCAGCAGCCCGCGCATCGTCTCGATCACCGGCGTCACCGGCTGGTGCTCGGCGAACGGATGCAACCAGCTCGGCATCGACTCGGTCGGCACGAATGCGCTACTCACGTACGGCAAGAACATGAACGCGAAGGTGAAACCGTTGGCAGCCTCCGGGTTGCGAGCCAGCAGGCCCAGCGCCGCCGCGACCCAGGACAAGGCCAGCACGAACATCGCGATCACCGCGATCGCACCGAGCCAGCGCAGTGGATCGGCGGTGGGGCGGAACCCCAGCACGACCGCGACACCGATGACGATGCCGGTGGTGATGAGATTGCGGATCACGCTCTCGGCGACATGACCGGTGAGCACCGCGGATCGGGCGATGTCCATGGTGCGGAAGCGGTCGATGATGCCGTTGTGCATATCGGTGGCGAGGGCGGGCGCCGTCATCGCGGCACCGAATCCCGCGCACAGCAGGATGATTCCTGGCACCACGTAGTCGATGTAGGAGCCGGGACCCACATCCATCGCACCGCCGAAGACGTAGACGAACATCAGCAGGATCATCACCGGCAGCGCGATCGTCATGATCATGGTGTCCGGACTGCGCAGGGTATGGCGAATATTGCGATCCAGCATGGTGCCGGAATCGACGGCGGCGCGCAGAGTGCGTGCGGCGGGGGACAGGGTGGTCATCGTCATCTCGTTTCGGTGTGAGCTGTCAGGCAGCGGATTCGGCGTGGGTGGGGTGGCCGGTCAAGGCGAAGAAGACATCGTCGAGATCCGGCAGGTGCACGGTCAGCTGATCGACGGCGATATCGAGATCGTCGAACCGGTTCAGCAGCCGCTTCACATCGCCGGCATTGCCATCCGAGGGCACCTGCAAGGTCAACTGCTCGATATCGACCATCGCGTGGTCGCCCGAGGCCACGACCCGGTCGTCGATGGCGCGAGCGGCCGCGGTGAGCAGGTCGCGGTCGGCGAAACGCAACCGGATATGACCGCCGGGAGCCAGCTGTTTGAGTTCGTCGGGGGTGCCGTCGGCGACCAGCTTGCCGCCGTCGAGCACGGCGACCCGGTCGGCGAGTTGATTGGCCTCCTCCAGATATTGCGTGGTCAGGAAGATGGTGGTGCCATCGGCGGCCAGCCGCTGGATGACCTGCCACAGATCGCGTCGGCTGCGCGGGTCGAGACCGGTGGTCGGTTCGTCGAGGAACAGGATGCGCGGCTCGCCCATCAGGCTCATGGCCAGATCGAGGCGGCGGCGCATGCCACCGGAATAGGTCCCTGCGCGGCGGCCGGCCGCTTCGGTCAGGTCGAATCGTTCCAGCAGTTCGGCGGTGCGGCGTCGAGTTTCGGTACGGCCCAGGTGCAGCAGTTTGCCGGTGAGGTGGAGGTTCTCCACGCCGGTCAATACCTCGTCGACCGCCGAATACTGGCCGGTGACGCCGATGAGACGGCGCACGATCTCCGGTTCGTCGACCACATCGTGCCCGAAGACGCAGGCCACGCCCTGATCCGGGGCACTGAGGGTGGCGAGGATGCGCACGAGTGTGGTCTTTCCCGCGCCGTTGGGGCCGAGCAGCGAAAACACTGTTCCCGCGGCGATGTTCAGGTCGATGCCGTCGAGCACCACATGATCGCCGAACGACTTGCCGAGGTGATGGAGCGAGAGTGCGGGTGGGAGGTGGGGAGTCATCGGATCTCCGATCGAAACTGTTTATGGGCTAAACTCAGTTTATAGAATAAACAGTTGTCCGGCGCAAGGGAAGGCAGGCGATCGCACCGATAGAGTCGACACGAGCGAGGAGGGTGAACAGATGACGTCCGGGGAACGCGTACTGCCGAAGTCGGTGGAACTGATGTGGGGGCTCGAGCAGCCGGGCGGCCGCGGCCCGAAACGCGGGCTGAGCCTGGATCAGATCCTCGAGGCGGCGATCACCGTCGGCGATGCCGAGGGATATGCGGCGCTGTCGATGAACCGGGTCGCCCGCGAACTCGGGTTCACGGCTATGTCGCTGTACCGCTACGTGGACAGCAAGGCCACGCTGGTGGAGATGGTGCTCGACCGCGTCGTGGGGTTGCCGCCGGAGATCGAGCCAGGTGGGTCCTGGCGCGTCGGCCTCACGGTATGGGCACGCACCGAATACGAGGTCCTCGGCCGCCACCCTTGGACGTTGGATATCCCGCTCGGGTCACCGCCCTTGGGTCCGAACAATATGGCGTGGCTGGAGACCGGGCTCGGCACCATGCGGGATCTGCCGGTGCCCGAGGGAGTCAAGCTTCAGCTGGTGATGAATATGTCGCTCTATGTGATGGGTCGCCGCCGGATGGCCCGCGACATCGCTGCCGGTGTCGATTCCGACGCCGATTTCACCGAGCCGCTGCGGCAGTTGCTCGACCCGCAGCGGTTCCCGGCATTGCTGTCCGCGCTCGCCAACCGCGCCTTCGACGAAGAGGACATCGACTGGGATGCGGCGGATTTCGAGTTCGGGCTGGAGCGGCTGCTCGATGGCTTCGAGAGCTTCCTGCGCCGCTTCGATCGGTGACTAGACCGACAGATCCCGCCGCAGCTTCGCAACGTGCCCGGTGGCGCGCACGTTGTACTGCGCCACCTCGATCTTGCCTGCCTCGTCGACCAGGAACGTCGAGCGGATGACGCCGGTGACCTTCTTGCCGTACATCATCTTCTCGCCGAACGCGCCCCACGTGGTCAGCACGCTGCGTTCGGGGTCTGACAGCAGCGGGAAGTTCAGGCCCTCGTTATCGCGGAACTTGGCCAGCTTGGCCGGCTTGTCCGGGGAGATGCCGATGACATCGAGGCCTGCGCCGGACAGCTCGGCGAGGTTGTCGCGGAAATCGCAGGCCTGCTTGGTGCAGCCGGGTGTGCTCGCGGCCGGGTAGAAGTACACGATCACCTTGCGGCCGCGGTAGTCGGCGAGCGAGACATCGTTGCCATCGGCGTCGGGCAGGGTGAAATCGGGAGCGGTATCGCCGGGGGAGAGACGGTTGTCGGTCACCACCGAACCGTAACCGAAGGCCATGGCCGCGACCGCGGATACACTCGTCGGCGAGCCCTGGACCGGCCCGTGTACGACGGCCGGGCGGGGGTCCGCGAACTTGTCGCGCACCGCGCGGCGACGCACGACACAGCACCGATCCGCGCGCGGGCGCGGCGATTGTCTACAGGAGGCGCCAAGTGGCAAGGGATACCGAGCGGATCGAGCAGGAGATCGAGGCCGCGCGGACGCGACTGGCCAGCACGCTGGACGAGATCGCGGTACGGGCCGATCCGCAGCGGATCGCCGACGACACCAAGCAGCTGGTGGTGGCCAAGGTCAATCAGCCCAAGGTGAAGTACACCCTGATCGGTGCGGGTGTCCTGCTGGCCGGGCTGGTGCTGGTCAAGATCTTCCGCTGATCGCGGGCCGGACCCGAAAAGACGAACACCCGGTCGGCCGTAGCCGCACCGGGTGTTCGTCTTTTCGAGCGTGTCAGACCGTCGGGCACGCGAATCCGTCGCCGTCGGGGTCCAGATGCGGGCCGAAACCGGGTTCGCCACGGAAGATCGGCGCCCGGCCTGCGGCCTTGACTTCCTCGCAGTTGGCGAAGGCGCCACCGGCCGAGCCGGTCTGCGCGGTCCCGGCGGAGCCGGTGGCCGCCGAGCCGGTGTCGGCGGCGGACGAACCTGTGCCTGCGGAACCGGAAGGGGCGGGGACGGCCAGCGCGGCGGGCGCCGCGAGGAGGGTCAGTCCCGCGACGGCGACGCTGACGATGAGCCGGCGAACGTTCATGTATTCCTCTATGTCTGCTGCGGTGGAGTTGGCGCTCTCGAGTCCGAACGCCGCATCCACTGTTGTGACGACCCACGCACTTGTCAACCGGGTGGCACCGAAATGCCAGCCGCGACCGGCGGTTCTGCGTCGACGACCAGGGGCGACACAGCGCAGGGACAGTGTTCGGTGAATTCCGGTGAAACGGCCGGTTGTGGTAGGGATCTTGCAACGAGCGTCGCGCGCTCGGTATCCGGGCGCGCGAGCTGGAAACGGGAGAGGGCAGTTGGTACGGATCAGCGAGGGCACGGCGGCCGCCACGGCGGCCGCCGCTTCGATGCCACGGGACGCGAAAACGGCCGACTACCGATTGGATCTGGATGGTCTGCGCGGTGTAGCGATCGCGTTGGTGGTGGCGTTCCACATCTGGTTCGGCAAGGTGTCCGGCGGTGTGGACGTGTTCCTGGTGCTGTCCGGGTTCTTCTTCACCGGTATGTTGCTTCGCCGCGCCGAAGGTGACGGCGGGATCGGCCTGTGGCAGACCTTCCGCCGCACCGCCCGGCGACTGCTGCCCGCGTTGTTCGTGGTGCTCGCGCTGGTCGTGGTGATGACCGTGGCAGAACACCCTTATACCCAGTGGGCGGATATGTCGGGCCAGACCGTGGCCTCGGCGCTGTATTACCAGAACTGGTACCTGGCCAACGCCGCCGCCGACTATCTGGCGGCCGATCCCTCGGTGAGCCCGCTGCAGCATCTGTGGTCGATGGCGGTGCAGGGGCAGTTCTACGTGGCAATCACGCTGCTGCTTGCCTCAGTCGCCTGGATCTGCCGTCGCTCCGGACGTCGGTGGGCGGTGCGGCCCGCGGTGGGGGCGCTGGCGGTGGTGCTCGGCATCGCTTCCTTCGTCTACGCGGCGCTGCGTTCGGGCACATACCAGGAGTGGATCTACTACGACAGCGGTGCGCGCGCCTGGGAGCTGCTGGTCGGTGCCCTGCTCGCGGTGGTCGTGCCGTTCCTGCGGGTCCCGGACCGGATGTGGGTGAAGGTGGGCATGTCGCTGCTCGCGGCCGCCGGGCTGCTGGCCGTGCTGACCTGCGGAATCCTGTTCGACGGCGCGCGCCAGTTCCCTGGCCCCGCGGCGCTGTTCCCGGTGGGTGCGGCCGTCGCGTTGATCCTCGCCGGCCTGCGCACCGAGTCGGGATGGAAGCCCGCGGTGTCCAAGTTGCTTGCCACCCGGCCGATAGTCGAACTCGGCGCCGTCGCCTATGCGCTGTATCTGTGGCATTGGCCGCTGCTCATCTACTACCTGATCCAGACCGACACCGAGGTGACGTTGCGGGGCGGGCTGTTGATCATCGGCGCGTCGCTGGTCCTCGCGGTGCTGACCAACCGGCTCATCGAGGAGCCGCTGCGGCTGCGGTCGGGTGGATCGGTCACCTCACCGGTCTGGCTGCGGCGCGGCGCCGCGGTCGCGGTGACCGTCGTCGGTGCGCTGGTGCTCGGTGTGTCCGGGTTCTGGCAGGGCGTACTGATCAACAACCCCGCCCGTCCCATCGGGGCGCTCGACCCGGTGGTGTATCCGGGCGCCGAAGCGCTGCTGGCCGGTGCGACGGTCCCACCGGCCCGGGTACGGCCCTCGGTGCTCGAGGCGCCGGGTGATCTGCCGCCGTCCACCATCGACGGCTGTATTTCCGACTGGTTCACCACCGAGATCACGACCTGCGTCTACGGGGACCCCGCAGGCACGCGGACCATGGCCGTGGTCGGCAACTCGCATGCCGAGCACTGGCTGCCCGCGCTGGACGCGCTCGGTCGGGCGCACGGCGTCAAGGTCGTCACCCTCCTCAAGATGGGCTGCCCGCTCAATCTCCGCGAGGACGCCAAGTATCGCGGACTCGATATTCCGGACTGCCGCGATTGGTCGCGCGCGGTGGTCGATCGGCTCGGTACCGAACGGCCCGACTGGGTGTTCACCACCGCGACCGAGCCCCAATGGCCGATCGGCGGCGACAAAACGCCCGATGAGTTCGTCGAGGTGTGGACGGCGATGGCCGAGCGTGATCTCGAGGTCATGGCCATTCGGGACACGCCATGGCTGCGCAACGACAAGGGCACCAGATACCGCGCGGTCGATTGCCTTGCCGCCGGTGGCGACGCCGAGAACTGCGGCATCGCCCGCAGCGAGGCACTGTCGCCGGTCAACCCGGCTATCGAGCCCGCCGCGGACTTCGCGAATGTGCATCTGCTCGATCTCAGCGATGCGGTATGCGGCCCTGAGGTCTGCCGGGTTGTGGTGGGCAATGTGCTCGTCTATCACGACGAGCATCACCTGACCGCAAGCTACGTCCGCACCATCACCCCGGAGCTGGAACGTCAGATCGGCGCGACGACCGGCTGGTGGTGAGCCGCCCGGTCTCGCGATTGGTGTCTACGTCAACCAATGGTGACTAGCATCGTGTGGTGGTCGGATGGCTGAACGACGAGGAACAAACCACGTGGCAAGCCTACATCCTGTTGCGACAGCGCATGGATGCGGCGATCACGGCCGGATTGGCGGCCGACGGTCTGTCGATGCCCGATTACGAGCTGCTGGTCTCGCTGTCGGCTGCCCCTGACGGTTGTCTGCGCGCCAAGGAGCTGGCGGCGCAGGTGTGCTGGGAGAAGAGCAGGCTGTCCAAGCATCTGGCTCGAATGGCCTCGCGTGGCCTCGTCGAGCGGCGTCCGGTGGCCGATGACGCCCGCGGCGTTCTGGTGCGGCTGACGCCGCAGGGGCGTGCGCTGCTCGAGCGTGCGGCACCGCATCATGTCGCGCTGGTGCGGGAGATGTTCATCGATGACATCACCGACGAAGAGGCGCGGGCGCTACGAACGTTGTCGGTGCGTGTCGCCGGACGTTCGCAGCGCCATCGGCCCGGGCCGGGTACGGAGTTCGCAGATCCTGCCGGCGATGCGGAAGCGGTGTGATCGGGGTCAGGACCAGGGCGTGATCGGTGGCTTGACCCACAGCAGCTTCTCGTCGCGATGCGCACGCCCGGCGGCGGGATGATCGGGATGACGCTCGGCCCAGGCGTCCTTCTCATCGAGCAATGCCGCCACCGACTGCCACGTCTCGCCGGTGCTCGGCGGATTGGTCTGCGCTGCTCGGGCGAGTTTGCGTCGCGTCGCGGACGACATCGCCAGCAGTTCGGCGCCGGTGATACCGCGCTCCCATATGAAACCGGCCAGGCGCCGCGCCTTCTCGGCGCGGCTCCTGGCCGCAGCGTCGGAGTGGGCGTAGTCGGCCATGGCGCAGTGTACGTCGGGGCCGATGACGCGGGTTCGCGTCAGTACGCGCTGTTGACGTTGTCCATCGAGCCGTAGCGGTGCGCCGCGTAGTTGCAGGCGGCCACGATGTTGGACACCGGGTTCCAGACGTCGAACGGGGTGCCTTCGACGTGGTAGGCGGCGAAGGTGGGGTCGATCACCTGGAGCAGGCCCTTGGACGGGATGCCCGCGGCGGCGTTGGAGTCCCACAGGTTGATCGCCTGCGGGTTGCCGGTGGACTCACGCATGACGTTGCGCATGATGCCGTCGTAGGAGCCGGGGATGCCCTTGGCAGCCATGATGTCGAGCGCCTGGCGGATCCAGCCGTCGAGGTTGTCCGGGTAGACCGGCGGCGCGGGCATCGGGGCCGGAATCGGCTCCGGTGCGGGCGCGGGGGCCGGGGCCGGTGCGGGCACGGCTTCGGCGACCGGCTGGTCGGCAGGCTTGTCGGCGACCGGCTGGGCCTGCGCGGGCTGCTGCTCGGAGACCATCGCGATGCGCTCCGGAACGCTGTCATCGGCGACCGACACTGCGGAGGATGCGGCGACGGCGACGATTCCGGCCGCGGCTACCGCGAAGGCGAAGCCCTCACGCAGCGAGCGGCGGCGGATGTTGGAAAGGCGTCGGTCAGGCATGGCGAAATCGGTTCCCTTGATCGGTATAGGTTTCGATCCGGCCGCATCGGGGCAGCACGGATCCACGGCGGCGGCTCTCTGCGCGCACGCCGGAACAGGGCTGTGTGCTGTTGTGGGGTTGTGTTGTGTGACGGGAACACTCAGCGGTTCCCGATCACCGACGCGTGGATCTCATGCGGTTCCCGGGAACTCGTTTCCCGGCCCGCCGCGTCGCGCGGAACTCCACTCGGGTGGAGCGTCGGCCCTTGCTTCGACCTGATTGCAGAATGGTCACGGAAGATTAACGGAAGATGAACAACCGGCCAATCGGAGGCGATGTTGACCTTGAAGGCCTCGAGTGAACTGCATCGATCCGCTATCTATGCAGGAGGTTCCTCAATAAACCTCTTGTGCCTCAGCTCACAGAAGTTTTCAACTCGAAGTCTGTTTTCGGCCTCGAAAGTGACATTCCCGTGACCTTGCCCGTGTATTCGCGCGTGACCGAGGACACTGTGTCGGGATAAGTAGAAAGCCCCGGCATCGTCAGTCGAGCGTCGTGTTCCATCTCGCTGAGCGTCTGGCTCCCGGTGTATCCGGATTGCGTCCAGGTTCGCGCTCTCGGCCGGCCGTATCTCGATCAGTCAGGGGTGGCCGTGTCTTCCAGGTGGGGTTTGCCCAGGCCGACTATTTCGAAGCGTACCGCTGCCCACGTTCGCTCGACAGTTTCCGCGGACGCGCTGAAGCTGAGCATCGCCACGCCCCGCATCGCCGCCATGGCGGTGACGAACTTCGATTGGAAATCCGGGATCGCCATCAGTGCCGGCACGTACTTCGCTGCCAGTAACCCCAAGTGTGCCATCAACTCTCGATCGAACCGCCGCAGGTGCGATCGCAGCTCGGGTTCGGTGCGCGCGGCGACCCAGAGTTCGATGGCTGCGGCGAACAGCGGTCCGCGGTGATAGTCCCACAGCCTGTCGATCAGCGATTCGTAGTCGACCATGGACTTCGACCGAGTTGGGGTGAGGGACCGTTCGACGTCGGTGGAGATCTTCTCCGCGAGATGATCCAGTGCCTGGACCATCAGATCGGGCTTGGAGGAGAAGTAGTGGGCGTGCGCGCCTCGACTGACTCCGGCCTGCTTGACGATCGCGCCGGTCGTCAGATTCGCGTATCCGTACTTGACCAAGGATTCGATGGTCGCGTCGAGCAGGGCCGCGCGGGTCGCGGCCCGCCGCTCCGCCTGGGTACGACGCGGGCGGGTGGTGGGGAGGGCCATCGTTCTCCTGATGCCGATGCGATCGGAACATACATTCGGTGGGTTACAACTTAGTGTAGCCCGCGGAGGCTATGTGCGGCCCATCATCGCCCTGATGAGGCGGTTTGTCTCGATTTCCTGCTCTGCTCGAAGCCTATATGGAGTCTCGAGGAATCTTGTAAACATCAATTCATGTTTGTAAGTATCTGACCGATACCCGTTGCATGCCCCCGGGCAAGCTTCTGCGGCGCAACCTTTCCCGATGCGTGACCTGTCGGGGCCGTGCCTGGTCGCCAGGCACGGCCCCGACAGGACTGCGGTCGGTGCGCAGGAGGGCCGGACACTTCCGGTCCGGGCACCGGCTGTCGACCGGCTTACGGAGCGAGCAGCCCCTTGGCGACGTGTGTCACCTGGATTTCGTTACTCCCGGCGTAGATCATGAGAGACTTCGCGTCTCGAGCCAGCTGCTCGACCCGGTACTCACTCATGTAGCCGTTGCCGCCGAACAGCTGGACTGCGTCCATGGCGACGTCGGTGGCGGTCTCGGAGGAATACAGCTTGATCGCCGAGGCCTCGGCCAGGGTCGGCAGCTTACCGGCCTTGGCTCGTTCGAGGACGTTGAAGACCATGTTCTGCACATTGATCCGTGCGACTTCCATTCGCGCCAGCTTGAGCTGGACCAGCTGGAAGCGACCGATCTCCTGGCCCCACAGTGTCCGGGATTTCGCGTAGTCCACGCACAGCCGGTGACACTCGTTGATGATGCCCAACGCCAGCACGGCCACGCCGACCCGTTCGGCCACGAAGCTCGAGCGGGCGCTTTCACGGCCGTCGCCGCCTTTGTGCTCTTCGGTTTCGCCGAGCAGCCGATCGCGGCCGAGCCGGACATTGTCGAAGAACAACTCACCGGTGGGGGAGGAGTGCATCCCCATTTTCCGGAACGGTTTGCCCTGGGTGAAGCCCTCCATGCCTTTGTCGAGCACGAAGGTGAGGACCTTGCGGTCGCGTTTGCCGACCGCTGGATCACCCTCGTCGAGTTTGGCGTAGACGACAACGAGATCGGCGTAGGGGCCGTTGGTGATGAAGGTCTTCTGCCCGTTGAGGATGTAGTCCTCACCATCGCGCCGCACATAGGTTTTCATGCCGCCGAACGCGTCGGAACCGGAGTCGGGTTCGGTGATCGCCCATGCGCACACCTTGTCGAGGGTGACGATATCTTTGAGCCAGCGTTCTTTCTGCGCGAGTGTGCCGCGGGTGGCGATCGTCGCGGCACCCAGGCCAAGGCTGACGCCGACCGCGGCGACCAGCCCCAGGCTCACTCCGGACAGTTCGCTGACCAGGATCGCGCCCATCGAGGCCTGGGCCGCGGCGGCGCCGAGCCCACCGTCGCCGGAGCTCTTGGCTTTCTCCGGTTTCGGTTCCCCGGCAGCGATCCGCTCGGCTTTGGAGCGCTGGGTACTCAACAGGTGGTCGACGGCCTCGCCGGCCATCGCGTCCACCCCGAACTCACTGAACAGTTTCCGCAGAATCGGGTACGGCGCCAGTTCACCACTTTCGAGGGCGTCCAGGTGCGGCCGGATGTCCCGGTCGATGAATTCGCGCACGCTGTCGCGGATGATCAAGTCGGTGTCGGACCACTCGAACATCATTGTTCTCCTTGCTATTCCGGTATTCAGGGCAGTCGTGCCGCGATGTCGTCGATACGCCAGGGACCGTCGGTTTCGATGGTCTTGACGTCGTGCCAACCCGCCAATTCCGAGATCGCGCCGCCCTGGACTGCGAAGACTTTGCCCGTCACCGCACATTTATCGGAGGCCAGGTAGGCCACTAGCGGCGAGATATTGGCGGGACTGAAGGCGTCGTAACCGCCATCGGTGACGGCGGCCTGCTCGGCTGCCATGATCGCGCCCATGCCTGGGGTTGCCAGGGTCAGTCGGGTCCGTGCGATCGGGGCGATGGCGTTGACCCGTACGCCGTAGCGCTCCAATTCCTCGGCGGCGACGAGAGTAAGCGCCGCGATCCCGGCCTTTGCGGCACCGTAATTGGCCTGTCCTGCGTTCGGGACCGTCACGCCCGAGGCGGAGGCGGTGTTCACGACCGCCGCGGTGGGTAGGTCACCGGCTTTGGCGCGGTCCTTCCAGTACGCGGCGGCGTGCCGCAGCACGTTGAAGTGGCCCTTCAAGTGCACAGCGATCACCGCATCCCACTGCTCTTCCAGCGTTCCTGCGATGAACGCATCGCGCAGAATGCCGGCGTTGTTGACGACGGCGTCGAGCTTGCCGAACGCCGAGATTGCCTGGTCGACAAGGCTGTTCGCACCGTCCCAAGCGGCGACGTTCGCGGAGTTGGCGACCGCGCGCCCGCCGGCGGCGACGATCTCGTCGACCACCTGCTGCGCGGTTCCGGCATCACTTCCCTCACCGGCGTTGCTGCCGCCCAGGTCATTGATGACCACCGCTGCTCCCTCGCGGGCGAACAGCAGTGCGTGCTCGCGGCCGATGCCGCGCCCGGCACCGGTGATGACGGCGACTTTGCCTTCCAAGGCACCCATGTGATTTCTCCTATTTCAGTCGGCGATGTCGGCGAGGCCGTCGCCGAGCACGACGTCGGTACCGCGCACGGTTTCGAAGGCGTAGGTGGTGATCCCATTGCGGGAACCGACCTTCCAGATCCGGGTCTCGAGGTCGTCTCCGGGGAACACCATCTTCGAGAAGCGCACTGCCAGACGCCGTAGCCGCGCCACCTCGGAGTCGCCCACTTCGGTGAGCACCGCCCACGAGGCGAAGGCCATGGTGCACAGGCCGTGCGCGATGATGCCCGGCAGCCCGGCGTCCTTGGCCGACTGCTCGTCCAAGTGGATCGGAACGGGGTCACCGGATGCCGGTGCGTAGCGGAAGGTTTGGTCGTCATCGATGTGCTGAGCCACCTTCGCGACCGGCTCGCTGTCTCGGATTCCCTCGGGAAGCCGATGCGGCGGCGACAGCTCACCGGCTTTGCGTCCGTTGCTGGCATCCTCGCCGCGGAAGAACATCGTCACGTACTGCTCGTTGACGAGTTCACCGTCCGCACCACGACATTCGACCTGCACGACCGCGCGGGTGCCGTTGTCCAAGCCCTCGTAACCGATCATCTTCGCCCGTGACACCAGGGTCTCGCCGGGCCGGATCGGCCGATGGAAATGGAAGTCTTGTTCTCCGTGCACGCCCCGGCCGAAGATGTGCAGCGGGACAACGTCCACGGCCGGTTCGATCATCCGCTCGAACACGGGCACGATCGCGAACACCGGTGCCCCGACGTCGCCACGTCGATGGGCGTCGATGGGATCGTTGGTCGCTGCGGCGTATTCGCCCATACGGTCACCCGTGACCTCGAATCGGTCTTCCTCGGTCCACGTGCCGAGGTTCTCGTCGGCGAACACGAGCTCCGTGTTCACCATCAGGCGGCCTTCGCTGCGGCCAGTTCGTCCAGCTTCTGCAGCGTGGCGTCGAGTTGCACGGCGCCGTCCTTCTCGACCGCCTTGCCAAGGGCGCCCTTGATCATCGCGCCGTCGAAGTCACCGGAGACGGTGAAATCGGTACCACCATCGGCGGCGTCGGTGATGGTGAAGGTGAATTCGCACTGCACCCCGGCCATGCCGGTGCCGGCCAAGACCAGACGGCCGGGCGCGTCGATTTCCTTGACAGTCCACTCGATCTTGTTGGCCATGCCGAGCATGACGATCTTGGCGACCAGTGTGGTGCCGACCGTGATCTCGGCCGGTGGCTCCTCGATCCACTTCTCGTGGATGGTGAACCACTCGGCCCAGCCGCGCAGATCCGAGACCGTGGTCCACAGAGTGTTGCGGTCCGCGCTCAGGTGCTTGGTTTCTTCGATGTGTCCCATGACATGTGCTCCTTCGAGGGGGTGTTCAGCGCTCGGCGCGCTGGTAGGCGGTGATCACGGCGGCCCCGCCCAGGCCGATGTTGTGTTGCAGCGCGGCATCGACGCCGTCGACTTGACGGTGGTCGGCCTGCCCGCGTAACTGCCAGGTCAGTTCTGCGCATTGCG
This sequence comes from Nocardia sp. NPDC059180, assembly GCF_042754945.1. Taxonomy (NCBI): domain Bacteria; kingdom Bacillati; phylum Actinomycetota; class Actinomycetes; order Mycobacteriales; family Nocardiaceae; genus Nocardia; species Nocardia sp. NPDC059180. Next base: position 126,781 of record NZ_JBHZBU010000006.1, read on the forward strand.
CCAGGCCTGTAGCGCCCAAGGGGTGCCCCTTGGAGATCAAGCCCCCTGACGGGTTGACGACCCACGTGCCGCCATAGGTGGTGTCGTTGTCGTCGATCAATGTCGCGGCCTCGCCCCGCTCGCACAGGCCCAGCGCCTCGTACAACAGCAGTTCGTTGGCCGAAAAGCAGTCGTGGAGTTCGATGACCTGGAAATCGCGTGGGCCCAGACCGGATGCGGCGTATACCTGTCGTGCGGCGGCGACGTTCATGTCGTAGCCGATCAGCGCGGCGCAGGTCCTGGCGGTGAGTGATGACTCGAAATCGGTGGTCATGGCTTGGCCGACGATCTCCACGGCCTGCCCGGCAAGACCGTGACGGTCGACGAAGCTCTCACTGGCCAGGATCGCCGCGCCCGACCCGTCCGAGGTCGGCGAGCACTGCAGTTTGGTCAGCGGCTCGTAGATCATCGGCGCATCCAGGATGTCGCCGAGCGAGTACTCGTCCTGGAACTGGGCATACGGGTTGTTCACCGAATGCCGGTGATTCTTGTAGCCGATCTTGGCGAAGTGCTCGAGGGTGGTGCCGTAGGTCTGCATGTGCTCGCGACCGGCGGCGCCGAACATCCACGACGCGGGCGGCAGCTTGACCTCCGAGATCTCTGCCAGCAGGTCGATGTGGCGCATCATCGGCTGCTCACGGTCGTCGTAGGTCGAGCCGAGCGAGCCCGGCTGCATCTTCTCGAAGCCAAGCGCCAGCGTGCACTCCGCCAGACCGCCCCGGATCGCCTGCGCCGCGAGATAGAGCGCCGTCGACCCGGTCGAGCAGTTGTTGTTGACATTGACCACCGGGATACCGGTCATGCCCAGCTCGTAGACCGCGCGCTGGCCCGAGGTCGACTCGCCGTAGACGTAGCCGACAAAAGCCTGTTCGACCTCGCGATAGTCGATGCCTGCGTCGGCGAGCGCCTTGGTGCCCGACTCGCGTGCCATGTCCGGGTAGTCCCAGGCGCTTCCGTCCTCGTTCGTCCGCCGGCCCGGCTTCTCGAACTTGGTCATGCCTACGCCTATGACAAACACCTTGTTCGCCATCGCGACCCTCCTTCCCGGAGTGGTACAACCACTCCTTCGGCCGCAAACATACATTCACCAATGTTTGTAATGCAAGGGTGAATCCCTCCTTCCTGTGAAACCTCGTACTAGCAGAGCTTGCTCGCGTGTGGCATCCTCGTGACCGACACAAAGATACATGCACCAATGTATGTAATCACCGGCTGGAATCGGAGAACTCATGGCTGCGTCTCAGGCGCCTCGCCCGCTGCGGCGGGTACCACTCACCGTCGAGATCGCCCGGGTGGGAACCACTCTCTGGCACGCCGCCCGCGGTGGCGGTCGGCTGCTCTATGAGGACCGCGTCATCGGCGCCGATCCGGCGCGCGCGGCAGCCGAGCTGCGCCGCCGTGTGGTGGACCTCGGGCCGACCTATGTCAAACTCGGGCAGTTGGTCGCCTCCAGTCCGGGCGTTTTTCCCGAGGTGGTCGCCGAGGAATTCCGCAGCCTGCTCGATCGGGTCCCGCCGGCCGCGCCTGGGGCGATCGAAGCCGTTCTGGCCGCGGAACTGGGCAGGCCACCGCAGCAGATCTTCGCGACCTTCGATCCCGAACCGATCGCCTCGGCGTCGATCGCCCAGGTGCACGCGGCGACCCTTCCGGGTGGTGAGCGGGTGGTGGTGAAGGTGCGCCGCCCGGGCATTTCGGAGCGGCTCGCCGCCGATGTGCAGATCCTGGCACGGCTCGCGGTCCTGCTGGAATGGACCGAGTACGGCAGAATCGCCGGTGCCCGCGACATTGTGGCCGACTTCACCGCCAATCTCAACGACGAACTGGACTTCCGCACCGAGGCCGGCGCAATGACCGAATGGTCGAACGCTATGGCGGACACCGAATTCGCGGACAAGGTCCGAGTGCCGCGTGTCCATTGGGACTACACCACCGGCAAGGTGCTCGTGATGGAACACATCGATGCGATCCGCATCGATGACGTGGACGCGGTGACAGCCGCCCGACATGACGGCGCCGACCTCATTCGCACGATTCTGTTGTCGCTCCTGGATTCCGCGTTCCGGCGCGGCGTCTTCCACGGCGACCTGCACGCGGGCAACGTGCTGGTGGATCCACAGGGCCGGGTGGTGCTGCTGGATTGGGGCATTGTCGGCAGGTTCGACGATGACCGGCGACTGATCCTGCGCAGACTGGTGGGAGACCTGGTGGTGCACAACGATTTCGATGCCGCCACTCAGGGCTTGATGCGGCTGGGCGCAGTAGGCCGCCCGGGCCGTCGCAAGCAGGCCGCCGCCGATATCCGCTCGTTCACCGCCCCACTGTCGGGCTCGGAACTCGGCCGGATCTCCTATGCCGACTTCGGCAAGCAACTGGCCGAACTCGCCAAGCGCTACCAGGTGCGACTGCCTCGTGATCTGGTGCTGGTCGGTAAGCAGCTGCTCTACGTCGAGCGGTACATGAAACTTCTCGCTCCGCAGTGGAAGCCGATCACCGATGAACAGGTTGTCGCTTTCATGGCGGAGCTGCTCGGCCAAGCCGAGCAGGAGCGCGAAGGCGCCGAAGTCGCCGACTGAGTAGCGCCGGGGGTCGCTGACCATGCAAGTGGCCGAGACCACCCATCGAACTCCAGGAGCTTCGAGGTAGCGGCAAACAAACATTCTCAAATGCATGTAACCTGCACGATCCGACTCGCGTCCGGTGGCTTCTGCGAGCAAGTAAATGGGAGTGGTAGCTCGCTGAGGGTTTGTATTTTGGCGCTTTTAACAGTCACTATAGACAGAATTGACGAAATTGACTACCTTGGGTGCAGGGCTGAACGTCCACTCGGCGTCGGCGACAATGTTGCATTCATGGCGATCTGTAAATGGGCTCGCAGTTGAGTGGATCAGTGCGGTCCACCGCGTCGGACGGGCGGCCGACCCAGCGGCATGCCCGAATATTGGGAGGATTCGATGACGAACCACGCCGACAACCGCGGCCCGGTGGCCGACCGCTTACTGGAAGGTTCGATGCGTCGTTCCTTCGATTCCGACATCGACGTCGACTTCGACGAGCCCGCGGACCCGGACAAGTTCTATCTCCCTCCCGAGGTGATCTCTCTCTACGGCACCAAGCTGTGGGCACAGATGGACCACCAGCAGCGGGTCGACCTGTCCCGTCACGAGATCGCCAACCTGCTCTCGCGCGGAATCTGGTTCGAAAACACTCTCAACCAGGGGCTGCTGCGGGCGATGATGTATCAGGATCCGACCTCGCGCCACGTGCACTACGCGCTGACCGAACTAGGCGACGAGACCCGCCACATGATCATGTTCGGGCGCACGGTCGCCGCGCTGGGCGTGCGGCCCTACCGCCTGTCACGGCTGGGCTCGCTGGCAGTGAATTTGTTCCCGACCGCCTACAAGGGCTTGTTCTTGTGGGTCGCGGCGCTGGTCGGCGAGGAGATCCTCGACGACGCCCAGAAGCGGCTTTCCCACCACCCCGACCTGCAGCCGTTGATCCAGCAGGTCATGCGCATCCACGTCACCGAAGAAGCGCGCCACATCCGGTTTGCCCGGGAAGGTGTGCGCCGCAAAGTGCTTCGCGCACCATGGTGGGAACGCGCGTTCGCGGCTACCGCCAACGGCGGGGGTGCGTTCGTGGTGTACGGGATGTTCATCAACCCCGCGGTCTACCGGCGGGTGGGTCTGAATCCCTGGCAGGCGTGGTATCAGGCGCACCGTAACGAACTGGTCAACGCCCGTCGGCGGGAGACATTCGAGCCCCTCGATAGGTTTCTCACCGAACATGGTCTGATGAACCCGTTCTCGCGCTGGGCGTGGCGAGTGACGGGATTCAAGCGGTGAGCGGCACGTACAGTCGGCGCTACGACGTGATCGTCATCGGTGCGGGATTCTCCGGGATCTGCGCGGCGATCAAGTTGCTCGAAGCCGGTATCGACAACCTCCTCATCGTGGAGAAGGCCGACCGCGTGGGCGGCACCTGGCGCGACAACGACTACCCCGGCGCGGCGTGCGATGTGATGGCGCACCTGTATTCGCTGTCGTTCGCCCCGAACCCGGCATGGAATCACCGTTTTCCCCCGCAAGACGAGATCCTCGCCTACCTCGAGCAGGTGGCGGACCGTCACGGACTCACACCGCACATCCGGTTCGGTACCGAAATCGTCGAGCAGAGCTTCGACGACGAGCAGGATGAATGGCTGCTCGTGAGCGGGTCCGGCCGACAGTGGCGGGCTCGCGCCGTGATCGCGGGAACCGGACCGTTGCACGTGCCGAAGATTCCCGCACTCGCAGGAGCGGATGCGTTCGCCGGTGCCCAGTTCCATTCCGCACGCTGGGATCACGGCGTCGACCTCGAGGGCAAGGTAGTGGCGGTGGTCGGCACCGGTGCCAGCGCGGTACAGATCGTGCCTGCCATCGTCGATACTGCCGGGAGGGTTGTGGTCTTCCAGCGGACTCCGCATTGGGTGCTCCCACGTCCCGCGCTGCCGATCACCAGGGCCGAACGCGCCTTGTTTCGGCTGGTCCCCGGCAGCCGAGTGCTGGCGCGCGGGGCCATCTACCTCGCCCAGGAAGCGCTCATCGGCGCGTTCCTGCATCCGCGGTTGATGAGCGCTCTGCGCGCGGTGGCCCGCCGTCATCTGCGCAGACAGGTATCCGAGCCTGATTTGCGGGCCGCGCTCGAGCCCGACTATGAGATCGGATGTAAACGGATTCTGATCTCGAGCGACTATTATCCGGCCCTGCAACGCCCTGATGTCTCGCTGGTGACCTCGCCGATCACCGGGATCGAACCCGAGGGGATCCGCACCGACGACGGTGGCCTGCACGAGGCGGACGCCATCGTCTACGCCACCGGATTCGATGTCCTCGACCACGTGACCGAGCAGCGGTTGCGCGGCCGTGCGGGCACCCCGATCCAGCAGGTCTGGCGCGACGGTGCCAAGGGCTACTACGGGGTGGCCGTGCACGGGCTGCCGAACTACTTCCTGATCATGGGCCCCAACTCGGGGGTGGGAAACCAGTCGATCGTGTTCGTGATCGAATCCCAGGTGGAGTTGATCGTGCGCTGTCTGCACGCGCTGTTCGACGGCGAATACACCCGCGTCGAGGTGAAATCCCATGTGCAGGCGGAATTCAATCGCGAACTACAGCGCCGCTCCGCCGGTACGGTATGGACCGCAGGCGGATGCCGGAGCTGGTACCTGGACCACGCCGGGGTCAATAGAGCACTGTGGCCCACCTCCACCCTGTCGCTGCGCCTTCGCATGCGCCGAATCGCGCTGGGCGACTTCGATTTCAGCACTGCTGACGATCGTGAAGACGGCGAAACCTACACCGGTTCGGCGACATTGAGCACTGACGACGGCACGCAGATCACCGCGCGGGTGCGGTTGCTCGCCCGCTACGAACCCGTCCCCGACACCGTCAAATGGCAGGGCCGGGTCGAACCGACCCCGGAGCTCGCCCGCCTGCACACCCAGGTCAACCAGGCGATTCGGATCCAGGTACCGGGACGAGACGCCGTGGACGGCGTCCTCGTCGACACCGATCCGTGGGGTGGAGCCCAACTGGTCGGGTGGGGGCGCTCTCCCTACCGGATCGATGTAGAAGCCGCCGTTCTCGGCGACTGAACACCCCTCGCTTCACTCCCACTGCAATGGGGCAGTACGAGAAGAGAACGATATGCGAAATTACTCCGGCCGAACCGTCGTCATCACCGGCGCCGCCCGCGCCGGCGTGCGCGGCCTGGCCCGCGAACGCGCCCGCATCCTCGTCGGACCCGACGCCCGCCTGATCGCGGCCTTGCCGCGGCTGTTCGGCGCCGCCTACGGCCGGCTCATCGAAACCACGCCGCGCGTGCTGGAGGTCTGAGTCGTGGCCTATGTGATCACCCAGCATTGTTGCGGCGACGCCGCCTGTGTGGCCGCGTGCCCGGTTGGATGTATCCATCCGACCCCCGCGGAACCCGCGTTCGCCACCGCGACGATGCTGCACATCGACCCCGCTACCTGTATCGACTGCGGAGCTTGCGCCGACGCGTGCCCGGTGAGCGCGGTGCGTTCCGACACCGAACTCACCGCGCGAGAACTGCCGTTCATCGAGATCAACGCTGCCTACTACCGTGACAATCCGCTGCGACCGGGTTGGCGGCCGTCGCCGCGTTACATCGACATGCCCACCGCGCCCGGCACCCTGCGGGTCGCGATCGTCGGTACCGGTCCCGCCGGCTATTACACGGCCATCGAACTGCTGCGCCAGCCCGGCATCGAGGTCGACCTGTTCGACCGCACGCCCGCCTGGGGTGGGCTGGTGCGCTCAGGCGTCGCACCCGACCACGGCGATACCAAATAGGCCATCGATCTGCACGCCATCGCGGCGGAGAAAGCCCGGCGACTCCACCTGCACTTGGGAGTGGAGATCGGTGCGGACATCTCTCACGACGAACTGCGCGAACTGCATCACGCCGTGGTGTATTGCACCGGTGCCGGGTCCGGGCAGCGGCTCGAGCTCGACGGCGCCGAGCTGATCGGCAACCACACCGCGGTCGACCTCGCACGCTGGTACAACGGACACCCCGACTACGCCAGGCTGCCGATCGATCTATCCGGTGAACGCGCCGTCGTCATCGGCAACGGAAATGTCGCGATCGACGTTGCCCGTATCCTCACCAGCGCTCCCGAGCAACTCGCCGCGACCGAGATCGCCGATCCCGCACTCCGAGCATTGCGCCGCAGCACGGTCCGCGAAGTCGTCGTCCTGGGGCGCCGCGGGCCTGCCGAAGCGGCCTTCACTCATCCCGAACTCGTCGGATTGCTCTCGGTGCCCGGCCTGCATGTCAGCGCCGATATCGGCGACCGCCCGCTGGACGGACCGTGCTCACCGATCACCGAACTCTTGGCCTGCCTGCCCTCGGCCCCGCCGCGCGAAGGCCGCCGCGTCGTGCTGCGTTTCGACACGACGGTGACCCACATCCACGGTGATGACCACGTCACGGCCGTCACCGTCGCCCGTGGCGGCAGCTCACTCCGACCGGAAACCGAGGACATCGCGACGGGGCTGGTGGTTCATTCGATCGGCGCCACGGTCGCATCGGTGCCGGGTGTTCCTCGCGGGAGCCACACCCAGCCGCTACCGAATACCGCAGGACGCGTGTGCGACACCGATGGTTCCCCGGTGCCCGGGGTGTATGTCGCGGGCTGGGCCAAACGCGGCCCTGCCGGGGTGATCGGCACCAACCGCGCCTGCGCCCTGGAAACCGCCGCCGCGGTAGTCGAGGACTTCCTCGCCGGTCGACTCACCACTGCGGCACGCGGACGAGACCACCTCGACAAGCTCATCGCCGCACGTTGCCCCAACGCCATCAGCACGGCCGGCTGGGCGAGTATCGACGATCTCGAACGTGCGCACGGCGCGGCCGAAGGACGCCCCCGGGTGAAGTTCACCGCTGCCGCCGAACTGGTCCAGGCCGCGCGCCCCACACCGCCCCAGGTTTCGAGGCTGCCTCGGTGGCTCGGGCCGCGGTGAGATCGCCTGCACAGACCGCGCAGCCGATCGCTGACACACCTTGTCAGCGGCCGAGCCGAGCGCTCCGCTCGTACCAGAAACACTCTCCACCGAAGGGACATTCATGACATCGCAGCTGACCCTCCACGGCAAGGTCGTCGCCATCACCGGCGGCGCCCGCGGTATCGGCGCGGCGACCGCTCGCGCTTTCGCCGCGGCAGGCGCCCACGTCGTGATCGGCGACATCGACCAAGGGGCCGCGGAGATCACTGCCGCGGAAATCGGCCACGCTACCGTCGCTCTGGGCGTGGACGTCACCGACCGCGCCAGCTTCGCCCGGTATCTCGACGCTGTCGCCCACCAATTCGGCACCGTCGACGTATTGGTCAACAACGCGGGTGTCATGCCCATCGTCGAATTCGACCAAGAGGCCCCTGATTCGGTCCGCCGGCAGGTCGATATCAACCTCCTCGGCGTGCTGTGGGGCTCACAACTGGCGATCCAGGCCATGCTGGCCGCCGGACGTGGTGGGCACATTGTGAATGTTGCTTCCGCAGCCGGGAAACTGACCTTCCCCGGTGTAGCGACCTATAACGCCACGAAGTTCGCTGTGGTCGGCCTGACCGAGGCGCTGGCCGCCGAATACCGAAACCAAGACATCACGTTCTCCCTCATCATGCCCGCGCTGGTGCGGACCGAACTGGCCGACGGCGTCGGCGAGCACTGGGCGCTGCGCAAATCGGACCCCGAACAAGTTGCCGACGCGATCGTGCGCGCGACCCGCCGACGCACCTTCGAAGTGGCCGTGCCCCGCGAACTACAAGTTCTCTACCGCCTCCACGCGGTACTGCCACACTCGGTGGCCGCCTTCACCATCCGCGCACTCGGCGGCGACAGTTATATCAGCGAGGCCGGCCACCATCCACACCGCCGGCAATACGACCAGCGCATCACCGGCACCGACGCCCCCGAGACCAAGCGATGACGCCCGCCACACCCGCGGCCACCTCTGCGGGGCATCGGATCACCGAAGAACTGCTGCGTGAGCTGGCTTCCCACGTGCACACCAGCGGCACCGGCCAGGCCGGCGTGTACGAAGTCTTCACCGGCGCACCGCTGCTGAACCTGCCGCAGGCCGAACCCGGCGATGTCGCCGATCTGGTCGGACAGGCTCGCCTGGCGCAAAAGGAGTGGGGTGCTTGGCCTTTCCGGCGGCGTGCGCGGGTAATCGCGAAATACCTGGAGCTTGCCCGCGACCACAGCGCTATCCTGCTGGACCTGATCCAAGCCGAGACCGGAAAGGGCCGATGGGAGGCGTTCATCGAGTTCCTCGAACCCAACCTCACACTCAGCTACTACCTGCGCCACGGACGCTCCATCCTCGCCGAAACCGGCCGCGAATCTATGGTCCCACTGCTGGTGAGCACGACAGAGGTCCACCATCCCGTCGGAGTGGTCGGGGTGATCACACCCTGGAACTTCCCCTACGCTCTCGGCCTGTCCGACTCGTTGACCGCACTGCTGGCCGGCAACGCGGTCATTCTCAAACCCGACGAACAAACCAGCCTCGATGCGCTCTACGCGGCCACCTTGCTCGAACAGGCCGGCCTGCCCGAACATTGCCTGCAGATCCTTGTCGGCCCCGGCCACACCGTCGGAGCCGAGCTGGTCGAGCACGTCGACTACCTCGCCTTCACCGGATCGGTGACCACCGGCCGTCATGTCAACGAGCAACTGGCCGGCCGCTTGGTCGGCTGCAGCCTCGAACTCGGAGGCAAGAACCCGATGCTGGTCCTCGACGACGCCGACCTGGCCAAGGTCGCGCAGTCTGCGCTGCAGGCGTGTTTCATGCATGCGGGACAGGTGTGCATGGCGATCGAGAAGATCTTGGTACCGCACACGTCATTGGACCGGTTCCTGGATCTGTTCGCGCGCGAGACCGAGCAACTCACCTACAGCACCGGCTACGACTTCACCGGCACGCTGGGCTCGCTGACCGGCCCGGCGCAACTGGCGAAGGTCGAGACGATGGTCGCCGATGCCCTGACCAAGGGCGCGACCCTCGTCACCGGTGGTCGCTCACGCCCCGACCTGGGTCCTTACTACTACGAGCCGACAATCCTGACCGATGTCACTCCCGCGATGGCGCTATACCACGAGGAAGTCTTCGGCCCCGTCGTCGCCGTATCGGGTTACGACACCGTCGACGACGCGGTCGATCTGGCCAATGCCGGTGAGATGGGCCTCAACGCCAGCATCCACGGCCGCGATCTCGCCGTGGCGCAGCGTATCGCCCGCCGGATCCGCGCAGGAACGGTCAACATCAACGAAGGCTTCGGCGCCGCATACGGCAGCATCGGTGCCACCGCCGGGGGCATGGGCCAATCCGGGCTCGGCCGCCGACACGGACCCACCGGACTCCTGAAATACACCGAGCCCCAGACCATCGCCGTGCAACGCCTGTCACTACAGGCACCACCACAGTGGATGCGGCGGCAGGTCACGACCGCGATCGCCAAGCGCGCCTACGGAACCCTCAACCGGTTCGGCTTGCGCTGACGCGGTGCGGCCTACTATGTGGCACCGCCGGGTGTGGAGGTCAGCTGTTCGCCCCTGCCGGGCCCACCACCGAATGCGGTGCGACATCGGTCTGATCAGGCTGCTGTGCTGTGTGGAACTCCGGTCGCAACAACGGCACCAGGAATCGACGGGCATATCGCTCGGGACCGTCGGGCCCATCCAGGTCGAACACTGTCGAGGGCGCCAGGATCAGTGTGTGGAAGCTGCGGACAATCTGTTCGGCTATCACCTCGGCATCGACCCCTTCCGCCAGCGCCTCCACGGGGATGAACTCGACAACAGTCCGGCGGGCCCGGGCGATTGCGGGCGCATCTCCGACCACATAGGGCAACAGAATCTGCGGATTCAGCTCGAGGACCGCGTTGAGCGTGCGATGCTCGCGCAGCGCACGGAACCCATATCCGAAGCCCTCGACCAGGCGCTGTTCGATATCGTCATAGCCGGACACGACGGTGGCCAGGTCGGCGAAGAATCGGTTCAATTCCGCCCGCACAGCGGCCCCGATCAGCGCTTGGCGGCCAGGGAAATGCAGATACAGCGTGGCCCGGGCCAATCGCGCTCGATGCGCGATCTCATCCATCGAGACCTTCGTGACACCGGTCTCGGTGATCCAGTCCAGTGCCGCCCGCAAGATCTTGTCTCGCGTCCGCTGATCTGCCTGGTCACCGCTTCTGGATGCACTTCGCGCCACATCTGGAATCGTATCGGGTCCGCACACACGCCTGTGCGCCCGCGCAACCGCGTCCATCCGCTCGGCCGCCTCCGTGAAACCAACGATGTGGAGATCGACGTCGTGAGAGCGGACCGTGCGCCGATCGCCGAGGAGTACAACGATCGACCTGGCCGAGGCCGGTCGCGGCAGTCGGAGGTAGTCGCGCACATGCCAATTGGGCGTGGGCAGCTCGGTGTCGGCGATGGCACGCCAAGTGCAACGATAGACATATTGCGAAAAAGTGTCTATCTTTCGATTGAGGCCCTTTCGGGCTGTAGTCGCCAACGCTCAGTTCGCCGTGGCCGGCTCCACACGGACGAGGAGGATGTCATGACAACGTCGTCAACACCGACTGCTCGCAACGAGGTCGCTACCCGCCTGATCGACGGATCGATCCGTCGATCGCACAACTCGCTGCTCGAGATCGACTGGGGCGCTCCCCAAGACCCCGACCTGTTCTATATGCCGCCCGAGATGATCACCCTCTACGGCACACCACTGTGGGAGAAGATGACCCACCGGGAGCGGGTGGAACTCTCCCGCCAAGAGGTCGCCAACACCTTCAGTCGTGCGGTGTGGTTCGAGAACACCCTCAACCAGGGTCTGCTGCGGGCGATGCTGTACCAGGACCCCACTTCGCCGCACGTCCATTACGCCCTGACCGAACTGGGCGACGAGACCCGCCACATGGTGATGTTCGGCAAGATGGTCAGCGCGATCGGCGCCGAGCCCTACCGGTTGTCGCGGGTGCAGGCGATGGCGGTGCAGGCGATGCCGCTGTTCTACCGCGGCCTGATGCTGTATCTGGCCGCCCTGTGCGGTGAGGAAGTCATCGATGACGTGCAGCGCAAATTCCTGAACCATCCCGAGCTGCAGCCGATCGTCGCACAGACGATGCGTATTCATATCGCCGAGGAAGCCCGCCACATCCGCTTCGCCCGAGAGGGTGTGCGCAGGCACGTCCGAACGGCGCCCTGGTGGTCGCGGACCTTCTGCGCGACCGCCAACGGCGCCGCCGGCTTCATCCTGGACAAGATGTTCATGGACAAGCGCGTGTATGAACGGTGCGGACTGCCCGTCCGTGAGGCGGTCCGTCAGGCCAAGGCCAACGAATTCAGCCAGGCGCGGCGCCGGGCCGCGTTCGCCGACTTCCACGAGTTCCTCGAGGACAACAATCTGCTCAACCTCGTGTCTCGCACGCTGTGGCGTCGATACGGATTCCTCGCATGAACGACCCGATCGATCAGCTCTTCGACGTCATCGTGATCGGGGCAGGCTTCGGTGGCCTGTGTGCCGCCGCCAAGCTGCGCGAAGCGGGCATCGACAACTTCGTCGTGCTGGAGAAGGCCGGCGAAGTCGGCGGCACGTGGCGGGAGAACACCTACCCCGGTGCGGCCTGCGACGTGATGTCATTGATGTACTCGTTCTCGTTCGCGCCCAACCCGGCGTGGACGCGCGGCTACGCACGTCAGCCCGAGATCCTGGACTACCTGCGCACGTTCACCGATCACCGCGACCTGCGTCGCAGCATCGTCTTCGGCGCCGAAGTGGTCTCTCAGGTCTTCGACGACGACACCGACACCTGGACGTTGCGTACCGCCGCGGGCAATACCTTCGTCGCCCGGTCGGTCATCGCGGGCACCGGTCCACTGCACGTTGCCAGCATCCCGGAACTGCCCGGCATCGAACGCTTCACCGGGACGGCGTTCCACTCCTCGCAGTGGAACCACGACGTCGATCTCACGGGTAAGCGCGTCGCGGTCATCGGCACCGGCGCGAGCGCGGTGCAGTTCGTACCCGAGGTGGCCGCGCTCGCGGGACATCTTTCGGTGTTCCAGCGCACGCCGAACTGGGTGCTGCCCAGGTTCGATCGTTCGATCAGCGCGCTCGAGCGGACGGCCTACCTGGCCGTGCCTGCCCTGCGTCGGCTGGTGCGCGCCGGCATCTACTTCAGCCACGAGGCGGCCACCGCGGCGTTCCTCAACCCGAAGTACATGCCGATCATGCGCAAGATCGCCCAGTGGCACCTGGAACGTCAGGTCCCTGATCCGCACCTGCGTGCGCGGCTACAGCCCCAGTACGAAATGGGCTGCAAGCGAATCGTCATGGACAACGCGTACTACCCGGCCCTGCAGCGCGACAACGTCGACCTGGTGACCGAGTCGATCCAGGAAGTCACCGAGGATGCGATCATCACCGGCGACGGTGTGCGCCATCCGGTCGACGCGATCGTGTACGGCACCGGCTTCAAGGTCGTCGACAAGACTCAGGACATGGACCTGGTCGGGCGTGACAAGCGCACGATCCAGCAGGTGTGGGCAGAGGGGACCGAGGCCTTTCTCGGTGTCGCGACCAACGGTATGCCGAACTACTTCCTGCTGGTCGGGCCCAACACCGGCGTCGGCAATCAGTCGATCGTGTTCATCATCGAGGCGCAGGTCCGCTACATCGTGCAGCTGCTCGTCGCGTTGAACGAGCGCGAATGCACTCGCGTCGAGCCCAAGGCGCACGTGCAGGCGCAGTTCAACCGGGAACTGCAGCGCAAGTCGGCGGGCACCGTGTGGACCGCGGGCGGCTGCAGCAGCTGGTATCTCGACGACAAGGGCGTCAACCGGGCGATCTGGCCCGACACGACCCTGGCCTACTGGCGACGCACCCGTAACGCGAACCTCAGCGATTTCGAGTTCACCCGCCTGACCGATCGTGAAGAGGACGAGGACTATTCGGGTCCGGCGGTGTTGATCGATGCCGAGGGCAGCCGCCACGAGGTCGACGTGCACGTGCTCGCGGTCTACGAGCCGGTGGAAAATGCGATCCGCTGGTACGGCCGGGTCGCGCCGTCGCCGCAGTTGCGGGCGTTGCACGTGCGCAACAATCTGCCTGTCCTGTTGCAGATCGGCGACAACGAGCCGGTCGACGGCGTGCTCGTCGACGCTGATCCATGGGGTGGTTCGCGCATCCACGGTCGTGGCGCCTACCCGTACCCGCCGGTCCTCGACGCCGAACTGGAGCAGCTGTTCGCCATCACCGATGTCTCCTCGCGCGGTGGCTCCGATGCGTGACTATCGCGACCGCACGGTCGTCATCACCGGTGCGGGCAGTGGCATAGGTCAGGCGCTGGCCTACCAGCTGGCCGACCGAGGCGCGCGCCTGGCACTGTCGGACATCGACGCCGATGCGGTCGCCGCCACCGCCGCCGTGTGCAAGCGGCGCAACGCCGAGGTGCAGGATGTCGTCCTCGACGTCGCCGACCGCGATGCGATCTACGCGTACGCCGACACCGTCGCCGAGCGGTTCGGCGTGGTGCACACGGTGATCAACAACGCGGGTGTGGCGGTGCACGCCGGGCTCCAGGCGATGTCGGACGAGGACATGGCCTGGATCATGAACATCAACTTCTGGGGTGTCGTCCACGGCACGCGGGCATTCCTGCCGCATCTGATCGCCTCCGGCGACGGCCAGATCGCCAACGTCTCCTCGGTGTTCGGCCTGATCGCGGCACCCAAGGATTCGGCCTACAACGCGTCGAAATTCGCGGTCCGTGGCTTCACCGAGTCGATCCGGCAGGAATTGCGGATCGAGCGCGCGCCGGTCGCGGTCAGCTGCATTCACCCCGGTGGCATCAAGACCGCGATCGCGCGCACCGCGCGCGTCGGCGCGGGCGAGGACAAGGCGGCGGTGACGGCGCTGTTCGATCGCGTCGCGTTGACCAGCCCGGAGTCGGCCGCGCGCACGATCATCGCGGGATTGCGTCGCGATCGTGCCCGCATCCTGGTCGGCCCCGACGCCTGGGCGATCGCCGCGATGCCCCGCTTGCTCGGCGCGCGCTACACCGTCGCGGTCGAGAACGCCTACCGCCTGCTCGGCGCCTGACTCCGCATCCACCACCTCTCTGAACGTGCCTTCCGGGGAGCCCTCCAAGGATTGATATGGCCTACGTAATTACACAGAACTGTTGCAACGACGCATCCTGCCTGGCGGCGTGCCCGATCGGCTGCATCCATCCCACACCCGACGAGCCGAATTTCGCGACTGCGGAGATGCTCTACATCGACCCCGACACCTGCATCGACTGTGGTGCGTGTGCGGACTGGTGCCCGGTCGACGCGATCAAGTCCGACCGGGCCCTGACCCCGAACCAGTCGCCCTATCCGGCGATGAACGCGGCCTACTACGCGGACAACCCGATTCAACCGGGCTGGCGGTACAAGCAGGCCCCGCCGCTGCTCACCGTCGGTCGGGCGCCGCTGCGGGTCGCGATCGTCGGCGCCGGTCCGGCCGCGTGGTACTGCGCCAAGGAACTGCTGGCACAGCCGGGCGTCGAGGTGTCGATGTTCGACCGGCTGCCGACCCCGTTCGGGCTTGTCCGCCACGGTGTCGCTCCGGATCATCCGGCGACCAAGCAGGTGGTCGATCAGTTCCGGTTCGATCGCGATCAGTCCGATCGCTTCGAGCTCTTCCTCAACGTCGAGGTCGGCACCCAGGTGACCCACCCCGAACTGATGGACCACCACCATGCGGTCATCTACGCCTACGGCGCCGCCGCAGACCGTCGCCTCGACATCGCCGGTGAGGATCTGCCCGGCTCGGTCGCGGCGACGCGCTTCGTGGCCTGGTACAACGGCCACCCCGACCACGCCGAACTCGACCCGAACCTGACCGGTCGGCGTGTGGTGATCGTCGGCAACGGCAATGTCGCCTTGGATATGGCCCGGCTCATCGTGGCCGATCCCGACCAGCTGGCCGCGACCGATATGGCCGATCACGCGCTGGCCGCGCTGCGCCGGAGCGACGTCGAGGAAGTGGTGATCCTCGGGCGCCGTGGCGCGGCGGACGCGGCGTTCACGACGCCGGAACTGCTCGCCCTGACCCAACTGGCCGAGGTCGATGTCGTCGTCGACGCGCCGAACCTCGCCGAGGAGGTCGAAACGGCATCCGACGGGGCAGCGCGCGGCAAGCTCGCTCTCCTGGCGACCCTGCCCACAGCCGCCGCAGCACGCCAGGCGAGCCGGAAGCGAATTGTGCTGCGATTCAACACCGTTCCCATCGAAATCATCGGTACTGACCGAGTCGAGGGTCTCGTAGTCGCCGCGACCGAGGTCGAGGTCGGTGCCGACGGAGTACGGCAGGCACGGGTCAGCGACCGCACCGAGACGGTGGCGACCGGGCTGGTCATCCGCTCGATCGGCTTCCGGGGTACGGCATTGCCGGGAATCCCGTTCGATGAATCCACCGGCACCGTGCCGCAGCAGGACGGTCGCGTCATTGACAGCGAGTCGCGGGACCCGCTGGCGGGTGTCTATGTCAGCGGGTGGATCAAGCGTGGCCCCTCCGGTGTGATCGGCACCAATCGACTGTGCGCGAAGGAAACAGTCGCGAGCCTGCTCGAGGACTTCCTCGCGGATCGACTGACCGCGCCACCCGCCGCAGGCGTTGAGCTGGCCCGGCTGGTGCGCGCCCGTCAGCCCGACACCGTCGACGCGCGTGGCTGGGCGGCGATCGACCGGGCGGAACGGTCCGGTGGTGCCGCGACCGGACGACCGCGGCGCAAGATCGCCGATCGGTGGGCCTTGGTCGAGGCGGCCCGGCGCCGCCCCAGGCGCCGGCTCGCGCTGTCGGTGTTGACCCGGTCGCGCTGAACAACGCTCACTTCACACATCTGCCCGTACATCGGGCCGTCTCGCAACCGCCTGTACAAGCATGTGACTCAGTACACGTTCCGGAACTCTTGGTGGCTAAGATTTGGCGTTTTCGTGGTGACGGCCCGATCCAGCAGCTGGAACAAACGAAGCCCCTGACCATAAGACCTGGTCAGGGGCATTATTAATGTGCGCCATCAGGGACTCGAACCCCGAACCCGCTGATTAAGAGTCAGCTGCTCTGCCAATTGAGCTAATGGCGCGTGCTCCGTGTTTCGGTGCGGGACAGACATTAACAGGCCCGGACGTAGAAAGTGAAATCGATACCTCGACCGAGGGTGTGGCGTATGTCGCCATACCCGTAACGGGTTGAGGTTCGAGAGGGATCTAACCCGGAGACTCGCCGCGACGAGCCGGTCGTCACGTTGGGAACCGTCTGTCGGGCTGGCAGAATGGCAGGACGTGGTCTCGACCGGTCCCGCCCGGCGCGGTGGGTTGAGCTCGGTGGGTAGTCGGTGGGATCCGAAGCCGTCGGTGCGGGCTGTTGCACCGGGACTTGAAACGGGGTTGAGATGCGCATTGGTCGAGGTCGACATCGGTCGACATGGAAGCTCGCAGGGCCGCTGGTCCTGCTCGCGGTCGTGGCGTTGGCATTGCCGTCATGCTCGTCGTCGGAGGCGACGGACGAGTCGGTGGCCATCGACCGCAACCCCATCACCGAACTGATCAAGCCGAAGCTACTGGCGCCGGTCAAGGACGGCGATGTCGGTGTGTCGCCTGCCGCGCCGATGAATTTCGAGGTCGAGGACGGCAAGTTCACCAACGTGTCGTTGCTCACGCCGGAGGATCAGCCGGTCGCAGGCGCCCTCGCGGCGGACGGCCGTTCCTGGGCGACGTCGGAGCCGCTGGGCTACGGGCGTACCTACAAGCTGGTGGCGGAGGCGGTCGGCCTCGGCGGTGCGACCACCAGCACGATGAGCTTCACCACCACCTCGCCCGACAGCAAGACCAAGCCGTATCTCATCCCCGGCGAGGGTGAGGTCGTCGGTATCGGGCAGCCGGTCGCGATCCAGTTCGACGAGAACATCCCCGATCGCAAGGCGGCCCAGGAAGCCATCAAGATCACCACCGAACCGGCCGTCGAGGGCGCGTTCTACTGGGTGAACAATCGCGAAGTCCGGTGGCGGCCCGAGCATTTCTGGGCTCCGGGCACCAAGGTCACCATCGACGTGAACGTCTACGGCAAGGATCTGGGCGACGGACTCTACGGCCAGGACGACATCCACTCGTTCTTCACCATCGGTGATGCGGTGATCTTCACCGCCGACGACAACACCAAGCAGGTGACCGTGCAGAAGAACGGTCAGGTGATTCGCACCATGCCGACCTCGATGGGTAAGGACAGCACTCCCACCGACAACGGCGTCTACATCGTCGCCGACAAGCATCGCGAGATCATTATGGACTCCTCGACCTACGGGGTGTCGGTCAACTCGGCCGATGGATATCGCACGCCGGTCGACTTCGCGACCCGGATCTCCTACAGCGGAATCTTCTTCCATTCGGCGCCGTGGTCGGTGGGGCAGCAGGGCTATTCGAATACCAGTCACGGCTGTCTGAATCTGAGTCCGGCCGATGCTGCCTGGGTGTTCGAGAACGCCAAACGCGGCGACGTCACCATCGTCCAGAACACGGTCGGCGGGACGCTGTCGGGTGTGGACGGTCTTGGCGACTGGAATGTCCCGTGGTCGGAGTGGAAGGCGGGCAACGCCGACGTGGGCTGATACGCCGGCGGGGCCGACACGGCCTGAAAGACGCCACGAGCGGGCACCGGTGATCCGGTGCCCGCTCGCTTGGTTTCCGGGCGGCTGCGGCCCTCGGTCAGGGAAGCATGTCGCAGCCGAGATGGGCGTTGCCCGCCATGGCCGCCGCGCTGCCGGTGGCGGCGCACAGCAGCTTTCCGCCGCCGAGTAACAGTCGATCGAGGTTGGGCAGGCCTGCCGACCCGGTGCCCGAGGAGCCGGTGGTGGCCAGGCCGCCCGCCGAGCCGCTGCTGGCCGAGCCGGAGTCGGGCATATCCGGCAGCCCGACCCCCGCCGCGGCCGTTCCGGCGGATCCGGTGACGAGGGTGGCGCCGATGAAGGCTGCGATTACCGCGGAACGCATCAGAAGATGTTGTCTTTCTCGTCGAACGGGTGCGCCACGGTGGCGCCGCCCTCAGCGCAGTCTACGGACCGGCTCTGAGATGCACCACACATTCGGATCACGATCGTTTCACAAGTCACATTCGCGCTGTACACATGCGACGGCCCCCGGCTCGATGGCGAGCCGGGGGCCGCTGTCACCGCTATCGCGCAGGTGACAGGCTCTTTTCCTCGGGTTCCCGTTGGCGTCGCAGCATCGAATGCGAGCGACTGTAGGCGAAGTAGACGACCGTCCCCAGCGCCATCCAGACCACAAAACGCAGCCAGGTCTCGATGGAGAGATTGAGCATCAGCCACAGGCAGGCGAGGGCCGCCAGGATCGGGAGCACCGGGACGAACGGCACCCGGAATCCGCGCGGCAGGTCCGGGCGGGTGCGCCGCAGGATCAGCACGCCGATCGACACCAGCACGAATGCGACGAGCGTGCCGATATTGACCATCTCCTCGAGGGTGCCGAAGTCGACGAACCCGGCGAGCAGCGCGCAGACCACACCGACGATCACCGTCAGCCGCACAGGCGTGCCCTTGGATCCGGTCTGGGCGAGGCTGCGGGGGAGCAGGCCGTCGCGCGACATGGCGAACAGCACGCGGGTCTGGCCGAGGAACATCACCATGACCACCGTCGACAGGCCCGCGAGCGCGCCGATGGCGATGATGTTCTTCACCCAGGTCGCGCCATTGAGGGCGAAAGCCGTTGCGAGGGTCGCGTTCCCATCCGCGAGCTGGGTGTAGGACACCATGCCGGTGAGGATCAGCGACACCGCGACGTAGAGCACGGTCACGATCGCGAGCGAGCCGAAGATGCCGCGCGGGACGTTGCGCTGCGGATCGCGGGTTTCCTCGGCGGTGGTGGCGACGACGTCGAAGCCGATGAACGCGAAGAACACCAGGCTCGCCGCGGCCAGCAGCCCGTACCAGCCGTAGCTGGTGCCGCCGGAACCGGTGAGGAAGGCGAACAGCGACTGCCGTACCCCTTCGGCCTTCTCCGAGGGCTCCGACGGCGGAATGTAGGGCGTCAGGTTCGAGGGTTTGAAGTAGGTCGCGCCCACTACCAGCACCAGGGCGATCACGCCGAGCTTGATCGCGACCGCGATGGCCGATACCCGGGAGGACAGTTTCGTTCCGGTGGCCAGCAGGACACCGACGATCGCGATGATCAGTACCGCACCCCAATCGAAGTGCAGCGATCCGATCTCGACGACCGGTGCGTTGGCGCCGAGGACCTCACCGAGGTATTGCGACCACCCCTTCGCCACCACCGAGACCGCGAGGGCGAATTCCAGGATCAGATCCCAGCCGATGATCCACGCGATGACCTCGCCGAAGGTCGCGTAGGCATAGGTGTAGGCGCTGCCCGCCACCGGAACCGTCGAGGCGAATTCGGCGTAGCAGAGGGCGGTCAGCCCGCACGCGATCGCCGCGAAGACGAACGCCAGCGACACCGACGGCCCGGCCACCGTGCCCGCCGTTCGTGCGGTGAGGGTGAAGATGCCGGCACCGATGACCACGGCCACACCGAAGATGGTGAGGTCCTTCGCCGTCAGGTCCTTACGTAGTTTCGAATCCGGTTCGTCGGTATCCCGGATCGACTGTTCCACCGATTTGGTGCGGAACAGTCCGCTCGCGATCGCCATTGCAGGTCTCCTCTCTGAAACTCGCCGGCGCCGTCAGAGCGACCGCGGGATGGCGTCGAGGCGTCGTTCGGCGAACCGGTTCGCGGCGGCGCCGGTCCCGATCCCCTCGGCCCGTGCGGCGGCGATGATGTCGCGACACCGGTCGAAGATATCGGCCACCTCGAACTCGATCTCGGCAGGCGCGGCGGCCCTGAGCTCGCCTGCCACCTGGATGAGGCCGCCTGCATTGGCGACGAAGTCGGGGACCCAGGTGATGCCGCGGTCGTTGAGCGTCTGTTCCACGCTGGGTTCGGCCAGCTGGTTGTTGGCCGCGCCGCAGACGAGTTTCGCCTCGATGGCCTCGGCGCTGTCGGCGGTGAGGGTGGCGCCGAGCGCGCACGGTGCGTAGACGTCGACCGGTGCGGTCGCCACTGCGCTCAGCAGCCGTACGGACGGATGCTCCTGCGCGACGCGCTGCATCGCGGCATCGTTGACGTCGGCTACGCACACCTCGGCGCCGTCGGCGAGCAACAGTGCGATGAGTTCACGTCCGACCTTGCCGACGCCCTCGACGCCCACTGTGCGGTTGGCCAGCGTCGGGGCACCCCAGACGGATTCGGCGCCTGCGCGCATCGAGTGGAACACGCCGAGCGCGGTCAGCCTGGCGCTGTCACCCGAACCGCCCGCCGCGGCGCTGCGTCCGGTGACGTGACGGGTGTGCCTGCCGATGACATCGAGATCGTCGGTATTCGTGCCGACATCGCCCGCCGTGATGTAGCGCCCGCCGAGCGTCTCCACGAACCGCGCGTACGCAGCGAGCAGCGCCTCGCTCTTGTCGATCGCCGGATCGCCGATGATGACGGCCTTACCGCCGCCCAGGTCGACACCGGCGGCCGCCGCCTTGTAGGTCATTCCCCACGACAGCCGAAGTACGTCCTGCAACGCCGCGGATTCGTCGGCGTACGGGTAGAAGCGGGTGCCGCCGAGTGCGGGGCCCAATGCGGTCGAATGGATCGCGATGATCGCCTTCAGGCCGGTCCTGTCGTCCTCGCAGAACACGACCTGCTCATGGCGTCGGGCGCTGAGCTCGTGCGAGCGGCCGAAGACTCCTGCATCGGTGTGCAGAACTGTCACTGTCGATTCCTTTCCTTGGCGCCGGGCAGCCTCGGCCTGGTGGGCCATCGCGCTGCCGCGGCTGGTGGGTCGCCGCGGTCTGCGGCGGGTTTCTGGTGTCGTTCTTCGGGTCTGGCGAATCCGGCCGCGCCCGGTCAGTGCTCGATACCGAGCTCGCGCAGACCCGCCCAGTACAGCTCGACGTTGCCGAGCTTGACGTCCTCGTAGCCGCGCACCACATCGGGAAGTTCGGCAGCCTTGGTCGCGATGTCATAGGTCTCTGCGGTCAGGCCGCCTGCGAGCCCACGCACCATCCCGGTGTAGTGGGTGAGCAGTTCGCGCTCGACCTTGCGGACGTGGGCATAGCCGAACGGGTCGAGCTTGGTACCGCGCAGCATCTTGCCCTTGGCGAGGACCTTCAGCGCCACATGTGATTTCGGACCGAGACCGATTTTCTTGCGCCGGCCCATGGCTCGCAGCATCGGCGGATGCAGCTTGTAGGTGAGCTTCTCGCCGCCCGGCACCTGGGCCTGCACCTCGGCGAGGAACTCCGGATCGACCAGCAGTCGTGCGACTTCGTATTCGTCTTTGTAGGCGGTGAACTTGTACAGCCCGCGCGCCACGGACTCGCTGAAATCAGTGCGGTCGGTGATGGTGCGCTCCGCCGACCAGGCGAGTTCGACGATCTCGGCATAACGCCGAGCCACCTTGGCGTTCTGGTACCCGACCAGTTGCGCCGCCCGAAGCTCGACGAGTCGCCGCACTTCGCCCTCGAAGCTGGTGTGCGCCAGCAGTTCCGCGGGCGCCACCGGTGGAGTCCGCCGCGGCTGCCCCTCATTGACAGCCGCGGCGAACGCCGCCGGATCCGCGACGGCGGCGCGTCCCCATCGGAAGGCCGCGATATTGCTGTCCACCGCGACACCGTTGATCCCGATGGCCTCCTCGATCGCCGCGGCGGGCAAGCGCAGCCCACCGGCCTGAACGGCCGCGCCGACGATCAGGAAGTTGGCCGCCGCGGTATTACCGAACAGGGTCTGCGCCGCGGCGAGCGCGTCGAAGTGACTGATCGAATTCGACACTGCGGTAAGCCGTTCCAGTAGCACGCTCGCCTCTGGATAGGTCACCGACTTGTTGTAGACCATGTCGCCGGTCGGGGTCTGGCTCGTCGACGCGACAGCCACTGTGCTCGCAGCATCGCCGTACTGGAGGTAGCGGGGATCGGCGGCGGTGAGCAGATCGATGGCCATGATGCAGTCGGCGCTGCCCGGGGTGAGTCGGTTGGACGGTTCGAGTTCGGTGGCACCGAAGCGCAGATGCGAGACGACCGGCCCCGCCTTCTGGCTCATGCCGATCTGGTCCAGGCTTTCCACCTCGTAGCCCGCGCGCAGTGCGGCGGTGGCCAGCACCTGGTTGACGGTGACGATGCCCGTGCCGCCGATCCCGGCGATGAGCACATTCTGCGTGCCTTCCGGTGTACCGAGACCCGGTTCGGCCACCACCGGCGGGACGGCACTGGTGCGAGCCTTCTTACTGCCCCGGTCCGCCTTCTTCTGCGGGGTGAGTTCGACGGTCACGAACGACGGGCAGTCGCCGTCCAGACAGCTGTAATCGGTATTGCACGAGGTCTGATCGATGCGAGTCTTGCGCCCGAACTCGGTCTCGACCGGCTGCACCGACAGACAGTTGGACTTGGTGCCGCAATCGCCGCAGCCCTCGCACACCGCCTCGTTGATCACCACCCGGGTGTTGCGCACCGGCAGCGCGCCGCGTTTGCGCTGCCTGCGTGCGTCGGCCGCGCAATGCTGGTCATAGATCAGTACCGTGACGCCCTTGGTCTCGCGCAACAGCTTCTGCGCCTCGTCGAGCCGATCGCGATGCCACAGCATAGTGCCCTTGGCCAGGGCCTTCTTGTTGTGCCGCTTCGGCTCGTCGGCGCAGATGATGATCTGCTGCACGCCCTCGACGGTGAGCTTGTGGGTCAGTTGCGCGACGGTGAGGATGCCCTCGACATCCTGGGCGCCGGTCATCGCGACGACCTCGTTGTAGAGCAGCTTGTAGGTGATGTTCACCCCCGCCGCGACGCACGCCTGCACCGCCAGCTGCCCGGAGTGGAAGAAGGTGCCGTCGCCGATGTTCTGGAACAGATGCGGCACATCGGTGAACGGTGCCTGGCCGATCCACTGGCTGCCCTCACCGCCCATCTGGGTCAGTCCGGTGACCGCGCTGTCGCTGCGGCCGGACATGGTGACCAGGGTGTGGCAGCCGATACCGCCACCGCCGATCGATCCCTCGGGCAGCGCGGTGGAGCGGTTGTGCGGGCATCCGCTACAGAAGTACGGCGTCCGCTCGGCCGAGAGCACCTCCAGCGGCAGCGGCGGCGGTGCCGCCCGTTTCAGCTCGACCCGTTCGCGCAGCACCCGGCGCAGTGGCCCGAGCAGCCGGCCCGCGGTCAGTTCGCCGTCGACCGGCATGAGCCGCCCGCCGCGCTCGTCCTGCTTGCCGAGGATGCGCGGGGCATCGGCGGTGCCGTAGAGGATCTCGCGGATCTGCGTTTCGATGAAGGCGGTCTTGTCCTCCACCACGATCAGCTGGTCGAGACCGCGGGCGAACTTCGTGACCGTCGACGGGCCGACGGGATAGGGCATACCGATCCGCAGCAGCCGGATCCCCGCGCGGTGCATGGTGGCCTCGTCGACACCGAGATCGAGCAGGGCCTGACGGACCGCGTCGAAAGTGGTGCCGGTGGCCGCGATCCCGACCGTGGCGTCGGCGGGGTCTACCTCGATCACGTCGAGGTCGTTGGCGGCGCCGTACGCGCGGACCATGTCCCAGCGCGGTCCGTACAGGTCCGCCTCGGCGAGGACGCTGTCGGTCGGTGCCGCCATCGGCCGCTGCCGGTAGACGAAAGGCTTTCCTTCCCACTGCACGTCGGGGACGATGAGCGGGCGGTCGGCGACCGAGGCATCAACGGTCCAGGCGCCGTCGGCGACATCGGCCACGATCTTCATCGCGACCACACAACCCGAGGCCCGCGACAGCGCCACACCCTGCATGCCCATGGTGATGATCTCTTCGGCGTTGCGCGGGAAGAGCACCGGAACGCCCATCGCGGCCAAGGAGCGCTCGCTCACCGCGGGCACTGTCGAGGATTTCGAGGCCGGGTCGTCACCGACCAGCAGCAGCACGCCGCCGCGCGGGTTGACGCCGTACATGTTGGCGTGCCGGATGGCGTCGGTCGCGCGGTCCACGCCGGGGCCTTTGCCGTACCAGACGCCGACGACGCCGTCATGGGTCGCGC
Organism: Nocardia sp. NPDC059180; assembly: GCF_042754945.1. Lineage (NCBI taxonomy): Bacteria > Bacillati > Actinomycetota > Actinomycetes > Mycobacteriales > Nocardiaceae > Nocardia > Nocardia sp. NPDC059180. Next base: position 151,487 of record NZ_JBHZBU010000006.1, read on the forward strand.
GGCCTGCGGGCAGATCGGCCTGGCTACCCCAGACGGAGGTGGCGGCGAGTTCTTCGTTGAGGCCGGGCACGAAGGTGATGTCGTGTTCGGTGAGCACGTCCGGCATGCCGAACAGCATCTTGTCCACCCCGCCCAGCGGGCTGCCCTGATAGCCGGAGACGAATGTCGCGACGCGACGGCCCGCCCGAATATCGCGCACGTGCTGTTCGACCAGCAGCCGCGCGATGGCCTGCACGCCGGTGAGCAGGACCGGGCCCGCTCCGGAGCGGTAGCGGTCGGCGAGGTCGTACGGCGCGGTCGGCTCGGCCTGCGGCAGGCAGGTCGGACAGGCAACGGTCGTCATGGACACCTCACCACACTTTCCACAACCCAGATTGTGAGCTGCAAACGAAGGGACTTGCGTTCGGTGCAGCGAAATGTGCCGTGGAAGGGTGATCTGTGTCAACAGTCGTGCGAAAGGTTGATCAATCTGATCAAAAGTGATCTGGAGCACTCCAGCGAGTGCGTCAGATTGCTTAGGCAGGTAGAGACCTGGGTCACATCAGGGGGTCGGCGGGATCTTCGTCAGATGCTCGACGATCGGCAGGCAGCGGTATTCGATGGGCGTGGCCAGCGCGAGCATCGTCTCGGTGTGTTTGACGCCGGGGATGGCGTGTACCCGCTGGATGATCTCGAGCAGGTCCTGCTGTGTTTGTGCGGCGATGCGCACGAGTAGGTCGGCGCGTCCGGTGGTGGCGTGGACCTCGAGGACGTGTGGGAAGGTGCGCAGCGCTTCGACGATGGCGTCCATTTTGTTCTGGTCGAGTTCGATGCCGAGAAACGCGTGGACGGCGTATCCGATGGCTTGCAGGTCGACGTCGGGCGGGTATCCGCGCACGGCGCCGGAGCTTTCGAGCCGCTTCATCCTGGCTTGGACGGTGTTGCGTGCGATGCCGAGGCGCTGGGCGAGTTCGAGTATCGGCGCGCGCGGGTCGGCGGCCAGCTCGGCGAGCAGCGCGGAGTCGAGTGCGTCGATCTTGAGGGCCATGCCGCATTCTCGCATGGTGGGGTCGGGGTGTTCGGGCCGAAAATCGATCCGGGCGGGCAGGGAATCCGCGCGATCCCGGCCGAGAAAAAGGTCAGGCCCGGGAGAATTCTCCCGGGCCTGACCTTCTTTTTGGGTGAGTGACGGGACTCGAACCCGCGACAGCCAGGATCACAACCTGGTGCTCTACCAACTGAACTACACTCACCATCGCCGGTGTGACACCGGCGCGGTCGATAGTAGCGCGTCAACCCCTCTCGGAGCTAATCGGTTACCGGCGCGTCGCTGACCTGGGGCTTTTCTGCCTCACCGGACAGCTCGGCCGCGATGGTGGCGATCTCCGCGGTGGAGGGGCCCGGTGCGGTCACGAACGCGGTGCGCCGGTAGTACTCCAGCTCGCGGATGGATTCCTTGATATCGGCCAGCGCGCGATGGGTCAGGCCCTTCTCCGGCTGGCCGAAGTAGATCCGCGGGTACCAGCGCCGGCACAGCTCCTTGATCGAGCTGACGTCGATCATCCGGTAGTGCAGGTGGCTGTCGAGCGCGGGCATATCTCGGGCGATGAATCCGCGGTCGGTGGCGATCGAATTGCCCGCCAGCGGCACCGTGCCCGGGGTGGGCGCGAACTGACGGATGTAGTCGAGCACCTGCTGCTCGGCCTCTTCCATGGTGACCGTGGAGCGGCGCACCTCGTCGGTGAGACCCGAGCGGGCGTGCATGTCGGCGACCACGGGCGGCATTGCGGCGAGGGCCTCGTCATCGGCATGGATGACGATGTCGACGCCGTCACCCAGAATGTTGAGGTCGCTGTCGGTCACGAGTGCGGCCACCTCGATCAGCTTGTCGCTGTCGAGGCGAAGCCCGGTCATCTCGCAATCCATCCACACCACTAATTTGTCGGACACTCGCAATACATTAGTCAGCGCGGAACCGGGCGTGTCCGATTACCTCACTTGGCCTGTCCGCGCCGGATCCGGCGATACGCTGTTCGCCAGGTGCATCGGCGCGAGAGGTTCGGCGTTCGCCCGCATCGATGTGCCGATCGGTAGTCCGGTTAGGCGTTCGATGCTGCGGGAAAGCCGCATGCGAAGTACCCGCCCATTCGGAGCTCGGTGGAGTCGTGCGCTGCCGCGCCGTCCGGGTGGCGGGTGTTCCGCTCGACACAGGAGGACCTGCGATGACCACCCCACAGGAGAAGGCCGCGGCCGCTCGCAAGGCAGCAGAGGAAGCCGCGCGGATTGCCGCCGAGGCGACAGCGGCGGCGGAGGCCGCGGAAGCCGAAGCGGCGGCGGAGTCGGGCGGTGTTGCGACCGACTCGGGCGCGACGGCCGTATCCGGTGCTTCGGCAGCTGAGTCCGGTGGCGCGGCAGCCGGAGATGGCGGCTCGTCGGTCGCGCAGGAGATCGCATCCGGATACTCGGTCGAAGGCGCGGCGTTGGAGTTGGGCACCGTGATCGTCGATGGCACAGTCGATTCCACTGCGCGAGTGCGGATTCCTTTGCGCATGATGAACCGGCACGGCCTGGTCGCCGGCGCCACCGGTACCGGAAAGACCAAGACCTTGCAGGGCATCGCCGAACAGCTCTCGCGCGCGGGCGTTCCGGTGGTCATGGCCGATGTGAAGGGTGATCTGTCGGGGCTGTCGCAGCCGGGGGAGCAGAGCGAGAAGCTGGCCCAGCGCGCTGTGGAGACCGGCGCCGACGACTGGGCGCCCGCCGGATTCCCGACCGAGTTCGTTTCGCTCGGGACCGAGGGGATCGGCGTGCCGATCCGCGCGACCATCACCTCGTTCGGCCCGATCCTGCTCAGCAAGGTACTCGGGCTCAACGAAACCCAGGAATCCACGCTCGGGCTGATCTTCCATTGGGCCGACAAGCAGGGTCTCGGTCTGCTCGACCTGAAAGATCTGCGCGCGGTGATCCAGCATCTCACCAGCCCGGAGGGCAAGGCCGATCTGCAAGGCATCGGTGGTGTTTCCTCGGCGACGGCCGGGGTGATCCTGCGTGCGCTCGTGAATCTGGAAGCCGACGGCGGCGACACCTTCTTCGGTGAACCCGAACTCGATCCGGCCGATCTGCTGCGCACCGAAGGTGACCGGGGCGTGATCACCCTGTTCGAACTCGGCGCGCAGGCGGCGCGGCCCGCGATGTTCTCCACCTTCCTGATGTGGGTGCTCGCCGATCTGTTCCAGACCCTGCCCGAAGTCGGTGATGTGGACAAACCCGCGCTGGTGTTCATCTTCGACGAGGCGCATCTGCTGTTCGCCGACGCGTCGAAGGCTTTCCTGGACCAGGTGGAACAGACCGTGAAACTGATCCGGTCCAAGGGTGTCGGTGTGTTCTTCTGCACCCAGTTGCCCACCGATATCCCGAATCCGGTGCTGTCCCAGCTGGGTGCGCGCGTGCAGCACGCGCTGCGCGCATTCACCCCCGACGATCAGAAGGCGCTGTCGAAAACGGTGCGCACCTACCCGAAGAGCGATGCCTACGACCTCGAAAAGGCGCTCACCTCACTCGGCACCGGCGAGGCGATCGTGACCGTGCTGTCCGAGCGCGGCTCACCGACGCCGGTGGCGTGGACGAAGATTCAGCCGCCGCGCTCGCTCATGGACACCATCGGCGCCGACGCCATCAAGTCGCGCGCGCTGGCCAGTGCCCTGCACGGCAAGTATGGGCAGACGGTGGACCGAGAATCGGCCTACGAGATGCTCGCGGCGAATGTCGCGGCGGCCGAACCGGAGGTCGAGCCGGAACCCGCTCCAGGGCGCTCGCCCAGCGCGGACGACGATTCGGCCGCGGAACGCATCATGAAGAACCCGGCGGTGAAGAGCTTCCTGCGCTCCGCGGCCACCGTCGCCGGGCGTGAGATCACCCGCACCCTCTTCGGCACCCGCAAACGCCGCTGAGCGGAGGTCTGTTCACCGCGCGGTGCGGGCGATCAGGCGTTCGCTATGCGCCGGTATCGCGGGCCATGAGATCAGCGATGGTTTCGCGGCGGACCAGTTCGCGAACCCGGCCGTCGCGCACGGCGACGATCGGCGGACGGCCGACGCTGTTGTACGAGGAGGCGAGGCTGTGGTGATAGGCGCCGGTGCACGGAACGGCCAGTACTTCGCCCGGGCGCAGATCGGCCGGGAGCCGGATGTCGGTGGCGAGGATATCGCCTGCCTCGCAGTACCGGCCCGCGACTGTTGCTGTCATCTGTGGCCCGCGCGGATGCCTGCCCGCCACCACCACCTCGTATCCCGCGCCGTAGAGCGCGACTCGGGGGTTGTCGTTCATTCCTCCGTCGACGGTGACGAAGGTGCGGCCGCCGTCGATATGTTTGATCGATAGCACCCGGTACAGCGTCACCCCGGCGCGCGCCACGATCGCGCGGCCGGGTTCCAAGGCGATGGCCGGGCGTGGGAAGCGATGCCGGGCGCAGGCCGAGTCGAGGGCGTCGTCGATGATGTCGGCCAGCTCGGCCAGGTTCATTTCCGCATCGCCGCCGCGGTAGGCGACCGCATGCCCGCCGCCGAGGTCGAGTTCGGTGAGGATGTGGTCGTATTCGTGGCGGATCCAGGCCATTTCGCCGATCAGCCGCCGGACGGCCTCCCCGTAGTAGTCCGGGTTGTAGATCTGCGACCCCAGGTGACAGTGCAGGCCGACCAGGTTCAGATTCGGCTGCGCCATGATGCGCTGCACCGCTTCGGCGGCCATCGCGCTACCGAGTGGGAAACCGAACTTCTGATCAACCACGCCGGTGCGCACCGCGGGGTGCCCGTGCACATCGATCCCGGGCGACAGGCGCAGCAGCACACGTTGTGGGCGGGTGGCAAGCGCCGAGAGCAGGGTGATCTCGGTGAGGGAGTCCACCACGATCCGGCCGACGCCGGCGTCGACGGCGGTGGTGAGTTCGTCACCGGATTTCCCGTTGCCGTGCAGCACGATCCGCTGCGGATCGACCCCGGCGGCGAGTGCGATGGCCAGCTCACCGCCCGAGCAAACGTCCACCGACATGCCCTCCTCGCGCACCCACTGCGCAACAGCCCGGATCATCAGCGCCTTACCGGCATAGATGATCTCCGCCTCCGGGAAGTGCTTGTGATAGGCGCGGCAGCGGTCCCTGACCTCGCGTTCGTCGAGCACGTAGGTGGCGGTGCCGAACTGATCGGCGATATCGGCCAGTGCCACTCCACCGACGGTGATCCGCCCGTAGTCGTCGTAATGCGTGTCCTGCGGCCACACCGCCGAATCCAGTCGCGGTCGCACCACCGTCCGCAACGACGGAAGAATATCGAGCAACGTCACAAGCTTCTCCTGAGACGCCCCCGCTTTCTCGGTATGCGGGGCCACCTCCAGGACTACGCCGCGCCAAGGAACGCGGGCAGCGCGCTGACGAGTCCTTGACACCCCGGCCGTCGATCCTGACCAGCTGTTGACGAGCTCGAGTGATTGCGAGCAGATTGCCGGTGCGGGAGACTCGGGGCCGGACATCGATTCGGCTCAGGTTCGGCTGGGAGGACAGGTGTGACGATGTATCGGACGCTCACGCTCGCCGCGGTCGTCGTGCTCTCGGTCATGAGCTGCAGCGATGAGGAAAGCACCCGGGCAGCCGAACCTGCGCCACCGTCGCCGGTGATTCCCGCCCCACCGCCCGAATTCTGGTCGGCACCCGCCGACACCGCGCCGCAGCACGCAACCGTTGCGCAAGCGACCCGCCAGATCGATGTGTGCTCGCTGATCCCGCGCGACACCCTCGATGACCTCGGCGAGGTTCGGAACGTGACAGTCGGTCTCGACTCGTGCCGAGCGACCCTCGGCAGCGAGGCACCGGGTGAAGGCAGCGTCTTCACTTGGCATGCAACCCTGCTCCCCGAACTGACCCCCGGCCGCGGTATCAGCAAACAGGTCGGTGATGTGAGCGTGCGGCTGGTCCCCGACCGCGACGACGGCCCGCCGCGCTCCTGCGGCGCCACCGCCCGCTTCCTGTCGGGCGCCGCCTTCTACCTGGGCCTGACGACGCCGGGGCAGGATCCGTGCGCCGTCGCCGACGGGTTGCTGCCCGGGATGATCGACCGGTGGCGGCAGTCGCCGCCGCAGGGAACCTCGCCCGATACGGTGCCCACGGTGCTGCTCGGCGCCGACCCGTGCGCGGTCCGTTCGAAACTGGCAGGCACCGCGGACACTGATCAACGCAGACTCACCCAATGCCTGTTTCGGTACCGCGACGACACCGTCACCGTCAGCTATGAGTACCGCGTCCCCGCCCACGTGGCGGCCAACAGCACCCAGGAGCAGATCGGCGACCGCACCGTGCATCGGTGGGCTTCGCTCTACGACAGCAGCATCCCGATCTTGACCGCAGTCGTCGGCCCCGAACTACCGCCCGACACAACGATATTCGGCGCCCGCGTCCCGATCGTCGAAGTCTCGGCAGCAACCTACGACGTCGCCCGAGACGTCATGACCCAGGTCCTGACCCTCTTCCCGCGGTAGCGGGTTCGACGAGGGGGACATGAGACCGGGCCTTGCGGCGTGTCGCCAGTCTCATGGCCCCCTCGTGCTCGCATCGGCCTGGGGGTGCGGGGGGAGGGTTTGGGTGTGGGTCAGCTGCCGAGTTTTTTGTAGAACGCTCCGGCGACCGGGGCCGTGACCGCGCGCGGGCCGTACTGGCCGGCGACGCTCATGCCCTTCGAAATCAACCCTGGGACGATGCGCATTTTGTTGCGGGCGAGGGCATCGATGGAGGATTTGGCGGTGGATTCGGAGGAGACCCACATGAAGTCGGGGACCATGCGGTCGACGATCGACGCCTCCGAGGGGTCCGGAGCCTCGGTGCGGACCGGGCCCGGCGCCAGGAGGGTGACGTTGACGCCGGTGCCTTTGAGCTCACCGCGCAGCGATTCGGAGAAGGTGTTGGCGAAGGCCTTGCTCGCGGCATAGGTGGCGTTGTTCGGGATCGGCATATTGCCCGCCGCCGAGCCGCTGATCAGGATGCCGCCCGCGCCGCGCTCGATCATGCCGGGCAGGACCGCAAGGGACAGGTCGTGCACGGCGACGGCGTTGAGCTCGAGCTGGTCGCGCTCATAGGCGGGGTCGAGGTCGGCGACCGCGCCGAATGTCGCGATGCCCGCGTTATTGCACAGGATGGCGATATTGCGCGCCGACAACTCCTCCACCAGCGGCGCCCGCTGTTCCCGGTCGGCGAGGTCGACCGCGCGCACCTCGGCGGTGATGCCGTGGGCCAGCGTCAGGCGCTGTGCCAACTCCTCGAGGATGTCCCCGCGCCGGGCGACCAGGATCAGCGAATATCCGCGCATGGCCAGTTCGGCGGCCAGCGCGGTTCCGATCCCGGACGACGCTCCGGTGACGACGGCACGATTGTCGGCGGTGGGGGCAGGCAAGCTCACGCCATGAGCGTAAGCGACACCGGTCCGCCACGTGTCGCTGGCCGACCTGCTCAGCTCACAGCCGAGCGGCCAGGCGGGTGCCCTGATTGATCGCGCGCTTGGCGTCGAGTTCGGCCGCGAGTTCGGCGCCACCGATGAGGTGCAGGTTCATCCCGGCCGCGCGCAAGTCGTCTTCCAGGTCGCGTACCGATTCCTGACCGGCGCAGATGACGACGTTGTCCACCGGGATCAGCTGCGGACGCTCGCGTTTGTCCCCGAAGCTGATGTGCAGCCCGTTGTCGTCGATGCGTTCGTAGTTGACGCCACCGATCTGCTCGACTCCCTTGGCTTTCAGCGCGGCCCGATGCACCCAGCCCGAGGTCTTGCCGAGGCTCGTGCCGAACGTGCCGGACTTGCGTTGCAGCAGCACCACATCGCGGGCGGCGGGGGAGGGGACCGGCGTGGCGAGTTGGCCGCGGACCTGTTCATCGGCCGAATCGACGCCCCACTCCTGCTTCCACTCGTCCAGCTTCAGCGTGGGATGGCCCTCGACGGTGAGGAATTCGCTGACGTCGTAACCGATGCCGCCCGCGCCGATCACCGCGACGCGCTTGCCGACCGGTTTCTCCTCGCGCACCAGCTCGGCGTAGGTCAGCACCATGGGGTGGTCGATGCCGGGGATGTTCGGAATGCGCGGGCGCACACCGGTGGCCAGCACAACCTCGTCGTAGCGGCCCTCGATCAGGTCGGCCGCGGTGGCGCGCCTACCGAGATGAACGGTGACGCCGGTGATTTCGAGCTTGCGCGTGAAGTACCGGATGGACTCGTCGAACTCTTCCTTGCCTGGAATACGCCGCGCGATATCGAACTGGCCGCCGATCTTGGTGTCGGCTTCGAACAGATCGACGCGGTGACCGCGTTCGGCGAGATTCACCGCCGCGGACAGTCCGGCGGGCCCCGCGCCGACCACTGCGACGCGCTTGGCGCGGCGGGTGGGCAGGAGCTTCAGCTCGGTTTCGTGTCCGGCACGCGGGTTGAGCAGGCAGGAGACGGTCTTGCGCTGGAAAGCGTGATCGAGGCAGGCCTGATTGCAGGCGATGCACGTATTGATCTCGTCGACCCGGTTCTGCGCGGCCTTGTTGACCCAGTCCGGGTCCGACAGGAACGGTCGCGCCAGCGAAACCAACTGAGCGTCACCGCGGGTAAGGATCTCCTCCGCGATCTCGGGCATATTGATCCGGTTCGAAGCGCACACGGGGATATTCACCTGCGAAGTGATCTTCGCGGTGAATTCGACGAAGGCCCCGCGCGGCACCGAGGTGACGATCGTCGGCACCCGAGCCTCGTGCCAGCCGATATCGGTATTGAGGATGCTGGCGCCCGCGGCTTCGAGTTCCTGGGCCAGCGCGACGATCTCGTCGAAGGTCTGGCCCTTCTCCACCAGCTCGGCCATCGACAGCCGGAACACGATGATGAAGTCCGGCCCTACGGCGGCGCGGGTGCGGCGCACGATCTCGACGGCGAGCCTGCGCCGGTTCTGCGCCGATCCACCCCACTTGTCGGTGCGCTTGTTGGTGCGTGGCGCGAGGAACTGGTTGATGAAATAGCCTTCACCGCCCATGATCTCGACGCCGTCGTAGCCGGCGAACTTGGCCAGCCCGGCGCAACGCGCGTAATCATCGATGGTCTGCTCGACGCCCTTGGCCGAGAGCTTGCGCGGCCGGAACGGATTGATCGGCGCCTTGATCGAGGATGCCGACACACTGCCGGGCATGTACGAATACCGGCCCGCGTGCAGGATCTGCAACGCGATCTTGCCGCCTTCGGCGTGCACCGCACGGGTGATGGCCCGATGCCGGTAGGCCTCGGTCTTATTGGTGAGCTTGGCGCCGAACGGCAGCAGCCAACCGGTCCGGTTGGGGGCGTAGCCGCCGGTGATGATGAGCCCGACGCCGCCGCGCGCGCGTTCGGCGAAGTAGGCGGCGAGACGGTTGGTGTCCCAGGCCCGATCCTCCAGGCCGGTGTGCATCGACCCCATGATCACGCGATTGCGCAGCGTGGTGTGGCCGAGGTCGAGGGGCTCGAACAGATGGGGGTAGCTGGTCGATCTCACGATCGGGCTCGCTTTCTGACGTCAGTCCGCGCCCGGGGCTGGCGGGTGCGGTGGCGGGGTTTTCGGTCGTAAGGCCTCCAGGACCTCGTCGCACCATTCGGCGGACCCGATCTCCCTGCGGATTCCCGCGCGGAGCACCAGGTACTGGTGCAGCCCGGTGCCGGTGAGCTGATCCGGCGCCGGGAAGTCTCGTTTCTCGATGAGCCGGTACAGCTCGAGCTGCCGGCGGTGTTCGTCGCGACGCCGCGCGACCTCGGTGAGCAGCGCATTCAGGTTGCCGTAGGCAGCGGCGCGCACCTTGACGAAGAATTCGTTGCGCTCGCGTTCGGGTTCGGTGGGCTCGCCGATCCAGCGCGCCAGTTCCGCGCGTCCGGCCTCGCTCACCGAATAAACCTTCTTGTCCGGCCTGCCCTCCTGGGCGACCGATTCGCTGTGCAGCCAGCCGGATTCCTCCATGCGGCGCAACACCCGATAGATCTGCTGATGGGTGGCGCTCCAGAAGTAGCCGATCGACTTGTCGAACCGCGCGGCCAGTTCGTATCCGGATCCGGCGCGTTCGGTCAGCGAGACCAGCAGGGCATGCTCGAGAGCCATACCATTCAGAGTATTCGATACTGTAAGTACTATGCAACTGGGTGCATATAGCTCTCGGTCCCAGATTGCTGCCTGCTGGCAGGCGGCGACGGGCCGCGCCGTGGTGGGCACACGACGCGGCGGTTACGGTGCGTCGGGCCGAGTCACCAGGGTATGACCGATGGCGGTCGGTACAGCGGAATCCTGTTCGGCAAGGCGCGGACCGATGACCGGCTGCGGGCCGCACTCTCGATTAGGGTGCGCGTATGAGCGAGGTCGACGCGCGCGGTGAGGCCGGTACCGGGCGCGGGCAGGTGGTGGCGTGGGGCCTGTGGGATTGGGGCTCGGCCGCATTCAACGCGGTCATCTTGACCTTCGTATTCTCGGTGTATCTGACCGACAGCGTCGGCGACGATCTGCCCGGCGGTATCTCGGCGAGCGCGTGGTTGGGCTGGGCACTCGGCATCGCCGGGCTCGTTGTCGCCCTGACCGCGCCGGTCAGTGGGCAGCGCTTCGATGCCACCGCCAATCGCAAACGCTCGCTCGGTGTGCTGACCGCGTTGACCGTGGTCGCGATGGTCGCGATGTTCTTCGTCCACGACGACTATCACGATCTGTGGCTCGGTCTGGTCCTGCTCGGCTTCGGTTCGGCCTGCTTCGAACTGGCCAATGTGCCCTACAACGCCATGCTGCGTCAGGTCTCGACCCCGGCCACCGTCGGCCGAGTGTCCGGATTCGGCTGGGCGATGGGCTATTTCGGCGGAATCTTCCTGCTGCTCATCTGCTATCTCGGCTTCATCGCCGGCGACGGCGACCAGCGCGGGCTGTTCGGCATCCCCACCGACGACGGTCTCAATATCCGGCTGGTGGCTGTGCTGGCCGCGGTGTGGTTCGCCGCGTTCGCGCTGCCGGTGCTGTTCGCGGTGCCCGAGGTGGTGCGCACCGGCGCCGATCCGGGCGCGGCGTCCGGGGGGCTGCTCGGCTCCTATCGGGTGCTGTGGCGGGACCTGCGCGAACTGTGGGTCGAGGATCGGCGCACGGTCGGGTTCCTACTGGCCAGCGCGATATTCCGAGATGGCCTCGCGGGGGTGTTCACCTTCGGCGCGGTATTGGCGGTCGGGGTGTACGGCTTCGCCGATGACGATGTGCTGCTGTTCGGTATCGCCGCCAATGTGGTCGCGGCGCTCGGCGCGATCATCGCGGGCCGGTTCGACGATCGGGTCGGCCCGAAGCGGGTGATCGTGGTGTCGCTGGTGGCGATGTTGATCTGCGGGAGCGCGCTGCTCGCGGTCTCCGGTCCGCTCATGTTCTGGATATTCGGCCTGCTGCTGACGGTATTCGTCGGCCCTGCGCAGGCCTCGGCCCGCTCGTACCTGGCTCGGCTCGCACCCCCGGGTCGTGAAGGCCAGCTGTTCGGCCTCTACACCACTACCGGCCGGGCGGTCTCGTTCCTTGCCCCGCTGCTGTTCGGCTTCTTCGCGTGGGCGTTCGCGACCGACCGGGCGGGCATCGTCGGGCTGCTGGTAGTGCTGGCCCTCGGCTTGGCCGCTTTGCTCGCGGTCCCACCGCCGGATGCGGTGCACAACTCGGCTCGGCCTGTTGATGCCAAGGAGTGACGGTCGAGCGGTGCGTTCGCACGCGGACATGACGCGGGCGCCGATCGCCCGGCGGTCCACGCATGATCGACGGGGTGAAGACGCCAATCGGTCACCGTCCCCGCACGTGATCGGGGCCTACGGCTTCCAGGCGCCCATGCCCAGCGCGATGAGCCGGACCTGATACACCGTGCGGTCGACCGTCGGCTGCTGGTCGCGTGGTGCGGCGGCGACGTAGTCGGCGATGCCGTCGGCGACAGTGGAGACGATCAGATCCGCGGCCAGCTCCAGATCCTCGGGTGACCAGGAATCCAGCGCGCTGATGCGCGAGAAGTCGACCACCAGTTCGCGCACGATCAGCTGCATTTCCAGGGCGATCGCCTGCCGCAGCGCGGCCGAACCGCCGCGTCGCTCCCGAGTAAGGAAGCCGAACAGTTCCCGCTTGTCGCCCACCTGATCGAAGACGAAACGCACGGTCTCCGACAGATGTGCGTCCGGCCGGCGACGCAGTTGCCGCAGGGCAAGGCGCAGCGCCTTGACACCTTCATCGACCAGGGTGGCGCCCAGATCTTCCAGCGAGGCGAAATGCCGGTAGAAGGCTGTCGGCACGATGCCTGCCGAGCGGGCGATCTCGCGCAGGCTGAGCGCGGCGAAACCGCGTTCGGCGGCGAGGGTGAGGGTCCCGTCCAGCAGCGCCCGCCGCGTGCGCTCTTTGCGCTCGACTCGGGTTTCCGCCTGCTCGCTCATCACGGTGAGCATACATCCGTTCACCATGCGCTTATTCCGTAGATGTAGTTCGCGTCACATGAGCTCCTGGTTGACATCCATCCCCGGTCATCGGTCACACTGTTGAGTGTACAGACGTACACTGAAATTTGTCTCGGTCTCGTCCCGCCGAGTGTGACCAACGACAGGCACGGAGAAACCCCATGGTGGATCTCGTCAATCTGGTGCAGACCCTGACCACACCGCATCCGCTCGATCGCTATCTGGAGCTGGTGCGCCCGATGCTCACCGCTCGGGAGCTGCGCGCGGAGATCGTGCGGGTGGACCGGTCGGTGCCGGGGACGGTGTCGCTGTCGCTGCGGCCGACGCGGCAGTGGTCCGGTTTCCGGGCCGGCCAGTTCGTGCAGATCGGCGTCGTCATCGACGGCGTGCGCCACACCCGCTGCTATTCACCGGTGAATTCGCAGCACGAGCGGCACCGTCGCATCGACCTGACCATTCGGGTGCATCCGGAAGGCCTGGTGTCGCGGTACCTGCACCGAACGGCCGAACCGGGCCTCGTCGTCGATCTCGTGCCTGCGTCGGGCGTCTTCCATCTGCCCGACGCGCGCCCGGACCGCGTGCTGCTGATCAGCGGCGGCAGCGGCATCACGCCCGTGCTGTCGATGTTGCGCACCCTCACCGAAGAGGGGCATACCGGCCCGGTGGTGTTCCTGCACTACGCACGCACACCGGAATACGTTCCGCACCGCGTCGAACTCGCCGCCATCGCCGCCGCCCATCCCAACGTCACACTGGAGATGCGGTACCCGGAGCTGGACGGCAGCACCTTCGATTACGACGAACTCGAACGGATCGCGCCGTGGTTCGCCGACGCGCACACCTACCTGTGCGGGCCCGCTCCGCTGATGAATTCGGTGCGTACAGTCTTCGACGCCGAGCAGCTCGGTGATCGCCTGCACACCGAGGAGTTCACGCTGTCGGTGGCGCCGGTCGACGCCGCCGACGTCCACGGCACGGTGAGCTTCTCCGCCAGCGGCGTCAGTGCCGACAACACCGGAGACAGCCTGCTCGAGCAGGCCGAGGCTGCCGGGCTGAACCCGGAATTCGGCTGCCGGATGGGTATCTGCTTCTCCTGCACCGCCGTCCGGCGTACCGGCTGCACCCGCAACCTGCGTACCGGCGAGACCGACGCCGATCCCGATCAGCCCATCCAACTCTGTGTCAGCGCCGCCGTCGGCGACGTCGACATCGACATCTGACAACTGAAGGGGAGAACCGATGACCATTCTGACCGAAACGAAGGACGGCCCACTCGTCCTCACGCCGGACCAGGTCGAGGAGATCGGCCGTGCGCTCGACGAGCTGCGCGACCGCATCGTCGCCGACCTCGGTGAGCGCGACCGCGAATACATCTACTCGATCATCAAGGCGCAGCGCGGTTTCGAGATCGCCGGTCGCGGACTGATGTACCTGGGCTTCCTGCCTCCGTTCTGGCTGGCCGGCGTGGCCGCGCTCGGTGTGTCCAAGATTCTGGACAATATGGAGATCGGCCACAATGTCATGCACGGCCAGTACGACTGGATGCGTGAGCAGGGCCTCAATTCCCGTGTGTTCGAGTGGGATAACGTCTGCCCGGGGGACCAGTGGAAGCATTCGCACAACTACATGCACCACACCTACACCAATATCCACGGCCGCGACCGCGATATCGGGTACGGCATCCTGCGCATCGACGAGGGCCAGAAGTGGAATCCGTACTACCTGGGCAACCCGGTGTACGCGTTCCTGCTGATGGTGTTCTTCGAATGGGGCGTGATGCTGCACGACCTGGAGGCCGACAACATCATCCAGGGCAAGCGCAAGTGGTCCGACCTCAAGCCGCTGATCAAGGGCCAGCTGCGTAAGTCCGGGCGTCAGGTGCTCAAGGATTACATCGTGTTCCCTGCGCTGACCGGGCCGCTGTTCGTCAGCACGCTGGCGGGCAATGTCGCGGCGAACCTGGTCCGCAACGTGTGGGCGTACTCGATCATCTTCTGTGGGCACTTCCCCTCGGGCGTACAGACGTTCACCGAGGAGGAGACCGAGTTCGAGACCCGCGGCGAGTGGTACGTCCGCCAGATGCTCGGCTCGGCCAACATCGACGGCGGCAAGCTGTTCCATATCATGTCGGGCAACCTGTCGCATCAGATCGAGCACCATCTGTTCCCGGACCTGCCCGCCAACCGTTACCCGGAGATGGCTCCCGAGGTCGAAGAACTCTGCAAGAAATATGGTCTTCCGTACAACACCGGTCCGTTCAGCAAGCAGATCGGTTCGGTGTGGGCGAAGATCTTCCAACTGGCTCTGCCGCCGCGTCTGCTCGAATCCCGTTTCGCCGCCCTGCTGCCCGCTGCCCTGCGGAAGAAGCCGGCCCCCGGTGTTATCGTGATGCGACAGCGGAAGGCTACCGAAGTGGGCGTGTAAATGATCGGGAAATTCGAAGCCAACAAAGATCTGATCCAAGAATTGACGTCTTCCGGTGCCAAGCATGTCGGCAATATCGCCACCATCATCACCGGCACCGTTGCCGACGTGACCCGGGAGATCGGTGAGTGGATCACCGACGCGATCGAAATGAACGAAGCGGCGGCCGCGGCCAAGCGTGACGCCGCCGACGCGGTCGAGGTACCCGCCGACGATCCGGAGTTCGACGCCGAGCCCCGGCTCACCGGCCTCGACGACGATCCGCGTTTCGGCGCCGATGTCACCCCGGCGAGCTACGTCGAGGCCGAGGTCGTCGATCCGGAGACCGACCGCCCGCGCTAGCCGCGGGAATCAACCACCATCGCGGCGAACCCCGCGGATGGATGCGCCGGGCCGAGGGGCTCCGACTGGGACGGATACCCCCTCGGCACCGGCGCGATCCGGTTTCCGGGCCGAATGCGGAAATGACGTCTACTGCCACCGTTCGAAACTGCCGGCGCACCGTCGGCAACTGCCCGCGCGTAGTGCCTGCGCACCGGCAATCAATGGGCTAGCCTCGGAGTTTGTGCCCGCCTACGTGTCCTCGCCCGAGTTGACATTCGGCTTCATGTTCGCGCTGGAAGACCCCGAGCGAATCGCCGAGGTCATCCGCGACCTCATGCTCCGCCAGGACGTGTCGGTGTTCCGGCTTGCCCGGCTGTCCGACGACGCGGGCCCGCCGCAGCGCTACGTCGTGAATTGGTCGTCGATTCCGCAGATCACCATCACCACCAGCGCGCCCGAACCCGATGTGCTGCGCGAAGGCCGCATCATGCTCGTCAACGCGTTTCTCGGCGAGGACGGCGACATCAGCCTGTACTCCGCGCACGGAGAAGCGCCCCACTGACAACCGATTTCCGGGCGCGAAAGGCCTGAGGGACCGAATCCGTTCACCCGGCGAACGAATTGTCGGCGTGTCGGTACCGCATCGTTGCCGACGCCTAACGCGTTGTGGGACACAATCACCAGACACGGCCACAAATGCCGCCCTGCTCCCCGAGCATTGGTAAGGAGTGTCGACCATGCAACCCGGCAATCCCGAGAATACCGGCGTCCCCGCGACATCCGGCTATCCCGTCCACGTCCGCGGCGATCTCGACCCCGCGCTGTCGCGGTGGATGTGGCTGGTGAAGTGGATTCTCGCCATTCCGCATTACATCGTGTTGTTCTTCTTGCACATCGCGTACGCGGTCGTCACGATCATCGCTTTCTTCGCGATTCTGTTCACCGGCCGGTATCCGCGCGGTCTGTTCGATTTCAATGTCGGCGTGATGCGCTGGTCGTGGCGGGTCACGTTCTATGCGTGGGGTGTGCTCGGGACCGACAAATACCCGCCGTTCTCGCTCGATTCGAGGCCGGATTACCCGGCCGACGTGGTGGTCGACTACCCCGAACGCCTGCATCGCGGCCTGGTGCTGGTGAAGTGGTGGTTGCTGGCGATCCCGCACTATCTGCTGGTCGGGGCCATGGTGAGCGGTACATGGGCCGCGACGGGCTGGGATGATGAATGGCACGGCGCGTACGCGCCACCCCTGCTCGGCCTGCTGGTATTGATCGCGGTCATCGCCCTGCTGTTCACCGCGCGCTACCCCGGTGGCCTGTACGACTTCGTCCTCGGGATCAATCGGTGGGCGTTGCGTGTACAGGCGTACTCCTCGCTCATGCGTGACGAGTACCCGCCCTTCCGGTTGGATCAGGGTGCCCGCGAGGGCGGTATGCCGGACGGGCCCACTGCGATGAAGTAGGCACTCACCGCGGATGTGGGTGGTGGGCGTCGATGACCGGCGCCCGCCACCCACTGGTCTGTCAGCCCACCGGAACCGGCGCGTCCAACCGGCCGGCGCGGGTGAGCAGCGCAAGACCGCCCGCCGAGATCGCCCCGATCGCGATCAGCCCCGCCCAGGCCAGGGAACTGAGACCGGCCGCACGCGCGGCGTCCAGGATGGTGCCGGTGCCCAAGTTGCCGAGCAGAATGCCGATGCCGACGATGGTGTTGTACAGCCCGTAATGGGTGGCCACCAGCCGATCGCCACACAGAGCGACCACGGTATCCATCTCGAACGGAAACACCGCCGCCGCGCCGACACCGAGCACCGCCGCCGTCAGCAGCATGACCCCGATCGCGACCGGTGTGCCGAGCGCGGTGCCCGGTACCAGCAGCAACGGCACGAACGCGGCGGCAAGGATAACCATGCCGAGGACCAGACTCTGCGGCCGTCCCCAGCGCGCGGCGAACCAGCGGGTGATCCGCAGCTGGCCTGCGATGGCGATGACCCCGGACACTACGAATACCGCCGTCATCAGGGTGGTCGCGGCCTCGGCGCCCACTACTCGGCTCGCCTGCATCGGCAAGGCCAGATACACCTGGAACGAGAGGACATAACAGCCGATCATCGCCGCGGCGAACAGCAGGAACGGGCGATTTGCGACGACCACCCGCCAATCGTCTAGTACCGAAGCTGATTTCTTTTCCGCCTCGTGCTGCGGCAGGGCGCGCAACTGGGCGATGGTCAACAGGGCGAACACCACGGCCGACCCAGCGGCGGTGGCACGGAAGTCGAACGCCATCAACGCCAGCCCGACAACCGGGCCGAACAGGATGCCGGCCTGATAGAAGATATTGAACATCGCGAAGGCTTCGACCCGGCGATCGGCGGAATCCACCGCGAGATAGGCGCGCACCGCCGGATTGAACAGCGCACCGGCGAAACCGGTGGCGGCCGAGGCGATCAGCAGTGCCGGTAGTGAATCCGCGAAAGCCAGCAGAGTGAAACCGCCCGTGCGCAACAAACATCCGGCAACGATCAGCGGCTTGTAGCCGAGCCGATCGGCCAGGGTGCCACCGACCAGGAACATGCCCTGCTGGCTGAAGTTGCGGATGCCGAGCACCAGGCCGATAGCCCATGCGGCCAGCCCCAACGGTCCCGCCATATAGCCGGCCAGATAGGGCATCAGCATGAAAAAGCCGATGTTGATGGCGAACTGATTGATCATCAGCATCCGGCTCGGCCTGCTGAAGCTGCGATAGGTCGCGAAGAACTCGGTCACCGGGTGATCTCCTGAGCGGTCGAGGCATGGTCGCTACGCCGGTCGATGCCGTCTGCCGTCGGTCGGTGCGAGGTGGTCGATTGTGCGGTCGGCTCGGTGCGGCGCCGACCTCGCGGATCGAGCACGGTGGTGCAGCGGGTCCAGCTGGTGACCACGGCGTCACCTGGATGCGTGATCGTCGCGGGTTCGTCCGGCACCGGAGCGTCGAGCAGGCCGTGCGTGCGGCAGTAGTCGTCGTTATAGACGGTGTCGAAATACCGCAGCGGTCCGTCCGGGAACACAGCCGCGATCCGGGCGTCCGGCTCGCTGGTGCGCGCCAGCCATCCGGCGACCAACGCCACCGCGCCGACACTCCATCCGCCGCTGGCATGGTGGGTCGCCGTCAGTGCCCGGCACGCCCACACGGCCTCTGACGGTGCGACCCAATGGATTTCGTCGAACGCCGGATAGTCGACATTATCGGGATGGATGCTGGACCCGAGCCCGCGCATCAGTCGCGGTCCGGCAGGCTGGCCGAAGATCGTGGACGCCACCGTATCGACGCCGACGAGCTTCAGGTGCGGGAAATACCGGCGCAGCACCCGCGCGACGCCGGCCGAATGGCCGCCGGTACCCACCGAGCACACCAGAACGTCGACTCGGCCCAGCTGTGCCACCAGTTCCAACGCCAGCGACTCGTAGGCCTCACGGTTGTCGGGATTGCGGTACTGATCAGGGCACCAGGCCCGTGGATCTTCGGCAAGCAGCTCGGCAACACGATCGCGGCGGGCCTGCTGCCAGCCGCCCACGGGATGTGGCTGTTCCACCATCTCTACTCGGGCGCCGTAGGCGGCGAGCATATGGCGCATGAGCGGTTCCAGTCCGGGATCGGTGACGAGGGTGACCGGGTGGCCGTGCACCATCCCGGCCAGCGCGAGCCCGAGTCCCAGAGTGCCGCTGGTGGATTCGATGATCGGATCGCCTGGTGCGAGTTCGCCACGTGCGGTGGCGCGCTCGACCATGTGCAGGGCGGTGCGGTCCTTCATGCCGCCGGGATTGGCGCCCTCGAGTTTGGCCCAGAACCCGCGACCGGAGGGCGCCAGTGGTTCGGTCACCCACAGGACGGGCGTATTGCCGACCATGGTCGCGGGGCGGGGGCAGCGGTTGGCGGTCGTCAGTAGCGCTGCCGGGCTGACGAGGGTGTCAGCCGCGTGCCGGTGCGGGTCGATCCCGGGCCGAGTCGTGGCCGAGGCATACGCAGACGTGGCAGTGGGCAGGGCAGCACTGTGCAGTGCAGAAGACATGGTGAACAGTCGATTCTGTGCGGTCGCTGATCGCAGCGAGGAGGTGTGAGTGCGAAATGCACGAACACCGGCCGGCCCGGCAGCATCGGCCTGACGCTCGCCGATCAGTTCCTGGCGATACAGAATCGAATGAGTAGCTCACGGCCGCTGGGGGCCTGCGGACCCGTGGACGGCGGGGCCCGCACCCCATGCGCGAGCATCGCCGTGAGCGAGAGCGCGAAGATCAGCAGCGCGGCGAGGACCAGCAGATCGAACAAGCTGACACCGCTGCGTGGCAGCGTCGCGAGGACCGCCTCGGCGGGGAGATGTCGATCCGGCTCACCGGCATGCGGATGCGGAATCGCCAGCGCCCGCACCGCCTCGGGGCTCGCGATGCCCGGGTCGGTGGATTCGATATGCGGATGCATGACCGCCGAGGCGTGCGCGGGAAACACGTGGCATTCCGGCAGCGACATCGCGATCGACCACACCGCGAACAGGAACGCGACAACGACCCGGATACCCGGGGTACGTATCGCGCCGATGGTCACGTCTGCCGATAGTACAACCCTCCCGGTGGTGGGACGGTCGGCTCGCTATCGGCGGCTGGACCCGGAGCGGCTGCCCGACCCCGAGCGTCCCGAACCCGTTCCCGAGCGGCTGCCGCTACCGGAACCGCCGCTGGAGGTGTGCTTCGGCGCGGGCGTGTTGCGCGGGTGCGAGGAACCACCCGAACCAGGCTTCGGCACAGGCGCGATCGTCGGTGTTTGCCTCGGCGCGGTCGCGGCGCCTGGCACCACTCGTTTCGTGGTGGTCGAACCCGCAGGCCGATCGGCGCAGGCGAGGCCGTCATTCTTGCCATCGAGCTGATCGAGCTGTGCGGTGTAGCCGGAATCGCCGCGGCGCAGCGGCGCCTTTCCGGCGTCCCACACCTGGGAGCAGTTCTGGAACGGTTGCGCGCTGGTGGTGGCCGCCCCGTGTGACGAACTCGACGAGCGGCGCTTCTTACCCGAGCCGCAACCGCTCATCGACAGCACCAGAACGGCGGCGAGTAATGTGCCGAGTATCACCAGCACCGGCCGAGATTTGACCATGATCGGTTCCCCCCAAAGGCTTTCGGATCAGATGAACGTCAGCCAGTATCGACGAGCGCCCGAACTTGCGCAACGAATAGGCCGCCAGTTCGTCGCGAGCGGTATGTATTCCGACTGTCATTCCGATCAGCAGCGCGACCATCATCGCTGCGAGTGCTATCGCCGTCATCGGTTCACCTTCGTGTGCGGACCGGCCACCAGGCGATGTGCGGCACAGATCGGCCTGCGCAGGGGTGGTGAGCCGCTCGCCGGAGTGGGTTGCACGCCGGCAGTCGTGTGTCGCGCGAGTGCGCTGGGTTGTCACTCGTTCAATCCGCACCGAGACTTTCGGTGTTACGGCGACACGCGAGTGCGATGAGCGGGGAATATCACCTCAGCGAGTGGACTGGTAGATCCGGCGGACGATGTCCTCGATCTCGGGTTCCTCGATGGACAGATCACGCACCTCGGCGCGTTCGGATACCGCGGCGAGTAGGTAGGCGGCGGTGGTGGTCTCGGCGTCGAAGGCCAGCCGCTGACGCAGGCCGCCGCCCTCGCTGGAGACCAAGGTCGCGCCAGGCAGATCGGTCATATCCGGTGCCGGCTCGGCGAGATCCACCACCAGGACGCGCCGCGCCCCGACCGTCGTGCCGAGCCCGGCCAGCGAACCGTCGTAGACCAGGTTGCCGTGGTCGACGACGAGCACGCGCTCGCAGAGTCGCTCGATATCGCCCATATCGTGGGTGGTCAGCAGCAAGGTGGTGCCGCGCTGGGTGCGCTCGTCGCGCAGGAATTCGCGAAGGCGCTGTTTGGACAGCACATCGAGCCCGATGGTCGGCTCGTCCAGGATGACGAGGTCGGGGGAGTGCAGCAGCGCCGCCGCGACCTCGGCGCGCATGCGCTGGCCCAGCGAGAGTTGCCGCACCGGGGTATCGAGGGTGTCGCCCATCTCCAACTGCTCGATCAGCTCATGGGTGCGCTTGCGGGCGATCTCCGGATCGAGCCGGTGGATCGCGGACAGGATCGAAAACGATTCGCGCAGCGGCAGATCCCACCACAGCTGGGATCGTTGACCGAACACCACGCCGATTCGGCTCGCGAGTTGCCTGCGCTGACGCACCGGCTCGAGTCCGCAGGTGCGCACGGTGCCCGAAGTCGGCACCAGGATGCCGGTCAGCATCTTGATGGTGGTGGATTTGCCCGCACCGTTGGCGCCGATGTAGCCGACCGCGGACCCTCGCTCGACCCGGAAGGTCAGCCGGTCGACGGCGGTGAGTACCTCGCGGCGCCTGCGCCAGTGGTTGCCGTCCTTGCGGCGCAGTACGAATTGCCGGGTCAGATCCTCGATCTCGATGATCGGATCTGCGATCGAATCAGTCATCTAGCCGCCGCCTCCCTGGTAGTGCCTGGTACCGAGCCGCCACATGCCGAGCGCGATCAGCCACACCCACAGTGCGGCGATCGGCGTCAGCCACGCCAGCCATGCGGGCAGAAATGCCGGACCGGGCAGGCCGAGCACCGCGATCGTCGGCAGATAGGCGGTGAACGCGACCGGGATGGCGAACCCGAACAGCAGCCGCAGCGGCGTCGGGAACACCGACGCGGGCTGGGTCGCGGCGAACATGCCGCCGTAGGTGAAGCTGTTGGTGAGTTCGGATCCGTCGATCAAGTAGAACTGGCAGCCCGCCGCGCAGACGAACAATCCACCGAACAACGCGATCGCGCTGAACAGTGCCATCGTCAGGATGAGGACCGAGCTGGGTGACCAGTCGATGTCATTGCGGAACAGGCCGATGATCAGCACGGCTATGGAGACGATCGCGCGGGCGAAACGGCGCAGCGCGATATCGCCGGTGATCAGTTGCAGCAGCAGCGGCTGGGGCCGCAGGTGATAGGTGTCGAGGGTGCCGAGCCGGATCAGTGTCGGCAGCTGGTCGAGATGACCGAACAGCACCTGGGCCAGCGCGAAACCGGTGTTGCTCAATCCGAACAGCAATAGGGCGGCGTTCAGATCGAGCCCGCCGATCACCCGCCCGCTGCCGAAGATCACCCACACCTCGCCGAATTCGGCCAGTCCCAGCAGGAACGCGCCGAACAGATCGCTGGCGAAGGAGAGCCGGTAGCTGCGCTGTGCGTCGAGCCGGGAGCGTAAGACCGCGCGATACGGGGTGAGCCGGGTGCCCGCCGCGCTCCGCTCAACCACCCTGCACCTCGAGTTTGCGCCGCCCGGCGCGCAGCATTGCCTGGCCGAGTGCGCCGACCACGACCACCCAGAACATCTGAACGCCGACGACCTGTAGCGCGTCCACGCCCAGCACCCGGCCCGACAGCACGTCGACCGGGGCCTGCAGGATCGAGGGGAACGGCGTCGCGTTCGCGATGGTGCGCAGCCAGTCGGGGAACAGGTGGACCGGCACGGCGAGACCGGCCAGGAATACCCCGCAGGTCCGGTGCAGGATTTCGATCCCACGCGTCTCCACGACCCAGAAGCCTGCGGTCGTCACCGCGAACAAACAGAGGAATGACACCGTGACCGCCAGCACCACACTGATCAACCCCAGCAGGTAGGGGCCGGGCGTATCGGGCATCGCCAAGCCGAACGTGAGTGCGCCGACCAGAATGCTCGGCACGCCGCGCGGCAGTAGCGTGCACGCCGCACGGCCCAGATCGGCGGCAAGGTAGCCGAGCTGGACGTCGACGGGGCGCAGGAAGTCGATCGCGATATCTCCGTTGCGGACGCGTTCACGCAATTCCGTATGCGGCCCCATGAATTGGACCGCACCGAGTAAGCCCTGAGATATCCACACGTACGCGCCGATGCTGTCGGCGTCGTAGCCGGCGAAATTGCCCGCAGCCCCCACCGCGGCCACCATCACCGCCGCGCGAACGAACCCGAAGACACAGTTGGTGAACAGCCCAGCGAACATGGCCAGTTTGTACTGCCATTGCCGACGGAAGCCACCCACCGCCAGATACCAGTACACCGCTGACGACCTGCGCAGATCCAGCGCGGCGGTGAGCACAGCCAACCCCTCCCGATGCCGAGGCACAAGGGTATGACTCTACCTGTCGGGTGGGTGCGGTGAAAGTGCTTATTGCCGCGGGGGATCCGCGCGAACGGTCAGTACAGCACGCTGTAGGTCGCCGCCAGGGTGAAGCCGTGTGGACCGGCCGCACAGCTGACCGTGCCCTGATAGCCGACACCACAGGTGGTTCCGCCGAGAGTGATCTTGTGGCCTTCCGACAGGGCCGCCGCTTCGGGGTGGGTGAAGATCGGGTCGCCGGCGTCGACGAAATGCGCGGGCTCGAATTGGCCGGTGCGGATCTGATCGGTGCCCGCGGGTGCGTCTATCGGCACCGCGTCGCAGCCTGCGGGTCCGTTGTTCCAGTAGATGGCGCAGTGGCGTCCGTCGGGCGTGGTGAAGAAGGCGCTTCCCTTCAGTGCCGGGTCGGAGACCAGATAGCGGGTGGCGTCGACCGGTGTGTAGTCGTCTAGGCCGGTGCCCTGAGCGGCGGCGGGGCCCGCGGCGAGCATCCCTGCGGCGAGCGCGATCGTCGGCAAGCCGAGCAGCGCGGTGCGGATATGCGGTATGGAGCTGTGCATGTGGCGTCCTCCCTGGTCCGTCTGTCCAGTGTGTCGTGCTCGCGACCGATGCCGTTAGCCGGGGCGTCCGCGCAGCTCCGCCGACCGGGACTCGACTTCGGCGCGTAAAGCTGTGAGCACCGCGCGAACCGCGTTGCTGCGCAGCGACTCCTCGCGCGCTACCGACCAATAGGAGATCTCCGGGTTGAATTCCTCGCGCAACAGCCGCCGCAGCTCGGGTCGTTCATCGGCGAGGTACACCGGCAAGATGCCGATTCCTGCGCCGGCGACCGTCGCCTCGACGTGGGCGAAAACGCTGGTCGAGCGCAGGCTGGTGGCCGGCTGTGGCAGCAGTTTGGCAGCCAGATCCAATTCGTCGACCTGTAAGGCGGATTCGATGTAGTAGATCAGGCGGTGGTCGGCGAGGTCGGCCAGTGCGGCCGGGCTGCCGTGCCGGGCGAGGTAGCTGTCGCTGGCGTATAGGCCCAGGTAGTAGTCGGTGAGGAAACGTGCGATCGCGCGGTGCACGTCCGGTCGGCCCGCGACGATCTCCAAATCGACGCCCGAGCGGTTCTGCCGTACTCGGCGGGTTGCGCTGATCAGCTCGACCGATAGCCGCGGGTGGCTTTCCTGCAGCCGGGCCAGCGCGGGAACGGCGAAGCGGACCGCGAATCCGTCCGAGGCCGCGATCCGCACCAGGCCGCTCACGCCGTCGCGCTGCACCTGCGCGGGGGTCGCCAATTGCTGCAGTGACCGCTCGATCTCCTCGGCCACCACCAATGCGCCACGGCCCAATTCGGTGAGCTCCCACCCGCCGGACCCGCGCACGAGCACCCGCCCGCCCATCGCTTTCTCCAAGGCGGCGATGCGGCGCGAGGCCGTCGTGGAGTTCACGCCGAGCGCGTCGGCGGCCGCGGAGAATTTACCCAACCGCGCGACGGCGAGCATGACCAGCAGATCATCGGGATTGGGCTGTCCACCGGCCATATGTCGTCGCTCCGCGGTCATCCGACGATCACACCACGAAGGCTGCATATTTGCAGCACATTGCTGCAAAAGTGGGTCGCAAACTGCATTGATCTTTATACGGAGCTTCCCATAGCGTGGCCTGCATCACTACATCTGCCAATCCGACATCAGGATGGAGCTCGACGATGGCAACAATCGCGTGGATCGGCCTCGGCCATATGGGCAACCCCATGACGGCGAATCTGGTCGCCAAGGGACACACCGTCCACGGCTTCGACCTGAATGCCGAGGCGCTCGCCGCGGCGGCTGGAAACGGTGTGAAGCCCTGCGCGTCGGTTGCCGAGGCGGTAAGGGGCGCGGATGCGGTGTTCACGATGCTGCCCAAGGGCGAGAATGTGCGTGCGGTGTATGAGTCGCCGGACGGCGTTCTCGCCCAGGCAGATTCATCCGCACTGCTGGTGGACAGCTCCACCATCGACATCGACACCGCGGCCGCCCTGCACGAGATCGCCCGTGAACGCGGGTTCCGCTTCGTCGACGCACCGGTCTCCGGTGGGATCAGCGGCGCCGCCGCCGCCACGCTGACGTTCATGCTCGGCGGCGAGCCCGACGCCGTCGACGCCGCCGCGGAACTGGTCGAACCGATGAGCCGCAACATCATTCGTACCGGCGGTGCGACCTCGGGTCAGGCCGCCAAGATCTGCAACAACATGATGCTGCTGATCAATCTGGCCGGCTGTGCCGAGGGTGCGGTGCTCGCACAGCGCCTCGGCCTCGACCCGCAGGTGTTCTGGAATGTGGCCTCGGTGTCCTCGGCCGACTCCTGGGCCCTGCGGACCTGGTACCCAGTACCCGGAATCGTCGAAACCTCCGCCGCCAACAACGGTTTCGACCCGACCTTCGCCGCGAGTCTCGCCAACAAGGACATCGGCCTCGCGCTGCGGGCGGGCGAATCCACCGGCACACCGCTGCCGACAGCGAGCATCGTGGCCGGCCAACTCCAGGATCTCGTCGACAACGGTCTCGGCGACCGCGATTGCGCGCTGATCATCAAACACATCGACGACACCATCTCCTGACCCGTCACCGAGCCGAAAGACGCAGACAATGAACCGCATTCCGCACTACATCAACGGCAAACGCATCGACACCGGTGCGCGTACCGGACCGGTCTTCGATCCGGCGACCGGCGCACAGACCGCCGAGGTGGTCTTCGCCTCCGCTCCCGAGGTCGCCGACGCCGTCCAGGTCGCCAAGAACGCGCTGCCGGGATGGCGCGCGACCGGTCTCGTCCGCCGCTCGGATGTTTTCTTCCGGCTCCGTCAACTGATCGCGGAGCGCCGCGAGGAACTGGCTCGCGTCATCTCTGCTGAACACGGCAAGACTGTCGCCGATGCCGTTGGCGAGATCGCCCGCGGTGTGGAGAACGTCGAATTCGTCGCCGGGCTGACCCATCTGCTCAAGGGCGACTACTCCGAGCAGGTCGCGGGTGGTGTCGATGTACATCAGGTGAAGCAGCCCGTCGGCGTCGTCGCCTGCATCACCCCGTTCAACTTCCCGGCGATGGTGCCGCTGTGGATGGTGTCCTCGGCCATCGCCTGCGGTAACACCGTCATCCTCAAGCCGAGCGAGAAGGACCCGTCCGCGGCGGTGTTCATCGCGGAGCTGTTCAGCGAGGCGGGCCTGCCCGATGGCGTGCTCAACGTTGTGCACGGTGACAAAGAGGCCGTCGACGCGCTCACCGACGACGACGATGTCGCCGCAGTGAGTTTCGTCGGTTCCACGCCCATCGCCGAGGCCATCTACCGCCGGGCCTCCGACCACGGCAAGCGAGTGCAGGCCCTCGGCGGGGCCAAGAACCACATGGTGGTCATGCCCGACGCCGACCTCGACGCCGCCGCCGATGCGGCCGTGTCCGCGGCATACGGCTCCGCGGGTGAGCGGTGCATGGCGGTCTCGGTGCTCGTCGCCGTCGGTGAGGTCGCGGATCCACTGATCGGCAAGATCACCGACCGGGTACGCACACTGCGCATCGGGCCCGGCTCGGACCCGGAGTCGGAGATGGGTCCGCTGATCACCAGGGAAGCCAGGGACCGGGTTGCCTCCTACGTGGCGGGCGCGGCCGCGGAGGGCGCGAAGGTCGTGGTCGACGGACGTCAGCAGCTGTTCGATTCCGACGGCTTCTTCATCGGCGTCAGCCTCATCGATGACGTCCGCCCTGGAATGAAGGTCTACGACGACGAGATCTTCGGCCCCGTCCTCGCGGTGGTACGGGTCGGCAGCTACCAGGAGGCCGTCGAGCTGGTCAACAACAACGCCTACGGCAACGGCGTCGCCATCTTCACCCGCGACGGCAAATCCGCCCGCCAGTTCGAATACGACGTAGAAGTCGGCATGGTCGGCGTCAACGTCCCGATCCCGGTGCCGATCGGCGCCTACTCCTTCGGCGGCTGGAAGAAGTCGCTGTTCGGCGACACCCACATCTACGGTCCGGAAGGCATTCACTTCTACACCCGCAGCAAGGTTGTCACCACCCGGTGGCCGGAGCCCTCGGAAAGCCAGATCAACTTGGGGTTCCCGACCAACTCCTGAGCTGACTCAGTGCCGCTGCCCGCCGGAATCCACCGGCGGGCAGCGGTGCTGACAGAGCTCGAATGCGATGATCCAGGATGTTTACTTCGGCCGCGGGTGGATACACCCGGAAGTGACCGACGTACTCGACATACTGTCCGCATAAGCGATGGATGGCGTACAGGGGGCGTTCGGAGAACGCCCCCTGACCGGCGCCCCCGGCAGGAATCGAACCTGCGACCTAGGGATTAGAAGGCCCTTGCTCTATCCAACTGAGCTACGGAGGCAGTGGTTTCCACCATTGCCGACTTCGGCCGTGGTGTCCAGCCAGAAAGTATAGCGACCGTCCAGCTCGGCCGATGGCGAGTGCGCAACGAGATGAGCGTCCCCGGGCGGGGCATGCCGGGTCGGCGCTGCCGACTACCCTCAGTCGTATGTCGTCACCGCAAGGCCAGTCCACCGAAACCGACGCCGAGGTCTCTCGGCCGGGCTCGGCGACAACCTTCGCGGCGCTGACCGTCATGGCCGGTGCGATCACCGCCGTGGTCGCCGCACTGGTGGTCGGACTCTCGGCCGCCGAGGCGCTGACCTTGCTCGGCATCCCCGATCCTGGCCCGCTGACCACCTACGGTATGCCCGCGGTGCGTGCGCTGTCGGATCTGTTCGCCGCGCTCACCGTCGGCTCACTGCTGTTCGCCGCGTTCTTCGTCCCGCCGCAATCTAGTGGGCTGCTCGACGTCGGTGGCTATCGCGCGGTGCGCCGGGCCTCGAATATGGCCCTGGCCTGGGCCTGCTGTGCCGCACTTCTGGTACCGCTGACGGTGTCCGACACCACCGGACGGCCCGTGCGCGAGGTGCTGGCGCCGAAGGAGCTGTGGCGGGCCATCGACCAGGTCGAGCTCGCCGGTGCGTGGCGCACGACAGTGATCTTCGCGTTGATCGTCGCGGTCGGCTGCCGTCTGGCGCTGCGCTGGGGCTGGACGCCGGTGCTGTTCGGTGCCGCGATCGCCACCATGATGCCGCTGGCCTTCACCGGCCATTCGTCCTCCGGCGGCTCGCACGACATCGCCACCAACAGCCTGATCTTGCATCTGGTATCGGCGGCGATCTGGGTGGGTGGGCTGTTCGCGGTGCTGGCGCACGCTTTGCGCGACGGAGCCCACACCGATCTAGCCGCCCGCCGATTCTCCACGGTCGCCACCGTGGCGTTCATCGTCATCGCGGCCAGCGGCGTGATCAATTCCTGGGTGCGAGTCCCGCTGGACGAACTGTTCACCAGTACCTACGGGCGCCTGGTGCTGGCAAAGGCCGCTGCGCTGATCATCCTCGGAGTGTTCGGCTACCTGCAGCGTCGTGCCGCATTGCCGGCGCTGGCCGCCGATCCGAAGAACCGGAACGCACTCATTCGTTTCGCGGCCGTGGAAGTGCTGATCTTCGCGGCGACCTTCGGCCTTGCCGCCGGGCTCGGCCGGACACCGCCACCGCCCCCGCGCAGCGTGCCGACTCCGGTCGAGGTGGAACTCGGCTACGAGCTGGCCGGACCCCCGACCGTGTTCCGGCTGCTGTTCGACTGGCGATTCGATCTGATCTTCGGCACCGTATCGATCGTGCTCGCGGCGCTGTACCTGCTCGGAGTGCGGCGGCTGCGCGCCCGCGGCGACGCATGGCCGATCGGTCGCACCATCGCCTGGCTCTCGGGATGCGTGATCCTGTTGTTCACGACTTCCTCGGGGGTCGGCCGGTACGGGCCCGCGATGTTCAGCGTGCACATGGGCGCGCACATGGCGCTGTCCATGCTGGTGCCGATCTTGCTGGCACTCGGCGGCGCGGTGACCCTCGCCCTGCGCGCTCTCCCGCCCGCCGGCCGCGGCGGTGTTCCGGGGCCGCGCGAATGGATTCTGGCGGCGGTGCACAACCCGGTGTCGCGGGCGCTGACCCAGCCGGTGGTGGCCTCGGTCATCTTCGTCGGTGGGTTCTACGCGCTCTATCTGGGCGGAATCTTCGACACCTTCGTCGACTCGCACGCCGCGCACCTGTTGATGAACCTGCACTTCCTGCTGAGCGGCTACCTGTTCTATTGGGTCGTGATCGGCATCGATCCCAAACCCCGGCAGGTGCAGCCGCTGACCAAGCTGGGCATGGTGTTCGGTTCGCTGCCGTTCCACGCGTTCTTCGGCGTCGCCCTGATGAGCACGACCACCGTTCTCGGCGGCTGGTTCTACCGCAGCCTCGGGCTGGACTGGAACAGCGATCTACTCGGTGACCAGCGCACCGGCGGCAGCCTGGCCTGGGCCAGCGGCGAGGTGCCGCTGGTGGTGGTGATGCTCGCCCTGCTCATCCAGTGGTCGCGCAGCGATCAGCGACTGGCCCAGCGCACCGACCGCGCTGCCGATCGTGATCACGACGCCGAGCTCGCCGCGCACAACGCCATGTTCGCCGAGCTGGCCCAACAAGACCGGGGGGTGCGCAAATGACCGACCAGAAGACCTCCTCACCGCGCCAACGCCCGTTCGCCCGGGTGTACCGCTCCGACGTGCGCGCCGCGCGCAGGCGCCTCGCGGGCCGGATACGCCGCACACCGGTCTTCCACACCACGGTGACGGGTCCGGCAGGCCAGGTTCCGGTCACCCTCAAACTGGAACATCTGCAGCACGGCGGCACCTTCAAGGCGCGCGGCAGCTTCAACGCGCTGCTGGAATCGGGTGCGGACACCGACCACGTCGTTATCGCCTCCGGCGGCAATGCCGGCATCGCGGCCGCCCTCGCCGCGGCGGCGCTCGGCAAGACATGCACGGTCGTCGTCCCCGAATCGGCGCCGCATACGAAGGTCGCGGCCATGTGGTCCTACGGTGCCGAGGTGCTCTGGCACGGCACCACCTACGCCGAGGCGTACGGATTCGCGAGCGAGCTGGCCATCGAACGCAGCGCGCTGCATCTGCATGCTTACGACTTGCCCGCCGTCGTCTCCGGTGCAGGCGTGGTCGGGCTCGAGATCGAAGAACAGGTACGTGGCAGGCCGCCGGTGCTGGTCGCCGTCGGTGGTGGCGGGCTGGTGGCCGGTGTCGCCGCCGCGCTCGGGCGCAGGCAGCAGGTGATCGGGGTCGAGCCGCAGGGGGTCCCGACGCTGCACGCCGCACTCGCCGCCCGGCGCCCGGTCGAGGTCGGGGTGTCCAGCATCGCCGCGGATGCGCTGGGTGCTTCCCGGATCGGCGATATCGCCTTCGACATCGCGCGCCGATACGACGTGGGATCGGTGCTGGTCACCGATGACGCGATCGCCGACGCGCGGGAGTATCTGTGGCGGGAGTTCCGCATGGTGGTCGAGCTGGCCGGTGCCACAGCGCTGGCCGCGGTGCGCAGTGGTGCGTATGTGCCTGCGTCGGGGGAGCGGCCGGTGGTGGTGCTCTGCGGCGCCAATACCGACCTCACCACGTTCTAGGCGCGTCTTCAGTAGGCGGACCCGCGAACTCGGTCCCGGCCCGCGCGGCATATCGCTCAGCGCGCTGGGCTCGGACTGGTGCGGTGGCGTCGCTGTCCCGAGCTGTCGACGTGCGGAATATCAGTTGTCCACAGCCCCGTGAGTTATCCACAGACGTCGATTTCCGACTGTCGGCGGGGCGTGTGCAGGCGCATGCTGGTGAGGTCGCTCGCAGTGGCCACCTCGGCCAGGGATAACGACGGGCCCGGCATATCGGCGGGGACCGCGATGTTCGCGGGCGGCGCGTGCCGGCATTTCGGCCGGCACGTACGGGGAGCCGACGAAGGGGTGGAGAAATGTATGAGGCGATATCGACCGTCGTGGGGACCGTTGTCACCCCACCGGTCATTCGGGAACTGCCCGGCGGTGAGCAGGTCCTGACCTTCCGGATGGCAAGCAACTCCCGCAGGCTCGACCACAGCTCCGGCGAGTGGGTCGACGGCGCGACCCTGTATCTGACCGTCAGCTGCTGGCGCAAGCTGGTCGCGGGCGTGGACGCCTCGATCGGCCGGGGAGATCCGATCATCGCGCACGGCCAGTTGCGGACCAACGAGTACCGCACCCGTGACGGCATCGACCGGCGCGATCTGGAGATGCGCGCGAGCGCCGTCGGCCCCGA
Source organism: Nocardia sp. NPDC059180 (assembly GCF_042754945.1). NCBI lineage: Bacteria > Bacillati > Actinomycetota > Actinomycetes > Mycobacteriales > Nocardiaceae > Nocardia > Nocardia sp. NPDC059180. The sequence goes on from NZ_JBHZBU010000006.1 coordinate 182,999, forward strand.
TCTGTCCAGGTGCACGGCTCAGGTGCACCGCTGGCGCCAGGCCGCGCTCACCGCGGAGGCCGGGATGGGGAATACTGCTGGGCACTCAGGCGCTGAGGGTCGAGAGCACGGGGGCGACGGGCAGCAGATGCACGCGGACATCTCCGCGCAGGCACCGCCCCGCACTCCCGACCACGAACCCGTCGACGCCTGACGCGTCTGCGCGCCGAGCGCAGCCGTTGGCTCTGCTTCGATCCGTCATTCCTCGCACCGATAGGCTTTCCCCATGGCTGAGTTCATTTACCAGATGAAGAAGGTTCGTAAGGCGCACGGCGACAAGGTCGTGCTCGACGATGTCACCTTGAACTTCCTTCCCGGCGCCAAGATCGGTGTCGTCGGGCCGAACGGCGCCGGTAAATCCAGCGTGCTGAAGATCATGGCCGGATTGGATCAGCCGAACAACGGCGACGCATTCCTCGCCCCCGGTGCGACGGTCGGCATCCTGCAACAGGAGCCGCCGCTCAACGAGGAGAAGACGGTGCGCGGCAACGTCGAGGAGGGCCTCGGCGAGGTCAAGGTCAAGCTCGACCGCTTCAACGAGATCGCCGAACTCATGGCCACCGACTACTCCGACGAGCTCATGGAAGAAATGGGCAAGCTGCAGGAGTACCTCGACCACGCCGACGCCTGGGATATCGACTCCCAGCTGGAGCAGGCCATGGACGCGCTGCGCTGCCCGCCGCCGGAGGAGCCGGTCACCAATCTCTCCGGTGGTGAGCGCCGCCGCGTTGCGCTGTGCAAGCTGCTGCTGAGCAAGCCCGACCTGCTGCTGCTGGATGAGCCGACCAACCACCTCGACGCCGAGAGTGTGCTCTGGCTCGAGCAGCACCTGGCCTCCTACCCGGGCGCCGTGCTCGCCGTCACCCACGACAGGTACTTCCTCGACAATGTCGCGGAATGGATCCTCGAACTGGATCGCGGCCGGGCCTACCCGTACGAGGGCAACTACTCCACCTACCTGGAGAAGAAGGCCCAGCGTCTGGAGGTGCAGGGCAAGAAGGACCAGAAGCTGCAGAAGCGCCTCAAGGACGAACTCGCGTGGGTGCGTTCCGGCGCCAAGGCGCGCCAGGCCAAGAACAAGGCGCGTCTGGGCCGCTACGAGGAAATGGCGGCCGAGGCCGAGAAGCACAGGAAGTTGGATTTCGAGGAGATCCAGATTCCGGCCGGCCCGCGCCTTGGCAATGTGGTGGTCGAGGTGGAGCATCTGGACAAGGGCTTCGGCGATCGCCAGCTGATCAAGGATCTGTCGTTCACGTTGCCGCGCAACGGCATTGTCGGCGTCATCGGTCCCAACGGTGTCGGTAAGACCACGCTGTTCAAGACCATCGTCGGGTTGGAGTCGCCGGATAGTGGCGAGGTGAAGGTCGGCGATACGGTCAAGCTGAGCTACGTCGACCAGAACCGCGCGGGCATCGACCCGAAGAAGAACGTCTGGCAGGTCGTCTCCGACGGGCTGGACTTCATCGAGGTCGGCAACCAGGAGATGCCTTCGCGCGCCTACGTCAGCGCGTTCGGTTTCAAGGGCCCGGATCAGCAGAAGCCGGCCGGGGTGCTCTCCGGTGGTGAACGCAACCGGCTCAACCTGGCGCTGACGCTCAAGCAGGGCGGCAACCTGATCCTGCTCGACGAGCCGACCAACGACCTGGACGTCGAGACGCTCGGCTCGCTGGAGAACGCGCTCGAGCAGTTCCCCGGTTGCGCCGTGGTCATCTCCCACGACCGCTGGTTCCTCGACCGCACCTGCACCCACATCCTGGCGTGGGAAGGCGATGCCGACAACGACGCCAAGTGGTTCTGGTTCGAAGGCAACTTCGAAGCGTACGAGGCGAACAAGATCGAGCGGCTCGGTCCCGAGGCCGCCCGGCCGCATCGCGTCACCCACCGGAAGCTGACTCGCGGGTAACCGCAAAGCTATTGCCCACACGCCTCGGGTGCGGGACTAGTGTCGAGACCGGCGTCACTTTGTTGCGGAACCGAATCCGAGGGAGTTGGCGAAAAAATGACGGTCTCGTCCGAATTGTCCAGTGCGGCGTGGGTCGCGGGGTTGCCGCAACCGTTGCGCGGCGACCTCGCCGCCCTGGAAGAGGCATACTTCCGCCACGTCGACGCGGGCGATGTGGACTGCGCGATCACCGGGATCACCCAGATCTTCCGCAGGCATCTGGAGCTGGCGATGACTCGCAGCCCGGGCCGGGCCCTCGTTCGGGTATATCACCCCGACGACGGGTCCGGCCTCGGCGCCGCGGTCCAGGTGGTCACCGACGATATGCCCCTGCTGGTGGAGTCGATCACCTCGTCGCTGAGCCGGATGGGGGTCAGCGTCAGCGAGGTGATCCATCCGATCTTCGAGATCGAGCGCGATGCCGACGGCAGGCTGATCGACGCCAAACCACACGAGGTCGATGCCAACGGCGGCGTGGGGCTACGGGAAAGCTGGATGCATCTGCAATTGCATCCCTCGACAAGTCGTGCGGTACTCGACCGGGTCGAGTCGTCGATGCCGGATGTGGTGGCCGATGTACGGCAGGTCATCGGCGATACGGCCGCCATCCGGACGGCGCAGAGCACGCTGGCCGACGCGCTCGATCGTGCTGCCGCTGCCGCAACAGCGCCCTTCTCCTCCGTCGACCTGATTGATTGCGCGAATCTGTTGCGCTGGTTGGCAAGTGGACACTTCACCGTCCTCGGCTACGCCCGCTACCGCACGGTCTCCGATGCCTCCGAAGTCGTCCCGGATTCCTGCCTCGGGGTGTTGCGCCCCGGGGTCGGCACGGATTTCGACGTCCCCGTGACCAGCGGTGAGCAGCCGCTGCTGATGCTCACCCAGGGCCTCGTTCCGGCCACCGTGCATCGATCGGTGTATCCGTATTTCATCGGTGTCGCCGACCTCGACGGCACCGGCGCGGTGGTCGGCCAGCATCTGTTCATCGGTGTTTTCACCGTCACCGCCGTCCATGAAAACGTGCTCGACATCCCGGTGATCTCGCGCCGGGTGCGGTCGGTGATCGAGGACAGCGGATTCGATCTGGATTCGTTCTCCGGGCAGGGGATGCTCGAGGTCGTCCAGTCGTTCCCGCGCACCGAGCTGTTCTCCTCCGACACCGAAACCCTGCGCCGGACCGCCACCGCGGTGCTGAATGTGAGCCTGCGCAGGCAGGTGCGGTTGTTCATGCGTGCGGACGGTTTCGGCCGGTTCGTCGCGTGCATGGTGTACCTGCCCCGCGACCGCTACACCACCGCGGTGCGCCTGGAAATGCAGGAGATCCTGGTCCGGGAGCTGGGCGGTGTATCCATCGACTATTCGGCTCGGGTGAGCGAAAGCGAGCTCGCCAGTGTGTATTTCACGGTGCGCATGCCCGGAGCCGAGGCAGGTACCCGGGGGCAGATACCGATGGTGGCCGACACCTCCGAGGACAACAGGCTGCGCATCCAGCGGCTGCTCGACGCGGCCAGCCACACCTGGGACGACCACCTCGACGACGCGGTCAGCACCTCGACGGTGCTCGACCCCGGCGTGGTCGACCGCTACACCGAAGCGTTCCCCGAGGGCTACAAGCAGGATTTCGAGCCCGCAAGGGCGCTGGCCGATATCGCGCGGCTGGAGCGGCTGACCGAAGGCGATATCGACCAGTACCTGTACCGCCGGCCCGCCGCGGCGCCGGGATCGTGGCGGTTCAGCCTCTACATCGGCGGCACCGGGGTATCGCTGAGTCAGGTGCTGCCGGTTTTGCAGAGCCTCGGTGTCGAGGTGGTCGACGAACGCCCGTACCAGATCCAGCTCGAAACGGCGACGGGCGAAGCGGCCGCCGAACGCTGGATCTACGACTTCGGTCTGCTGGCCAGGCCCGAGTTGCTGCGCAGTGCGCTGGACGAGGATCTCGACGCCGAACTCCTGGAGTCGGCGGCCCGACCGGATGTGGTCGACGCCAGGGCACGCGGCCTGCGCGCGCGGTTCGTCGAGGCCTTCGCCGCAGTATGGTACGGACGTGCCGAAGCGGATGGGCTGAACGAACTGGTGCTGCGTGCTCGGATGCCGTGGCGCGAGGTGGCCATCCTGCGCACCTACGCGCGCTACCTCCAGCAGGCCGGGTTCCCGTACAGCCAGGCCAATATCGCCCGCGTGCTGCTGAGCTATCCGGATGCGGCGCGACTGTTCGCGGAGTTGTTCGCGGCCAGATTCGATCCCGACGCCTGCTCCGCCGAACGGGCCGCGGAATTGGAGGCAGAGGTTCGCGGCCGGATCGACCAGGTGGTGAGCCTGGACGCGGACCGCATCCTGCGGGCCATCCTCGGCCTGATCGCGGCAACGCTGCGCACGAACTACTACGTCACCGACGCCGACGGTCTCGCGCGTGACTACATCTCGATGAAGGTCGAGCCGCGCGAGATCGCCGAATTGCCCAAGCCGCGGCCGCAATTCGAGATCTTCGTGTATTCACCGCGGGTGGAGGGTGTGCATCTGCGGTTCGGTGCGGTGGCGCGTGGTGGTTTGCGTTGGTCGGATCGGTTGGAGGATTTCCGGACCGAGGTTCTGGGTCTGGTGAAGGCGCAGGCGGTGAAGAATGCGGTGATCGTGCCGGTGGGGGCCAAGGGCGGCTTCGTGGTGAAGCAACCGCCTGCGGCCACGGGTGATCCGGGTGTGGATCGTCAGGCGCTCGGCGCCGAAGGGGTCGCCTGCTACCGGACCTTCATCTCCGGCTTGCTGGATGTCACCGACAATGTCGACCTGGCGACCGGTGCGGTGCTGCCACCGGCGAAAGTCGTGCGGCGCGACGGCGATGACACCTATCTCGTCGTCGCCGCCGACAAGGGCACGGCCAGCTTCTCCGATGTGGCCAATGAGGTGGCCAAGAGCTACGGTTTCTGGCTCGGTGACGCCTTCGCCTCGGGTGGTTCGGCAGGCTACGACCACAAGGCGATGGGCATTACCGCCAAGGGTGCCTGGGAAAGTGTGAAACGGCACTTCCAGGAGATGGGAATCGACACTCAGGCCAAGGATTTCACGGTCGTCGGTATCGGTGACATGAGCGGTGACGTATTCGGCAACGGCATGCTGTTGTCCGAGCACATCCGACTCGTGGCGGCGTTCGACCACCGCCACATTTTCCTCGATCCGACTCCAGATGCGGCCTCCTCGTATGCCGAGCGCAGGCGGATGTTCGACCTGCCGCGCTCGTCGTGGGCCGAATACGACACCTCGAAGATCAGCGAGGGCGGCGGCGTCTGGGATCGCACGGTGAAATCTGTGCCGATCAGTGCGCAGGCGCGCCTGGCGCTCGGGCTGGCCGACGACGTGACCGCATTGTCTCCGCCGGAACTGGTCCGCGCCATCCTGCTCGCCCCGGCGCAATTGCTCTGGAACGGCGGCATCGGCACCTACGTCAAGGCCAGTACCGAATCCAATGCCGACGTCGGTGACAAATCCAACGATCCGGTGCGCGTCAACGGAAACCAGCTGCGAGTCAACGTCGTCGGCGAGGGCGGTAACCTCGGTGCCACCGCGCTCGGTCGCATCGAGTTCTGCCGCAACGGCGGCAAGATGAACACCGATGCCCTCGACAACTCTGCCGGCGTGGACTGCTCCGACCACGAGGTCAATATCAAGGTCCTGCTCGATGGTGTGGTGAGTGGCGGCCTGCTTCCCGAATCAGAACGTAACCCGCTGCTCGCCTCGATGACCGACGAGGTCGCGTACATGGTGTTGCGCGATAACGTCTCCCAGAACTTCCTGATGGGCATCTCGCGGTCGGACGCACCGCGCATGCTGAATGTGCATCGCCGGGTGATCGAAGGTCTGGAGGAGCGTCGCGGTCTGGACCGGGAACTCGAGGCGCTGCCGTCGGATCCGGAGATGAAGCGCAGGCATGAGGAAGGCACCGGGTTGGCCTCGCCGGAGTTGGCCAACCTGATGGCCCATGTGAAGCTGGCGCTCAAGGGTGATCTGCTCGACTCCGACCTGCCGGATATGGCGTACTTCGCCACCCGTCTGCCCGACTACTTTCCGGCGCCGTTGCGCGGGCGCTTCGGCACCGCCATCAAGAAGCACCGGCTGCGCCGGGAAATCCTCACGACCGTGATCGTGAACGAAGTGGTCGACTACGGCGGGATCACCTACGCGCATCGGCTGAACGAGGAGGTCGGCGCCACCGCCAGCGATTCGGTGCGTTCGTTCACCGCCGTCACCGAGATCTTCGGGCTGCACGACATCTGGGCCAGGATCCGCGCCGCCGACACCTCGGTCGCGCTGCGCGACGAACTGGAGCTGGAAACCAAACGCACCCTGGACCGGGCTTCGCGCTGGCTGCTGACCAACCGCCCGCAGCCGATCGCGGTCGGCGCCGAGGTCAACCGGTACAGCCGCGGTGTCCGCGAGCTCGCGCCGAGGGTACCCGGCTGGCTGCGTGGCCACCACGTCGCGACGCTGACCGATCAGAGCGCCGAGCTCATCGCCCGCGGAGCGCCCACCGACCTGTCGACCGAGATCTTCGGGCTGCTGAATCTGTTCCCGCTGCTGGATGTCATCGATATCGCCGATATCACCGACCGCTCCGGCGACGAGGTGGGTGCGCTGTACTACGCGCTCAACGAGCATCTGAAGATCGATTGGCTGCTCGAGGCGGTCAGTCACCTCGAACGCGGTGACCGCTGGCACGCCTTGGCCCGGCTCGCGTTGCGCGACGATATGTACAGCTCGCTGCGTTCGCTCACCCTCGATGTGCTCTCCGGCGGCGACCCGGAAGAGACCGCGGACGAGAAGATTGCATACTGGGAGTCGAAGAATCAGTCCCGGCTCGGGCGTGCCCGAGCCGCGCTGTCGGAGTTGTTCGAGTCCGGAACCCACGATCTGGCCACGCTGTCGGTCGCCGCGAGGCAGGTGCGAAGCATGGTGAGTGGGGCGGGCACCCAGTCGGAGGTATCACGGTGACAAGTGTCGGATCGCTGAACGGAACACCCAAAGCGAAAGACACGGTCGCGTTGCCCAAGCGGTTCCACGCCAAGGTCGACATTCGATGGTCGGATATGGACGCGTTCCAGCACGTCAACCACGCGCGGATGGTGACGCTGCTCGAGGAGGCGCGTATTCCGTGGCTGTTCGAGGACGATCGACCCACGGCTGCCCTGCGGCAGGGCTGTGTGCTGGCCGATCTGCATGTCCGCTACCGCGGCCAGCTCCGGCACGAGGACACCCCGCTCGATATCGCGATGTGGATCGAACAGTTGCGTGCGGTCGACTTCACGGTCGCCTACGAGGTGCGGGCCGCGGGCGCCGCGCCGGATTCGCCGCCCGCGGTGATCGCCTCCACCCAGCTCGCCGCCTTCGATATGGACACCCAGCGGCTGCGCAGGCTGACCTCGGACGAGCGCGACTACCTGTCACAGTGGATGGGTGAGTGATTCGCACACGGTGATCGTCATTCTGTGATGTCCGAACAACGGGTGTTGTACGTCGGCGACCCGGCCGAGCGTGAGAACCTCGCGACCTTCCTCGGCCGGGCCATCCGGTTGGATCCCGCGGTGGTGGTGCGGTTGCGCCGTCGTGGTGAGCGGTTCGTGTCGGCTTGGGTGGCGACGGGATTCGAGACGCTTGCGGCGCGGACGGTGGTCGCCGAGCTCGGCGTCGACGACGTCACCGTCGGCGCCGATGTGGTGCTGACGGGACTCGCCTCCGGCAGCCCGATCGACCTCGGCTATTCGATGGATTCGGCATGGCGTGGCGCGCTGCCGCCGGATTCCGGCTTCACCCATATCGATGATGTGCCGGCCCGGACCTTGGTCGAGCTCGCCGAGCAGGGCGCGGATTTGGCCAAGGAGCACGGTTCCGGGCACGGCCCGCCTGCCTCGCTGCTGGATCAGCCCGTGCTGACCGTCTCCGGTGACTCGATACAGGTGCAGGTGCCGATGCGCGTCGTGTTCGCCCTGACCGCAATGGATTTCATCCCGCACTCGGGGGAGCGGGCGGACTCACGCCGCATCCCGCCCGCCGAGATCGTGCGAGTCCGCGCCAGCAAGACCTGGCTACGCCTGGATGCCCGCTACGGTTCGGTGGCCCGGCGTCTCGGCGGCGGCCTGCCGCTCACCCCGCGCTGAGCGGTCACCTGCACGGTTCGTTCTCGACGCTCGGCGTTCTCAGCTGATGCCGATCGCGCGCAGCAGGGCGGTGGTAGCCGCCGCAGCGAAGATCACCACCAGCAGGGGACAGCGGCGCCAGGCCAGGATGCCGCCGACCAGAACCCCCGCAGGCAAGGCCAAGCCGAATTCGTCGCCGAACGGCAGCGCGGTGGTGGCGACCAGCCCCGCCAGCAGGATGACGGCGCCGATTTCGAGCAGCCGAGCCGCACGCGGCGGAAACCGGACCCGATTGCGCAGTGCCGGTCCCGCCCACCGGAACAGGTAGGTGCCGACCGCCATGGTGAGCATGGCGGGAAGCAGTAGCGGTGAATCAATCACAGCGCTCCCAACGCGAAGATCAACCCGGCCAAGGCGATCAGTACCGGCAGTCCCGCCGGTACGAACGGCGTTGTGAGCACAGCCAATCCGGCACCGGCGCCAGCGGCCCGCAGTGTGGCGCGATCACGCAAGGCAGGCAGTATCAGTGCCAGCAGCACCGCGGGAAAGACCGCGTCCAACCCGAACGCCGAGGTATCGGGCACCACGCTGCCGATGGCGGCTCCGGCCAGCGCGCCCAGCGGCCAGAGGACCGCGATGCCGAGACCGCACAGCCAGTAGGCGGTGCGGCGCCGTTCGAGATCACCGGGTGCCAGGGCGAACGCCACGCTCTCGTCCACCATCAGTTGCACGCCGAGCAGCCGCCGAACTCCGGTGCCGAACACATCCGGCATCGACAGCCCATACGGCAGATGCCTGGCGTTGACCAGCAGACCGGCCGACGCAGCCGCCAGGGGCCCGGCACCCGCGGTGAGAATGCCGAAGAACAGGAATTCGGAACCTCCCGCCAAGACCGTCGACGCCAGCAGCACCGGCATCCACATCGGGAACCCGGAACCGACCACCGCCGCGCCGTAGGAGACCCCGATCATCGCGACGGCCACGCAGGTCGCCGCGATACTGGACAACGTGTCCCGGTCTAGTGTTCGCCATATCGAACGCATGTTGCTTATAGTGAACACATCGGACGGGCTCAGTCAACGCGATAACCGACACGGGTGCGCGACCGCGGCAGCTGGACTGCTGGGTGGGGGCTTCTCGGCATCGCACGGCGGTTCTGTGCGAGCAGCAGCGACAGGGAGCACGTGATGGCAGCAGACGAACCGGCGAGGGCGCCGAAGACGGTGATCGCCGCATCGCTACGCCGGGAACGCGGTCGTGCGGGGCTGTCGCTCACCGAGGTCGCCGCCCGTGCCGGTGTCGCCAAATCGACGCTGTCGCAACTGGAATCGGGTTCGGGGAATCCGAGCCTGGAAACGCTGTGGGCGCTGTGCGTCGCCCTGGACATGCCCTTCTCGCGGCTGCTCGACCCGCCACGGCAGAGCGTGCGGGTGATCCGGGCGGGTGAGGGTCCGGTGGTCGCCGCGGCCGAGTCGGAGTACCGGGCGACCCTGCTCGCCGCAGGCCCGGCCGATGCCCGGCGGGATCTGTACCGGATCACCGCCGAACCGGGCGAGCCGCGCCGATCCGAACCGCATCTGCACGGATCGGTCGAACACATCCTGCTCGGTGCAGGGCGCGCCCGTGCCGGGCTGACCGACGCGCCGGAGGAGTTGGAGCCCGGCGACTACCTCAGCTACCCGGGTGACCTTCCGCATCTGTTCGAGGCGCTGGAACCGGGCACTTGGGCGACGCTGGTTGTCGAGCATCGCTGATGGCGGACACCGAGATTCCATACGCCGCATCGCGGATCTCGGCCCACGATGCGGTCTGGAAACCCTCCTGCAGCCCGTTGCCGTCGACGCATGCCTCTCGGAGCAGGAAGCCGGCCCCGGGCCGAGGGCTCACGCGGCCCCCTCACCCAGGTACTGCAACCACACCGGATCCAGCTCGGTGACGGTCGACAGCAGCCGCCAATGCGGTCCCTTCGGCGACACCAGCGGTGCCCGCAGCGTCCAACCCAGCTCGCTGAGCAGTTTGTCGGCTTTGCGGTGATTGCAGGGTGCGCAGCTTGCCACGCAGTTCTCCCAGCTGTGTTCACCACCGCGACTGCGGGGGACGACGTGATCGATGGTTTCGGCCTTGCCGCCGCAATAGCCGCAGCGGTAGCGGTCGCGCTGCATGAGCGCGGCGCGGGTCATCGGAACCCTGGCTCGGTAGGGGACGCGGACGTAGGTACGCAGGCGGATCACCGACGGGATCGTGAGCGAGGATCCGGCCGAATGCAGGACCGGTCCTTCCGGGTCGTGGTGGACGGTGTCGGCCTTGTCGCAGATGAGCAGCACCACGGCGCGACGCGCGGACAGCGCGGTCAGCGGCTCGTAGGTGGCATTGAGCAGCAGGACGCGGCGTTTGAGCCAGTTATCGGTGGGGAGGGGCAGCAGGGTGGGTGCGGTGTCGGGGCGATGATTGTCGCCGGCGCGGTGCGCGCCCGGATGATGGTCGGTCAACAAGTGCAGCTGAGTAGCCCCCGACCCACGATTGTGGACGTCGGCGGGCTGGAGTTGTCGGTGCGCCCTCGCCTCCTGTGATCGGGCGCCGTGCCGCTGCTTCATGTCGACCCCAATTTCATCATTTCAAGATCATGTGGTATCTCGGCCGAGACTGCCACCAAGTTGACCACGGAATGCGGGCCGGTGCACGGTGATTTAACACAATGTCGGGTTAACTGTGGCTGAAGAGCCATCGGGCCGCGATGTAGGTGAGCAGGCCGGTACGCGGGCACAATGGAGCCCAGCGCATCCAGCGAATCGAGAGGGTCTATGACTTCGGGCGAGCAGACAGCGACGTCGTTCTATCAGGCGGTCGGCGGCGAGGACACCTTCCGCCGGATCATCGCGGCGTTCTACCGCGAGGTGGCCGCAGACGAGGTGCTGCGCCCGATGTATCCGGAAGAGGATCTCGGCCCCGCCGAGCGGCGTCTGCGGATGTTCCTCGAGCAGTATTGGGGCGGGCCGCGCACCTACAGCGACGAGCGCGGGCATCCCCGACTCCGGATGCGGCACATGCCGTTCGAGATCGGCCCGGTCCAGCGCGATGCCTGGTTGCGCTGCATGCGGATCGGGGTGGCCGAGATCGAGCCCGAGGTACTCGACGACGAACACCGCAAAGCCTTGCTCGAGTATCTGGAAATGGCCGCGAACTCGCTGATGAACGCCGCCTGGTGAGGGCGGCGGGGTGAGTGTGGCGGCGCTGAACGGCAGCTCCGGCCCGTGGTGGGAGGCTGCGGTCTTCTACCAGGTGTATCCACGCTCCTTCGCCGACTCCGATGGCGACGGCACCGGCGACCTCGGCGGTGTGCGCGCGAAGCTGGGTTATCTGGAGCGGCTCGGCGTGGACGCGCTGTGGATCTGCCCGGTGATGCGTTCGCCGATGACCGACGGCGGCTACGACGTCGCCGATCCGCGCGATATCGACCCGCTGTTCGGTGGGATGGCCGCGTTCGACGCACTGATCGCGGCGGCGCACGCTCGCGACATCAAGATCACCATGGACCTGGTCCCCAATCACACCAGCGACGCGCATCCATGGTTCCGGGACGCGCTCGCCGCCGGCCCCGGCAGCCCAGAACGGGCGCGCTACCACTTCCACGACGGTCGCGGCCCCGACGGTGCGCTGCCGCCGAACAACTGGCCGAGCATCTTCGGCGGTCCGGCCTGGACCAGGGTCGTCGAGGCCGACGGCCGCCAGGGGCAGTGGTATCTGCACCTGTTCGCGGCCGAGCAGCCCGACCTGAACTGGGACAACCCGGAGATCGTCACCGATTTCGAGCAGACGTTGCGGTTCTGGCTCGATCGCGGCGTCGACGGCTTCCGCATCGATGTCGCACACGGCATGGCAAAACCGGACGGACTGCCCGACATGGCACGGGTCGACACCAGGATGCTCATCCACGACGACACCGACCCGCGCTTCAACAACCCCGGCGTACACGACATCCACCGGCGGATGCGCCAGGTGCTCGACGACTACCCGCACGCGGTGTCGATCGGTGAGGTCTGGGTCGACGACAACATCCGCTTCGGCGAATACGTCCGCCCCGACGAACTGCATCTGGCGTTCAACTTCCGCCTGGCCGAGACCCCGTTCGATGCCGCAGCCGTGCACGAAGCCATCGATAACTCGCTGTGCGCGGTCACCCCGGTCGGCGCGACGCCCACCTGGACGCTGTCCAATCACGACATCGAACGCGAGGTGACCCGCTACGGCGGCGGTGCGCTCGGTATCGCGCGAGCCAGAGCGATGATCCTGGTCGAACTGGCATTGCCGGGCGCGGTGTTCATCTACAACGGGGCCGAGCTGGGCCTGCCGAATGTCGACGACCTGCCCGTTGAGGTCCTTCAGGACCCGGTATGGGAACGCACCGGTCATGCCGAACGCGGCCGCGACGGTTGCCGGGTGCCGATTCCCTGGGACGGCGCGCGGCCCCCGTTCGGGTTCACCACCGCGGCGCAGTCGTGGCTGCCGATCCCGGACGATTGGTCCGAGCTGACGGTCGCCGCCCAGCTCGAACAGCTCGACTCCACCCTCGCCCTGTACCGCAGGGCGATCGAACTGCGACGCAAGCGCCCCGAGTTCACCGGCCCCGGCCTGGACTGGCATCCGGGCCCGCCGGGGTGCCTGGTCTTCGGCCGCCCCGGCGGGCTGATCTGCGTGCTCAACACCTCGGATGTGGCGGTCGCACTGCTGCCGGGGGAGCCGCTGCTCACCAGTGCACCGCTGACCGCAGGCCTGCTCCCGGCCAATGCGGCGGCCTGGTTGGTGTGAGGTCGGGCACCTGTGGACACGCCGTGCCTACCGGCGAAACGGCGCTGGTAGGCGACCGGTAGCGCGTCTACTACACGCCATCGTCTACCTTTGAGTCGTGAGCATTCTCGAGACAGTGCTGATCTTCGTCGGCATCCCGCTGGTGATCTACGGCGTGATCGCCGGATTGTCGTTTCTCGGTAAGCCGCTGCCCGGCGAAAAGCCGGTCCACTACGACCTGAGCAAGAAGTGGACCTCCGAGCCGGTGCTGTGGAGTGCGACCGACGAGGTGACCGTGTACGGGCACCACATTGCTGAATCGCATGGTCACCATGCGGCTATCGAAACCGCGGACGCGGAGCTGATCGGAGGCAGGGCAAGTGGCAGGTTCTAGTTGGCCCGCGGTGGTCGAGTCCGATCTACCGCACGGATATGCCCTGATGACCAGTGGACGCGTGTCCGGCGTGCACGAGGCGGGCGACGTCTTCAAGGAAGCGCCGTTCAACAATGATGAGCGGCTGCTCATGGACAACGTGCTCACCGAGGCCACCCGCGCCACCAAGGTGCGGTTCAACGTCTACATCGGTGACCTCGGCGCGGACCCGTCCGCCGGTGTCGACGCGATCTTCCCGGTGACCCCCGAGGCCACCCGGTCGGTGCTCATCGCCGTCTCGCCTAATGAGCGCGCCGTCGAGGTGCGCTCAGGCAAGGACGTCGCCGACCGCGCCAACGACCGCGTTTGCCAGCTCGGCGTCACCGCCGCATTGAGCTCGATGCGTCAGGGTCAGCTCATCGACGGTCTGGTCTCGGCCGTGCGGGTGATGGCCGCCGCCATCGGCCGCTGAATCGAAGTACCAGCACCCCTCTGTTGCCGGGTGATGCGCGAGGATCGCGCGTCGGCTGCCCGTGCGGCGGAGGGGTGTGGTGTCTGCGCAGCCGCTGTCGGGCCGGAACTTGTCCGCCCAGAGCAGAATTCGCCTGTCCGGCACGGGCGCGGCGGTACGCTCCGGCTATGAGCGAGCATCCGAGGTTGCACTCCATTCCCGGAGGACGCGAGGAGCGCGCCGCCCGGCCGGCAACCCGATCCGACGGCGAACCGCTGTGGCGCGAGGTGCTCGGAACCCGGCTGCGTTCCCTGCGGAAGGAACAGCAGGAAACGCTCGCCGAAACCGCGGGCCGGGCCGGTGTCTCGCCTCAGTACCTGTCTGAGGTCGAGCGCGGACGTAAGGAACCATCCAGCGAGATGATCGCCGCGCTTGCCGGCGCGCTCGGCACATCACTGGGTGAGTTGACCGGCGATGTAGCCGAATCCCTGCGCCGCCGCCCTGCCCTGCGTCCGGCCGAAGGTCACTTCGCCCGCCCGGCGATCGAGTCGGCGGTTCCGAACCCGGCGCCGCAGACGGCCCCGCGAACTCCGCGAATCGTCATGTTGGCCGCCTGATCGCCCGCGACGTGCAGCGGGCGCCTGCCGTGCGGCCCGGAGACCCCGCGGCCGGCGGATCCGCGCACGCCTGACGCCCTCGCTTCCTGCCGAAACTCTCGGCGCCCATCCATTGGAGCTCCGGGCGCTGCCACCGGACTGCCTGTGCACGTCCCTCGTACGTGGAGCGGGCCGGGCACGTCACCCTGCTGAATCTGGCTCACCGTGCGTTGAGCACCTGATCCACGAGACCGTAATCGACGGCAGCCGCCGCGGTGAACACCCGATCACGGTCGGTATCACGCCGCAGCGTCTCGGTGGGCCTGCCGGTGTGGTGGGACAGGATCGACTCGATCGCGGCCCGCATCCGCACCAGCTCGTCGGCCTGCAGAATCAGATCGGGGATCGTGCCCTGACCACGCCCTGCGGGCTGATGCAGCACCACTCGCGCATGCGGCAGCATGGAGCGCCTGCCCGGTGCGCCCGCAGCCAGCAGCACCGCGCCGACGGCGATGGCCTGACCGACACAGGTGGTCACGACCGGCGCCTTGATGAACCGCATGGTGTCGTACACCGCGAGCATTGCGGGCAGGTCGCCGCCCTCGCAGTTGATGTAGAGGTTGATCTCCTGCTCCGGGTTCTCCGACTCGAGATGCAACAGTTGAGCGATGAGCGCGTTGGCGACACCCGCATCGATCGGCGTGCCGAGGTAGACGATCCGTTCGGCCAGCAGATGCGAGTAGACATCCATGATCCGCTCGCCGCCAGGCTGCCGGGCGATGACATTGGGAATGGTGTAGCTGGTCATGAGATTCCGATCTTCTGGCGTTGCGGCACCACCTGGTCGAACGATTCGACGATGTGGTCGATGAAGCCGTATTCCTTGGCCTGCGTGGCGGTGAACCAGCGGTCGTGCAGGGAATCCTCGTAGATCCGCTCATAGGGCTGCCCGGTGTCGGCGGCGATGAGCCCGAGGACCGTTTCCACGGTGTAGCGCAGGTCGTCGGCCTGCACCTCGACCTCCACGGCGCTGCCGCCGATACCCGCCGAACCCTGATGCATCAGGATGCGGGCGTGCGGTAGCGCGAAACGCCGCCCCGGATCGCCTGCCGAGAGCAGGAATTGCCCGGCGCTGCACGCCAACCCGAGGGCGAGCGTGGAGATCTCGCAGGGCACCAGCCGCATCACGTCACGGATGGCGAGCATCGTGGGGACCGAGCCGCCGGGGGAGTGGATCCACAGCGAGATCCCGGCGTCCGGGTCTTCCGCGGCGAGGGTGAGCATCTGGGTCATCAGCAGGGTGCCGTTGTCGTCGTCGAGCCCACCGTCGAGGACGAGGATGCGCCTGCCGAAGAGTTGTTCGCGTGCCCGCCAGCCGAACAGTGGGGCTTTGTCGTCGTGTGCCATGCCTCCACCGTGCCCCGCACCGGTGCGAGAAATCTCGCCACGCTGCCCTGGGCAGATCTGCTCACAGCAGCGAGGCCGGGTAGACGCGAAACAGGCCCGGATCCAGTGGGATCCGGGCCTGTTCCGTCGGTGTATTGCGCGCCTTTACTTCGCGTCGAAGTCGCGGGCGCGCAGCGAACGCTCGATGCCCGCCTTACCCTCGCTCACCAGTCGCGCCAGTGCGGGCGGGCGCTCGTCGGCCAGGAACTCGTCGGCGCTGGCCACGGCGGCCTCGCTGATCTCCCAGGACGGGTAGAGCCCGACCACGACGGTCTGCGCGACCTCGCTGGACCGGCGTTCCCAGACCTCGGGGATCTCGGCGAAGTAGCGCTCCACGAACGAGTTCAGCAGCTCACCCTGGCCTGCGGGCGCGAACCCGTTGACGATGGAGCGCGCGGTGATATTCGGCACCGAATCGTCGCCCATCACCGTCGCCCACGCGTGCTCCTTCACCTCGGCAATCGGCCGGGCCGTAGCCGCCGCTGCCGCCTGCCGTTTACCCGCCGCGGTCTGATCGTTGGCCAGTTCCGCGTCGATGGCCGGAGTGTCCACACCGTCGGCGTCGATCTCACCCGCCGCCGCAAGCGCCGTCACGATCCGCCAGCGCAGGTCGGTGTCGATGACCAGCCCGGCCAGCCCGACCGCAGCCGGGTCGCCGTCGAGCAGCTCGCGCAACACCTCGGTGTGCCATGCCGACAGCTTCGCGCCGGTCAGCGCGTTGACGAAGGCGAGCTGGTGATCCGAGCCGGGCTCGGCCTCGCGGGCCAATTCCAGCAGGCGGTTGGCGAAATCGGACCAGCCGGCCTCGGCGGCCCACGTCGGATCGGCGTAGCTGTTGAGAGTGGTGTTGGCCTGCATGAGCAGCCGCTGCACCACCCCGATCTCGGATTCCGCGCCGACACCACGCTGCACCAGCGCCACGAAATCGCGGGCCCGCAGCTCGGCCTGGCGGGTCATCTCCCAGGCCGCCGACCAGGCCAGCGTGCGCGGCAACGGTTCGGCGATATCGGCGATGCGGTTGATCAGCACATCGAGGGAATCGGCGTCGAGGCGGATCGAGCAGTAGGTCAGGTCGTCATCGTTGACCAGGACGAACTTGCCGCGGGGGACGCCGGCCAACTCGGCGACCTCGGTGCGTTCGGCGGCGTCGAGGTCCAGTTCGACGCGGTGCGTGCGAACCAGCTTGCCGTCGGCGTCATCGTCGTAGACGCCGATCGCGAGCCGGTGTACGCGCTGTTCACCGGCGCCGGGCGCGGCACCCTCCTGCACCACGGTGAAGGCGCTGAACTTACCGTCGGCGTCGACCTCGAACTCCGGGCGCATGATGTTCAAACCGGTGGTCTTGAGCCACTGCGCGCCCCAGGTCGACAGGTCGCGACCCGACGACTTCTCCAGCGCTGCCAGCAGATCATCGAAAGTGGCATTGCCGTAGGCATGTTCGGCGAAGTAGGCGCGCAGCCCGGCCAGGAACGGCTCCAGCCCCACATAGGCGACGAGCTGCTTGAGCACGCTGGCGCCCTTGGCGTAGGTGATGCCGTCGAAGTTGACCTCCACCGCGGCCAGATCCGGGATGTCGGCGGCAATGGGGTGGGTGGAGGGCAGCTGATCCTGGCGGTAGGCCCAGGACTTCTCCACATTCGCGAAAGTGGTCCAGGCGCTGGTGTATTCGGTGGCCTCGGCCTGGCACAGCACCGAGGCGAAGGTGGCGAACGATTCGTTGAGCCAGAGATCGTCCCACCACTTCATGGTCACCAGATCGCCGAACCACATATGCGCCATCTCGTGCAGCACGGTCTCGGCGCGGCGCTCGTAGGAGGCGCGGGTGACCTTGGACCGGAAGACGTAGTCCTCCAGGAACGTCACCGCGCCCGCGTTCTCCATAGCGCCCGCATTGAACTCCGGCACAAACAGTTGGTCGTACTTGCCGAACGCGTACGGCACGCCGAAGTTGCTGTGGTAGAAGCCGAAACCCTGCTTGGTCTCGGTGAACAGCCGGTCGGCGTCCATATGTTCGGCCAGCGAGGCGCGGCAGTAGATGCCGAGCGGAATGCTGCCGTGATCGTCGGTGTAGGTGTCGGTCCACTGTGCGTACGGGCCGGCGATGAGCGCGACCAGGTAGGTGCTCATCTTCGGGGTGGTGCGGAACAGGTGGTCGGCCGGGTCGGCGGCGATGATGGCGTCGACCGGGGCGCCGTTGGAGATCACCTTCCAGCCGGTCGGTGCCGTCACGGCGACGGTGAAGGTCGCCTTCAGGTCGGGCTGGTCGAAGCAGGCGAACATGCGCTTGGCGTCGGCGGTTTCGAACTGTGAGTACAGGTACACCGCGTCGTCGGCCGGGTCGACGAACCGGTGCAGGCCTTCACCGGTGTGCGAGTACTCGCAGTCGGCCTCGACCACGAGTTCGTTGGTGGCCGCGAGGTCGGTCAGCGTGATGCCGGCGGACTCGTCGTAGCCGGAGACATCGAGCGCGGTCCCGTTCAGCACCGCCGACCGGACGCCGCGCGCGACGATATCGATGAACGTGGCGGCTCCCGGCGTCGCGGTGAAGCTGACGGTGCTACGGGAGAAGAAGGTCTGCTCGCCCGGGTTGCCCGACCCGTCGGTCAGATCGAGCTCGATACGGTAATTGTCGACCGAGACGGTCGCGGCGCGCTCGATCGCCTGTTCACGGGTGAGGTTCGGTGCGGACATCGGACTCCTTCTGGTCGAAGAACTGAAACGGGCACGGCGTTTCCCACAATGCCACGTCGGTAAGGTTGCCCGCGCGGAAGTAAATTCCGCACCGAGAACCATCGACCGACGATCGGAGCTGCGACGTGAAGCATGTGCACGCCGGGAAGGTGCGCGACCTGTACGAGGACGGCGACACCCTGCTGCTCGTCGCCTCCGATCGGGTGTCGGTCTACGACGTGGTGCTTCCCACTCCGATCCCGGACAAGGGCTCGCTGCTGACCCAGCTGTCGAACTGGTGGTTCCAGTTCTTCGCCGACGTACCCAACCATGTGCTGTCGACCACCGACGTGCCCGCCGAGTTCGGCGCTCGTGCGATCCGGGTGAAACCGCTGCGGATGGTCCAGGTCGAATGCATCGCCCGCGGCTACCTCACCGGGTCGGGGCTGAAGGAGTACCAGCAGAGCGGGACCGTGTCCGGTATTGCGCTGCCGCCCGGACTGCGCGACGGCGACCGGCTGCCCGAGCCGATCTTCACCCCTTCCACCAAGGCCGCCGAGGGCCACGATGAGGCGATCAGCTTCGCCGATGTGGTCGACCAGGAGGGCCGCGAGGTCGCGGAGCGGCTGCGCGAGCTCACCCTCGGCGTCTACTCCCGCGGGGCTGCTCACGCCGCCGAGCGCGGCGTGATCGTGGCCGACACCAAGCTCGAGTTCGGCTGGGACGGTGACACCCTCACCCTCGGTGACGAGGTGCTTACCTCCGATTCGTCGCGGTTCTGGCCTGCCGATGAATGGGAACCGGGCCGTCCGCAGCGCTCCTTCGACAAGCAGTTCGTCCGCGACTGGTCCACCTCGACCGGCTGGGACAAGGAACCGCCCGGCCCGGAGATCCCCGCCGACATCGTCACGGTTACCCGGCAGAAGTACATGGAGGCCTACGAGCTCATCACCGGTCAGAAGTGGTCCGGCTCGGCGGGCTGAGCGCGATCCGGTCGGTCGGCAGCAGGCCAGGACAGCCGGGCGAGGCAGCGGGTCCGAGCGTGTAGCCGCATCGGTTGCCCGACCTACCGCACACCACCCCGGCCGAGTTGCCGTCGAGCGCGGGCGCGCTGCTCTCGGCCGAGACACTCAGCGGTGGCGCAGCCGAGCGGCGCGAATCATCAAATAGTCGCGTTCGGCCCCGTTCGTGGTGCGGCCGGCAGCGGCGGTGTAGTCGGAGATGGCGGCCTCCGCATCGCCGGCCATCTCGTGGAGGTGGCCGCGGACTGCGTCGAGCCTATGGCTGTCTGCGAGCGCATCGGCGACGGTGTCGGTGAGCGTCAGCCCGGCGGCCGGTCCTCGAACCATGGCGGTGGCGATCGCGCGGTTCAACGTCACCATCGGGTTGGGTGCGATGCGCTCCAGCAGCAGATACAGCGACAGGACTCGCCCCCAATCGGTGTCCTCGGTCGACGTCGCCTGTGCGTGCAGTACCGCGATCGCGGCCTGTATCTGATACGAGCCGACGAGCCCGTGATCCAGGGTGGCCGTCGTCATCCGGACACCTTCGGTGATCGCCACGCGGTCCCACCGGCTCCGGTCCTGTTCGGCCAGCGGGATCAGCTCGCCGTGTTGCCCGGTGCGGGCGTCGCGCCGGGCATCGGTCAACAGCATGAGGGCGAGCAGGCCGCCGACCTCGGGATCGTCGGGCATCATCCGATACACCGCGCGCGTCAACCGGATCGCCTCGGCGGACAGGTCCGCGCGCCGCAGCCGGACGCCGGAGACCGCGGTGTGGCCCTCGGTGAAGATCAGATACAGCACATGCAGCACGGCATCGAGGCGTCCGCGCCACTCATCGTCGCCGGGGGGAGCGAACGGCCGATCGAGGCCGGCCAGCCGCTTCTTGGCCCGGGTGATGCGCTGGGCCATGGTCGCCTCCGGCAGCAGGAACGCCCGCGCGATCTCAGCGGTGGTCAGCCCGCCCACTGCGCGCAATGTGAGTGCGATCGCGCTCGCCGGTGGAAGCGCCGGATGGCAGCACAGGAACAACAGCATCAGCGAGTCGTCCTGGTCGGTGATGGCTTCGGTGGGCTCGGCCTCGCGCAGCGCGACGACGGACTCCCGGTTGCGCCGGGCGACCTCGGCGCGCACGGCATCGGCCATCCGCCGCTGCGCGACCTGAATGAGCCAACCGCGCGGATTCTCCGGCCTGCCCTCGGCGGGCCACTGGGTGGCGGCAGCGAGTAGCGCCTCCTGCACAGCGTCCTCGGCGGTGGTGAAATCGCCGAACCTGCGGACCAATACGGCGAGGACTTGCGGCGCGAGCTCGCGCAGCAGGTCCTCGACCTCGCGATCGGCGATGATCACCGGTCGACGTCGGGTGCGCTCATCACCGCACGCACCTCGATGTACTCACCGATCGGTACACCACCCGGTCCGGGAGCGGCCGACGCTTCGGCGGCGATCTCCAGCGCGCGTTCGGGGCTGTCCACATCGACGATCCAGTACCCGGCCAGGAACTCCTTCGTCTCCGGGAACGGCCCGTCGGTGACCACGGGCGCCGTGCGGCCGTCGGAACTCACGATCCGCGCTTCCTCCGGTCCGGCCAGGCCCTGTGCGTCGACCAGCTCACCCGCTGCGGCCAGCTTCCCGCCGAGGGCGCGCTGGAAATCGATATGCGCCTGGATGTCCTCCGGCGCCCACTCGTTCATCGGGGTATCGCAGTTGGCGGTGCGGCCGTAGGTCTTGACCAGCATGTACTTCATATCGGGCTCCCTGTTCTCAGTGCGTTCGGTGACGCTCTCGTGAACAGGTCGGAGCCGGGTCGGCAGTTACGACACAGTTCGGCCGTAGCGGTTGTTGTGTGCGTCACAGTGGTGGTCAGAAGGGGACGGAGGTGTCGGCCAGCCGGTCCGGATCCACCGGTTCCCCCGCGAGAATCAGCTGCTTGATCCGGTCGGTGACATCCCAGACGTTGACATTCATCCCGGCGAGCACCCGGTTCGCGCCGTCGAGCCAGAACGCCACGAACTCGCGGGTGGCCAGGTCACCGCGCACCACGACCCGCTCGTAGGCGCCGGGCGCGACGTAGCCGGTGTACTCCATCCCGAGGTCGTACTGGTCGGTGAAGAAGTACGGCAGCCGGTCGTAGGCCGCGTTCTTGCCGAGCATGCTCGCCGCGGCGACCGCGGGCTGGTTCAGCGCGTTCGCCCAATGCTCCACCCGAATGCGGCGGCCAAGCACCGGATGGTCCTGTTCGGCGATATCGCCCACCGCGACGATGTCGGGATCGCTGGTGGTCAGGCCCGCGTCCACCAGCACGCCGCCGTCGACGGCGAGCCCGGCATCGGCCGCGAGCTCGATATTCGGCCTGGCGCCGACCGCGACCAGAATGGCGTCCGCCTCGATGACGGTGCTGTCGCCGAGCCGCACACCGAGGGCGATCTCGTCGTGGGTGAGGATCTCGGCGACCTGTACGCCGAAGCGCAGGTCCACGCCGTGCGCGCGGTGCAGATCGGCGAAAACGGCACCCATCTCGGGCCCGAGCGCATTGAGCAGGGGCGCGTCGGCCGCCTCGACGATCGTCACCTCCACACCCGCGTCCCGTGCCGCAGCGGCGACCTCGAGCCCGATCCAGCCCGCACCGATGATGGCCAGTCGCTTCGCGCTGCGGAACAACTCGATGAGGGTGTCGGAGTCGTCGATGGTGCGCAGGGTGTACACATTCGGCGCGTCCGCCCCAGGGATGGGCAGTCGGCGCGGGGTGGCGCCGGTGGCCAATGCCAGCTTGTCGTACGGCAGGGTGGAGCCATCGGGCAGCGTCACCGTCTTGGCGGCCGGATCGATCGCGGTGACGGCGGTACCGAGCCTCAGATCCACGTGATGGTCGCGGTACCAGGGCTTGTCCTCGACGGTGAAGTCGTCGAAGGCCTTCTTCCCGGCCAGATGCTCCTTCGACAGCGGCGGTCGCTCGTAGGGCAGATGCTCCTCGTCACAGAGAACGGTGACGGTGCCGTCGAAGTCGTTGTCGCGCAACGCTTGCGCGATCTTGGCGCCGGCGAGACCGCCACCGACGACGACGAAGTGTTGCGCAGAGGTCATAGTGGACTCCTATCGCCAGGCGAATCGAGCTCCTCGAACCTCAGCTTAGGTCGGTGTGCGATGCCGGTTCGCCGAATCCGGGAACGAATCGGGCCGGTCGATGGTTGCTCGGTACGACAGCGGCAGCGCCGCTGCAACGAGTCTGCGATCGAGAGGAATCGACGTGAGCAACACCAGCACCGGAGACACCGAGCAGAAAGACGTCGCCGACTTCTGGTTCGACCCGCTGTGCCCGTGGTGCTGGATCACCTCGCGGTGGATTCTCGAGGTCGAGCAGGTGCGCGATATCGAGGTCCGCTTCCACGTCATGAGCCTGGCCGTGCTGAACGAAGGTCGCGACCTGCCGCCGGAATACCAGGAGCTGATGGCCAGCGGCTGGGGCCCGGTGCGGGTGGCCATCGCCGCGGCGCGCGAGCACGGCGACAAAGTTCTCGCCCCGCTCTACACGGCCATGGGCACCAGGATCCACGACCGCAGGGCCGAATACGAGCGCGACACCACCGCGGAGACTCTGTCCGCCGTCATCGCCGACGCACTGGCCGAGGTCGGCCTGCCCGCCGAACTGGCCGAGGCCGCCACGAGCACCGACTACGACGCGGAGCTGCGCGAAAGCCATCACGCGGGCATGGACAAGGTCGGCAAGGACGTCGGCACCCCGACCATCCACGTCAACGGCGTGGCGTTCTTCGGCCCCGTCCTGTCGCGCATCCCGCGTGGCGAGGACGCGGGCAAGGTCTGGGACGGCGTGGTCGCGCTCGCGTCCTACCCCCACTTCTTCGAGCTGAAGCGGACCCGCACGGAAGACCCGGCCTTCGACTGATCAGGCCACCGGCTTCGGCGGCAGACTCGGGACCTCGCCGTACGGGCCGTACTGGTGCTGACCGGGCGGGGGGAACTGCGCGGGTGGGCTCGGGCGCCAGAACAGGCGCCCGTGCCTGCTGCGATCGCGCAGTGCCCACATCCGCCAGGTCAGCACCGGATGCGAAGACAAGGCGTTGACGATCCAGACGAAGAAGCCCTTCTCCTGCGCCGCCCGGTCGGCCATCTCGTCGAAGCCGACCATGGTGTTCATGTACTTGCCCGCGGCCAGGGTGCCCATGGCTGCGGGTGCACCCACGTGCCGGTTGCAATAGCCGTGGTTGTCGGCGGTGTACTCCTGTGAGCGGATGAGTGAGCTGCCGATGATCGGCAGGAACGGCACCAGGAACATGCCGAGCTGGCGCCAGTACGAGGTATGGCCTGCCGCGATATGCCCGACCTCGTGGCCGATGATGAACGCGAGCGCGTCGGGTTCGCGGGCGGCGCCGCCGATTTCGAACAGGTCGCTGTAGACCACCACGAAGCGGCGGAACCCGTGACCGGAGGCGAAGGCGTTGATCTGGCCGTTGCCGAGCACCACGTACGCGTCGGGAACCTTGGCCATGCCGAATCGCGCCGCAGCCTCCTGCACCAGCCGATACCCCTCGGGGAACTGGCTCGGCGACATCTTCACGCCGTTGACCCGCTGGGTCGCGTAGTTCACGCCACGGCCGAACCAGATCAGAATCGGCGCGAACACCAGCGCCAGAATGTATTCGTTCACATTGCCGAACACCAGCAGCAGCGCGGCGAACATGTAGGCCAGCCCGGTCAACGCCACCACCACGATGAGCAGCGGGATCTCCCACAGGTGCCGTGCGGGCATACCGAACGGGGCCAGCCCGCGCGGCTGACGCGCCGGCGGAATAGCGGGCGGCACCGGCGCCGATCCGTACGCCGGATAGCCGGGGGAGGGGTGGCCCGGATAGGGCATTCCCGGATACGGACCCGACGGATACACCGTGGGCGGAGTGGGTTGCGGTGGCTGCGGCACATCAGTCGACTCCGGCCCGGACGACGAACCCTGCGGCGCGTGCTTGCGCAACCACTCAGGCTGCCCCCCGGACTGATCGGCCTGCGGACGCTCCGGCGGCTGAGGATCGATCGGTTGCATGGTCGCCAACTCTATTCAGTCCGGGCCCGCCGAGCCGGGTCGCCGACGGTGTCGAAGCCCGCTGTGGCCACCGACACACTGAGCGTCGAGACGCCGCGTCGGGCCTTGCACAGGCGGAGCAAGTGGCCTGTGCAAGGCCCCGGCACCACCCTCGATGGAGGCGCCTCGCGCCGCGGATAGGATTTCCCCCATGCGCGTATACCTTGGTGCCGACCATGCCGGTTTCGAACTGAAGAATCACGTCAAGGCCCATCTCGAGCAGGCGGGTCACGAGGTCGTCGACTGTGGCGCTCTCGAATACGACGCGCTCGACGACTACCCCGCCTTCTGCATCGAGGCGGCGCGGCGCACCGTCGCCGATCCGGGCAGCCTCGGGCTGGTTTTCGGTGGCAGCGGCAACGGCGAGCAGATCGCCGCCAACAAGGTTCCCGGCGCGCGCTGTGCACTGGCCTGGAGCGTCGAGACCGCCAAGCTCGCCCGTGAGCACAACAATGCCCAGCTCATCGGCATCGGCGGCCGGATGCACTCCACCGAGGAGGCGCTGGCCATCGTCGACGCGTTCGTCAGCACCCCGTGGTCGGACGAGGCGCGCCACCAGCGTCGCATCGACATCCTCGCCGAGTACGAGAAGACCGGCGTCGCGCCCGCGCTGCCCAGCCAGTAGACGGGCCGTATTCGACAGTGCCGGAGGGTCATACGCTGCACCGCTTGGCGAAGCTGCATCAGCAGCGGCTGGCAGGCGGTGTGGTGCGGGTGTCGAGCCCGCAAGGCAAGTTCGCCGGCGGTGCGGCGCGAGTGGACCGGCAGGTCCTCGTCCGCTCGGAGGCGTGGGGCAAACATCTGTTGCACCACTATGAATCCGGTCTGGCCGTGCACGTGCACCTCGGGTTGTACGGAACCTTCACCGAATCGGCGATCCCGATGGGGGAGCCGGTCGGTCAGGTCCGCATGCGGTTGGCCGGAGCCGGGTTCGGCACCGATCTGCGCGGGCCGACCGCGTGTGAGGTGCTGACCGCGCCCGAGATCGGCGCACTGATCGACCGGCTCGGCCCCGACCCGCTGCGGCGCGGCGCCGATCCGGAGCGGGCGTGGCAGCGGATTCACCGTTCCCGCAGGCCGATCGGATCGCTGCTGATGGATCAGCAGGTCATCGCAGGCGTCGGCAACGTGTACCGCGCCGAGGTCCTCTACCGGCACGGCATCGCGCCGCACCGTCCCGGCACCGCATTGGCCCCCGGCGAATGGGAGGCGCTGTGGGCCGACCTGGTGCAGCTGATGCGGGTCGGAGTGCGCCGCGGCAAGATGCACGTCGTGCGTGCCGAACACGATCACGGCGAACCGTCCTATGCGCCGGATCGCCCGCGCACCTATGTCTATCGCCGTGCGGGCGCACCGTGCCGGACCTGCGGTACGCCGGTTGCTCATTCGGTGCTGGAGGGGCGAAATCTCTTCTGGTGCCCCACATGTCAACCGAGTTGAGCGCCGCGTAGCCTACTCGCGGCGCTCATGGCGGCCCGGCCAATTCGATCCGCGTGTCGCATGATTCGCGGGTGTCGTGTCGGCTCTTCACCCGGCGACGGCCGCCCCGATCTCGGCCTCATCGGTGTCGGCTAGTGCGAATCGGCGCCCGCCCGCGGTCTTCGCCGAGTACATCGCCCGGTCCGCCCGGCGCAGCAGATCCGTGAAATCGCAGGGACTGCCCGGCGGTGAGTACGCGGTTCCGACGCTGGCCGATACCGGCACCGGACCCGCCGACGACCACACCGGATCCCGCAGTGCGGCCACGATGCGATGCGCGAGATCGCCGAGATTATTGCGGGGAGGGTTGGTGGCAAGCACGAACTCGTCGCCGCCATAACGGCAGATGACGGTATCGGGCGGGCAGACCTCACGCAGCCGGCCGGCCAGATCCACCAGCACCTCGTCACCGACGGCATGACCGTAGCCGTCGTTGATCTGCTTGAACCGGTCCAGATCGATCAGCAGCAGCCCGACCCCGCGATTCGGGTCGGCGGCCATCAACCGGACCCGATCCTGCAGCAGCGTGCGGTTGGCCAGATCGGTCAGCGCATCATGGGTGGCCTCATGGCGTAGTCGATGCTGCAGGGCCGCGATCTCCTGCACTCGCACCGATACCGCAGCCGAGATGTGTTGTTCCTGCTGGGCGAGTGCGCGTTCCTGTAGCGCCTGGGCGTAGCTGTCGATAGCCTGGCTGGCCACGAACGGCCACCGGGTCGCGGCGAGCGATCCGGGCGGGCCCGCGCGGAAACCGAGCAGGGTGCGGGTGGCCTGCGCCAGCATGCGAATTCGTTCCAGTGGCGCTTCGGCCAGTCGCGCGCCGAGCATTCGGGCTTCCAGCACGGGAAACGGTTCCGATCCGGCCAGTTCGAGCAAGCGCTCGATGATCTCGATCAGAACAGGTTCCAGCTGTTGTGGGGCCGCCTCGACACCGGACTGGGCGCATACCGTGCGCGCCCATGCCCGTGCGGTCTCGGCGACCGGTGGTCGGTCCTCAGCCGGCATGGTGCTCACCGGACACAGGTGACGACTCCGCGCGGGCTCCCCGTTCCGAGCCCGACACCGGCGTCACCACGGTCGTTCTCACTGCTACGCGGATGGTCCACCTCGTCGGGTGCACGCTCACCGCCCCCTTTCCAGATACCCCCGTCCGGCAAAAAGGATCCTAGCAAGCCGATCGGCCTCGAAAAACGCCGTTCTGCAACGAGTTCTCGGTGCCGAACAGAGGGCGATCGCGTATGTGATCGCTGCGCAGCCGCGAGTGTTACACATCAATTCTGGTTAGCTCGAAGATCGCCGGAGCGCCTGCCGGTTGCCTGCCTCGTACCTGGCGAGGGGCTGATTGGCGTTATCGGACGCGAGTTCGGTACAGTCGCTGATGCACACGACATCGTGGCGATCCCATCGATGTCGTATGCCTGCGGGTGTAGTTCAATGGTAGAACCTCAGCCTTCCAAGCTGATGGTGCGGGTTCGATTCCCGTCACCCGCTCAGAACACAGAATGCTCGCCCCTGGCGAGGCCACGGGGTGTAGCGCAGCTTGGTAGCGCATCCGCTTTGGGAGCGGAGGGTCGCAGGTTCAAATCCTGTCACCCCGACATCGGAGAAGCCCCTGACCCATGCAACGGCCAGGGGCTTTGTGCTGTCGCGGCTAGATGCCGTCGGTCGCCATCGGGGCAGCGGGAAGTTCCGAATGCCGGGCGAAGGCCTGATCGATGAGCTCGGAAGCGGCCCTGGTGGCGATCAGCCGGGCAATGGCCAGATCGGTCTCCAGCTTGGTGCGGTCCTTGGGCGTGCGGGCGGACTGCTCGTAGCTCTGGCCGGCCAGCAGGTAGAACACCTCGGAGGCGTACCGGTCGGCGATACGGTCGCAGTCGGCGCGCAGCCGCTCGACGAATTGGAAGGTCGTGTCCACCGGGAGGCCGGCATCGCTGAGCCTTGTCGCGAGGTCGCAGCAGCGCGGGTTGGTGACCCGGTAGGCGTCGAGCGGGTCGTCACTCGCGGCGAGGGCCTGCTTCACGTAGTCCGGTAGCTCGGGCGGCGCCTCGCGCTCCTGCGGCTCGGCCGCGGGTTGCTGAGTGTCCGACAAGTCGCCGGGCGGCTGATCGGCGACACCGAGCACATCGGCGAGGCCGTCGCCACGATCCCAGGCATCGAGCAGCTCCCGGATGCCGTTGAGCTTCATGCCGCGGCCGAGCAGGCGACTGATCGTCTGCAGCCGATTCAAATGGTCGGACCCGTAGTATCCGATCCGCCCCCGCACGTCGGGTGACGGCAAGAGCCCCCGTTCGTGGTACACGCGCACGCTGCGCACGGTGGTATCGGCTACCCGCGCCAGTTCGTCGATCGTGTACTCCGCCTCTGCTGCCATGCCTACTAGGAAACCACAATCGTCCCCGTAGAAAAACGGTACGTGATGAAATGGGCCGTTACATGTCGGTACGGATCGTAAAGATTTGATCAACGTCCCGTTACTTGGCGGCGGATTCGCTTGCTGTTAGACCAACGGTCGGTTAACGTTCGATAGACCGGTTTTCGAGCCGGTTTCCGGAGACTGTCGAGCAGCTCCGACGAATCCCCCAGCGCGCTCGCGCGACCACGGACACGCGTCGTTATCAGTGTGTCCTCGGCTTCCCGGAGATTGCCATGACAACTGCTCGGACAGATCTGCTCGACCGCGACGATCTCGCGGCCTCGCGGATCGCCACCATTCCTGCCAGGTCCACCGCACGGCCACCGTGCGCGGACACACCGGACAACTGGGATCTGGACGCGGGCACGCCCGACACATGGCGGACCGCGGTCCAGACGTGTACCGGCTGCCCGGTGCTCGCTCAATGCAAGCAGTTGGCGGAAATGCTCATCGCCCGTGGCGATTACCCGCGATCGATGATCTGGGCCGGAACCGCGTACGACGCGTCCGGTCATGTGGTAGACGACTTGGATAAACATCGTGTCGCGGCGCTCGACAACAAGCGTCCGATGCGGATCATCCGTAATGGCCCACGTCCGAGCCGGATCGAACCCGGTGCCGGCGCACCGCGCCGCCACCTCGTGCTAGGCCGTCCACTCCGGCCGACCGGGACGGGTGGGCACTGATCGTCCGGCAGTGGTTGTCATGCCGAACATGATGTAGGAGAACGTAGTTCATGACCTATGTGGCGTTGGAAATCGGCACGTCCAGGTTCGCGGCCACCCGCGTGGACCCGGACGAGGGACTGGTGGAGATCCATGAGATCCCGGTGCCGGATCGGGCCGCATGGGATCGGTGCGCTGAACTACTCGCCGAAGTGGCGGCCGGTGCCGACGTCGTTGGCGTTGGCATCGCCTCCACCGGGCCGATCGATATGGCAGCGGGTGTCGTTGCACCGAGTGATGTTTCGGACTGGCAGTCGGGATTCGGCATCGTCGACGCGGTGGAGGGGCTGTTCCCGGACGCATTGGTCCAGCTCGCTCTCGATGGCGTATGTCTGGGTCTGGCCGAGCGGTTTCTCGGGAGCACCACCGATGTACCCGACGCATTGTCCATCTCGGTCTCGGCGCGGATCATCGGTGCGGTGCAAGTCGGCGGGCTGACGGTAGCCGGCCGGACCGGTAACGGCGGCAATATCGGCCATGTCCTGGTCCCCGGCTTCGACGACATCTGCGACTGTGGCGGCCGGGGTTGTCTGGAAGCTGTCGCGGGCGGGAAGTCGGCCGTGCGCTGGGCGCGCGCGAACGGATGGAACGGTGACGGAGTCGCTGATCTGATCGCGGGCGCCAAGGATGGCCACGAGGTCGCGGTCGCCGCGATCAGTCGAGCTGGAACCGCCCTCGGTCGGGCGATTTCCTCGGTGGCCGCGCTGTTGGACATCGATCTGGTAGTCCTGAGCGGCAACCTTGCCGCGCCCGGCTCAGCGCTGTGGAAACCTATGAATGCGGCTGTTGCCACTCATGCGCGGCTCAGTTTTCTGCCCGGATTGCGTGTGTTGTCATCAGACCTCGGTGACGACGCCATTATTTCCGGTGCCGGCGTGCTCTCCCTGTCCGGTCAGGGCTGACCGCATACCGCAATCCTCCCGTCACGTGACACGGAATTCACAAGGCGTGGTTCACTGTTGACTACGCCGTACCCGGTCGACGATCGGGTATCGCGACGCACACTTCGACCGCCCCGCCTTCCGGGTCCGGCGAAGTGAATCACTCGTTTGGCAACGTTCACGCCCAGTTGTGCGGCACACTGAGTGAACTGACTTGCAAAAGTCATTGAACGGCCCGCTGTATAACGGTACATTGTGCAGTGTGACAACGGTGCCCTCGGGAGTCCATCCGAGGCGCGCGCGTGGTACTTGGCGAGTCGGATGAGGGAAGTAGCGCAGTGATCCCGTGGGTGACGGTCGAAACGTTGGCGCCGGACGTTCAGACGGTGGCATCGGTGGGGGATGAAGCGCGGGGGTTCGCGGGGTGGAGACGCGTTTTGCAGCGCATGCTGGCGAAAACGCCCGCGCTCTATGACAGTTTGTCGACTCGGGGCATCGGTGAGGCGATCGACGCGGCGCAGAAGATGGCCGAAGACGTCGATCTGACGATTCCGACCGCTTCCGGACTACACAGACTGCTGATCAAGCCGGTATTCGGTCCGTCGCGCCAGGTGCATGCCCTGCGTATCTGGCTCGGTCCAGGTTCGGAGCAGGTTCCGGCGGTGCGCCCGGCGGTCGGCGTGGCTTGGGATCTGGACGCGCAGATGATCCTCCAGCCCAATGGCATATCCGGGCTGCCGGGCATGGTCGCCGAAGAATACGTCCCGCGGGTGTCGATCGCCGAGGTGTTCCACCGCTTTACCGGATTCGACCAGCACGCCGAGGTGCTCTCGTTGCTCTACGCGCCGCAAGCTGGTGACAAGCTCCAGTTCGACGCGGCAGTCCGCTGCGACTCCGGCGCCCCGGCGAAACTGCTCATCACCATCCGCGCGCGGATGGACGCGCAGGCGCGTGGTGCATGGTTGCTGATCGAGGACATCACCTCCGATACCACGACAGTCAGCTCACCCACCCTCGAGCATGTGGGGCTGCGCGAAGCGCATCGAAGGGCCGGCACTCATCTGGCGGTCATCCAGATCTCGCACGCCAGCATCGCGCATTGGCTCACTGATCCGGCGCCATGGATCCGATGGGATTATCTGTTCAGGCCGGTCGACGTCTTCCATCCCGATGATCGCGCCCGGTTGCCGCTGGTCGCTGATCGGCTCCTCTCGGGGGACTCGGCCGGGCTGACCGTGCGCACGCTCGACTACGGCGGTGACTACCAATCGACTTCGCTTCTGCTGCATCCCTATCCTGGTACCCGCCACCGCGATCTCGCCATCGGCCAGCTCGTGCGTGCCACCGGCGAGAGGCCGATGCTCGACGATTCCCGGTATGGACTGCCCGTGCATCGCGTGCGGACCCCCATCGGTTACGACCATCAGCTGCGACACTGGCTGGCGGGTCGGCAGAATCACAGTGCCGCGTTCTGACCGCGCTCCCCAGTCCTGGGAATGATGCTGGAGTCGGAATCGGCAATGCTCTCTACCATTTCGAATGTGCGCACACTGGCCGGTAACTCGGTGGATTCCGGCGAAGCATTGCTTCGCCGGATGGCCGCGCGACGCCGCCGTGACAACGCAATGATCGCC
The DNA here is from genome assembly GCF_042754945.1 of Nocardia sp. NPDC059180. Lineage (NCBI taxonomy): Bacteria > Bacillati > Actinomycetota > Actinomycetes > Mycobacteriales > Nocardiaceae > Nocardia > Nocardia sp. NPDC059180. The sequence goes on from NZ_JBHZBU010000006.1 coordinate 214,654, forward strand.
GTGCTGGCCGTCTTGGCCGTGCTGGGTGGCGGGCACGCGATCTTCAGCTTTCTCTTCGACAAGCCCGCGCCTGATAACCGTGGGCAGGAGGCGGTCTCGATCGTGGGCCGGGCACAGCTGGCCGGCACCTTCGCGCAAGAGTTCGTGGTGACCTACCTCAGTGCAGGTGACGGTCAGAAGGAACGGCTGGCCGAATTCGTCGGGGACCCTTCGCGCCTGCAACTACCCAAGACCGGGCGTCAAGTGACAGACCCAGCCGTGGTGTTCGTTCGACGCACCGACGTCCAAGGAGGCCTCGACGTCTGGACTGTCACCGTGTCGGTGCGGCTCGGCGGCACCGCGAATGCCGCTGGCGCCAGGCAGTTCTACCGGGTGGCGGTATCGCTGACCGACGGTAAGCTCCGGGCATTGGGGCTACCCGGCGCGGTGACCCCGCCCGGGCGCGGGCTCGATCTGGCCACCACCTACAACACGACCTGCCCGGCCGACGCGCCGGTGCATCCGGTAGCCTCCGGTTTCCTCGCGGCCTATCTGACCGGTTCGGGCGATATCACGCGATACATCGCTCAGGCCTCGGGCATCACGGCGCTGACACCGCCGCCGTTTACGAAAGTGGGCATCGCCTCGGTCACCGCTGACGAGACGAATTGCGGAAAGAGTGGTTCGCAGATTCGGGTACTGGCCTCAGTGACCCCTACTGCCGCGGGTGGAGAGGTGGCCGTGCTGGAGTATCCGCTGACCATGATCAACAATGGCGGCCAATGGCAGGTCCAGACCATGGACCAGGTCCCGGCGCTCGCCCAACCCCTCGCCGTGATCGCCGAAGGTTCCAAGGACCAGGCGGCCGGCCCCACAACGTCAGTGCCGTCGAGCGCGGCAGCCATCCCGCCAGCGACGCACAAGTGATCGGCGAAATGAGTCCATTATGGGTAGCAACCTCACCGGCGTCCTGCTGGTAATCCTGCAATTCGTCCGCGCCGCCGGACTGATCCTGATCGCCATCATCGGCATCGGAACCCTCATCAGCGAGGGCGCGAAATCCAAACTGTCCCCGGCCAAGGTGCTGACCGTGGCCGGCTCGGCGATCCTTGCCGGGGTACTGATCTGGCTGCTGCCGACCTTGATCAACCACGCTCGCTGGGAAGTGAACACGGTGGTCCCGGATTCTCCGGTGGGCGCGTACTGATGGCTCAGGTCATCAAAGTATTCACGCCGATCAAGCGTGTTCCGGTGGTGGTGGGGAAGGCACAGAACGGACAGAAGCTGCCGTTTGGGCCGTACACGTTGCCGCAGGTCGGGGCAGGCGTTGTTGTCATGGTGATTACGGGAACGTTCGCGTTGAGTCTGCCGGTCAACCCGGCGGTCACTTTCCTGGCCGGTACGGCTGTCGCGATCCTGGCAGTGTTCCTGTTCGGGTTGGTGCCCTATACGGGGGTCCGGCTCACCTCGCGGGCGCTGTGGTTCACCCGGTTGGTATTCGTCCGGAAGCCTGTGTCCGCGTCAGGGATGCCGGTGACCGAGGAATCCTCGCGAAACACGGTGTTCGTATCGGAGTCGGTGGTGGTGTTCTTCCCTGATCGCCCGGCGCGCGAGACGCGGCCGCAACCGGCGCTGCCTGCTGGTGGCTGGTTGCGAGAACTGGTCGATGGCAACCGGAAGACTCTCCCGGGTAACGGTTCCGCCGCAGAGGCGATCTGATGGGTCTGGGTTATGACCTACAACCCACCGCCGCGATCCGTGGGAACCTGCAATTCACCACGTTGGGTTTGGTCACTGCGACATACTTCATCAGCCCGCTCGGCTATGGGCTACGAAAGTCCAGCGACAAGTTCGATGTGAAGCTCGCTCATCACGCGCTCATCAACAATTTGCCCGATGGCTCGCTTCTGCTGGGCATCCAGGCGCAGCTGAATACCCGCGACGTGTTGAGCAAGATGGTCGAGGGAGTGGACCTCGACGAATGTGAGGACTACGCGGTCGAATCCGTTGCCGCGTACGAACGGATACGGGCGATCCGCCCGCGGACCCGGATCCATATGCTCTCGATACCCGTGGGCACCGTCGGTACGCCAATGTCGGCGTTGACGCGCATGTGGAGCAGCGGCGCGTCGGTCGATCCGTCCTCGATTTCTCGTGCGGATATGGATTCCTACGACTCCACGGCAGCCGACATCCTGTCGCGTATCGGCGATGATTTCGATCCGGTGCCGGTCCCGGGCGCGCTGTTCCAGTGGCTATGGGAGCACTACCTCGCCCGGGGGGCATTGAGCGAGCCGGTCGCACCCACCAGGATCGGCGCACTGGAGGATGCGACCGCAGCAGTGTTCCGCTCTGCCGCACTCGACGAGGGCGCCCAGGCCGACAGCGGTCGTCGGGTACGGCCTTCGTTCAGCCCGGTGATCAAGGTCGTTCAACCAGATGAAGCCGCCTGGCCCTCCTACCAAACAATCCTCACCCCGCTCTCGTTCCCGTACGGCGGTATGTCGTTTCCTGGTGGTAGTGAGTTCCTCAACCTCCTCGAGGGACTCGACGACGTCACGGTGGACTGGGGAATCCGGGTATCGACCAGGCCCGCAGACCAGGTGCTCAAGAGCAATGAGCTGAATCTGCGCCGATTGGGCGAGCAGATGGATCAGCGGGACCAGGAAGTTTCGTTCGCGCAGAACACACTGATGGCGAAGGCTCAGCTGCTCAGTGAGTACAACAATCACTTCGAGGTGAACGGCGGCGAATCGGAGGTTTCGTTCACCACGGTCATCGCGGTCGGAAGCGGTTCGCGCGATACGACGCTCAACGCCGTCAATCTGATCAAACGCCGCTATAAGCGGTTCCAGGTAGATCTGACCGCCCCGGTGGGCGCACAGGTCGACCTGTGGTCGATGATGATCCCCGGCAGTCCGGCGCGACGCGCCTACGACGATTTCGCGCATATCGTCCCCTCGGATATGTGGGCGGGTTTCGTGCCGTTCACCACCAATCAGATCGGCGATGACAGCGGTCCGGTGATCGGTGTCAACCTGCTGTCGGGGAACTTCGAGCCGATTCACTTCGGGATCATGGAAGCGGCGCTGCACGACCTGTCGGCGTCATTCGCGGTCACCGGCGAATTGGGTTCGGGCAAGTCATACTTCCTCAAGCTCATGGCGGTCCTGGTCCATGACATGGGCGGTCAGTTTCTGGCGCTGGATCGCAGTCAGGTGGGGGAGTGGGAGCATTTCGCCTCGACCATCGACGATGCGGTGATCGTCGATCTGACCAATCCGACGGTGTCGCTGGATCCCCTGCGCCTGTTCGATTCGTCAGTGGCGGGAGAGCGGGCGCTGGATTCGATCTTGCCGCTGCTTGATCTCTCGCCGACCAGCGGAGCGGGCGCGGCCGTCAGCAGCCTGCTCACGCCGAAAGGCATTATCGAGCACGGGATCCACAGTCTCCTCGACCTGTTCAAGGTCGCGCGGCGCCTTCGCGACGATCCGGGCATCGGCGATGAGTACGCCGACCTGGCCGCACGGCTGGGCACGATCGTCGATCGTGTGCCCGTCCTTTTCGACCCCGATCTGCCCCCGCTGCGGCTCGACGCCGCGGCGACGGTGGTGCGCAGTCACAAGCTCGCCCTCCCGACCGCCGAGGAACTCACCACACCCCACCTGTACAACCGTCTGCCGCTGACCAAGCGGCTGGGTACCGCACTGTACGAGCTAGTCGGTGTCGCGGCGCGTGAAGCGTTCCTCTCCGACAACGGTCGCTTCGGATTGCTGGTCGGCGACGAAGCCCACCACTTCACGCAGACTCAGGTCGGTGCGGCGGTGACCTCGGACTTCAGCCGCGACGGACGTAAACACCTCGCTGCGATCGGGCTGGCTTCCCATGATCCGGCGACCGACTTCCAAGGTGCGGCACACAACCTCATCCCGAATCGCTTCGTCTTCCGTCAACGCGATGAGACCTTGGCTCGCAACAGCTTGGAGTGGGTCGGCGTCGATCTGGCGGAAACGCCATTCATGCTGCAGGTGTTACGCGAAGAGACGTCACCTCCGGTAGGGCAGGGACGGCAAGTGCCCGAAGAACGGCGCGGTGAGATGTTCATGCGGGACGCGCTGAACCGGATCGGGCGTGGAAAGGTCCTCGGGCCCGCGCGCCCCGACCGGGCGGCCGCCATTACCAGTACCCCGACCGCATCAGGGCCCAAGCAGATGTTCGCACTGGAACGACAGGCCACTCCATGACCGGATGGGACCTCGCGCTCTGTGACACGGACCGCTGGCGTCCCCGTAGCGTCGCCGTGCGCTGCAGGAAGTGGGTAGGTGCCACCAGGCGCAGGCGATGGACGGTGTGGCTGCTCGGTGCGATGGTGGTGCTCTTCGTCTTTCCGGGGTCGGTCGGCGCAATCGCCACGGCAGGAACGGGCAACCTGGCCGCTAGTTCCTCGACCAACACCGCGTTGAGCGCCTTGGATGTCCGAGACTCCTCGGGTGTGCAGCTCGCCGACTACATGTTCGTCATCCACGTCGGAAACAGTCTGTTCAATCCTGCGAAGGCCGCGCTGGCACTGGTGATCGGCTTGATCTTCGCCGGCTGGATCGTCATCGAAGGCGCCGTGTTATGGCTGGTGGGCTGGGTGCTGAGCTTCGTCTGGCTCGATCTGATCGGCAGTGTGATGACCGGAGTCGCGCACAGTTTCACGAGTCAGATCGCGACATCGATCATGCTGGTCACGGCTGTAACGATCGGCGGCGTGATCGTGGCCGTGTTCATAGCCCGCGGACTGCACGCCAAAGCCACCGCGCAGATCGTGACGATGGTCGGGGTCGCGATGATCGGCCCGATTTTCCTGGCGGATCCGCTCGCCGACATCCTTTCCTCACACGGCGTACTTGTGCAGGGCAGGAACCTCGGGCTATCGGTAGCAGCCGGGCTACAGGGCAATACCGCGATCAATCCAGACCAGCTTGTTGCGACCATGCAAGCGGACATGGTCGATAACTTCGCCCGGAAACCATTGCAGGTGTGGAATTTCGGCCACGTTGTCGATATGTATCCAGGCTGCAAAGAAGCATGGTCGGCGGGTATACAATCGGGCAGCGGCGATACCGTGCGCGACAATCTCCAGAACTGCGGCGACGGCGCCGCCTATGCGATGTCGTCAGAGCCGACTGTCGGCCAAGTCGGCGCGGGGCTGCTCATCCTGCTGTCGGCACTGATCATGATGTACTTTGCGGCGAACATGGCCGTCCGGATCATCTGGGCTGGGCTCGACGCCATCTACCACGGCTTCATGATGATTTTCGGGCTGGCCGCAGGTGGGTTCATTTACGGTCCGACACAAACCTTCATGGCGCGCAATGCCGCCGATGGTGTGATCGCCGGTGCTCGGATGGCAATCAACACTGTCTTCCTCAGCGTGTACCTGTTGATTCTCGGAAAGATCTTCGAGCAGGCCGGGGGCCAGGTAATCACGGTCCTGGTAACCGGCGCCGTCATTCAGATCGTCGGTGTCGTTCAGTTGCGCCGGTTGAACGACAGCCTGACCCGGGGCAACGAGTGGATCGCTGATCGCTTCTCGGGCGTGATGCAGGGCGGACAGAGTGGCTCCGGTGGGGGCGGCGGCTCCGGCGGTTCGGGAATGGGGCTGGCAGGGGTCACCAACTCCATGGGTACTGGTGCCGCGGTCCTCGCCGGAATGGGCGCATTGTCAACTCTCAACAACTCGCCGGCGACAGCGTGGCTCATGGGAGCGGTCAACCCACTGAACCCTGCCTCACGCAGGGCGGAACGAATGCGAAGGACCCAGATCGCAGGCTGGACTCACCCGCACATGGCGGAATCGTATCCTGCCAGCTTCCTCAATCGGGTTCAGTTCGCTGACGCGGCGACCGAGGGTCTTGCGCGGCATGAAGCAGACCGTAGCCGCGGTTGGAACACCACGGCGAATACTCGAACACCGGACCACATCCACATTCCGAGTGGGATCGACACAGCGCGTGGCGCCGCGCTCGCGGTTTCATGGGCATCGGGCGCAGGTGCTGCCGGGGAGGGAGATCTGCTTGCGGCGCTCACCATGTCCGGGTTCACCGATGCGCGGATAATGGACGACGCGATCCGCACCCATGTGTACGCAGAGAGGCACACGGCGGATGAACCAGCCAAAGCGAAGCCGATGGCGCGAGTGTTGGCCTTGTCCCGCGCCTTTGAGAGCAATCCGACCGAACACAATCTGTACGCACTGGAAATGGCAGCTGTGCAGCTTCGTACCGAGCGAAGCGGTGGTGTTGCCCTGACGGATGCTCAACGGGACCGTGCACGTGACTATATGGACAACCCTACGCTGCACGGTGTCCAGCGTCTGCAGCGACAGGCCGACGGGCTGAATCCCGTCGACGGAACGGTCAATCTCGCCAGCACTCGGGGCGACCAAGTCAGCGCGGAGCGAACGCTGTCTTGGATCGAAAATGGTTATGCGATGAATATTCTCAATGCGGTCGATCGAATCAACGAAGCTTCGCTCGACGATATTCAAGCCGGCCAAAACATTCGTGCGACACATCCCAGTGTCCGCGAGCTCCGCCGACAGGTAACCGACGCTCGACGCCTCGAGCGCCAGACGCATGGTGACGGAGCTACCGGTGCGGATATGGCACCGCCGCGCCCCATTCCCTGACCGAGGATTGTCGATATGTTCTTCGAGCCTGCGGGACACCCGAATCGAGCGATGCCATGACAAAAGCACTCGGGGCGGCGGCCGCTGTCGTGGCCGTAATTGTGGGGTCGCTGTTCGTCGTGGTCGCGGCGTTCACGGGAGTCAGTACGTCATCGGGCGAGCAGTTCTTCAACTGCCAATGCGACAGTGCGATTGGTCCCGACCCGTCGGTCACCACCACATCGACTCCCGGGTCCACCCCGTGCGACTCCGAAGGGGAATGGGACCCTTCCGGAGTACCGACGACGAATCCGTACGCGAAACTGACGATTGCGCCCGAAGATACCGAGATCTCCGACTATCGCCGCGAATGCCTCGCGGCGATGACGGGGACTGCGTCGCCTCCTCTGCAAACACCGGCCGCGCGGAAAAGCAATGCGGGTTTCGCTGTCGAGTGCGCTCGTGAGCTGGCCGTCGCACGGGTCGGCCAGCCGTCGGGCGGCTCGAACTCGGCTCAGGCGGAGATGACTCGCGAGGTCGTCTACGAGGCGTCGGTGGCTTTGTCGACCGGCCGCTGCGTCCTTCCTGCCGGAGGTGACGTGTCCGGCGGGGACGGTGTGGTGGCCCCGACAGTGCAGTCCGGATACACGCTGCCGACGGGCTCCTGCGCCCAAACCACCGACCAGACGGTTGTCGACCTGCCCAATACCATCGCCGGACAGGGGCTGTGCGGCCAGCGAGTTCGTCTTGACGCGGTATCGCCGGGTGACCTGATCTTCTGGGACTACACCGATCACGCGCCGACTCGGGTCGGTATCGCGGTGGACTGGACGTGCGCGACCGTCGACCCGGACACCGGAAAGTGCACCGCGGTGCGCCCGCCGCGCGTTGTCGCTGCCGACCCGGCCACCGGTCAATTCGCGGTGCTGGAGCTTCCGTCCGACGGAGATGCCAGGGCAAAACGTGTTCTTGCGGGTGTAGAGAACTGACAGGCGGGTTCTGGGCTCAGTAGCCCATGTACGCCCCGCCCTCGCGCATGCTCGCGATCCCCGGCACATTGCTGACCGACCCGTACCGGTCGATGGAGTAGCGCACACCGGCGATGATGTTATCGACGGGGTTCCAGATATCTTTGTGGCCCGGTAGCGAATACGCGTTGAAGGTCGGGTCGATGGTCTGCATCAGCCCTTTCGACGGTATCCCGGCGGCGGCATTGCTGTCCCACAGGTTGATGGCATTCGGGTTGCCGCTGGATTCGTGCTGGATGATCGCCGCGATGGCAGACCGGTCGATCTGGCTGGTGTCGTAGCCTTCCGCGGCGAGCACCCGCATGGCCTCGTCGATCCACTGGCTCTGTTGGCCGGGGGGCAGCGCGCGGGGCGGGCCCGCCCCTGCACCGCCGCGCCTGGGCCGCGTTCGGCGTCGGCGCCGGGGGGCGGGCGGCTGTGGTCGCGACTCGTGTAGGTATCGGCCCGCGAGAGCGGCTACTCGATCGGCGGAGATGGCGGCGCTGGTCTGGCCCTGGCCGAGAATGCTGCCGGCTCGTTGCAGCGCGGAGCCGAGTGTGGCGATCACCAATTGCTGTCCCTGGGGAGTATCGGCCACTGGACCGAGCGCAGTGAGAGCCGTGTTGACCTCGGCGATGATGGTGCCGATCGCCGCGCGGCCGTGTGCCGTCGAGCCGGCAGCGTCGCTCAGGATCCGTTCGAGCTCTACATTCACACTGCCGAGTGCTTCGGCCCGGCGGGACGTATTGCCTTGGTTGAGACCATATTGCGCGCCCATATCACCGCCCATATGCAAAGGGCCGGTGGGCGCGCCGGTGCTGACGATCGGTGGTGCATACGCTTGGCCGGTGTCGGCGAACGGGGCGCCATCACCGTAGCGACCGGAGATCGCGGCGAGGGCGGCCATCGCCGGTGCGGCCATACCGGCCAGGCTCGCGGGCAAGCCGGCACCGATATCGGCGCCGCCCATCGGTGTGAAGGCGCCAGGCCGGGGATCACCTACCGGGGGGGCGAAACCCGGTGCGGAAGTAGGTGATGTCGGGGTAGACGTGCCGCCGGACGGTGCTCCGGTTTTGACGGCGGCCGCACCGGTGCCCGGCGGCGCGGACCCAGAGGCGACGGTGGGGACCCGTGGAGGCGCCGCCCCCTTGTTGCCGGAGCGGGGGCGCTTTTCTCTCCGTCCCGGTGTCGGCTCGGCGGGGCCGGTATCGACGGTGGGCACTGCCACGGTCAGTAACCTACGTACCCTGTGTTGGGATTGCCGTCGCGTACTGCCTTGACACCGGGAACATTGTCCAGCGAACCATAGCGGGAGATCGCATAGCGTGCCGCGGCGATGATGTTGTGGACGGGATTCCAGATGTCATCGTAGCCGGGCAGCTTGTGCTGCTGGAACGTCGGGTCGATGGTCTGCATCAACCCCTTCGACGGAGTTCCCTTCCTGGCATTGCTATCCCAGCCGTTGAACGCCCTTGGATTGTTGGTCGACTCGTGTCTCGCGATGATCGCGAGTGCGTCGGCGTTGCTTGCACCCGACAGGCCGAGAATCCCCATGGCTTCCTGGATCCACTGCCCGACGGAACCACCCTGGCCGACGCCGGAGGGGTTGTATCCGGTCGCCCCAGATCCTGAGCTGTAGCCATTGGACGGCGGCTGCTGTCCGTTGATATTCCAAAGGTATTGGCTGGTGAGCCGCTGGACATGGGCCGCCATGTCTTTCGTCGCGGACTGGCTGGTGGAGACTATCGTGTGAGCCTTCTGTAAAGCGGCAGTGAGGATCTGGTGCACTTTCGCCTGGCCCTCCCGGGTGTACGCGTGCGGCCCCAGCTCCGCGAGCGCGACATTGACCTCGCGAATGAGCTGCGTGAGCTTCTTCCGGTCGACCTTGTTCTTTCCCGCCAGGCCCGACACATACTGGGCGAGCTGATTGTCGAGGCTGTTGAACGCGGTCGCCGCGGTGCGCTGGAACAGCTGTTGCGCGCGGCTGCCGGTGACCGCGCCGCCGCTACCGGGAGTGAGGCCGAGCATCTTTCGCAGCTCGATGATCTCTGGATCGGTCGGATTGCCGTCGCCGTATGCGGCGGCGAGCATTCTCAGAGCTTTGACCGCGCGTTGTGCCGCAGGCGACAGTCCGGCGCTGACGTCGTCGGCGGCCGCATCAGCCGCACTCTCAGCTGTGCGAGCAGCGTCGGAACCGCCTGGCGTCGCGCGGGAACCCGCCGAACTCCCATCTGCCCGGGGCGTTGTGCCCTGAGTCGGCGCCGTCGTGGCCGACTCAGGCGCGGTATTGCTGTTGGCGCCGCCCAGGCCCGATAGTGCCGATGCGAGCAGCGGCAGCATATTCGTGCCCGCGGACTGGGCTGTCTCCGCCAGTTTCGCGATGGCGTCCGGATCCACCGCCGACGCGGGTTCGGAATGCGCGGCTGTCGTTCCCGGCGGGCCAGGTCTTGACGCCTGCTGGGCATCGACGGTCGGGGAGCCTGTCGTCGCAGGCCTCGCGACAGCCGCCGCAACGGCCGGGGCACTCGTTCCAGTGGGCGTAGAAGCAAGCGACGATGAACTGTCCCGTGGTGCGGAGATTGCCGCAGTACGGCTGGACATTGCCGCATCGGCGGGCCCAGAATTGGTCGGAGTCCCGCTCGGTCCGGTCGATGCCGGTTGGGCCGCGGCGCCCGACCGCATTCGGCGCGATTGGGGAGACCATGGGCTGGGTGATTCGCTGCCGTCGGGTGTCTGTTCGTCGTCCGCGGTCAGCGCCTCTGTGGATGGCCAGACCTCCGCGCTTGTCACGATTCACCGCCTGTGGGAATTCGATCGGGTCGAAACAAATCCCGATGGTGGGGCAATGATGTCGAAGGGGGACGGAGGTCCATCCGGCAGTCCTCCCAGGTCCGTCGGCCGCGCGGCAACCCCGACCAGCGGTCATCGCGCGCGCGTCGGTTGTGTGCTCTCCACACCATCCTCACCCGTCCACTCCCGGCCGGGGTTCCCAGGATTGGGGATCTTTGACAATGGGTGAGTCGGAAGGGTGTCTGTCACATGGTCGGTCGCCGGAGTGCTGGCTCTGGACGGGTGGTCGAAGCCGCCGTCCAGCCGGGTCGCTGCCCGTCGACGGTGCGTGTTGCGTTGACAGAACAGATGTCGACCAGGGCGGAAGGGTTCTGATGGGCTGGAGATCATGGGTTGCCGGGGCGGTCACTATCGCCGCGCCAATCGTCGGCAACGTGATGTTGCCGGGTGTCGGCGGATTTCTCGGCGCCGCCGTAGGTGGTATGGCTGCGGACTATATCGAGCGCGACGGATTCAGTGCCCAGGGGATGCTCATGGGCGGGTTGAATGGGCTCGCCGGTGGCTCCACGGGCAAGGGTATTTCCATGATCGGGAAATGGGCGACGAAGCGAGCCGACGCTGGGATCAAGGCAGCGAACGCCGCCAACAAAGCGGCCCGATCCGGGGCGCCCGCCGCAGGTCGACGGGCATATCAAGCCGAGTACAACAAACAAATTCGGGCGGGGACGAACACCGTCGACGCCGAACGGCGGGCCCGAGCGGCCGGGGCGGCTGCAAAGCGCGACCACCTGAAAAACAACACCGTCAAGGTGCCGGATGCGACAGGGAAATGGCCTCGCCTGTTTCACAACGGATCGAGGGGCAAGGTCGGCGCGAATGGAAAGCGGGGAAAGCCTCAGAGAACAGGGGCTGCGTCCAATGCTCTCCAAGGCGGCGGCTCGTTGGCTTACTGGCTCGGAAACAAACCGGGCTCAGGGGGCGGCGGCGGCAGCGGCGGCAATACTGGCGGTAACGGCGCTTCCGGTACTGGTGGTACCGGGGAGTGGGTCGGTGCCCATGTTCAGTCGGCCGGAAAGTCGGGCACCCCATTCGTTCGGCACGAGAACACTGGTACGGGAATTGTGGACAAACCGGCAGAAACGTGGGGCGTCCTGTGGCAGCCTGCCAAGTTGTCCAGTGGGATGAAGGACCTATGGGGTGGAAAGACGGCCGCGGCCTGAAGGCCATCGGGTAGTTAGGGCATTGATGTAGTGACGCAACCTTCGTTTGTGGAATACCTCGATATCACATATCGCCTGTTCGGCGAGGGCGAGCCGACCGACATGGAGCTGCCGAAGCTGCCGAAACTGGACGGCGCGGTCAGTGGCGAGTCGAGGATGAACGGGTACATAGACGCGGCGAAAGCGCTTCGGACCGCCGCGTCCGCATACGAGGACGTCCAAGACAAGGTTGCCGAAAAAGTCGCCAAGACAAAGGAAATGTCGAAGACCGGCCGGGAGAACATCGGTACGTTACTCGACGAGATCAATACCTATGCTAATTCGGACTTCAACGACATGTCCTTTCTCAGTGTCGTCGAGTCCGCGTTCATGGCGGTCGACGGTGTCCGGGAGATCGCAACCAAGGAGGCCGGTGGAATCGGCAATGATCTGCGGACGGATGTCAGGAACGACATCAAGCGGTACAACGACGAAGCAGAAAAGGCCAGAAAAGCTCAAGAGCAGCGGATCAACGACGCGTTGGCGGGGATCAAATCTCCGGTAACCCCCGGCCCAGGTCCCCAGAGCCCAGGTCCCCAGAGCCCAGGTCCCCAGAGCCCGGGGACTCAGAACCCCCCGCCCTGGCTCAACGACAAAGGCCCGAAGCAGCCGGGCACCACGCCCGACCCCACGCGTCCGGGCACGATCAACCCGCCGGGAACTATCACTCCACCGACCACGAAACCCCCTACGTCCGGGGTGAAGCCGCCGGTGTCCGATATCAAGCCGCCGACCACGACTCCGCCGATCAGCACGCCGCCGCGGGTGAATTCGCCGATCTCGTCGCCGGGCCTTGGCGGTATGCCGGGCATGGGTATGGGTGGGATGCCGGGTATGGGTATGGGTATGCCAGGGATGGGAATGCCGGGTATGGGCATGCCGGGGATGTACAACGACCAGATGGCTCGGCGCAACGAGTTGGATCGGGATCTGGCGCGGCGACGCGACGAAATGGACTCCAACCGAGACAAACCGCGCGATGTCGTGCCGCCACGGTCGGCCGTGCAGCAGGCGGCCGCGCAGCCGAATGGGGCGAACCCAGTCGCGAATGCGCAACACGTGAACGCGAATCCGAATGTGACCGCGGCGCCAGGCGCGGGTACGCCGCCGCCGGGCGGACAGGTGCCGGGACCGGTGCCGAACGCGGACGGAAAGGTGCCTTTCGATTTCCCCGGTCGCCCCACGCTGATGGTGTCGCAGGCGGCGCATGCCGGAATGACTGCGGCGGTCGCCAACAAGAAGGGCACCGACGCCAAGGCCGCCTACGCGCAGACAGCGGCGAAGTGGAACGACGACAAGAAGATCGGTCTGCGCACCGATCCGAGTACGTTGGTCGCAGGCGATGTCATCAGTTGGAAGGACACCACCGCCATCGTCGTCGTCTGGCCCAAGGGCGAGGTCGGTGCGGATGCCGCTCCTGTGTCCACTGGTGATGCCGCCGCAGGTGCTCCAGAAGGACCCCTGGAAATTATCGCCAACGGCGAACTTCTGCAGGTGACCGGCGACATGATGAAGGAAGAAGGCCCATACGGCGCGTTCAACGGCTTCTTCCATCCGAACGGGATCGACGCGGTGCCGCCCGCCGATGCCGGTGCCGCCGGCGGGGCGCCGATGACCGCCGACCAGCAGCCGACCGTGGTGGCGTAGTGGGTGAGAGGAGATATCGATGGCTTTGAATGTCGATCTCGGCGCGCTCGTGGCCGCCGCCTCCGCGCTGTCGACGGCTGCGGGTGAGACCGCTCGCGCACTGCCCCCCGGCTGGGTGACTCCCGCGGGGGCAGACCCCATTTCCGCTGGGGTGGTTCCGCGGCTCAACACGCAGGCCGCAACCCTGGTGAACGGGACGATCGATGTGCTCAATGCGGTGGCGCGTGAGGCGCACAAGATCGGCAAGTCTGCCGCGAACTACAGCCTCGCCGATGACGAAGGCGCGCGTGCCATCAATGGGTCGGGTGCTGATCTCGTCGCCGATCCAGTGGGGGAGCCGCAAGTACTGCCGCACCGGGTGCCACCGCTTCTCACCGCACCGCCATCGGGTGCGGTCGACTCCTTGACCTTCGCGAAGCAGCTACGCGCGGGTCCAGGGCCTGGTCCTGCGAATGAATTCGCCAATTCCTTAAGAGATTTCACCCGCGATGTGTTCCCCATCGCGAACCAGGTGGTGACGGACGCGTCGTCGGCGATGAGTCAGTGGACGCCTGTCGGGTCGAAAGCGGCCAAGAATCTCACCCGGTACCAGGGCTGGCTGGATCATCTCGCGACCGGTATGCGGGCGCTCGCCGATTCTGTCGACTCCTACAGCGAGGCGTTCCGTATCGCGAAGTCGACCCACCCCTCGCCCGAGGAGATCACTGCCGCCCGCAAGGAGTTGCTCGCGGCGATGCGCTCGAAGAACGAGGCAAGGGCCGCGCTGGCGCTGGCGAAATTCGAAGAGCAGAACATCCGGTCGGCCGAAACGATCGGGGGCTATACGGCCGCAACGAACTCCGAGGTGCCCGGCGAGGCGGCAGGTGGTGAAGCCGCGCAAGGCCAGGGTGGCCAACAGGGTGGGCAAGGTTCGGGTGGCGAGGGCTCCGGCGGTGAGATGGATCCCAGCATGATGGCGAACATGATGTCCGCGCTGACGAATGCGATGTCCTCCATGGGCGGGCTGCCCCTGGACCAGTCGTCGCAGGAATATCTCGACGACTATGCCCTCGGTGACGAGTTGTACGACGACTACTCCGGATTCGGTTCACCGGGCGGCTTCGGGGGCGTCGGGGGAGGTGGTGGCGGGTTCGGAGGCGCGGCAGGCGGTGGCTACGCCGATTCGTCGATGGTCGCGCCGCCGATGCCGCTGTCTGCCGCGGCGGCGCCGATGGGTTCAGCGCAGTCGCTGCCGCGCGCGCCGGTGATCGAAGCGGTGCCGGCGTCGTCGTCATCATCGGGCACCGCCACCGGCCGCGGCGCCGGAATGCCGATGATGCCGATGATGCCGATGGCGCCAGGTGCGGGCGGGGCCGGAGGTGCCGGAGGCGATGACCGTAACCGCGTCGTCGCCTGGCATCCCGACCGCCTGATGTATGTCGACGACACCCCGCACACCGAGATGGTGATCGGCGAGCGGCCGACGGTCGCGCCGAGCGTCACACCGCCGACACCGAATTCAGGTGCGGGTAATCAGCATTCGTCCCAGTCCGGAGGTTCCGCATGAGCGAGCGAAGAGAGCGAACATTCACTACAGCTGAGCGATCGCTCGTGATGCTGCCGATCGCCGACGAGGTGGCCTCATGAGTGATATCCACCCCGATGTGCAGGCCGCCCTGGATATGGCACGTGACCTGCGCCATCGCATTGCCGATATGCGGGAGAAGATCGATTCGATCCGGGCGCGGCGGCCGTCGCCGAGCGGCGCGGTCATTCCCGAAGTCGACGCGATGGGGCGGTTGACCGGGCTCTACCTGGCGCCAGGGACAGTCGACCGGTTCGACAGTGCCGAGCTCGTGCACGAGATCATGTCTGCCATCGGCGACAGCACCGCCGATGCCGGCCGGCAATACCGTCTGGTCATGGACGGCCCGCTGGAATCCGACGAAGAAGAAGCGGTGGCCGCCGTGCCAGGGTCGGCGTCGTGACACAAACCGATGCGGTCAGCGCGGGCGAAGCGGTGCGCTGGCTGCACGAGGAAGGCCTCAGCCGGCTGGCAGGCACCGCCGGGCACGCCGCGGGGCCCTTCGGGGCGTTCACCGTCGAGGTGTCCACCGGAACCGTCAACGCGCATCCGGTCGCGAGCACCGGCTCGGGCTCGCAGGTGTTGACCATGTCCGCCGACGAGCTGCCTGCGCCGTCCCAGCCTGCGCACCGGCTGGTGGTTGTCGGGATCACCACGTCCGAAGCCATTCTCGTTGTCGATCTGTCGGCTTACCTGGCAGTCGCGATCAGCGCCGACAACCCGATCGGTGCCGCCCGTTCCTGGGTGATGCAGTTGCTGCTCGATCCGGAGATCACGGTGACCACCAATAGTGCGGATGTCGCCATCGGTGACAGTCCGCGGTGCCGACGTGGGTTCTTCCCCGGCGGCGGCGCGCCGATCATCCATATCGATGACAAGCGTCCGCCCGTCACCACCGTCACTCTCGATGCCGCCGACGAGTCCGCGGACAGGCTCGAGGTGGCTCTCGACGGCACCGGTGAGATGTATCTCGGCGCCCGGTTCTGGTCGCTGAGCCTGGTCATGACGATCGACGAGACCACCTGGTCGGCCCTGACCGCCAGTTTGGAGGCGGAAGCCGCCGCCGCGTCCGACCCGAGTCCCGCACCGCACTCCTCGGTGGTGGCCGCCGGCACCGCCGAACGACCCCCGGAGATCAGCCGATGAGCCACCCGAATCCCACTGAGCTACACGAGGTCGACGACTTCGACGCGGATGACTTCGGTCACGACGAGGTCGCGGCCGCCCCTGACTGGCAGAACATGGTCTACGAAGTGGTCAATCTCGATCACAGCGTCGGGGTCGCCTGCAATCGCGACGGCGAGATCGTCGGACTGCACCTCACCGACGAGGCTCGTGAGAACGGGGATGCTTGGTTGGCTGCGGAAGTGCTGCGGGTTGCGCGCTTGGCGCACCTCAAGTCCCGCGTCGGCCTGCGCGCTGAAATGGAATACAACGGTGCAAGCCCCTACACGGTCGACGCGTTCGATCTGCCCACCGAGGCCTCTTATCGCGCCACGGAAAGCACCGAACTGGGCCGTGCGGTGTAGTTGCCCACCAACCCGAGGACAGGAATCGAGATGCTGGACAGGGACGACACACCCGAAGTCATCAGCCCCGCAGGCGAATACGTTCGCGCCATCGCCACAAGTGCTGGACAGGTAGACGTGGCTGTCCGGGATCTGGCTCTGCCGTGCAAGCCGACGTCGTCGCTGGACTACGCACTCGTCGGCGAACTCGACTGGATCACCAAGACATTCGGCAACGCTGTCAAGACGTGCCTGGCCCGCGCCGACGTGGCGTTCCAGGAGACGCTGGAAGGTGTCAACGCCCAGGATGTCGCCGACATTTTGGGCGCCGCCGAAATACGCAAGCACCAGGCGAGCTGAGCGTCGCGGCCGAATACGGACCGGTGAGGGTGCCCGGCACGACCCGGAGAGTGGAGCGGAATGGAGCCGGAGCGCTCGAGCCCGTACTGGGACGCGATCGTCGGCGACGACTGGCCGGAGATCTCCCCGGCGGCTTGGCACGCTCTGGAAACCGGTGCGCGTACGGCGGCCGCCGCGCTGAACACCGGTGACGCCGCGCGGGCACGCCTCGCCTTCGATCGGGCGGTGCGCTCCAGTGTGCGATTACAGCGGGTCAAGGACGAGATGCTGGCTCAGCAGGGCACACCGCAGGCGTTCGCCGACGCGCTGATCGCGGCGGCAGGGTTCTTCCGTGACTCCGGGGCGCTGGTCTACCGCACGCGCAACCGGATCCTCGACATCGTCGACGACGCCACGAAACGGATCGCGGCGGTGCACCGGCGCGCTGAAGAAGCCTCCACCACAGAGGAATCAGCGCCCGAGGACACCGCGCAAACGGTCGCGAACGTGCTCGGTGAGGCACGTGAGGATGTCCGCGATGTGGTCGCGGCAGCGCTCGCTTCCATCAGCCCGACCGGACTGCCGACGCTGGCGGTGATCTCGCAGGTGCTCGGGCAACCAGGGCCATGGGAGCCGGGTAGGTCCCGTTCGCGGCCCGAACCGCCGGCGCATCGGCCCGCGCAGCAACCGCCGGAGGCCGGGGACCGCCGAGGGCCCGATGGCTCACAACCACGTGGTCCAGACGGCCGGCCCGGCCCGGATGCCCCTGCGCCGCGACCTGCGCCGATATCGCCGGACGATCGGTTCGAACCGATCGTACTGCCGGAGGAGATGGTGGATCCGACCGCGCCACCACCCGACGCGCAGGCGCCGACCGACCTCATCGGTGGACCGGCGGACCCCGATCAGAGTGTGCCGGGCGACCACGAGCCGACGGCGCCGCAACCTGGAGCGGTCCCGCCGCAGACCCGCGACACCGGACCACTCGCCCCCGACGCGGGCGCTGGTGCCGTGCCGCCCACGCGCGGCGGTGCCGGTTCCCTACCGACACCGTGGGGGAGCGCCTCACCCGATACCGCCAGGGGCGCAGCCGATGCCGGCTCGGGTGGTGGCGACGGCCCAGCCCACGTAAGCGGCGCCGATCCGGATCGTATGGCGGGTGCGGGACCGTACCGCGGGTCAGGTTCAGAAGCGCAGCGAGCGGACGATGCTGAATCCGAGCGCCCGAACGTCGACGATTCCGGGCCGGCGCAGCCCGAGCCGGGAACCGCGGACACAGCGATGGATGCCGCTGTGCGTACAGCCGCCTCGAAAGACGCGGTAAGCGAGGAGAACTCGGGTCCGAGTTCGGGCGCGCAAGCAGATGCGACGGCGGGGATGCCTCCGCCGATGATGCCGATGGGAGCAGCACCACCGGTAGCGGCCAACGCTCCAGGATCGCCGCCACCGGCGGTGCCGACGAAGTCGAGCGGGCCGAGTATCGGCCCCGCGGCCCCGGCATCACCGACGGCGGCTCCACCCGCACCGCCGGTAGCGCCGGCGAAGGCACCTGTGGTGGGTGCGCAACCACCGGCGGGGACGCCGACGCCGGGAAGTGCCGCGACCACACCGGCGGCAGGCGCATCCCAGCCCACGAACCGGACGAGCACACAGCCGGAGTCCGTTCCCGGCGATCCGGCGCAGCCCGAGGACATCGTCCGCCACAGCGTCGGTGCGGCGATGGCCGCCGCGGCGGGACCGGCGTTCGTCCTCGGTGAGAAGGTCGACGGAGACCTTGTGCTCGCCCGAACCCTGCTGGCCGGTGTCCTCGCGGCCGCGCCCCACGTGACCGGACCCGAATCGGCCGTGGCCGTCATGCGACACCCAGGAGGAGTCAGCGCCTTCCTGACCTCGAACGAAGGCCGGGGATGGCTGCCCGCCGGAGTGTTCGTGCCGCGAGAACTCTCGACGCCGTGGGTGTGGTCGGTGTCGGAAGGCGCCGGGTGGGAGGGCATCTCCGATCCGGCCCGCGTACTCGCGGAGTTCGCACTTGCCTGGGGCCGGAAATCAGGAGCGCGGTTGACCGCTCTCGCTTCATCGTTGGCGGTCGACGCGATGCTCGGTGCGCAGTTGGGCGAGGTAGCAACTGTCGGCTCGGTAGAGGCCTCGGCCGCGATGAACCTGAGCTCGCCGGGCCCTCGGTTGATGGATCGACTGGAGCTGGCCGGTTCGCCCAGGATGCTGGCAAGGGTGGCAGAGACGCCGGACGACGAAATCCATGCCCGCTGTGTCGATCTCGCGATCGATGCGCATCAGCGCCTCGCGCGGGCCGGCTCGAGCAGCAGTGACTCACTTGGTGTAGCCGCCCTGCGCGAGCGGATCCTGCCCGCGATCCGCCAGGGCGCTGACATACCCGAGCAATCCTGGGATGAGCTGCGCGATCTGGACGATCTGCTATCGGTATCGATGGTGTCGCGCCGCTTCGACGCGACACGGGTCGCACTAGGGGAGTTGCGCTCCGATCAACCAGGTGCGGAGGCTTCGGCATTGCGGGCCATGGTGTTCGAGCGGCGGTGCGATGAGTTGGTGCTGCTGCTCAACGGCGAGCCGACGCGGCAACGTCTTCGTGACGCGATGTACGCCCACGCCCAGATCGCGGGCCATCCGGCGCTCGCCGAACCTGCCGCGGGCAGCGTTCGGCCCATTCGGCGCCCCAGCGTCACCGCGCCGCGCATCTCCTGAGCGGCTCATCCGGTTCCCAATGCCGGGAAGCCCGGACAATGAAACGGTCGGTGGTGTGGAAGGAGTGATCGAGCGTGCCGGAAAAGCTGGATCTCGATCCCGCGGTGTTGCGCCAACTCGCGGCCCAGCACGAGCAGGTAGCCCGGGATACTCGGAAATGGGCCGAGCAGCCCACAGAGTGGCTCGCTGATTTCCCCCGCACGTACGGGTCCATCGCCGACCCGGTCTACACAGCCCTGCGCGACTACTACCAGGCCAGGCAAGACGCGGGCAACGCTCTCGCCGACGACCACGACAAGACCGCGCGTAATCTGCGCACGTCGGCGGACAACTACGAACTCGCCGATCAAGACGGCGCCGCCTCGATACGCCAACGTGGCAACGAGACCGAGAATCCGACCGGTGGTGCCACCCCACCCGCGCAGTCGCCGCCTCCCTCCGCGGGTGGCACGGCGCCCGACGTGCCTTCCGGTGGTCAACAGCCCGACGGTCCGAGGCCGGAGGATGTGCGGCCCGACCCGGTGGACACGGGCAGCACTCCACCGCCGGATCAGTCGCTTCCGGGTGGAACAGCCCCCGACCAGCCGACCGCCGACGACGCGGCGCCGACACCCGGTGTACCGGGTATGCCTGGTGCTGGAGCACCGGATGGGGCGAACACCGGCGCGCAGACGCCGGCCACCGGTACCGCACCGCACATTCCGGCCGCGGCATCGACCGACTCCTCGGCAAGCTCCTCGACAACGCCGTCGACCGCCCCCGCCGGTGCGTCGACCGGCTCGCCCGGAGGCGCGGTCCCGCCCGTCACCGCGATGCCGGGCGCCGGCGTCGGTCCCATGGCAGGCCCGATGGACGACCGCACCGCGGCCGCTCCGCCGGCACAGGCCGGCGGCCGCTCCGACGCTTCGCCGATGGCGATGCCCATGCCGACACCGTTCGCCGCCGCGGTCGCCGCCAACAAGGACAAGGCGGCCGAACCGGCCCATGTGGTCGGCGATCAGGTCGACGAGGATCTGGTGATCGCGCGGACGCTGCTGCAAGCGGTTCTCGCGGCCGTGGACTCCTCGGTGATCGGTCTGTCGTGGGCGGTCTCGGTCATGCGCGGTCCGGCCGGCGCCGGAGTGTTCATCACCACCAACGAAGGCCGCGGCTGGATGCCGGCCGGACTGTTCCTGCCGCGTGAGGTGTCCTCGCCGTGGATCTGGGACGAGTTGCTCGGCACCGACGAAGCCGCCGGATCTCCCTGGGAAGGTGTCACCGACCCCGCTCGGGTCCTGGTCGAATTCGGAATGGCCTGGGGCCAGAAAGCCAACGCGAAACTGTCCGCGCTGGTCTCCTCCGGGCCGATCGATCCGAGCCTGCGCGCCCAGCTCGGCGATGTGTCGACCCAAGGCCTCGTCGGCCCGTCCGCTGAACTGGACCTGCGCGACTTCACCCCCGACACCGCTGACCGTCTCGGCCTGTTCGGGTCCCTCAGCGCCCTCGAACACGTTGCCGCGGTGCAGGACAACCAGGTACCCGGCCGCTGCGTCGAACTGGCCGTCGATGCGCATCTGAAGCTGGGCAGGTCCGGGCCGCCTCCGGTCGAAGCAATGGAAGTACGCAGCGTCCGTGAGCGGATCCTGGCTGTTGTGCAAGCCGGGCAGCAGGTTCCCGCCCCGTGGTGGGACGATCTGCGCGATGCCGACGACCTACTGGCGGCCTCCATGCTGTCGCGTCGCGTCGACCCCGGGCGAGTCGGACTCGGCGACCTCCGGGTCGACGACGCGGATTCGTCCCTGCGGGACATGGTGTTCGAGCGCCGGTGCAACGAGCTGGTCATGCTCCTCGAGGGTGAGCCGACCCGCCAGGGGCTGCGCGACGCTGTGTACGCGCACGAACAGATCGTCGAGCATCCGTTGTTCGTGGAGGCTCCGTCCACTGTGTCGGCGGTGTCCACTGCCGATACCGGACGTACGGCCCGGCCGGCCACCGCGCCCGGAACTGTATCGGCACCTGGCGTGTCCGCCGCGCCACCCTCCGGTGTCTCCGGGCCACCGCCCGGGGCTACGGCCGGTCCGCCCCCTGTTGCGCCGCCCGTTCCGAGGAGTCACCAGGATGGAGCTTGAGTTCACCTCCAACGCCGGGTTGCATCGAGATGACGGGCGTGACATCGGCTTGGATGAGCGAGGAAGACCAGTGGCGCGGTCGATGGTCAGGCGCCATTTCGGCGCCGCGGCGCAAGTCCGGGTGCCCTGATGTCGATTGAAGACGAGGCCCGCGCAAAGGGTTCCGATTCTCCGAATACGGTGACCACGACAGGGCCCACCCCCAAACCCCCCGAACCCTCGCCCTCCGCGCAAGCCCCGCCGAGCCCGAAGTCCGATGCAGGAGACAAAAAGGAAAAGCCGCTCGACGGCACGGCGCCTATCAAGGGGGCGGCGCCGCTAGCGGTCGACGGGCCTTCCGACGTAACAGTCGATAAACAAAGCGATGGGCGTTTCAAGAACACCATCGAGGTTGGCAAGACCCTCGGAACCAACGACGAACTGGTCTCTGCAAACGGCCAGTACTCGATGCGGTTCGTGAATGGCAACCTGGAGTTTTACAAATGGGGCGAGAAGGTAGCCCAATCGGGTACCAGTAATGAATATCAGAACATTACAGGTGCTCGGTTCGACAGAGATTCGATCGATGTTCTCGGCACTCGGGATACGATGGCCAAGGATGCGGACGGAAAGGCGCATAAATACGCGGCATGGTCGGGGTCCTTCGAGAATATATCGAAGGAAGACCAAAAGAATATTGTCGGGTATCGGATCAATAATGATGGCACCGTCACTGCTGTTGACAAGGACGGTAAGTCGCTCGGCGTCATCCAGTACCTCGGCGGGAATCATTTCATCCCCGTAAACTTTCCGGAACCTGCCGGCGGGAGTGATGGATTCATTCTCGCTGTCAGGGCGCTGCGGAGCGCGATGCAAACGGAGGTCGACCTGCTGGGTTCAGGGAGGCCCTCCACGGCTCCCGATCCGGCCGCAGCGTTGAAGAATGCGCAACTACCGACCGGAAAATTCACCTCGGAGATGGTGAATGATTACAAGTACAATCACGGTGCGTTGCGGAAGTTCAGAAATGATATGGATAAGAAGCTCGAGGATGTAAAGCAATACACAAAGAAACTCTCGGACAAAGTCGAGGCGGCCAAGAAATCTATCACGGGAGAGATAGACGACCTCACGAAGGTCATCCAGGCATCCACGCTCGGAAGCGTGCGCCCGACCGGAGAGCTCGACACTGAAAAGAAGTATGTCCAGCGGAGTTTCGACAAAGATAATAACGTCACGGAATTCAAGTTGGGTCGCGATCTGGAAATGCGACTCCTGGATGCAATTCGACAGACCTATCTGGACATCAGTAAAAAGGTTGACGGGGTGAAAGACTTCGCCAATAGTCCACCTCCGGGCGGCAAAACTGAGCCGAAGGGTCCCGCTAAGCCGAAGGACGACGGGTCGAAGAAGCCTCAGGGGCCGACAGCGACTGGTCCGACCCCGACGGGTCCAGGGCCGACAGCAACCGGCCCGACCCCGACAGGTCCGGGGGCAAACCAGGACTGGAGCAATACCTACAAGGACCTGCCTCTCGGATCCAAAACCCCTGGCGATACGACCGGCCCCGGTACCACTGATCCGAAGCTGGCCAAGTTCTTCGAGGATCTCGCCAACGATGTGCAGAAGATCGGGTCCGGTGGTGGGGCAGATGGCGGCGGCACGGGCGACGGGTCCAGTGGCGGTGGTGGGACGGGCTCGCCGGGTGGAGTATCACCAGGTGGGCAGCAGACCCCCGGCGGCGAGCAGAAGCCCGGATCCCAGCCGGGCGGCGCCGGCCAGCAGCAGCAACAACCCGGCCAGCAGCAGGGCGGCGGGGGCGGGATGAATCTCGGCCTGCCGTTGATGATGATGCTTGGCACGTTGCCGCAGGTCATCGGGCAGGCGGCGCAGATGATGATGGCGCAGAAGGCCGAAGCCCAGCAGCAGGAGCGGTACGAGGAGGAGCGCAGGCGCGAGGAGGAGGACCGCAAGGCCGAGAGGGAGGACCGCAAGGCCGAGAGGGAGGACCGCAAGGCCGAGCAGGGTGGATCGACCGCGCAGGCATCTGCTCAATCCCCGGCCGGCGACGCCGCTCCGGGCGTCGCGACCGCATCCTACGGGCCGGGTGCTCCACCGCCGGTCGTCATGCCCGGCGGTATGACCGACGCCCAGCTGCCGGACGGGTCGTCCCAGAAGGTCTCGTCGGTCGTCGCCCAGGCTTTGAACAAGGAGACCTATAACGACAACGGCAGCGACGCGCGTGCGGCGTATGCCGGGACTACCGGACAGCAGACCCCGAGCAGTCCGTGGGTCGCGGTCGATCCGAACAGCACCGACCCGAACAACCGACTGCGCACCGGTGACGTGATTCAGTGGGAGAACCGAACCGCGCTGGTCGTGATGAACGATGCCGGCCTGAACGTCTTGCTCAACGGGCAACTCGTGCAGTTGGATCCACACAACCCGCCAGATGATGGGCACGGCCCGTTCGGCAAGTTCCAGGGCTTCTTCCATCCCAGCGGAATCGACAAGGCCGATGGCAATCTGACGGCGTCGGGTCCGCCCACGGTAGACGCCACCCCGGGAACCGGGGCGCCGGCGGCACCGAAACCGATTCGACCACAGGTCTATACCTGAGTTGAGCCTCGGCGAACAACGCCCGACGGGCAGTCAGGTAAGTACCTGTAGCCGAAATGCGGTTCGTTGATCTGACGGCCACCTCGGTTATGGGTTGTCATCGCCCATCGAGTCGCCCTCGCTCGGCCTCGATGGGAAACGCCAACGAGAAGGGCGACTCGGACCGCGGCGACCTCGCCGCTACGGTTTGGTGTCGGGAATTCGGCGCTGAGGCGAGCAATCCTGATCAGGCCAATGGCGTGTCACCGCTGCCTCAGCGGTGACACACGGTGTCGAACTCAGGCAGTGCCCGCAGCAGCGTCCTTCGGTTCGGCCGGCTTCTGCTCCTGCGGCTTGGCCGGGTCGCCAGTGGGTTTGTTCGGGTCGTTGGCTGTCGCGCCCTCGGCAGGCTTGTTCGGATCACCGGGTGCGGCGGCCTGACCCTCGGGCGGTTTCGATTCACCCGGTGGCGGTGGTGGCGGCCCCCCACCTTCGGCTTTCTTGTCCTCGGCTTGCTTATCGCCCTCGCCGTTGAACAGCTCCGTGAGCATCGGCAGCATGGGTATCAGCGAGATGGGGAGCATGCCGAGCATCGGCAACATCGACAGCAGCCCACCGAGACCGCCATCGCCGCCGCCACCGGCTTGTCCGCCGCCGCCCTGCTGACCACCACCGCCGGCCCCGGGGATGCCGCCTCCGCTGCCACCGCTGTTGCCGCCACCGTGCGCGATGTCCCGGTTATGGTCTGCCGCCTCGACGATCCGCTCGCAGATTTTCCGCAAGGCGTCCCCGACGATGCGCATGAGGGCATAATCTTGAGCGGCCGTGAGCTTTCCGGTGAACGGCGCCATGCGCTCTTTGAGTTTTGCGACGATCGTCTTGATCGCGGCCATATTCTTCGACTTGTCATCGGCCATGATCTGCGAGGTCTGCTTGACCTTGTCGTCCATGGCGAGCAGCGAGTCTTTTGTCTGCTGAGATTTCCCGAGTGCCTTGGCGTACACCTCGGTCAGTTGGCCTGTCCCTACGCCTTCGGCCTTGACGCTCTTCAGCAGGGTCGCAACCTCGGGTGGTGGTGCCACAGTGTGTTCGCGTCCCATGAGGTCGACGGCGAACCGGATGGCCTTCTCGGTCGCGGCGATGAGGTCTTTCGTCAGCGGTGAGGCACCCGGTGGCGGAACGAGCTTCATCCAGTCGCCCTTGCCGCCATCGGTCGGGCGAGAGCCGGGGTTCTTGGCCGAAATCGGCACGACCGCAGCGGGATCTTTCGCATCGCCTGCGCCGGCGGCGGGCTTGTCATCTGCGGGTTTCGCCGGTTGAGTGACCTGGCCCTTCGCTCCATCGTTGCTGATGGCTCCGGCCTCGGCTTGCGAGGCTTGTGGACGCGCGACGACGGTGCCGACCGAGGGTTCGGCTTGCGCTTGCGCGGCGTCCTGAGCGGGTGCGGCGACCACGGCTGCCGTCACGGGACTTGCAGTCGTTGCATCCTGCGATTGTTCGACTCCGGTGTCCGCCAAAACTGTCGCCATCCTATCGACACCGCCTCCCTCTATTCGCCAACCATTGTCTTGTCTTCCCGATGTTGGGAAGGTTGTCAATGGCGGCCGCGTCCCAGAGCTGGGAAGATCTGGTGCGGGGCGGCCGGAACAATGACGGGTGGATCGGAGAGGCGGTCGATGATGCGCGAGAGTGGATCGGTCGGATGGCGCCAGGACTGACAACCGACGTCGACGGCGTGCTCAAGTCCATGATGGGACTGTATGGCGAAGGTCAGCCTGCGAAGGGTGCGGCGGCGGCCGCGGCGCAGGCTGTCGCCGCGGACAACACCGGGCGGGGCGGCCAGATGATGGCGCGGCTCGCGGAGGCGAGCGGCAGGCATACTGCCGCCGTCGACGCGCAAAAGGGCAAAGACGGATTCGTCGACAAGGCCACGACCGCGACCGGCGACGGAACGGTAGCCGGGCGTAAGTCCATCGACACCCAGATCGCCGAATTCCAGGCGCGTGCGCGGGCTCTCGCCTCGATCGCTGACGCGCGCTTCGCCGGACCGGCGCTGCTCGACTCCGCGAACACCGCTATCTCCAACGCCACCAAGCAGGTCAACAACGATCTCGACTCGGCACGACGGCAGGCATCGCAGATCGTGCCACCACAGGTGCCACAGCGGCGCGAGCGGCGGATGGTCCGCAGGCGTGGGCGCACCGGGGGTCGGTCGCGACGGGCTGGGCGCGGCGGGGGCCGGTCGCAACGAGCCGGGCGCAGCGGCCTTCGCCCTATCGGCAAAGCCGTACCGTCGGATGGCACGCTGGGCGGGCGGGCGGTGAGTGCGGCCAGCAACTGGTTGGGCGCACCCTACGTCTGGGGAGGCGGAGGTTCGGCCGGTCCGACGGGCGGCGGCTTCGACTGCTCCGGATTGACGCAGTACGCGGTGGCGCAAGCTACCAACGGTGAGGTCGAATTGCCGCGAACCACCTACGACCAGATCAACAGCGGCGTTCGCGTGCATCCCTCCGAGGTGCGACCCGGCGACCTGATATTCCCGATGTCCTCGTTCAGTGGCAGAGGGCCGGAACATGTTCAGCTCGCGGCTGGTCACGGCATGGTGATCGAGGCGCCAACGTTCGGGCAGACGGTCACGTTCTCGCAGATGGACAGCGATGTGGTGGTAGTGCGAGTGATGTGATCGATCCGTCAGTATTCCCAAATTTGGGGATCATTATGGGCTGGGCCGAGATCGGCGATCGCTAACCTGCATGGAAGGCGATATCGGCGGAAGGAAGTCTGAGTGTCAGCGGCCGAGGACGCGTTCTACACGGGCGTACAGAGTTTGGGACTGGTCGCCGGGGGGGTGCGCAACGAACAACATGCGGCCGCCGCGTTCGCCACGGCGACCGACTTGGATCCGGACATGTGCGATGCCTGGCTCGGCCGGGCGATGGCCGGCGAGGTTACTTCCGAGGTGATCTACGGGGCCTATCGCTCCGTGCACAATCTTTATCGGGATCAGCAACGAGCCGGTCTGGCCGATCGAGCGCTGTGGTGTCAAGTCGAGGTCGGCATGTACGGGCTGCGGGTGGCGATGGCCGACCGCGGCCAGATCGCCATCGCCCAGGCGTGTTTCTACGCCGACGGCGGCGAGTGGCGTGAGGCAGCCGCGATTCTCGACGAGGCCCCCGGCGACGAAGTGGCCGGTTTCGTCCGCATGTCGCTGTTCTACCGAACCGAACGCTGGGACGAGGTGGTCGCCGCGCGTAACGCGCAGCCCGCACTCGAGGACGGATTGCTCGATATCGCGGCCGAGTTGATGACTGCGAAGGCGCTCGCACACCTCGGTCGCTTGGGTGAGGCCATGCCGCGCGCTCAGCGGATCGTCGAGGACAGCTCGGGCGGCAATCTTTCCTATCTCTGGGCGGACGCACATTTCCTGCTCGGTATGCTCATGCGCCACAACGGTGACGCCGAGGCCGCGGACAAGGTGCTCGGCGGCTTGCAGGGCTCGGGCCTGTGGTCCGAGCGGGAGGAGTGGCAGCGCGCGGTCCGGGACAAGTCCTACCGCCTCGCCGCCACCACGCCCGCGTTGATCGCCTCGCGCACCGACGTGTGGGATCCGCGCTCCGGTGACGATCCGGTCGCGGTCGCCGCGACCGCGGCCAAGGCCGAGCGGGAAACCCTGCTGACCGAAGCTTCCGACCTGCTCGACGCGCAGATCGGTATGGATTCGGTCAAGGAGCAGGTGGATCGGCTCAAATCCGGTGTGCTGATGGACCAGGTGCGGGCCAAGCGCGGTCTGGCGGTCGAATCCAAGTCTCAGCATCTGATCTTCTCCGGGCCTCCCGGCACCGGCAAGACCACCATCGCCCGCGTGATCGCCAAGATTTTCGCCGGGCTGGGTGTTGTGCAGAACGCTGAGGTGATCGAGGTGTCGCGCAACGACATGGTCGGTACGCACCTCGGGCATACCGCGCCGAAGACCAACGCGCTGATCGATTCGGCGCTTGGCGGAGTGCTGTTCATCGACGAGGCCTACACCCTGATCCAGGAAGGGCTTTCCGGCGGCGACGCTTTCGGTAAGGAAGCGGTCGATACCTTGCTGGCGCGCATGGAGAACGACCGGGACAAGCTGGTCGTGGTCATCGCCGGGTACGAGGAAGAGATCGACCGGTTCCTCGCCTCCAACGACGGTCTGGCCTCCCGCTTCACCAAGCGCATCCGCTTCGCCAGCTATGGTCCCGACGAGCTGATCCAGATCGCCGAGCACATCGCGAAAAAGAAGGACTCGATCCTGTCCGAGGAGGCCATGGGGGTGCTGCGGGATCGGTGTGAACAGCTGTCGACCCAGAGCCGCAACGGCAGGAGTCTGATCGACCTCGCCGGCAACGGCCGATTCATCCGCAATGTGGTGGAAGCAGCCGAGGCCGAACGCGATTACCGCTTCACCAGAGACAACATGGACGTGCTGACGATGACCGACGAGGAGTTGATGACCGTCGACGCGTTCGACATCACCGCCGCACTGGCGGGGTTGGCGCCGACCAGGTGATCTGATGGCACGCTTCCGGGTGGTGACCAAACACCAGATTTCGGGCTGGCGTTTTCTGCTGCACCGGATCGAGCATGCCCTGGTCCGCCGGGACGCCTCGATGATCGATGACCCGCAACGCGGGCGCTCGACGGCGCTGACCATCGGCGTTGCACTGGCCTGTATCGGTGTGGTGGGTGCCGCGGTGATGGCGTTCTTCAAGCCGGCCAAAGACGTGGGGGATTCGAAGATCGTCGCGGACAAGGACACCGGGGCGCTGTACGTCCGCATCGGCGAACGCCTGCATCCCGCGTTGAATCTGACCTCGGCGCGGTTGGTTATCGGTGCGGCGGAAACGCCGGTGCGGGTATCCGGTGGCGAGTTGTCGAAGTACGCACGGGGGCCGTGGGTCGGAATTCCGGGTGCCCCTGGCAATATCGTCGACTCGAACGAGAAGGATTCGTCCTGGACGGTGTGCGACAGCACACGCACTGGTGCTGCGTCGCCGGTCAACCCGAAGACCGGGCTGCCCACCGTCACGTTGTCCGCGCCGCGGACCACCGCGATCGGTGGTCCGCTCCAGATCGACGGGCAGGCGACTCGTGCGCTGGCCGGGGCCGAAGCGCGGTTGCTGCGTGATGAGAACACCACCTGGTTGATCTACGCCGACTCCGAGCAGGGCTATGTGCGCGCGGCCATCGACCTTGCCGACTCGGCTGTGGTGCTCGCACTCGGCATCGATCCGACCGCGACGGTGGTCGCCGCGTCCAAGGGGCTCATCGACGCTATTCCCGAGGTTCCGCCGATTCGGGTGCCGCAGATCCCCGGTGCCGGAGACATGGCCACCTTGTCCAGTGGACTCACGGTTGCGGTGGGTTCGGTGCTGACCGCCTCGGCCGCGGAGGGGGAGGGCGAGAGCTATGTGGTGTCGCAGTCCGGTGTCGTGCGGGTGAGCGAGGTCTTGGCCGCGATGATCCGCAATGCCGACTCGCAGGGCGCCATCTCGCGCCGGACCGTTGGCCCCGACGTGATCGCGGCCAATCTGCGTCCGGGTGCGTGGCCGGGGACGGCGACGTATCCGGCGAGCGAGGTGCGGATCGTGGAGCCGGAGCGGTTCGGCGTCACCTGCTATCACTGGTCGCGCGCTGATGGCGACGCGGCCGCGGTGACCGAGCTGCTGGCCGGGGATCGGCTTCCGTTGCCCGCCGAGGAAATCGGCCGCACCGTATCTTTGGTAACGGCGCAGTCGTCGCAGGGCAGCACCGCGGATGCGGCCTACCTTCCTCGCACCACCGGCCATTTCGTCCAGATCACCGGATCCGATCCGGTCTCACCGCTGCGTGAGTCACTGTTCTGGATCTCCGACAGCGGTGTGCGCTATGGCATCGATGTCGGAGAGGCAGGCAGCACCGACGCGCGGCAGGTTCTGACCGCGCTGGGGTTGCGCAAGCCCGTACCAGCCCCATGGAGCATAGTGTCGCTGTTCGCAGTCGGACCGACCCTGTCGCAGGCCGACGCCCGCATCGTGCATGACGGAATCCCGGCCGATAAGACCGGCGTCGGGTTCGGCGAGCCGTCGTGACCACCACCCGCCGATACGTCCGGCCGGCCCGGATGGTGCGGGGCCCCAAGGCTCCCGCGGTGACCGAACTCCGGTTGCAGCCGCCGACCGAACTGCCCAAACCGGTACCGCCGTCCAAGTTCAAGATGATCTTGCCCGTCATCATGGTGGCAGCCATGATCGGCATGATGGCGCTGATGTTCAGCAGCGGTCGGACTATGTCACCGATGATGCTGTTCTTCCCGATGATGATGATGGTGTCGATGTTCGGCATGATCGGCGGGCAGATGGGCGGCGGGGGAGGCACCTCGGCGGCGAGCCTCAACGAGGAACGTAAGGACTACCTGCGCAGCATCACCGACAACCGCAAAACCGTGCACGACGCCGAGCGTGATCTGCACACCTATCTGCGCTACACACATCCCGGCCCCGCTGAGATCGCCCGGCTGGTCGGCGGTAAACGGATGTGGGAGGTGCAGGTCGCCAGCCCCCAATTCCTGCGCGTGCGGATCGGGCGTGGCCGCATCGCAAACCAGGTCAGGGTGATCGTGCCGGAGGCGGCACCCACCTCGGATCTGGATCCGGTCGGTGTGGTGGAGCTGACCCGGTTCGCGAAGGCGTACTCGACCGTCGGCGGGATGCCGGTGGCGATCAATATGCTGTCCGCGCCGCAGATCGGCTTCGATGGCGATCCCGCAGCCGTGGCAGGGCTGATTCGCGCGATGGTCGCAGAAGCCGTGGTGTTGCACGGTCCGGATCAGGTCGCGGTCGCCGCGGCCCTGTCCGATCCCGATGCACCGGAGTGGGCGTGGCTGAAGTGGTTGCCGCATACACAACATCCCAGTGATACCGACGCGATCGGCGCCACGCGCATGGTGTACCGCAGTGTCGGCGAATTGCGAGCCAAGGTGCTGGCTGGGCTCAATCGTGGACCGTTCTCGGCCAACAGCGAGCCTGCCCTCGACCGCAAGCATCATCTGCTGATCGTCGATGTCGTCGGTCAGGCCAACGAGCGCGATATCTCCGGTATCGATGGGTGCACGTGGCTGCGAATGGGCCCGTCGGAGCATTCGCTGCCGCGGGCGCTGAAATTCGTTGTCGACGAAGATCGTTCGATCAGCGAGGTGACACCGCGCGGAATCCGGCGGGTCGGCGTCGCGGACACGATGTCGTTGCCCACGATAACCGCGCTGGCTCGTCGGGTGGCGCCCTTCCGGCTGTCCACGGTGGTGGAGGCGGTGGCCGCCGAACAACAAGCAGGTGGCGGCACGTCCTGGGAAGAGATGGTCGGTGTCACCGACCCCGGCGCCATCCGGGTCGACCAGCAGTGGCCCATGCGGCGTGACAGCGACCGGGTACGGCTCAACATTCCGTTCGGCCACGATCCGGCCGGAGCTCTCGTCTACCTCGACATCAAAGAATCGGCCGAAGAGGGCATGGGTCCGCACGGCATGTGCATCGGCGCTACCGGTTCGGGCAAGTCGGAATTCCTGCGCACGCTGGTGCTTTCAGCGGTCGCGACCCACCCACCGGAGACCCTGAACCTGCTGCTGGTCGACTTCAAGGGTGGCGCAACCTTCCTCGGATTCGATCGCCTCTCGCATGTGACAGCCGTCGTCACCAATATGGAAGAAGAGTCCGACCTCGTCACCCGTATGGAGGACGTGATCAACGGCGAAATGGTGCGCCGTCAGCGAATTCTGCGCGACGCTGGCAACTTCGCCAACGTCGCAGACTACGAGCGGACCAGGGAGCAGGGCGCGGATCTGGCGCCATTGCCGACGCTGTTCATCATCCTCGACGAGTTCGCCGAACTGCTCGAGCACTACCCGGACTTCTCGAAACTGTTCGTCGCGATCGGCCGCCTCGGCCGCTCGTTGCGCATCCACCTGCTGTTGTCCTCGCAGAAGGTTCCGGCCAACCGAATGGGTGAGCTCGAGGCGCACCTGTCCTATCGAATCGCATTGCGCACCAACCAGACCAGCGACTCGCGTGACGCCATCGGCACCGCTGACGCCTACCATCTGCCGAAGAAGCCGGGCTCGGGCTATCTGCGGGTCGGCTCTGGCGATCTGCAGCGCTTCCAAGCGTCCTATGTCGGTGATACCTATACTCCGCGGGCCATCGCGTCGAACGCGAGTGTGGGCAGTCGAGCTCGACGGCCGGGCGGTGGCTACCGGCCGCCGCAGCGGTTCACCACCGGGCCGGTGTCCGACGCGCGACCGGCCGTAGTCGAGCAGGTCCCGACTGCGGCTCTGCCGGACCTCGCCGAAGCGGACCAGATCACCGTGATGGAAACGGTGCTGCAGCAACTGGCCGGGCACGGCCTGCCCGCACACCGGATGTGGCTGCCGCCCTTGGATACTCCGCCCACCCTCGACCAACTGGCCGAGGGTGTGGAAACCGGCACGCTGAGAATCCCTCTCGCGTTGATCGACAAGCCGCGCCA
Source organism: Nocardia sp. NPDC059180 (assembly GCF_042754945.1). Taxonomy (NCBI): domain Bacteria; kingdom Bacillati; phylum Actinomycetota; class Actinomycetes; order Mycobacteriales; family Nocardiaceae; genus Nocardia; species Nocardia sp. NPDC059180. The sequence continues at coordinate 247,337 of NZ_JBHZBU010000006.1, forward strand.
GCAGCGCCAGGACGTCTGGACGGCAGACCTGTCCGGCGCCGGCGGCCATATGGCGATCGTCGGTGGCCCGCAGTCCGGTAAGTCGACGGCATTGCAGACCTTCATCCTGGCTGCGGCGCTGACTCATACACCCGAGCAGGCCCAGTTCTATTGCCTGGACTTCTCCGGTGGTGCATTGGCGGCATTGCGCGGTCTGCCGCATGTCGGATCGGTCGCGGGCGCGCGGGACGAGGATCGCATCCGGCGGACAATCGCGTTGATCACGAGCCTGCTCGAGACCCGGCAGAACCTGTTCGCCGAGTTCGGCATCGACTCCACCCGCAAGTTCCGCGCCATGCGCAACGAGTCCGGTGGTCGTCCGCCGTGGGCGGATCGTGATCCGCATGGCGATGTCTTCCTGGTGATCGATGGCTGGGACCTCGGATTCTCCAACAATGGGCCGTATTTCGACGAATATTCCTCGACCATGGAGCAGATCGCGCTGCAGGGGTTGAATTTCGGCATTCACCTGGTCCTCGGCAGCTCACGCTGGATCACGATTCGGCCCTCGATCAAGGACATGATCCAGACCCGCATCGAGATGCGACTCGGCGATCTCACCGACACCACGTTCAACACCCACCGCAATGTCGTGGCCGCTATTCCGGCCGACCGGCCGGGCCGCTGCATTTCCACCGAGGCACTGCACATGTTCACCGCGCTGCCGCGCATCGATGGTGTCCCCGACGCCGACTCGGCCGCCGAGGGGCTGGCCGCGGCGATCGAAGAGGTGACCCGCCGCTATCCCGGGCGCCGTGCGCCGGAGGTCAAACTGTTGCCCGCGCAGCTCGCTTTCGACGCGATTCCGGCCCGGCCTGCTCCGACTACCCTGGCAGAGCGACTGGTGGTTCCGTTCGGTGTGCGCGAATCCGATCTCGGTACCGCAGCCATCGATTTCGGTGTCTCGACCCACTTCATGGTGCTCGGCTCGTCCGGATCGGGTAAGTCGTCGGTGCTGGGGGCGCTGCTGGAATCGATCACCCGGCAGTTCGATTCCTCGCAGGCCCGAATCCTGCTCATCGACTATCGGCGTCGGCATCTCGGTGCAGTGCCCGACGACATGCTGATCGCACATCTGACCAATGAGCGCGATGTCGTCGAGGGGCTTCCACCGCTGATCTCGAAGATGCGGGGCCGCCGCCCACCGGATTCGGTGACCACCCGGCAGCTCGCCGAGCGTTCGTGGTGGTCGGGGCCGGAGGTGTTCGTCGTTGTCGACGACTACCACATGGTGGTGCAGCGCGGTGCGCTCAATCCGCTCGAACCGCTCAAAGAGATCCTCGTCGACGGCCGTGACACCGGCCTGCACGCGATCCTGGCCCGCAACATCGCTCAGGCGGATACGGCCCTGTACGACAACGTCATCGGGCAAGTCAAGAACCTCAACTGCTCCGGCTTGATCATGGACGGCACTCGACAGGACGGCGTGCTCTTGGGTGATGTGCGTCCGACCAAGCAGCCGCCCGGGCGCGGAATCCTGACGGAGCCGATGCTGTCTCGACGCGATCTCGTCCAGTCCGCCTGGATACCTCCACGATTGTGATGTGTGAGACTTCCCACTGCTGGGTATAACTTACCGTTCTACTCAGAACCGGCTGGAGCCGAGTTCAGAACCGGCTCGAACCGAGCCCGGTTCGTGACGCTGATTGGAGTAATGCGATGCCACTCCCTCTTCATGTCTCATCCGAGCATTTGCAGTCGACCAGCGCGGCGTGGTCTGTCGACCAACAAGCCTTCGAGGCCTCGCTTGTGAGCGGGGCGGCGGGGACCGCTCCGATGCCGGCAGCGTGCGATGACGTGAGCAAAACTGCCGCTGCTGCTTTCACCACCTACGCGCAGCATTTTTGCGGCGTCACCGGCGATGGTGCGTTCAAACGTGGTGATGGTGGCGAGGTCTTGAAGCCCGTCGCTGTGAACTACACCGATAACGACATCATCTCGGGTACCACGGTTTCCAGTTACGGGTCACTGTCGACGTTCTGATTCGGAAGGCCACCTGGAAGAGGAGGCTATCGTGCCGTTCTACGGGGCGCTCCCGCCGCTGTTGATGTCGATCAATCTCAATTCCGGACCTGGTCCGCTTCCGATGCTCTACACCGCCAAGTCCTACCTGGCGCTTGCGGAATCCTTGGCGATCGCGGCGGGCAGCTCGGATGCGCACACCGCGGGCTTGGCCGGGAACTGGGGTGGCGATTCCGCACTCAAGGCCCAAGGCGCCTACCGCCGGCACACAGAGTGGCTGCGTCAGCAGTCCGAGTTGGCCGCCTTGGTCGCGGAGCGGTCTTTCCAACAGGCGGCGGCGTATACCCAGGCGCGGGCTACCATGCCTCCGCCGGCTGTTATTGCCGCCAACCGTGTCGCCATGGTGGGGTTGGCCACGACCAATGGAATGGGGCAGAATACTGCCGCCCTCGCGGCCAATGAAGCCGCGTACATGACGATGTGGGCCATCGCCCTCGAAACGATGATGGCCTACGAGGCGGAATCTCTGGCCAACGCGGCGTCCCTCCCGCCTGCGCCGCCGGCTCCGCAGATCACCTCCGCTCCTGGAGTGGGCGGTGGAGGGCCGCTGAATCTGCTTCCGGGCGGTGGCGGTGGCTCGCAGGACGGCTTCGGTGGCGGCCCCGGTGACGGTGGCGGCGGCGGTGGTCGAGGGCCGGACGGTCGAGGGCCGAACCAAGGTCCCGGCGCGGGTGATCCCGGCACCGGGGGTCCTTCCGATCCTGGAAGCGGCGGTTCGACCGACCCGGGTACAGGCGGACCCGGCACCTCGGACACACCGCCGACTACCGGTGGCAATGGGCCGGCGGACAGTCTGCCGGGTGAAGGTCAACTCCCGCCTACCGATTCGATGACCGGACCGGAAACGCTGGGGGATATGCCTTTCAGTGGCCCCGACGGTCTGGTCGATCCTTCGATCGATCCGGCGTTCTTCGGGACTTCGCCGCAATCGAGCACCCTGGACGGTCTAACGGGCGGCGTTGGCAGCACAGTCGCCCTCGGGCTGGCCCGCGGTGGCCTCGGCGGTATGCCGGGCGCGGCAACGGGATTCCGGATGCCGGCGAACTGGGCACTGCGAGCACCCGGCGCTACGTTCGGTGCCCCGGTCACTCCGGCCGGTGCGCCGCCCGCACGCAATATGCCGCCGCGCGGGGCGATTGCACCCAATGCTCGCCGCAGGCGTCGCGACCGCGAAGAGTATCGCAAGCCTGCTGCCGTCTACACCCCAGGTGAACCTCAGGAGGTGCCCGTACTGGAGAAGCCCCCGGCTATCGGTGTCATCGAGTATCACGATGACGACACCACTTCGCAGCACAAAGAAGTCCTCGGCGAACCAGTCCGAGGCTGAGTACAGGCATTCTGGAAGGAATTCAAAATGGCGATCACGTACACCGGCACACCTGAAGAGGTGAAGGCGTTCGGCGGAAAGCTTCAGCTGGAGGTCGACAAGATGGAAGGACACATGGCAGCGCTCGACAGTGTCCGGGACCAATTCCGCGCAGCGGTCAGTGGATCGGAGACCGGTTCTGCGATCCAGAATAGCTTTACAAATGCGGTCAACAAGGGGAAGGCGTTGCAAGATCTTTTGAGGCAGGCATCTGAAACTATGAACCAGTCAGGCGCAAAAATTGATCTTGCCAATATTGATGGCGCTGGCCGGATCGCCAAGGGTGACTACAACTTCTGACCGCTCGGTCGGTCTATAGCTCTGAGGGAGTGATAGCAAATGTCGATGGTGAACAATTACAGCCTCTCCGATCAGATTATCGGTGCCGCTAACGGGCTGCTGAATCAGATGGATATCGATAAGGGTGAGCGTGCCACTCTGGTGAAAGTGATCAATGACGCATTCCAGGGTGAGGGCGGTCAGGCGAATACCAACTTCCAGGCAGAATTCGCTCGGAGGGTAGACGCTTACGATCAGGCCCTCCTGGATTTGAAGAATACGATCAACAGTGAGGTCGGCACCAGTGGTTCGATGCACGTCACCGATATGGGCAACGGCAAAATGTTCGACAGCATCCTCGGTTTCGGCTAACTGAGCGCGCACAACCGTGGTCAACTTTTCGCCGGAGCCGCGTCTCGCCGGGCAAGACGATGACGCCGATCTGAATCCGATCGTCGTCGATCTGAACGTCGACGCGGCGTTGGTGCTGCAATCACTGGTCGGTATCGAGGCATACCCCCCGGTACTGGCCCTGATGCCCAACATCTATGACGAAGATGACCACGCACGTGTCCACGCGGTCGTCCTCGACCAGCTCGCTGAGGCGGGCATCGTCGAGGACGACCGCGTACTGCCCGTGGTAGCGCAGTGGCTGCGTTGCCTGTACCGGCCGGATACCGAACTCAACGTCCGGGTGATCGACACCGATATCGGCGGAGAATCGCAAGCGATGCTCCGAATGTCGCTGGTCCGTCAGGGCAACACCCATGTGCTTGCGGTGCGCAACGACGATCATGTGGTCATCCAGTCGGTCTTCCATCAGGGCGACGGCCTGGAAACCCTTGCCGCCGCAGTGTCGGCGGCCGTCGGTCCCCGGCCCGCGTTGCAGTTCGAGCCGCTGACCGCCACCGACGAACAATTCGGCGAGGTGCCTGCTGATCAGACCGAGCGCCGCCAGGCCCTGCTCGAGCTCGGCGCGCACCGGCACACCGCCGGTGTCCTCAGCCGGGTGCTCGACGAGGTGGTCCGGCGCGCTGAGATAGTGATGTTCGAACACCACGACGGCGCCACGGCGGAGCCGAAAGTGAGTGCCAATGTGCTCGATACTCCGTCGGGGCGGATTATCGTGACGCCTAGCGTCGCGATGGACGGCCGGTTGTGGTCCACCTACCTGCCCGGCGACGACGCCGCGGTCCATGCCGCGGTCGCGGCGTTGGTCGAGTTGTTGCCCGGCCGCAGTTGGTTCGATACTTCCCGCGCCGATTGACCGTCCCGAGTGAGAGTTTCGAGAGGACGTACAGATGAACCGCGCACCGACCACCAACGGTCATTCGGCAGAGCCGGCCCGCGCTCGTGGCGGCTATGACGCCTACTTCTCCCAGCAGCTGGACCGGCCGGTGACTCCGGCTGCCGATTCCGGCGCGGGCAGTAGCTCCGCCGGTTCCGCTGCGCAACCGACTGCTTCGGCACCGCAGGCTTCGGCATCGCAACCCCAAGCTTCGCCACCGCAGGCTTCGGCCCCGCAGCCGACTGCCGGGGAGGCCGGATCGTCGCAGTCAGTGACGACACCCGGACCGACCAGCCCCAGCTCACTGTCGATGGCATCGAGTGACGCACCGCCCCCGAGTTACGCTGTGCCCACTACACCAGGGCCCACGTACTCGGGTCAGATCCCGCCCCAGCCCATGCACCCGCAGCCGGGACCTGTTCCGGCGCAGACCGTCCCGATGGACGGTGCGCCCGGTGATCCGGCCGGCGGCTCGCAGGCGAGGTGGGTGCCCGATCGCATCGATAGCGGCAACGTCGACCAGTCCCGGGTGGAAGTGCTCCCGGTCGCGTTGACCTCGATCGAGCTGCTGTCGAATATCTCGGCCGCCAAACAGGCTCAGCTGCGTTCCAACAGCGGTATGCGCGGCGCCTTGAACAAGGTGGGATTCAATCTCGGGCTCTCGCCCGCCGAACAGCGTACCGAGGATCGGCGCGGGCGAATCCGGCGTCAGCTCAACAACACTTATCAAATCGCGATGATCAGCGTGAAAGGCGGCGTCGGCCGGACGACCACCTCGGCGACCCTCGGGTCGACCTTCGCCTCGCTGCGACCGGACCGGGTCGTCGCCATCGACGCCAACCCTGATTTCGGTGATCTCGCCACCCGCACCGTCCGCCACCCGTACGGTCTGACGCTGCGCGAGCTGGCCCGCGACCCCAATCTGTCGGCCTTCTCGGCGGTGCAGTCCTACACCTCGATCAACTCGTCGAATCTGGCCGTCCTGGCCTCCCCGTGGACGACCGAAGCCAACGAGGCGCTCTCGGGCCACGAGTACGGCACCGGTGTAGAGATCCTGCGGCGCCACTACAACCTGCTGCTCGTCGACTGCGGTACCGGAGTGCTGGATTCGGCAACCAGGGCGGTGCTGCAGACCAGCGACGCCGTCGTCGTGGTCACCCCGGCGACGGTCGGCGGCGTGACCGGAGCTGTCGCCACGCTCAACTGGCTCAGCACGCACGGCCTGGATCGGCTGATCGCCAAATCGATCGTCGCCATCGTGCACCACCAGCCGCTCAAGCCGACGGTGGAGGTCGAGGCCATCGAGAACCTGTTCGCCACCGCGCAGCGGCCCACCTTCACCCTGCCCTACGACGAGCACCTGGCCGAAGGCGGCGAGATCGATCTGAGACTGGTCTCCAGGGAGACCATGCTCGCGTTCGAAGAACTGGCTGCCGCGCTGGCCGATGACTTCCCGACTCATCTCGCCGGGGATCCCGGCCATCACGGAGGGTGGCGATGACCACTGTTGTTGCGCCGCCGTCGAGTTCGGCTCAGCCCAATGCGGCGCAACCGCCCGCTGAGGTCGCGCGGGCCCGGATCGCGGTACTGATCGCCACCTATCAGGTCGATGTGGTGGTCCCGACGAAATTCACCATCGAGACCTTCATCGACGACCTGCTGGTCGTACTCGGCGCGGCCATCGACGACGACACTGTCGACTTCACTCCCGCGACCGGGCAATGGAGTCTGGGGCGGCCCGGTGAACCGGCGATGCCGCGCTGGCGCACCCTGGCCGACCATGACGTCGTCGACGGCACGGTGCTGATGCTGTCGGTCGTCGAATCGGCCGAGGTGTTCACACCGGTCGTCGAGGACATCACCGACGCGCTGGCCTTGATCAACGAGCGCGAGTTCGCCGAGTTCGACGCGCGCGCTGCCGCGGTCGTCGGGCTGGCCATGCTCGGCGCGGGCGCGACGGCGGTCGCGGCGCTGCTGTCGTGGTCGTGGACCCGGACCGGCTCTGTGTGGTGGTGCGCGCTGCCCGCGCTCTTGCTCGGAATGATCTGCTGGGGTGCCGCGGTGCGGTCGCGCGGGAGTGAGGGTGCGGCACGGATCTGTCTCGGCTTCTCCTTGGCCGCGCTGCCCTTACTGTTCGCTGGGGCGGCGATGCTCGTCCCGCCCGCTTACGGGGAGCCGGGGCCGTTTGCCGCCGCCAATGTCGCGGCGGGGGCGGTGGTGGTCGCTGTTGCCGCGGCGACCATGATCCGGCTGACCGGACTCGGAATCGCCACCTTGATGGCGGTGACCGTGCTCGGTATCTCGCTGACCGCCGCCGCGCTGCCGCTGACCTACTCGGATCTGCATATGCGCCAGGTATCCGGTGGTGCGGTGTTCGTCGGCCTGATCCTGCTGACGCTCGCGCCGCGGCTGGCCGTGGTGATCGCGCGGATCCGGCCGCCGGACCTGCCCGACCCCGGTAGGGAGGTCGCACCATCGACCCTGACCGGTATCTTCGACGCCGAGTCCGGCGGTGACGGCGAACAGGACCGAGCCGAGGAATCCGAGCGCGCCGATCAGGCCGACTACGGCATCGAGTCCAGGGCGCGACTGGCGGTGACGAGTCTGCGTGGGCTGATCGCCGCGATCTCGACCGTGCTGGCCGTCGGCGCGGTGGTGACCGCGGCCGTGAGCCCCGGCGGTATCCGCGAAATCATCCTGGCCGGCGCGGTGGCGGTGGTGCTGGCGATGCGGGCGCGCTGGTATCCGGATCTGGTCCAGGCGATCGCGCTGGTGTCGGCCGCGGCGATGACGGTGATCGGCGTCGGATGGGTGCTGGTCGGCGCGTACCAGACCGCGCCGGCCCGGCTGGTGGTCGTCGCGGTGATCGCGGTGATCGCGATAGGCGGATGTGTTGCCGCGCTGCGGTTGCCGGGTAAGCGGCTGTCTCCGCCGACGCGACGCACCATCGACCTCATCGAGTACGCCCACATCCTGGTTGTACCGATCATCGCCTTCTGGATCATGGGTATCTACACCGCTATGCGGGGGATCTGATGGGACTGGGACGCGTCGCAGTGGCGGGGCTGGCCGGGCTCATGCTGGCGATCGCGGCCGGGCCCGCCGCGGCCGTACAGCCGCCTGAGGCGGTGGTCGGGCCGCCGCCACCGGACGACCCGCCCGGCCCGGAGTTCCCCACCAAACAGAACATGGCCTGCCTGGCCACCGGTGTGCTGCCCGACAGCGATCTGTCCCAGGTGCCGCCGCCGGATCTGGCGCTGGACTTGTCAGCCGCGCGTGCGTTGAGCCGCGGCGCCGGAGTGACTGTCGCCGTGGTCGATACCGGGGTGCAACCGAACCCGCGGCTGCCAACGGTGGTCGGTGGTGGTGACTACGTCACCGCGGGGGGCGACGGGCTCTCCGACTGCGACGCGCACGGCACACTCATCGCGGGCATCATCGGCGCGAGTCCCGATCCCGCTGACGCCTTCGTCGGTGTGGCGCCCGAAGCCAGGATCATCTCCATCCGTTACCGTTCGGGTGCCTTCCGCCCCGAGCTCCCGAGTAACTCCGGTCCGAATCAGCAACTCGCGCTCGAGGTCCGCAATATGGCGCGCGCCATCGTGCATGCCGCGAATCTGGGCGCGGGTGTGATCACTGTGTCACTGCCGATCTGCGTGCCAGTCGAGGCAGCCGTCGACCATGCGATGCTCGCCGCGGCCGTCGGATACGCCACCCAGGTCCGTGGCGCCCTGATCGTGGCCGGAGCCGGGAATGCAGGCGGCAACGGCTGCATCCAGAACCCCGGAATGAATCCCGGCAACCCCGGCGACGAACGGAATTGGTCTGGCGTGAAGACCATCTCGACACCTGGCTGGTACAGCCCGACAGTGTTGACCGTCGGCTTCAGCACCGCGACCGGCACACCGATGCCGGATTCCCTGACCGGCCCGTGGGTGTCGGTCTCCGCGCCCGGCACCGGTATCGAGTCCCTTGGTCCCGGCGGAACCGGCCTGATCAACGGCGTCGGCGAACCAGGGAAGCTGGTACCGGTGGCCGGTGCTTCGTTCGCGGCGGCCTATGTCAGCGGCGTCGCGGCCCTGCTGCGTTCACGATTCCCCAACGAGACGCCTGCCGAGATCATCGCGAGGCTGCAAGCCGCCGCTCATGAACCGGCCCGCGGGATCGACAATGCTGTCGGAGCCGGAATGATCGACCCGGTGGCGGCGCTGTCGTACCGCACGCCGCCGGAGCCACCCGCCGGGTTGTTCCAGGCGGGGCCGTTGCGGATGCCCGATCCGCCGCGCGCCGACGACGCGCGTCCAGCGGTGACCGCAACGGTCGTCGTCCTGGTCGCGGTCATACTCGGAGCGGGCGCGACATACGCAGCCAACGCGACCCGGAGGCGGCGTTGAGATTTCCCAGTGTTCGCGTCGGCGGCGCCGAACGCGTTCCGTTCGCTGTGCTCGCGGTAGGTGGCAGCCCCGCCCTCGTGGCGCTCTCGGCGCGCACGCCGTGGTGGGTAGGCGCGAGCGTGGTCACCGTACTGCTGGTGACGGTCACCGTCCGCATCAACGGCCGCACCACCGTGCGGTGGTTGCTGGATTGGGTCGAATACCGGTTCGGCCGCTCGCGGCGCGCGGCGGCGCTCGACACGGTGGCAGAGGTGCTCGATGTGCACACTCCCAGCGGGATCTGCGGCATCCGAACCTCGGACTCCACCCTGATCGCGATGGTCCAGCTCGCACCCGACCTGGACCTGCCGACGGTGATCGCGGACAAGACCATCTACACCGAGGACACCGTCCCGGTCGACGCGTTGATCCCGTTGCTCGACCATTACGGCGTCGCCGTTGATATCGACATCGTCACCACCGGGCAGCGGGTGCGGCCCACCGGCAGCTACAGCATGCTCTACGACCAGCTGATCGGCACGCACGCCGTGGTGGGGGACCGGCTGACCTGGCTGGTGGTCCGGTTGGATCAGCAACGCAATCTCGGCGTTCTCTCGCGGCGCGGACCGTGTGCGGTGGTGGCGCCGAAGGCGCTGGCCGCGGCCGCTCTCCGGATCGCGGGGCGCCTGCGCGAACGGGGCATTCAAGCGCATGCACTGCCTGCGGTGGCCCTGCGTGACGCCACTCGGATGCTGCACGCCGGCGTCGAGCTGCCGGATCTGCGGGAGACATGGAGCAGGCTGGAATCCTCGGCGCCCGGCCGCTGTGTGACCAGCTTCCATATCGACTGGACCAAGCTCGACGGCGCGGGGCTCGACGACTGCTGGTCGTGGAACAGCGGACGGACCACTCTCGTAGTAAGCCTTACCACCGACACCGGCCCACGCGCGCTGGTGCGCTTCATCGGTCCGGCGGTCAGCCCCAAGGACCTTCCGGACTACCTGCGCCTGATCTCGGGCCGCCAGGCGAGCGCACTGCTGGCATCGCTGCCGATCGACCTGTCGGTCGACGCTCTGCCCGCCGACGAAACCGGCAGCGATGTCGCCGACGTCGACCAACTGTGGGACCTGCCCATCGCCATCGGTCCCAGCGGCCAGATTCTTGGTGCGGTCAGCGGGCAGCCGCGGCACACCCTGGCACTGCCACTGTTCGACCCCGCGCGCTACAACCCGCGCAGGCGCTCGATCGATGTGCGCGCGCAGCTGTCGGTGGCCCAGCAGATACTGCTGCGCGCGACCGTGGTCGGTGCGGAGGTGGAGATTCATACGAGCCGGCCGCAGCGGTGGCGCCAGCTCGTCTCGGCGGTCGGTGATTCGTCGACTTTGCGGCTGGCCAACGACGGTCCAGGAGGCGAAAACAGTTCCGGTGCAGCATCTTCGGCGACCATCGCGGTATTCGATCAGGTACCCGCGCACGCCTCGGCCGCACAGACGACCGTCACCATCTCCGACCCCGGCGTGCCGCGCAGACGGGCGGCCGATCTCGCGATCGATCAGGTGAGTGCCACGGCGGTGGATGTCAGTATTCCGATGCGACGGGTGCGGGTCGATCTGATCGAACCACGGGGTGAAACCCGCTACCTCGATGCCGCCGACGCACCGGCCCAGGCCGGACCGCCGCCGGGCTCAGACGTGGCGTTGCTGGCTCCACCAGGTGGTCGTCGTGTCGGTTGATCCGTGGAGACGGTAGGGTCGCAGATCGTGGCAGCGGACTCCCGGTCGGATGTCGAATCCTCCCCTCAGTCGAACGACGCGGACGTACTCACTCCGAGGCAGTCCGCGGCGGCGATATTCTCTAGCAAATTGTCGGAACTGATCGCGGAATCGGTGGTCTCCACCGACGATGGATCCACGCGATCGCTGACGTTGTACTCGCTCGCGCAGCACCTGGAACTGGCCTATCCGGATGTACCGGTATCCCAGTCGGGGCTGTACCGGCTCATCCACGGGCAGGCGATCCCGAGGCTGGACCTGATCATCGCGTTGGCGCGGGTATTCGACGTTCCACCTGAGTATTTCGTGACCGCGGACAAGTAGCCCCGCCGTCGCGCGTTGTTCTCGGTGCCGGGAATAGCGCCGGATCGTCGAGAGCCCGACCCGGATACCATCCGAGCATGCCCGCCGAGGATCCGGGAGATGTCTTCCTTCGAAACCGCGGCGCGGTGCTGGATGCCTTGCTATCCGATCCCGCGCTCGGGTCATCCGGCGGAGGTACGGGCGCGGGTCATCCAGCATCAGCTGCCGCGGCGCCACCTGGCAATACACCCGACCCAGAACTCATGGCGTCGATCGCCGAGTCCGCGGCAGCAGCCACATCGGACGGTGCCGGGTCGCGTCGACGCGGGGGCGACAGCAGCGCGAGTGATCGAATCAATGCGCTGCTGAACGGGCAGTCACCGGATTCCGGTTCGCGCTCTGCGCTGGGGTCGGAGTTCGCGGGTGTGCCCGCGTCACGGCTGCGAGATCCGGCCGTTGACGAGGACTCGTCGCGCACCGAGACTCCCGCTGCGACCGAACGCCCGCCTGGCCGGGCGAGCCGCGCCGGCGGAGCCGATCAGTTCGCCCGCGACCTGGTGACGCAGCTGCGCAAACCCAAGGTGGCGCTCGCTGTGGCCGCTGTGCTGGCGATCTTGCTGGTGTTCATGCTTGTGGTCAGCGGCGGCGGGGAAGAGCCGAGTCAGCCGCAAGTTCTGACCCAGCCTGCCACCACGGCGCCCGAGCCTGCACCGACCGGTCCCGCACCGGGCAGCGTCATCGTGCCGCGTTCGGCGGTGTCGAAGTGCCCGCCGGGCGGAACCGATGCGATGGACGCCTTCTCCGGCGAACCCGGCAAGGCTTGGTCGTGTGCGCGGGCCTATCAGGTCGACGGTCAGATCATCCGGATCGATCTGGGAAAGACCTACGAGATCGAATCGATCGCGATCGTGCCCGGTTGGGACCACGTCGGTACCGACGGTACCGATCAATGGGCGAAATTCCGTACGGTCAGCCGGGTGTCGTACCAGTTCGACGACGAGGACGCCACTGTCTACACCCAGGAAACCCTCGATCAGCGCACTCTGGTGGAGACCAAGATAGATTCACCGATACAGGCCTCGGAGATCGTGCTGACCGTCCTCGAATCCAATGGTGCGACCTCGGTCAACACCACCGCGATCTCCTCCATCGTGATCACCGGGCGGTGAGTGTGCCATCGTGTCAGCGCTGATCTGCCAGTACTGCTCGCACCGCGACACCGGTGGGCACGGCAAATGTATGAACTGCGGCGCCCCGTTGGCCGCGACCGCAACGCCTGTGCAGCCGGAACCCGAAGCGCCGGTGGCGCACGAGGCCACTCCTGCGGCCATGATCGGCACCGCGCTGCGCAAGTTCGGTGAGGTGGTCCGCGACGACGCCGCCGTCGTGCGTAAGGAAGCCGCGGCCATCGACCACGCGGTCCATACACCGCATCCTCGCTGGCAGTGGCAGGCCGTCGCCGCTGTGCTCGCGGTGATGGCCGTGGTCGGCTTTTTCCTCGTCAAGTCGTGCTCGTTCTCGATATCGCCACCTACCGGAGTCCCGCTGGGTTCAGTGACGACGGCGCTGCCGACTCCACTGCGTACCGCGGCGTCTTGTCAGCCGATGGCTGGTTCGGGGGCGGTCGTCGAGCGTTGTGTCATCGGTGCGGACGACCCATTGCTGAGCGGTGCGATTACCGCGAAGCGGGATCTGATCTTCCACGCTCGGTTGGTGCCGCGGACGACGTTGAACGAGACCGTCGGGCAGTGGCGGGCGGCGGGCGCGACGGTGATGTCCGATGGTGCGGTGTTCGCAGCGGTCAGCCCGTCAGCCGCCGTGCAGTACGCGAACCCCAGTACCGGACTGCTGATCGACAGCGGCACCTTCGCCGGTTCGGCGGGTGCGCGGACTTTCCTGTCGCGCTCGGGTCTGCTTCCGTGACCGCGCATTTCGCGAACCACGAGCTTTAAACCACTTATTAATGTACCGTTATTTAACGGGACGTTGAACGACGTATTATTTCTTCTCGGTACCCGACTGGACGATTGCGGAAGGCGCAGGTCAACGGTGACAACCACACAGAACGCGATGGATGCGACACAGTTCAGGGGTGATCCGACCGAGCTGGAACCGGCCTACTTCCGCTGGATCCGGCCCGATTCGACGACCCTGACCATCACCGACCGCGCAAGCCACATCCTGCGCCATCATTTGCAGCTGGCCGCGCACCGCGCGCCGGGCACCGTCTCGACCAGGGTGTACCGCGCCGACGACGAGTGCGGGCTCGGGCTCGCCATCCAGATCGTCAACGACGATATGCCGCTGCTGGTCGAATCGGTCACCTCGGCGCTGCATCGTCTCGGCGCCACCGTCGCCGAGGTCGTGCACCCGGTCTTCGACGTCACCCGTGACGCGGAGGGCGAGCTGCGCGCGATCGCGGCGCGCGACGGTGACGGCGTCCTGCACGACCACGCCGACGCCCACAGCTATCCGGAGTCGTGGATCCACGTGCAGCTCGACCCCGCCGTGACCGGGGAGACGCTGGACCGGATCGAACAGGCGCTGCCGCAGGTGCTCAGTGATCTGCGCTCGGTCACCGACGACACCCCCGCCATGGTCGAGTCGATGACCACGCTGGCCGACCGGCTCGACCGCACCGCGGAATGGGCCGACGACGCCGAGATCTCCGAATGCGCGCGCCTGCTGCGCTGGCTGGCCGACGGCCATTTCACCGTGCTCGGCTACAGCGACTACCGGATGCGCCGGACCAGCCCGACCCCCGACGCCGAATTCGGTATGTGGCCGGTGCCCGGCACCGGGCTGGGTGTGCTGCGCGACGGTTCCGGCGCCGAGATCCCGGTTCCGGTACTCGGCGCGAAACGTCCGGTGCTGAGGCTGGCCAATGGCACGGTGGACTCGTTGATCCCGGGTTCGCGTGATCTGTATTTCATCAGCGTCGCCGAATACGCCACCACCGATCCGGGTGGGGCGGGCGCGTCCGGGGATACGGTCGCGGCGGTCAAGGGCGAGCACGTGTTCGTCGGTACCTTCACCGTGACCGCACTGCACGAAAACATCCTCGACATCCCGGTCATCTCGCGCCGGGTGCATCAGGTCATCGAATGGGCCGGATTCGAACTGAATTCGTTCTCCGGCCAGGGCATGCTCGAGGTGATGCAGACCTTCCCCCGGGTCGAGCTGTTCTCCACCGACGCTCGCAGGCTCTTCGAAACCGTCTCGGCGGTCATGAATCTCGGCCTGCGGCGGCAGATCCGGCTGTTCCTGCGCCAAGACGCGCGCAGCGGCGCGGTCTACTGCCTGGTCTACATGCCGCGTGATCGGTACTCCACCGAGGTCAGGCTGCGAATGCAGGACATCCTGCTCGCGGAGTTCGCCGGCGACCAGATCAGCTACTCGGCCCGGGTCACCGAATCGGAGCTGGCGGTCGTGTACTTCACGGTGCATCGTGGGCCGGGCGCGGCGGCGGATGTGTCCGAGGCCAATCGGGAGCGCGTGCAGGACATTCTGTTCGCGACGACCCGCACCTGGTCGGACCGAGTGGTGGCGGCTGCCGCCGGCGATGCGGGCATCTCCCGGGCGGTCGCGAGCGACTACGCCACTGCCTTCCCCGCGAGCTACCAGCAGGAGTTCGGCGCCGACCGGGCGCTGGCGGATTTGCGCAGGCTGGAGCAGCTCGGCGACGGCGAGATCGACACCACGCTGTACCGGCTCGCCGACGCGCCATCGGGGGAGTGGCGGTTCACCCTCTATGTCGCGGGCGCGGGTGTATCACTGAGCCGGGTACTGCCGGTGCTGCACAGTCTCGGTGTCGAGGTGGTCGACGAGCGCCCGTATCGGATCGCCCGCCAGGACGGCCCGCTGCGCTGGATCTACGACTTCGCCCTGCGTGTGCCCGCCTCGGTGCTGCGCGACTCGCTCGACACCGAGATGGAAGCGGATCTGCTGGGGCCCGGTGGCGAGCAGCCCTCGGGTATCCGGCAGCGTTTCCCGGCGGCGGTCGCGGCCATGTGGTTCGGCGACGCCGAGGTCGACGGCCTCAACGAGCTGGTGCTGCGCGCCGGTGTGCACTGGCGGCAGGTCGCGGTGCTGCGGGCCTACGCGAAATACCTGCAGCAGGCAGGATTTGCCTACACCTTCGGCAATATCACCAGGGTGCTGCTGGCCCATCCGGCGCTGGCGGCGGCATTCATCGAATTGTTCGACGCCTACTTCGATCCGGACGCGACGGGCCCTGAATCCGAGGGCCGGATCTCCGCGATCTCCCAGCGGTTGCGCGAGGAGATCGATGCGGTGGTCAGTTTGGACACCGACCGCATCTTGCGCGCCGTGCTCGAGCTGATCACCGCCACGCTGCGCACCAATTACTTCCGTCGCGACCAGGACGGCAACGCGCCCAGCTATCTGTCGTTCAAGTTCGATCCGCAGGCGATCGCCGAATTGCCGAAGCCTCGGCCGCGTTTCGAGATCTTCGTGTATTCACCGCGGGTGGAGGGTGTGCATCTGCGGTTCGGTGCGGTGGCGCGTGGTGGTTTGCGCTGGTCGGATCGGTTGGAGGATTTCCGGACCGAGGTTCTGGGTCTGGTGAAGGCGCAGGCGGTCAAGAACGCGGTGATCGTGCCGGTGGGGGCCAAGGGCGGCTTCGTGGTGAAGCAACCGCCCGCGGCCACAGGTGATCCCGGCGCCGACCGCCAGGCCATGATGGCCGAGGGTGTCGCGTGCTATCGCACGTTCATCTCCGGGCTGCTCGATGTCACCGACAATGTCGATCACACGAGCGGAGCCGTACTTCCGCCTGCGCGGGTCCGGCGTCGCGACGCGGACGACACCTACCTGGTGGTGGCCGCGGACAAGGGCACCGCGACCTTCTCCGACATCGCCAATGAGGTGGCCAAGAGCTACGGTTTCTGGCTCGGTGACGCGTTCGCCTCGGGTGGTTCGGTCGGTTACGACCACAAGGCGATGGGTATCACCGCCAGGGGTGCCTGGGAGAGTGTGAAGCGGCATTTCCAGGAGATGGGTATCGACACTCAGGCCGAGGATTTCACGGTCGTTGGCGTTGGTGACATGAGTGGTGATGTCTTCGGCAACGGCATGCTGCTCTCGGAACACATTCGTCTGGTCGCGGCGTTCGACCACCGCAATATCTTCTTGGATCCGACTCCGGACGCGGCGACCTCGTACGCCGAGCGCAGGCGGATGTTCGAGTTGCCGCGTTCGTCGTGGGCCGACTACGACACCTCGCTGATCAGCGTCGGCGGTGGCGTCTACGACCGCTCGGCCAAGGCCGTCCCGGTCTCGGCCGAGGTCCGTGCCGCACTCGGCCTCGACCCGGCTGTCACCACCCTGTCCCCGCCGGAAATGATGCGCGCCATCCTGCAGGCGCCGGTCGACCTGCTGTGGAACGGCGGTATCGGCACCTACATCAAGGCGAGTACCGAATCCAACGCCGACGCCGGGGACAAGTCCAACGACGCCGTGCGGGTGAACGCGAACCAGTTGCGGACCAAGGTGATCGGCGAAGGCGGCAATCTCGGCGCGACTGCACTCGGTCGCATCGAGTTCTGCCGCACCGGTGGCCGGATGAACACCGATGCTCTCGACAACTCCGCGGGCGTGGACTGCTCCGATCACGAGGTCAATATCAAGGTGCTGCTCGACGCCGTGGTCTCCGGTGGCGACCTCGACCCGAGTGAACGCAATGAACTGCTGGCGTCGATGACCGAT
Organism: Nocardia sp. NPDC059180; assembly: GCF_042754945.1. NCBI lineage: Bacteria > Bacillati > Actinomycetota > Actinomycetes > Mycobacteriales > Nocardiaceae > Nocardia > Nocardia sp. NPDC059180. Next base: position 264,506 of record NZ_JBHZBU010000006.1, read on the forward strand.
GAAGTCGCCGAACTCGTGCTGCGCGACAATATCTCGCAGAACTTCCGGATGGGCCTGTGCCGCGCCGACGCCGCGGCCCGGTCGGCGGTGCACCGCCGGTTGCTCACCGAGCTCGAAACCCGCCGCGGCGTTGACCGGCAGTTGGAAGCGTTGCCGACCGACGCCGAACTGGCCCGACGGGCGGCCGACGGCACCGGTCTGACCTCACCCGAGCTCGCGAATGTGGTGGCTCATGTGAAGCTTTCGCTGAAGGCCGACCTGCTGGCAGGTGAGCTGCCCGACAGCGCCTCGTTCGCGGCGATGCTGCCCGTCTACTTCCCGACTCCGTTGCGCACGCGCTTCGAGGCAGCCATCCGCAGGCATCCGCTGCGTCGCGAGATCGTGGCCACCATGGTCGTCAACGATCTTGTCGACTACGGCGGCATCACCTACGCGTTCCGCCTGGCCGAGGAGGTCGGCGCCACTACCGACGACGCGGTGCGCGCGTTCACCGCGGCTGTCGAGATCTTCGGGCTGCGTGAGCTCTGGCAGCGGATCCGTACCGCACCCATTCCGTCCGCCGCGCGCGATGCCCTCGAGCTGGAGACCGGCCGTACCCTCGAGCGAGCATCCCGGTGGCTGCTGCTCAACCGGCCGCAGCCTATCGCCATCGGTGCCGATATCGCCCGCTACCGCGATGGCGTGACGGCGCTGGCCGGCCGGGTGTCGGACTGGCTGCCCGGCTACCTGGCCGACGACCTGACCGCACGCTCACAGGGCGCCGTCGCTCTCGGTGCACCGCAGGAGACGGCCACCGAGGTGTTCCGGCTGATCCATCTGTTCCCGCTGCTGGATGTCCTCGATATTGCCGATATCGCCGAACGCGACGCCGACGAAGTCGCGGTGCTCTACTTCGCGCTCAACGAACACCTCGACATCGAACGGCTACTCACCGCGGTCGGCAACCTCGAGCACGGTGATCGGTGGCCGACGCTGGCGCGCCTGGCTGTCCGCGACGACCTGTACGAATCGCTGCGGCTGCTCACTCTCGACGTCTCTACCGCAACCGAACCCGACGACACCGTCGCGGAGAAGATCGAATACTGGGAGTCGACCAACCGATCCCGGCTGGCGCGGGCCGCGGCTGCGCTCGGCGAGATCTTCGATTCCGGCACCTATGATCTGGCGACGCTGTCGGTTGCCGCACGTCAGGTGCGCGGAATGGTCAGCGCGGGTGGAGAGTCCAGCGTGGTGACGGCGAGCACCATGGGCTGAGCCCGCAGTACTCGATTCGATGGGCCGGTGGCGATCACGCCACCGGCCCATCGGCCTCTGTGGACCCGGTCAGGAGCCTGCAGGCGACCCACAGTCACCACAGAATTTGGCCGCGGCGACGAGTTCGGCTCCGCAGCTCGAACAGTGCCGCGGTCGCCTCGCCAGCTGCTGCCCGCAGTGCATACAGAAACGGGCCGCCGTCGGATTCTCCGTGGCGCAGGCCGAGCAGGTCTGGTTGTCGGTGGCTGCCGCCGCGGGCAGGGCGGCCGGCGCGGGCTGCGCCGGTACAGGTTGCGGGGGAGCTGACTGGATGGGTTGCGGCGGCACGCCGGAGTGCTGACTGATCGCGTTCAGACCGAGTGCCGCGCCGAGGAAGCCGGTGTCGGAACCGGTGCCACCGTGCGCGAATCCCTGGCTCGCACCCAATGCCAGCTCGCCGGCGGCGTACTGGCGGAAGTCGCCGGCCAGCCTGATATAGGTGACGTCCTTGGCGAGCCGTTTGAGCCGATCGGCATCCTCGGGTGCGAGGGTGATGTCGAAATTGCCCATCCGGACGATGCGCAGGCCGTACTCGTAGAGCGTGATGTTGGTCTGCCGCAGCACTGCCGCCTCGATCGGGAGCAAATGTCCCGACAGGCCGAGCACCGGCCACTCGCCTCGGGAAATGCCCTGTGTCACCGCGATCTTCATCGATTTCAGGAGCAGCTCCGCACACCAGGAATTCATGGCGGCCGGGTCGGCGAGGTCGGCGGTACCCGTGAGACCGGTGATCAGCTGACCCGGATCTCGCACGGCCAGAGCGAATTCACCGAACACCCGCAGCGTCACCACCTGCTCGCTGACCGGGTCGACGATATCGGCGAGCCGCCCACCGAACTTGATGCCCGCGAACTCGCGTGTCGAGACGAAATACAGTTCCGCGCGATAGAAGTTTCCGCCCGAGAGCGAGTCGACGAGTGCGCCGAGCACGGGCAACTCATCGGCGTCGATGCGATGGCGGCCGGGGCCCATGGTGGCCACGACATGGCCGGACTTGACGAACAGCGCGGTCTGATCGGCATTGACGATGGCGCGGCTGTAACGGCGGATGTTGACATCGGGCCACTTATAGACCAGCTGGCCCGTCGCGGTCTCCGGGACCGCGATGAATTCCCGATCGAACCACGCCATTTCCGCTCCATCCGCGAGTGACAACAAATAGCGTACCGATTGGTATCGGTACGATCAATCGGCTATGACCTGGGCGAATGCGACCTGGTGCGGCAAAATCCGAAAGTTCTTGGTTTCCAGCACGTTACAAGGGGTAGATACCTATTGATCGTGCCGCTATCTAGCGGTACATTACCCATAGATATGATCGCCGCCACAGGAAAGGCCATCACCATGACCACTGTTCGACCTACCTCGGCGCAGGCGCCTGCCGCGCAGCCCGAGCACGGCGCGCCCGCGACGTCGGTCGACGCGCTGCACGCCGAGGACGCGGGATATCACAAGTCCCTGCGCCCGCGTCAGCTGCAGATGATCGCCATCGGTGGCGCCATCGGCACCGGACTGTTCCTCGGTGCCGGTAGCCGGCTGGCCAGCGCCGGACCCGGCCTGTTCATCGTCTACGCCATCTGTGGCGTGTTCGTGTTCTTCATCCTGCGGGCCCTGGGTGAACTCGTCCTGCATCGCCCGTCCTCCGGGTCGTTCGTGTCGTATGCCCGCGAGTTCTACGGCGAGAAGCTCGCCTTCGCGGTCGGGTGGATGTACTTCTTCCACTGGTGCATGACCGGGATCGTAGACATCACGGCCATCGCCACCTATGTCCATTACTGGGGAGCGTTCGAAGCTGTACCGCAATGGACGATTGCGCTGGTTGCGCTGGTCTTGGTCGTCGCCATCAACATGGTGTCGGTCAAGTGGTTCGGTGAATTGGAGTTCTGGGCGGCACTGATCAAGGTGGTCGCGCTGGTCACCTTCCTGATCATCGGCACGGTGTTCCTCGCGGGCCGATTCGACATCAAGGGTCAGACCACGGGGCCAAGCTTGATCGCCGACAACGGCGGCTTGTTCCCCACCGGTGTGCTGTCGCTGGTGCTGGTCACCACAGGTGTCGTCTTCGCCTACGCGGCGGTGGAGCTGGTCGGCACGGCCGCCGGTGAGACGGAGAACCCGGAAAAGGTGATGCCGCGGGCCATCAACTCCGTCATCGCCCGAATCGCACTGTTCTATGTCGGTTCGCTGGTGCTGCTCGCCCTGCTGCTGCCCTACACCGCCTTCAAGTCCGGAGAGAGCCCGTTCGTCACCTTCTTCGCCAAGCTCGGCATCGAGGGTGCCGGTTCGGTGATGAACCTGGTCGTGCTCACCGCCGCGTTCTCCAGCCTCAATGCCGGGCTGTACTCCACCGGCCGAATCCTGCGCTCGATGTCGATGAACGGCAGCGCGCCGACTGTGGCCGCCCGGATGTCGAAGACCGGCGTGCCCTACGTCGGCATCCTGGCCACGGGCGCGATCGCGCTGTTCGGTGTCGGACTGAACGCGATGGTGCCGGAGAAGGCATTCGAGATCGTGATCAACGTGTCTGCGCTCGGCACCATCTTCGCCTGGGCGGCGATCGTCCTGTGCCAGCTGCAGCTGTGGCGCTGGTCGAAGCAGGGCAGGGTCGAGCGTCCGTCGTTCCGCCTGATCGGTGCGCCGTACACCAGCGTCGCGACTCTGGTGTTCCTGGTCGGCGTGGTATTGCTGATGGCCTTCAGCGATGACGAGGTGCAGCGCGGCGCGGTGATCGCCATGGGCGCCATCATGATCCCCGCCCTGGTCGGCGGCTGGTTCCTGGCCCGCAAGCGGGTGGCGCAGCTCGCGCAGATCCGTGGCGGACACACCGGGCAGTTCCCGGTGCTGGCCGAGCGTCCACCGCGCAAGGATGCCCGCGAAGCGGTGGTCATCCTGGAGAAGCCCGAAGACAAATGAGCACCCCGCTGCCCCGGACGCATAGTCCGGGGCAGCGGTATTCCCAATTCGGGGAACACTGCCGACGCGTGGCTGTGCCGTGGCGCAGCAGAATGAGACCTCGGTTCAACGGGTTCTAGGGGTTCATATGCCGGAACAGCCCAGCACATCCGATCAGCAACGCCCGCCCGCCTGGGCCGATCGGCGTATGCGCGGTATGGAGGTGCCCCACCGTCTTGCGCCACACTGGTCCACCCGGCGGGTATCCAAAGCGGAGCTTTCCCAGCGTGTTTCACCACCGTTGATGACAGCGGACGCGCCCGGCATCGACAAGAACGGGCCGGCCGCGACGGCGACTGCCGGACTCGGTGACTTCGATCTGGCCGAACTCGACGAGCTGGGGACGGGATCGGGCCGCAATACCCCGTCACGACCGAGTGTGCGCCGCCTCGGCGCCGGACTCGTCGTCGTACCCCGTGTCACCGAGACCGATCCGCTCTCGGCGGTGCTGGAGAATCCGGAAGTTCCCGAGCACAAACGGTTCTGCTGGAACTGCCAGGACTCGGTCGGGCGCGGTACTGCCGACGGCCCTGCGGTCGTAGCCGGTGAATGCCGTCGATGTCGGTCGCCGTTCAATTTCCGGCCCGCACTACGTCCTGGTGAGCTGGTGGCCGATCAGTACGAGGTTCAGGGTTGCCTCGCGCATGGCGGTCTCGGCTGGATATATCTGGCGGTCGACCGCAATGTCAGCGACCGCTGGGTGGTGCTCAAGGGTTTGCAGAACCCACTCGACTTCGAGGCTCACGTCGTCGCGCTCGCCGAACGGCAGTTCCTGTCGGAAGTGGCTTATCCAGGCGTGGTGAAAATCTACAACTTCGTCAAGCACAAGTCGGCGCGAGAGGTCGCCGACGGCTACATTGTGATGGAGTACGTGGGCGGGCATTCGCTGAAGTCGATGCTCGACCTCGGTGCGCCCGAACGTATCCCGGTGGCCGAGGCCATCGCCTACTTGATGGAAGTGCTGCCCGCACTGGACTATCTGCATTCCATCGGCCTGGCCTACAACGACCTCAAACCCGACAACATCATGGTCGGCGACGACGAGGTCAAACTCATCGACCTCGGTGCGGTCGCCGCCATGGAGTCCTACGGCAGTATCTACGGCACGCCCGGCTATCAGGCGCCGGAGATCCTGCAGACCGGGCCGACGGTCGAATCCGATATCTACGCCGTGGGCCGCACCTTGGCCGCGCTGTTGTTCGATCTGCCGACCGACTCCGAAGGCCACTATCTGCCCGGAGCGCCGTCGGCTGCACAACAGCCGATGCTGCGTCGTTACCCGTTCCTGCACCGGTTGCTCCTGCGCGCGACCGACCCGGACCCACTGCGCCGATTCCCGTCCGCTTACTCCATGTATTGCCAGCTCGCGGGTGTGCTGCGCATGGTTCTCGCCGCCGACACCGGCCTGGAGCATCCGCAGGCGTCGACGGAGTTCGGCTCCATGCGTGGCGATTTCGGTATCGAAACACTCATCGGTCAGACCGACGGCATGGTCGACGGTATGCACCGCATGCTCTCGGTCGACGCGGTCAGCGTCGTCGCGGCATTGCCGATTCCGCTGATCGACAGTGAGGACCCGAGCGCCGAACTGCTGTCTACGTTGCTACACGGCGATCCACACCACATCCTCGACGTGCTCGAGCGCACCACCGAACGGATCGGTTCCGGGACCATCAAGGCGCCGGAGTCCTTCGATCTGGAGGGTCCGTTGACGGCCGTCCGGGCCCACTTGGATCTGGGGGAGCTCGCACCGGCGCGTGCGCGGCTGGACAAACTGCGCCTTCGATTCGGCACGGACTGGCGCATCCAGTGGTACTCGGGCATCGCCGATCTGCTCGAGGGATACTACGAACGCGCCTACGGCTGTTTCGACGAGGTACACACCGTGCTGCCCGGCGAGATCGCGCCCGCGCTCGCCTTGGCCGCCACTGCCGAACTGATGCTGCAGCACCTCGAGCTGCCCGCCGACACCGACCGCTGGCACAGCGCCGCCATGGAGTATCACCGGATGGTGTGGCGCACTAATCACGGTGTGGTGAGCGCGGCCTTCGGGCTGGCTCGCAGGCTCGCCGCCGATGGTGAGTTGCTCGAGGCAGTCGGCGTACTCGATCAGGTGCCCGCTGCATCGCGACATCATGTCGTCGCTCGGATGACCGGATGCCTGATGCTGGTATCGCGGCCGATCACCGACATTATCGCCGAAGACCTGCGCGAGGCCGCCGAACGGCTGGAATCATTGCCTGAGGAGCCACGGAGGCTGCAATTGCAGGTCATCGTGGTGGGAGCGGCGCTGGAATGGCTGCGCGCAGGTCGCGGCGACTCCGGCACGTGCGCCGCGATCCTGGGATTTCCGTTCACCGAGCCCGGGTTGAGTCGTGGGCTCGAGTCCTGTCTGCGTGCGCTCGCGCGCACCGCACCTGATCGGCTGCATCGCTACCGGCTGGTCGATCTCGCCAATCACGTGCGGCCCCGCAGCCGCTGGTGACGGCTCAGGTGCCCTTCTGGCGTGCGCCCGACAGCCGTTTGACGGCCACCAGCGCCGAGGCACCCGCGACGGTCGGCACCACCAGCAGCATCCACCAGCTACCGAATATCAGCGCCAGCACCACAGCGAGCGCCACGACACCGGCCGCCGCGATCGCGGGCAGCGGATTACCTGGCGATGTCAGGGGAGCCGCGTCTGGGACAACGCCGGGGAGGTCGGTGAACAGTTCGGCCAGTTCGGCGGGCTGATTCGCCGCGGCCACGGCGGCGCTGCGGGTCTCGAACTCGTCCAGGTCGATGCGTCCCGTCCCGAGGTGATGTGACAGTTCGCGCAGGGCGCGTTCGCGTTCGGCGACACTGATCCGGGGCCCCGGCGTATCGGTCATGACCGAAGAATAGGCGCGTTCTACCGCATGGTCGGCGTCGCGAATTGCCATGGGCGGGAAGGTTGCCGGACGTCGATAACGTGACGGTTCCCACATATGGGGAGAATTTAGGCTGGCAGCGGCACGAACTCGCAGCATGAGGAGTCCAGGTATGACCACCGTGATCGAGCGCACCATCCCGGCCGCGTACGCCTGGGACTGGCAATTGCGCGGATCCTGCCGAGGGGTGGAGTCGGCGGTGTTCTTCCATCCGGATGGTGAGCGCGGCCGGGCCCGCGCCGCGCGGGTCCGGCGCGCCAAACAAATTTGTGACAGCTGTCCGGTCTTGGCCCAGTGCCGCAGCTATGCGCTGTCAGTGAGCGAGCCCTACGGCATCTGGGGCGGCATGTCGGAGGACGAGCGCCGGGCCGCTGCGCGCCGCAGCCCTTGGAACCACCGCCGCGCCTGATCGACCAGGTCACGGACTCGCCGCGACCGCGCACGCCCGCTGGACCACCGTCGGATGTGGTTTCCTTGATATATGGCTGGGCGTGTGGAGTACACGATCGACGAGCTTGCTCGCGAGGCCGGCACAACGGTGCGTAGTCTGCGGGTCTATCACGATCGCGGGGTGCTGCCACCACCGCAGGTCAAGGGTCGCACGGGTTTCTATGGCGCCGAGCATCTGAACCGGGTCCGCACCATCAGCCGACTGCTCGATCGAGGCATCAAACTCAACGGCATCAGGGAATTGCTCGAGGCGTGGGATCGCGGCGACGACCTCGGCGACGTCCTCGGTGTCTCCGAAGACGCCGTCGCCGAACCCGGCACGGACACCGCGGCTGCGGAGACCATTCCGGCCACCGAACTCGCGCAGCGCTACGGCGCTGTCTCCAACGGATTGGCGCGCGTGGTGGCGGCCGGCCTCTACGAACCCGTCGATGCCACCACCTATCGCCCGGCCGATCACCGGCTGATCCATGTCCTCGACCAGATGGAAGCCGCCGGAATCCCCGCCGACGACATGCTGGCCGAGCTGGAGAAGGCTCGCACCGACGCCGACCGCATCGCCCGTCGCTTCGTCGAGTTGTTCCATCGCACTGCCTGGCAGTCCTATCAGCGGTCCGCGCGGTCCGCGGCGGATCGGGCCGCGCTCACCGAGAGCATCGACGTGGCGAGGATCGTCCCCGGGCAAGTGGCGGGGGAGCTGGTGAACCGTTTCGTTGCGCGGTATTTCGACGAGGACAGCGAGCTCGGCGAACTGTAAGAGGTCTCAGCCGAGTCTTTTCGGTAGAACATCGCCCCGGGGCGCCGACACCTGACCTCACTCAATTCCCACCACTGGTGATTCTCCTCTCATTAACGTGCCGTTAGGCAGCGGTACATTAATTGACGACAATGATAGGGCGGTCCACCCTGTCCGATCCCGGTGGATCTGCGAGAACGGAGTGATGCGATGCGTGCGTTCACAGAAGCCCGTCGGGCACCGACATGGCTGGCAGGCGCCGCGATCGCAGCGGCTCTCGCGCTCGGCCCGGCGGCGGTCGCGAGCCTCACCGCGGCTGCGCCCGCGCACGCGGCCGGCTACGTGGCTGCCGATGGTGCCGGCGCCGGTGATGCGGACAGCGTGGCCGGGATCGGCGGTGGCGGCGTGGTCGGTGTGAGTGATACCGGGCTCGGCGACAGCGGCTTCGGCGACGGGGGAGTCGGCGGCTTCGGTGACGGCGGCGTCGGTGGTGGTTTCGGTGACGGCGGAATCGGTGGCGGTTTCGACGGTGGCGGCAACGGCGCGGGTGACGGTGGGTTCGGCGGTGGAGCGCCCGATGTCGGCCTACCCACCGACGGCCTACCTGACCTGGGCGGTGGTGATTCCGGCACCGGAACCCTTCCCGGCACCGGCAACGCCCCGCATGTGCCGTCGCCACCCGATGGTGGCGATCCCGGCACCGGCCAACCGGCGCCGGCCGAGCCCGGTGTGCCCCATGATCCCGGTCTTGGCTGGCACGCCGACCGCTGGCCGTTCCCCGATCCGGGCTACCCGTTCAGCCCCTTCTTCCCGCCCTCGCCTGCACCGGAATCCCAGGACGACGCCGATCCGCCCTGTGCGACGTGGCAGCAAGGCGCGCACTGCGACACGGGCCTGTTCGACGGCGACTCCGCACCCCAGTCCCCGGTCACGCCACCACCGGCCCCGCATTCTCCGGCACATCATGGGGGGCTGCCGTTCGGCCTGTCACTGCCCAGCGGAAGCGCGGGCCAACCGTAATTCCTGGTAGTGCGCGATAGCCGACGGCGGCAGTCGTCGTCGGCCGTCAGGCCCGTTCTACCTAAGTAGATCGGCGGGGAACTACCGATGCGCACGGCTACGATCCGGCGCCACAATTCACACTGTCGCACGGGTAGGGACAGTGAGGGTTGCCTGGAATGGGAAGCGTGACGTTATGGATGCAGATATCGCTCGACGGCTTCGCCGAAGGCCCCGATGAGCAGGTGCACTGGCCCGTCGTCGACGAGGAGTTGTGCGTAGCGTTCCTCGAGGATCTACGCCGGGCCGATATGTTCCTGTACGGGCGCAAAACCTACGACATCATGGCGTCGTTCTGGCCGAAGGCCGACGCGGCGCCGGGGATCTCGCCGTTCTACCTCGATTTCGCGCGCTGCTGGAAGCAGAAGCCGAAGATCGTCTTCTCCCGCACGCTGCGCCGCGCGGACTGGAATACGACGGTGATCGGTGACCGGATGATCGAACGGGTCACCCAGATCCGGGAACATTCGGCACGCGAGCTGATCCTGTTCGGTGGCGCGGAAACGGCGGCAGCCTTCATCGAACACGATCTGATCGACCAGTACCGGCTGTTCGTGCATCCGGTGTTGCTCGGCGGTGGGGCTCGCCTGTTCCGGTCGCACGCCGACACCGCAGGCTTGGAGCTGGTCGACGTGACGCGATTCGAGAGCGCGGTGGTCGGAATGCATTATCGGCAATGCGCACCGGCGGCCGTCGGGCATCCGATCAGAGCCGCGGGCTGATCCTCCGGGGAACAAACCCGACCGGCCGGAACGGTGATCGTCTAACCTTCACTCGATATGGTCGTGGTATCGGGAGTGGATGGCGTGTTCGCCGATGCTGCGCGGCCGCCCGCAGGCACCGCCGAATTCGTCGGCCGGGTCGCGGAATTGCACCGGTTGAACGCGTTGATCGACGACGGCGCTCGGCTGATCACCCTGGTGGGGCCAGGTGGGATCGGGAAAACACGGCTCGTCGCCGAACTGCTGCGCCGCATGGGACACCACCGCAAGTCTGTTCACTGGGCCAGGCTGGCCGAAATCGAACGCGACGCGGCAGGTGACGACGTCGGCGCGGTGCAGTGCATGGTGCGCACCAGCGCGGCCGGTGCATCGGAGCCGACTGCCGGCCATCGGATCCTGGTGCTGGACAATTGCGAACATATGCTGCCCGCTGTCGCGCGGGTCGTCGCCGAATTGATCCCAGCGGCCCCTGATCTGATCATCCTCGCCACCAGCCGTGAGCCCATCGGCTGGATCGACGAGTATGTCCTGACCGTCCCGCCGCTCTCGCCGGGGCAGTCGCTCGAGCTGTTCCGCAGGCGCTCGGAGCTCACCGGCAGGCCGATTCTCGACGATCCGGGCCAGATCGATATCGCCGCGCAGATCTGCCGCCACGTCGATCACAGTCCGCTGTTCGTCCGCCTTGCCGCGGCCCGTTTACGTCACCAGCCGCCGGTCATGGTGTTACGCGAGCTGACCGGAGACGCCGGCGACAAGCGGATGCGCTGGTCGCACGGCGCCAGGGCCGGTGTCGAACAACGTCATCGAGGTGTGTACGACGTCATCGAGTGGTCCTATCGGCTGTGTACGGCCGAGGAGCAGGTGCTGCTGGAACGTTTGTCGGTATTCGCCGCGGGTTACGAGACCGACCGGGAGAATACGGTCCGCAATGGGATCGAGCTCGCCGACGCGGTCGCGGTCTGCGCGGGCGACTCGCTGTCGGCGCACGATATCGAAGACCTGATCGAGCGACTGGCCGAGCGATCGCTGGTATCCACGCATGTCACCACGACCTCGGTGCGGTGGTATCTGGTCGAAAGCGTGAAGGTATTCGCACGCGACCGGCTGCAGAGCCGGGGCGAGGACGAATCGGCCCGGATGGCGGATCGGCATCGGCGGTATTACCGCGATCGGGTCATAGCGTGGCAGGCCGACTGGTTCGGCCCGCGGGAGCAGGCATGGTTGGACTGGGTCCGTGCGGCCTGGGACAACATCGTCGTCGGGATCGAAGCCGGACTCGATGACCCGGTGGACGCACTCGCCGGCCTGGAGACCGCGGCCGTCCTGCTCGCGACGTGGGTGCCGTCGATGCGCGGCGACGGCAGCGCGATCACATGGGTGACCGAGCGGGCGCTGGAAGCCACTCGGACAGTGCGCAACGATGGCGCAGAGACCCGGTTGCGCGCCTCGGCGATGCTCGCCTGGAACGCGGTGTGGCAGGGCGACAGCGACCGCGCGGCGCGACTGCTGGACGAATGTGTGGCCGGCGCAGGTGTCACCGGGAATTCGTCGTGGCGCGACACCCCGAGCGCGGATATCGGATTGCCCGCCTACGTCGAATGGGCGTGGGGCCTCGAGCTGATGCTGGCGCATCGAGACGGCCGGGCCATGCTCGTGCTGGAGCGCGCCCGCCGCAAGTTCGCCGAATCCGGTGATCAGATCGGGTGCGAAGGCAGCTCGCTGTTTCACGCCCTTGCCTGCGCCTTCCTCGGCGACGGTGACACCGCTCTGCGCACCAGCCGTGACTATCTGGGCAAGGCGTTGCCCTCGGGCTCGCCGTCGGCGATCGTGTGGGCGCAGATCACGCGCGCGGTGGCCCTCGCCGGGCACGGCGGCGCCATCGAGGCCGTCGCTATCACCGAGCGCCTGCTCGCCGAACTGCGACAGTGCAACGACGCCTGGATCACCCACTGGGCCGAAGTCGCCCGGATCGTGGCCATGACGCAGCTGCTGGCCGGCCACCGGACCGACGAAGAGTGCCGTGGCACGAACACATCGGCCGCTGCCGAAATCAGAGCACTGGTTGCCGATCTCGAACAGGCCGATCCGAGCGCGGGCGTCCGAATCGGAGCGGTTCCGCTCGTCGCGTTCGAAATGCGCCGGGCGACGGAGGTGGCGAACCGGTTCGTCGAAGCTTCGGCACTCGGCGGGGCCGAACGGCTCGGACCCGGCATGGTGTCGCGAGCACCGAACTGGGACAGCTTGTCCCGGGCCGAGCGCGAGATCGCTGTTCTCGCTGCCGCAGGCTGGTCGAACAACGCGATCGCGGTGCGGCGGGGAAGCTCGATGCGCACCGTCGACGCCCAGGTCGCCAGTATTCGCCAGAAGCTGGCCATCGCGTCGCGACGGGAGATCGTCTCGCATATCCCTGCCGACCTGGCCGATCGTATCGAGCTGGAATCGCGGAGTTGGGCCGAGCTTCGTCGCCATTGAGCGCTGCACCGCGTCGGATGTGGAGCCCGCCCCGCGATGGATGTGGGCCGCTCCACCCGCGATGAAAGCTGTGCGCTGACGCCGGAAAGCCCGCTGCCGCGCCTGTTCGGTAGGCGCGCCAGCGGGCTGTTGGCGAGTTCCGCTGCTCGAACAGCGGGGTCGACGGTCCGGGTGTGAGGGATTAGTCCGGGCCGCACTCGCCGTGGCAGCGGCTGCTGTAGCCGGGCTTGTTATCGGAATCGGTGCTGCTCGAGGAGTTGCGCAGTCCGTGGTTGTGGCCGTGGCCGTAGCCGCGCCCTTGGCCGTACCCGCGGCTCTGGCCGTAGCCGCGCCCGTGGCCGTGACCATCGCTTCCGTGGCTGCTGCCGTGGCTGTCGCCACGGTTCATGGAGACCTTGGCGTCGGCGCCCGCGGGCATTGCGGCCGCGATCTGCGGAGCCACAGCGGCGGGGATGAGGGCCAGTGCGCCGGCGAGGGCAGTGGTGGCCAGGATCTTGCGGACCGTGCCGCGGTGGGAGGTGCTGCTCATGGTCTGCTCCGTTCGTTGTGCCAGTGCCCCGCATCGGGTCGGCAGGTGGGCCCCGGCTCTGCCTGACCCATTCAATGTGTCGTTATATAGCGGTACGATACGCGATGTGACGATGATTGCTGTACCGCTATTCCCGTAACTGGGAAGGGGGCCGGGCGCAGAGCGGCGTGCGGTGACCGATGGATGAACTACCTGGCCGATCTGGGTGTGGATGACTACGTCGACGCACATCCCGAATGGCAGCAGCAGATCTGCCGTGAGGCACTCGATCTCGTGCACGCCGAAGCCCGCCGGTAAAGGCGGGCCTTCGGTGGAAGTGGAGTGCCGTCGTGCGGGCGCGATCGACCTACCTCACTGGGGCAGGTGGCGTTATCGGCCTGATTGGCTGGATCGACGTGCTCGCCGTCGGGTGGGCCGCTGCCTAGCTCGCGGCGGCCGTCAACTCCGAAGGCCCTTCGCGCCGCGCCGAGCGGGCGGCGCGGACCGTTGCGGCGGCAAGCATCGGCAGTCGCGCGTCGCCCAGCGACATGGCGTGGTTGCCGAGATGGTTGGTGACGAACGCGATGGACAGTCCGAGACCCGGCATCGCCATGGCGCCCGAGCCGCCGATGCCGTAATGGCCGAGCGCGTGCCTGGTCAGGGTGGCTCCCACGATGCCGCGGTGATAGCCGAGTGCGTGGTGGGGTGGTGCGCCGAGGACATAGTCGAAGCGGCTGTTGGCGGGCATCCGGGCGATCATGCGGGTGGTTTCCGGCTTCAGCAATCGCCGATGTCCGATCCGCCCGTCATTGGCGATCGCGCCGTACATCGCGGCCAGTGCCCTTGCCGTGAACACGCCGTTCCAGCCCGGCATCATGGCGGCGTAGGGGCGATCGCTCTGACTCATCTCGGCCCAACCGTCGTAGACCACCCCGCGCAGCGAGGTCAGGGGCCGCAGCGATCCAGTCAACCCGGTCAGCCGATCCAGCGGCACCCGTGCCACATGCAACCCCGGCGACAGCGGCGCGATCCGGTGCCGGTGATGTTCGGGGACGCCGAACCAGAGATCGTCCTGTCCCAGGGGTTCGGTCAGTTCCGTGCGTACCAGCTCGCGGAACGACCGGCCGGTCGCGCGCTGGGCGATCTCGGCGACCAGCGTGCCGAAGGTCAGCCCGTGATAGCCCGACGCGCGCAGACGCAGCGGATCCGGCGCCGCCGCGCCGAGTGCGGCGGCGAGGGCGTCGTGGTCGAGCATGTCCGCGGGATCGTCGAGCAGTCCGCGGGTGCGCTGCAGGCCCGCGCGATGGTTGAGCACCTCGCGGACGGTGATGCTGTCCTTTCCGTTGGCGGCGAACTCGGGCCAATAGGTGGCGACCGGCTCGTCCACGGCGAGGATGCCGCGTTCGATCAGGCGGTGCGCCACCGTCGCGGCTACGCCCTTTCCGGTCGAATAGGCCAAGGCCATGGTGTCGCCGTGCCAGCGCCGTTCGCCGTCGGCCCAGCCACCCCAGATGTCGAGCACCGGCTCGCCGTCCAGATAGACCGCCAGCGCCGCGCCGCCGTGACCACGGCGACGGAACATCGCGAAGAACTTCATGGCCACCGGGGTGAAACGGTCGTCGATGAGCATGCGGAAGGCGGGCGGGACAGCGTCCTCGGCCCGCGAACCATCGGTGCCGGCAGCTGGCATGGTTCAGACTCCTTTGTCTGCGTAAACGCCCGGCCGCTTGCTCACTGCTAGCAGTTGCAAGCGACCTGCTGCCTCCGAATGTAACCCGTTTCATTACTCCGGGCAATGATCGTCGTAGACGCCTTTTCCGGCCGCATCTCCTCGGCCCTGGCCTGACGCACCCGGCCCTGCTGGTCGGATGCGGCGGGTGGGTCGGTGAGGCGGCACTGTCGCTCTACTATCGACATGTGACCGTCAGCTGGAACACCACACAACCGGCGCCCATCTCATGGGAGGAGTTTCTCGGCCTAGGGGTGGAACTTCGCCGGGAGTCCGAGCTGGTCGACGGATATCTCGTCCCCCGCGAGCAGCGCAGCCGGAATCACCAAAAGGTCGGCGCCCGTGTGTCGAACGCGCTGGAGCGGGCTGCGGTTGTTGAAATGCGCCGTGACGGTGGGGGTTCCTGCTACGAAACGAACACCGAGGTCGATGTTCTGCTCTGGGAAGTGCCGCCGACCGCCCGCAAGCCTGATGCCGTGGTGCATCGCTGCTTGCCCGATTACGAGCAATTGACGGCGGCGCACTGCCTGATCGTGGTCGAGGTGTTGTCGACGTGGTCGGCGCGCCGGGACCGAGTGCACAAGATGAGCGACTACGCCGACGCGGGCATTCCGCACTACTGGCTGGTCAGCTTCGACAAGGTCGGCGCACTGACCATCGAGCGATACGCATTGTCCGGGGCGGCGGGGCCTTACACCCACATCGGGACCGTACATCGGGACATGGGGCCGGTGGCTGTCGATGTGTCGGATCCGTTCCCGATCGAGTTGGTGTGGCGGGATCTGGAGATCGCGCCGCCTGATTAGACCCTCGGACGGCCGATGCTCGTCGCGGAGGCGCCGTGCCGGTGGCAAGGCGATTACGGCCCCGGCCAGGTCCAGTCCGCGACGACGGGGATGTCTTCGCCGTGCTCCCTGGTCCATGCCCGTGCCCGCAGGCGCGCGTCCTGCATCTGCTGGCGCAGCCCGCCGGCTTTGTCGCGCAGGGCGGGCACGCGGTCGATCACGTCGGTCACCAGGTGGTAGCGGTCCATATCGTTGAGCATCACCATGTCGAACGGTGTCGTGGTGGTGCCGCGCTCCTGGTATCCCCGCACGTGCAGACCGTCGTGGTTGGTGCGCCGGTAGGTCAGCCGGTGGATCAGCCACGGGTAGCCGTGGAAGGCGAAGATCACCGGGCGATCGCGGGTGAACAGGGTGTCGAATTCGGAATCGGGGAGCCCGTGCGGATGGTCGGTGCTCGGCAGCAGCCGCATCAGATCCACCACATTGATCACCCGCACCCGCAGCTCGGGAAGGCGCTCGCGCAGGATGGCCGCGGCGGCCAGGGTCTCGAGGGTCGGCACGTCGCCCGCGCAGGCGAGCACCACGTCGGGCTCGGTGCCGAGTTCGTCGTTGTGACCGGCCCAATCCCAGATGCCGATGCCGCGCGCGCAGTGCAGCGCGGCCGCATCGACCGACAGCCACTCGGCCTGCGGCTGTTTACCGGCCACCACCACGTTCACGTAATGGCGCGAACGCAGGCAGTGGTCGAACGTGGACAGCAGCGTATTGGCATCAGGCGGCAGATACACCCGCACGATCTCGGGCTTCTTGTTCAGCACCACATCGAGGAATCCCGGGTCCTGATGGGTGAATCCGTTGTGATCTTGGCGCCACACATGTGAGGAGAGCAGATAATTCAGGCTCGGAATCGGCTGCCGCCACGCCACCGCGGCACTCGCGTCGAGCCATTTCGCGTGCTGGTTGAACATCGCGTCCACGATGTGCACGAACGCCTCGTAGCAGGTGAACACCCCATGCCTGCCGGTGAGCAGATAGCCCTCGAGTAAGCCCTGGCACATGTGCTCCGACAGCACCTCGATCACCCGGCCGGTGCGGTCGAGACCGACATCGAATTCGTCGATCTCGGCCTGCCAATTGCGTCCGGTGACTTCGAGAATGTCCTGTAATCGATTGCTGGCCAGCTCATCCGGTGCGAAGGTCAGGAAATTGTGCCCGTTGCGCGCGGTGACCTCGCGCAGCCAGCCGCCGAGCACCCGGGTCGCCTCATGGTGGGTGGCCCCGGGTGCGGGAACCTCGACGCCGAACGCGCGCCAATCCGGCAGGCGCAGATCGCGCACGAGAGCGCCCCCATTGCTCACCGGGTTCGCGCTCATCCGCCGATCACCCGACGGCACCAGCCCCATCAGCTCCGAGACCGGTGCCCCGGATTCGTCGAACAATTCCGCGGGCCGGTAGGACTGCAGCCACAGCTCGAGCACCGCCCGATGGCTGTCGTCGGTGCGGGCCGCGGGCAGAGGCACCTGATGAGCGCGGAAGGTCCCCTCCACCTGATCGCCGTCCACCAGCGGGGGACAGGTCCAGCCCTTGGGGGTGCGCAGCACGATCATCGGCCAATGCGGCCGCGTGCCGTCACCACCGCCGCGTGCCGCGCGTTGGATCTGGGCGATCCGCTCCAGCGCGGTGTCCATCGCCTCGGCCATGGCCTGATGCACCCGCGCCGGATCCCGGCCGGAGACCACCAGCGGCTCGTACCCGTAGCCGCGCAGCAGCGAGATCAGTTCGGGTTCCGGTATCCGCGCCAGAATCGTCGGGTTGGCGATCTTGTATTCGTTGAGCGCCAGAATCGGCAGCACCGCGCCGTCGCGGGCCGGGTTGAGGAACTTGTTCGCATGCCAGCTGCCCGCCAGGGGACCGGTCTCGGCCTCACCGTCGCCGACCACGCAGAACACGGTGAGGTCCGGATTGTCCAAGGCCGCACCGAACGCGTGCAGCAGGGAATAGCCCAGTTCACCGCCCTCGTGAAACGAGCCGGGTGTTTCCGGCGCGCAATGGCTCGGCACCCCACCGGGGAAGGAAAACTGCGCGAACAGCGCGCGCATACCGTCCAGATCGCGCGGGACGTGACTGTAGAGCTCGGAATAGGTGCCCTCGAGCCAGGCGCAGGCGTTCGGTCCCGGACCGCCGTGGCCGGGCCCGGCGACGAATACGGCGTTGAGATCGCGGGCCAGGATCGCCCGATTGGCATGCACCCACACCAGATTCAGCCCCGGCACCGTGCCGAAATGGCCGAGCAGTCGCGGTTTGATGTGCTCGGCGCGCAGCGGTTCGCGCAGCAGCGGATTGGCCATCAGATAGATCTGGCCGACCGACAGAAAGTTGGCGGCGCGCCACCACGCGTCTACGGCCTCGAGTTCCTCGGTGTCGAGCGGGCCAGGAGCATCGGTGAGCCGATACGGGCGCGGCGCCACCGAGATCCCGCCGCCGCCACCTACGTTGTCGGCCGAGGTGTCTTCGGCAGTGGGGTTACCGTCGGAACCGGCCGACTGCGCCATGGGCGACTCTCCTCACGTTCGTGCCACGCACCGGATGGAGATTCCCCGTCAGGTTACCGGCCGTATCCGCTGTAGGCCCAGTACTTCAGGCATACTTCCGCCTCCTCCGCGGCTGCGCACGAGCCGCGCCGGAACCGTTCGTACCTGCGTCTGCGTCGCGGCCCGTATACCTGTGCTGCGGCCTGGGGCGGGCCGCGTGCGGTGACGTCGATTAGGGTGCGCGGCATGCCTACCTCCGCCAGGATCATCGGTATCGCCACCATCGCCGCCGCGGCGTTCGCGCTCGGAGCCTGTGGCTCGGACGACAGCTCCGACACCGACGCAGCGGCCACCACCACGAAGGCCACCACCAGCGCCGCCGTGGCTACCGGTGCGACCACCGCCAAACCGTCGACCGGCCGCGCATGCACCGCCGAGGACATCGGCGTCACCGGCGGCTTCGGTGAGAACCCCACCATCACCATTCCCGACGATTGCGACGCTCCGACCGAACTGATCGTCAAGGACCTGGTGGTCGGTTCCGGCCCCGGCGCGCAGGCCGGTCAGGAACTGGAGATGAACTACACCCTGGTGACCTGGTCGGACAAGCAGAAGCTCGACAGCTCCTTCGACCGCGGCGAGCCGTTCGAGCTGACGCTCGGCGCGGGCATGGTCATCCCGGGCTGGGACCAGGGCCTGGAAGGTGTGCAGGAGGGCACGCGGCGGCTCCTGATCATCCCGCCGGACTTGGGCTACGGCGCGGGCGGCAACGGCATCAAGCCGAACGAGACCCTGGTCTTCGTCACCGACGCGGTGGACGTGCCGGATAACTGACGCACCCGGTGAGTGCGGGCCCGCCCGCGCCGATGAGGCGCTGACGGGCTCGTTCGCATGACCGGATTGCAGGGCGTGGGCACCGGTCGACTAACCTTGCGTGGATGCGATCGGGGGGACCACCGACGTCAACGACCGATGAACTACGAACAAGGAGCATGTCCGTGAAGAGCACCGTCGAGCAGCTGAGCCCGACCCGGGTCCGGATCAATGTCGAGGTGCCCTTCGAGGAGCTGAAGCCGGACTTCGACAAGGCCTACAAGGCCCTGGCCAAGCAGGTCCGTATCCCCGGTTTCCGCCCGGGCAAGGCACCGGCCAAGCTGCTCGAGGCCCGCCTCGGCCGCGGCGCGATCCTGGAGCAGGTCGTCAACGACGTGCTTCCGGCCCGCTACAGCGAGGCCGTGACCACCTCCGAGGTGAAGGTCATCGGCCAGCCCGAGATCGAGATCACCAAGATCGAAGACGGCGAAGAGCTGGCGTTCACCGCCGAGGTCGACATCCGCCCGGAGATCACCCTGCCCGACTACAGCACCATCGCGGTGACCGTCGACGCCATCACCATCGGCGACGACGACATCGACGAGCACCTGCAGTCGCTGCGCCAGCGCTTCGGCACCCTCACCGGCGTCGAGCGCGCTGTGCAGGAAGGCGACTTCATCTCCATCGACCTGTCGGCCACCGTCGACGGCGAGGACGTCCCCGAGGCCTCCACCACCGGGCTGTCTCATGAGGTCGGCTCCGGCCAGCTCATCGAGGGCCTGGACGAGGCCGTGGTCGGCCTGTCGGCCGGTGAGTCCAAGGAGTTCACCTCCACCCTGGTCGCAGGCGAGCACGCGGGCAAGGAAGCCGTCATCACCGTCACCGTCGGTTCGGTCAAGGAGCGCGAGCTGCCCGAGGCCGACGACGAGTTCGCCCAGCTGGCCAGTGAATTCGACACCCTCGACGAGCTGAAGACCGATCTGCGCGGCCGCGTAGAGCGGGTGAAGAAGGTCGAGCAGGCCGGCGATATCCGCGACAAGGTCCTCGAGCAGCTGCTCGAGCAGGTCGAGGTGCCGCTGCCCGAGGCCGTGGTCAAGGCCGAGATCGACGCCGTCGAGCACGACGCCGTGCACGGTTTCGACCACGACGAAGCCAAGTTCGCCGAGGCGCTCGAGGCGCAGGGTTCCAGCCGCGAGGAGTTCGACAAGGACACCAAGGAGGCGGCCGAGAAGTCGGTGAAGACCCAGCTGCTGCTGGACGCCATCGCCGAGGCCGAGGGCACCCAGGTCGGCCAGGAGGAGCTCACCGAGCGGATCCTGTTCCAGGCCCAGCGCTACGGCATGTCGCCTGAGCAGTTCATCCAGCAGGTACAGCAGGCGGGCCAGCTCGGCGCCGTGTTCGCCGATGTGCGCCGCGGCAAGGCGCTCGCCGGTGTGGTCGGCCAGGCCACCGTCACCGACTCCGAGGGCAACGCCGTCGATACCGCCGAGATGTTCGGCGAGTCGGAGGATTCGGCCGAGGAGTCCACCGAGGCGGCCGTCGAGACCGTCGAGGCTTCGGCAGACGCCGAGAAGTAAGCCGAACGGCGAAGAACCATTGAGAGACCAGCGTGATGGGTGCCCTGCGGGGAGCGTAATTGCGCTGTGAGCGAAGAAGGGCGGTACCGGGAGTTCGGTGCCGCCCTGCTTCGTTAATGTTTGTGTCAGCAACGAGCCGGCGAGAGAAGGCAGGTATCCGTGACGATCAATAAGGCAGGGGTCATGACAACCGCGACTGCTGGTCTCAACCTCAGTGATTCGGTGTACGAGCGCCTGCTGCGTGAGCGCATCATCTTCCTCGGCACCCAGGTCGACGACGACATCGCGAACAAACTCTGCGCGCAGATCCTGCTCTTGTCGGCCGAAGACCCGACCAAGGACATCGCGCTCTACATCAACTCGCCGGGTGGTTCGGTGACCGCCGGTATGGCCATCTACGACACGATGCAGTTCGCCGAATGCGATATCGCGACCTACGGCATGGGTCTGGCCGCCTCGATGGGCCAGTTCCTGCTCACCGCGGGGACCAAGGGCAAGCGTTTCGCGCTGCCGCACGCGCGCATCATGATGCACCAGCCCTCGGCCGGTATCGGTGGTTCGGCCGCCGATATCGCGATCATGGCCGAGCAGTTCGCGCACACCAAGCGGGAGCTGAACGAGCTGCAGGCACTGCACACCGGCAACTCCATCGAGCAGGTGACCGCCGACGCCGACCGTGACCGCTGGTTCACCGCGAGCGAAGCCTTGGAATACGGCTTCATCGATCACGTGATCAGCCACGCGAACCAGGCCAACGGCGCAGGCAAGTAAGCGGACACCCTCACAAGACTTTGGAGACGAAGATGGCCAACCTGATCGACCCCCGCGCAGGCCTGTCCGGTAGCGCGCCCGCGAGCCCGCAGGCCCGCTACATCCTGCCGTCGTTCATCGAGCACTCGAGCTTCGGCGTCAAGGAGTCCAACCCGTACAACAAGCTGTTCGAGGAGCGCATCATCTTCCTCGGCGTGCAGGTCGACGACGCCTCGGCGAACGACATCATGGCGCAGCTGCTTGTGCTCGAGTCGCTCGATCCCGATCGCGACATCACCATGTACATCAACTCGCCGGGTGGCTCGTTCACCTCACTGATGGCCATCTACGACACCATGCAGTACGTGCGTGCCGATGTGGCCACCGTCTGCCTCGGCCAGGCCGCCTCCGCCGCGGCCGTGCTGCTGGCCGCCGGTACCCCTGGTAAGCGCGCCTGCCTGCCCAACGCCCGCGTGCTCATCCACCAGCCGTCGCTGGAGGGTGGCATCCAGGGTCAGGTGTCGGACCTGGAGATCCAGGCCGCCGAGATCGAGCGCATGCGTCGCCTGATGGAGACCACGCTGGCCCGGCACACCGGCAAGGACGCCGACACCATCCGCAAGGACACCGATCGCGACAAGATCCTGACGGCGGAGGACGCCAAGGAGTACGGGATCATCGACACGGTGTTCGACTACCGCAAGTTGAGCGCGCAGAAGTAATCGGCGGCGCCTGCGGCACCGCGTGTTCGCGGCCCCTGGATGTCTCGCGTCTCCGCTACCGCTGCTTGCCTTCGGCGTACGCAGCGGCAGCGGAGATGCGAGACGGGCCGCGAACTCGGATGCTCGGTCTCGCTTCGCTCGAAAATTGAGGTATGGCCGGCCGATGTCACGGACGGTGGTCAGCCTGGCCGCGGTCCGTTGAGTCGTCCGGCGTCGGGTGTCGGCGACACGCGCGGTTGCTGATCTGTTGCGCTCGGCGCGGATAGCTCGGCGACCGGGCGACTCCGGCGAATCATGGTGAGAACCCGCACAACCCCGGCGAGAAACATGCGCGAGTTGTCGACCTGTATCGCGCACACCGGGTACGGTCGTCCTAGGGACCTTTGCTCCCGGTTGACAGCAGTGCACCACCACCCGGATACGGTCGACGTATTCAACGACACCTTCCACCGGTGGCGGAAAGCTGGCAACTGGATGGACGGTTGCACGCGAACAAGGAAGTAGGACCCACGAGATGGCGCGCATCGGTGATGGCGGCGATCTGCTGAAGTGCTCGTTCTGCGGAAAGAGCCAGAAGCAGGTCAAGAAGCTCATTGCGGGACCCGGGGTGTACATCTGCGACGAGTGCATCGACCTGTGCAACGAGATCATCGAAGAGGAGCTGGCCGAGTCCAGCGAGGTCAAACTCGATGAGTTGCCCAAGCCCGCCGAGATCCGGGATTTCCTGGAGAACTACGTGATCGGGCAGGACACGGCCAAGCGCACGCTCGCCGTGGCCGTCTACAACCACTACAAGCGCATTCAAGCCGGCGACAAGGGCCGCGACAGCCGCGGCGAGAGCGTCGAGCTGGCCAAGTCCAACATTCTGATGCTCGGCCCCACCGGCTGCGGTAAGACCTATCTGGCGCAGACCCTGGCCAAGATGCTCAATGTCCCGTTCGCCATTGCCGACGCCACCGCGCTCACCGAGGCGGGCTATGTCGGTGAGGACGTCGAGAACATCCTGCTGAAGCTGATCCAGGCCGCCGATTACGACGTCAAGCGCGCCGAGACGGGCATCATCTACATCGACGAGGTCGACAAGATCGCCCGCAAGAGCGAGAACCCGTCGATCACCCGCGACGTCTCCGGTGAGGGTGTGCAGCAGGCGCTGCTGAAGATCCTGGAGGGCACCCAGGCCAGCGTGCCGCCGCAGGGTGGGCGTAAGCATCCGCACCAGGAATTCATCCAGATCGACACCACCAATGTGCTGTTCATCGTGGCTGGCGCGTTCGCCGGTCTGGAGAAGATCATCTCCGACCGCACCGGTCACCGCGGTATCGGCTTCGGTGCCGAGGTCCGGTCCAAGGCCGAGATCGACACCACCGACCACTTCGCCGAAGTGATGCCCGAGGATCTGATCAAGTTCGGCTTGATCCCGGAGTTCATCGGCCGGCTCCCCGTCGTGGCGTCGGTGACGAACCTGGACAAGGATTCGCTGGTCACGATCCTGTCCGAGCCGAAGAACGCGCTGGTCAAGCAATACATCCGGCTCTTCGAGATGGACGGCGTCGACCTCGAGTTCACCCGCGACGCGCTCGAGGCGGTGGCCGACCAGGCCATCCTGCGCGGCACCGGTGCCCGCGGCTTGCGTGCCATCCTGGAGGAAGTCCTGCAGCAGGTGATGTTCGACATCCCCAGCCGCGACGATGTCGCCAAGGTGGTCGTGGACGCCGACACCGTCAACGACAACGTGCTGCCCACCATCGTCCCGCGCAAGCGCGAGCGCGCCGAGCGCCGCGAGAAGTCGGCCTGAGTTCGTTCTGAAACGGCCCGTCCACGTTGTGGGCGGGCCGTTTATCGTTTCGGCGCGGAGTTGGCGATGACGGCCTCTGGAGGGCGTCGATCGTTGTAGGGTCGGTGCACCTGCAGGCGTCGCACAACGAGGAGCGGCCGATGTCGAAGCGTTTCCGAGCCCGCAATCTGGCCGCAGCGGCCGCGTTCGCCGCGGCGGCGGCATCGGCCGTGGTGGTCAGCGCGCCTACGGCGGCGGCCACCGTCACGCAGGTCAGCGTGATGCCGGACTACAATTTCGGGCCGATCACCAACTACGGCACCACCTGCCAGTACACGGTGCGGGCGCGGCTGACCGAGGGGGTGACGCCGGTGACCTTCTACGACAACGGGCTACCGTTCGCCACCGTGGCGCCGACAGACGGCGTCGCGCTGGTCACCTGGACGCCGACCACCCGGGGCCACCACACCTTGCAGGCGGTACAGCCGACGACCGGGGCGAATCTCGCGCCCTGGGTCCAGGTCGAAGTGGGCGTAGGCATGCATATCGGATACGCCTGCCTCGTCATCTGATCCGGCCTGCGGCGATCGGGTCCCTCGGTGGTCGTGCACGCCGCGGCGCCGGGGCGATGCCTCAGCGCCTGGTCGGCGTCTCGGCTCAGGCAGGTTCCATGCTCAGATCGTCCTGGCCCCAGTAGGCGCGCATGTGGATGATCCGGCCCTCGTCGTCGAACTCCATCACGTCGATCGGATGCAGTGTCATGCGCTGCCCACCCGCGATCGTGACGAGGGTGAACATGAATGCCGCGTGATTGCCGACGATGCGGATCGAATCGGCGTGGATCGACGTTTCGCGTTCCAGGTTCGCCAGGATGTTGTAGAACTCGCGAATCGCGTCATGGCCCTGCTTCGGCGGGGTGCCGATCGGGTCCTCGACGATCGCGTCCGGTGCGTAGAGCGCGACGATGTCGTCGGTGGGACCACTGCCGACCA
Organism: Nocardia sp. NPDC059180; assembly: GCF_042754945.1. Classification (NCBI taxonomy): domain Bacteria; kingdom Bacillati; phylum Actinomycetota; class Actinomycetes; order Mycobacteriales; family Nocardiaceae; genus Nocardia; species Nocardia sp. NPDC059180. The sequence continues at coordinate 289,280 of NZ_JBHZBU010000006.1, forward strand.
GCTTGACGTACTGCTCGACCACATCGCGGATCTGCCGTGCCATGGGAACTCCTGCCGAATTGGAACGTGTTCTAATTCGGCACGATATCAGTCCAGGTGCACCACCGCGGCGGGAACGGACCGACCCTGTAGTTGTCGCACCCGGTGGGATTCGGTGACGGCCGGTGGGTTCCGGTCCGCGCCCGGTGTCGAGATCGCCGTTGATCTCCCTGGTTCGCCGTTGAACCTTGATCCGTGCGGGTGCTTCTGCTGATGTGTCGGTTCGTGTCGCCTCGCTGTTACGTGGATCACTCACCGACCGTTCCGTACTCCGGGGCGCCCGCCATACGGTAGGTCGACATGACCAGGCCGGTGGAGCTCGCACGGGACTCGGTGAGCCGGAATCCGGTGGGGCGCAAGCCATCGGTGAACAGTCGCTTACCATCGCCGAGCACGACGGGGGTGGTGACCAGATGCAAGATGTCCACCAACCCCGCGGCGAGCAAGCTCTGTCCGAGACTGCCGCTGCCGTGCACCTGCACCTCACGTCCGGGGCGATCTTTGAGGGCGGTCACCTCCGTGACCAAGTCGCCACTCAGGATTTCGGTGTTCGCCCATTCAGCATGATCGAGGTGAGTGCTGACGACGAACTTGGGCAGCGCGTTCAGCTTCACCGGCACCACGTCGTCGCTGTCGGTGACCTTGGGCCAGTACCCGGCGAAGATGTCGTAGGTGCGCCTGCCGAGCAGGAACGCGTCGGCCCGGTCGAACACGGAATCGATGAAGGCGCCGAAATCCGCGTCGATGAACGGTGCCATCCAGCCGCCCTGGGTGAAGCCGCCGCGGGGATCTTCCTCGGGTCCGCCGGGGGCCTGGTAAACGCCGTCGAGGGTGACGAACAGGGTCAGTGACAGCTCCATCGGTCCGGTCCTTCCCGTCTCCGCCCGGTCGGTTCGGGCTCGTTATGGGTTCCGACGGGCCGGAGCGCGGAAAATCATCGCGTTATCCACCATGTTCTTCCCCGGTGTGTCGGGCGTACCTTGTCGGTACGGTGATGTTGAATCGGTCCGGTCAACCAGATGTTCGAGTGACGAGTGAAAGCGGAGGAGACATGGCACTGCCTACCATGACCGCGGAACAACGCACTGAAGCGTTGGCCAAAGCGGCTGCGGTCCGCAAGGCGCGCTCCGAACTGATCGGCAAGGTGAAGGAGGGCAAGGTCTCGGTAGCGGATCTGCTGAAGAAGGCCGACTCCGACGACCTGGTCAAGAAGACGAAGGTCGCGGCGGTCATCAAGGCGCTTCCCGGCGTCGGCCCGGTCAAGGCGGCGAAGCTGCTCGACCAGGCGGAGATTCCCGAGGACCGTCGTATCGGCGGTCTCGGCGCTCGCCAGCGCGCCGCCTTGCTCGAGGCCCTCGCCGACTGAGAATCCGGCGCTGAGCGTCCGCGCGACGAGTTTTCCGCGACGGACGCTCAGGTCGGCGCGAGTTCGACACCTGGCATACGATCGACCGTATGGTGATCGGTCGACCGCATGCGGGTGCTATCGGGACGACCGCTCGACCGTCGCCTGCGGATGGTCGGCTCGTTCGAGGCGCACGCTCCCGAGCACTGATCACCCGGCGCGCGGTCGACATCGCCTCTATCGACGGACTCGACGGGATCAGCTTCGGCAGACTCGCTGACGAGCTCGGTATCAGCAAGGCGGGCATTCAGACGCTGTTCCGGACCAAGGAGCAATTGCAACTGGCCACCGTCGAAGCGGCGGGTGAGGTATTCGCCGAGGCGGTCGTTCGTCCGGCCGAGCAAGAGCGCACCGGCGTGGATCGGGTCCGCGCGCTGGTCGCGCGGTGGATCGACTACGCCAGCGCACCATTATTGCCCGGCGGATGCTTTTGGACCGCAAACCTTCCCGAGTACGACAGCCGTCCAGGAGTCATCCGCGATCTATTGGTCCGCCAGCGTCGGTGGTGGCGGACGCTTCTTGCTGACGAAATCGCCGCGGCCGTTGCCGCCGGTGAGATCGCCCCCACCGACGCCGGGTTCGGCGCATTTCAGATCGTCGCAGTGCTCGATGCTGCCAATATCTCGCTGCGGCTGGGGGATTCGAGTGTGATTGATCTGGTGGATCGGGTTGTCGACGGTGTTCTCGACGGCTCCGGCGACACGCACCGCGGGTAGAAGTCGCCGTCGATCTCAGACGAGTTGCGCCTTGGTGAGTGCGGGCAGTCGGCGGATGCGCGGGTCGGCGGTCATCGGTTCGGCTCCTCGAGCAGCCTGCGGCGGGCGGTGGCGGGGTGGAGGAGCCGCATCGCGGTCGTGAGGTCCTGATTGCTCTTGGCGTCTGCGAGCTGTTGGGCCGGCTCGAACATTCTGCTGCTGTGCATGCGCGTACCTCCGGAGCGTGTCTGGCTCGGCGGCACTACAAAAATACGTCCGGCCGTATGTATAAATCAAGCGCAGTCTCCCGGCGTCGAGGTGGAAGGGGATCCGTCCTCAGGCGGGCCGGGAGGTCGCCGTGGAATCGGTGCTGATCCGGTCGGCGTGGGTGTAGATGTTCATGGTCTCGCCGCGGACGAAGCCCGCGAGGGTGAGGTCGGATTCGGCGGCGAGGTCGACGGCCAGTGAACTGGGGGCCGAGACCGAGGCCAGCAGGGGGATGCCGGCCATGACGGCCTTCTGGACCAGTTCGAAGGATGCGCGGCCGCTCACGACCAGCACCAGGTCTCCGGCCGGGATCCGATCCTCGCGCAGCGCCCAGCCGACCACCTTGTCCACGGCATTGTGGCGGCCGATGTCCTCGCGGACCGCGAGGACCGTGCCATCGGGGGCGAACAGGCCCGCCGCGTGCAGGCCGCCGGTGGCATCGAAGACCGATTGCCGGGATCGCAGCGTGTCCGGCATGGCGGCAAGCGTGTCGACATCGACCATCGCGGCTGGTGCGGACAAGGGAAAACGAGTGCGGGTGCGGACATCCTCGAGCGCGGACTTGCCGCAGAGCCCGCAGGAACTGCTGGTCAGGAAATTCCTGGCGTGTACCGGTGCCGCCGCAGTGCGCAGAGAGACGTCGAGGACGTTGTAGGTGTTGCGGCCCTCGTCGTCGGTGCCCGCGCAGTAGCGAGCCGCCACGATGTCCTCCGCAGAGCCGATCACCCCCTCGGCGAACAAGAATCCGTGCACCAGATCGATATCGCTGCCCGGAGTGCGCATGGTGACCGTGAGCGACTCACCGTTCACCCGGATCTCCAGCGGTTCCTCCACAGCCAAGGTGTCGGGGCGCTGGATCAGACCGGCCGGAGATACGCGCTGCATCCGGCGGCGGGCGGTCACGCGGCTCATGAGCCGGCCCGCTCGAGCCGGATGGTGACCGCCTTCGCCACGGGCGTGTTCGATCTCGCTGCGACATGGTCGAGCGGGATCAGCGGGTTGGTCTCCGGATAGTAGGCGGCGGCATTGCCGCGCGGGGTCGAGTAGCCGACGATCCGGAATCCTTCGACCCGGCGCGCCACACCGTCGCTCCACTCCGACACCAGATCGACGAGTTCGCCGTCGACGAAACCGAGTTCGGCGATGTCGTCGGCATTGACCAGCACGACCTTGCGGCCACCGTGCACACCGCGGTAGCGGTCCTCGAGCCCGTAGATGGTGGTGTTGTATTGGTCGTGGCTGCGCAGTGTCTGGAGTATCAGCCGTCCGGGCGGAACAGGCAGCCAAGTGAGATCGTTGACGGCGAAATTGGCGCGGCCGGTATCGGTGCGGAATTCGCGGGAATCGCGCGGTGGATGTGGAAGCACGAAACCGTTGCGCTGGCGGACTTTTCGATTGTAGTCGGCGCATCCGGGGACGACGTGCGCGATGGCGTCGCGGATGAGGTCGTAGTCGCGACGGAAATCGGCCCATGGCACCGGATGCTCCGACCCGAACAGGCGTTGCGCGAGTTCGCAAACGATGGCGACCTCGCTGCGCAGCTGTTCGCTCACCGGATGCAACCGGCCGGTGGACAGATGCACCATCGACATCGAATCCTCGACCGACACGTGCTGTTTCACGCCTTCCTGCAGGTCGTGATCGGTGCGGCCGAGGGTGGGCAGGATCAGGGCGGTTGCGCCGTGTACGACGTGGCTGCGGTTGAGTTTCGTGGAGACCTGCACCGTGAGATCGCAGGCGCGCAACGCTGCCTCGGTAACGTCGGTGTCGGGTGTGGCGGCCACGAAATTGCCGCCCATACCGAAGAACACCCGCGCCTTACCATCGCGCATGGCGCGAATGGCATTCACGGTATCGAGGCCGTGGGCGCGCGGGCTGGTGATCCCGAACTCCCGATCCAACGCGGTCAGAAACGATTCCGGCATCTTCTCCCAGATGCCCATGGTGCGATCACCCTGCACATTCGAGTGCCCGCGCACCGGGCATACACCAGCGCCGGGCTTACCGATCATGCCGCGCATCAGCAGCAGGTTGGTGGCTTCTTCGATGGTGGCGACGCCGTGGGTCTGCTGGGTCAAGCCCATGGCCCAGCAGACGATGATCCGTTCGGATTCGGCGAACAATCGCGCGGTGCGGTCGAGTTGCTCCCGGGTCAGTCCGGTCGCCTGTTCCACAACGCCGAGATCGACAGCGCGGACGTTCTTTTCGTACTCGGCGAGGCCTGCGGTGTGCCCGTCGACGAAGGTCTGGTCGACCACCGTGCCCGGGGCACGATCTTCGGCCTCGAACAGCAGTTTGCCCAGACCCTGGAACAGCGCCATATCGCCGCCGAGCCGGATCTGCAGGAAATCGTCGGCGATCGGCACACCGGTGGTGAGTCCACGCACCGTCTGCGGATCGCGGAATCCGATCAAGCCGGTTTCGGGCAGCGGGTTGACCGCGATGATGCGCGCGCCCGCGGCCTTGGCGTCGGCGAGGACGCTGAGCATGCGTGGATGGTTGGTGCCCGGGTTCTGGCCGGCGACGATGATCAGATCGGCAGCGGCGAAATCGTCGATGGTCACCGAACCCTTGCCGATGCCGATCGAGCCGGTCAACGCCGTGCCCGAGGATTCGTGGCACATATTGCTGCAGTCGGGCAGGTTGTTGGTGCCGAAGCTGCGGACCAGCAGCTGATAGAGAAATGCGGTCTCGTTGGCGGTGCGGCCGGAGGTATAGAAGACCGCTTCGTCCGGGCTGTCGAGGGTGCGCAGCCGGTCGGCGATCAGCTGATAGGCGTCGTCCCAGGCGATAGGGGAGTAGTGGTCCTCGCCAGGGCGCAGCACCATCGGGTGGGTCAGCCTGCCCTGTCTGCCCAGCCAATACCCGGACTTGTCCGCCAGCTCGGCGACCGAATGCGCGGCGAAGAACTCCGGCGTGACGGTGCGCGTCGTCGCTTCCTCGCCGACCGCTTTGGCGCCGTTCTCACAGAACTCGGCGGGCCTGCGGTGGCCGGTGGGTTCGGGCCAGGCGCATCCGGGACAGTCGAAGCCGTCTACCTGGTTGAGCCGCGCCAGCGTCCGGGCCGTGCGCACCACACCCATGTCCTCGACGGCCCGCTTCAGCGCGACCGCCACCGCGGTGACGCCTGCCGCCTGCTGCTTCGGCGGGGTCACCGACAGTGCGGACTCATCGATATCCTCGGTCGGCCCTTTGCGGTGCATGGGGCCATTGTGCTCTTCGCGTTGTTGCGGCGTGGGACATGGTCGGATCCAGGCAGGTCACTCGGCCCGGCATCCGGTGGTTACGCAGATGCGCTGCCGTCCTCGCTCCGGTAGGTGAGTACTCGGTCGCTGATCCGGACCCGTCCGCCCGGTGGGAGTTCGGTGGGGGACCGGCCGACGCGGGCCCACTCGGGGGAGTCCGGAGTGGCCAGGAAGGTTCCGGAGGCGGTGCCTGCGTCGCGGACGTAGACCTTGCCGTGGTCCAGCGAGACGTAGGCGTGCACGCGCGAGATGTGGCGATCGCGCTGCAGCACGATCGGGGCTGCGGTGGCGCTGCGGACCGATTCGTCGGCGGAGGGCCCGCGCCCGATGACGTACGGACGGTCCAGCGGATAGGTGGCGCCGTCCTCGGCGACCAGGACACCGGGGACCTGAACGCTCGGCGTCGCTCCGACGGCGAGGCGCGGGCGGCGGCGGACCGTATCCTGCGGTCCGGGTTTGTGCAGGGCTACCGGTTCCGGCGGATCCGAGCGCAGCGTGGCCGGGGCCTGCGACCAGGCAAGGGACATGGCTTGGGTGCCCTCGGGCTTCGGGCCGGCGCGATGGCGCGCGGCCGCCGATGGCTTGTTGTGCACCGGTGGTGTCGCGCTGGTCGAGGGATGTTGGTCGGGTTCGGCGTCGGCGACGGCGAACCCGGCGGGTGCGGTGGCGGGCGGCTCGCCCGGCGTCGCGGCGGGCGTCGCGGTCCGTGCGGCGGGCTTGCGTCCACTGCGGCGAACACCGGCGCGCAGCACGAATCCGCCACCGGGAACAACGCCCGAACGCAGATCGGTGCGCGGGTGTTCGACGATCGGAGCTCCGGTGTCCGGGCCGATGGTGATGGAGCGGATCGGCACGCGGACGATTTCGTCGACCCAGGTGAAGGCCCGCGAACCGGTCAGGCGTCGAGCCCCCTCGGCACCGTCGATCATGGCGGCCACCGAGCCGCGCAACAGCACGAGGGTGCCGTCATCGGTGGGGGCGAGCACGCCGAACGGGGGCGGTTCCGAACCCGCGCCGAACACCACCGCGGCCAGCCGCTGAGCAATGGCCGCACCCGGATGTTCGGTCGCCGCCACGGCCTCTACCGCGCCGAGAATCCGCTCGGTGGAGGCGGTTTCGCCGCCGATATAGACGATGACGTCGTCGAATCGCGCCACCAGGCCATCGCCCGGCGCGACGCCGACTGTGGATGATCTGCCGCGCACTCGCGCCTCCTTCCTGGCGCACCACCGGGTCCAGCATAGAGGCCGCGCGCGGGGCTGACCGGGGGACGAGCGACGCAGTTGGCGCTGATGCCGACCCCGTGTGCGCGGCAGGTCGTCATCGGTGCAGGTGAGGCCTGCGGGCCGTCGAGCGGCAGCGAGGGAACTGCGTCGGTCAGCCGAGTACGGTGGCGCGCCGTTGAGCGAGATTCGCGACGCCGAGGTAACCGGCCGCTCGGCCGTGCCGCAAGTGTTGGCTCCTTGCTGCTGGTGAGCGCCGCAGCGATGGGTAGCGGACTACCGTTGGTCCGGTGATCCGCTCCGCCGTGCTGGCCGACCTCCCATTGCTGCAAGACATCGAACGCGCGGCGGGTGCCCCGTTCGCGACGATTGGTATGACCGAGGTCGCCGAGGACGAACCGCCGAGCATCGACACCCTGCGCGAGTTCGTCGACGCCGACCGTGCCTGGGTGTGGGCCGATCCCGCCGGAACGCCGGTCGCCTATTTGGTGGTGGCCGTGGTCGACGGCAGCGCCCACATCGAGCAGGTTTCGGTGCATCCGTCGCAGGCCGGTCAGCGGATCGGCAGGCGCCTGATCGACCACGCCGCTCGCTGGGCCGAGGAGCAAGGCATGCCGGCTTTGACGCTGACGACGTTCACCGAGGTGGACTGGAACGGCCCGTACTACGAGACCATGGGCTTCCGCTACCTGTCCGCAGACGAGGAAACCCCAGGCCTGCGCGCTATCCGCGCCGCCGAAGCCGCGCACGGACTGGACCGGTGGCCGCGGGCGAGCATGCGCGCCCAGCTCGCCGGCTGGACCGCGCACTGAGCACCTGGGTGCTGCTCGGTCTCAGGGACTCTCGGCTCGCGGGCCAGCGCTACGCCTTCTTGCGCAGCAGCGTTTCCAACTCGTCGATTGCCTCTTGCCAGCCCGAGTCTTCCTCCATGTATTCGATCAACAGCGTTCGCTGCCATCGCGTCCAGAAGTGTGCGTCCAGGAAGCGGACATCATCGCGCAACAGCGAATGGCGTGTGATGAACGCGTGGACCGAATCTCTTCGAACACCCAACTCGATCAGCAAGTCCCAGGCTGTAGCAGCCATCTAATCCCCTCCCCAGTCCCGGTGGAGAGATCGTAGTCCCGTCGGACCGCTAGTCGGTTCGATCTGCTGCGAGCGCCTCCTCCGCCGCGGGGAGTGCGGCCACGCGGTCGGTCGCGACCAGTCCGATGCGGGTGCGGCGGTCGAGGAGGTCGGCGGTGTCGAGGGCGCCTTCGTGGGAGATCGCCCACGCGAATTCGGCTCTGGTGACGTCGATTCCGGGGGCCACCGCCGCGAGCTGGGCCGGGTCGGCATCGGCTTGGCCGAGCACGGCGGCTGCTTCCGAGCCGTAGCGTTCGACCAGCACCGGCGGGGCGGCGATCTTGTCGCGGGCGGCGCCGGAGACCGCGCCGACCAGTGGTAGCCGTTTGGTGCGGCATGGGCTTGCGGTGAGTCCGGCGTGGGTGACGGCGGCGTCGACGGTGTCCTCGGCCATCTTGCGGTAGGTGGTGAGTTTGCCGCCGACAATGGTGATGAGGCCGTCGGGGGAGTGCAGGACGGCGTGTTCGCGGGAGATGTCGGCGGTGCTGTCGGTGCCGGTTTTCAGCAGCGGCCGCAGGCCGGCATAGCTGCCGCGAATATCGGCGCGGGTCAGCGGTTCCCGCAGTGCGGCGTTGATGGTGTCGAGCAGGAAATCGATCTCGGAATCGGTGGGCTTCGGTTCGTCGGGAACCGGGCCGGGGGCGTCCTCGTCGGTCAGGCCGAGGTAGACCCGCCCGTGTGCGGCGGGGAAGGCGAAGACGAAACGGCTGGTGCTGCCGGGCACCGGCACCGTCAGCGAGGCGCTGAGCCCGCCGAAGGCCGCGGCGTCGAAGACCAGGTGCGTGCCGCGGCTGGGCCGCAGTTCGATACTCGGGTCGACCTGGTCGGCCCACACACCGGTCGCGTTGACCACGGCGCGGGCGCGCACCGTCAACGTCTCGCCGGTGCGGGTGTCGCGCAGTGTGGCGGATTCGCCGGTGGCAGTGGTGACCTCGACGCGGGTCAGCACGGACGCACCCGCCGCGGCGGCGGTGCGCGCGAGCGCGACAACGAGGCGGGCGTCGTCGACCAGTTGCCCGTCCCAGGCCGTCAACCCACCGCGCAACCCGTCCCGGCGCACCGTCGGTGCCAGCCGCAGCGCCTCCGCCGCGGCCACCCGCCGCGAACGTGGTAGCAAACTCGCGGGCGTCCCTGCTCCACGTCGCAGCAGATCACCTGCCAAGAATCCCGCTCGGACCAGCGAACTCTGCGCCACACCCAGCTCCGGCAGCAGCGGCACCAGTTGCGGTAGCGGCCGCACGAGATGGGGAGCGGTGGTGCGGATCAGGATGCCGCGCTCCACCGCGCTCTCATGTGCGATGCCGACGTGCCCGCCCGCCAGATACCGCAGCCCGCCGTGCACCAGCTTGGAGCTCCACCGGCTGGTGCCGAAGGCCAGATCGTGCCGTTCCACCAGCACCGTGCGCAGGCCGCGGGCGGCGGCGTCGAGCGCGACGCCCGTGCCGGTCACGCCGCCGCCGATCACCAGCACGTCGATCTGCGCCCCGTCGCCGAGTGCCGCCAGTTCGCGCTGACGTCGCGCGGCGTTGAGGGCTGAATCGCCGGTATGTACCGAATTCTGGGTCATCACAGTCCTTGTCATCGGTGTCGGTGGTTGCTATCGGTGCCCGGTGCCCGGTGCCCGGTGCCCGGTGCCCGGTGCCCGGTGGCTGGTGCCCCGTGGTTCGCCCGTTGGCCGGTAGCGGTGGCTGGTGTCTGGTATCTCTGGTCGTTCGGGGCTTGTGAACTGTGTCCGGTGTCCGGGGCTCATGGCCTATGGCTGTGGCCGTGGCCGGTCAGCCGTTACTGCCGCCCGGCGGTGCGCTGTGCGGAGTGAGGTATCCGTCGATGGCGCGGGCGAGTTCGGCGTCCAGCGCGGTGCCGTCGAGCAACTCGGCTAACGTCCCGGCCGACTGCACCACCGATTGCGCGATGAGCAGCAGCATGGTGGCCATCTGTTCGGGATCGCCGTCGCGGACCGATCCATCGGCATTGCCCTCGCGGATCGCGGCGGCGAACAGTTCGATCAGATGGCGCTGGTTGCGGCCGAGCCTGCCGAATACGTAGGTCAGCATCAGATCGGTGTCGGCGCGGAAGATCTTGCGGAACAACGGGTTCGCGCGCACTGCGGCCGAGCCCGCGACGATACCGTCGACCAGGCGCCGTCGCACTACGCCGTCGGTGGGCATGGCGGTGGTGAGGATGTCGCCCAGCTCGCGGACCAGCAGTTCGGCCACCAGCGAGCCGGTGTCGGGCCAGCGCCGGTAGACGGTCGGCCTGCTCACCCCCGCACGGCGCGCGACCTCGGTGAGGGTGGTTCGCCGCACCCCGAACTCCGCCACACAGTCGCGTGCGGCATCGAGGATCGCGAGGTCGATGGCCGAAGGCTCGGCGTCGGGCTCGTCGGAGACGGTCATGGGTTCACCACCGGGGTCGGGCGGGCGATCGGAGGTCCGGTCGCACGCAATCCTGCGCGTTCACTGGTTACTGCTTGACAGTCTATGTCAAACTGTAACGCATGGTCGATACTCAGCAGCCTGCCGGCGCCGAACCGGATCCCCTGGCGAACCAGGACGACACGGCGCTCCCGACGAGTATGGCGTGGGACGCCTGGGGCGCTCCCGCCGGACACAAACCGCTGTCGGCGCAGATCCGTGGCCTGCTGAAGCAGGTGTTCGGGGTGTCCGGCGAACCGGTGGCGCGCCGCGATGAGGGTGACGTGCCGCTGCGCGATTCGGCATTGACGCCTGCCGCGCGCGACGGGCTGGTCGCGGTGGTCGGTGCCGAGAATGTGTCGACCGCCCACCGCGACCGGCTGCTGCGCGCGGGCGGCAAGAGCACCCCCGACCTGCTGCGCCGCCGCGCCGAAGGCCCGCAGGACGCACCCGACGCGGTGGTGTTCCCCCGCGACCACGATGAGGTCGTCGCCCTCCTGTCCTACTGCGCCGAGGCCGGCATCGCCGTCGTCCCGTTCGGTGGCGGCACCAGCGTGGTGGGCGGCCTGGACCCGATTCGCGGCGACTTCGACACGGTGATCACCCTCGATCTACGCAGGCTGAACGCCTTGTCCGACGTCGATCCGGTGAGTGCCACCGCAACCCTCGGCGCCGGCGTGACCGGCCCGCGCGCCGAGGAACTGCTGGACGCCCACGGCTTGTCGCTCGGTCACTTCCCGCAGAGCTTCGAATTCGCCAGCATCGGCGGTTTCGCGGCCACCCGCTCATCTGGTCAGGCTTCGGCGGGCTATGGCCGCTTCGACGATATGGTGCAGCGGCTCAAGATCGCGACGCCGAGCGGAACACTCGAGCTCGGCCGCGCTCCCGCCTCGGCGGCCGGCCCAGATCTGCGCGAACTGTTCGTCGGCTCCGAAGGTGCGCTCGGCATCATCACCGAGGTGACCCTGCGCGTGCATCCGGTGCCGGAAACCATTGCCTACCAGGCATGGTCGTTCCCGGACTTCGAAACCGGCGCGGCCGCATTGCGTGCGGTCGTTCAGGCGGGTGCGGCCCCCACCGTGCTGCGGCTGTCCGATGAGATGGAGACCGGCGTCAACCTGGCGCGTACCGCCGATATCGGCGGCGAAGCGGTCACCGGCTGCCTGGCCATCACCACCTTCGAAGGCTCCGAGATGCATGTCGCGGCCCGCGGGCTGGAGGCCGGTGCGTTGCTGTCGGCGGCAGGTGGGACGGTGCTCGGCGAGCTGCCCGCGCGCGAATGGGAGAGCGGCCGGTTCTCCGCGCCGTATCTGCGTGACTCGCTACTGGACGCCGGCGTGCTGTGCGAGACCCTGGAAACCGCGACCACCTGGTCGAACCTGTCGAACCTCAAAGCGAAGGTCACCGCGGCACTCACCGAAACGCTCACCGGCCAGGGCGCTCCGGCACTGGTCATGTGCCATATCTCGCACACCTATCCGACCGGTGCCTCGCTGTATTTCACCGTCATCGCCAAGCAGCTCGACGATCCGCTGGCCCAATGGCAGGCCGCGAAACAGGCCGTGGGCGACGCCATCATCGGGGCGGGCGGCACCATCACCCACCATCACGCCGTCGGCGCGGACCACCGACCGTGGATTCCCGACGAGATCGGCGAGCTGGGTGTGCGGGTGCTGCGCGCGGTGAAACGCGAAATCGACCCCTCGGGCATTCTCAATCCGGGCAAGCTGGTCCCATGACATCGCAGTCGCGGCGCGAGATGCGCAAGGTCACGGTGGTGACCAACGCGCTGTCCGGGATGGGTAAGGGGCACGACGTCGCCGGTGCCGCCATCGCCCGGCTCAGTGAATGTGGCATCGAGATCACCGAGATCCGGGCGCCGTCGGCGGCCGAATCGGTGCGGCTGGTGCGCGCGGAGATCACCGGGCCGGGCCCGCGTCCGGACGCGGTGGTCTGCGCCGGCGGTGACGGCCTGGTGTCGGTGATGCTGGAGGCTCTGGCCGGAACCGATACCCCGATCGGGCTGATCCCCGGCGGCTCCGGCAACGATCTCGCCCGCGAATTCGGCGTCCCGATCGACGACCCGGTTGCCGCCGCCGATGTGGTGCTCGGCGGTATGGCACGCACCATCGATCTCGGCCTGATCGATCGCGACGATGCCGCGCCGATGTGGTTCGCCACCGTCACCGGCACCGGCTTCGATGCGCGAGTCACCTTGCGCGCCAACAGTATGAGCTGGCCCAAGGGTCCGCTGCGCTACACCGCGGCCGCGTTGGTCGAGCTCGCGAGCCGGACCGCGACTCCGTATCGGATCGAACTGTCGGACGGGTCTGCGCAACCGGACACGGTGGTCGAGACCGATGCGATGCTGGTCGCGATCGGCAATACCCGCACCTACGGCGGTGGCATGCTGGTCTGCCCGGATGCGGTGGTCGACGACGGTTTGCTCGACCTCACCGTGGTCCGCGCGGTGTCCCGGTTCCAGATGCTGCGTTTGCTGCCCGCACTCGCCTCCGGTAAGCGCATCGACCACCCGGCTGTCTCGCACTACCGGGCCCAGCGGATCACACTCACCGCCCCGGGCGCACCCGCGACGGCGGACGGTGAACCGGTGGGCACCCTGCCGATCACCCTGCGCGCCGTGCCCGGCGCGCTGTCGATCCTAGTGCCCGAATAGGTCGCCTCAGGCGGCGAAACTGACCCGGCTCATCCCGCCCACCGTGTCGCGGTCGGCGATGACGATCGAAGCGGGCGCGGGATCGGTGATCGGTCCCGCGTCCACCTCCCGCAGCAACTGCTGCCAGCGCACGCAGTGCAGCCGGAAGAAGAAGCCGTTGACCCGTCGCCCGCGCTTGTACTGGCCTGCGCGGGCGATGGTCGCGGGTACGTCGATGAGAATCAGATGCAGTTCCCGTCCGCGTGCCGCGGCCCAGCGGGCCAGCATCCGCCGCGCCCAGCCGAAGGTGGCGCAATCGTGCACGACGACGGGCCCGGCATTGTCGCGCAACGCGTTCCGGATGCGGGTGTAGTGCGCGACATGCACCACCGGCCGCCACAGCGGATACGGCACCCTGCCCAGTCGATGCCGCCAGGAATTGCGTGAATGCTGCGAGTCGAGCACCACCGAACCCGCCGGGCCGGTCGGCGGCCACTCGGCCTCGGCCGTCGATCCGAACAAGGCCCGTAGCGCCGTGCTCTTGCCCGCGCCCGGGACACCGGCGAATACCAGCACCGCTGTGGGCGGATACCGCAATTCGTCGACCACATGTCCGCGTAGATCATGGACCGCATGAGGTAGCAGCATGGAAACCGATGCGGGCGCGCGGGATTCGCTGGGAAGCAGAGCGGACGATTCGAGCCGGGGGTTCACTCTTCCAGAGTTGTCAGTAATGTCCGATTCGGCAACTGTGTGTGACCAATACGGGTGAAAACCGAAGCTGAGAATTGGCTATGGATCCGCGATCGCCCCTGCGATCGGCGGTAGTCTGTCAGGTGTAGGCGGAGTCTTCGGTGTCCCTCATCCACCGAAGACTCCGCCGGTGTTTTTTCTGGGGGCCGGGCCCATGGGTTCGCGCCACGGCGTCGTCGACCCTGCGCGAGACGATCCGCGCCGACCACTAGAATCGCGGGGTGACCAGCGCAGCCCCAGACCACACGCGTAATCGTGCCGATGCCCTACCCAAGAGCTGGAACCCCGGCGAGGTAGAGGCCGAGATGTACGAGCGCTGGGTAGCGGCCGGTTACTTCACCGCCGACCCCACCAGCAGCAAGCCCGGATACTCGATCGTGCTGCCGCCGCCCAACGTCACCGGCAACCTGCACATGGGCCACGCCCTCGACCACACGCTGATGGACCTGCTCGCGCGCCGCAAGCGCATGCAGGGCTATGAGGTGCTGTGGCTGCCCGGTATGGACCACGCGGGCATCGCCACCCAGACCGTGGTGGAAAAGCAACTCGCCGTCGACGGCAAGACCAAGGAAGACTTCGGCCGCGAACTGTTCATCCAGAAGGTCTGGGACTGGAAGCACGAATCCGGTGGCGCCATCCAATGGCAGATGCGCGCGCTCGGCGACAGCGTCGACTGGAGCCGCGACCGCTTCACCATGGACGACGGCCTCTCGCGCGCCGTCCAGACCATGTTCAAGCGGCTGTTCGACGCCGGGCTCATCTACCGCGCCGAGCGGCTGGTCAACTGGTCGCCGGAACTGCGCACCGCCATCTCCGATATCGAGGTCAAATACGAAGACGTCGACGGTGAGCTGGTCTCGCTGCGCTACGGCTCGCTGCGCGACGACGAACCGCACGTGATCGTCGCCACCACCCGCGTGGAGACGATGCTCGGCGACACCGCCGTCGCGGTCCACCCCGAGGACCCGCGCTACCAGGCGCTGATCGGCAACACCCTCGAGCATCCGATCACCGGCCGCCAGATCCCGGTGATCGCCGACGACTACGTCGACCCCGAATTCGGCTCCGGCGCGGTCAAGATCACCCCCGCGCACGACCCCAACGACTTCGAGATGGGTCTTCGGCACAACCTGCCGATGCCGACCATCATGGACGAACGCGCCAGAATTACTGGTACCGGAACCGAATTCGACGGTATGGACCGGTTCGAGGCCAGGGTGAAGGTGCGTGAACGCCTCGCCGACGAAGGCCGCGTCGTCGCCGAGAAGCGCCCGTACCAGCACAGCGTCGGCCACTCCGAGCGCAGCGGTGAAGCGATCGAGCCGCGGCTGTCGATGCAGTGGTGGGTCAAGGTCGAATCGCTGGCCAAGGCAGCCGGTGACGCCGTGCGCGGCGGCGATACCGTCATCCACCCCACCAGCCAGGAACCGCGCTGGTTCGACTGGGTCGACGATATGCACGACTGGTGCATCTCCCGGCAGCTGTGGTGGGGCCACCGCATCCCGATCTGGTACGGCCCCGAAGGCGAGATCATCTGCGTCGGGCCCGATGAGAGCGCCCCCGAGGGCTGGGTGCAGGACCCCGACGTGCTCGACACCTGGTTCTCCTCCGGGCTGTGGCCGTTCTCCACCATGGGCTGGCCGGACAACAGCGCCGAACTCGAGAAGTTCTATCCGACAAGCGTTCTGGTCACCGGCTACGACATCCTGTTCTTCTGGGTGGCCCGGATGATGATGTTCGGCACCTATGTCGCAGAGGATCACGTCATCACCGCGGGCAAGGACGGTGCCAGGCAGGTGCCGTTCAAGGACGTCTTCCTGCACGGGCTGATCCGCGATCAGCACGGCAAGAAGATGTCCAAGTCGCGCGGTAACGGCATCGACCCGCTGGAGTGGATCAACGCCTACGGTGCCGACGCGCTGCGATTCACCCTGGCCCGCGGCGCGCAGCCCGGCGGTGACCTGTCGGTCGGTGAACCGCATGCGCTGGCCTCGCGCAGCTTCGTGACCAAGCTGTTCAATGCCACCAAGTTCGCGTTGATGAACGGCGCCCGCCCCGGCGAGCTGCCCGACCGCGCCGCCCTCACCGACGCCGATCTGTGGATCCTCGATCGCCTCGACGCGGTGCGTGCCGAGGTCGACGCGGCCTTCGACGCCTACGAATTCGGTAAGGCCTGCGAGGCGCTCTACCACTTCGCCTGGGACGAACTGTGTGACTGGTACCTCGAACTGAGCAAGGTGCAGTTCGCGGCCGACGACGCGCGCGCCGAATCCACCCGCACCGTGCTCGGTTCGGTACTGGACTCGGTGCTGCGGCTGCTGCATCCGGTGATTCCGTTCGTCACCGAATCGCTGTGGCGTGCGCTGACCGGCGCGGATTCGATCGTGGTCGCCGACTGGCCGCAGGCCTGCGGCCACGCCACGGATCAGGGTGCGGCACAGCGCATCTCCGATACCCAGCGATTGATCACCGAGATCCGCCGGTTCCGCAGTGACCAGGGTCTTGCCGACAAGCAGAAGGTCGCAGCCAAGGTGATCGGCCTGTCTGCTGCCGGGCTTGCCGAGCTCGAGCGCTCCATCGCCGATCTGGCCCGGCTCACCGCGCCGGGTGCGGGTTTCGCCGCCACCGCCTCGGTCGAAGTCCGGCTCAGCGGTGCCACCGTCACCGTGGAACTCGACACCTCGGGCACGGTCGACCTCGTCGCCGAACGGCGCAGGCTGGAGAAGGACCTGGCGGCCGCCGAAAAGGAACTCGCCGCGACCACCGCCAAGCTCGGCAACGAGGCCTTCCTTGCCAAGGCGCCCGAGCCGGTCGTCGACAAGATCAGGAACCGCCGCGATGTCGCCGCCGCCGAGGTGGAGCGGATCGGCGCCCGGCTCGCCGAGCTGAGCGGCAAGTGACCGGCCCCGACGAGACCGGCGGCCCGGACTTCTCGCACGAGGCGGGCAACGCGGAACCGGAGCCACAGCACGGCACCGGTGCTCCACTCGGCTCCGGACCCTCGCCGGTGGATCTGGCGGAGATGGCGCTGGTCGAGGCCGAACTCGACCGGCGCTGGCCGGAAACCAAGATCGAGCCGTCGCTCACCCGCATCTCCACCCTGATGGATCTGCTCGGATCGCCGCAGCAGAGCTACCCGGCGATCCACATCGCGGGCACCAACGGCAAGACCTCGGTGACCCGCATCATCGACGCGCTGCTCACCGCACTGCATCGGCGCACCGGCCGCATCACCAGTCCGCATCTGCAACTGGCGACCGAGCGGATCAGCATCGACAACGCGCCCATCACGCCGGCCCGCTACGTCGAGGTCTATCGCGAGCTGGCGCCCTACATCGAGATGATCGACGCGCAGTCGGCGGCGGCCGGCGGTCCCGCGATGAGCAAATTCGAGGTGCTCACCGGCATGGCCTACGCCGCCTTCGCAGAGGCGCCGGTCGACGTCGCGGTGGTGGAAACCGGTATGGGCGGCACCTGGGACGCGACCAACGTCATCGACGGGCAGGTGGCGGTGATCACCCCGATCGGGCTCGACCACACCGACTACCTCGGCCCCGACCTCACCGCCATCGCGGGGGAGAAAGCCGGGATCATCAAACGCGCGCCCGAGAGCTTGGTCCCGCGCGACAACGTCGCCGTCATCGCCGAACAGGACCCCGAGGCGATGGAGGTGCTGTTGCGCCGCGCCGTCGAGGTGGACGCGGCCGTGGCGCGTGAGGGCGCGGAGTTCCGGGTCCTTGCGCGCAAGATCGCCGTCGGCGGCCAGCAGTTGGAACTGCAGGGCCTCGGTGGGGTGTACGACGAGATCTTCCTGCCGCTACACGGTGAACACCAGGCCCGCAACGCGGTGCTGGCGCTGGCCGCGGTGGAGGCGTTCTTCGGCGCGGGCGCGCAACGTCAGCTCGACGTCGATGCGGTCCGCGAAGGATTCGCGAGCGTCTCCAGCCCGGGCCGGCTGGAACGGATGCGCAATGCGCCGACCATCTTCATCGACGCCGCCCACAACCCGGCAGGCGCGAAAGCGCTGGCGGCGACGTTGACCGGCGAGTTCGACTTCCGCAAGCTGGTCGGCGTAGTCGCGGTACTCGGTGACAAGGACGCCGCGGGCATCCTCGAGGCGCTGGAGCCGGTGTTCGACGAGATCGTGGTCACCACCAACGGCTCACCGCGTGCGCTCGATGTCGACACCCTCACCGACCTTGCGGTGCAGCGCTTCGGCGACGAACGTGTCGTGCCCGCATTCACCCTGCCCGATGCCCTGGAAACCGCGATCGCGATCGCGGAGGACGTCGGCGACAGCGGGGAGATGGTGTCCGGCGCCGGCGTCGTGGTCACCGGCTCCGTGGTGACCGCGGGTGCCGCGCGCGCCCTGTTCGGTAAGGAACCGGCGTGATCGGTCGGCGTGCGGAGGCGGCAGTGTGGGTTACCACGGAGGACGCCCGAGGACGCCGAAGTCGACACAGCGTGATCGGCAGATCGTGCCGAGGAGGCAGACCATGAGCGAATCCGACCCGCGCCCGGACGACGATCCGGCCGCCGAACAGACCTCTGAGCAGACGGCACCCGCCCCGCCCGACCCGTGGAAGGGCCTGCGCGGGGTGATGGCGGGCACGCTGATCCTCGAGGCCATCGTCGTGCTGCTCGCGCTGCCGGTGGTCGCCGACGTCGGCGGCGGCGTGAGCTGGCTGTCCGGCACCTATCTGGTGGGCCTGGCCGTGGTGATGGTTCTCGGCGCGGGCGTGCAGCGCAAACCCTGGGCCCTCCCGTTCAACCTCGGCTTGCAGGTCCTGGTGATCGCCGGCGCCTTCATCCACATCTCCATCGGCGTCATCGGCATCCTGTTCGCCATCGTCTGGGCTTTCATCCTGATCCTGCGCAACGACGTCCAACGCCGCATGGACCTCGGCGTCCTGCCCAGCCAGCGCACCCAACCGCCCAGCTGACGAGCGACGACCCGAAGAGGTCATCATCGACCCGTGGGTGATCTAGCGGGTGACCCTCGTCGCCGCATCCTCTGCGACCGCTGGTTGGGAACCTGGGGGAGGTGCCCGTTACGCTGTCGCGGTGACTGAGCAGACGTTGATCCTCATCAAGCCGGACGGTGTGGCCCGTGGCCTCGTCGGTGAGGTGCTGAACCGGATCGAGCGCAAGGGCCTGAAGATCGCCGCGCTGGAGCTGAAGCAGGTGTCCGGCGAGCTGGCGGGGGAGCACTACGCCGAACACGCGGGCAAGCCGTTCTACGGCTCGCTGATCGAATTCATCACTTCCGGCCCGGTCGTCGCGGCCGTCCTCGAAGGCCCGCGCGCGATCGCCGCGTTCCGGCAGATCGCCGGCGGCACCGATCCGGTCGAGAAGGCCGCCACCGGCAGCATCCGGGGCGATTTCGCTCTGGAAACCCAGGAGAACCTGGTGCACGGATCCGACTCGCCGGAGTCGGCCAAGCGGGAGATCGGGCTCTGGTTCCCCGAGTTCCCGGCCTGATCCGACTCCATTTCCGTCGTTTCAGACCTCACGCTGTTGCGCCGATGGCGAACCCTCGGCGCACGGTGTGGGATACTGGCAACTGGTTGCAACCGAATAACGGTGGTAACCGGATGACACCCCGAGGTTCGATGCCGATCATCGCTGCCGCGGCGCGGTAACTCGTTCGCGTCGGCACGCTGGATGAACGCTCACACCACGGAGTTCAGCCATACAGCCAGGCGCCGCGTGTCCAGTTAGCCCGAACGACGATCGACATGGAGATATCCGGGCACGCGGGGCGAGACCATCGACCTCGTGCCAACCGCACGAGGTGTACCGACAGCGCCCCCGCGTCGGCCGCGTCACTCCCTGCCGGGAGGAACGCGCCCGGGGGCCCGAGGAGACTTCGTGGCCGATCAAGAGCCGCTGGACACAACATCACAGGATGCCGATCAATTGCCGGAGCGAATCCGAGTTCATGCGCTGGCCAAACGTCTGGGAGTAACGAGCAAGCGCATCCTGGCGAAGCTGGGTGAGCTCGGCTCCGACGCGCGCAGCCCCCAGTCGAACGTGGATCGCGCGGTCGCCGAGTCGGTTCGGGACGCGCTCGCCGCCCCCGAGACCGAGCCGGCTGCCGCGGCGCCCGAACCACAGCCCGTCGCGGACACCACCCAGCAAACCGCCGCCGAGCAACCGGCGAGCGTCGCGACCGAGCCGTCCACCCCTGAGCAGGCCCAGCCCGCTCCCACAGTCGAGGTGGTCGCCGCCGAGGAGACCGCGCCAGAAGCGCCGGTCGCCGACCTGTTCTCCACCGCGCCCTCGTTCAGCCCGCCTGGCGGGCTGTTCGCCAGCCCCATATCGCAGACGCCCCCAGCCGTGGAGCCGGTTGTCTTCGAATCCGCGGTCGTCGCGGCGCCGCTGTTCCTGTCCCCGGACGCCACCGCCGCCGGCGAACTGCGCAAGAAGCGCCGCACCGAGCGCGATACGACCCGTACCGAGGACGACACCGCGCAGGTGGAGGAGACCGAAGAAGAGGTTTCCGACGAGCAGGACACCGCCGAGCAGGCCGAGTCCGACGATCAGCCCCGCCGCAGGCGCCGTGGCCGTCGTGGTCGTGGTCGTGGTCGTGGTGAGCAGCACGCCGACGGTGACGACGAGCACGACACCGAGCCCGAACGCGGTGCCCGCGACAAGGACGAGACGCGCGGCAAGGAAGAGACGAGCGGCAAGGAGTCCGGCGCCGAGGACGGCGAGGGCGCCGAAACCCTCGCCGAGGACGAGCACGCGGAGCCTGCCGAGACCGCCGAATCCGTCGAGGACGGCGATGACGGCTCGCCCGATGGTTCCACCCGCAGACGGCGCAGGCGCAGGCGGCGCAAGGTCGCCGGTGAATCCGGTGGCGAGAACGAGGCGGCCGAGGACGATCCGCCCAACACCGTCGTGCACGAGCGTGAACCCCGCAACAAGAGCCGGGGCCGCGCCACCGTCGACGAGGTGCAGGGCATCACCGGGTCCACCCGGCTCGAAGCCAAGCGGCAGCGTCGTCGCGACGGACGCGAGGCGGGCAGGCGGCGTCCGCCGATCCTGACCGAATCGGAGTTCCTTGCCCGCCGCGAGGCGGTCGACCGGGTCATGGTGGTTCGGGAGAAGGAGTTCCCCGGTCATCCCACCGCTACCCAGGTCGCGGTGCTCGAGGACAACATCCTCGTCGAGCACTTCGTCACCAGCACCGGTCAGGCGTCGATGGTCGGCAACGTCTACCTCGGCAAGGTGCAGAACGTGCTGCCGAGCATGGAGGCGGCGTTCGTCGACATCGGCCGCGGCCGCAACGGTGTGCTCTACGCCGGTGAGGTGAACTGGGAGGCCGCAGGTCTCGGCGGCAAGGAACGCAAGATCGAGCAGGCGCTCAAGCCGGGCGATCAGGTGCTGGTCCAGGTCAGCAAGGATCCGGTCGGGCACAAGGGCGCCCGCCTGACCACCCAGATCAGCCTCGCCGGACGCTTCCTCGTCTATGTGCCTGGCGGCACCTCCACCGGCATCAGCCGCAAGCTGCCCGATACCGAGCGCAAGCGCCTCAAGGAGATCCTGCGCGAGATCGTGCCCGCCGACGCGGGTGTGATCATCCGGACCGCCTCCGAGGGCGTCAGCGAGGCCGAACTGGCTCGCGACGTGGAGCGGCTCCAGGCCACCTGGCGGACCATCGAAAAGGCCGCCGAACAGGATTCCGGCGCCCCGAAGACGCTCTACGAAGAGCCGGACCTGCTGGTCAAGGTGATCCGTGACCTGTTCAACGAGGACTTCTCCAAGCTCGTCATCGAGGGGGAGCGGTCCTGGAGCACGGTGGAGACCTACATCCGCACCGTCGCCCCTGATCTGCTGGCGCGGGTCTCCCAGCACGAGAACAACAGCGTGGACGTCTTCGAGACCTACCGCATCGATGAACAGCTGGCCAAGGCGCTGGACCGCAAGGTGTGGCTGCCCTCGGGTGGCACGCTCGTCATCGACCGCACCGAGGCGATGACGGTCGTCGACGTCAACACCGGCAAGTTCACCGGGTCCGGCAACAGCAACCTCGAAGAGACGGTCACTCGCAACAACCTGGAAGCCGCCGAGGAGATCGTGCGGCAGATGCGGTTGCGCGATATCGGCGGCATGATCGTCGTCGACTTCATCGACATGGTGCTCGAATCCAACCGTGATCTGGTGTTGCGCCGGCTTACCGAGGCACTGGGCCGCGACCGCACCCGGCATCAGGTCTCGGAAGTGACTTCGCTCGGCCTGGTGCAGATGACCCGTAAGAAGCTGGGTACCGGCCTGGTCGAGGCGTTCTCGACCACCTGCGAGCACTGCCACGGTCGCGGCATCCTGGTGCACAGCTACCCGGTGGAGCCGACTGCGGCCGAGGACGGCGGCGGGCGCGGGCGCGAGTCCGGTGCGCGCAGGCGCCGCGGCCGCGACAAGTCCGGTGCGGCCGCCACCCCGCAGCCGCAGCAGCCTGCGGTGCCAGAGGTGAGCGAGGAAGAGGCCGCGGTCAAGCGCGCGCATCCGGTCGCGCTGGCCATGGCCGCCCATCACGGCGACGACACCGCGGTATCGGAGGCCGACGCCGAGACGAAGCCGTCGGAGACGGTGGCCGAACCCGAGGCTGCGGCAGAGACAGAAGCGGCGGCGAAGGAGGCGACCGGCGAACCGGCCGCTGCCGAACCGGCGACCGAGCCCGCTGTCGCTGCCACCCAGAACGGCACCCGCACCCGCTCGACCAGGCGTCGGCGAGTGGCTCGTTCGGCCGCAGCCCCTGCGGCGGAGGTGGAGGTGACCACAGCTGAATCGGCCACGGCCGAATCTGCCGCGGCGGCTGAACCGGCCCCATCGACCGAATCGGCTCCGGTAGCCGAACCGGCAGCAGCGACCACCGAGTCGGCTGCGACCACCTCTGCCGAGCCCGTGTCGGAATCCGCGGAGCAAGCTCATGTCGAAGCCGCTGCCCCGTCGGAGAACGGCACCCCTGCCCGGACCACCCGGCGCAGGCGGGTGGCCCGCTCGGCCGCAGCGCCTGCCGCGGACAGCACCGGTGCGGTGTTCGTGCTGAGCAGTTCGGACGAGCCCGCGGCGCCGGTAGCCGACCTCGCCGAGCCGGTCCCGGTGGCCCAGGCGCCTGCCCGCAGGCCACGCAGGCGTAGCTCCGGCCGTCCCGCCGGGCCGCCACCGGCCGACGCGACGAACGAATGACCAGGTGGTCCCCGCCCTTGTGGCGGGGGCCACTGTCGTTCTGCGGCCGGTTTGGTCGCGCACCTATGCGTCCTGTAATCTTGGACAGTCGCTGCCCGGCGACAGCGTTTTATCACGCTGTGCCCGCGAAGTTGTATCGGGAACTGTATCTAGCAGACCCTGAGCAATCGCCAGTGCTGAGGCGGCGATGACTACCAGACCAGATGTGTAGTGGTTGCCCGGTGGAGTTCTTCCGCCGGGTGCCACTCCAGCGCGCTATCAAGCGCCGCACACTAGAGGAAGAAGGGCAGCCGACCGATGGCAACGTACGCGATCGTCAAGACCGGCGGAAAGCAGTACAAGGTCGCGGTCGGTGACCTGGTGAAGGTCGAGAAGATCGAGGGTGCGCCGGGCACCGCTGTGGATCTGTCGCCGGTGCTCGTGGTCAATGGCGCCGAGCTGACCGCCGATGCGGACAAGCTGGCGAAGGTTTCGGTGTCCGCCGAGGTCGTCGAGCAGACCAAGGGCCCGAAGATCCGTATCCACAAGTTCAAGAACAAGACCGGCTACCACAAGCGCCAGGGTCACCGTCAGCCGCTGACGGTCCTGAAGGTCACCGGCATCAAGTAATCGGCCGGGGGTTCACCGAGCCCCCATCTGGAGGAGTACAGCAATGGCACATAAGAAGGGTGCATCCAGCTCCCGGAACGGTCGTGATTCCAACAGCCAGCGCCTCGGCGTCAAGCGGTTCGGCGGTCAGACCGTGAAGGCCGGCGAGATCCTGGTGCGTCAGCGCGGCACGCACTTCCACCCCGGCGTGAACGTCGGCCGTGGCGGTGACGACACTCTGTTCGCCCTCGAGGCGGGCGCGGTCGCGTTCGGCAGCAAGCGTGGACGCAAGACCGTCAACATCGTGGTTCCGGAGCCCGTCGAAGCCTGACCGGCTGACGACTCCAACACAGACGAGCGGGTCAGGGTGACATACCCCTGGCCCGCTTTTCGTTGTTTCCATCACAGTGACCTGCGGCGACGTTCGCCGTCCTGACCAGACCGAAGGAGGATGATTCGGCGTATGTCCAAATTCATCGACCGTGTCGTACTTCACGTGCGTGCTGGCAAGGGCGGCCACGGCTGCGCGTCGGTGCACCGGGAGAAGTTCAAGCCGCTCGGCGGTCCCGACGGCGGTAACGGTGGCAACGGCGGAGACGTGATCCTCGAGGTCGACTCCAACGTGCACACCCTGCTGGACTTCCACTTCCATCCGCATGCCAAGGCGAGCAACGGTAAACCAGGTGAGGGCGGCAACCGCGACGGCAAACAGGGCACCGACCTGCTGCTGAAGGTTCCTGACGGCACCGTGGTGCTCGGCTCGGACGGCGAAGTGCTGATGGACCTGGTCGGTGTGGGCAACCAGTACATCGCCGCCCGCGGGGGTCGTGGCGGGCTCGGCAACGCCGCACTGGCGTCGAAGGCGCGTAAGGCGCCCGGGTTCGCGCTGCTCGGTGAGGAGGGCGAAGAGCGCGATATCGTGCTCGAGCTCAAGTCGGTGGCCGATGTCGGTCTGGTCGGGTTCCCGTCGGCCGGTAAGTCTTCGCTGGTGTCGGTGCTGTCGGCGGCGAAACCCAAGATCGCCGACTACCCGTTCACCACGCTGGTCCCCAATCTCGGCGTGGTCGCCAGCGGCGACACCACGTTCACCGTGGCCGATGTGCCCGGACTGATTCCTGGTGCGAGCCAGGGCCGCGGCCTCGGACTCGACTTCCTGCGTCATCTGGAGCGTTGCGCCGTCCTCGCCCATGTCGTGGACTGCGCGACGCTCGAACCTGGCCGCGACCCGGTCTCCGATGTCGACGCCCTCGAGGCGGAACTCGCCGCCTACAAGCCCGCGTTGAGCGCCGACGCCGGGCTCGGCGATCTGGCCGATCGTCCGCGCGTGGTGATCCTGAACAAAACCGATGTGCCCGATGCGGCCGAACTGGCCGAGATGGTGACCGACGAGTTCACCGCGCGCGGCTGGCCGGTCTTCGAGATCTCGGCAGTCAGCCGGGCCGGACTGCGGCCGCTGACGTTCGCGCTCGCGGACCTCGTGCTGAAGTACCGGGAGGACCATCCGAAGGCGGCGCCGAAGCGCCCGGTGATCCGCCCGATCGCGGTGGACGAGACCGGCTTCAGCGTGATCGCCGACCCGGAAGAGCCCGGCGGCTTCATCGTGCGCGGCACCCGGCCCGAGCGTTGGGTCCGCCAGACCCAGTTCGACAACGACGAGGCCGTCGGCTACCTGGCCGACCGACTCGCGCGACTCGGTGTCGAAGACAAACTGGTGCGCCTCGGTGCCGAGCCCGGCGCGCCCGTCACCATCGGCGATGTGACCTTCGAATGGGAGCCGCAGATCTCGGCGGGCGTCGATATGGTGCCCACCGGCCGCGGCACCGATATCCGGCTCGAGCAGTCCGACCGGGTCGGCGCAGCCGAACGCAAACATGCCTCCAGGGTGCGTCGCGGTTTGGTTGGCGACGACGAGGACGGAGCGTAGGCAGGCCCCAGCGGCGTGCCTGCGCGTGAGAACAGTGGTGGAGATCAGCCGTGACGGAAACGAAGGTGCAGTTCGGCGCCGAACTCAGTGAGGCGCGCCAGGCCATCGCCGGTGCGCGCAGTGTGGTGGTGAAGATCGGGTCCTCGGCCCTCACCAGCATGAAGGCCGGTCTGGATATCGCACGGCTGGATCGGCTCGCCGACGCCATCGAGGCGCGGATGCGGGCCGGTTCGGATGTGGTCGTTGTGTCCTCGGGCGCGATCGGCGCCGGAATGGCTCCACTCGGTCTGAGTCGCCGCCCGCGTGATCTGGCCACCAAACAGGCCGCGGCCAGCGTCGGTCAACTGGCGCTCGCCCACGCCTGGGGGACCTCGTTCACCCGTTACGGCCGAACAGTCGGGCAGGTGCTGCTCAGCGCCGACGACTTCGCCCGCCGCGAACACCATCGCAATGCCCAGCGCACCCTCGACCGGCTCCGTTCGCTCGGCGCGGTGGCGGTGGTGAACGAAAACGACACTGTCGCAACCGAAGAGATCCGTTTCGGCGACAACGACCGGCTGGCCGCACTGGTCGCGCATCTCGTTGGCGCCGATGCGCTGGTACTGCTCTCGGATGTCGAAGGCCTCTACGACGGCGACCCACGCAAGGGCGGCGCCACCTTCATTCCCGAGGTGCGTTCCAGCGCGGACCTGGACGGGGTGATCGCAGGCAGCGGTGGCGCACTCGGCACCGGCGGCATGGCCTCGAAGCTGTCGGCGGCGCGCCTTGCCGCTGATGCGGGTGTACCGGTGCTGCTGGCAGCGGCCTCCGACGCCACGACCGCCCTGAGCCATGGCACAGTCGGCACCGCGTTCGCGGCTCGCCCGGTGCGCCTGTCCGCGCGCAAGTTCTGGGTCCGCCACGCCGCCGACAGCCGCGGCGCCATCCACATCGACGACGGCGCCGTCGCCGCCGTCGCCCACCGTCGCCACTCCCTGCTCGCCGCAGGCATCACGGGCGTGCGCGGCCGCTTCCACGGCGGCGACGTCGTCGACCTCATCGCCCCCGACAACCGCCTGGTCGCCCGTGGCGTCGTCGAATACGACGCGGCCGAACTGTCCACCATGCTCGGCCGCTCCACCACCGAACTTCCCGACACCATGCAGCGCCCGGTCATTCACGCTGACGATTTGGTGAAGGTGTAGGGCGAGCACTCGGTACTCGAGTTCCTTCCTTGGGATCGCGATGGGGAACGGATACCGACAATCGAGCCGATTCCGGCTGGTCGTTGGGGGAGGCAAGGGCGCCGCGATCCAGTCGACCGGGTGCCCGCTCTGGCCGGTGCCATCATGTATTCATGCGCATAACGGTCGAGTTGCCGCCAGAGCTCCTGCAGGCAGCCAACCTCGCCGCTGCCGCGCGTGGAATCAGACTGGAGGAGCTGTTCACTAGGGCTCTTACTCACGAGGTCGGTGCTCACCCTCGGGCACGGGTTGGCGGTCGAGTTGCGTTCCCGCTGGTCAGGGCGGCCGATCAAGGGCACCTGCGGGAGATCACGAATTCGGACATCGCGGACGTCTTCGTCGCCGAGGACATTGAGAAGTACACCTGATGCTCCTGGTCGATGTCACCAAAGCATCCGGTGCCCTGACGTGCGGTGCCGGTCACCCATTCATGCGACCTGGTGACGGTGTAGGCGGAAAGCTCAGTACTCGAGTTCCGACCACGGGATGTTGATCGGGAAAGGGAAGTCGATCTCGATTCCGCTGGTATCGGCCGGGGTCCATTCACCCGCAACCAGATAGTTCGCCGGACGCAACGGGCACACCCCGCCGGGAACCTGTCCATGCCCCGTCTCCAATGCGTACGCCCGGATAGTTTCGATCGCGCGTTTCTCACGAGCCAGGGCGACCTCCCAGTACCAGGGGATCCTGGCGCTCGCGTAGCGCGTCTTCTTGGCCTCGAGATCGGCACGGTCACTCCACGGAGACAGGACTTCGCCGACCAGCAGTGCGTCAGCCGCGCGAGCGTCTTGGAACGGCGACGCGAGTTCGCGGTGAATCATAAAGTCCGGTATGGCGAAATCCGACTTTCCGCTGTAGCCGAAGAACAGAGCTGTCAGGC
Source organism: Nocardia sp. NPDC059180 (assembly GCF_042754945.1). NCBI lineage: Bacteria > Bacillati > Actinomycetota > Actinomycetes > Mycobacteriales > Nocardiaceae > Nocardia > Nocardia sp. NPDC059180. The sequence goes on from NZ_JBHZBU010000006.1 coordinate 316,909, forward strand.
CGACCACACGCATGCTCGGATGGGAATTCCTGGTCTCAGCGGCGCGCGAGCACCGCTCCAAAGCGTTCCAGATTCGGCAGGTGAACATCTGGTGCTCGGGTGGTTCACCGCCGATCCACACGACCCGTCGATCCCGCAGCTCGATCCACTCTGCAAGTTCCTCCGGTAGTCGCTCCAGTTCATCCCACGTCATGTATTCAGGCAGGTCTGGACGCTCGCCGCGAGGCACAGTCATGTCGCAACGATAATCCGACCTTGACCACCATCTCGCCTGCGCGATGGTGATCCCGCCGTAGACTCCGTCGCAGATTGGTGGAAATGGCCCCGGGACCGAGGTAGAGACATGATTCGGTCTGTGGTGTTCGATGTCGGCGAGACTTTACTCGATGACAGCCGGGAGTTCGGTGCCTGGGCCGACTGGATCGACATACCGCGCCACACTTTCTCGGCTGTCCTCGGTGCGGTGAACAGATCGAGGAGCAAGACCTCTACTCAGACGTGCGGTCTGGACTGGCCGCTGTGCGGGAGCGCGGGCTGTGGGTCGGCATCGCCGGGAACCAGACCGCCCGCGCTGCGGAACTGCTCCGGGCGCTTGACCTTCCGTGCGACGACATAGCGACGTCTGGTGAATGGGGAGTGGCGAAACCGGATCCAGCCTTTTTTGATCGGGTGGTTGATTTCGCGCGTGGAGCACGCGACGAGATCGTGTACGTCGGCGACCACCGCGACAACGATATTATTCCGGCTCGTGCGGCGGGACTGAAGGCTGCGCTGATCCGCCGGGGACCTTGGGGATATCTGTGGGCGGATGAGGTCAGCGGTAATAGCGCCGCCGATTGGGTGATCGATTCACTGAACGATCTGGTTTCGGTGCGGCGTTAGCAGTTCAAGCGCTCCATCATGTCCTTGACGTAGGGATGTGCGTGCGTGTGCTGGTGTGCGATGGCTTCGGCCGCCTGGAGGGCGGTGAAGGCTTCTTCGCACCGCCACGTCTGCGTGAAAGCTCGTCAGCCTTCCTGTGGGGCGTTCAGTACCTTCGCCATTTCCTCCATGACTGGCGAGTCCGCAAACGGCTGATCTCGCCCGACGACGCGCCAGCCCCATGCCTCGTAGGTCGCCCTGGCGGGATTGCCGACTCGTACTAGGAGGTAGCCCAGCGGTTCTGGGCGTTCGGCCAGCAACGCATCATGGATGGTTCGCGCGTATCCCTGCCCGTGGTATTCGGGGTGAACAGCGAATTCGCGGAAGATGTAGACCGACGCACCAGCTGGTTCGTTGGTCAACTCGGGGTATAGATGTGCCGCCTTTGCCCACACTGCCTGGGGTCGCCCGTACGGGGTGCCGAAGGCATAACCGACCATCCGATCGTCCACTCTCCCTACAACCAGCTCGAAATCTGGGATCGGTGCATACAGCTGCTCCAGGCGCTCCCAGAATCTCTCGGGGCGATACCACGGGTTGTGTTGCAGTTCGATGTGCGATGCCAGGTATATCGCTTGCAGTTCATCTGCAAGTCCGAGCGGTCCGGTTGCTTCGTAGCGCGTTAGCTCGAGAGAGCCAGGGCTCATGACTCGACGGCCTTCTGTGCGTGTAGTGCGTCCTCCATCAGGAGTTCGCGCAGTTCCCGAGCGGTGGACGTGCGGCGGTCGCCTGGCGGTACCGCCGCAAGCACCTGCTCACCCAGCCCCATGACAAAGCGGGTCCGGTATTCCGCTGGCAAGGCCGCCAAAGTCGTTGTTGCGTAGTCAGTGCCCTGGCTCGGGTCACCGCCTCGCACCAGGCACAATGCGCGCTGTAGCTCGATCTGGACGGGGCCGCGCCGACTGTTCGGCGGGTAGAGGTCAAGTGCCGCTGTCTGCGCTCGTTCGGCGCGGCGGGTATCGCCGAGGTGGGAGTAGACGAAGCTCTCGGCGAACCTGACCCGTTCTTCGGGGTAGGCCCAGCAGTGCCAGCCGTGGTCGCTGGTCACGGTAGAAGGCAAGGCTGCGAAGGTATCCCGCAGAGCGGCCAAGGATGCCTCAGCTTCGTCTGCACGACCGAGCAGAGCGAACGATTGCGCGCGAGCAGCGAGCAAGCTCGGCCTGCCACCGGCCGGTCCTGCCATGATCAAGTCGGCGGTCTTCCCGATATCGTCGATGATCACCTGTGGTGACTGTCCGTCATAGATAGCGCGGATTGCCTTGCGCCCTCTCACGTATAGCATCACATGCAGGTCATCTGAGCGGTCCGCCGCATAGCGAGCGGTGCGCCACCACCGCACAGCTTCGCGACGCTGTCCGAGGTCGCCGACGGCCTGCGCCATGTACTGGCTCAGTAGCGCACCGATCTTGTACAACTCCCGCCGCTGAGCAGTTCTGACTGGCATGCTCAGCGCCAGCTCGAGACTCAGAACATCGACCAGCAGCATTTCGTGAAGCTCGGTCGATGTGTGCGTGACATACGTGGCTCCGTACTCTCGAACGACTTCGTGCCAGTCGTCCAGTTCGACCGAACACCCATCCGAAATAGCACGATTCAGCCCGTGCCGCGCCGACTCCAACCCGAGCGCAGCGCCAACTCCAGCGGCCGAAGCGCTGAGTAAAAAAGTTCGGCGGAGCACGTCGTCAACTTCTTTCCCTGCGGTTGGCGGGAACATCGGAGGATCGTTCGGACCTGTCCCCATGCTACCGGTGTCGCCGCTGCGCTCGACCGGGCGAAAACCGAGGTCGGCGTCGGTCTGAACACCGAGAACAGCCCGGATTCCGGCACGGAAGTCGGCATTTGGCCACCGGAAGACACCGCGTTCCAACTTGCCGATGTAATTGCCGGACAGCTCGATTACTCGTCCGCTGCTGCGTAGGACCCACTCATTCACCAACTCTGCCACCTCCGCGCGTGATAGCGGATGCCCAGTTGTTTCAGAACGGACTCGACCACGAGCGTTACGCAGCAGATGATTCGGTTCAGACATTGCTCCCCCATCCCTTGCGCGGCAACCCTTCAGCCGAATCGTCGCACCGAATCCTGCCCCGCAGAGCCAGTTCTTGGCCTGTCTCCCCCCAATCTCCCCCAGATCGACCACAGAGAGGCATTCCCCGCTGGCCTCGTGGCAAGGAATCTGAATCCAGCCCCGCCGCCGGGTCGATGCCGTGCCCCTCATCGGCGCTCCTCGGCGGCGGGTGCCCACCACGCAAGAGGAAGGGGTCGGCGATGGAGCTGTCCGCGCGAAACGCCAATGAGGATGAGCGGGATGCCAACAGGGCGTCCGGCAACGAGGGCTACCGCTATCTCCAGCGCGCGGACGGGTCCTGGTCGCTGGTCGGTGACGATGGCTGGGAAGTCGAGTTCGCCGACCTCGACGCCGAAGTGCTGGAGGCCTTTGCTGCGGCCGTGACGTTCCTCCAGATCGATGTTGAACCGTTTTCGGTCGCGGACGCCGAGATCAGGTGAGCGGCGTGACGGGATGGCAGGTGTTGACGATCGTGATGACTGCCGTTTTGACGGTGGCGGCGGTGATGTTCGCGGTCGCGTTGACATGGCCGAGCCGGATTCCGGAAGGCAAGAGTGTCGCCGAGATTCAACAGCGGATAGGGCAGGAGCGCAGCGATATGGATTCGAAGGTCTGGCCGATCGGGTACCCGCATGAGCCGCCCGACCGGCCGATGAGCGTACGCGATGCGCAGATGACAATGCAGCGACATCGGGCGTGCCGAGTGGGTGAGTGCCCACGTAAGACGGCGGCCTGGCGGGTGCTGGTGGAGAGCGGACGGATCACCCCGGACTCGGGGCGGACATACTGACGATTCATCTGCTGGAATCAGCTAGCTGTTGCTGGCCAGAAGGTTGTTGACGCTGGAACTGCGTAGGTCTGGCAGATGATCGGATGATGCTGGAGCCTAGACGGAACGGCCGGCACGCAAGCGGGCACCGAACGATTGTCTACGCGGCTCTTGTGAGTGCGGACCATCCGGCCATCGCGCCTGTGACGATGTCTTCGAGTTCGGTGCGCGTTGCACCATCGCGAGCTTGGATCGAGAGGCCCTGCACGATGGTGGCGTAGTAGCGTGCGACGGCGTCGATGTCGGTTTCGCCCGCGGCGAGCTCACCTTCGTCGATCCCGCGTTGCAGGCGATCCCTTATCGCGGTGAGCTGGGAGCGCCGAATGTCGGCCAGAAACTCGCGGATGGGCTCGTTCTCGATCGCTCCGGTGGGGGCAGCGAGGATGAGCATGCAGTAGTGCGGAGCGTCAGATCGCGTGATCTGGTCGACGGTCGCGCGCAGCATCGCGTGAATCGCCTCCCGGACGGCAGGCTGCTCCTGAAGTGCGTTCCGTGGCGGTGCGCCGGCAGTCGCGCCATAGCGGTCCATGACCTGGCGGAAGAGGCTCTCCTTGCTTCCGAAGTAGGAGTAAATGCTCGCGGAGGCGATCCCCATCGCCCGAGTCAGGTCGCTGAGCGAGGTGCCCTCGTAGCCGCGCTCCCAGAACACCTCGAGCGCCCGCTGCAAGGCGGTGTCAGGGTCAAACGTGAGCGGCCGCCCGCGACTGGCCATTTCGGTGCGCCTCCGTGCTTTGTTTGTCGTTCGATCAAGATTAGCTTGACCGGCTCCCGATCACCGTGGCAAGGTTTGTTTGTCAATCAGCAAACAAATCAGATCGGATGACCATGAGCATTCCTGCCTCGATGCGCGCTTTGCAGCAGTCGTCCCTGGACGGCCCCAAGGATCTACGCCTTGTATCCGATGCGCCGGTCCCGACTCCCGGCCCGGGCGAGGTGCTGATCCGAGTCGGAGCAGCCGGGGTCAACTTCGTCGACGTCTCGCAGTCCCGTGGAGTGTTCGCGGGTGGGCCGCAGCCTCCCTACTTGGCCGGCATTGAGGCTGCCGGCGAGGTTGTGGCGCTCGGCGAAGGAGCCGCCGGTGTCGAGCTCGGTGCTCACGTCATCGGCGTCACGATCATGGGAGGAGCCTTCGCGGAGTATGCCGTTCTGATGGCAGCTGGGACTGCGCCCTTGCCGCCCGGTTGGACCGACGAGCAGGCGCTCGGGATGGTCGTGTCCTGGCCGACCGCTTTGGCTGCGCTGAAACCGTTGGGGCAGATCGAAGCGGGGCAGACGGTTCTGATCCACGCGGCCGCCGGCGGAACCGGCCAGGTGGCCGTGAAGCTGGCCAAGCACTATGGGGCGACGGTGATCGCCGCGGCATCCCCCGACAAGCACGAGGCGGTCAAGGAGTTGGGTGCGGACTACCTCCTCGACTCGCACAGCAGCGAACTTGCTGCCGATGTCCTTCGCCTGACGGAAGGCGAAGGCGTCGATCTCGTGCTGGAGTCGGCTGGGGGCGCTACCTTCGAGGCGAGTTTGGCCGCCACTAAGCGGGTCACCGGCCGGGTCGTCGTGTTCGGCCTCGCCGGCGGCGAGGCCTCGATCACCAACTGGGACCTCGTTTACAAGCACCAGGTCCACCTCATCGGGCTGAACATCGGCATCCTGATCCAGTCCGCACCGCACATCTTCGGCCAGGTGATGGGCGAGATGTTCGGCCTTATCGCGAGCGGGGTCCTCGGCCCAGGCACTCCGACAATCCGCGAATTGTCAGACGGCCCGCAAGCGCTCCAGGACCTCGAGGCGCGCACCACATTGGGGAAACTCGCGCTCGTGCCCTCAATATCACTCTCGGCGTGAGCCCTCAGCGGGGGTGAAAGAACCGTTCCATGACGCACAAGAACGCGCCGTCGACTCCGGAGGGCCGCCGGCGGCTTGTGGAGCGCTTGCCGCACGCGCCCGATCGCTCATGTAGGGGACGAGATGAGAGTCTCACGTGCAACTGCATCGAAGTGGGTGAACCGTCACCGGAAGTTCGGCGAACTCGGGCTGCTTGATAGCTCATCTGCTCCGGGCCGACAGCCGACCGCGACGCCTGGGCAGCTTGTCAAGCGGATCGAGTCGATGCGACGCGATCGCAAGTGGTCGGCATCCCGCATCGCTTTCGAGCTTCACCAGGACGGCACTCCGATCAGCCGCCGCACGATCACGCGGTTGCTCGCGCATATCGGCTTGAATCGTCGGAAGTTCATCGACCCGAACGGCGTAAGCAACCGCGAACCGCAGAAGATCATCGCCGAACGGCCCGGCCACATGATCCATATCGACGTGAAGAGGACCGGCCGTATCCCGGACGGCGGCGGCTGGCACGTGCACGGCAAGAACAGTGCCGAGGCCAAGGCTGTGGCCCGAACGAAGACGCGCGGCGCGAAGGCCGGATACGTGTTTCTGCACTCCGCGATCGACGGCTACTCCCGGCTGGCCTACACCGAGGCGCTGCCCGATGAGAAAGCAGTCACAGCCGTCGCTTTCCTCGACCGGGCGAGGTCTTGGTTCGCCGCGCACGGCATCACCCACATCGAGCGCATCGTGACCGACAACGGCGCCTGCTACCGCGCGAACGCCTTTGCAAACGTGATCGGCGAAAGCCGCCATAAACGCATCACGCCGTACACGCCGCGCCGCAACGGGAAGATCGAGCGGTACAACCGCATCCTTGCCGAAGAGTTCCTCTACGCCCGGACCTGGCGCTCAGAACAGGAGCGAGCTGCCGCGCTGGACCTCTGGAATCGGCACTACAACGACCACCGGCCCCACGGCGCTCACGACGGGATGCCGCCAGCATCCGCGACGCCATCACGCGTCAACAACGTCCTGGCATCCTACAGCGAGCGGCGCTGGAAGTTCATGCCTGCCACGGGGTGCTGATCCCAGAATGTCGCCGAAAAACCCTCTGAACTGATCTTCGGCCACCTCGGTGAATCCTGGATTCCGCCCGGATTACCCCTGTGGCGGGATGACACCGGGCTGGTCGGTGGCCGGGGGAGTGCCTTCGGGGATCGGACCGGTGATGCCGGGTTGCCCCGCTGGGTCCGGTAGTGGGAGTGGTGGGTTCTCGGGTCCCGGGATCGGGGGTTGGGGCGGCGCTTCTGGTTGCGGGGGTGGTTCGACCGGAGCGGGTGGGGTCGGCGGCTCCGGGGCGGGCGCCGGCGGCTCGACCGGCGGGACGGGTACGGGGGGTTCTGGTGTTTGGGGAACTGGGAGCGAGGGATCGGCCGGGGGTGGTAGGGGTACTGGTGGCTCCGCCGGTGGGGGCACTGGAAGTGGGGGATCGGCCGGCGGGGGTACAGCGGCCGGTGGCTCTGTCGGTGAGACCTCCGGAATAGATGGTTCGGTAGGAGCCGGGGCTTCGGCAGACGGTGGCGTGGGGGCCGATGGCTCGGCCGGGGGCTGGACCGGTGCCGGTGGTTCGGCCGGCGGTGGGACGGACAGTGGGGGAGCCTGCTGGGTCGGAGGCGTGGACGGTGTGCCGTTCGGTGCGGCTGTATCCGGTTCGGCCCGCAATTGCTGCTGCGGTGGGCCGCCCAGCGGTGGCTGGGTGCCGGGTGCTTCCGGTGGCGCCGGCAGGGCGGGGACACCGGTGCCTGCCAGTCCATACGCCGGCTTGTAGATCATGTTCATCGCCAGGACGGCTTCCTGGCGCAACGCCTCCTGGGCCATCTGTGCGTCGATGACGTTGGCGGCTTCCAGAAGTTTGGCGATGGCGCCGATGGGGCCCGATCCGCCTGGCGGTACGACGGCCAGTTTGACCGCTTCCGCTGCGGCGGCGACCCCGCCGATCCTGGCACCGACCTGGCCGAGGACTCCGGCCAGCTCATCCACCGAGGCGGCGAAACTGCGGGCGCTGGCGTGGGCGGCGTCGGCGGCGGCGCCTTCCCAGTCCATCGAATCCATCACCCGATCCACACTGTCGCGAGTGAGTGGGAACGACGTCGACAGCCCTGCCGCGGCTTCCAGCCAGGCGGCGGAGGTCTGCAGGATCGCGGCCGCGTCGATCTCCTGGGTTTTGGCGTAGATCTCCTCGTGCCGCATCGACTCGAAGTGTTCCATCGCGCTGATGTATTCGGGGTCGGTGCCGCTCATCGGGGCAGCCTCGACTCGATGGCGCGGATCGCGGCGGCATTGGCGGCGTCGGCTTCTTCGTAGAGTCCGCCGCTGATCAGGAACGCCTCTTTCATCCGGTAGGCGGCCTCGATGTAATGGTCGAGCAGTGCGGCGGCATCGCGGGCCTTGTGACCGAATCCGGCCTGCAGCTGCTGCGCCGAGACGAATCCGCCGAAACCACGCGGTTCGGCCACCGATTCCAGCCGTTGTTGCAGGTGTAGCAGGCGATCGAGCTGATGGTCGTAGAGTTCGGCGCAGCGTCGCGCCGCGGCTGGATCGAACTTGACAGTGCCCGCGTGCGCCGCGTGCCGAAACCGGGCGATTTCGGTTCGGCTGGTCTCGATCGTCATCGCTGTCCCCTCCGTCGGTCCGATTCAGAGTAGCCGCAATCGAGGTCGCCGGTCAGGGGTCATGGCATCAGGAAGGCACCCGCTTCTGCAGTTGTGCGGCCAGTTGTTCGGCGCCCGCGGGCACGATATGCACCGTGTCACCGGCCTTGATCAAGTAGCGGCCGTCGCCCTCGACATCGATCCAGGTGTAGTGGACCGGTGGGGGCGGAGTCGGGCGGTCCAGGCGCGGCTCGATCCGGATATGTCCTTCGGCGGTGTGGGGTTTCAGCAGCAGCCGCCGGATCGGCAGCGCCGCCCGCGCGGTGGCGATGACGACCTCGTCGTCACGGATCGCGTCTGCCGCCGCGGCGCGTGCGGGTTCACGCCCGGCAGGCGTCTTGGGGAGCAGTGCGGCGATCCGCGCGCCGAGTTTCGCGCTGTGCCCGATAGAGATCCGCACCTGCCCACCGAAGTCCGGTGTGCGGCCGGGTTCCTGGACCGCGAGCACCGCGCGATCGAAGACCGCGGCGGCAAGCAGCCGGATCTCGCTGCCCGCGGAATGTCCACCGCCGACCGCGACGATTCTGGTGTGCGGTGCGGCGAGAATGCGCAGGCAGGCCGACAGATCCGGGTCCGTGCCCCGTGGCAGCCGGGCAGCCAGCTCGGCGCGCAGCGCCTCGGCCTCGTGTTCGGTGCGCGGTGTCTCCAGGATGCGCAGCGGATACGGATGACGGTCCTGGCCGGTGTCGCGCCAGATATGGGCGAACTCGTCCGGGGTGAACGTCCAACTCACGACCCGATCACATCCTCACCGCACCCACCGACGCTGTCCGACAGCTTAGTGGGCGCGACGGGTGAGGGCGCGATCGAAGCCGGACGGCCGGGCACTGTGGGGGCACTCGAGGATTGTGGGCTAACACCATGGTCAATTCTCGGATATACAGACAATGCTCGGATTAACTCGGTCGCGGGCCCCGCGACCGCGGGGCCCGAGAATATGAGCTGCCCGGCACTGACCGGGAGCGATGGGAGGAAGCGTGCAGCTGCTCGGACCGTGGACCGACTCGGGGGCCGTCACGGCCTTGGCAGGCGGTAAGGCCCGCGGATTGCACACCCTGCACAACAGCGGTTTCGCGGTGCCGGAGTGGACGGTGCTCGGCACCGATGTCTTCGACGCGTTCGTCGCCGGTGCGGGTCTGAAGGAGCAGATCGCGGAGTTCACCGCCGCCGACACGCCCGAGGCGGCATCGGCCGCAGGCGCGTCGTTGCGGGCGGCGATCGAATCCGCGGCCCTGCCCGCCGACGTCGCCGAGCTGATCGCCGACGGTTATCGCAGTCTCGGCGGCGCGGCGATCGCGGTGCGATCTTCGGTCGCGGCCGAGGACGGCCCAGCGCATTCCTATGCCGGTCAGTTCGATTCGTTCCTCAACGTCAACGGCGAGGACGCGGTGGCGAGACAGGTGCGGGCCTGCTGGGCCTCGGCGTTTTCGCAGCGGTCGATCCAGTACGCGTTCGCGCACGATCAGCCACCGGTCGCGGCCGTGGCCGTGGTGTTGCAGCGGCTGGTCCCTGCGCGGATCAGCGGGGTGATGTTCACGGCCAACCCGGCGAGCGGTTCGGCCGACGAGCTGGTGATCAGCGCCGTATACGGCTTGGGCGAGGGTTTGGTGTCGGGTGCCGTTGACGCCGATTCGGTGGTCGTGGACCGCTCGGGCGCGGTGCTGGATACCGTCGTCGGCGACAAGGACCGGGCGTTCCTGCCCGACGACGTCCAGGGCTCCACGACCAGCGAGGTCGACCCGCAGCGCCGCGCGCGCCTGGCCCTGACCGAAGCGGAGATCGCTACCCTCGCCGAGCTCGGCCGCAAACTCGAGGCCGCGCTCGGCGCACCGCAGGACATCGAATGGGCTATCGACGACGACGGCATCTGGTTCCTGCAGGCCCGTCCCATCACCACCGCATTGGCCGCTGTGGCGGAGGACCGGGCGGTGGTCGAGGCTGCGCTGATCCGTGGCGCCGGCGAGGATGTTGCGGACGGCGAGGCACGGATCTGGGACAACTCGAACATCATCGAAAGCTTCAGCGGCATCACCTCACCGCTGACCTACACCACCGCCGCAGACATCTACGGCCGGGTGTATCGCGGCTACGCCGAATCGCTGAAGGTGCCTGCCGAACAGTTGCGTCAGACCGACGAGTGGACGCCGGTGCTGCTCGGCTATTTTCACGGCCGCGTGTACTACAACTTGTTGCACTGGTATCGGATGGTCGGTATCGCGCCCGGCTACCCGCTCAATCGCAAGGTCCTCGAGGCCGCGCTCGGTGTGGACGAGCCGCTCGCGGACGAGATCGCGAAAACGCTGCGGCCGTATTCATTCCGCACCGGCGCCGCACGGGTCCGGTCTCGAACGGTCACCACCGTCACCTATCTGCGCAGACTGTTCGGCATCGACGAGATGGTCGAGCAATTCTTCACCGAGTTCTACCGCGTCTACGACGAATACGAGGCCATCGACTACACCACGCTGACCGGTGAGCAGGCCTACGCCGCCTACCGCCGGGTGGATCGCGACCTTGTTCAGCGCTGGGGGCCGCTCATGGTGCTCGACGCGATCCTGCTCACCTGCACGGGCGCGATGTTCCTGCTCACCAAGCTGTTCCTGCCGAAGGCGCCGGAATGGTTCCTGTACGCGGTAGTCGGACCGGGCGCCGACGTCGAATCGGCGGAACCGGCACGGGCGCTGACGGCGATGGCCGAGACCGTACATGCCGACCAGGAACTGACGACGCTCATCAATTCGACCGAGCCGCAACAGATCTACCAGAAGCTGCACACCTCCGACGCCTACGCCGGATTCCGCGCCGAGGTCGACGCCTACATCGACCGCTACGGCTACCGCAGCCTGGACGAACTGAAACTGGAAACTCCCGATCTGCGTGAGGACCCGGCGAGCCTGTTCGTGATGCTGCGCAGCGCCCTCGGCCGGGTGGGGCAGGCGGGGCAGCAGCCCGATCGGGGTGCCGAGGCCGACGACTACCTCGACGCTCATCTCAACGGGTTCCGCAGGCGGATCTATGAAAAGCTGCGCGCCAAGGTATCTCGGTGCGCGGCACACCGCGAGCGGTTGCGTTTCTGCCGGACCAGGGCGTTCGGCATGGTGAAGCGGATGATCCGGGTGATGGGTCGCGACCTCGCCGCGCGCGGAGTCATCGACGAGTTCTCCGATGTGTTCTACCTGACGGTCGAGGAGCTGCGCGGAAGCTACGAGGGCGCCGATACGGCCGGCCTGCGCGATCTGGTCACCGCGCGAAAGGTGCTGCGCGCCAAGGATGCCGAACTCGTGGCTCCGGCGCGGTTCACCACGATCGGATCCACTTTCAGCCGACAGGAGCTGACTTCCCAGGGCTGGGTTCCGGTGACCGACACTCCGCCCGCGACGGCGGGTACCGTCCTGGCAGGCACGCCGTCGGCCTCCGGTGTAGTCGAGGGCGCAGCGGTTGTGGTGGACGAGCCCCGTGACGTTGCCGGTGGCATCCTGATCGCCTACCGCACCGACCCCGGCTGGGTGGCGGCGCTGCCGTCCGCGTCGGCGCTGGTGATCGAACGGGGCAGCCCGCTCACCCACGTCGCGATCGTGGCACGGGAACTCGGCGTGCCGACGGTTGTTCAAGTCAAAGACATCACCAAGCGGATACGGACGGGCATGCACATACGGGTGGACGGAACCAACGGGACGGTAACGGTGCTGTCCGGAGGAGAATCCGGCGATGAGTGAGGCCGAATACGTTGCGACGGTTCGCCAGTGGCTCATCGACCCGGATGCCGACACCGGTATTCATTTCGCCGATGAGGCCGACGGCTGGGACTACCGCAGCTACGCCGAACTGGCCGACCTCACCTGGTCCATCGCGGAGCTGATGCGCGAGCACGGCATGGGCAGCGGCGACGGCGCCTGCGTCGTCATGCCGACCGGATTCCCGTGTACCGCCGCGTTCTACGCGGTGTGGGCATGCGGCGGGGTGTTCACACCGGTCGCACCGCCGATGTTCGGTGATATCGACCAGTACATCAGCCATGTGGCCTCGATCCTGGCGCAGGCACAGCCGCGGGTCGTGGTGACCTCGGTGGAGTTCGAACAGCTCGCGCGCCGCGCCGCGGTGGAAGCGGGCCGCACCGACGAGCCTGTCGTCATCGACCCGAAGACGTTGCCGCCCGCGCCTGCCGAACGGGTGTTCGGCGCGCCCGACCCCTGCGCGCTGCTGCAGTTCACTTCCGGTTCCACGGGCACCCCGCGCGGGGTGCGGGTGAGCTGGCGCAGCCTGGCCAACAACATCGCCATGATCTCCCGGCTGATCGACTGGCAGCCGGGCGAGGCGATGGTGTCGTGGCTGCCGCTGTACCACGATATGGGCCTGGTCGGGGCGTTCCTGACCACAGTCACCAACCAGGGCGAGCTGTATCTGATGCGGCCCGATCAGTTCGTTCGTGATCCGGTCCGGTGGTTGCGGGCGATGACCCGCGCCCAGCATTCGCCCTCACCGTCGTTCGCGCTCGGCTATGTAGCCCATCGGGTGCGGCCGGAGGACATCGCCGACCTGGATTTGTCGGGCTGGCGGACCCTCGCCGTCGGCTCCGAGCCGGTAGAGGTGGCCGATCTGCAGTCCTTCGCCGAACTCACCGGTCCTCGCGGCTTTTCGATGAACGCCTACACCCTGGCCTATGGGCTGGCGGAGTCGACGCTGATGGTGACGTCCTCGACGCGGTGGCGTCCGGTGACGGCACTGCGGGTGGACAACGCGGCCCTGCGGTTCGGGATGCTGGTCTCGGTGCTCGCCGAAGAACCGCTCGACGACACCCACCGAGTGGATGGGGCGGGCTGGATTACCGGCCTCGGCTATTCGACGCCCGAATCGACCGTGCGCGTGGTCGACGAGGAGGGCAATGACCTGCCTGACGGCACCCTCGGCGAGATGGCGGTGGTCGGTGATTCGGTCGCGCTCGGCTACTCCGGCCCGCCGAGCCCGGGATCGTCCACCCGCATCGAGGACGGCGTGCTCTACACCGGTGACGCCGGATTCTTGCACCGCGGCGAGGTATTCGTGCTCGGCCGGATGGGATCGAGCCTGAAGGTGCGCGGTCGCTCGGTGTTCATGGAGGACATCGAATCGCGGGTCGCGCAGGAAACCGGGATCACCAAGGGCAAACTGGCCGCGGTGGCGATCACCGAGGCGGGCTCGCAAGGGATCGCGCTGTTCGCCGAATCCAAGGTGGGTGAGTGGATCACCGAGGCCCGCAAAATCATTCGCGGCGAACTCGGTCCGGCGCAGACGGTCACCGTCGTCACCGGTCCGCGCGGTTTGATCCGGCGCACCTCCAGCGGTAAACCACGGCGCCGTCATATGTGGCAGCTGTTCGCCGATGGTGCCCTCGAGGGCGCGGTCGTGCACGAGGCCGACGGCACGGCGTCGGTGGTTTCGAGCGGTGACGCCGCCACCCCGGTCGATGCCGAGACGCCCACGCCGACGTTGCCCGCCGATCGCACCCGCGAACTTCTCGACGCCGCCTTGGCGCAGGTATCCGTACCGGCCGATTCGGCGGTGCTGTTCGAGGGCTCGTTGGCCGAGGGTTTCGGTAACGAAGGCTCCGACGTGGATTTCCTGGTCGTCGCACCGGGGTCCGAACCGATGCCGACACTGCCGACGGTGCTGTTCATCGACGGCCGCCGGGTCGAGGTCCGCACGCGCTCGTACGCCCAGCTGCGGCAGCAACTGGAGACCGTGGTCGCGGCCGCGGACGTCACCACCCTGGACGAAGACCTGCTCAACCGGTGCCAGCGGTTCCTGCGCGCCACCATCGTGCGGCCCGGCACTCTCGATATCGCCGAACTGCGCGCGCTGCTGCCACACGCCACCTTCGCCACACACCTGGCCGACTGGTGGGCCGCGCGTGCCCGCCAGGCACTGCGCTATGCGGTGGCCTTGCGCACCCTCGGCGCCGACGCCGAAGCTTGCGACTGGGCCGAGGACGGTCTGCGCCAGGCGATGAAGGCCTGGGCCGCGGGCGTCAACGAGACGTATCTCGAAACCAAATGGCTGCCACAGCAATTGACCCGGATCGGCAACGAGGACCGAATTACCCGTTTCAACGATCTGCTCACTCCCGCCGGCCGCTCGGCGATCGCCTGCGCGACCGGTGAACAGGCCGGCACTACGGATGCCGAATCGGCGCGGCCGCAGGGCATTCTCGGTGCGGCGACCGAACGCGCACTCGAGCAGCGTCTGTGGTGGGATCAGGTCCTAGAACTGGCCGCCGACCTCGGTGTCACCGGTGTCACCGACGACGCGGACCAGATCGTGTTCGCGCGCGTCCCCGGGGTCACCACGTGGAAGATCGGTGACCGCATCCACGTCATCCGCGGCGATCAGGACGTTTTCGTGCTGTCCGAGCGCGGCGGCCGCGCCTGGCGGTCGGTGGTGTTCCGGCATTCCCTCGCCGCGGTCCTCGGCCGTGCGAGCACCGATATCCGCACCGAACTCGCGGAGTTCCTTCGCCTCGGTGTGGTCGGATTGCAGTGGCGCGGTGAGGCACCCATCGAACCCGCGCTGGCGATGTGTAAACCGTTGCGGCCCTATACGCCCGTGCCGTCGTGGGCGGCGCCTGCGCTGGGGGTGACCGGTGCGGTGAGCATCGATCCGGTAGCGACCTTGTCGTCGCTGCCCGCGCCGCGGTTCACCGAATGCGCGTTGAATCTGGTGTGGTCGAACATCGTGCTGGAGAACGCCCGCGAAGACCTCGCGGGCGCGGTGAAGAACGCGCAGGGCGGGGTCGCCGATATCGCCGCGCACCGGATGATCGCCATGGCGGTGCGGGTGCTGTTGTCGGCGTTCGGTATCCATCCGTTGCCCGCCGATGTGGCGCCCATCGACACGGTGCGGCGGTTGCTGCCACCACACGCGGGACGCCGAGGTGAGCTGCTGGACGCGCTGGAAACGGCGCAGGCGGTGCGGTTCTCGGCCACCATCGCCGCCGGTGCGGACATGATGGCGGGCTTCGCCGCGATCGACGATTTCGTGGTCCTGGTGCGCGCGGTGGCCGGCGGCGCCGACTTCCCGGCCTCCTTCGATTCGCGGGAACAATGGCGGCGCACCCTTGCGATCGGATACGACTGGTTGCGCATCGCCGGCTACCTCGACACCGATCTGCCGCTGGACGAGGCCCGTGACCTGCTGACCACCGGCGGTCAGCAACCCCACCTACGCGAAAGCGAGCAGTCATGACCGCCACCGACACCGCCGTCGCCGACCGGGTGCGCGCCCTCATCCGCGCCATGGCGCCGGACCAGGACGCCGCCATGGCCGACGACCAGCGGCTCATGGAGGACATGGGTTTCGATTCGCTGCGGTTGATGGAACTGACCGTCGTGCTCGAGCGCGCCTTCGACCTGCCACGGTATCGGCCCGAAGAACTGGCCGGTGTCCGCCGCGTCGGTGAGGTCATCACCCTGATCAGCGACAGTCTGGACAGCCGATCATGAGCGACCGTGATACCGCCCTGGTCACCGGCGCGACCGGTCTGGTCGGCGCCGAAGTGGTGGCCAGGCTCGCCGCGGCCGGCCGGCCCATCGCCGCGGTGCTGCACCGCAACGGCGAGATCATCCGCAACGACGGCACCCCGCTCGAACCGGGAACACAGGTTACCGGCGATATCCGCACCGCCGGATTCGGGCTCGCCGACCGCGACGCCGACGACCTGGCCGAGCGGGTCGGCGTCATCGTGCACTGCGCGGCGACCACCGCCTTCGACGCGACCGACACCGACTACGAGCAGCTCAATATCGCGGGTACGGCCAACGCGATCGAACTCGCGCTGCGCTGGCAGGTGCCGCTGGTGCACGTGAGCACCGCGTATGTGTGCGGGATGCGGGGCGGCACGATCTCCGAAGACGAACTCGAGACCGGGCACGGATTCGGCAACGGCTACGAGGACAGCAAGTTCCGCGCCGAACAACTCGTGCACGCGGCCGGCGAGCGCGGTCTGCAGTGGGCGATCGTGCGACCGGGCATCGTCACCGGAGCGAGCGATACCGGAGTCATCCGCGAGTACAAAAACCTCTACACCGTGGTGAAACTGATGGTGGAGGGCAAACTGCGGTCGCTACCGGGCCGCTACGACGCGACGCTGTCGCTGGCACCGGTCGACCATGTGGCCGACGTGGTCGCGGCAGCAGTACTCGATTTCGATTCGGCGTCCGGACGCACCTTGCACGCGCTCGGCCGCGACACCTTGTCATTGCGCGAGGTCTCCGATGTGCTGGCCGAATACCCGTCGTTCGAGGTGGCGACCTTCGTGCCGGAGACGAGCTTCGCCGAATCCGATCTCGCGCCGATCGAACGCGAGTACTACCGGCGTATCGGCTCGCTCTACACCAGTTACTTCCGGCGCAGGCTGGTCTTCGACACCGAGCACGCCGATGTCCTGCTCGGTCGTCGGTCACCGGCCACCGGCAAGGAATACCTGCGCACCCTGCTCGACTACTGCCTGGAATCCGGCTATCTCGGTGTGCCGCTGCCCTCGATCGAGGATGTGCTGGCAGGCAAAGGTTTCGGCGGGGCGGCCCGATGAGCGAACAACTACGCGAGCTGCTGAGCTCATTGACCACCCAGCCGGAGAAGGTACAGGCGTACCTGGGCGATACCTATGTGCAGGAAAGTGTCGATCAGCTCGACCGTGCCGGAGTGGACGCGGCGAAGTTCGCCAGAGAGCACTCCCTGCTGTTGCTCAAACCCGATGCCATCGTCGCGCGTTCGGTGGAGCCGACCCTGGCGTGGCTGTCCGGCAACGGCTTCCGGGTCGTCGACGCCGACCGCGTGCCCGCCGACCGGCTGCTGGCGCGTGCGCTCTGGTACTACTCCTGGAACATCGCCTCGACCGAGCGGAGGCGGCTGGCCGATCTGCTGGTCGGCATCTGCGATGTGCTGGTGCTCGTGGTCGCCGCCGAGGACGCCGAGCTGCCCGTCCCGGTCCGGCTGACCGACGCCAAGGGCCCGACCGACCCGCGCAAACGTCAGCCGGGCCAACTGCGGCACCTGCTCGGACGGCACAGCTACCTGCTGAACCTGGTGCACTCGCCCGACGACCCCGCCGACGTGCTGCGTGAACTGTCGATTCTGTTCGACGAGACTCGCCGCGCCGAGGTGCTCGCACGCGCGGCCGGCGGCGCGGACCGATCCGCCGACGCCGCCGCGCTGGCCGTCGAACTCTATGCGAGCACCCCGGCCCGCGATTTCGGCCGGGTCGAGGCCGCACGCCTGCTGGCCGCCGAACTGGAGCGCGCGAGCGTCGCGATCCCCAGCGGATTCGATCCAGAATCCGACACCGACTGTGCACGGTTGCTGGCCACAGCATGGGATCAGGGCGTTGCGCTCGATCCGTGGTCGGTGATCGTGCTCGGGTCCTATGTACTGCCCATGCGGGTGGGGACGCAACCACAAACGTTGCGCCCGGTGTCCGCATCCGACTGGTTGGAGGGCCGGCCGTGAGCGTCGAGACAGTGAACGCCGACAACACCGCATCGCATATTCGCACCATCTCCCGGGAGCTGGCGCACCGCTGCGCGGTCTCCGAGGTGTTCGTCACCTCGCTCGACACTGTCGGCGAGGACCAGTTCGTCGCCGGTGCGCAGCTGCCGCGCATGCACTCCTATTACGGCGACCATGCGGGCACCCTCGCCCTGCGCCACGATCCGCTGGTGGTGATGGAGGCCGCGCGCCAGGCGGCGATCGCGTTGACCCACGAGTTCTACGGCGTTCCCACCGACCGGGCATTCCTGGTGCGCACTTTCAACGGCGCCGGCGCCGATACCGAGGCCTGGGATGTCGGCTTCGCGCCCGCGGATCTGGTGATGGCCGTGCGGGTTCCGCGCAAACATCACGACGGGACCGATATGCACGGCGTCGATATGGTGCTCGACATCTCCTGTGGTGGCGTGCCGATGATGACGGTCGACGGTTCGTTCTCCTGGACCACCGGCGGGCGTTGGGACCGGATGCGCAGCGCGTTCCGCGACAGCCTCGGTCTCGGTCCGTTCGTCGGTGCGTCCGCGCTGACCGAGCGGGCCGAAGCAGCCGCGGTGGGCCGGGAGAGCTGGCGCAATGTGGTGGTCGGTCCGATCCGGCGCGACGGCGACACCGCCTCCGCGACGTTGGTGCCAGATATCGGCCACCCGATCCTGTTCGATCACCCGCTCGACCACGTGCCCGGCAGCCTGCTGATCGAGGCGTGCAGACAGACCGCGCTGGCCATGGTGCTCACGCAGGCGCCTCGGCTCATGGGGGTATCGAGCACCTTCGACCGTTTCGTCGAACTCGACAGCCCCGCCGAATGCCGGGCCGAGATCATCGCTCGCACCGGCGACCGGACGGTAGTGCGCAGCGAGATCCACCAGGCCGGCGCCGTCGCGGCTCGCGTGGACGCCGAATTCGCCGACGATGTCGTCCTGGGCGAACCGGACGCGTCGATCGATGGGGCCGGCCTGTGAAGGGTGTCGCCGAACTGCTCACCACCACACGCGCTTTCCGGCGCAGACTGGATCTGACCCGGCCGGTCGACCGTCGAGATCTGCTGGAGTGCCTCGATATCGCGGTGCATGCGCCGAGCGGGACGAACCGGCAGCCATGGCGGTTCCTCGTCGTCCAGGACGCCGCGACCAAACAGCAGATCGCCGAGTACTACCGCAAGGGGTTCGCCGCCTACCTGTCCGCGCGCACCCCACGCCCGGATCAGCTCGGTGACCTGGCTTCCGGACAACACCTGGCCGCGCACCTGCACGAGGTGCCCGCGCTGGTGGTGGTGTGCTCGCTCGGCCGTCCACCGGCCGAGGCGTCGTCGTTGCTGTTGGCCAGCTTCTACGGGTCCATCTATCCGGCGGTCTGGAATTTCCAGCTGGCGCTGCATGATCGGGGTCTCGGTTCATGCATGACCACCGCGCATCTGGCCTACGAACGTGAGATCGCCGAGCTGCTCGGCATTCCGTTCGAGGAGGTGACCCAGGTGGCGATGCTGCCGGTCGCGCATCTGCTGCCCGGAGGCACGAGCCCCGGTCGGCGGGCACCTGCGGCCGAGGTGACCATGTGGGACCGCTGGGGTGCGGAGTGAGCCAGGCGGCTGAGGGCGGGAGCGTGCGTGACCGGGCAGAACCTCCCGGCCCGGCTGTCGTGCCCTCGCCGACGGGACCGCTCGGCACCGTGATCCGTATCGCGCGCTTCACCGCCGTGATGTACAAACCGCATTACTTGCTCTACGGCGTGCTGTGGGTGCTGGCGCTCGAAGGCACGGCCGCGCTGGTCACCCAACCGGATTCGAGCTGGCACCCCACCTGGGCGACGGCGCTGCGGATCGTGGTGGTCGCGTTCGTGCTGCTGTATCTGCGGATGGTCGACGAGCAGAAGGATCTCGACTACGACAGGGTGCACAACCCGGATCGACCACTGGTGACGGGTGCGGTCACCGCGCTGGATCTGCGCGCCGCGATGGCCGTCATCGCGATCGGTGCGATCGCGGCGAGCCTGCTGCTGTCGGTAGGTTCGGCTGTCGCCATCGCCGCGGTGCTCGCGTACGGGCTCGGGCTGTGGGGCCTGGAACGGCTCTCGGAACCGATCCGCACCAGTATTCTGCTGAATCTGCTGGTGACCTATCCGGTGCAGTTGCTGGTCACGGCCTATGTCGTGGTGTCGGCGATCGACACCGGCGAGGTCGAATCCGGATGGCAGGCAGCGGCTGCCGCGGTGATCTTCGCCGGTGCGTTCTTACAGTTCGAATTCGCGCGCAAGACCTCACGGACACCGCGGCCGGGAGAGATGTACTACTCCAACGCCCTCGGCACAGTCGGATCGGTGGCCGCGGCACTCGGCTGCGCGGTGGTCGCTGTCGCCGCCGATCTGTTGCTGGTCCGGCCCTGGGAACACGAGGGCGCCCGCGCGGTGATCGGCTGGATTCCGCTGGTGCTGCTGGTGGTTCCCTTTCTCGGCGGTGGGCGTTTCCTGCGTTCGCAGGACGGGGACTATCCGGTGATACCGGCCGTGCTGTTCATCCTCACGCTCTATCTGGCCCTCATCGCGCAGGCGGCCGTGCCGGGCTGAGCGCGCTCGATCGGCCGGTGCTCAGCTCACCGGGACGGCTTCGAGCACGTTCTCCGGGGACAGGGTCGGGGTAACCGAGGCGAGGGTGAGACCGCATTCGGCCAGCAGCGCACGGTATTCGGCCTCGGTGCGTTCGCGGCCACCGGTGTTGACCAGCATCTCCAGGTCGATGTATTTGCTCGGATGCGGGCGCGTGTCGTCCGGCAGTACCAACTCGATGAGCAACAGCCGCGCCTGCGGCGACATGGCAGCGCGCACGGTGCGCAGAATCCGCGTGGCCTGATCGATGGGCCAATCGTGGATGACGTGCTTGAGCAGGTAGGCGTCGCCGCCTTCTGGAACGGTGTCGAAGAACGAACCCGCCACCACGGCACACCGGTCGGCCACTCCGAGTTCGGCCAGCCGGGGCCGGGCCTCGGCCACCACCTCGGGAAGATCGAACAGAATGCCGCGCGCCTGCGGCGCCCGCCGCAGTATCTCGGTCAGCAATGCGCCCTGCCCACCACCCACATCGACGAGGGTGCGGTAGCGGCCGAAGTCGTAGGCCGATAGCAGCGGGAGCCTGCCGAGATCGTCGATACTGGTCATCGCGCGGTCGAAGAGGGCACCGAGTTCGCGGTCGGTGCGCAGATAGTCGAACAGCGGAACTCCGTCGACGGTGCTGCCCACCGCGTCACCGGTGCGCACCACGTCCACCAGCTGCGTCCAGTTGTCCCGGTGGATCTTCGTCCCGAAGAACAGCGCGGCGTCGCGCAGTGAGACCTCGGAGTCGGCCCGCAATGCCCGCGCCATCGGCGTGAGCGCGTACCGGCCGTCGCGGCGCCGGGTGAAGATGCCGTGACTGATCAGCAGCCGGAGCAGCCGGTGCAGCGCATCCTCATCGGCCCCGACCGCCTTCGCCAGGTCGGCGCCGTCGCGTGGTCCGTCGGCCAGCGCGTCGGCCACTCCGAGGTCCGCGGCGGCATGAATGGCCTGGGTCAGCCAGCCTGCCGCCAGCATCTCCAGCAGTGCCACATGCCCCGGCACCATCCGCCGGTGCGCCGCAGCCATCACATTGCGTGCCCGTTCGGCCACCCGCACCAGCGCCCGCGGTGGCATTTTCGCTCGATCGGAGGTCATGAGACTCCATTCGTCGGCGTCGGCTTGCCGAAGACATTACGGTCGCGATGGTCCCGACATGCGGAAATGCCGAACCTCGAGCGCAGTCCGCTGTTCGTGGGGGCTACTACGGGTCGGTGACGAGGGCGGCGGTGTAGTGGGGCCGCTCCCCGGCGGTGCGATCGCACCCGACCAGGACGGGATGGGTGCCCAGGTCCCGCACCTCGACGACGTGCCGGTCGGTGCTGCCGGAACGCCCGTCGTGCACGGTGGCGAGGTAGCGCATATCGGTGTCGGATTCGAGGCTCAGCTGATGGGTGATCCAGTCCCAGCCGTAGCCGCGGAAGAGCTCTCGTTCGATGACCTGCTCCCGCGGGTCGCGCAACGCCGACCACCCGCGATACGAGCCCATCAGATCGGCGGGATGGCCGGTCCGATCGACCAGCTGTGGAATCAGCTCAGGACCGAGATTTCCCCAGTATCGGCCGTCCGGGAAGTCGACAAGGGTCGGCGCGAACCGATGGCCGCCGAAACTGCTGACCCGCCACACCCGGACCGCGTCGGAGCTGCCCCCGAAACGGCGCAATCGCTCGTAGAACGGATAGCCGCGGGTGCCGCAGCACCCGTCGACGGAGGCGTGGGTGCAGACGACGAGATCGCGGTGCTCGCCGTGGATACGGTAGCGGGCGAAGCCGGTGAGCTGGTCGCGATCGTCGTCGAACAGCGCGGTGATCAACTCGGGTGCCAGGTCCTGGGGAACATGGTGTTCGATGCGTTCGAACGGGGCCGCCGCGCCGGGGCGCCGGTCGAATCTGATGACGCGCATCAGCCCGGGCACGGAGTACTCCGGGTCGGGCGCCGCGGCAAACGTTTTCATGGTGAGCCCACATTCCTGGGTGCGCTGGGTCGCGGTACGCAACGCGGCGCGCAGCGGCGCAGCCACCCGATCGGTCTCCCAGACCGGTGTGCCCATGCCCGGCGGCCAGGGCAAGGGCAGCTCGAGCATGAGGAATCGGTCGAACGGGCGAGCAGTCCCGATCGGGTCCTCATCCGCCGCGCGTGCGATCACCGAGCAGGAACGCTGTCCGCGCACCATGGGTTCGCGCCGCGGAAGGCTCGGTGGGTGACCCGCCATCGCGTCCAGGACATTGAGACGGGCCCGCGATGCCTCGGACTCGAGTTCGCCCGCAGTGCCAAGCTTCGTCACGCTCTCGACGGCGCTCGGACCGCTGAAACCATGCGCGGCCAGCGCGCGGTACAACTCGGCGAAGTCGACAATGCCGTCACCCGGAGTGATCGCGGGCGGCATGGCGCCGCTGACGGCCCGGTAGCGTGCGAGTGCCGGATGGTCGCGGATCCCGACAGCGTGGATGTAGGGCACCACCTCACCGAGCCCCCGCGCCGGTGGTTCACCGCCGTAGTGCACGAGATTGCCCGGGTCCCAGCAGATCCGGAACGCCGGATGGCCGACGCGCTCGACCACCGACAGCGTATCGGCGGCGGTGCGGGTGAGTCCGCCGTGCGGTTTGACGGCGATGGTCACTCCGTGTGCCTCGGCATACGGCGCCGCGGCGGCCATCAATCGCAGATAGCGGTCGTTGTGCGCTGGTTCCGCGCAGCCCATATCGATCAGCGTCGATACACCGAGGCGCATGCAATGATCGAGCTGTCGGCACAGCGTCTCGAACGCATGGGTATCGCCGCGGTCGAGATCGGCGGCGTGGGCGAGCATCACCAGCCGCAACCCGTGATCGGCGATCACCGCGCCGATCTCGGCCGCCGCCGTCGGCGAGGTGACCGGGGTGATCACCTCGGTGACACCGTGCACCGGCAGTGCCACCGCCGTGTACCCGGCTGCCCGGATTCCGGCCAGCGCACGCGGTAACGCGAACTGTGCCCACGGCCGGACGGTGCACGCGAGCTCGAGGTCAGCTGTCACAGATCGTGCCCTCTCTCAGTGGTTCTCGGCCATGCCGGGTGGCCGGTCGTCACGGGTGACGATCACCCGGCGTGGTGGCAGCTCGGGGCCGGTGTCGAGCATCAGCGAATGCGCACGCACGCCGTACAGCGCGCCGACCGTGTCGTCGGTCAGCAGTTCGGTCACCGGGCCGATCCGGACGTCCGTGCCGCCGAACATCAGCATCGCGGTATCGGCGATCTCCATCGCATGATCGGGGTGGTGGGTGGTCAGCACCACCGCGCGGCCCTCATCGGCGAGCTCGCGCAGCAATCGCAGGATCCGGCCCTGGTTGCGCAGATCGAGTGCGGACGCGGGCTCGTCGAGCACACAGATCGCGCTCTGGGCGGCGATCATGCGCGCGATCAGCACGAGTTGGCGTTCTCCGCCACTGAGGCTTGGATAGTCGCGGTCGGCGAGCTCGCCGAGGCCGACGCGATCCAGCGCCGCCAGCGCGATCTGCTGATCGCGGCGACCGGGCACGGCCAGCGCACGCAAATGCCGCGCCCGGCCCATCAGCACCATGTCGAACACCGAGTACGCGAACGTCGACCGATGGCTTTGCGGGACGAACCCGATCGGGCCGTCCGCGCGCACGCGGCCCTCGGTCGGTGCGGTCAGGCCGGTGACGCAGCGCAGCAGCGTCGATTTTCCCCGGCCGTTCGGACCGAGCACCGCGAGCACCTCGCCGGGGCGGCAGCGACAGTCGACGTCGCGGAACAGCCACCCCGCGCTGCGCTCGTGGGAGAACCCGAGCCCGTCGAGCACCAGGCCGGACGACTCGGTCACTCCGACCACATCCGTTTGCGGTTGCGCTGCAACAGGACGAGGAACACGGGCGCGCCGACGAGGGCCGTGAGCACCCCGAGCGGTATCTCGGCGGCCCCGAGGTTGCGGGTGACGGTGTCGATCACCGTGAGGTAGGCGGCCCCGAGACCGATACTCACCGGGATCAGCAACCGATGGTCGGGGCCGACCCACAGCCGCGCCAGATGCGGTACCACCAGCCCCACCCAGCCGATGACCCCACTGACCGCGACCGCGCCCGCCACGATGGCGGCCACCGCCACCAGCAGCGTCCAGCGCAACCGGGCAGGACGCACACCGAGCGTGGCCGCGTCGTCATCGCCGAGGGACAGCAGATTGATCCGCCAGCGCAACGCACAGATCAAGGCCCCACCGAGCAGTACCGGCACCGCGGCGATCGCCACCTTGCCGTAGGTCGCGGTCGCGAGGCTGCCCAGCAGCCAGAACACGATCGACTGCAGTTCACCGTAGGGGTCGGCGAGATAGGTCAGCAGGGAGACCAGCGCGGAGAAGAACGCGCCGACCACGATTCCGGACAGCACGATCGTCAACGGTGGTGCGGGCCCGCGCGTGCGGCTGGTCAGGAACACCGCGACCAGAGCCACCAGGCCGAAACCGAACGCGCCCAGTACCAGTGCCGCCGAACCGAGCCCGAGCACGATCGCGAGCGCGCCGCCGAACGACGCACCCGAGGAGACACCGATGATCTGCGAGCTCACGATCGGGTTGCCGAACACCGCCTGCAACACCACCCCGCACACCGCCAATCCCGCACCGATCAGCATCGACAGCAGCACTCGCGGCAGGCGCACCCGCAGCACCGCCGCTTCCTGAGCTTGCGACCAGCTCGGATCCAACGGCAGCACCTGGCCGAGCAGGATCCGGGTGACATCGACGACTCCGATCGAGTACCGGCCGACTCCGAGTGCGGCGATCCCGATGGCGACGACGGCCAAGGGCAGGCAGATCGTGGCGGCGCGACGTCGTTTCCGCGGGTCGCTGCCCGCTTGCCGCGGCGCCCGCTCAGCGGCCGAAATCTGCATAGCCCCGCGATTCGGCATTGGCGCGGACCTGCAAGATCGTGTCCAATTGCGCATCGCTGGGTTCAGCGCCGTACAGGAACCCATAGTCGCGCACGACCTCCGAACGCAGACCAGGCGCACCCGTGCCGTGCACGAGCCCGGCGAGCCATTCCCACATCAGCGGTGACTCCTGGCTGGGCGGGTCCCACCGGTAGCCGCCGAGCGGAACCTTGTAGACGCGACGCTCCCGCACCGCGCGCAAGCTCGCCAGCGCGGCGTTGCCGTAGAGGTCCTCCGGCAGCGTCGGACCGAAATTGCCGACCAGGATGATGTCGGGGTCCCAAGCCAGCAGTTGCTCTATTCCGACGACGGCGCGCTGCTGTGCGATCGCGGCGGCCGGATTCCGCGCGCCGACCAGTTCGGTGACGAAATGGTTGTAGGACCCGGCGCCTGCCACGTGCAGCCCGTCCGCATCGCCGAACAGGTACAGCACCGACGGCGGCGCACCCACCGGACGGCGCTCGGTCAGCCGGTCGCGCCGCTGACGCATGCCGTCGACGATCCGAGCGGAGCGGTCGGTGGCGCCGAGCAGTTCGCCGTACAGCGCGACGGCGCCCTCCAGATCCTCTTGCGTGCCATAGGTGAGCGACACCACCGTCAAGCCCGCATTGCGCAGCGGGTCGAGAATGCCCGCACCGCGATCGCCCCACTGCACCACCACATCCGGCTCGGCGGCGAGGATGCTCTCCACATTCGGCGCGAACTCGGCGCCGGCCACATCGGTGCGGACCGACAGCAGCTGCGGATGCACCTCGCCGAGGAAACCGTCACGGATGGCGGTCGCCGAGGCGGCGTTCATGCCCGCAAGCACATCCGGACGTCCGGCCACCGCGATCATCATCGAGGCGGCGGGCATGGGGATCGTGACGACCCGGCGCACCGGGCCCGGCAGGACGACAGTGCGGCCGGTCAAGTCGGTCACTGTCGGTCCGGCACCGGTATTCGCGGAACCGGCGTGAGCGCACGCGGCGATCGCGGGCAGGGTGGCGGCGGCGAGCAGCCCGGTCAGCAAACTACGGCGGGTGATCTCGACGCGGGTGACCCTCGTATCCGGCAATGTCGTTCCTCTCGCGTCGAAGGTGGGACACGAGAACAGCATTCGCGGGGTGCGTGGCGCGGTATTGCCGCGTGGTGCACGAGTCGCCGACCGGCCGCCGGTGGTGACGACGCGGATGAATGGCCGCCCCCGGGGTCCTCGCCCCGTGGTGGTGTTCCGCGGCGGGTCAGTCTCCTGACTCCCGGATCGACGCGGGCCCCGACCTTCCAGCCTTGCGGCCGTGGTCGTCGTTGGGGCCGACTCCCCGATAACAGTGGCGGGA
This sequence comes from Nocardia sp. NPDC059180, assembly GCF_042754945.1. NCBI lineage: Bacteria > Bacillati > Actinomycetota > Actinomycetes > Mycobacteriales > Nocardiaceae > Nocardia > Nocardia sp. NPDC059180. The sequence goes on from NZ_JBHZBU010000006.1 coordinate 343,603, forward strand.
CCGTGCCGGATTCGCACCGGCTTCCTGGCTCCCACCGCGGGTTTTCGAGCTCATGCTAGCCAACACCGCGTAGCCGTGGGGGGCTCGGGCTACCGGCGCCTCTCGGATTCGTCGGAGTTGGCCGGGGTGCGTTTGCGATCGCGATCGGCGGCGGTTTCGAGGTATTCACCCAGTTCGCGGCGCAGATTGGTGTCCAGGGAGCGGGCCAGAGTGCTGTGCACCGACGCGACGCTCAGTTCGCGCATCTTGTTGAGCATGGCCGTCGTCTGCGCGATCTCCTCGCTGGTTTCCGGTAGCCAGCCGGGGCCGTGCTCGTCGACGATGTGTTTGCGCGCCGCGGTGATCATGATCTTGGTGATGTCGTCGATGTGAGCGGCGACCTGGGTGTGCACGCTGATCAGGGTGCGTAGGTCGAGCCCGTATTCGTCGAGTTCGGCGAAGGAGGTGAGCAGCTGGGTGTCGGTGAAGACGACGGTGTCGTTCTCGATGCGGACCAGATCCATCCGGCGCAACTGCTCGACGAGGTCATCGGTATCGGGCCCGAGGATAGAGCCGATCAACTCCCGCGACACCTCGAACGGCTCATCTTTGGCCCAAGTCGCCGTCACCGCGTGCTGCAGCCCGAGCACCTCGGTGAGATCCTTGCCGGTCTCCCAGCTAGTGATGAAATCGGCGATATGGGCGGTGGTGAAACCGCGCTGCAGCAGCGAGTCGATCAACCGCAGCCGTTCCAGGTGGGTGTCGTCGTAGATGCTGGCGCGGCCGTTCTTGCCGACCGGCGGCGGCAGCAGCCCGCGTTCCTGATAGGCGCGGACATTGCGGCTGGTGGTGCCTGCGGCGCGCGCGAGATCGTCGATGCGGTAGTTCGGCATCGCTGCACCTCCCTCGCAAACCCCACCCGCGCCGGACCGGCGGGCGCCACGGCCGTCGACCGCCCGAGTGTAGCGCCCACCGGCCGATGCGCCGGACACCGCCGCGTGTCATCGAAGTCGGGAGCGATGGTGATCGCGGACTCCGGTCGATGCCCTCCCGTCGGGTCGGCGAGCGGCCGGGCGCGAGCGGTCGCGTGGTCGCGGTGGGAGCAAGCTGGTCGCCGCCGCGTGAGGTCAGTAACCGCGCTGCGGGTCGATCGGTGCAAGCAGGTCCGCACCGGCTTCGAAACGGGTGACGTTGTCGGTCACGTGTTCGGCGAATGCCGCCATGCGCAGCTGCGGTGGATTCGAGTCATGCGGGGTGACAATGGCATTGGGAAGATTCCAGAGCGGATGACCGTCTGGTAGCGGTTCGGGATCGGTGACATCGAGCCCCGCGCCGCCGATAGCGTTCGTGCGCAACGCCTCGACCAGGGCATCGGTGTCGACGAGGCTGCCGCGCGCCACGTTGATCACCCACGACGTCGGCTTCAGTTGCGCCAACTCCTTCGCGCCGATCAGATGCCGGGTCTCGGCGGTGGCCGGGGCCGCGATCACCACATGATCGGTGCGGGACCACACGCTCGCGAGATCGTCGGCGCGCACCGTCTCCACCGAATCGGTGATACCCGGCCCGGTGACCGGGCGTCCGGAACGATTGACCGCGATGATCTGTGCGCCCAGCGGCGTCAGCATCGGGATGAGCGCGCGTCCGATTCCGCCCGCCCCGACAATGGCGACGGTGGCGCCGCGCAGCGAACCGACATGCGGGAAGAACTCCCGCTGCCGCCAGCTCGCGGCCCGCAGATGCTCCGGGAGATAACGCACTCCGGCCAGCAGCAACATCAGCGTGTGCTCGGCAACGCTAGCGGCGTATGCGCCTGCGGCGGAGGTGAATCGGACCCGAGGGAACCGGTCGAAGACACCGGCGTCGAACCAGTCCTCCACGCCGGCCGCATTGAGTTGCACCCATTCGATACCGGAAGGGAGCCGGTCCGGGAATTGTGTCGGCGGTCCGTTCCAGACCAGGGCGCGGGCGTTTGCCAAGTCGACGATGCGGGCGCCGGCCTCGGTCACCGCCTGCTCGAGTATCGGCTGTTCGCCCGGGCCGATCGCGATCGCCACGTCTGTGCCGCTCATCCTCGGACCTCCTTCGCTCACCTCGGCCGTCTTCGGACCGAACGTACTCGACGAGCGCCAGGCTCCGGTCAGTCCTCGTCCTCGTCCAGCTCGACCTTGTCCCGGTCGGCCCACTCGATCAGGCTGTCCAGTTCGAAGACGGCGTCGTCGATGCCCGCATGCAGGTCTCCGAGCTGCTGGTAGCGGGACGGCACGGTGGCGATGGTGAAATCGCGCGGGTGGATATCGGGGATCTCGTCCCAGGTCACCGGGGTGGAGACGGTGGCTTCGGGCACTCCGCGCACCGAGTACGCGGCGGCGATGGTGTGGTCGCGGGCGTTCTGGTTGTAGTCGACGAACAGCAGTTTCGGATCGCGATCCCGACGCCACCAGGTGGTGGTCACGTCATCGGGTGCGCGCCGCTCGACCTCATGGGCGAAAGCGAGCGCGGCACGCCGGACATCCTGGAATCCCCACTCCGGCGCGATCCGGACGTAGACGTGCAGCCCGTGCCCGCCAGAGGTCTTCGGCCAGCCCACCGCCCCGATCTCGTCGAGCACCTCATGCACCACACCGGCCACGTGCTGAACCCGAGACCACGGGCAGTCGGGCATCGGATCCAGATCGATCCGCCACTCGTCCGGACGTTCGGTATCGGCGCGACGCGAATTCCACGGATGGAACTCCACCGTCGACATCTGCACCGCCCAAATAACATCCGCGAGTTCCGACACACACAGCTCGTCGGCATGCCGACCATAGCGAGGGAAGAACACCCGCACCGTCGGCACCCAATCCGGTGCCCCCGCAGGCAACCGCTTCTGATGCACCTTGTCGCCGGCCAGCCCCTTCGGAAACCGGTGCAGCATGCACGGCCGATCCCGAAGCGCATTGACGATCCCGTCCCCGACGCTCAGGTAGTACTGCACCAGGTCGAGCTTGGTGGCACCGGATTCGGGGAAGTAGACCCGATCGGGATTGGAGACACGAACCAGCCTGTCCCCGACATCGAGCTCGATAGCCGCCCCCTTGCTGCTGGCCACGTTCCCGACCATAACGTGTGCTGCGAGGATCGTCCGGGCGAACCACGCCGCGCCCCAGAACTGTGCTGGAACCATCGGCTCGATGGGGGGTCAGAATCGCTGCCTCAGGTCGGGATGGCGAGCGCGAAGGGCAGCACTGCCGGAGCTCCGGCAGCGCGTAGCTGATGTGCGGCAGCGGTGAAGGTCCATCCGGAGTCCGTGAGGGCGTCGACCAGCAGGATCGGGCCGTCCATCTCCCCGAGATCTGGTAGTTCCCACAGGTTGTGCAGGGCAGCGACCCGATGCGCGGAATTGACCGCGGACACCGGTGGCCGGTCGGGCCGCACTCGCATCGTGCCGAGGTCGCGGAGTTTGCCGATCTCGGCGAGCCGGGCCGCGACGCTTGCGGCCAGCGCCGGATGCGTCGGCGATTCCAAGGCCAGTACGGAGGTGGGCCGGGTATCCCAATCCCAGTCGCGCAGTACGGCGATGCACGCCTGAACCACCGCGTCCGGAACGGGCCCATCCGGGCCGTCGAGCAGGGCCCGCAATCGCTGCCCCCAACCGAGCGCACTCAGCCTGCCGAGCACCCGGCCGGTTTCTGCGCCACCGGAGATCTTGCCGGACAAGGGGATACCGAGCTTGGCCATCCCGGTCGGCCACATCTTGCGCGGCGCCAGGTCGATGCCGGGGCGATCGAGGCGGGCACGGGTGGAGGCAACCTCGTCGGCGTCGACGGCGGTGTCCGGACGTGTGCCGGTGCAGTTGTCGCAGCGGCCGCAATCGGCCGTGCCGGGTGCCGCGGCCTGCAAGCCCGGGTCGTCGAGCTGGCCGCGGAGGAACACCATGCGGCATCCGGTCGTCGATTGATAGTCGATCATCGCTTGCTGCTCGGCGGACCTGGCCGCCTCCAACCGCTCGTAGCGTTCGGTGTCATAGGCCCACTCCTGGCCCGTGGACAACCAGCCGCCGCGCACTCGCCGCACCGCACCGTCGACGTCGAGCACCTTCAGCACCATCTCCAGCCGCGACCGGTTCAACTCGACCAACGGCTCGAGGGCAGCCGTGGACTGCGGACGGTCGATGTCGAGCGCCGCGAGCACCGAACGCACGATGTGCTCGCTGGGGAAAGCGACGGAGGCGAAGTAGCTCCAGATGCGCGCGTCCTCGGGGCCGGGCAGCAGCACGACCTCGGCGCGCTCGGTGCCGCGTCCTGCACGCCCGACCTGCTGGTAGTAGGAGATCGGGGAAGAAGGCGCACCGACGTGCACCACGAATCCCAGGTCCGGCTTGTCGAATCCCATACCGAGAGCCGAGGTGGCGATCAGCGCCTTGACCTCGTTGTTCAGCAGCGCGGCCTCTAGCATCTCGCGCTCGGCCGGATCGGTCTGCCCGGTGTAGGCGGCGACGGTGTGCCCGTGCGAGTTCAACACGTCGGCCAGATCCTGTGCGGCGGCGACAGTGAGTGTGTAGATGATTCCCGAGTCGGGCAGTTCACCCAGATGGCGGCTCAGCCACGCCGTGCGCTCGACGGCGTCGTCGAAGCGCACCACCGACAGATGCAGCGATTCACGATCGAGGGTGCCGCGCAGCACCAGGGTGTCGGTGCCGATCTGGGTGGCGACATCGGTGACCACACGGTCGTTGGCGGTGGCGGTGGTGGCCAGCACCGGCACATCGGACCCGAGGTCGGCGATCAGTGTGCGGATACGTCGGTAGTCGGGCCGGAAATCATGGCCCCAATCCGAGACACAGTGCGCCTCATCGATCACCACCAGGCCCGCGTCGGCAGCGAGTTTCGGTAGCACCTGATCCCTGAAGTCGGGATTGTTCAGCCGCTCCGGACTCACCAGCAGAACATCCACCTCACCTGCGGCGACCCGTGCATGGATATCGTCCCATTCGGTGACATTGCCGGAGTTGATGGTCGCCGCCACCACCCCGGCACGTTCGGCAGCGGCCACCTGATTGCGCATAAGCGCGAGCAGCGGCGACACGATCACCGTCGGACCACGCCCGGCCGCACGCAGCAGCTTCGCCGCGATGAAATACACCGCCGATTTACCCCAGCCGGTGCGCTGCACCACCAGCGCCCGCCGCCGGTGCACCACCAGCGCTTCGATCGCGGTCCACTGGTCCTCACGCAACCGCGCCCCGCCACCGGCCAGCTCCCGCAGCAGACCCTCGGCCCGCTCACGCAGCCCGGCAACGTCGATACCCGTCGTTGTCGTCCCCTCAGCTGTGTTCATGAGGGCCATGGTGCACCAACCCGCCGACAAGATCACGGGAGGGCTGCGAGTCCGAGCCGTAACGGGCGGATCTGGGTACTCCTGGGGACAATGAGGTTGATGACGAGGGGCCACCGGGCTCGTAGGACCTGGTAGGAGGACGTGATGCCGGATAATTTCCAGTCGCCCGCGGGGTGGTCGCCGCCGGGAGCCCAGTTCCAGAACCGTGGCTCGTTCGGCCGCACTCTGATCGGGACCGTGGTCGGGTTGGTGGTGACGCCGATCGGCATAGGAATCGCCGCACACGGCTCGCTGACCACCAGCCGATGGTGGGATTCGGTCGACCGCTGGAGCGCACCCGGTCAATCTGTGCTCGGCGCGATCCTGCTGCTCCTGGTGGCGGTACTGGCCGCGTACTCACCTGCGGCGACCATGATCGCCGGCCTGATCTGGGGCATCATCCCCGGCATCATCCAAATCCTCTTCCCCGACGACACCTTCCGCCTCATCGGCGACATACCCGTCCTCACCGCCGAACTCCACGTAGCCCTACACGCCTGGCTGGTCAGCGGAATGGTCCTCATCGTCGGAACCCTGCTGTTCGGCGCGGGAGTGGTCGCGACCCTCAAACGCCGCTGAGCGGTTCCCGGCTGGACCTATACGGCCCGGTCGGGGGAGCTTCTCGCTCTTTGACCCAGAGCACTTGACGCAGGTTGCTGCGACATTTCACAAGTATCAGGGTGCGGTAGTTCCGTGACGTGAAGTGAGTCCGAAGCGACGGAACGGCACGTCGGCCAACCTATAGCGCGGCTCTCTGCGCACGGGTATTCTTGTGTGCGAGGGTATCTCGTAACAGCACATCATAAGGCTGAGATCGCGCCTGCCTTTCTGCGTTCCGAACTGCGATAGCCGATAACGGATAACGATGGCGCCGTTGAGTTTGCGCTTTAGGGGGAATTTTGCCTGCACTTGACCCAACAGTGCCTGGTGTGGCGTACATGATCGGACTATTGCAGACCGACGGATCGCACGAGGGAAGTATCGAAGCCAAAGGGAGGGTTTCGCTCGAATTGGCGATTCGAGACGAGCGAATTCTGGCGCGCATTGCCGAGATTCTCCCTTGCTACTCGTCCATCAAGTACCGAACTCGCACAACCAACTTCGCGGAAAACCATCAGACGGCCACCTTGTGGTTCTTCGATAAGGAAGTACGGCGGTCGATAGCAAGCCTGGGTGTGTCCGTAGGCCCGAAGTCGGGGATTATTCAGCCACCGGGCGAACCGTTTGCCGAACCGGACTATCTGCGCGGACTGCTCGACGGGGACGGCTCGGTCGGATTCACTTGTAAGGGTGAACCATTCATCAGCTTCGTGACTTCCAGCGCTGCAGCAGCCGAGTTCTTTTGCTGGATAGTAAAACGAGTCTGTGGGGTGACGAGAACGGCCAGGCGCAACAAACGGGACGGGGTCTTCAATGTGATGGTGAAGAACATTGCGGCAGCCCAGCTCGCGGCGTGGGTGTGGTACTCACCTGGAGTGATCAGCATTGATCGCAAGCGAGCGGCCGCGACGAAGGTCGCCGCCTGGGCTCCCGCTGCCGAGAAAGCCGGTCGATACGGTGTGACGAGGCGGGCGTGGACAGCTCACGACGATGAGATCATTTTGACTCACGAGCAGACGATGGCCGCAGAGATCTTGGGACGCACCATGTCCAGCGTATCGGTTCGCAAATGTAGGCTCCGGCAGATGAAGCTGAGAATGGGTACCACGGGGGTCTCGAACTCCGAATGATGCCCGCATCTCCGGCCGAACCGCAGTGGCTCGGCTGGAGCGTAGCTCACCCCTTGATGCAGACCACCTGACGCAGGGTCGCCACCACGTCGACCAGGTCACGCTGGGCGGCGATGACCTCGTCTATGTCCTTGTAGGCGGCGGGGATTTCATCCACGACACCGGCGTCCTTGCGGGACTCGACGCCTTCGGTTTGGGCGATCAGATCGGCGACGCTGTACCGCTTCTTGGCCGCAGTACGGCTCATCCGCCGCCCCGCGCCGTGCGAGGCGGACTGGAACGAGTCCGGGTTTCCCTTGCCCCGCACGACATATGAGCGAGTGCCCATCGATCCGGGGATCAACGCGAGATCACCCTTACCTGCCCGTACGGCGCCCTTTCGGGTCACCAACATCGGCATGCCGTCGATGATCTCCTCGGCCACATAGTTATGGTGGCATGAGATCGGCGCATCGTACCGGACCGAGCGATCGGCGAACTCGTCGCGGACTGCGCGGCACACCAATGCCAGCATCACCGCACGGTTGCGGGCGGCATATTCCTGGGCCCAGGTTAGGTCGCGGCGATAGGCGTCCATTTCCGGAGTGCCCGAAAGGAATACTGCAAGATCACGATCCGGCAGGCCGACATTGTGTGGCAGCGCCCGAGCTGCAGCCATATGCCGCTCGGCGAGTTCCTTGCCGATATTCCGGCTTCCGGAATGCAGCAAGATCCATACCGCGTCGTCCTGATCCAAGCAGAGCTCAATAAAGTGATTTCCTTGGCCTAGCGTTCCCATCTGCTTATGAGCTTTGGACTCACGCGACCACACGCTCCTATCGAGGTCCGCGAACGACCCCCAGAACCGATCCCACCCCGAACGCAGCGTCGCGGTGCTCGCACCGAGAGCGGAGACCTCCGCACCGATCCTGCCGACATTCACCGGGTCGTCGTGCCCGTGGAACCCCACGGGTACCGCGGCCTCGATGCGGCTGCGCAGGGAATGCAGGTTGTCGGGTAGGTCGGCGGCGGTGAGGTCGGTCTTCACGCTTTCCATACCGCAGCCGATGTCCACGCCGACGGCGGCGGGTGCGACGGCGTCTTTCATGGCGATTACCGAGCCGACTGTTGCTCCCTTGCCGAGGTGCACGTCCGGCATGACGCGGACGCCGTGGACCCATTCCAGTTGCGCGATATTGCGCAGCTGTTGCAGCGCGGCGTGTTCGATATCGTGCTCGGAAGCCCACATCAACGTCCGCGCCCTGGTACCGGGCAGCTCGACGGGAAACATCGTCTCGGTCCTTTCATTACTTGCGAATTCGCTTCGCCTTACACATTCAACGGTAGGCACGGCAGCGCTTCGCCGCATCTGAATATCGGTGGGAAGCACTATCGCCAGCGGTTCGAGGGTCGCGCCGAATCGGCGAACAATCAGGCAGCAGCCGAGCGCGCCCGCGCCCTCGGTAGGGCGGAGCATGCACGGTGCTCGCCGTGAGCGACGGGCTCGTCTCGGTCAGACGAGGGCGGGAGGCACGAAGGCCGTAGATGGCGGATTACGGCGCCGGGTGGGCGTCTCCGAGTGCGGCGTTGATCTCGGCGCGATGGGGAATCGAGGCGCTCGCACCCAGGCGGGTGGTGGCCAGCGCTCCCGCCGCGCAGGCGAAACGCAGGGCCTCGGCCGGGCCCCGATCCCACGACACGGCGAGCGCTCCGGTGAAGGTGTCGCCGGCGCCGGTCGTATCGACCACCTCGACTGCCGTGCCGGGTACGGAGAGTTCCTGGCCGTCGGGACCACGGTAGCGAGCACCGTCCCCACCGAGCGTCACCACGACGTGGGGGACCGGGTCGAGCGCAGCTCCGAGCGCGGTGAACTCGCCGGAATTGACCACCGCTACGTCGACGTCGGCCCACAGCTCGGGTGGCAGCTCACGGGCGGGTGAGGGATTGAGCACGACGATGGTCCCGTTCGCCCTCGCATGCCGAGCCGCAGCGGCCACGGTGGGCACCGGAATCTCCAACTGGCACAGCAGGATATCGACGGAAGCGATCACCGCAAGATCGTCATCATCGAGCTCGGTGAGCGCGGCATTGGCACCACCCACCACGATGATGCTGTTCTCCCCGTCCGCATCCACCACGATCGCGGCGATCCCGCTCGGCCCATCAACCGACCGTAGCCGCGCGGTCCCCACCTCGGAGTCCCGCAATACCGCCCGCAGCCCGTCGGCGAACACATCCCCGCCGACCGCGCCGATGAACTCGACCTGTCCACCGCTCCGCCCCACCGCAATCGCCTGATTCGCGCCCTTACCGCCAGGAACCATCGCGAATCCACTGCCGAGCACCGTCTCACCCGGTTGCGGCCGCCGGTCGGTGGTGGTGACCAGATCCATGTTGATGCTGCCGAGTACCGCGATCACGGGCGCACGTCCGTCGGTCATACCGGCACGGTAGCCGCAGGCGGGTGACCCGCGCCGCCCATGTGACGGGGAATCGCGGAGTTGAGATCGACACCGCGAACGCCGGTCCGATGGTGAATCCGGCCACTTGCTCGAGTTGACGCGCCCGAGCCGACGTCATGAGCGCCGCGGAACGTGGACCTGCGGCGCGGACGAGTTCAACGGCAACTGTCAACGCGTCGCCGACCGTCTCACCAGCGGACGTCGTTCACCACCGCACCGTGATCCCCGCTTCGCGGGCCAGGCTCGCGGCCAAGCCGAGGAGATCGCCGCCGTCCACCGTGGCGCCGCGCAGGCTGGTCACCCCGTTGATGTCGGCCAGCGTGCAGTCGGTGAATCGGAGGTTGTGCCGTGCTCCGGTCCCGGTGAAGCGGGCGCCGGTCAGATTGCACCGTTCGAAGGCGACGTTGCGGAATTCGACACCTTCGAAATCGGTCTGGCGCAGATCGCAGTCGCGGAAGACGACGGTGCGCAGCTTGGAGTAGCGGAACGAAGTGAGGTCGGCGCGGGTCCCTTCGAGCAGGACGTCACGCCAGGTACCCGCGGTCCACGACATGCCGGTCAGCCTGCTGGTGCTGATCACGCATTCGGCCATCGAGCATTCGTCGGCCTCCAGGTTGGCCAGATCGCAGATCGATAGTTCGGATTCGTAGAAGGTGACCCCGCGCATGATCCCGCCGAGTCGGCAGCTGTCGAACCGGCACCCTTCGAGCCCCAGCGCGTGGGTCTGCGGCCTGGACAGATCGCTGTCGGAGTAGGCGACGTCGTCGATGGTGGTGTCATCGTCGAAATCGTCGCGCGGTGATTGCGCGGGCCGCCGCTCGCGTGGTTTCGGCGCGCTGGGCACGACAGGGACGTCGCTGTTGCGAGGGACTGCCACCGTTTCTCCGCTCCTGTGTCGTGGACTATGGACCGCACCCGGCAACGTACGGGAAGCCACCGACAGCCGCCGTGACCAGCGGCGTCCGTAGCCCGCGGCGCGATGATCCGGAGTCGTTGCGGCTGCGTAGTCTGTAACCCATGACGTTAGGACAGGCAGCCGAGCTCGATATCCGTGAGGCCGTGCACGACGCCGCGCGTAAGGCTCGGGTCGCGTCACGTGCGCTCGCCCAGTTGACCACCGCCGAGAAGAACGATGCGCTGCACGCAGCCGCCGATGCGCTTCTCGCCGCAGCCGACCGGGTGCTGGCCGCCAACGCCGAGGACATCGCGACCGCGCAGGCCGCGGGCACCGAGGAATCTCTGCTCGACAGGTTGCGGCTGACGAAGCCGCGCATCGATGGCATCGCCTCGGGCCTGCGTCAGGTCGCGGGCCTGCCGGATCCGGTCGGTGTGGTGGTGCGCGGTTCGACGCTGCCGAACGGGCTGGAGATCCGCCAGGTGCGGGTGCCGCTCGGTGTGGTCGGCATGGTGTACGAGGCGCGGCCCAATGTCACCGTCGACGCGTTCGGGCTGGCCTTGAAGTCGGGTAACGCCGCGTTGCTGCGTGGCTCGTCGTCGGCTGCCCGATCGAATGCCGCCCTGGTCGAGGTGCTGCGTGAATCGCTTGTCGAGCAGGGTATCCCCGCCGACGCCGTTCAGCTGCTGCCCAGCGAGGACCGTTCCAGCGTCACCCATCTGATCCAGGCGCGCGGCCTGGTCGATGTGGTCATTCCGCGCGGTGGCGCCGGACTGATCAACGCAGTCGTGCGCGACGCGCAGGTGCCGACCATCGAGACCGGCACCGGCAACTGCCACGTCTACGTGCACGCGGGCGCCGATCTGGATATGGCCGAGCAGATCCTGATCAACGCCAAGACCCGCAGGCCGAGCGTCTGCAATGCGGCCGAGACCGTGCTCATCGATGCCGCCATCGCCGAGACCGCCGTACCGCGGCTCACCAAGGCGCTCGAGGACAACGGCGTCACCATCCACGGTGATCTGCCCGGTCAGGTGCCCGCCACCGACGCAGATTGGGGCGAGGAGTACCTCACCCTCGATATTGCGCTGAAGGTCGTCGACGGTCTGGATGCCGCGGTCGAGCACATCAACACCTGGGGGACCGGCCACACCGAGGCCATCGTCACCGCGGAATCGGCCGCTGCCCGCGAGTTCACCAGCCGGGTCGACGCCGCTGCGGTCATGGTGAACGCCTCCACTGCCTTCACCGACGGCGAGCAGTTCGGATTCGGCGCCGAGATCGGCATCTCCACCCAGAAGCTGCACGCACGGGGCCCGATGGCGCTGCCCGAACTCACCTCCACCAAGTGGATCGTGTGGGGCGACGGCCAGGTCCGTCCGGTCTGAGCCGGGGCACCGATCCGCCGTCCCGTAGCGTGGGGCTGGTAGTCGCAGGAAAGGGACGCGGTGGTGGATCGCTCGAATTCGGATCAGGTTCAGGAGCCGATCTTCGCGTCGGTGGACGAGGTGATCGATCGGCTCGCCGAAACCGGTTACCTGGCCGACAAGGCCACCGCCACGTCGGTGTTCCTGGCCGATCGGCTGGGCAAACCGCTGCTGATCGAGGGCCCGGCCGGTGTCGGCAAGACCGAGCTGTCGCGTGCGGTCGCGCAGACCGCCGGTGCGGAGCTGGTGCGCTTGCAGTGCTATGAGGGCGTCGACGAGGCCCGCGCGCTCTACGAGTGGAACCACGCCAAGCAGATCCTGCGGATCCAGGCCTCCAGCGAGAACGACTGGGAAGAGACCAAGGCCGACGTCTTCACCGAGGAATTCCTGCTGGCGCGGCCGCTGTTGACCGCGATCCGCCGGACCGAGCCGACGGTGCTGCTCATCGACGAAACCGATAAGGCAGACGTCGAGATCGAGGGCCTGCTGCTCGAGGTGCTCAGCGATTTCGCGGTGACGGTGCCCGAACTGGGGACCATCACCGCCGCGCACAAGCCGTTCGTGGTGCTCACCTCCAACGCCACCAGGGAACTGTCGGAGGCGTTGAAGCGCCGCTGTCTCTACCTGCATCTGGATTTCCCCGACGCCGACCTCGAGCGTCGCATTCTGGCCAGTCGGGTGCCTGAGCTGCCCGAGGCCGTCGCGCAGCAGCTGGTGCGGATCGTGCACGTGCTGCGCGGTATGCCGCTGAAGAAGCTGCCCTCGGTGGCCGAGTCCATCGACTGGGGCCGCACGCTGCTGGCGCTCGGCATGCAGGATCTCGACGACACCACGGTGCGCGCGACTCTCGGTGTGGTGCTCAAACATCGCAGCGACCACGAGCGTGCGCTGGCCGAGCTGAAACTGGCCTGAGCCGATGTCCGCGCGATCGGCACCCGCGCAGTCGCCGAGTTTCCAAGCGCCGCACGGGATCGCGGGCCATCTCGTCGGTTTCGTCGAGGCGTTGCGGGCCCGCGGTGTTCCGGTGGGTCCGTCGGAGACGGTGGACGCAGGCCGGGTCCTGACTGTGCTCGATCTGATGGACCGCGAGTCGGTCCGGGAGGGTCTTGCCTGCGCGCTGCTGCGCCGCTCCACGCACCGCAGTACTTACGACGGGCTGTTCGACCTCTGGTTCCCCGCCGCGATCGGCGCTCGTACCGATTCGGTCGACGATGTCGAGATCCCGCGCACGCCATCGGGCAACGTCGATATCGAGGCGCTGCGTGAGCTGCTGGCCGAGCTGTTGACCGAGGAGGGCGCCGCCGCCCAGCTGGAATCGCTGGCCGGCCAGATGGTCGAGGAACTGGGGCAGTATCAGTCCGCGCGCGGCCCGTCGTTCTCCACTTATCAGGCGCTCAAAGAGGTGCAGCCGCAGACGTTGCTGGCCAAGATCCTGGCCGGCTTGGCGCGGCCCGACGCGAGTGCCTTCGATACCGAGGTCGCGCGCCGCGCCGCACGTCAGCGCATCACCGGCTTCCGTGCCACCGTGGACGCCGAGACCCGCAGGCGTGTCGCCGAGCGGATCGGCCGGGAGCGGGTCGCCACTTACGGCGTCGCCCGTCAAGCCGAAGAGGTGGATTTCCTGCGCGCCTCGGAGTCGGAGTTGGCCGAGCTGCGTCGCAGTACCCAGCGGCTGGCCCGGATTCTGGCCTCGCGGTTGGCGGTGCGGCGCAAGCATTCCCGGCGCGGGGAGATCGATCTACGGCGCACATTGCGTAAGTCGATGTCCACCGGCGGGGTACCGATCGATCTGGTCAGTCGTAAGCCGCGGCCGGGCCGCCCGGAGCTGGTGCTGCTGTGTGATGTCTCCGGTTCGGTCGCCGGCTTCAGCAATTTCACCTTGCTGCTGGTGAGCGCGTTGCGGGAGCAATTCTCCCGGGTGCGGATCTTCGCCTTCGTCGATCAGACCGATGAGGTGACCCGGTTCTTCGATGCGCGAACGCAATTGGACGAGGCGATGAAGCGCGTGTTCACCGAGGCCGACGTCGCCGGGTTCGACGGGCATTCCGATTACGGCAGCGCGTTGGCCGGGTTCGCCGAGAAGTGGCCCGATGCCGTCACCAGCCGCAGCTCACTGCTGATCCTCGGTGACGCGCGCACCAACTATCGTGATCCCGACCTGGAGACGCTGCGTGGTCTGGTGGAGGTGGCCAAGCATGCGCACTGGCTGAATCCGGAGCCGACAACCCAGTGGGGATCGGGTGATTCGGCGGCCGATAAATATCAGCAGGTGATCGAGATGCACGAGTGCCGGTCGGCAGCACAGCTGACGGCGGTGGTGTCGCGGCTGCTGCCGGTGTGACGATGAGCGCTTGTTAAGCGAATCTTATGGTGTTGCCGCGACAATGCCCGAATGGTCAACACAGCTCCGGCGGACAACAACTATTCGTTCCAGGTCGATCTGCGCGGCATCGTGGATCTGCTGTCGCACCACCTGTACTCGAGTCCGCGGGTCTACATCCGGGAGCTGCTGCAGAACGCCGTCGACGCCGTCACGGCCCGCACGAAGCTCGACCCCACCGCGCCCACCGCGATCCGGCTGAGGCTCGACGACAGCGGTCTGCGCATCACCGACCCCGGTATCGGCCTCACCGAGGCTGATGTGCACCGGTTCCTGGCCACGATCGGCCGCTCGTCCAAACGCGATGACATCGAGGGCGCCCGGCGGGAGTTCCTCGGCCAGTTCGGTATCGGCTTGCTCGCCTGCTTCACCGTCGCCGAAACGATTCGCGTAGTCACCCGTTCGGCCGCTGATGCCGAGGCCGCGCCCGTGGAGTGGATCGCCGCGGCGGACGGCACGTATGTGCTGCGTGCGCTCGAACCAGGCGAATACCCCGAACCGGGGACGACCGTCGAACTGACGCCCCGTCCGGGTTCGCAGCCGTGGTTCACCGCCGAACGCGTGCTGGAACTCGTCGCCGACTACGGTTCGCTGTTGCCCTATGAGGTGACCGTCGAAGCCGACGCAACGGTGGTCCGGGTGACCGATCCACCGCCCATCTGGCGGCGCTCGTTCGACTCGCCAGCGCTGCGGCGGGCCGCGCTGTTCGACTACGGCGAGCGGGTTCTCGGTTTCCAGCCGCTGGACGTCATCGACCTCAATGCCGAGCTGGCCGGGGTCAGTGGTGTCGCGTATGTGCTGTCGCAACCGGGCAATCCGGCCGAGTCCAGCGCCCACCGTGTGTATCTGAAGGGGATGCTGCTCGGCGACGCGGTGCGCGGGGTGCTGCCGGACTGGGCGTTCTTCGTGCGCTGCGTCATCGATACCGATTCGCTGCGCCCGACCGCGTCACGCGAGGGTCTTTACGAGGACGAGCGACTGGCAATAGTCCGCGACGCGCTCGGTGAGCGTGTGCGGGACTGGCTTACCGAGATCGCCGCCGAGCAGCCCGAACGGCTGGCCGCGTTCCTGTCGGTGCATGCGCTGGGCGTCAAGGCCATGGCCAGGCATTCGACCGAACTGCTGCGGATCATGTTGCCGCATCTGCTGTTCGAGACCACGGAGGGGCGGATACCGCTCACCGAGTTCGTCCGCAAGCATCCGGTGGTGCGCGTCAGCGCGTCGGTGGAGGAGTTCCGGCAGGTCGCCCAGACGGCGTCGGCGCAGGGCATCGGCATCGTCAACGGCGGCTACACCTATGACGCCGAACTGGTCGCGCTGCTGCCGCAGGTCGTGCCCGGTGTGGAGGTGGTCGAGCTCGATGGCGCCGCCGTGACCGCCGCGCTCGACTCGGTGGATCCGGCCGAGGAGCTGGCGCTGGCGCCGGTCCTGGCGACCGCACGCATCACACTCGATCCGCTCGCCTGCGATGTGCTGCTGCGTGCCTTCCATCCGGTGTCCGTGCCTGCGCTCTATCTCGACAGCCGTGGCGCCAGGAACGAACGCGCCCGGGCCGATACCGCGGCCGATGCCGACGATCTGTGGTCCGACATCCTCGGCGCGCTCGAATCCGCGACACCACGCGCACAGCTGGTCCTCAACTATCACAGCCCGGTGGTGCGCAGGCTGGCCCGCATCGGCGATCCGGCGTTCCTGAAAACCGCCGTGGAATCGCTGTACGGGCAGGCACTGCTGATGACCCACCGGCCGCTGCGGCCCGCCGATACCGCGCTGCTCAACCGCGCGTTCGGCGAGTTCCTGAGCTGGGCGACCGAGCGCGCCGTCGACGGCGGGGAGAACTGACATGGAACACGCCGAGATCGACACCGAACTGCGCCGCTGCCGCTCGCTGCCACACGGACGTGCCCGCACTCAACGCCTGGAAACGGCGGCCGCCGCCGCACGCAACGGCACCGACCGCGCGCTCGAGGGCAGCGTGCTGCTGGAGCTGGCTCGGTCCTACATGTACGCGGGCGAACGGGATCTGTCGCCGGTGGCCTACGGCAGGCTGCTGGGAATCTATGACGCGAACCCGGCCGAGCTGGGTCATCTGACCCACTCGCTGCATTGGCAGCTGAAGTGGATGACCTCGGATCTGATCTGGAATCCGGCGATCGAGCTGCCGACGGTGCATCGCTGGCTCGGCGAACTGGAGAACCGGTACCGGCAGCGTGGTTACAGCGCGCGTCCGGTACTGAGCCTGCGCGCCGATATGGCCTGTGCGCTCGGCGACCACGCGGAGGCGGTTCATTACCGAGACGCTGCGCTCGCCGCCGGGCGGGACAGCATGGCCGACTGCGACGCCTGCGAACGCAACAGCTGGGGTGTCATCAGCGAGGCGGCCGGTGACGACGAAGCGGCGCTCGACCATTGGAAACCGGTGCTCGACGGTGAACGCACCTGCGCGGAGGAGCCGCATCGCGTGCTGGCCAAGGCGCTGCTGCCGATGTTGCGCAGCGGCCGGACCGCCGAGGCGCGTAATGCGCATCTGACCGGATATCCGCTGGTCCGGCACAATATCGAGTTACGTGCGGCGGTGGGACAACACATCGAGTTCTGCGCACTGACCGGAAACGAGGCCCGTGGGCTGGAGATTCTGGCCGAGCACAGCGGCTGGATCACCGAACAGGCCGCCGATATCGCGAACCGGCTCTCGTTCATCACCGGGGCGAGCGTGCTGCTGCGCCGGTTGACGGCGTTGGACATGGGGGAGTTGCCGCTCGGCGCGGGAACCGTGGCATCGGCGCTGGCCGAGCTGGAACCCGAGATCGAGCGGCTGACGCGGCGCTACGACACCAGGAACGGCACCGGCGAGTTCAGCCTGCGCGTTACTGCCCGCTTGACCAGGCAGCCGCTGCTCGAGCTGCTGCCGCTCGGCGTGCGTGGGCGCCTGTCGGCCGACGCGCCACTGCCGGTGGTCGCGGCGGCCGCAGGGTCGAACGGTGCTTCCCGGGTGCAGGCACCACAGGGGGGCGATCAGCCTGTCGAAGCAGTCGTCGACAGGTCGGCCGAGGCGACGCGGCTGATCGAAGCGGCCACCGCGCGTCTGCACACCGACGCGGCGGCCGCCGAGACCCAGCTCCGGCGCGCCCTCGCGGTCGGTTCCGGTGCGCTGCCCCGCGAGGATCTGGCCCGGTTGAACTCGCTGCTGGTCTCGGCCTTGGCCGGACAGCCGGGACGCGAACTCGACCTGGCCGACGCCGCGCTGTACGCCGCGGCTCGCTGGTCCGGATTGTCGGAGGCCGACGCAGCTCACCACAGCTGTGTCGCGGCCCGCGCCTTCCATCGCGCGGGGCAGCACGGGCCTGCGGCCGCCCTGTTCGAGCAGGTCGTCAGCGACCCCGATCTGGGGTACCCGGCCTCCGAGCTGGCCGTGATCGGCTCGCAGTACGGCGCTTCATTGTCCAAGCTACGCCGATACGCCGACGCCGCGCACCAGTACGTTTCTGCCGCGATCCTGATCGAGAAGGTCGCAGGCCACGATGAACTCCGGGCGGAATTGGCCGGATCGGCAGCACAGGCGCTCGCGCGCGCCGGACGCAGCGACGAGGCCAGGGCCGCCTATGTGCGTGCGGCCGAACTGTGGGGTGGGCTCGGCAAGATCGCCGCGCGCGCCGACTGCCTGCGCCGAGTCGCATGGATGCAGACCTGGGACGACGACGCGGGCTCCGAGACGCCGGCCTGGCTCGCGACCATGAACGCCCTGGTCGCGGAGCTGACCGCGGCGGCCGACGCGGACGAGCCGACCGACGCCGCCGCTGAGCTGGACATCACCCGTTCCCACCTCGCCGACATGCGCCAGGAGTTCGAGAGCGGGGAGCCGGAGGACGCCTAACCGCTATCACGACCACGGTGGTCACCCGCCTACCCGTTAAGCTCGGCACTCATGCACACGACAGGCCGGCCCCGACGCAAGCTCGGGGTGATGGGCGGAACATTCGACCCCATCCACCACGGCCACCTGGTCGCCGCCAGCGAGGTCGCCAACCGGTTCGACCTCGACGAGGTCGTCTTCGTGCCAACGGGACAGCCATGGCAGAAGGTGGACAAGCTGGTCAGCCCGGCCGAGGACCGCTACCTGATGACCGTCATCGCGACGGCATCCAATCCGCGGTTCTCGGTCAGCAGGGCCGATATCGACCGCGGCGGGGTCACCTACACCGTCGACACCCTGCGTGACCTGCGATCACAGCATCCGGATGCCGAGCTGTACTTCATCACCGGAGCGGACGCGCTGGCCAATATCCTGACGTGGCAGGATTGGGCGGAACTGTTCGACCTGGCGAGGTTTGTCGGGGTGAGCCGTCCGGGCTACGAACTGCACACCGATCATCTCGAGGAGCATCTGCGTGATCTTCCGAATGATGCGGTGACCATGATCGAGATCCCGGCCTTGGCGATCTCGTCGAGCGAATGCCGCCGCCGCGCCGCTGAGAACCGGCCGGTCTGGTACCTCGTCCCCGACGGCGTCGTGCAATACATATCGAAGCGGCACCTGTATGTGCCTGCAGGAGCGGAAGGTAGCTGAGCGTGAGCGAGCGCAGCGAGGTGCGAGCATGACGGCCTCTGTCGAAGCGGTGGAGATGGCGCAGGTGGCCGCACGGGCAGCCGATGAAAAGCTGGCTTCCGATGTCGTGGTGCTCGATGTGTCCGAGCAGTTGGTGATCACCGACTGCTTCGTGATCGCGTCCGCGCCCAACGAACGTCAGGTCAACGCGATCGTCGACAACGTCGAGGAGAAACTGCGCGCCGCCGGACACAAGCCGGTGCGGCGCGAAGGCACCCGCGAGGGCCGCTGGGCGCTGCTGGATTACGTCGACGTCGTCGTGCACATCCAGCACAACGACGAGCGCAACTTCTATGCGCTGGAACGCTTGTGGAAGGACTGCCCGGTGGTTCCGGTCGACGGCATCGCCGTGCCGGCGGCCACCGACGCGGCGACTTCCGAGGATGGCGAGTGAGTTCGAAGTACAGCCATGTGCGCAAGCTGATCCTGTTGCGCCACGGGCAGACCGAATGGAATGCCATCGATCGGATGCAGGGCCAGATCGACACCGATCTCACCGAACTGGGCCGCCGCCAGGCCAAGGAGGCGGCGCGAGAGCTGGTGACACACAATGCGATCGCCATCGTGTCTTCCGATCTCAAGCGCGCCTACGAGACCGCGGTGGCGTTGGCCGATCACACCGGGATCGAGGTGGTCCGCGATCCACGTCTGCGTGAGACCAACCTCGGTGATTGGGAGGGGCTCGACCACATCGAGGTCGACGCGGGCTATCCCGGTGCGCGGGTGGCGTGGCGGCTCGATGCGAGCTTCACCCCACCCAATGGCGAGAGCAAACTCGAGGTCGGCGCGCGATCGCTGCCGGTGGTGCGAGAACTGTTCGCCGAGCGGCAGGATTGGCCCGGCGGGACTATCATCCTGGTGGCGCACGGCGGGCTGATCGCCGCCCTCACGGCCGCGCTGCTCGACCTGCCGCCACGGAGCTGGCCCGCCCTCGGTGGCCTGGCCAACACCAGTTGGGTGCAGCTGAGCAGCCACGGTCCGAGCATCGACCAGCCCGGCTGGCGCCTCGATGTGTGGAACGCAGCGGCGAAGGTAGCTCCCGATGTCCTCTGAAGAGCCCCTCCGGCAAGTGCCGGACGAACTGTTCCGGAAGGTTTCCGCCAAGCCGGAACGTGCCCTCCCGGATGCCCTGTTCGGGCCGCCGCCGACTCCGCCACCGGTGCCAACACCGGAGAACGTCCCCGCAGCCGATAGGTCCGGCGCGGGCGCGGAGGTCGTGCCGGAGCCCCCGACCGAACCGCCGGATGCGGTCGACGGAGACGTGAATTCTGCGGCCGAGCAGGGGAATCCGGGTGAGATCGCTGCGGCGGTCGCCGGTTTGCCGGTGAGCTCGGCCGAGGCGGACGGGGTTGCGCCTATCGCGGACGGACCGTCGGAAGATGCGATTGCGGCCGTCGAATCGGTGGCTCTGGCGGCCGACTCCGAGCCGAAATCGTCGGTCGTGGACGACGCGGACCGATCCGATCTCGCACCTGGCGACGCGGTGAGTCCTGTTGTCGCGGTGCCGGACCAGGCTGCGGCGGACATTGTCGATGCCGATACGGTGGCTGAGGCGAGTGCATCCTCGAACCGTGATCGGCCCGAATCTGCGTCCGGCTCGCTCCTGACGGAACCAACGACTGGTGATTCCGGTACCGCGATCGAGCAGGCAGCAGATGCCGAGGTTTCCGCCGACGGCGCGACCGTTGCTAACGCGGAGACCGACGAGCCCGCGGTCGATGACGCGGCCGATCCGGTTGCTGGGTCGATTGACGCCGAGGCCGAAGCTGCCGGATCGACCGAGCCCGTGGGCGATGTCGAAGGCGCCGATATCGCGCAGATCGAGCCCACCGCCGACGCCGAGACCGACTCTCCGGCGAACGGGGAGCTCGCGACGGCTGGGACAGAGCGCGCCGTTGCGACATCGCGGGACACTCCGCGTCCGGTCCTGCTGGTGATCGCGGACTCGCTGTCCTACTTCGGGCCCGAAGGTGGCCTGCCCGCCGACCATCCCCGCATCTGGCCGAATCTGGTGGGTGCCGAACTGGATTGGGATGTCGAGCTGGTCGCGCGGATCGGCTGGACCTGCCGCGACGGGTATTGGGCCTTGATCGGTGATCCGCGGGTGTGGGCGGCCGTGCCGCGTGCCGGTGCTGTGGTATTCGCCGTGGGTGGCATGGACAGTCTGCCCTCGCCGTTGCCGACGGCGCTGCGGGAAATGATCCGCTACGTGCGTCCGCCCGCCCTGCGGCGCGGGGTGCGGTCGGCCTACCAGTGGTTGCAGCCCAAACTGTCGAAACTCGGTCGGCCCGTGGCACTTCCGCCGAAGATCAGCGTGAGCTATCTCGAGCAGTCGCGGGAGGCGCTGGCGCAGTTGCGTCCGGAACTTCCCGTCGTGGCTGTGCTGCCCTCGGTGCACAACTGCGATGCGTACGGGCGGGTTCATCGCGGCCGTGAGCGCGCGGTGCGTGCCCTGCGGGCGTGGTCGGGCCGGACTTCGGTGCCGCTGGTCGACCTCGGGGAAGCGGTACGCGAGAACATCTTCTCTGATGCTGCCAACCCCGACGGCATCCATTGGGGCTGGGATGGGCACACCGCCGTGGCGAATGCGATGGTGAAGACCCTGCAGGAGGTTCGGTAGTCCGTGGCCGTCGTGGTCGTCACCGATTCGTCCGCGAGCCTGCCCGCCGACCTCGTGAGCGAGCTGGGCATAGGCGTTGTGCCGCTGCATGTTCTGGTCGGCGACCGAGCGGTCCGCGAGGGTGTCGACGATCTGGACGTCGATTACGGCTCCGACACCGTGACCACCTCGGCGCCCTCGCCCGGCGAGCTGCGTGCCGCCTATGAATCGGCATTGGCCCGCAGTGAGGGCGACGGTGTGGTCGCCGTGCATCTGTCGCGCCAGCTGTCGGGCACCTGGGAAGCGGGCAGGCAGGCCGTACGCGATATGGATGCCTCCGACCGGGTGCGGCTCGTCGATTCGCTCGGTGCCGGATTGGCCACTGGTCTGCCGGTATTGGCGGCGGCCCGGCGCGCGTGCACCGGCGCAGCCTTGGACGTGGTCTACGACGCCGCTGTCGCCGCGGCGGCGCGGGCAAGGACCTTCATTCTGGTGAACCGGACCGAGCAGTTGCGCCGGGGCGGACGGCTCAGTTCCGCGGCCTCGTTCTTCGGCAGCGAGCTGGTCACCAAGCCGTTGTTGCAGATCGTCGGGGGCAAGCTGGAACTGCGCGAGAAGGTGCGCACCCGTTCCAAGGCCTACGCGAAGCTGATCGCCGCCGCCGTGGATGCGGCGGGCGAGGACGGTGCGGCGGTGGCGGTGCAACATCTGGGCGCCCCGGATGCCGCCGATACGCTGGCCGCGCAATTGCGCGAGCTGGTCCCAGGCGTGGATGAGGTGATCACCGCCGAGTTCGGGCCGGCGCTGGCCGTTCATCTCGGCGTCGGGGCGGTAGGTGTGCTCGTCTTGCCCGGTGGGTGCTGACACGGGCGAATCGTCGCATCCGGTGAACGATCGGAAATCTGTGTCCGGCCGCTGAACCGGCGTGTCCGCGCGAGTTGTGCACAGCCTCGCAGTTATCCACAGGTTTCTCGAAATACCTGGTCGGCCCCGGTCGACCGTGTGTGGCCGGCCCTAGCGTTGCCGCCATGTCACGACACGAGGAACGCGAACGGATCCGGGAACGACTCGGCGTACTGACCGCGCGGGTCGGAGCCACGCGTGCAGCGGCGGGATCTGCCACATCGATGCCAGCGGGAAGTATCGCGAATTCGGTCGCGACATCCCACCCGGAGTGGGAGGGGAATTCCGGGCGGGAGCGACGGCCGGCAACCGGTGCACGGATGGGCGGAGCCGGGCCAGACGCACCGGATCGGCCGGGCAATTCAGCAGAACGCCCGGAAGGCGCAGGGGGCTCTCCGGATTCGGTAGCCGACGCCAAGCCTGGGCGATGGAACTTCGATGAGCTCCCACCCGACGACCCGCCGAAAGAACTCGATGACCTCGACGAGGTGGGCGAGGTGAAGGCGCCCGGTTGGCTGGACGATCCGGGCGGGCCAGGCGGTCGCCGGCGGGACCGCCTGGTGCCGTCGCGTTCTCGGCGGACGCGGATGGACCCGGGTCGCCGTGGGGTGTTGGCGATGGCCGGGGTGGGCCTGGTGGCCGCGCTGGTCGCGGTCGTGGTGGTGCTGTGGGAACGGCCCGTCGCGCAACAGGTCCCGTCGGTCGCGGCGGTGTACACCGCCGCGCCGGTACCGGGGGCACCACCGTATGGCGGCGGTCCGGCTACACCCGCGGCCGCGACATCGAATTCCGCGCCGGATGCTGCCACTACCGAGCTGGTGGTGAGCGTGGTCGGCCTGGTACACAACTCCGGGTTGGTGCGCGTCCCGCCCGGAGCCAGGGTCGCCGACGCGGTGGCTGCCGCCGGCGGGGCTCGTGAAGGCGCCGACCTGGCCGGGATCAACCTCGCCCAGCGGCTGGCCGACGGCGATCAGGTGATAGTCGGAACCGTCGCCGCCGAGCCCGGCGTACCCCGTCTCGGCAGCACCACCATTGGGGCATCCGACCGTGGACCCGGGACCGCGAGTTCGACCGCGCCCGGCTCTACCACTTCCTCGGGCCCGGCCATGCGGGTGAACCTCAACTCCGCCACCGAATCCGACCTCGATGCCCTCCCCGGCATCGGCCCCGTCACCGCCCGCGCCATCATCGCTTGGCGCACCACGAACGGCCGCTTCACCGATCTCGAGCAACTGGGTGACGTGGATGGTATCGGCCCCGCCCGCCTGGCCCGGCTCCGCGACCTGGTGACGATATGAAGCCATCAGCCGGGGCGGCCGCCGAAGCAAGCGGTAGACCAGTGCGCTTCGCCGGCGGCGCAAGGCGGGCGGTTCGGGACGGTCCAGGTCGAGTTACCGGCCGCGCAGAGACGACGGAGCCAGGTTTCGGGGAGTACGGCCCAGAGAGGCGGGACAGTGAGGCGTTCGGTCGCGGAGACCGGGGCAATGGGAAGCCAGGTGTCGGGGAGTCGGGGGACGGTGCGGCGGCGGAGACCAGGCTCGACGCCCGATTGCTTCCGGCGGCGGTGTGCTGCTGGGGAGTGACCGTGCTGGTGCTCAGCGCCGGGTGGCAGGTCGGGGTGATGGTCGCGGTGGGGGCGACAATGGCGGCGATCGGGTTGTGGGTCGGGTTGATGTGGGCGGTGGCGCATCGGCGGGAGCGGTGGCGGGCGGTTGCGCTGGTCGCGCTGGGTGCTGTGGTGCTGGGAGCGGGGTTCGCGGTGGCCGCCGCCTGGCGCGATCACCGGGTTCAGACGCATCCACTGCGGGCGGTGGCGGCGGGCGCGTCGGTGCGAGTGGTGGTGACGCCGGTCGATGATCCGAAACCGGTGCGGGGTGCGACATTCGGAGGTGAACGCACGTGGCTGGTGCGGGCGAGCCTGCGGGAGTATCAGCATGGTTCGACCGTCGTGCGGGCCGGTGGCGCGGTGGTGATTCTGGCTACCGGGCAGGCGTGGTCGGAGTTACTGCCTGGGCAGCCGATCGAATTTCGTGCCAGATCTTCCCCACCCCGGATGCGAGATCTGACCGTGGTGACTTTGCGCGCCCTCAGCGATCCCGCCGCCGCGGGTCCACTGCCTTGGTGGCAGCGGCTCGCGGGTTCGGTGCGGGCGGAGCTGGTCGCGGCGTCTGCCGCGGCGTTACCCGCTGCGGCCGCCGGGTCGCTGCCCGCGCTCGTCGTCGGGGACACCTCCGCACTCTCCGATGACGTTCGCCGTGACTTCGAAACCGCTGGTCTGCAACACTTGACGGTCGTCAGCGGCGCGAATTTCACAATCCTGTTGTCGGTCGCGCTGTTCCTCACCCGACTACTCACCCTCGGTCCGCTGATGACAGTGGTTGTCGCGGCTGTCGCCTTGCTGATGTTCGTCGTCATCGCGCGGCCGGACCCGAGTGTTCTGCGGGCCGCAGCCATGGGTGGGGTCACGTTGCTGGCACTGCTGACCGGCAGGCGGCGACAAGCCTTGCCCGCCTTGTGCGCGGCGGTGATCGGACTACTTGCGGTGTGGCCGGCACTGGCGGTTTCGGCGGGGTTCGCTCTCTCGGTAGTGGCGACCGGCGCGTTGATTCTGCTGGCACCCGGTTGGGCAGAGTGGTTGCAGACCAAGGGATTGTGGCGATTGCCGGCGGAGATCGTCGCGGTGTCGGCGGCCGCGTTCGTGGTGACCACACCGATCATCGTGGCGTTGAGCGGCAAGATCAGCCTGGTAGCCGTGGTCGCGAATATCCTTGTCGCGCCCGTCATCGCGCCGATCACCGTGATCGGCGCCGCGGGCGCGGTGCTGGCGTCGGCTTGGATGCCGCTGGCCGAACTCGCGCTGCGATGTGCGGCGCCGCCGATGTGGTGGTTGCTGTGGGTCGCCGAGTATTGCGCCGCGATACCTGGCGCGACGGTCGCGGTGCCGGGAGGTTCGAGCGGTGGACTGATCGCCTGTGCGATCGTCGGCGTGGGGATCTGGCTACTGCGGTCCGTGCTGGTACGCAGACTTGCGGCGGCGGTCGTGCTGGGTGCGGCCGCGGCCCTGATCCCGGTGCGGTGCTGGTTCTCCGGCTGGCCGCCCGACGGATGGGTCCTCGCCGCCTGCGACGTAGGTCAGGGTGACGGCCTGGCATTGGCGACCGGCCCCGGCAGTGCTGTCGTCGTCGATGCCGGGCCCGACCCGCGCACGATCCGTACTTGCCTGGACCGGCTCGATATCACCCGAATACCGCTGCTGGTTCTGACCCACCCGCATGCCGACCACATCGGCGGGCTCGATGGTGTGCTGGAAGGCCGCGAGGTTGCTGCTGTCGCGGTCGGTCCGGGGGAATTTCCCGCCCGGAGCCGTGCTGATCTCCCGAACGGCCGGGAAGCGGCCGAGCTCAGGGAAGCGCAGACGCCGCAAGCTCCGGTGCCATGCGGCATGCCACCCGACCACTCCGCGAGGCAACCGAGAACAGCAGCCGTGCAAGGGTTCCGATCATCGCACCACGGGCCCGACCGCTCGTCCGATCCGCCGCTGACCCAGCCGCCGAATTCGAGCAATCCGATCGATGCCCGTCGATCGGCCCACGAGGTCGACCGCAGCGAGCCGGGCCGCAGTGAGGATGAGCGCAATGAGGCGGGCCACGACGAGTCGGGCCGAGACGAGGGCAACCAGCGTGACGGCGGCAATCACGAGGGCGACACCCAGGAGGGCGGTGCCGCCGAGGTGGCGCGAGCCGTGCAACGGGCGGGCATACCGGTGGTCGAGCTGACCGCCGGCTGTCGAGTCGCTGTCGGCGCGCTCGTCTTGGAAGTACTCGCACCGGCAGCACCATTCACTCGACGGGCGGGTCCGCTCGACCTCGATACCGCCAACGATCGCTCGGTCGTCCTGGCCGCGGACACCGCCGCCGGTCGTGTCCTTCTCACCGGTGACATCGAAGCCGGCGCCCAGAAATCACTGATCAGCGCAGGTGTGCAGCTCCGAGCCGACATCCTCAAGGTCCCACACCATGGTTCGCGCACCACCGCACCCGAGTTCTTGCGCGTGGTGCGCCCGCGCCTGGCGATCGTCAGCGCCGGCGCCGATAACACCTTCGGGCATCCACATCCGGACGTGCTCGCGAACCTGGAATCACTGGGCGCCACCATCGCGCGCACCGACCGCGACGGCGCCATTGCCGTCGGCGTCGACGGTGGCAATCTGGAAGTCCGCACGGCGGGTGCCGCCCCCGCGCGACGATCGCGACGACCTCATCATCGCCTGGTCGGGGCACGGCAGGTTCCCGGTGGGCGTGCGCCGCCGAGGAAGTTCAACGGACTCCGGGTGTCCCGACAGCGAATCGACTCCACGTAGACTGCCACGCCTTTGCCGTGTCCCGTCGGTAGGCTTGTGCGCTCCGGCCTGAACGGGCTGCATCAGCCCTCGACTGCTGTCGGCCACGAACCCGCTCGGCCACGAACCCGCTCGGCCACGAACCCACTCGGCCACGAACCCGCTCGGCCACGAACCCGCCCGGCCGCCGGACCCTGTCGGAGGCCGACCGTAGGATCGGGGGCGTGAGCGAACGACCTGCGGCGGTCCACCTGGTGCTCGGGGACGAGGAGTTGCTGATCGAACGTGCGGTCGCGAGTGTGACCGCGCAGGTCAGGGCTGGGTCGCCGGATCCGGAGGGGGTGCCGGTGGATCGCCTTCGAGCGGGCGAGGCCAGCACCGCCGAACTGGCCGAGCTGCTGAGTCCGTCGCTGTTCGCCGAGGACCGGGTGATCATTCTGGAATCCGCTGCGGAGGCGGGTAAGGATGCGGTCGCGGTGATCACCGAGGCCGCGGGCGACCCACCCGACGGGGTGGTGCTCATGGTGCTGCACTCCGGTGGGGGGCGTGCCAAAGCGCTGGCACCGGCCTTGCAGAAGGCAGGGGCCGAGGTGCACAACTGCGCCAAGCTCAGTAAGGCGTCCGAGCGAGCCGAGTTCGTCCGCGCGGAGTTCCGTGCCGCCGGCGCACGGGTCTCCGGTGAAGTCGTGCAGGTCGTGCTCGAGGCGGTCGGTTCGGACCTGCGGGAGTTGGCGGCGGCCAGTTCACAGCTGGCCTCCGACACCGGCGGCAAGATCGACGTCGCGGCGGTGCGGCGCTACTACTCCGGCAAGGCCGAAGTATCCGGGTTCGATGTGGCAGAGCTGGCGGTGACAGGTGATCGGCCGGGCGCGATGGAGGCGCTGCGCTGGGCCGATGATCGGGGTGTGCCGCATGTGCTGCTGGCCGACGCGCTGGCCGATTCGGTGCACACCATCGCCAAGGTCGGTTCGGCCGGACGTGGAGACCCGTTCAAGCTGGCCGGTCCGCTCGGCATGCCGCCGTGGAAGGTGAAGAAGGCCCAGGCACAATCGCGCGGCTGGACACCCGCCACCATCGGCACCGCACTGCAGGTAGTGGCGACGTTGAACGCCGACGTCAAAGGCGGAGCGGCGGATTCATCCTTCGCCCTCGAGCATGCGGTCATGCAGATTCTCGACCTGCACGGTCGGTGATCCGCGGTATCGGAGAGGAAAGGCCCGCCGCCTCGGTAGGTCGCGGTGGTGTGTCGGCGCCGGCGCGATCGCGCTGAGCCGCGGCAGGCAGCTACGTGCCGCGGCCGACAACCCTGTGCGCCAGGCCTTTACGCTGTCCGCACGACCAGCATGGTGATCCGCCGCACGATCGGCAGCACCAACAGCAAGGTCGGAAATGCGATCGGCCAGGACACTGCCCACGACCGCAGCCAGAGCCCGACCGCGAGGCCGTCGCTCATCACTGTGCTGATCAACGAGACGATGCAGGTCATCAGCAGCGACAGCAGCAGTGGCAGGACGAAGGATGCGGCGCGGGCGGGCAGCTTGACGCGCTCGAAGATGGTGCGAGAAGAGGGATTCGCGGAATTCATCGGTACTCCGTAAACGTTCGTCGGCAACGACCACGCCAGCGGGCGGGGCCGGTGCGTTGATTCACGTGAACGCTTACGGCGACCGGATGTCGCGGGACCGAGCCTAACCAGGCCCGGCGCCGCGACGCAACCCGTCACCGCTCAGGCGGCGCCCTCGATCTTCAGATCGCCGAAAGTGACGCCGCGGGTCATCGGCCTGGCCAGGAAATCGTGCGGGAACCCGAGTTCGACAGCGCTGGCCTGTTCCAGCCGGGCGAGCTGCCCGGCGTCGAACTCGACATCCAGCGCGCCCAGGTTGTCCTCCAGCTGCGCGGCGGTGCGGGCACCGACGATGGGGGAGGCCACGCTCGGATTACGCAGCGTCCAGGCGATGGCCACCTGCGCAGGCGACCGACCCAGCTCACCGGCCACCGCACCGACCACGTCGGCGATTGCCAGCCCACGTTCGGCCAACGCACCACTGGCCGCGGCGACGTTCTTGCGTGACCCGGCGGGCGACGCCGACGCTGCATCGGCGAGATCCGCGCGCGTGTACTTGCCGGTGAGCACCCCGCTGCCCAGCGGTGACCAGGGAATGACGCCGAGTCCGAGTTCGGTAGCCATGGGAATCAGCTCGCGCTCGACGGTGCGTTCGATGAGGCTGTACTCGATCTGCAACGCGATCAACGGAGACCACCCACGCAGATCGGCGATGGCCTGCATGCGCGCAACCTGCCAGGCCGGTGTGTCGGAGATGCCCACGTAGAGCACCTTGCCCGCGCGCACCAGATCGTCCATGGCGCGCAGGATCTCCTCCACTGGGGTCAGGAAATCCCAGGCATGCAGGTAGAGCAGGTCGATGTAGTCGGTGTTCAACCGGCGCAGGCTCGCCTCGACCGAGGCGAACATGCTTTTGCGGTGGTTACCGCCGGAGTTCGGGTCGCCGGGGCGGCGGAGCATGGTGTATTTCGTTGCCAGTACCAGCGATTCCCGGTTGGCAGTGGTGAACTCACCGAGCAGCTGTTCGGAGCTGCCGTCGGTGTACTGGCTTGCGGTGTCGATGAAGTTGCCGCCTCGATCGAGGTAGGCATCGAAGATCTTGCGCGCCTCGTCCTTGTCGGCGCCCCAGCCCCAGTCCGCGCCGAAGGTCATCGTTCCCAGTGACAGCGGCGATACCCGCAGGCCCGAACGGCCGAGGGTCCGGTAGGTGTCGAGGGTGGTACTCATGCGGGCTCCTGTCGTGTGCGTTGTGCGTCGACACGAGTCTGTTGGTCTGCGAACCCTGCGGAAAGGGAGAGCTCTTCCTGGGAAAGCCGGTCCCACCCTCGGCCGGCCGTAAGATCGAGCACGATGACGGGGACGATGAACGCGACGCAGGAACTCGGCGCCTTCCTCCGTGTACGGCGGGAACGGTTGACGCCCACCGACCTGGGTTTGCCGATCCGCAAACAAGCTCGCCGTACACCGGGCCTGCGCCGCGAGGAGGTCGCGGAACTGGCGGGGGTGAGCACCGACTACATCGTGCGGCTGGAACAAGGGCGTGGGCTGCGCCCGTCCGCCGAGGTACTGGAAGCCCTGGCGCGGGCGCTGCGGTTGAACCTCGACGAGACGGCCTACCTGTTCGACCTGGCCCAGCAGCGGCAGCCCTACGCCGACAAACCGAGCACGGTCCCGGCTCCCGCGCTGGCAGTGCTGGTCGAGGATCTCTCGCCGCTGCCCGCGATGCTGGTCGACCATCGCTACGACATCCTGGCCTGGAACCGAGAAATGACCAGGTTATTGGTCGATTTCGATGAGCTACCGCCCGCGCAGCGCAACACCATGTGGTTGTGCCTGTTGCATCCGGGCATGCGTGATTTCTATGCCGACCGCGAACAGATCATCCGCGAGGGCATCGCCGACTTGCGTGCGGCTTGGGCGGCGCATCCAGAGGATCAAGCGCTGGCTGATCTGGTCGCCGATTTCAGCGCCCGCAGCCCCGAGTTCGCCCGGGCGTGGGCCGAACGCGACGTGCGGGTGCGCGGCCGCGGGCGCAAACGGATGAACCATCCGGTGGCCGGTCTGGTCGCGGTCGATTTCGAGGTGCTGATGCCACTCCAGGAGACCGATCAGCGGCTGATCATCTACCGGGCCGCCGATGCCGCGTCGCAGCGGGCCCTCGACCGCCTCGCCGCTGCCGACCCGAGCTGAGAACGGCGGTCGGCCCGCTGTGCACGACAGCGGGCCGAGGGGACAGGGGCGGAGGGGTACGCGCTATTCGACGACGATGAGTTCGGCCGGATCCTCGTCGTCGGCCTCCTCGTAGCGGCCGTCCCACTCCTCGTAGGCGGGCGCTTCCTCGTCGCGGGTGACGATCCATTCCATCGAGTAGGTGTCGTCGCCGAGGGGCACGGCCACGTTCTCGATCTTCACCCCGATATTGAGCACCTCGGCGGCGCGGATCACCTCCGGGAGGTCCTCGGCACGCACCACGGTCTGATTCGCATACAGGGTCACCATGGGGCGAATCGTACGTCAGCTAACCGACAGCATGCCGCGCACCGCGAGTAATGCGGGGTCGAGCTGCGCAGACAGCGAAAGCCGCCGCGGTCGTCGTGGCCGCGGCGGCTGGAGCGTCGAGACGGTACCTGGCGGTACCGGGAAATCAGATCTTGTTGAAGGCCACCGAGAGCGCGGACTTCTTGTTGGCGGCCTGGTTGGCGTGGATGACGCCCTTGGAGGCGGCCTTGTCGAGCTTGCGGCTCACGAAACGCAGGCGCTCACCGGCGGCTTCCTTGTCGCCTGCGGCGGCGGCCTCGCGGAAGCTACGGACGGCGGTGCGCAGCGCGGACTTCACCGACTGGTTGCGCTGACGCGCTTCCTCGTTGGTCCGGATCCGCTTCATCTGGGACTTGATGTTGGCCACGCCTGTATCCTCTGGTTTCCTTTGTCGCTGATGGCTGTCTTTGAAGTCTGGTAGCGCGCATCGTGCCCTGCGATTACGCCGGGTATGGGTAACGCTGCGCCGAAGATCGAGGGTACCAGCACCCTCGCGGCACACGAAATCGGTGTCGACCACCGAAAGGCCGTGGTGAGCGCCATCGCGAGATCCGTCATCGGGATGCGAGAAGTTTACGTGTGTCTCACCCGGCATCGCCGCTGGGTGATGCACGATTTCGGAATGACCCGTATCTCGCCGCCCCGCCCGGCTCGACCCGTCGCGCAGGTCCGCCCGGTCCGGGCAGGCAGACGGGTAGGTGGTCACAGCCGACGAGGCCCGGCCGTGTTGTTCGACGGTTATGGGCCGGGCCGGTTCGCCGCCGCGTTCGACGAGATGTTCGCCGCCGACGGCCGGGCGCGATCGCCCTACAAAGGGATCCATGCGGCGCTGGCACCCATCGATGCCGCGGATCTGGCGGCGAGGTCCGATGCGCTCGACCGCGCGTTCATCGACCAGGGCATCACGTTCTCGCTGTCGGGCCAGGAACGCCCGTTTCCGCTGGATCTGGTGCCACGGGTGATCGCGGCCGCGGAGTGGGCCAAACTCGAGCGCGGCATAAAGCAGCGGGTGCGGGCGCTGGAGATGTTTCTGGCCGATGTCTACGGCGAGCAGAACATTCTGCGTGACCGGGTCATCCCGAAGCGGCTGGTCAGCTCGTGCCGCCACTTCCATCGAGAGGCGGCGGGCCTGGCCGCGCCCAACGGCGTGCGCATCCACGTGGCGGGTATCGACCTGATTCGTGACGAGCGGGGCGCGTTCCGGGTGCTGGAGGACAATCTGCGTTCACCGTCGGGGGTGTCCTATGTGATGGAGAACCGCCGCACCATGGCGCGGGTCTTCCCCGACCTGTTCGCCTCGCATCGAGTGCGCGCGGTCGGCGATTACGCGAGCCACCTGCTGCGGGCGCTGCGTGCCTCGGCGGCGCCGAACGAGGCCGATCCCACCGTCGTCGTGCTCACCCCGGGAGTGCACAACTCCGCCTATTTCGAACATTCGCTGCTGGCCAGCCAGATGGGTGTCGAACTGGTCGAGGGACGTGACCTGTTCTGCCGCGACAACGTCGTCTACATGCGGACCACCGCCGGCGAACGTCAGGTCGACGTGATCTACCGACGCATCGACGACCCCTATCTCGACCCCATGCATTTCCGGCCGGATTCGGTGCTCGGCGTCGCGGGCGTGCTGAACGCGGCGCGCGCGGGCAATGTCGTGATCGCCAACGCGGTGGGCAACGGCGTCGGCGACGACAAACTCAGCTACACCTACGTGCCGGCGATCATCGAGTACTACCTCGGCGAGAAGCCGATTCTGCCCAACGTCGACACCTACCGCTGCTGGCTCGACGACGAACGCGCCGAGGTCCTGGACCGGATCGCGGATCTGGTGGTCAAGCCGGTGGAAGGCTCCGGCGGCTATGGCATCGTCATCGGGCCGGATGCGAGCGCACGGGAACTCGAGGCCGCCCGCCGCAAGATCAGAGCCGATCCGCGGGGCTGGATCGCGCAACCGGTGGTGCAGCTGTCCACGGTGCCGACGAAGGTCGGCGACGAGTTGGTGCCGCGGCATGTGGATCTGCGGCCCTTCGCCGTGAACGACGGCGACGACGTCTGGGTGCTGCCCGGCGGCCTGACCAGGGTGGCCTTGCCCGCGGGCTCGCTGGTCGTCAACTCCAGCCAGGGCGGCGGCAGCAAAGACACCTGGGTGCTGTCGCCACGGACCTCGCGCGCGGACCGGGAACTGGCCGGAGCCGAACTGGTCGGTGACCCGCCGCAGGCCGACGCGTTCGAATCGGGCCGCGAACTCACCGCGGCTCAGGCCACCCTGCAGCAGCAACAGCAGCAGCAGGAACAGTGATGCTGGCGCGCAATGCGGAATCGCTGTACTGGATCGGCCGCTACGTCGAGCGCGCCGACGACACCGCTCGCATCCTCGACGTCGCCGTGCATCAGCTGCTCGAGGACGCCACCGTCGACCCCGACCGCACCTCGCGGGTGCTGCTTCGCGTGCTCGGTATCGAGCCACCGGCCGGGACGCTCGATGTCTGGTCGGTGACCGATCTGGTGGCGTTCAGCCGCGATCACGGTGGCTCGATCATCGACTCGGTCGCCAATGCCCGCGAAAACGCCAGGGGTGCACGGGAAGTGACATCGAGCGAGATGTGGGAGTGTCTCAACGCCACCTACATCGGTCTTGCGGCCACCGAGAAGGCGGCGCGTGGCCTCGGCCCGCACGAGTTCTTCCACTACATCTCCGACCGTGCGGCCATGTTCGCGGGCCTGTCGGATTCAACTCTCAGTCGTGACGACGGCTACCGCTTTCTGCTGCTCGGACGGTCGATCGAACGCGTCGACATGACGGTGCGCCTGCTGCTCTCGCGCGCGGGTGACCGCACCTCCTCACCCGCCTGGGTGACGGTGCTGCGGTCGGCGGGCGCGCACGACACGTATCTGCGCACCCACCGCGGTGCCCTGGACGCGCATCTGGTCGCAGAGTTCATCCTGCTCGACCGGTTGTTCCCACGTTCGGTGTTTCATTCGGTGCGGGTGGCCGAAACCTGCCTCGCCGAACTCGACCAGCGGCCCAACAGCCGGTTCGGCACCAGGCATGAGGCGCAGCGGTTACTCGGGCGGGCGCGCAGCGAACTGGAATTCGTGCCGCCGGGAGCGCTGCTCGAGGATCTGCAGGATCGGCTGCTGCTTTTGCAGCAGACCTGCCGTGAGGTCAGCGAGGCCATCGCGATGCAGTACTTCCATGCCGCGCCTTGGGTGGCGTGGACGGATCTGCGCAGCAGCCGGGAGCAGATGCAGGAGGTGGGCGAACTATGAGCTGGCGGATGCGGGTGGTGCACACCACCGGATATGTCTACGACGCGCCGGTGACGCGGTCGTTCAATGAGGCGCGGCTGACTCCGCGCGCCGACAGCAGGCAGAACGTCATCCTGAATCGGGTCGAGACGGTGCCCGCTACCAGGTCCTATCGCTACACCGACTATTGGGGAACCGCGGTGACCGCCTTCGACCTGCACGCGCCACATACCGAACTGGAGGTCACCGGCGCGTCGGTGGTGGAGACCGAGCCGTTCACCCGACCGGCCCAGGAACTGTCCTGGGATCAGCTGGGTGATGAGCGGATCCGCGATCGTTTCGACGAGTTGCTCGCCGCCACCACTTACGTGCCACGCGAGCGCAAGCTCGCCGCTGTCTCCCGGCAACTGTCCCGTGGTGTCGCTCCCGCGAAAGCCGTAGTGCGCGCTGCGGAATGGGTGCATCGGGAAATGCGCTATCTCGCAGGCACCACTTCGGTGCACACCTCGGCGGTGCAGGCGTTCGCCGAACGGCAGGGGGTGTGTCAGGACTACGCGCATCTGACCTTGGTGCTGTTGCGCAGCATGGGAATACCCAGCCGATACGTTTCGGGCTATCTGCATCCGCATCCGGACGCCGAGATCGGGGCGACTACCGCCGGGCAGTCGCATGCCTGGATCGAGGCGTGGACCGGAATGTGGTGGGGCTACGACCCGACCAACAACATTGCGGTCAATGAGCAGCACGTTTCGGTCGGTGTGGGCCGCGATTATGCGGACGTGCCGCCGTTGAAAGGCATCTTCTCCGGCGGCGGCTCGACTGATCTGGAGGTTGTTGTGGAGATCACTCGGCTCGCGTAAGTTCGTTTTCACTTCGGCCGTACCAGTTTTTCCCGCGGGACCCAGGATTATCCGGCGTTCTCCGCCGTGGCGGGGACGATCCTCTCGGAAGGCGGACGTCATGTCACCTACTGCGCAGGAAGTTGTCGAGGAGGCCATCGAGCAGAGGCCGATACCCGAGGCCAAGAAATGGGCGGCGGAGGCGCTCGGCACATTCATCCTGGTCATGGGCGGTGTCGGTACCGCGGTGCTGGCCGGCGAGCGAGTCGGCGCGCTCGGGGTGGCCTTGGCCTTCGGCCTCACGCTGATGTTCCTGGTCTATGCCATCGGGCCGATCTCGGGATGTCATGTGAATCCGGCGGTGACCATCGGGCAGCTGCTGATGGGGCGGCTGTCCACGGTCAGCGCGGTCGGCTACATCATCTCCCAGCTGATCGGCGCGTTTCTGTCCGGTCTGGTGCTGTTCGCCATCGCGAAGAACCTGCCCGCCTACGACCGCGCGGTCGATGGGCTCGGCGCCAACGGCTGGGGCGAGCACAGTCCGTCGGCGGTGACGGGACCGCTCGGGCAGATCGTGGTGCAGAACGGCTACGGGATGGCGGCGATGATCATCGTCGAAGTGATGCTGACCGCGCTGCTGGTATTCGTGGTGCTGGCCTCCACCGACCAGATCTCCGACGTCCCGCTGGCGGGCTTGTCCATCGGTGTCACCCTTGCGGTCATCCACCTGATTTCCATCCCGGTCGACAACACCTCGGTCAACCCGGCCCGCAGCCTCGGCGTCGCCCCCTATCAGGACGGCGCCATGGCGCAGTCCTGGGCATTCGTGGTGTTCCCGCTGATCGGCGGCTGCCTGGGCGCCCTCATCTACGGCATGCTGTTCGGCCGCTCCCGCGACATGATCAGCTGACTCGCAGGTATCAATAGACCCTGCGCCGGCCGCATATCGGCGCGGGGTCTATTGCTGTTGCGTCAGCTCCAGTTGTATTCGATGACCAGACGATGGGCGACCAGGTCGAAGGTCTTGCGCGGCAAGATCGCGCCTTCGCGGCGAATTCCCGCCTCGGGGACGTCGAGCACCCGGTCCAGCCGGACCCAGCTCGGGCGGCCCTCGTGATCCCAGCTGCCACCGCCGATACCGACCCAGTCCCGATCGTGGGCACGCATCGGGTTCGACGACAGCATCAGGCCGAGCAGCGTCCGGCGGTCGCGCCCGACGACGAGCACCGGACGGTCCTTGCCGTTGGCCGGGTCCTCCTCGAACGGCACCCAGGTCCACACGATCTCGCCCGGGTCGGCGCGGCCGTCCAGATGGGGGGAGTAGACGATCTGGCGGGCGCGGTGGGCCGTGGGCACCGGTGTGGAGGCGGCCGGGCGGACGGGCACGCTCGCCGAACGGCGCGGCGGCGCCAGCGATCCGACGGCCCGTTCCAGCAGCGTGGAACGCTGCAACTTGCCGACCAGCTTCGGCGCCTGAGACTTGACGATCTTGGGTCCCTGCTCCTTCGCGATGAGGCCGAGCTGCTTGCCGAGAGAGTTCCAACTGCGGGCCATTACTGGAATATAACGGCGACCCGTCGTGATCACATCTGTACCGAGCCGGTGCGCGACCCCGCCCAGAGCCGTCGTCGATCACCGTGTGGCCGCCCGGAATTCCCGCAATGCACGGGCCAGCGGAGGGCACCGGACCCTGCGCATGGGACGATGGGGCGCAGTTCGCCGATACCCGAATGAGGAGTGGAGTGCCCGCCAGCTTCGCCGACACGACGTTCACCGATCCGTCGCGGATCCGGAACTTCTGCATCATCGCGCACATCGACCACGGCAAGTCGACGCTGGCCGATCGGATGCTGCAACTGACCGGGGTGGTCGAGGAGCGGCAGATGCGCGCTCAGTACCTGGACCGGATGGACATCGAGCGCGAACGCGGCATCACCATCAAGGCCCAGAACGTGCGGCTGCCGTGGACCCCGCGCACCGGTGAGCACGCGGGCACCGACTTTGTGCTGCACCTCATCGACACACCCGGCCACGTCGACTTCACCTATGAGGTCTCGCGTGCGCTGGAAGCCTGTGAGGGCGCGATCCTGCTGGTGGACGCCGCGCAGGGCATCGAGGCGCAGACCCTCGCCAACCTGTACCTGGCGATGGACAAGGATCTGACGGTCATCCCGGTGCTGAACAAGATCGATCTGCCCGCCGCCGACCCGGACCGCTACGCGGCCGAGCTGGCCCACATCGTCGGCTGCGAGCCGTCGGACGTGCTGCGGGTCTCCGGTAAGACCGGTGCCGGCGTGACCGAACTGCTCGACGAGGTGATCGCCCAGATCCCGGCGCCGCAGGGCGACGCCGACGCCCCGGCGCGCGCGATGATCTTCGACTCGGTCTATGACACCTACCGCGGTGTGGTGACCTACATCCGTGTGGTGGACGGCAAGCTCACCCCGCGCGAGAAGATCAAGATGATGTCCACCGGCGCGACGCACGAGCTGCTCGAGATCGGCATCGTCTCGCCCGAACCCAAGCCCACACAGGGCCTCGGCGTCGGCGAGGTCGGCTATCTGATCACCGGTGTGAAGGATGTGCGCCAGTCGAAGGTCGGCGATACCGTCACCTCGGCCCGTGGCGGCGCCACCGAACCGCTCACCGGATACCGGGAACCGCGGCCGATGGTCTACTCGGGCCTGTATCCGGTCGACGGCTCCGACTACCCGGATCTGCGTGACGCCCTGGAGAAGCTCCAGCTCAACGACGCCGCGCTGACCTACACCCCGGAAACCTCGGTGGCGCTCGGGTTCGGTTTCCGCTGCGGCTTCCTCGGGCTGCTGCACATGGAGATCACCCGTGAGCGGTTACAGCGCGAATTCGACCTGGACCTGATCTCGACCGCACCCAACGTGGTGTACCGGGTGGAGATGGAGGACGGCAGTGAGCAGGTCGTCACCAACCCGTCGTACTGGCCCGAGGGCAAGGTGCGTCACGTGTTCGAGCCGGTGGTCAAGTGCACCGTCATCTCGCCGAGCGAGTTCATCGGTTCGATCATGGAGCTGTGCCAGGCCCGGCGCGGTGAACTCGGCGGCATGGACTACCTGTCGGAGACCCGCGTCGAGCTGCGCTACACGCTGCCGATGGCCGAGATCATCTTCGACTTCTTCGATTCGCTGAAGTCGCGTACCCGCGGCTATGCCAGCCTCGATTACGAAGAGGCGGGCGAGCAGGAGTCGAACCTGGTGAAGGTGGATATCCTGCTGCAGGGCGAGGCAGTCGACGCGTTCAGTGCCATCGTGCACCGTGACGCCGCGCAGGCCTACGGCAACAAGATGACCAACAAACTGCGCGAGTTGATTCCGCGTCAGCAGTTCGAGGTGCCGATCCAGGCCGCCATCGGTTCGAAAATCATTGCCCGCGAGAATATCCGCGCCATCCGCAAGGACGTGCTCGCCAAGTGCTACGGCGGCGACATCAGCCGTAAGCGCAAGCTGCTGGAGAAGCAGAAGGAAGGCAAGAAGCGGATGAAGACCATCGGCAGGGTCGAGGTTCCGCAGGAGGCCTTCGTCGCGGCGCTGTCGTCGGATGCGCAGTCGGATAAGCCGAAAGACAAGAAATAGCGCGCGATCTCGGGTCTGATCAGGGATAATGGCGCGCCGGCCTGGGCCGGTGACGCCACCCGATAACTGGGGGCTGTGGCAATTTGCGCGGCGTTGTTAACTTTTTCAGCGTCCCGGAGGATGTGACAGCTGGGTTCCGCACAAATATGGTGGTACCTGATCTTCACTCTCGGTCGGTCCGGCGCGGTGAGGATGCTGGATAGACCTGAGAGTGGAGTTTCGGATGACGCGTGACCTGCCCTTCGACGGCGACTTCGATGCCGACGAGCGTGGCGGCGACACTGCCTACCGTGTAGCGAGCGGGGTCGCGCGAGTAGCCAGAGGTGGCGCCTACGTCACCGGCGGCGCACTGGTGGCCGCCAACGGTGGTGGAGTTCCGGCGCAGCCGGGTAACGAACACCACCTCGACAGCTGGAATGCCGGCTGGGCGCGCAACACCGATCCCGACCCCGATGTGCCGAGCCCGGTACTCACTTTCCCGGATCCGGAACCCGGTGA
Source organism: Nocardia sp. NPDC059180 (assembly GCF_042754945.1). Taxonomy (NCBI): domain Bacteria; kingdom Bacillati; phylum Actinomycetota; class Actinomycetes; order Mycobacteriales; family Nocardiaceae; genus Nocardia; species Nocardia sp. NPDC059180. The sequence continues at coordinate 382,556 of NZ_JBHZBU010000006.1, forward strand.
TTTCGCTCCGAGCCCGATCGCCGACCAGACGCCCGAACCCGACGCCCCGGGCGTCGATCCATGGGTCACCATGCCGCTGCCGCGGCTCGATGGTGGCATGGGCAGTGGCGGTGGCGGGACCGACGCGGGCTTCGAGCTGCCGTCGCTGCCCGGCAACGGGTCCGACGGTATGCGGATTCCCGGTTCGAACGGTGAAGGTGTCCCCGGCCTCGGTGGTATCCCCGGTTCGAACGGTGACGGTGTGCCCGGTATCGGCGGCATCCCCGGTTCGAACGGCGAGGGCGTTCCCGGCTTCAGCGGTATCCCCGGCGCGAGCGGCGAGGGGGTCCCCGGATTCGGTGGAATCCCCGGTGCCGGTGGGCAACCGAACGGTATCGGCCTGCCGGGCACCGGCGGGGGTGGTCTGGAGGAACCGGGCGGCCAAGGATTCGGTCTGCCGGGCCATGGGCTCGGTCAAGCCGGGCACGGCTTCGGTCTGCCTGGCACCAACGGTTTCGTCGCGCCGGGCTCGGACCCGTTCGGGTTGCCGGGCACGTCGCCGGTGGCGCAGAACGGGACCACGGCTCCTGGCGCGGGGGATCCGTTCGACGGTGTCGGCAACGGTGACAGCCTCGGTGTGTTCCTCGGTACTTCACTCAGCGTCGATTTCGGAATCGGGCCGGACGGGATCTACCTGACCACCGCGATGGAGGTCGACTTCGGCGTCGGCAATGTGGGCGATCAGCTCGACGAGTACACCGACTGGCTCGCCGACGGCATGCGAGTGCCGGACGGTTCGCATTCCGGTGTCGAAGCGGGCGAAGCCGGCGGCGCTCATCAGGGCCTGGTCGGCGGCGTCACCATGCCGCAGGCGGCCGGCGCGAGTTCGGCCGCGGCCACCGGTGCCTCGGCAGGCCATTCCGCACCCCACACCGCGACGCACTCGGCTCCGGTGGCCCCCGCGGCTCCGGCCCCGATCGCTCCCACCGCGCCTGCCCCGGCGCCCGCACCGGTGGCGCCTGCCGCCTCGGTAGCGCCCGCCGCGATCGCTCCCGTTCCGGCGGCGGTCGCGCCCGCGGCGGTGGCTCCGGTCGCGGTCGCGCAGCCGGTGGTGGCGACGCCATTGCAGACCACGATCCAACCCGACGCCGCGACGTCCCCGATCGCGAATGTGATCGCGCCGCCGCCGGGTCCGTCTCCGCTCACCGCGCCCGCCGCAGCGGTTCCCGCGATCTTCGAGCGTTCCGTGCCCGCCGAGCGGCCCGGGTCCACCGGTACCGGTATCGACGATCCGGCACAGACGACGGACACCACCACACCCGGCGTGCCGACCACAGTCACGTCGACGGTGCCGACTCCGAGCACGCCGGGCGGTACCACCTCGCCGGGCTCGAGCACGTCCACGCCCGACGTGAGCGTCACCAAGCTGCCGGGGGTGCCCGGTACGACCCGGCCGGGCGGCTCGACCACCGACGATCCGATCACCAAGACGCCGGGTGGGAGCGCCACTGGTCCGAGCACCCGCCCGACCACCTCGGATCCGGACGACGACGTGACCACTCCAGGGAACTCCGGTGGCGCCACCACCCGTCCGCAGACGACCGACGCGCCGGAGCCGACCACCCGGCCGCAGCCGACGGTCGATACTCCGACCACGGCGGACCTGCCCTCGACGGTGAACCAGCCGACCGCGGACGTTCCCACCGCCGACGTTCCCACTGCGGACGTTCCCACCGCGGACGTTCCGACGGTCACCGCGCCGCGGCCGACGGCGCCGACCTACGATCCGCCGACCCAGGCGCCGACGGTCGATATCCAGCCGAACAACCCGGCTCCAACGTTAAAACCTCAGGTCGGGGTCAAGCCGATCGCCGATTACGACACCGGACATCACGATCCGGCGCTGTTCGCGGCGGCCTCCCTCGCCGATCACGGCCCGCTCGGCCTGGCCGGCGGTGAGCTGAGCGGTGCGTTGATGCCGGAGACGACCATGGCGCAAACCCATCATGTGGTGGCGCACGCGGACCCCGCCATGATGTGACCGGCTCGAACCGGGACGGGTTGACGGCGCTCCTGGGCGTCATGATCGAATGAAGGCCGACAGCGTGCGAGAGATTCTTCGACGCCAGCGACGATAGTGAGGAGCAGGGTTGTCTGCCGCAGCCGGACTGGAGGCCGCGACGGTGAAACATCCGGACGCCATGGCCCCGCTCATCCGGATCACCGACGAACTGCGGGAGCTGACCCGATCCGCCGGCCGCGACGATCTCGGCGGCCGGCTGAGCATGGTCCGGGCCAGGGTGAACGATCCGCGGGTGCGGCTCGTGGTGGTCGGTGACGCCAAGAGCGGTATGAGCAGCCTGGTCAACGCCCTGGTCGGTGCGAAGGTCAGCGCGACCGATATCCCGATCGGTGTTCCGGTCATCATCGAGCACGGTCCGGAGCCGACCGCCACTCTGGTGCGTTCGGTGGGTGGCGGCCGGATCGAACGTCAGCCCGTCGACCCGCTCGACCCGGCGCCCGCGCTCAATGCCAAGGGCGTCATCCGGGCCGAGTTCACGCAGCCCAGCCCGCTGCTGGCCGAGGGTGTGGTGCTGATGGATGCGCCCGGTGCGACCCGCGAGGACAACACCACCTGGTCGATGATCGCCGCCGCCGACGCGGTGCTCTACGTCGGTGACGCCGCCGCCGAGCTGACGCCCGAGCAGATCGGCCATTTGCAGCGCATCCAGCAGATCTGCCCGACGGTGGTCTGCGTGCTGAACAAGATCGACGTGCACGCCCACTGGGCGCACACCCAGCAGCGCAACCGCGATCTGCTCGACGCCGCAGGTCTGGGTTTCGCGGTCGCGCCGGTGTCGGCCGAGATGCATCGGCAGGCCGGTCTGGTGGGCAACTATCAGCGCGATATCGAATCCGGGTTGCCGCAGCTGGTCGATCATCTGCGCGACTTCATCGTCAACCGGGCCGATGAGGTGGCCATCGAGGCCGCGGCGGGCGATATCCGCCTGGTCTGTGACCATCTGGCGACGTCGCTGCGCACCGAGGCGGAGACGTTGCGCGACCCGCGCCGTCGTTCGGAGATCACCGCACAGTTGGCCGCGGCCCGCGACGAGGCCGATCAGCTGCGTCAGCGCACCGCGAACTGGCAGATCACCCTGGCCGACGGCAGCACCGAGCTGATGGCCGATATCGAGCACGATCTGCGGCACCGGCTGCGCAGCCTGGTCCGTGATGCCGAGGCCGAGATCGCCCAGACCGATCCGGCGCGGCGCTGGAGCGATTTCGGCACCGACCTCGACGCGCGCATCTGCGAGGCCGTCGAAGAGAACTTCGTCATGGCCCACTACCGCTCGGTAGAACTGTCGGAGCAGGTGGCGGCGAAGTTCCCGGCCGATCACCGCGCCCCGCCGCTGCCGGATGTGCGGCTGGAGAATCCGGGCGACGTCCTCGAGCATGTGGCGCCGCTCGAGCCGCTGGAGAGCGCGAAGACGAGCGTGACCCAGCAGTTCCTCTCGGCGCTGCGTGGCTCCTACGGCGGCATCCTGATGGTCGGGCTGGCCACAAGTTTGCTCGGAATGTCGCTGGTGAACTGGTATTCCGCCGGTGCGGGTGTGCTGCTCGGTATCAACGCACTGTGGGATGACCGCCGCGCACGCAAGCAGCGCCGCCAGGCCGAGGCCAAGGTCGCCGTCGCCCGGTTGATGGACGATGTCGTCTTCCAAGTCGGCAAGGAGTCAAGGAACCGCTTGCGCGCGACCCAGCGTTCACTGCGCGACCATTTCACCGAAATCGCCACCGACGTCCTGCGCAGTGCCGACGAAGCGCTGCGGGTCGCCGAGGAGGCGGGGGAGAAGTACGGCGATCGCGGCCGTGATCGGCTCGATCGCATCGATGCCGATATGGCGACGTTGCGTGCGGTGCGTGAACGCGCAGACGGGTTGATCCCCGCCGCCTGATCCGTCAGGGGCCGGAGGCGGTAGCGGAGCGTCACCACGCAGGGCCCCGGATCGGGCGTAGACCAGCACCGCCTGATCCGTCAGCTGGAGGCACCGCTCACCCGTGCTGGGTGGCGGGAGTGTGCGCGGGCACGAAGCGGCCTGCGTCGCTGGCTTCCTCGGCCCGGATCACGTGGGTGACCGCGTTGATCAGGGCCAGATGGGTGAACGCCTGCGGGAAATTGCCCAGATGGCGGCCGCTGTGCGGTTCGATCTCCTCGGCGTAGAGCCGCAGTGGGCTGGCGTAGCCGAGCAGCCGTTCACACATCTGGCGGGCGCGGTGGAGCTCACCGATCTCCACCAGCGCCGACACCAGCCAGAACGAACAGATGGTGAAGGTGCCCTCGGCCCCGGACAGTCCGTCGTCGGTGGTTTCGGTGCGGTAGCGCAACACCAGGCCGTTCTCGGTGAGCCGGTCGGCGATGGCCAGGACGGTCGCGCGGATGCGATGATCGTCGGGCGGCAGGAAGCGGGTCAGCACCGCGAGCAGCAGGGACGCGTCGAGCGTGGTGCCGCCGTAGGTCTGGGTGAGCACCCCGTCGGCATCCACGCCATGGGTGAGCACGTCGTCCTTGATCTCTTCGGCGATGCCGTACCAGCGGCCGGCGATCTCCATCTCACCGTGTAGCTCGGCCAGTTTCGCCCCGCGATCCAGCGCCACCCAGCACATGATCTTCGACGAGGTGAAGTGCTGCGGGTCGCCGCGCACCTCCCAGATACCGCGGTCGGGTTCGCGCCAATGCCGGATGGCCGCGCCCACCTGACGCTCCAGCAGCGGCCACAGCGTCTCCGGCACATGCTGGCGGGATTTGACATGCAAGTACACCGAGTCGAGCATCGTGCCCCAGATATCGTGTTGATCCTGGTCGTAGGCGCCGTTACCGACGCGCACCGGTCGGGCGGAGTCGTAGCCGGACAGATGGTCGAGCGTAGTTTCGGTGAGCTTGCGTTCGCCGTCGAGCCCGTAGAGCACCTGCAGTGGAACGGGTTCGCCGTCGGCGCCGGTGGTCGCGTCGTTGAGGAAGGCGAAGAAGTCGTCGGCCTCGCGGTCGAGCCCGAGGGTGTACAGGCCCCACAGCGCGAAGGTGGAATCGCGCACCCAGCTGTAGCGGTAGTCCCAATTGCGTTCGCCGCCAGGTGTTTCCGGTAGAGATGTGGTAGCGGCGGCCATCAGCGCACCGGTCGGCGCGTACGTCAGTCCCTTGAGGGTGAGGGCGCTGCGCTGCAGGTAGCTGCGCCACGGGTGATCGGGGAACTTGCCGAGGGTGATCCATTGCCGCCAGCATTCGGCCGTCGTCCACATCTTTTGCGCCGCCTCGGCAAAGGTTTGCGGTGCGGGCAGCTCCGACCAGGTCAGCGCCACGTACACCTCATCACCCTCCTGCATCCGGGTGCGGGCGCGCGCTTCCCTGCCTTCCAGGCCGATGCGCAGATCGGTGGTCAGCACCAGCGTCGGACCCGAACTCGGGTCGGCGGCGCATTGGGCGGTGGCCTCCTCGTACACCTTGCCGGTGTACTCCCACAGCGCGGTCTCGCGGTGATAGTCGAAGGAGGGTTCGCAGCTCATCTCCAGTTCGACGGTGCCGCTGACGCATTTCACCGTGCGCAGCAACATGTGCTCGGCATCCCAGTCCATCGGGGTGCGCCGGTGGGTCTTGCTGCGCTGAAAGTTGTTGTGCCACGGCCCGAGAACCAGTGCGTCGCGCACGATCAGCCAGCCGGTGGCGGTCTGCCAGGTGGTTTCCAGGATCATGCCGCCCGGCAGGTAGCGGCGCGCCGCGGGCACATTGCGTCCATACGGCCCGATGCGGAAATGCCCGGCATTGCGGTCGAGCATGGCGCCGAACACGCTCGCCGAATCCGGTCGCGGCACACACATCCACTCGACGGAGCCGTTGCTTGCGATCAGGCAGTTGGTCTCGCAGTCGGACAGGAAGGCGTAGTCGTCGATCGGCGGGAAATTCGAGCGGCGCCGGGATTCGATGAGCGAATGCGCCGTCTGCTGGACGTCGTGATCCTCGGAGATCGCCATAACCTCATGATCACCCCGCACCTGCGGTGCGTCCACCGCACCGCGCCGGTGGAAGCGGCACCGACCGCCCTCACCGGCGCGAACGGTCTCAGATCCGGCGGATACGGGCCAGCCAGGCCGCGGTGTCGATAGGTCCCTCCTGCGGCAGTCCGAGGCGCGCGACCTCCTGGGCGACCACCTCGGTATTGCGGCCGCGATAGCGTGCTGGGCTGAGGTCTTCGATCTCCCAGCCATCGGTGAACGAATCCCGGATGATCGAGTCGCTGATCCGCGGTCCGAACCCAGGCTCGACATCCGAGAGCGCCAGGATGTGCACCAGCCCGCCGGGCGCGCAGATCGCGCGCAATCCGCGCACGTAGGCGGCCCTGGCCTCGGGATCGGTGCCGAAGACGTGGAACAGCGCGCTGTCCACGATCGTGTCGAAGGGCCCGAAATCGCCTTCCGGGCGATCGGCGATGGCCAGCACGTCTACCACCTCGAACCGTGCGTTCGGCGCGTCCTTGGCGGCCGCGTTGCGGCGGGCATAGTCGACCGCGCTGGGGGACAGATCGACGCCGAGCACGTCGTAGCCGAGTTTCGTCAGCAGAATGGTGTGTTCACCGGCACCGCTGCCGGGATCGAGGACCCGGCCGCTGATACCACCGGCGCGCTCCAGTTCGACGATCGCGGGCTGCGGTTCGCCGATCACCCAGGGAGCGGTGTCGTTGTCGTAGACGGTGTTCCAGAATTCCGCGGCTTGTGTCATACCACCAGCGTGCACTCTCAACCACGGTTCAGGTCAACGGTGCGCGCGGGTCGACCACGCAGGGCGGCACTCGGCGTGGATTACGCTGGTGATCGTGGATCGCATAGCGGGTTGGTGGGACGGCTTCGAACTGTGGGTGGCGGGTCTTCCGTTCATCCCGCAGTTCCTGGTGGTGCTGGTGGGCATGGTGCCGATCAGCTTCGCCCTCGCCTACCTGCTCGATCGCGCGCTGAAGCTCGTGCAGCATCGCGTGACACTCGCCCAGCATCGCGTCCGGGCCGGCCGCTATCGCTCCGCGCGGCTGGCGCAGGCCGCACCCGTGGAACCACTGGTCGAAACCCGCGAGCACGCGCAGAGCGGAGCCCGCTGATGCCTCGCTCCCGTGTTCAGCTGGCCCTGCTCGCCCTGCTCGTGCTGGTGCTCGTCGCCTGGTTCTTCACTCGCTGAACGAGCCGGCTTCACTCGCTGAACGAGTCCTCCCGCGCGTCGCTACCGCGGCGCCAGTCGGTGAGTCGTTTGCCGACCTTGGCGACGGTATCGCCGACCTCCTGGCCGACCGTGTTCACCGCCGCACCCATATCGCGGCCCATGGTGCGCACGGTGCGGATCAGCGGGTCCTCGGACTGGTCGAAGGAATCGCGGTAGCTGCGCGCCGCCTGCTTGATCTCTTCGCTGATCTTGGCGTCCTTGTCGTGCGCGCGGCGCGGGTAGTCGCCGCCGAGGATGCGCTCGTAGTCGCCGTTCTGGATCCAGCGCCGTAGTTCGGCTGCCCGCAGCACTGAGAACGGATGGCTCTGCAACTCGAGGTTCAGCAGCTTGAGCACCCCGTCACGCAGGTCACCGGACCGCTCGTAGTCATCGGCCTGCGCCAGGAACGCGCCGAGATTCATCTCCTCGACGCGGGCCCCACCGGCCAGCTTCATATGCACCCGTACCGAGGCCTCCACATCCTGCCCGCACAGCAGACCGGCCCGGTCGCCGGAGAGTTCGGATTTGCGGCTCCATTCCATCAGGGCTGCGACGATGGCCCGCAGCGCCCATCCGCCGATCGGCATCCACCCGATACCGTCGGCCATACGCAGCAGATGCATCAGCATCGTCCGGTAGACCGCGTGCCCCGACATCGCGTGGCCGAGTTCGTGCCCGATGGTGAAACGCATCTCCTCGTGGTCGAGCAGATCGACCAGTCCGGTGGTCAGCACGATGAACGGCTTGTCCATGCCGATGGTGAAGGCGTTCACCTGCGGGTTCTGCACCACGAACATCTCCGGCGTGGTGGGCGCGTCCAGGATCTCGACGCAGTCCTGGCGCAGCAGGTGCAAGGACCGGAACTGTCGTTCATCGACCCGGACCGCGGTCGCCAGATACATCAGCCGATACTGACGTTCACGCAGCAGCCCGGACAGGGTGCGCAGGACCAGGTCGAAGCCGCTCAGTGAGCGCAGCGCCACCAGTGCGGTGCGGTCGGCGGGGTGTTCCCAGGCGCGCGTGCTGATTTCGGGCAGCCGCGTGCGCAGGCGATCAGGGCTGGTCGTCATGGTTGTTTCCCCCGTCGATCTAGGATTCGTCGATTCGAATCGGCTCGAGTGCTCTGCTACAGTCTGCCGGGTGTCGTCGAGTGTTGTGCCGCAGGTCCGCCATGAATTGGCGTTGATCGCGGTCGGCTGCCTCGTCGTCGCGGATATTCACTGTCGGTGATCGGAATCCGGGCAGTTCTGCGCGTTCCCTCCTGGACTGGTGCGCACCTTTTTCGCAGCATTGCCCGAACCCAGCGGCCACATCCGGCCGGCAAAGTCGCGCCACTGCCACCTCTGCGGCAGGTCTTTCGTTCGATCCCGATGTGTTTCCGCCACTCGCGCCCGAAAAGCTCATGGCGGCCCCGAGAAAGGTCCATCCCATGTCACGCATCAGCCGGCTCACCACGCGCCGACGCCGCGCCGCCATCGCGCTCACCGCGATCGCGGCGTTCGCTCTCACCGCGTGCAGCGGTGGCGCCAGCGATTCGGTCGACGGTGAGGTCGCCGACGGCAGTGGCGGCACCATCAACCTGTTCGCCTACGCCGTGCCCAAGCCCGGCTTCGACAAGGTGATCCCCGCGTTCAACAAGACCGAGGCGGGCAAGGGAGTGCAGGTACAGCAGTCCTACGGCGCTTCCGGCGATCAGTCCCGCAAGGTCAAAGACGGCGCAGAGGCCGATGTGGTGAACTTCTCGGTCGAGCCCGACGTCACCCGCTTGGTGGACGCAGGCCTGGTCGATCAGAACTGGAATGCCGACGCCAACAAGGGGGTTCCGTTCGGGTCGGTCGTCGCGATCGTGGTCCGCGAAGGCAACCCGAAGGGCATCAAGACCTGGGACGACCTGCTGAAGCCCGGCGTCGAGGTAGTGACCCCGAACCCGTTCAGCTCCGGTTCGGCCAAGTGGAATCTGCTGGCGCCGTACGCGGCCAAGAGCGAGGGCGGCAAGAACCCGCAGGCGGGTCTGGACTACCTGTCGCAGCTGATCTCCCCCGAGCACATGCGGGTGCAGCCCAAATCCGGCCGCGACGCCACCGAGACGTTCCTGCAGGGCACCGGTGATGTGCTGCTGAGCTACGAGAACGAGGCGCTGTTCGTCGAACGCAACGGTGATCCGGTCGAGCACATCGTCCCGGCCGACACCTTCAAGATCGAGAACCCGGTCGCGGTGCTGAAGAGCAGCCAGAACCAGGAGAAGGCCGTCGCCTTCCGCGACTTCCTCTACACCCCTGAGGGGCAGCGCGCCTGGGCCGAGGCCGGCTTCCGTCCGGTCGATCCCGGCGTCGCCGCCGAATTCGCTTCGGACTTCCCGCAACCGGAGAAGCTGTACACGATCGCCGACCTCGGCGGGTGGAAGACGGTCGACGCCGAACTGTTCGCGCAGGGCACCGGCAAGATCGCCATCATCTACGACAACGCGACCAAGTAGTCGGGTGATCCGGCACACACGCGATACTCGACACCGTGACAGACAGTAGTAACAGCACCGGAACCGAACCCGCGTCCGGTTCCGGCGCCGCCACAGACCTGGGCAAACCCGCGGCCGCGGGATCGCGGGGACCGAACTGGTCGTGGCTGCGGGTGACGGGCTCGGTGGGCCCGCTCGGCATCGCTACCGCGGTGCTGTGGCTCAGCATCATCGTGCTGCTGCCACTGGCCGCGCTCACCGTCAGCGCCTTCGACGAGGGCTGGGCCGGTTTCTGGGACGCGGTCACCTCGCCGGTCGCGCTGGCCTCGCTGCGGGTCACCGTGTTCGTCTCGGTGATCGTCGCGCTGATCAACGTGGTGATGGGCACTCTCATCGCCTGGGTGCTCGTGCGTGACGATTTCCCGGGCAAGGGCGCCGTCAACGCGCTGATCGACCTGCCGTTCGCGCTGCCGACCATCGTGGCCAGCATCGTGCTGCTGTCGCTGTACGGCCCGGAGAGCCCGCTCGATATCCACCTCAATGCCACCCAGCCCGGTCTGGTGGTTGCGCTGGCGTTCGTCACCTTGCCGTTCGTGGTGCGGTCGGTGCAGCCGGTGCTGATCGAGGTGGACAAGGAAGTGGAGCAGGCCGCGCTCTCGCTTGGTGCGGACAACTGGACCACGTTCCGAAGCATCGTGCTGCCCACCCTGACCCCCGCCATCGTCAGCGGCGGTGGCCTCGCCTTCGCCCGCGCGCTCGGTGAGTACGGCTCGGTGGTGCTGATCGGCGGCAACATCCCACGCGAGACCCAGATGGCTTCGCAATACATTCAGCAGCAGATCGAGATCGACCGGCCGGTGGCCGCTGCCGCGATCTCGGTGGTGCTGCTGGCGATCGCGTTCGTCTCGCTGCTGGTGCTGCGGTTGTTCGCCGAGCGGACAGCCAGGAAAGAGCAGGAAGCGCGATGAAACTCTCGACTCCGGTCCGGCTGTCGTTGCGCGTGGTCGCGCTCGGGTATCTGTTCGTGCTGCTCGTGCTGCCGCTCGGGGTGATCCTGTTCCGGACTTTCGGCGACGGAATCGGTGCCTTCATCGATTCCATCAGCACGCCCGCCGCGATCTCGGCGTTCAACCTGTCGATCATCATCGTGGCGATCGTGGTCCCGGTGAACGTCGTGTTCGGCGTGGTCACCGCGATCGCGCTGGTGCGCGGCCGATTCCCCGGCCGCAGCCTGGTCCAGAGCATCGTGGATCTGCCGTTCGCGGCATCCCCGGTGGTGGTCGGTGTCGCGCTGATCATGTTGTGGGGTGCGGGCGGCTGGTTCGGTGGACTCGACTCCGCCGGATTCAAGGTGATCTTCGGGTTGCCCGGCATGGTCCTCGCGACGATCTTCGTGACGCTGCCGTTCGTCGTGCGCGAGGTCGAACCGGTCCTGCACGAGATCGGTGACGAGCAGGAGCAAGCCGCCGCGACGCTCGGCGCCTCGCGCTGGCAGACCTTCTGGCGGATCACCCTGCCCGCGATCCGCTGGGGCCTGACCTATGGCATCGTGCTCACGGTGGCCCGTTCGCTCGGCGAGTTCGGCGCGGTGATCATGGTGTCGTCGGGTTTCCCCGGAGTCTCACAGACCCTGACACTGCTGGTGCATGCCAGGTACATGGACGACCACAACACCTTCGGCGCCTACAGTGCCGCCACCCTGCTGATGGGCATCGCCCTGGTCGTCCTGCTGTTGATGACCCTTCTCGAACGCAAGCGGGGCAACAAATGATCGGCACTGCCGCGCGCAGGGCACCGATGTCGACTGCCGGAGGCAACCAATGATTACCGTGACCAACGCGCGCAAGAACTACGGTGCGTTCGCCGCGCTGGACGACGTCAGCATCGATATTCCCTCCGGTGAGCTGACCGCGCTGCTCGGTCCGTCCGGTTCGGGTAAGTCGACGCTGCTGCGGTCGATCGCCGGGCTGGAGACGCTGGACTCCGGGGTGGTGGTGATCTCCGATCGCGACGTCACCAGGGTGCCGCCGCAGAAGCGCGATATCGGCTTCGTCTTCCAGCATTACGCCGCGTTCAAGCACATGACCGTGCGCGACAACGTCGCCTTCGGGCTCAAGATCCGCAAACGGCCCAAGGCCGAGATCGCCAAGCGGGTCGACGAACTGCTCGGCATCGTCGGCCTGGACGGTTTCCAGCATCGGTATCCCGCGCAGTTGTCGGGTGGTCAGCGTCAGCGCATGGCGTTGGCGCGTGCCCTGGCCGTCGATCCGCAGGTGCTGCTGCTGGACGAGCCGTTCGGTGCCCTGGATGCCAAGGTGCGCGCCGATCTGCGCACCTGGCTGCGTCGTCTGCACGACGAAGTCCATGTGACCACCGTGCTGGTGACCCACGACCAGGAAGAGGCCCTCGATGTGGCCGACCGGATCGCGGTGATGAACGCCGGCCGCATCGAGCAAATCGGCTCGCCCGAGGACGTCTACGACCGGCCGGCCAACGAGTTCGTCATGTCCTTCCTCGGCGCGGTGGCCCGGCTCAACGGCCATCTCGTACGTCCGCACGACATCCGGGTCGGCCGCGATCCGAGCATGGCGATGGCCGAGCACGAGGGCACCGCGGAATCGGCGGGCGTCACCCGTGCGACGGTGGAGCGCGTTGTGCATCTCGGTTTCGAGGTGCGAGTGGAGATGCGCAATGCCGCCACCGGCGATCTGTTCGCGGCACAGGTGACCCGCGGCGACGCCGAAGCGCTTCGCCTGTCCGACGGTGAGACCGTCTACGCCCGGGCCACCCGCATTCCGGAATTGCCCACCAGCTGACCGCATCTCGGCGATCGGTGGTGACCGCACACCACCGTCGCCGAGTCTCGGCAGTGTCCGGCCGGCAAACCGGAGCAGGTCAATCGGCGTGTCCGCTCGTGGTCCGCGCGGCTGCCGTCGCGCGCTCCCGAACAGGTCAGCAGGGCTGGTGGGGGCACTACCGGCGGTCTCGTTCCCCATGGCGGGGGAGAGGCGATGGCGGACAACCTGGTGTCCGGTGGTTGGCACGCCGATCGCGCGATGATTGCCTGATGGGCGTTCGAAGCATGTCCGCTCGGCGATCAGGTGGAGTTCGATGGCGTTTGGTCTCGGATTGAGCATCGGCACGGTGAACACGGTTTCGGCAGTCGCGGAGGAGGATTCGGTGAAGGCGCCGCCGGGGCGACGCCGCCGGGCCACCCGGCCACCCGCCGTCACCCACCGCACCACCCTTACCTTCGACAGCACAGGTATGGCCCGGCTCGGCACGATTCCCCGGCACGGCCGGGTCGTCACCGAATTCGCGGACCTCACCCAGCGCGGCGCGACGGCCGCCCGCGTCGGCAATCGTGCCCTCGCACCCGCGGATCTGGTGGCGGTCGTCGCGGACTGCTTGATCGCGGAGATCCGCGACGACCCGCGCGCCACAGGCGACGACGCGGGCATCGCCCTCACCCACCCGGTCGGCTACACCGACGAGCAGGTGGGCACACTACGTACGGCGCTCGACGCGGCCGGGCTGGAACGAGTGTCGCTTGTGGCCGAGCCGGTGGCCGCCGCTGCCTGGCTGGAGGCCGAACACGGGCCGCTCATGCCGGGGCTGGCCCTGGTCTACGACCTCGGCGGTGCGAGCCTGGATGTGACGTTGGTGCGGGTCGGTGCAGGGTGCCCGGACAACCCGGTGATCGGCACCCTGCGTTCGCGTGACTTCGGCGGGCGCGCGTTCGGTGCGCTGGTGACCACACAGGCGGTGCGCGCAGAGTCCTCGCGTGATGATGAGGACGCAGGCGATCCGATGGGCGCGCGGGCACAGGATCGCGCGGGTGTATTGCGTAGCGAGCATGTGCGCGGCTCCTTGGAGCTGGTCTATCGATGCCTGCGTCAGGCTGATGTGACCATGGCCGACGTCGACCGGGTGCTGGTCGTGGGCGGGGCCGCACGACCGGCCGAGGTGGTGCGGGTGCTCGGCGAGGAACTGGCGCGCCCGGTGGTCACGGCGCCCGATCCCGAGCGCACCATCGCGTCCGGGGCCGCGATCATGGCCCGTCGCACGGTGATGCCCTCGGCGGAGGCCGGACGAAAGCGTGGTTCGGGCCCACGCGCATGGGAATTCTCCCGGCGCAAACTGCGTAGGAGTGCGCGGGTCGCGGTGGGGGCGGGAGTCTGCGCAGTGGCCGTGGCGTTGACGCTCACCGTCCCGGGTGATGCGGTACTCACGGCATTGTCGCAGTTCGGAGCGGGTTAAGCGGAGATAGAGCAGGTCCGGGTACGGCGGGAGTGCGGCGACGTCGACCCGCCGCCCGGACCGCGCCCGTGTTGACGTGGCTCACGGTTGGTGTAACTATTGGGAACAGTTAAAAGGTATTCCCGACCGAGAGGCAGTGACGACGATGTCCGCAGCCACCACGACACCTGATATCGACCCGGTAGTCGCGCAGGCCCAGGAGTACGCGCAGAAGTTGCTGCTGCTGTCGGAGGGCTCGGTGAACCGGCACTTCGATCCTTTCGAGGACATCGACTGGGACAACCCGGACTTCGACGCCGAGACCAAGCCCGAGCGCTGGATCCTGCCGCGGTCCGCTGATCCGCTGGGCCGCCACCCGTGGTACCTCGCGCTCACCGACGAGCAGAAGATCGCGGTCGGCAAGTATCGCCAGGCCAATGTGGCCAGGGTCGGTCTGCAGTTCGAGGCCATCCTCATCAGCGGCATGATGCAGCACGTCTTCGGTCTGCCCAACGGCTCGCCGGAATTCCGCTACTGCTCCCACGAGATGATCGAGGAGCACAACCACACCCTGATGTTCCAGGAGATGGTCAACCGCATCGGCCTCGACGTTCCGGGAATGGGCCCGCTGGTCCGCCAGTTCCGGCAGATCGTCGTCCCGGTTGCGGTGCTGTTCCCGAACTTGTTCTTCATGGCCGTGCTGGCCGGTGAAGAGCCGATCGACCACATCCAGAAGGACATCCTGCGCTCGGGCGAGGAAGTACACCCGATCATGCGCGGTGTGATGGCGATCCATGTCGCCGAAGAGGCGCGCCACATTTCCTTCGCGCACGAGTTCCTCAAGCAGCATGTGCCCGAGGCCAACGCCGCCAACCGCTTCGTACTCTCGATCGCGATGCCGATCGTCATGTGGATCCTCGGCCGCTCCATCGCGACCCCGCCGCGGGCGTTCTTCGACGAGTTCGACATCCCGGACTCGGTGCGCAAGGAACTGTTCTACGGTTCCAAGGAAGCCAAGCAGGTCTTCAGCGACTACTTCGCCGACGTCCGTTCGCTGGCCAAGGAAATCGGTCTGATGAACCCGATCTCCAAGCGTGTGTGGAAGCTGCTCGGTATCAACGGTCACTCGACCCGTTACCGCTCCGAGCCGCTGCGCGTGGTCGGCAAGGTCGCCTGAGGTACCCATGCCCTACGTTGTCACGCAGTCCTGCTGTAGCGACGCGTCCTGCGTCTACGCCTGCCCGGTCAACTGCATCCACCCCACGCCCGAC
This sequence comes from Nocardia sp. NPDC059180, assembly GCF_042754945.1. Classification (NCBI taxonomy): domain Bacteria; kingdom Bacillati; phylum Actinomycetota; class Actinomycetes; order Mycobacteriales; family Nocardiaceae; genus Nocardia; species Nocardia sp. NPDC059180. Next base: position 397,743 of record NZ_JBHZBU010000006.1, read on the forward strand.
GAGCCCGACTTCCGCACCGCGGAAATGCTCTACGTCGACCCGCAGGCGTGTGTGGACTGCGGCGCCTGCGCCTCGGCCTGCCCGGTCGACGCGATCACCTCGTCGAAGAAGTTGACCGAAGAGCAGAAGCCCTTCATCGAGATCAACGCCGATTTCTACCGGCAGTCCCGGCCGCGCCCGATCCTGGCGCAGCCGGTGCCCGCCCCGGAGATCCGCACCGAGCGCGAACCCCTGCGGGTGGCGATCGTCGGTTCCGGTCCCTCGGCCATGTACGCCGCCGACGAGCTGCTCACCCAGCCCGATGTCGCGGTGACCATGTTCGACCGGCTGCCGGTGCCCTACGGCCTGGCCCGTCACGGCGTCGCGCCCGACCACGCCAAGACTCGTCAGGTGAGTCAGCTCTTCGATGTGATGTCGGCCCAGCCCGGCTTCGGTTCGTACCTCAATGTCGAGGTGGGCAAGCACATCTCGCACGAGGAGCTGCTGGCTTACCACCACGCGGTGATCTACGCCGTCGGCGCGTCCTCCGATCGCAAGCTCGGTATCGCGGGCGAAGGACTGGCGGGCAATGTGTCGGCCACCGATTTCGTCGCCTGGTACAACGGCCATCCCGATCACGTCGGCCGCACCTTCGATCTCTCGCGCAAGCGCGCGGTGATCGTCGGTAACGGCAACGTCGCGCTGGATGTGGCTCGTATTCTGACCATCGACCCGGAGTCGCTGGTCGGCACCGACATCTCGCAGTATGCGCTGGATGCCCTGCGCGAGAGCCAGATCGAAGAGGTCGTCATTCTCGGTCGGCGCGGTGCGGCGGAGTCGGCGTTCACGGTGCCGGAGTTCGTCGGCCTGCTCGGTTCCGATATCGACATCGCCATCGAGGGCGAGCTGCCCGGGATCACCGATGACCTGCCCTACCAGGTGGAGCAGAAGCTGCGGCTGCTGCACAGCGTGCGCACCCGCCCGTTCGGGCAGCGCCGCCGAATCGTGTTCCGGTACCTGTCCTCGCCGACCGAGATTCTCGGCCCGGATCAGGTGACCGGTATCGAGGTGGTCCGCAACGAGCTGGTCGCCGACGGCGACGGCAATATGCGCGCGGTGCCGACCGAGCAGACCGAAAAGCTCGACGCCGGCCTGGTACTCACCTCGGTGGGTTACCGCGGGGTGCCGCTGCCTGGCCTGCCGTTCGACGAGCGGGCGGGCGTGATCCCGAACCTGGATGGTCGTGTTCTCGAACAGCCCGGTGGTTCGGTGCTGTCGGGCACCTACGTTACCGGCTGGATCAAGCGCGGTCCCACCGGTTTCATCGGTACCAACAAGTCCTGCGCCCAGCAGACGGTGCAGCAGCTGGCCGACGATTTCAACGCGGGCAGGCTGCGCGCGCCGTCGGGTGGTGCGGCCGGATTCGACCGCCTGGTGCGCAGCAGGCAGCCCGAATTGCGGCCCGGTGGCGCGGTATTGCGTCCGACCGGACCGGTTCGGCGCCTGCTCAACCGGATCTGAGTCCGTACTGACAATCGCGCCGGAGTCGTGGACTCCGGCGCGATTGTCGTGTGTGAAGCCCGGATCCCACCGGATCTCGGCAGGCCACCGCGCGCATCGGCCGATGAGGGGCCGGTGCGCGCGGTGCTGATCAACGCGCGGTGAAACCGCCGTCGATTGCGAGCGCCGCTCCGGTGACGAAGCTCGACTCGGGGCTGAGCAGATACGCACACAGCGAGGCGATTTCCTCGGGCTTGCTGATGCGGCCCAGCGGATGCAGCGCCGCGATCGCGGCCTCGCCCTCCGGAGTTGCACCCATCGAATTGCGGAAGGCCGGCGTATCGATCGCGCCGGGGACCAGCGCGTTTACTCGAACCCCCTGTTCGGCTGCTTCCAAAGCGACCGCGCGGGACAACCCGACCACACCGTGTTTTGCCGCGACATACGGTGCGACCGAGCCCATTCCGACCACACCCAGGTTGGAGGCATTGTTCACAATGGCCCCGCCTCCGGAAGCCGCCAGCGCCGGAACCTGATGGCGCATACCGTAGAAGACGCTGGTCAGGTTGAGCTCGAGTTCACCGCGCCACGCCGCGTCGTCGATCTCGGTGATGGGACCGGATGCGGTGATCGCACCGGCGTTGTTGAACGCGGCATCGAGGCGGCCGAACTCGTCGAGGGCCGCTCGGGTCAGCGCGGCCACCTCCTCCTCGTTGCGCACATCGGTGGGCACGAACACCGCGCGCCCGCCGTCGGCGCGAATCTCCTCGGCCACCCGGACCCCTGCTTCTTTGCCGCGCGCACCGAGGACGACCGCGGCGCCCTCGGCGGCCACCCGCCGGGCCACCGCCTCGCCCACCCCTGAGGTGGCGCCGGTGATCAAGACGACCTGCTCGGCGAATCGTTGTGCCATGGAAATCGGTTTCCCTTCTGATACTTGGTTTTTGGTCATCGCTACGACGTCGTGCTCTCCAGTCAACTCGAGGGACGGCAGGTGTGCTGGCGGAAATCTGCCGCCGCGTTGACGCGTCATGCACCTGGCTGGAAGCAACCGCTCGGTCGATTTTTGCGCGGTAGCAACAGTTTGGTTACCGACTGGTAGGTGTGTACTCGACGGATGCCCGAGGGTCGTCAACGGTGTCCGGCGGGTAAAAGGGCGTTGATCGCCGAATGATTGCGGAGCGCGACACGAGGTCTCCGAATCGTATCGATCCAGGGGTCTGGATCATCCAATCGCGCAGCTGTGACCAGGTAATTTAACGAATTGTCGCGGAAGGTTGAATCTTTCATATCAAATCGGCATCCGGACGGAGTCGAAACAGTTAACCTGTGGGGGCTGTTTGGAAGACGACCGCGGCCCATGGTTCTTCACATGAGGGACGTGGTCACGGTGCGTTGACGGGATAGCGAATGACTACAGGGCTGGGCTTCAGCATCGGCACAGTGAACTCCGTTTCGGCAGTGGCGACCGCCGAGCAACCACGGCCATCGGTGCGGACCAGGCGCACGACCGCCGCGTTCGACGGCACCAGCGGCCTCCGGCTCGGCGGCATCCCCGAATTCGCCGTCGCGGTCACCGATTTCGCCGACCTCGCCCGTGACCCCGACTCGGTCACCATCGGCGGGCGGATCTGGTCGCCCGCGAACATGATCGCCGCGGTGGTGCACAGCCTGCTGGCCTCGGCCGAACCCTGCGCCGGCGTGGTCACCACCTATCCGGCCGCCTATTCGAACAAGCAGGTCGCCCTGCTGCGGCAGGCGCTGGAGCTGTCCGGGATCGGGCATGTGGAACTCGTCCCCGAACCCGTGGCCGCTGCCGAATGGCTCGAGCGCGAACAGGGGCCGCTGCCTTCGGAATTCGTGCTCGTCTACGACCTCGGCGGCAACAGCCTCGACATTACGGTCGTTCGGGTCGGTCCCGATTGGCACAACCACCCGATGGTCGGGAAACCGGTGCGCTGCTACGACTTCGGCGGCCGGCCGCTCGGCGCGATGATCGCCCGCTACGCCGGTGGAAAGATGTCGTCGGCGCCCGGCACCGTCGCGATGACGTCGTTCGTCGATACCGACAGCCTGCGGGTGGAGCAGATCCGCGATTCGCTCGAGGTGGTGCGGGCCGCGGTGCGTGCCGCAGGAATCACCATGTCCGATATCGGTCGGATTCTGGTGGTCGGTGGCGCCGCCCGGCCGCCCGAAGTGGCGCGGACCCTCGCCGAACTCGGCAGGCCCGTCGTGATGTCGGCGGATCCGGGCCAGACCGTCGCGGCCGGAGCCGCCTACCTCGCGGCACGCACCGCGATGCCGGCAGCGCCAGGTGCCAGTTTCCACCCGCCGGTGTTCTCCGGTGCGGCAATCTTTTCCGCGATCGCGATGTCGGCCGCCACCATGTTCGGCGGTGGGGCGGTCGACAACCAGCTCTCGCCGGTACTCGACCGCTTCCCGCGCCTGGACATCCCGAACGACGCACTACTCGTCGAACTCGACGGCAACGCGTTGGACGGACGTGGCCTCGTCGGCAATGTCGGCGCGGTCGGCCATGTGGCGGCGGGAATGGCCCGCGCCGTGGCCGGCGCCCCCGCGCGGCTGACCGGATACGCCGCGATGGTCTCGCCGTCGGCGTACCCGCAGGGATCGCGACCGCACGGGCCGACCATGGCCGAAAGCCGTGGCGATACCCATTCCGACACCCGCCAATGGCGGCACAGGTCCGACGAGCTGTCGGGTACCTACGCCGACCCCGCGCGGTTCCGCAATCCGATGCCGTTCTCGCAGCCGAACAAGTCGGTACGCCCACCGAGCAGTCCGGTCGAGGGCACGCCGTCGATTCCCGGCGGGAAACCCGGCGCCGGAGATGGGTCGAATCCTGTTCCTGGCGTGCCCGGTTCGGTCCCCGGTGATGTGACGCCGGGCGGGAACGAACCCGGAACCCCGGTCGGCTCTACACCGGGTGTTCCTTCCGTGCCGGACACTTCGGTGCCGGGCAGCACGGCCCCCGGCTCGTCCACCGGCGCAATTCCAGCGGGTGATACCTCGCCGGGCGGGGTGGGGATTCCTGACGGATCGATCGGGACCGGCGACGACGGGGCCTCGGGTGGCGTGTCGACCGGCGGGCTCGGCGGCGGAACGTCCTCGGGTGACGGCTCGGGGACATCCGGCGGTGGCGCCTCCGGGGGCGGCGCGGTCGGTGACGGTGCATCGGGTGGATCGCCGGGCGGTTCGACCGGTGCGGGTGCCGGCGGCGCCTCGGGCGGTTCGGCGGCCGGAGGATCTGCGTCGGGTGGCTCGGACTCGGATGGCACGGACTCGGATGGCACGGGTTCGGATGGTTCGGGCTCCGGCGGTTCCGCCTCCGGTGGATCCGGTGCGGGGGGTTCCGCTTCCGGTGGATCGACCTCAGGCGGTTCGGCGTCGGGCGGGTCGGGTTCTGGCGGTTCGACTTCGGGTGGTTCCGCGTCGGGCGGGTCGACGTCAGGGGGAGCGTCCTCAGGCGGCGGCATGTCCGGTGGGAATTCCTCCGGTGGAATCTCATCCGGTGGGAGCACGTCCGGTGGGAGTTCCTCGGGTGGAAGCTCGTCGGGCGGAAGCTCGGGCCGATCGTCCTCGGGTGGTTCGTCGGATTCGAGTTCGGGCGGGCGCTCCTCCAGCGGAGGCTCACGCGGCGGTTCGGGCAGCGATTCGGATGGCGGCTCGTCGGGCGGTTCCCGCGGCGGCGGCTCGAAGGGCGGTTCAGGCGGTTCGCGCGGCGGGTCAGGTGGCTCGGGCGGCTCAGGCGGATCCGGGGGGTCGGGTGGTTCCGGCGGGTCCGGAGGTTCGGGTGGCGGCTCAGGAGGTCACTGAGTCCCGATCGCCCGCGGCAGGCGCCGATGGTGCCGCCACCGATATTCGGTAGCGGACCGTCGGCTGCTGGCTCCGGCTCCAGCATCGAGGGGTTCTGGTTGTGGCAGCCGGTATTTCGCCACAACGGGGAAGCAGAGCCCTTCTCAGGTCCGGCGGGCACGGCAGCGGGTGACGAACCGCCCGCGGCACCGACCATCGGCGACAGTGCCGGATCGACGGCCCCGACCCCGCGAACACCGTTCGCGCGGCGGACCCCGGCCATCGAGTCGCCAGCGGCGAGTCGGCGGTAGCGATGCCCGTGCGAAGGCCGGGGATGTCCCGCGCGTCAGCGCAGCGGAGCGCCCCACCGAATTTGCTCACGAAGCTGCGCCTTGAGCAGTTTTCCGCCGGCATTGCGTGGCAGCGCTTCATCTACCACAGTGACGTACTGCGGAATCTTGAAGTCGGCCAGCTGTTCTCGGCAGTGTGCGATGACGGCATCGAGATCGATATCCGCGCCGTCGCCGAACAGGACCGCACCGACCTTCTCACCCATGACCTCGTCGGGGACAGCGAGTACGGCCGCGTCCGCGACATCCGGTGCCGCGAGCAGCGCCGCCTCCACCTCGACACTCGAGACGTTTTCCCCACCGCGGTTGATGATGTCCTTGATCCGGTCGATCACGTGCACGCGCCCGGCATCATCGACTCGGACGACGTCCCCGGTGCGCAGCCAGCCCTGCATGCGCGCCGCTTCGGTGGCCTCCGGCCGATTCCAGTATCCGGCAGTGATATTCGCCCCGCGTGCGAGCAGCTCTCCGACGTTCGGATCGTCATCGATCGGCGCCAACGCGAGCCGCACGGACGGAACCGCGTAGCCGACCGAATCAGCATGGTCGACGGCATCGTCGTCGGGCAGCAAGGTCATGAGCGAGGCGGTCTCGGTCATGCCGTAGCCGTTGAATACGGTCGCCGCGGCGAACGCGGCCTGCAATGCCCGAACCAGGGCCGGAGCGATCGGCGCACCGCCGTAGCCGACCCAGCGCACTCCGGACACATCCGCACCGTCGAAGTCCGCATGCCGCAGCATCAGCGAATACATGGCCGGAACTGTGACGATGAACGAGATCCGTTCGGCAGCAACAGCGGCGATCATTCCGGGTATGTCCCGCGTCGGCATGATCACCGAGGTGCCGCCGAGGTAGACGGCGACCATCAGCTGGGAGTTGCAGCCGGTCACGTGGAACAGTGGAACCGAGATCAAGGTCCGCAGCTCGGCACCGATGCCTCTGGGCAGGCCGAGGCAGCGGACCATGTTCTCGGCGTTGGTCAGGAATGCCTCATGGGTAGTGGGAACGCCTTTCGGCTTGCCGGTCGTGCCCGATGTGTAGAACAGCGCCGCGATGTCATCGTGCTGGAGTCCTTCTGCGACATAGGGTTCGCCGTCGGGCAGCGGTGAGCCGGGACTCAGATCCACGCGAGCGCCCGCATCCGCCAGGACGAATTCGATCTCGGGCGCCGCCGAGCGAGTGTTCACCGCGACGGCGATACCGCCGGCCAGCACGATGCCCCAGAAGGCGAGAACCCAGTCGGCGCCTGCGGGGTACCGGATGGCAACTCGATCGCCGTGCGTGACACCGGACGCCCGCAGCCCACCGGCGACGCGGGTCGCGCGGTCCCACAACTGCCGGTAGGTCAGCCGATGGACCCCTGGTTCGACGACCGCCTCGGTGTCCGGGCAGGTGTCGGCGCGAGTCCTGAGCAAGTCGAGCAAGGTGGCGGGTAGGCCGTCGTAGTGGGGGATGCCGTTCGCATCCAGCGACGTACCGGTGGTGTCGAAAGGGTTGTGGGTGCGCGGGATCTCGATCATCGTGCTCAGATCCCGGCCTCGTCGGCCACGATGCGGGCCTGGCGGACGACCGCATCGATGCGTTGGGTCGTGGGCACCCCCGCGCTGGCCTTGTTACGGGGCTCGTCCATGCCACGGCGCAGGACCCCATCGGCGATGATGGCGAGTTTCCACAGCCCGAGCGCATGCCAGTAGCGCAGCGCGGCGGGGTCGCGTCCGGTCTCGGCCACATAGATGTCGACGATCTGGGCGCGATCGGGAAATCCGGGCAGGGCCGTGGCGGGGAAGTCGCCGGCAAAATCTTCGCCCGGCTGTACCCAGTAGGTGAGCAGACTGCCCAGGTCCGCCAAGGGATCTCCGAGGGTGGACAGTTCCCAGTCCAGCACCGCCGTGACCTCGCCGCTGTCGGGTGCGGTGATGACGTTGCGCACGTGAAAATCGCCGTGCACCAACGTGAGTTCCTGTTGCTCCGGTGCGGCGGCGGTCAGTCGTCGGGTGAGATCGTCGAGCTCGGGCCGATCGGCGGTCTTGGACTGTTCCCACTGCCGCGACCACCGCTTCAACTGTCGCTGCGCGTACGGCTTGTGACTGGCCAGATCGCCCAATCCGACCGCATCGATATCGACGGCGTGGATTTTCGCGAGCGCCGAGGCCATCGAGTGGCCGATCCGGCCGCGGATCGACGGGGACAGTGACTCCGCGATCTCCATGGTGTCCACCACGCGGCCGTCGACGAACTCCATCAGCACCATCGGGACCTCGGCAAAAGCCGGATCGTCGGTGTAGCCGAGCACGCGAGGCGTCGGTACGGGTGTGTCGGTGAGCGCGGAGAGGATGCGCGCCTCCCGGCCCACATCGTGGGCGGAGGCGAGCAGATGCCCGAGCGGTGGCCGACGCACCACCCAGCGGTGATCGGCCGAATCCCGCACCAGATACGTCAAATTGGATTGGCCGAGACCGATCCGATCGAATCGCAACCGCCCGGACCGGTCGATCGCCAGGTGATCCAGCCAGCGGCCGATCGCCGTCGGATCGATACCGGGAACAGTGTCGGAATCCATCGAGGTGCCCGTTTCGTCGCTCATGCCTGCGCCTCGCCGGCGCTCGGCTCAGGCACGAGCGAGAGCTCGGCTGTGTATATGAATCGCTCGCTCATGCGGTGAAGTACCTGCGCGGGTTGTCGACCAGCATCGTCGTGATCTGCTCCGGGCTGACCCCGCGTTCCAGCAGAGCGGGCAGCACATCGTCGCTGATGTGGGTGAAGTTCCAGTTGGGCACGGCGGCGGCCTTGCCTTCCGCGGTGAACCAGTCGATGAAGCAGGCCGCGTCGTGGGCGAGCACCATCTTCTCCGCGTAGCCGCGTTCGGCCAGCGCCACCACCGTGGAAACCCGCTCATCGAAGGGCAGCAGCACATCGAGTCCGAAACGGTCCATGCCGAGATAGGACCCGGCATCGGCCAGCTCGCACAGATAATCCAGATCGGTGCTGTCGCCGGAGTGCCCGATGACGACCTTGGTCAGGTCGGCGCCTTCCTCGGCGAGGATCTTCTGCGCCACCAGCCCCGAGTGAGTGTGCGGATTGGTGTGCACGGTGATCGGCGCACCGGTTTCGACGTGGGCTTGTGCGACGGCGCGCATCACCCGCTCCACGCCGGGTGTCAAGCCCTGCTCCTCGATCGCGCATTTGAGGAATGCCGCCTTGACGCCGGTGTCCGCGATGCCTTCGCGGATGTCCTTGACGAACAACTCCACCATCGGCTCGGCTACGTCGAACAGCAGTCCGGGGCCGGTGTAGTGGAACTGGAAAGGGACCTCGTTGTAGGTGTAGATGCCGGTCGCGGCCACGATATTGATGTCTACCTGCTCGTTGATGCGCTGCACGCGCGGCAGGTAGCGGCCGAGGCCGATCACCGTCGGGTCGACGATCGTATCGATCCCGCGGGCCTTGCACTGTGTCAGCTTCTCCACGGCGTCGGCGACGCGGACGTCCTCATCCCAATGATTCGGATAGTCCGGGTAGTTCTGCTGAATTTCGGTGCCGAGCACGAAGACGTGCTCGTGCATCAGCACCTTCCCCAGGGCTGTGGTGTCGACGGGGCCGCGGACGGTTTCAACTGTGGGCATCGGAATTCCTCTGCGCTTTCGCCGGTCGATGATGGTCTGCGTGTGATGCACACCACCATGCGTGAGACACTCATGGAGTGTGTCTCACGTCCGGAGTTCCGTCAACCCATCGCGATAGCCACGCAGGGCGCCGGTTCGCGGTGTGTGCACGGATAAGAGGAGATGAACAGGTGATCGCTACTTCCGAGGCGCGCCGCGCGGTCGATGCCGCCACGAAGCTGTACCTGGACGGCGAACCGCTGGACATGTCGGTGCTGGCCCGCACGCTCGGGATCGGCCGGGCCACGCTGTATCGGCACGTCGGCAACCGCGACGAGCTGATCGCTACTGTGCTGGCCGAGGCCACCGAGCGCACCTACCGAAAGGCGATCGCGGCCGGGTCCGGGACGGGGGCCGAACTGATCCTCGATGTGCTCGAGCGACTGATGACAGCGGTGTCCGGTTCCGAACCGCTGCTCGCACTCACCCGTCGAGAGCCGCAACTATTCATCCGGTTGGCACTGCTGCCCGGAGCCATCGAGTCCACCTCGGCGCGTTTGATCGCGGAGATGCTCGACGACGAGCAGCGGCAGGGGCATCTGCGGTTACGTATGTCGAGCCGGGTGCTTGCCGATGCCATCGTCCGCATTTGCGACGTCCACCTCTACGCGCCGTTGCTCGGCGGCGATGACCCCCAGATCGGCACGGCCCTCGACATTGTCGCGCTGCTGATCGGGCACGAACCGGCGAACTCGTAACCTCCGCTCGTAGCAGTGTGCCGATTCCGCTGCGATGCCGGTAATTTCGGCGCCGCTACTTAATATCGATGCCAGATGTCAACTCGGACGGCACAATAGGGAAGTGAGTGACAACGGGGGAGCGCCTGAACTGATCGCGCTGGACGTGGACGGAACCCTCATGCCCACCGGTGAGCCGATGAGCGAACGGGTCGTCGCGGCGGTGCACGCCGCGGTCGCCGCAGGCGCGCACGTCGTCGTCACGACCGGCCGCACTGTCCTCAAGACCCGCCCGGTCCTGGCCGAACTCGGTCTGGTCGCCGGGCACGCCCTGTGCTCCAACGGTGCCGTGCACATGGACGTCGCCGGTGGTCACCCGGTCGCCGTCCACGCGTTCGATCCCGCACCTGCGGTGCGGGCGCTGCGAGATCTGTTCCCCGAGATGATCCTCGCGGTCGAACGCGTCGGGATCGGTACCTGGGCCACCGGATTCAGTCCGGGAGAATACGATGTCGGCGGCGAATACCTGGTCGTCGACGACCGCACCCTGTGCAGTGCACCGACCCCTCGGCTCAACGGCTGGTGGCCGGAGGGCTCCACCGAGGAACTGCGACGCCTGCTGACGTTCCTGCGCGTACCCGACGCCAGCTGGGTGTACGGCGAATACGGCCCCTGGCTGACGGTCTCCCGGCACGGTGTCTCGAAGGGCTGGGCGCTGGAACGTCTCCGCACCGCCCTCGGCGTCCCGGCCGCCGCGACCCTCGCCATCGGCGACGGCTACAACGACCGGGAAATGCTCACCTGGGCAGCACATTCGGTCGCCATGGCCAACGGCCCAGCCGAAATCCGTGACCTGGCCGATGAAGTCACCGCCGACGTCACCGCCGACGGTGTCGCGAAGATCCTCGAACGCTGGTTCCGGCCGTAGCAGCGGTCCCGCACCGTGTGCTGGTCGGCACGCGGTCGCCCATGTGCCGGTGCGCGCGGTGATCGGACCGCGAGTAAACGGGCCGCCGATACTCAGGCGGACGCCGCCACGGGACCGGTTTCCGCAAGCACCTCCACGTAGTGCGGGTTGGACATGATCCCGAGTACGTTGCCGAACGGATCGACCACCGACGCGGTGACGAACCCGGTGCCGACGCCACGCTCGGTGATGGGGTCGTACACGGTGGCGCCGAGCTCGAGCAGCCGATCGAAGCAGGACTGCAGGTCGTCGACGTGCCAGTGCAGAATGGCGCCGCCGGGGGCCTGCCTGCCCTTCGGGGCATACGCCCCGGCGATGATGCCGAATTCCTGCTGGTAGTCGCCGATCCGGAACTCGTAGTAGCCGCCGGGAACCTGGAAATAGGGCGGGATGCCGAACACCTCGGTGTACCAGTCCTTGGCGGCCTCGAGATCGTCGGCGTAGAAATTCACGGTCGCCATTCCTCGCATCATCACTGTCTCCTTCGGTTCGTTGTGCGTGTTGAATACATCCTCGCGGTCAAAGTGCTCACCGAATGATCACTTTTATCGGCAGAATGAGATTTATGCGAGCTGATCGACTGGTGGCCACTCTGCTGCTGATGCAAAGCCGGGGGCGGGTCACCGCCGCCGAGATCGCCACCGAACTCGAGGTATCGGTCGCCACCGCGCGCCGGGATCTGGAGGCGCTGTCCGCGGCGGGTATCCCGGTGTATCCGCAGCCGGGCCGCGGCGGCGGATGGCAGTTGATCGGGGGTGCGCGTACCGATCTGAGCGGTCTGACCGCGGGGGAGGCGCGAGCGTTATTCCTGCTCGCGGGTCCGTCGGCGGGCGCGGAACCCGAGGCGAAGGCGGCTTTGCGCAAACTGGTGCGCGCGCTACCCCAGACGTTCAGGGAGGACGCCGAAGCCGCCGCCGCCGCCGTCGTCATCGATCCGTCCCGCTGGGGTGCCACCGACCGTGAGTTGCCCGCCGAGGTTCGCACCCTGCAACGGGCGGTCGTGCAGCGCACCAAGGTCCGTATCGGCTACCGCACCCGCACCGGCGAACAGTCGCAGCGGCTGGTCGACCCGCTGGGGCTGGTCGACAAGGACGGCATCTGGTACCTGGTCGCGGGAACCGACCGCGGCAGGCGGACTTTTCGTGTCGAACGCATCAGCGAGATGGTTGTGACCGCAGAGACTGCCGACCGTCCCGAGGATTTCGATCTTGCCGAGGTATGGCAGCAGGTCGTCCACGAGGTGGAGCGGCAGCGCTCGACCGTCGCCGCGACGGTGCTCATCAGCGCGCGGTTGCTCCCGATCCTGCGTGATCAGCAGGGACGGCACTGCGTGGTGGACGGACCGATCGAGGACGGGCGGGTGCAGGCCCACATCACCGCACCAACGGCATGGATGGTTGCCCAGCAGCTCGCCGGCTGGGGCGACACGATCGAGGTCGTCGGGCCTGCGGAAGTCCGCGCCGAGCTGGCCAGGATCGGCGCGGAGCTGGTCGGCCGCTACGCCGTGGCCGACCCCGACACTGTGCCGTGAGCCGGGTACGCCGGTGCGGCAGCGGAGGTTACGGCCGACGGTGCGCACTGGGCGATCCGCAGCGCCGTGCACATGGTTCGATCACGCGAAACTGGTTCAGGCCGAACACAGCAGGGGCAGGTCGACTGCCACGTCGTAGCGATCCAGCACCACATCGGTCAACGCGGGGTGCGGACCGAGCACCTGAGTGTGCACCAGATCCGGTGCCTGATTCACCAGCCGATCGGTGAGCAGACCGGGCGCGAGGAACCACGGCGCCACGAGTACCCGTTCGGCGCCGCGCGCACGTAGCCGGGCCGCAGCCTCGGTGACCGATGGCCCGGTGGTGGCGAAGCAGATCTCGGTCTTCCAGCCGGTCGCCGCGGCCAGCGTCCGCGCCACCTCCGCGGTGCGGATATTCGCCGCAGCCGACGAGGAACCCACTGCCGCGACCGCTACGCCGAGGCGGGAATCCGATACTGCCCCAGCGAAAACGGAGCCACCGCCGGTCGAGTCGGCGGCGACGGTGATCGCGCGGTTCTCCATCGCCGCGTGGTTCGCGGCGATCACCCGGTCGCGCAATGCCGAGACCAGCCTGGCATCGGGTCCGAGCACTTCGGCCTGGGTCAACTCCAGCCGAGGATGCCGTGCCGCCGCACCCGCCAGGAGTCCGGGCAGATCCACCCGTGCGTGAAAGGCGCTGCCCAGCAACAATGGGACGACGATCGCGCAGGTATGTCCCTGCGCCGCGACGGCATCGATCACCTGATCGACCGACGGCGCGTTCAGATCCAGAAACGCCAGCCGCACATCCAGATCCGGGCGCGCGGCCGCGAGCTGCTCGGTCACCGCCGCCATGGTGGCGGCCGAGCGCGGGTCGCGGCTACCGTGCGCGACCGCGATCAGTGCGGGCGCGCCGGTGCCGCCCGCACTGTGCGCGGTCCTCGCGCGGATCACCGCGGACACCTCAGACCTCGGTTCCGACCTCGACCGCCGTCAGCGCATCGCCGACCAGGCCCGCGGCAAGGGTGTTGCCGCCGGACGGATCGATCAGCAGGAAGCTGCCGGTGTGCCGGTTCACGCGGTAGTCGTCGGCGGCGACGGGCTCGGCCACCCGCACCGAGATCCGCCCGATGTCGTTGAGCTCCAGCGATTCCGGATTCGGCGCCGCCGACAGCCGCTGCTCGTCGAACCGTTCGATCAGCTCGCCAACGATCGCCTGGGTGGTCCGGGTGCCGTGCTTGAGCAGCAGTCGCGCGCCGGGGCGCAGCGGCTTGTCACCCAGCCAGCACACGGTGGCGTCGAAGGTGTCGATCGGTTCCGGTGCATCGCCGGGGGAGGCGATGATGTCGCCGCGGGAGATGTCGACCTCATCGGCCAGGATCAGCGTGACGCTGCGTCCGGGCTGCGCGACGGCCAGCTCACCGTCGGGGGTGTCGATGCGTTCGACGGTGGTGCGGATACCCGAGGGCAGCACCACCACCTCGTCGCCGGGCGAGACCGAGCCTGCCGCGATCTGGCCCGCGTAGCCGCGGTAGTCGGGGTATTCGGCGGTGCGCGGGCGGATGACGTACTGCACCGGGAACCGCAGGCCCAGCGAATGCGTGCCGGAGCTGTCGGCGTCGACCGGCACCGACTCGAGGTGCTCGATCAGCGAGGGACCGCTGTAGTACGGGGTGTTGTCCGACCGGGTGGCGATATTGTCGCCGTGCAGCGCGGAGACGGGGATCTCCAGCACGTCCTCGCTCGTCCAGCCCAGTGTGCTGGTGAGCTTGTTGAACTCGGCGGAGATCTCGGCGAACACCGTCGCGGCGTCGTCGACCAGGTCGATCTTGTTCACCGCGAGCACCAGCTTCGGCACACCCAGCAGCGCAAGCACCGCGGCATGGCGGCGGGTCTGCTCGATGACGCCCTTACGCGCGTCGACCAGCAGGATCACCAGCTGCGCCGTCGAGGCGCCGGAAACGGTGTTGCGGGTGTACTGCACGTGGCCGGGGGTGTCGGCAAGCACGAACGAACGCTGCGGCGTCGCGAAGTAGCGATAGGCGACGTCGATGGTGATGCCCTGCTCACGCTCCGCGCGCAGGCCGTCCACCAGCAGCGAGAGATCCGGCGTGGACAGGCCCTTGTCCACCGACGCACGGGTGACGGCGTCGATCTGGTCGGCAAGCACGGATTTGGTGTCGTAGAGCAGACGTCCGACAAGGGTGGACTTACCGTCGTCGACAGAACCGGCGGTGGCCAGCCTCAATAGGTCGGACATATCAGAAATAACCCTCTCGCTTGCGGTCTTCCATGGCGGCCTCGGAGACGCGGTCATCGCCTCGGGTCGCGCCACGTTCGGTCAGTCGTGACGCGGCGACCTCGGCGAGGATCGCCTCGTTGTCGGCGGCGTCGGACAGGATGGCGCCGGTGGTGGAGCCGTCGCCGACGGTGCGGTAGCGCACCGAACGGGTCTCGAGCACCTCGTTCTCGGCCGGGCCACCCCACTCGCCCGGCGTCATCCACATGCCGTCGCGCTGGTAGACGGGGCGCTCGTGCGCGTAGTAGATGCTGGCCAGGTCGACGTCCTCGCGGGCGATGTAGCGCCAGATGTCGAGCTCGGTCCAGTTGCTCAGCGGGAAGACCCGCACATGCTCGCCCGGGGCGTGCTTGCCGTTGTAGAGGTTCCACAGCTCCGGACGCTGCCGCTTGGGATCCCACTGCCCGAAGGCGTTGCGCAGCGAGAAGATCCGCTCCTTGGCCCGCGAACGCTCCTCGTCGCGCCGGCCACCGCCGAAGACGGCGTCGAAGCGGTTCTCGCTGATGGCGTCCAGCAGCGGGACGGTCTGCAGCGGGTTGCGGATGCCGTCGGGACGCTCGGTGAGCCTGCCGTCGGCCAGGTAGTCCTCCACCTTCGCCACGTGCAGGCGCAGGCCGTAGCGCTCGACCACCTTGTCGCGGAATTCGAGCACCTCCGGCAGGTTGTGCCCGGTGTCCACGTGCAGCAGCGCGAACGGCAGCGGCGCGGGCCAGAAGGCCTTGAGCGCCAGATGCAGCAGGACCGTGGAGTCCTTACCGCCGGAGAACAGGATGACCGGCCGCTCGAATTCGCCTGCCACCTCGCGGAAGATGTGAATCGATTCCGATTCCAGTGCCGCGAGGGTGTCGAAATCGGTAATGCCGAGGGAACGTTCGCTGACTGTCTTGGTCATGAGCTGTGCAACCCGCATTCGGTCTTGGCGAGGCCGGCCCAGCGGCCGCTTCGCGGATCGGATCCCGGCTCCGGCTTCCGTGTGCACGGAGCGCAGCCGATGGACGGATATCCCTCTTCCACCAGAGGATTGACGAGGATCGAGTGCTGCTCGATGTAGGCCTGCATCTCGTCGTCGGACCACGGCGCGATCGGGTTGATCTTCACCAGGCCGAAACCCTCGTCGAAGGAGATGAGCGGCGCATTGGCCCTGGTCGGCGACTCGACGCGGCGGATGCCTGTCACCCAGGCGTTGTAGCCGGCCAGCGACCGCTTCAGCGGCACCACCTTGCGCAGCCGGCAGCATTCGGCGGCGTCACGGGCGAACAGGTCCTTGCCGAGCAGCTGGTCCTGTTCGGTGACCGAATGCTCCGGGCGCACGTTGATCACGTTCACCCCGTAGACCGCCTCCACCGCGTCACGGGTGCCGATGGTCTCGGCGAAGTGGTAGCCGGTGTCGAGGAACAGCACGTCGACGCCGGAGCGGACCTGCGCGGCCAGATGGACCAGCACGCCGTCCTGCATGTTCGAGGCCACGATGTAGTTGGTGCCGAAGGTTTCCTCGGTCCAGCGCAGCAGTTCGGCCGCCGAGGCGTCAGAACCCAGTTCGGCCGCACCGCGCTCGGCGATGGCCCGCAGCTCGTCCTCGGACAGCTTGTCCGCGAGTTGTGTTGTCACTGTTGATCTCCCGTCACCTGATCAGGCGTGCTCATCGCAGGTCGGCCTCGTCGGCGCGCACTGCCCACTGTGCGAAACGCTCGCCCGCGTCGCGGTTCTTGACGAAATTGCGCACCACGCGCTCGATGTAGTCGCCGAGTTCGACGCTGGTCACCTTGTGCTGGCGCAGCTTGCGGCCGAAACCGCTGTCGAGTCCGAGGCTGCCACCCAGATGAACCTGATAGCCCTCGACCTGATTCCCTTCACCGTCATCGACCAGCTGGCCCTTGAAGCCGATATCGGCGATCTGGGAGCGGCCGCAGGAGTTCGGGCAGCCGTTGATATTGATCGTGATCGGCACATCGAGCTGGGCGTTGATATCGGCGAGCCGCTGCTCCAGCTCGGGTGCGAGCACCTGCGAACGCTTGCGGGTCTCGACGAACGACAGCTTGCAGAACTCGATACCACTGCACGCCAACAGGTTCTTGCGCCACATCGACGGACGGGCCTGCAGGCCGAGCGGTTCCAGTTCGGCGATCAGCTCCTCGACCTTGTCGTCGGCGACATCGAGCACGATCAGCTTCTGGTACGGCGTGAAGCGGATGCGATCGGAACCGATGCGCTCGGCGGCCGCGGCCACCTTGGTCAGGATCGTGCCCGACACGCGGCCCGCGATGGGGGAGAAGCCGACGGCATTGAGCCCGTTGCGCAGCTTCTGCACGCCCACGTGATCGATCGGCTTGTCCGGCTGCGCCGGGGCGGGACCGTCGATCAGCTTGCGCTTCAGGTACTCGTCCTCGAGCACCTGACGGAACTTCTCGATGCCCCAGTCCTTGATCAGGAACTTCAGCCGGGCCTTGGTGCGCAGGCGGCGGTAGCCGTAATCGCGGAACACCGCGACGACCGCCTCCCACACCTCGGGGACCTCGTCGAGCGGCACCCACGCGCCGACCCGCTGGGCCAGCATCGGATTCGTCGACAGGCCGCCACCGACCCACAGGTCCAGGCCGGGCCCGTGCTCGGGATGCTCGACACCGACGAAGGCGACGTCGTTGATCTCGTGCACCACATCCTGCTGGCCCGAGATCGCCGTCTTGAACTTGCGCGGAAGGTTCGAGTACTCCTTCTTCCCGATGTAGCGGCGCACGATCTCCTCGATCGCCGGTGTCGGGTCGACGATCTCGTCGAGCGACTCACCCGCCAGCGGGGAGCCGAGGATCACGCGCGGGCAGTCACCGCAAGCCTCGGTGGTGTGCAGACCCACCTGCTCGAGCCGCCGCCAGATCTCGGGGACGTTCTCCACCTCGATCCAGTGGTACTGGACGTTCTCGCGGTCGGACAGGTCGGCGGTGTCGCGGCCGAACTCGGTGGAGATCTCACCGATGGTGCGCAGCTGCGCGGCATTGAGCGCGCCGCCGTCGCAGCGCACCCGCATCATGAAGTACTTGGCCTCGAGCAGGTCGATGTTCTCATCGCCGGTGTAGGTGCCGTCATAGCCCTGCTCACGCTGGGTGTAGAGGCCCCACCAGCGGAACCGGCCACGCAGATCGCCCTTGTCGATGCCGTCGAAACCGGTCTTGGAGTAGATGTTCTCGATGCGCGCACGCACATTGAGCGGGTTGTCGTCCTTCTTGGACTGTTCATTGGGGTTCAGCGGCTCGCGGTATCCGAGCGCCCACTGTCCCTCGGCGCGCCGCTTCACCGGCTTACCGGTGCGGGCGCGCGGGGCCGCCGCAGCTTCGGCCCGCGGGCGATCCGGGCGGACCCGGCGCTCACGTGCGGGCGCGGCGGTTTCGGGCTGATCGGCGGGGCCGGCGTCGGTGCTCGACGTCATAGGGGCTGCTCCTGCTGGGTATGTCGTACGTCCGTGCTGAAGGCGTGAGATGGGCTGTGCTCACGCCCGCGGTGTCAGCGGGCCGAAGTCCTCGATATCGGAATGGCCGGAGAGGGGAGATGGCCGGGGGTCCGGGAACGGGCGCAGCTGAGCTACCGGGAAGAACCGGGCAGACAACAGGCGCTGCAGACGCGCTTGAAGTCGACGTGGCGTCGTGCCACCAGTCGTACTCCGATTTCGCGCATGGGCTTCATTGTGCCACGTCAGCCCCTACGTTCCGACCGCCCTGCCAGTATTTTCCGCTCACAAGGGGGAAATGCCCTGGATTCAGGGGGTCATTTGTGACCGCTGTCATAGTTCATGCGCCGGATCCGGCCGTCGATGCGCCGGATTTGCCGGTTGTGATTCATCGCACCGGGCGCTTGACCTCGAGTTAACTCGAGGTCGCATGCTCATCGGCATGAGCATCGAGACAACACAGACCCGCTACCGGCCCGCCGATACCGACGCCGAACTCGCGGCGATCCGCGCGGTGGTCGACACCGTCGCACACGCACAGGCGAATGAACTCGTCGACGATTTCGTCGGCCTGTTCCGCGAGGACGCCATCTGGACCACCGGCCACGGCAAGCGACTGTTCGGGCGCCGGGCCATCGCCGAGTTCACCGCGCAGGTGCTGCCTGGTGCTGCGCTGAACGGCACGGCGACCTACGAGGTGGAGCACATCTTGTTCCTCCGCCCGGACGTGGCAGCGGTCAAAATTCGGCAGCGATACATCACCAACGACGGCGAGATCGACAGCGAGGGCAGCCCGATGTACGTGATGACCAAGGAAGACGGTCGCTGGATGCTGACGGCGAACCAGAACACCCCTGTCGTCGCGGGGTGAGCGGCATGTAGCCGCTCGGGTCACGGCCGCCCGAAGGCCTGACCCCAGCGCGGTGTCAACGCCCCCAACGCCCCGAGGGCAACCGCTGCCGCAGTGGAGGTGCGCAGCACGGTCGGCCCGAGCAACACCACCTCGGCGCCTGCCTCGGCCAATGCCGACAGCTCCGCATCGTCGAGCCCACCTTCCGGCCCCACGATCAGCGTGACCGCGGGCGCAGTGCCCAGCGGCAGGTCGGTGAACCGAGAAGCGCCGGACTCGTGCAGCGCCGCAACCACCGCACCGTCGGCTTTCGCCGTACGTACCGCCGTCAGCAGGTCGGCAGTGCGGTGCAGGCCGGTGACCTCGGGGATGTAGGCACGCCGGGATTGCCGGGCCGCCGATTTCGCCGCGGCCCGCCATTTGCCGATGCCCTTGTCGGCCTTGGCTTCCCAGTTGGCCACACAGCGAGCGGCCTGCCACGGCACGATCACGTCCGCGCCGGCCTCGGTCATCAGCTCGATCGCCAGTTCGGAGCGATCGGATTTCGGCAATGCCTGCACCACCGTGACCGGCGGCCGTGCCGGCTCCGCAACCGCCGTGGCCCGCACTGCGAGTTCGAGCCGGTCACGCTGTGCGGCAACGACTTCGGATTCGGCGAGCAGTCCGCGACCGTCGGAGAGGGTGATCTGCTCACCGACCCGGATGCGGCGCACCGTGGCGGCATGTCTGCCCTCGGGACCGTCGAGCACGGCGATTCCCCCCGGCTCGGGGATCTCGTCGAGGTAGAAGACGGTCGCGGCCACCTAGCGTCCGCTGAAGGAGGCGCGCAGCCGCGCGAACAAACCGCTGTTGTGCTCGGACTGCGCCGACATCACCTCGGCGCGTTCACGATCGCGCATGCCCTTGTACTTGCGCAGCAGATCGGTCTGCTTACTGTCCAGCTTGGTCGGGACGACGATGTCGAGGTGAGCCAGCAGGTCGCCGCGCGCGCCCGAACGCAGCCTCGGCATGCCGTGGCCGCGCAGGACCGATACTTCGCCGGGCTGTGTGCCCGCCGAAATGGTGAGTTCGGTGGGGCCGTCGAGGATGGTGTCGATGACGACGGTGGTGCCGAGCGCCGCGTCGACCATCGGGACCCGGACGGTGCAGTGCAACTCGTCACCGTCGCGGACGAACACGTCGTGCGGCTGCTCGACGACCTCCACGTACAGATCGCCCGCGTGACCGCCGCCGGGGCCGACTTCGCCCTGGGCGGCCAGTCGCACCCGCATCCCGTTCGCGACACCGGCCGGGATCGGCGCGGCGATCTCGCGGCGAGCCCGCACGCGGCCGTCGCCACCACACTTGTGGCACGGATCGGGGATCGTTTCGCCCGCGCCACGGCAGGTGGGGCAGGGGCGTGAGGTCATCACCTGGCCGAGGAACGAGCGCTGCACCGACTGGACCTCACCGGCACCGGCGCAGGTCTCACAACGCACCGGCTTGGAATTGCCGTTGGTGCCCGCGCCCTGGCAGATATCGCAGAGGATGGCGGTGTCGACAGTCAGGTGCTTGGTGACGCCGACGGCACATTCGGCGAGGCTGAGGCGGGTACGGACCAGCGAATCGGCGCCCGGTTGCACGCGTCCGCGCGGCTTGCGTGCGCCGCCGGTTCCGCTCATGCCGCCGAAGAACGCCTCGAACACATCGCCGAGACCGCCGAAGCCCGCTCCGCTGAAACCGCCACCGGGGCCGCCACCGGACTCGAGCGGGTCGCCGCCCATATCGACGATGCGCCGCTTCTCCGGATCGGTCAGCACCTCGTAGGCCGCCGAGACCTCCTTGAAGCGGGCTTGGGCCGCTTCATCGGGGTTGACGTCGGGATGCAGTTCGCGAGCCAGCTTGCGGTATGCGCGCTTGAGTTCCTGGTCGGTCGCGTTGTTCGCGACGCCGAGCAGTCCGTAGTAGTCCCGTGCCACTTGAGTTCTCTAGTCCTTGATCGCTGTCCACAGTTCCGACTGCGTACGGCCGGATGCCGTTGGGCTGGTCCCGGGCCGGTACCGCTCCAACCGCACAGCATTAGTCGGGTTCACTCAACTTTATCCGGCCGGAGATTCGAGCGTATCAGTGGAGGCGACGACCGGCGTCACCGTCAACGCTCGGCGAGGACCTCGCCGATGTACCTGGCCACCGCGGCCACCGACGCGATCGTGCCCGGATAGTCCATGCGGGTCGGTCCGAGTACGCCCATCCCGCCGAGAATCGCACCAGAGGCGCCGTATCCGGTGGTGACCACCGAGGTGCCGCGCATCTGTTCGACCTGGGTTTCCTCACCGATGCGCACCGTGACGGTGCCCGGCTGCTGCGCCGCGGCCAGCAGCTTGAGGACGATGACCTGCTCCTCCAACGCCTCCAGCACCGAACGCAATGAGCCGGGGAAACCGAAGTCCGCCGCATTGCGAGTCAGATTGGCGGTGCCACCGAGCACCAGCCTTTCCTCCGGATGTTCGACCAGGGTCTCGACGAGCACAGTCGACACCCGGACCAGCACATCACGCAGCCGAGGCGGCGCCTGCTCGGGCAGTTCCGCGACCGCCGCGGACGCCGCGGCGAGCCGCTTGCCATCCATCGCACCGCCGAGCATGGCGCGCAGCGCGGCCAGATCCTCGTCGTCGACGAGCGCGCCGAGTTCCACGATGCGCTGATCGACGCGTCCGGTATCGGTGATGACCACCAGCAGCAGCCGAGCCGGGTTCAACGCGACCACTTCGATATGTCGCACCGTCGACGCGGACACCGTCGGGTACTGCACGACGGCGACCTGACGGGTCAGCTGGGCCAGCAGACGCACACCGCGGCGCAGCACATCGTCGAGGTCGACGCCGGATTCCAGGAATTCCAGGATGGCGCGGCGCTCGGCCGGTGAGAGCGGCTTGACATCGGCGATCCGGTCGACGAACTGCCGGTAACCCTTATCGGTGGGAACGCGCCCGGAACTGGTGTGCGGCTGGGTGATGTAGCCCTCGGCCTCCAGCACCGCCATATCGTTGCGCACCGTGGCGCTCGACACACCCAGATTGTGCCGCTCGACAAGTGTTTTCGAGCCGATCGGCTCCTTGGTCGAAACGTAGTCGGCGACGATCGCCCGCAGGACCTCGAAGCGCCGGTCTTCGGTGCTCGACATCGGCCCCACCTCCTCGCTCGCGTGGGCACGCAGTCGCGGCCGTTGCGCGCGCCACCATACTGGGCCCTACCGACTCCGGCCGAGCCTCACCTATCCAGTTTAGTGGGCCGACCAGATCGGCCGCGGGTCCCGCATCGGCGCGGCGGCCCGCCCGCTGCCGTGACGACCCAGCGGGTACGGCTGCCACCGTGGTAGTTTCCCGGGCGTCTTCGCATCGACAACGACGGAACAGAGGGGGATCCGGATGTTCGACGACCCAGCCAGGGCTGCCGACGATCTCGCCCAGTGGGCGCAGAATCTCGAGAAGAAAGCGCAGCAGTATCAGGCGCTGCACGGTCGGATGGCCGCGATGTCGGTCACCGAGACCTCCGAGGGCGGGCGCGTCACCGTGACCGTCGACGGCAACGGCCTGCCGACCGATATCCGCTTCTCCGACGGCATTCGCGGACTCGGCCCCGCGGCATTGTCGGCCGAGCTGATGACTTGTCTGCAACGCGCACAAGCCAAGCTGCGCCGCGATGTCACCGCGACGGTGCAGGAGGTGGTCGGCGAAGACGAAGCAGGCGCCCGCATCATCGGGCAGTACGCCGACCGATTCGCCGATGAGCAGGAGACCGAACCGGAGCCACCGGCCCCGGCGACGCCACCGGGTGATCTGCGCGGGCCGGACTCCGACGATCCGGATGATCAGTATTTCCGCGGCAAGTCCTGGTTGGTGTGAGGATGACGCAACCGAATCTCGCCGTCGAACCGGATGATCTGCGGCGGCATGCGCGCAGCGTGGCCGGGCTGGTCGAACGCACCCAGACGGCGTTGCAAGCCGCGGAGTATCTTGCCGCCGCCGACGATGGGTTCGGAATGTATCCGCGGCCGTTGGTAAAGCTGTTGCTCGACGACAATCACCAGGGCGCTGTCGACGCGATTCGCAAGGTCACCACTGAGCTGTCCGGGGTTCCGGCCAAGCTCGAAACCAATGCGGCCTCGTTCGAGAGCGCGGACAAGGCGCTCGGAACGACTATCGGCAAGACGGGCCGACCGATCGAAGACGTGGGAGGCTTCCCGCGATGAGCACTCCGTACGGCACCTGGATCAACGAGCACACACCGGGATTCGATGATGCCGCCGCACCGAAGAATCCGCTGATCGCCGACGGTACGGATTATCGCGACGAGTACTTCGCCGAGACGAATTTCATGCTCTCGAATGTGGGGTTCGAGGGTAAAGACGGGCCATGGGGCGTGCTCGAAGGGACCGTTGCCGCCGATTCGTGGAAGGTCGTGTCGCATATCGGCAAGGGCGAGATCGTCGATGCGGTCTTCAGCGGCATCGCCGCCGGCGCCGCACTCAGCAGCATCGGCACGGACCCATTCGGCTTCGTCGGCGGGCAGATCGCCGGTTGGATGCTCGAGCATGTCGAACCACTACGAAAGAGCCTCGACGCGTTGTGGGGCAACGCGGACATGGTCGAGGCCTATTCGGAAACCTGGAAGAACGTTTCGACAGAATTGACCGAGGTCGGCGCGGCATGGCGGACTGCGGTGGACACCGAGGTCGCAGAATGGAATGGCCTTGCCGCCCAGGCCTATCGCGCTCGCGTGGCCACGCTCACCGACCAGGTCGGTGGCGCTGCCGGCGTCGCGGCCGCGCTGGCGGCGACCGTCGAGAAAACGGCCAAGATCGTCGATGCGATTCGCAGCATGGTGTCCGAAGTCCTCGGCGCCCTTGCCGGAGCGTTGATCGGGTACACCATCGAGCTGGCGGTCTCGCTCGGTAGCGCGGCGCCATTGATCGCAGCGCAGGCGTTCTTCAGGATCACCGCAGAGAGCGTCAAAGTCGCCGCACTCATGGCGAAATTGACCAAAGCATGCACGGATATGCTGCCGTACCGGGTAGCGGTCGGAAAGATCGTGGCCGAACTGCTCGGGACCGAAGAGCCGGGAACCGAACCGCAGGCTGCGCCGGCGTAGGTCGGCGATCCGAAGTCGAGGAAACTGTGAACAATTTCGATGCCGGCCGCCGCATGCCTGCGGCACCGATGCCATACGCCCCACCGCCGCAGCTGGTTCCGCCACTGCCATTGCAAGGCGGGCCCGGGGAAATGCCCGCGTACAACCAGGCGATGCTGCCGCCGGATTTCTCGCAGCCATATCTGCATCTTCTCGATCGCCCGATGCCGCACTACATTCCGGAGCCAGGGCCTACGGGCGTCACGGTGCACTTGCGGTATGCGCAATGGGCCCTGCCCGTCAGCCTGCTGACTCGTTTCGCCGGTCCGAAGCTCCTCATCAACGGACGGGAATGGCCCGATATCCCATGGGGCACAACGCATATACCGCTACCGCCTGGCCTGTACCACGTGCGGGTTTGCTGCCGCGGCACGGCGATCGCGCCATGGATGGGATTCGGGCCGATGGGGGGACGATTACGGCCATGCGGACGCCATGCTCGCGGTCGCCCCGGACCACAACATCCACACCTACTATTCAGCACCGGCTGTAGCGACACTGCGGGGCGGGCTGGAGCCCGGAGAACATCGACGCACACCGGGGTTCTGGTTTGCGCTGCCGTTGTCGGTGGTTGCGATGTTCTTCCTGGTCGGCATCCCCATCATCGCCGTCGGCATGGCAGTCGTGGGCTGACTCGGGTTCGTACGTCACCCCACCAGATCGCGCACCACACCGTCTGCCAGCAGACGTCCCTGATCGGTGAGCACCAACCGATCATCGCGCAGCTCGGCCCGCCCATTCGCGACGATCTGTTCCGCTGCCGCGACCCCGGCCGGATCCAGATCACCCATCGGCAATCCGGAGCGCAATCGCACGACCAGCATGATGCGCTCCAGGTAGCGCTCCTCGTCGGTGAGCAATTCCCAACCCGCCGCGGGCAACCCACCTTCACTCACCCGGTCGGCGTAACGCGCCGGATGCTTGACGTTCCACCAGCGCACTCCACCCAGATGACTGTGTGCACCAGGGCCCGCTCCGAGCCAGTCCCCGCCGTCCCAGTAGCCGAGGTTGTGGCGGCAGCGGGCCTCGTCGGAAGCCGCCCAGTTGGAGACCTCGTACCAGGACAGGCCCGCTGCGGCGAGGCGGGCGTCGATGCGTTCGTAGCGGGCCGCGAGGACGTCGTCGTCGGGCGCGGGCAGTTCGCCGCGGCGCACGCGGCGGGCCAGTGCGGTGCCGTCCTCGACGATGAGCGAGTACGCGGAGACGTGGTCGACGCCGGCGTCGAGGACCGCGTCCAAGCTGGCGTCCAGATCGCTGTCGCGTTCGCCGGGAGTGCCGTAGATCAGATCGAGGTTGACGTGCTCGAAGCCGGCCGCCCGGGCCTCCTTGGCCGCGGCGACGGCCCGGCCGGGCGTGTGGGTGCGGTCGAGGACGGCCAGAACGTGTTGTGCCGCGGACTGCATACCTAGTGAGACCCGGGTGTAGCCGGCGGACCGGATCCGCTCGAAGAAGGCGGGTGAGGTCGACTCGGGATTCGATTCCGTGGTGACCTCGGCATCCGCGGCCAGGTCGAATTCGGCGCGCACAGCGTCGAGCACTTCGGCCAGACCGTCGCCACCGAGCAGCGAGGGCGTCCCGCCGCCGACGAACACCGTGGACACCTCGGGCGTGGCGCTCGGTAGGTCCGCGAACTGCCGCGCCGCCGTCGCCAGCTCACCGCGCAGCGCCGTCAGCCAGGACTGCGGCGAGGACGAACTGCCCAGCTCACCGGCGGTGTAGGTATTGAAGTCGCAGTATCCGCAGCGGGTCGCGCAGAACGGCACATGCACGTAGATGCCGAACGGCCCCCCGCCGAAATCGCGCAGCACCGGAACGGAGGCGTCGGCGTGCGGTGTGGTGACAGCGGGGGAACTCACCGTTCCAGTGTGCCCGTGTGCTGCAGCACCAGCACACGCGACCTGGGGTGTTTGCCGCCACGTATCCGCCTGCCGGACCCCGGCCGGCATCGGTGCGGGCGAGCGGCCGGGCCGGGCAGCGGTGAGCTGTCGATCCTGTGGTGTGCGCTGCCGGTTTTTGGTGTGCTGTCGATCCTGGGGCGTGCGCAGCCGATTCCGCGGTGCGCACCGTTGGTCCCGCGATGCCACTGGAGGCGGCTACCCAATCGCGGGGAGCATCGCCATAGTTGCTGGTAGGACGCCCGAGGGTAGCCGGCGACCGCATAATCGGTGGGCGGGCGTCGGTGCCGCGCGTTAAACTTTGAGCATCCACTGCGCATGATCTCCACCGCGCCGGAGCAGGGCCGATGCCGCCGAACACGCGGTGGTCGCCACGGGTGCGGGGGCGGGTGATGCGGCGGCTCCGAGACCGGAAAGCAGGCTATAGCCACTACGTGAGAACCCAAGGTGAGATCGGCGACCCGGCGACACCCGCTGTCGGCAATGGTGCAGACGGCAGCAATACGGGTCCCGCGGCACGCACCGTACGTTCCAGTATCGAACTCGCACCGGAGTCCGTCTTCCCGTTCCTCGGATCGGCCGACCAGAATCTGCGTGAACTCGAGGATCTGCTCGACGCCGACATCCATGTGCGCGGCAACTCGGTCACCCTCACCGGTAAGGCCGCCGACGTGGCGCTGGCCGAGCGTGTCATCGAACAGCTCGTCGCGCTGACCGGCCGCAACCGGGTCGTCACCCCCGAGGCCGTCCGCCACACCGTCTCCATGCTGACCGAGGGCACCGCCGAGTCGCCCGCCGAGGTGCTCAGCCTCGACATCCTGTCCCGCCGCGGCAAGACCATCCGCCCCAAGACGCTCAACCAGAAGCGCTACGTCGACGCCATCGACGCCAACACCATCGTGTTCGGCATCGGCCCGGCAGGCACCGGCAAGACGTATCTGGCCATGGCCAAGGCGGTGCAAGCCCTGCAGTCCAAGCAGGTCAACCGCATCATCCTCACCCGTCCCGCCGTCGAAGCGGGCGAGCGCCTCGGCTTCCTGCCCGGCACCCTCAACGAGAAGATCGACCCCTACCTGCGCCCCCTCTACGACGCCCTGCACGACATGATGGACCCGGAAGCCATCCCGAAGCTCATGGCAGCAGGCGTCATCGAGGTCGCGCCCCTGGCGTACATGCGTGGTCGCGCGCAGCCGGTGTTCACCAAGGTGCTCACCCCCGAGGGGTACCGGCCGATCGGCGAACTAGAGGTCGGTGATCTCGTCATCGGTTCGGACGGTCGTCCGACGCCGGTGTTGGGTGTGTATCCGCAGGGCCCGAAGGAGATCTATCGGGTCTATACCCAGGACGGGTCGTCGACGCTCGCGTCCAGCGACCACCTGTGGTCGGTTTACACCCGTGACGACCGGCGGCGTAACAAGCCGGCGCGGGTGCTCGAGACCAAAGAGATGATCGGCAACCTGCGTGCGGCGCACTACCACCGCTTTGAGCTGCCGCTGCTCGACGCACCCGTGTGCTTCCCACCTCAGCCGGTGCCGATGGATCCGTATGCACTCGGGCTGCTGATCGGCGATGGCTGCTTGACCGGCAAGACCACTCCGAGTTTCGCAACGAACGACGCAGAGTTGGTTGAGGCTCTGCACCATGCGATTCCGGGTATCGCGTTGCGGCGCACCTCACCGGTCGACTACACCCTCAGGCGTGACCCGCAGCCGGGGGAAGTGATCACTCTGGAGAACCCGATCACCGGCGTCGCCCGACGTCTCGGACTGGCGGGCGCCCGGTCGAACACGAAATTCGTCCCGTCGGAGTACCTCTACAACGACGCCGAAGTTCGGCTGGCGGTCCTACAAGGGCTGCTGGATTCCGATGGCGGTCCGGTCACCCAGAACGGGCGGACCTGCCGGATCCAGTTCACCACGGTGTCGGACCGGCTGCGCGATGACGTCGTGTTCCTTGTGCAGTCGCTCGGTGGAGTCGTCTACGCGCGCACGCGCCTCGCAGCGGGTCGCAAGCCCGGTTTGGCACGGGGCCGTGCCGTCCACCATCGCCACGACGCGCACATCCTCGACATCCGATTGCCGGCCGGTATCACGCCGTTCCGGCTCGCCCGCAAAGCCGCGAAGTACGAGACAACAGGTGGCGGCAGGCCGGTGCGGTATATCGACCGCATCGAGCCCGCCGGGACCGAGGAGGCCGTGTGCATCCAGGTGGCGGCCGCGGACTCGCTGTACGTCACCGAGGCCTTCCTGCTCACCCACAACACACTCAACGACTCGTTCATCATCTTGGACGAGGCGCAGAACACCACGGCCGAGCAGATGAAGATGTTCCTGACCAGGCTCGGGTTCGGGTCGAAGATCGTGGTCACCGGTGACGTGACGCAGGTCGACCTGCCGAACGGTTCGCGTTCGGGTTTGCGGGCGGCCAGTGAGATCCTCACCGAGATCGAGGACATCCACTTCTCCGAACTCACCAGCAGCGACGTCGTCCGGCACCGACTCGTCTCCAACATCGTCGACGCCTACGAGCGGTTCGAATCCGAAACCCGCCCGGTCGGCCCGCACCTGCCCGGCAACCGCGCCGAGCGCCGCGCCGCCAACCGCCCCGGACGGCGGTAACGGCGGCGGCACCCGACGTCACGAAGCCCCCGCAGACCGCGCAGCCGGTCAGCGGGGGTATTCCGGGTTCGGCACGACGATAAATCGACCGGCACCGCGCCGTTCGCATTCTTCGCCGTAGTCGATGTCCAATCGCGCCGGCGGGACAACGCTCGCCAGATCCACGACCAGCGCGTGCGCGACAAGATCGCTCAACGACTGCGCGGCCTCCCTGGGTAGGCTGCCATGCAGCTTCTTGTACGGGATCGCACCGACGACCGGTATGCGGCCGTCCCATGCACTCGCCAGGTTCGAGCCGCTGTCGCCTGGCATGTAGTCGATATCGGTCGAATCGCCTTCACCGAGGTCCGCTGCGATTCCGTCGGCGAGTGCACGCCACCAATCCGTCAGCGACCTCGCCTGATAGACGAGCGAGAACTGGTAGAAGTCGGGTGAGGAAGCGAACACCGCACCCCAGCGCCCGGTCTCCGGATCGACGTCCACGTAATAGGTGTCGCCGTTGCCCGGGTCGTGCAGGAACAGCGACGTCCCCACCGGACCGCAATCGGGCGAACCGCCGAACGCGTGGTCCCAGTTCGATGGCTCGCCGATGGCACGTTCCCCGCCCAACCCGAAGTACACACCAGGGGCGGTGCCGACCCAGAACCCGCTGACCTGCCTCAGCAGTGCGCGTTCGGGATCCGGCACTCGGACAGGACACGCGTCCAACTCTGCGTCGGTGAGGCCGGGCAGCAACCGGATCTGCCGTTCATGGCGTTCGGCGAGCGCGCGCAACACGGCCACGAGACCGTCGACGTCGTTGTCCGGACTGATCATTCGAGGGTCCTGCTCTCCTCGCCGGACGCGGCGATATGCGGTTGTCGGATCGAAGGCTCAACCTATCCGGCACTTGCCTGATGGCACCAGGTGGTTCGACTGGAGGTTGCGGCCGCTGTCTCAGCTAGGCTGACCTGGTGAGTATCGAGATCGCCAACGAGTCGGGTATGGACGTGCCCGAGGAAGATCTGGTCGGTGTCGCGCGGTTCGTGATCGCGCGGATGGATGTACACCCGGCCGCGGAGCTGTCCATGGTGCTCGTCGATCTCGACACCATGGCCGACCTGCATATGCGGTGGATGGATCTTCCGGGGCCCACCGATGTGATGTCGTTCCCGATGGACGAGCTCGAGCCGGGTGGGCGGCCGGACAGTCCCGAACCGGGCCCCTCGATGCTCGGCGATATCGTGCTGTGCCCCGAGTTCGCTTTGGCACAGGCCCGCAAGGCCGGCCATTCGCTCGACCACGAACTCTCGCTGCTCACCGTGCACGGTGTGCTGCACCTGCTCGGCTACGACCATGCCGAGCCGGAGGAGGAGAAGGAGATGTTCGCGCTACAGGCCCGGCTGCTCGAGGAGTGGTACGAGAGCCTGCGCGAGGCCAGGCGCCGCGCCGAACTCGCCGAACGTGACGCCAGGCTGCTGGGGAAGGCGGGCTTCACGACGCCGGGTGATTCCCGGGCGTGAACGCGCTGACCCTGATCGTCCTTGCCGTCCTTCTGGTCCCCGTCGGCGGTGTCTTCGCCGCCGTCGACTCCGCGCTCAACACCATTTCTCCCGCCCGCCTCGACGATATGGTGCGCGCCGAGCGCGCAGGTGCCGCCCGCCTGAGCCGCATCGTCGAGGACCGGCCGCGCTATGTGAATCTCATGGTGCTGCTGCGCATCCTGTGCGAGATCACCGCGACCGTCCTGCTCGCGGCCGCGCTGGCGACCATGCTGTCCGACGGGCTCGCGCTGCTGTTGACCGCGATCATCATGGTGCTGGTCGACTATGTCGTGATCGGTGTCGGACCGCGCACACTCGGCCGCCAGCACGCCTATTCGATCGCTTTGACCGCCGCGCTGCCGTTGCAGTTCATCGGCGCGCTGCTCGGTCCGGTCAGCAGACTGCTGATCCTCATCGGTAATGCGATCACCCCAGGTAAGGGTTTCCGCAACGGCCCGTTCGCCTCCGAGATCGAGCTGCGCGAGGTGGTCGATATGGCCCGTGAGCGTGGTGTGGTCGCCGACGACGAACGCCGGATGATCCAGTCGGTCTTCGAACTCGGCGATACCGCGGCAAGGGCGGTGATGGTGCCGCGCACCGAGATGGTGTGGATCGAGCAGGATAAGACGGCCGCGCAGGCCACCTCGCTGGCGGTGCGCAGTGGTCATTCGCGGATCCCGGTGGTCGGCACCAATGTCGACGACATTCTCGGTGTCGTCTACCTCAAAGACCTTGTGCAGTACGGCGATCGTGGCCGCACCGTGCGCGTCGGCGACGTCATGCGGCCCGCGGTGTTCATGCCCGACTCCAAACCGCTGGACGACCTGCTCGACGAGATGCAGCGCCGCCGCAACCATATGGCGCTGCTGGTCGACGAATACGGCGGTATCGCCGGTCTGGTCACCATCGAGGACGTGCTGGAGGAGATAGTCGGCGAGATCGCCGACGAGTACGACACCGACGAGACCCCGCCCATCGAGAAGCTCGACGACGACCGCTACCGGGTGTCGGCACGCCTGTCGGTCGAGGATCTCGGCGAGCTGTACGGCCTCGATATCGAAGAAGAGGACGTCGACACCGTCGGCGGTCTGCTCGCCCACGAACTCGGCCGGGTCCCGCTGCCCGGCTCCGAGATCACCGCGCACGGACTGTTGCTGCGTGGCGAAGGCGGATCCGATACCCGCGGCCGGGTGCGCGTGCACACGGTGGTGGTCAGCCGGGCGGTCGAGGGTGACACGGCATCGAACGGTAACGGCGTGGCGCGGCAGGTCCCGGCCGGCCGAGACGAACAGGAGACACCGAATGACTGAACTGGATGCCGAGGACAACAAGCTGCTGGTCCTCGCGCGCGGTGCCATGGCCCGCACCGAGGGCACCAGCGGTGCCGCGGTCCGCGATACCGACGGCCGCACCTACGCTGCAGGCGAGGTGAAGCTCGAGGCGTTGCGGCTCACCGCGTTGCAGGCGGCGGTCGCTGCCGCGATCTCCAGCGGCGCCGAAGGTTTCGAGGCAGCCGTGGTGGTAGGCGGCAAGTTCTCCGATTCGGGGGTGACCGCGGTGCGCGAGGTATCGGCGCAGGCGCGGATCGTGTTCACCGACCGCGCGGGCGCGGTCTTCGATATTGCCGAGGGTTTCGAGGTACAAGGTGGCTGACCGGTCCGATTCCAAGAAGTCCGGCGAATTCCGGTCCGGCTTCGTCTGTTTCGTCGGCAGGCCGAATACCGGCAAGTCGACGCTGACCAACGCGTTGGTCGGTGCGAAGATCGCGATCACCTCCTCCCGGCCGCAGACCACCCGCCACACCATCCGCGGCATCGTCCATCGCGAACACACTCAGCTGATCCTTGTCGATACCCCCGGACTGCATCGCCCGCGCACCCTGCTCGGCCAGCGGCTCAACGATCTGGTGCGCGACACCTACTCCGAGGTCGACGTGATCGCGCTGTGCATCCCGGCCGACGAGAAGATCGGTCCCGGTGACCGCTGGATCGTGCAGCAGATCCGGCAGATGGCGCCGAAGACGACACTTCTCGGTGTGGTCACCAAGATCGACAAGGTGAGCCGCGACCAGGTCGCCGCGCAGCTGCTGGCGGTGTCGCAGCTGCTCGGTCCCGACGCCGATGTGGTTCCGGTGTCGGCGGTCAAAGGTGAGCAGGTCGAGGTCCTCGTCGATGTGATCGCGTCGAAGATGCCGGAGGGGCCTGCCTTCTATCCCGACGGCGAGTTGACCGACGAACCCGAGGAAACCCTGATGGCCGAGCTCATTCGTGAGGCCGCGCTGGAGGGTGTGCGCGACGAGCTGCCGCATTCGCTGGCCGTCGTCATCGAGGAGATCCTGCCGTACGAGGAGCGCGAGGACATGCTCGACGTGCACGCGCTGCTGTATGTGGAGCGGCCGAGTCAGAAGGCGATCGTCATCGGTAAGGGCGGTTCCCGGCTCAAGGAAGTCGGCACCAATGCCCGCAAGCAGATCGAGCACATCCTCGGTACCCGCATCTATCTGAACCTGCACGTGAAGGTCGCCAAGGATTGGCAGCGCGACCCGAAACAGCTGGGCAAGCTCGGTTTCTGAACCCTGCTATATTCCCGGCGTGTTCGCTGTCGCTTGACCAGGCTTGTCACCGGCTCGCGTCACGATGATGATCAATCGATGCCGGAAGGGTCCCGGCGTCGACGCAGGTGTGGGAGGACAGTGCCGGGTGGAGATTTCCGAGGGTATGGAATTCGCCGGGTATCGCGTCGAGCGCAGACTCGGTGTCGGTGGCATGGGGACCGTGTACCTGGTCCAGCATCCTCGGCTGCCGCGCAAGGATGCACTGAAGGTGCTCTCGGACAGCCACCGCGACGATGCCGAATTCCGCGCGCGGTTCCTGCGGGAGGCGGAGATCGCTGCCGGGCTGAAGCATCCCAATCTGGTCGCGGTCCGGGATCGCGGTGAGTTCGAGGGCCTGCTGTGGCTCACCATGCAGTATGTCGACGGGATCGACGGCGCCGAACTGATTCGCCGGGGTCCGGCGGCATTGCCGTTACCGCGCGCGGTGTACGTCATCGGTGAGGCCGCGCGCGGTCTCGACGAGATCCACCGCGCCGGGCTACTGCACCGGGACGTGAAGCCGGCCAACATCCTGATCGCCGAGCAGCCAGGGGAACCGGACCGAGTGCTGGTGACCGATTTCGGCATCGCCCGCGCTGCCGACGATTCGACCACGCTGGGCGATCCGGGCGGGCTCACCGCGAGCCTGGCATACGCGGCGCCGGAACAGATTCGCGGCGAGGTGCTGGATCGGCGCGCGGATGTGTACGCGTTGGGGTGCACGCTTTTCCAGATGCTGACGGGGACGGTGCCGTTCCAGCGGGACACTCCGGGCGCGGTCCTGTTCGCCCATCTCAACGATCTGCCGCCGCGGCCCTCGCAGGTCGATTCGCGGCTGCCCGCGGGATTCGATGAGGTAATCGCGATCGCGCTGGCCAAGGATCCGGCGCGGCGGTATCCCAGTTGTGGTGCGCTGGCCGAGGCGGCGCACAGGGCGCTGACCGAAGGGGAGGCGCAGACAATCCGGCTCACCGCTCCCGCCACTGCGCAACCCGTTGTGCTCGCGGCCTCCGGACCTGCCTACCGGTCCGGAACACGGGCGCTGCTCAGCGCCGCTGCGGTCGTTGTCGCCGTGCTCGCGGTGTTGATCACGGTGGTCGCATGGCCCGATCGTGGTGAGTCGACGTCGTCGGTGGAGCTGCCGACGCCTTCGATGCCTCCTCCGGTGATATCGCCGGAATGGGCCGCGCACTCGTTCATGGTCGAACCGTTCGCCGATCTCCTGCCGTTTTCGCCGACCGGTATCGGCTATCGGGAGCTGTCGATGTGCGACTCGATCGATGAAGCCCGGAATCTGATTCCACTCGATGCGAAGGTCACCGTCGGCCGGATTCGCTGCAACGGCGATCAGGATCCGGTCGGCGTTTTCGATCTCGAATGCTTCGCCGACCGTACCCAGGTGAGGCCGGCCCCGCGAGAGGGTATCGACGGCGAAGAACGGTGGGACCGGCCCTCGGGTACCGGCACGCTGCGGTGGGGCCACTACACCACGGTGCGCGGAGAGTCTTGGGGACGGCTCGAGGTGTTCTTCGACGGCCGCGACCGGAATTTCTGCCGCATCACAGTGACGGGCCCTGTGCCCGGTGCGGAGCTGCGGGCCCGCTGGTGGTTGGATGCGCCGCTGTGACAAGGAGAGACGAATGAGCTTGTGCGCCAACGCGATCCGACGGTTCTGCGTCATCGCGGTGATTGCGGCGACAGCAAGCTGTGGGGTGCAGGGCAATCCGGTCCCCGAGCAGACAGATCTCGCCTCGCTCGACGTCGGCTACCGCGCCGTGAGGCCATTGACCGAGCCGCCCAACGACAGCGAGCGATACGGCCGGGTACTCGAATCGGTGCGGATGGCCGAAGCGTTGATCGACCCCGCCGAGGCCGATCCTGCGTTGAAGTACGCGCTCGGGTCGGTGCGCTCCTCCCCGCTGCCCACACCCGCCAAGACGACCGGCCTGCTCGCCGCACCGGCCAGGGCGGTGCTGGCCCGCTACGGCATGATTGCGGGCTTCGTCGCCGGTGGCGCCGATCGCGAGGTCAGGGGCGTTCCGCTGGTGGGGGCGGCGCGGATGATAACGGTGTTGCTGTTGCGGTTCCCGGACAACGACTCCGCGCGGCGCGCCGCCCAGGAGATCGACGCGATCGATGCCGCGGTCAGCACGGAAAACATCGCTGTGGCACTCGATGGTCACCCGGACGCACACGCACACTGGCGGCCGACGGTCCCGACGATGGCCGCGACGGCGGCGCAGGGGCCGTTCGTCATCAGCCTGATGATCGGCCACACCTCGCCGGATCGGGATGCGCTCACCGGGCTCGCCTCCGCCGCGCTCGACGCCCAGGTGACGCGGCTGGACGAGTTTCGGCCCACCTCACGCGACGAGATCGCGAATCTACCGCTCGACAATGAGGGCATGCTGAGCCGAATGGTGCCGGAAGAACCGGGGCAGTGGCCGTTTCCGATGGTGATCGCGGCGAGTTCGGAGGAGAACGCCGGCTGGAACACCGCGACACTTCCGGTCGGTGTGGTCTACGGACCGCGCGCCGCGCATCTGCACTGGGGGCGTCCGGGTGATGGCGAGCCCGCCGGGGAGCCGTTGGAACTGCTGGCCCTCAACGGTCTCTTCGCGCTGGCTCGATTCGCCGACGCCACCGTGGCCCGCCGTGACTACGACGCCCATGCCGGGGAAGTATCCGAACCCGGATACCGCGCGGCGCAGGCGCCCGACGATATCCCGGACACCCGCTGCGTCGAATACCTGGCGGCGTCATCGAAGGCGCTGCGCTTCTCCTGCCGCATCCTCCAGGGCCGTTATCAGGCATTTGTTCGCGGTCGGACCCTCGAATCCACCTATCAGCTGGCAGCTGCGCAGTACGTGCTGCTGGTGACCACCGCGTGAGCGGTCCGCTCCAGCCGGGGTCGGTGTTCGCCGGTTACCTTGTCGAGGCTGTGCTCGGTAGCGGCGGGATGGGCACGGTTTATCTGGTTCGGCATCCACGGTTGCCGCGCCGCGATGCACTGAAGGTGTTGTCTCCACAGCGCAGTGCCGATGCCGAGTTCCGGGCGCGATTTGTCCGTGAGGCCGATCTCGCCGCCCGGCTCGATCATCCGAACGTCATCGCGGTGCACGATCGCGGGGTGTCCGACGGTCTGCTGTGGATTGCCATGCAGTACGTCGACGGCATCGACGCCGCCGGGCTCATTCGCCGCGAGCCGGGTGGGCTGGCACCGGCGCGGGTCGAACACATCCTCACGCAGGCGGCTCGCGGTCTGGACGCGGCGCACCGGGCCGGGATGCTGCACCGAGATGTCAAACCCGCGAATATTCTCATCGAATCGCGGGCTGATGGGCCCGAACGCGTGTTCGTCACCGATTTCGGGATTGCCAGGGCTGCCGGTGATTCCACTGCACTCACGGAAGCGGGCGTGGTGCTGGCAACCCTCGCCTATGCCGCACCGGAACAGCTCACCGCGCGCCCCGTGGATCAACGCGCCGACGTCTACGCACTGGGCTGCACGCTCTACGAACTGCTGACCGGGGCCAAGCCGTATCCGCGCGCGAACGCCGCCGCGGTGCTGCATGCGCATCTACGGGATGCACCGCCGCGGCCGTCGGCGGTGCATCGCGGACTACCGCAGGCGATCGACGACGTGGTGGCGTGCGCACTGGCGAAGGATCCTGCCGACAGGTACCCGTCGTGTGGTGAACTGGCGGCGGCGGTGTCGGCGGCGCTGTCCGGAACGACGATTGTTGCGCGCACCGGCTCCTCCGGGCAGTCGGCGGGTCAGTATTCGACCCACGTTCAGGTCGATGGTGCCGCAAACGCGTCGCGCTCGCCCCGTGGGCGGATCGCCATGGTGGTGTCAGCGGCGGTGGTCGCCGTGATCGCCGTCATCACGGCAACGGTGTGGCTGGGGAATTCGGGCGATACCGCGGCGCCGGCCGCCGCGGCGACATCGACCACCGTCCCCGTACCATCGACGACAGCTTCCGATGACTTGGCGACGTGGGGCACTCATATCGCCATGACCACGAAGTTTCCGGGATTGCTACCCGCCACTCCGGACGTACTCGGCTATCAGGGTCTGAGTTGTGCTGCGGTGGACGAGCAGGGACGACCCGCCGATCTCAATGCTCCGGTCGGAGAGGTTACCGAGGTGGAGTGCCGCGGTGACCGTCGCCCGGTGGAACGGATTACGGTGAGCTGCCGAGTCGACTCCGCCGTGGTGAAGGTGTATCCCGTGGATGGGATGGTCGTCAGCGGCGATGCCGCATGGGAGCGCGTGTCCGGACGGGGCCAGATCATCTGGGGCGAGGTCGCCACGCGTAGTGGCGAGGTTTTCGGCACGCTGCTGATCGGCTTCGACGACATGCGGTCACACTGCCGCATGGTGGTCATCGGCGGCTACTCCGGGCAGGCCCTCTACGAGCAGTGGTGGCCTGGCGCGCCGATCTGACGGTATCGCCGTGCGGGGGAACAGCTCTCGTCCGTCAGTGGGCGAAGCGCGATGTGACGACTGGCTGCCCCGCTGAAACATCACCACCAGGATTCTGGACGCTGACGCTCCCAATGCAGTTCCGATTCCAGTTGCGCGGCAAGCGAAACCAGCAGCGGTTCGGTGCTTGCGGTACCCATCAACTGGGCCCCGACCGGCAGCCCGGTCGCGGTGAACCCAGCGGGCACATTGACGCTCGGCCAGCCCAGCACATTCCACGGCCACGTGTACGGACATGCGGCGGTGATCAGATTGTTGGTGGCGACGACACCGATATCGTCGATTTCCTCCGCGCGCGGCGGGGGAGTGGCCGTCGTGGGGGCGAGCACCACATCGAAGTCGTCGAAGAAGCGTCCGATACGCCGGTGCAGCAATGCCTCCGCTTGGCGTGCCGCGAACAACGCGGGCCCACTCAGCAGCTGACCGGTGCGCACATTCGCCATAGTGCGTGGGTCGACTCTGGCGCCCGGCATCTGGTCGTGCACGGCCCGAATTCCCGCCATCGAGCGCGGGAGGAAGGAAGCACCGATCATGACTCCGTAGTGCAGGTCCGTCACGGTGACCGAATGGCCCAGCTCACGCAGGGTTTTCGCGATGCGGTGCACCCCGGCCTCGACCTCTGGATGCAGTTCGGTCCGGGTGGCGGTGAACGGGATGTTCAACGAGAGCGCGATACGCAACCGGCCCGGGTCGCGGCCCACCGCATCGGAGAGCGTCAGTGGTGCCGGGGTGTGCTTGTCGCCCGGATGTGGGCCCGCGGCGGCGTCGAGCAGCAGCGCCGCATCACCGACGGTGCGCGCCAGTGGACCGTTGACCGTGAGCCCGTTGAACGCCTCGGCCAGCGGCCAGGTCGAAATCCGCCCACGCTGCGGTTTGATGCCGACCAGATTCGTCCACGCGGCCGGGATGCGGACCGAACCCGCGCCATCGGAACCCAGCGCGGCCGGTACCAGCCCCGCCGCCACCGCGGCCGACGAACCACCGGAGGATCCGCCCGGAGTATGCGCCCGTCCCCACGGGTTGCGGGTGTGTCCGAAGGCCGCGCCGCTGGTGAACGGCAACTGCCCGTATTCGCAGGTATTGGTCTTGCCGACGATCACCGCTCCGGCCGCGCGCAGCCTGCGCACCGACTCTGCATCCTCGGTCTTCGGGGCGAAATCACCGCCGGCGCCGAACGCCGTCGGTTCGCCCGCGATATCGGTGTCGTCCTTGACCGCGATCGGCACACCGAGCAGCGGCAGCCGCTCACCCGCCGCGATCCGCCGATCCGCCTCCGCGGCCTCGGCCAGCGCCCGCTCCCGGCGCACGATCCGGAACGCGTTCAGTGCCGGCTGGCTGGCTTCGATGCGATCGAGCGCATCGGTGGTGGCGGCCACCGAACTGATCGTCGTGCCCGCAATGGCCTCGGCCAGCTCGGCCAAGCCGAGGTCGCGCACGGGCGAACCCGCCCGGTTCATCGTGTTGTCTGGCACGGCCATGTGAGCCCCGTCTCTTCGTTCCTCTGCTGTGCACGGTAGCGCTTATCTGGTCAATCGTCCAGAACGCTTGCCGGTGTTAACCGCTCCGACTGTGGACATACATACGGCATGTATGTAACAGTGGCGGTGTCCGATCTACAGGGGAGACACATCATGGGAATCAGTCCTTCACTCGGCCGGATCCGCGACATCGACTTGCCTGCCGGGCGCATCCGCTATCACGACACCGGTGACGGCCCGCCGGTCGTTTTCGTGCACGGTCTGCTGGTCAATGCCGATCTGTGGCG
Organism: Nocardia sp. NPDC059180; assembly: GCF_042754945.1. Classification (NCBI taxonomy): domain Bacteria; kingdom Bacillati; phylum Actinomycetota; class Actinomycetes; order Mycobacteriales; family Nocardiaceae; genus Nocardia; species Nocardia sp. NPDC059180. The sequence goes on from NZ_JBHZBU010000006.1 coordinate 436,847, forward strand.
CGAAGTCGTGCCCGGGGTCGCGGCGGTTGGCCACCGCTGCCTTACCCCGGACTGGCCGCTCGGGGCACATACGGTCGCGATGCCCGGCGCCGATCTCACCCCGTCAGGCGTCGCCGACATCATCGCAACATTCCTGGAACGCCTCGACCTCACCGACGTCACGATCGTCGCCAACGACACCGGCGGCGCCATCACCCAGATCTTGATGACCCGCAACCCTGAACGTATCGGCCGCGTCGTCCTCGCTTCGGTCGACTGCTACGACAAGTTCCTGCCGCAACCGTTCACCCTGCTCGGCAAGCTCGCCCGGCTGCCGGGGTCGATGCGTCCCGCCACCGAACTGCTGCGCATCCGTGCCCTGCACCGGCTTTCGTTCGCCTTCGGCTGGGTTGCCAAACGCCCGATCCCCGCCGACATCGTCGACTCCTACCTGCTCCCGAGCCGAACCTCGGGCGCCATCCGCAAGGACGTCCGCCACTTCCTGAAATCGGCCAACGCCCGCTACACCCTCGAAGCCGCCACTCGATTCCCGTCCGTCACATTCCCGGTTCTGCTGGTCTGGGCGCGCGAAGAAAAGCTCTTCCCGGTGCCGCTCGCCGAACGAATGGCGCGCGAACTACCCGACGCCACCCTGAAACTCGTCGACGACGCCTACACCTTCCTTCCGGAAGATCAGCCGGACCAGCTGACTCAGCACATCCTCGAGTTCATGAGGGAGCACGTGGTCCGATAGGTGCAACCCGGTGGCGTCGGGTGTCAATTTCCTGCGCGACCCGCTGCATTCGGCGTCGCGGAGCACTACCGGCCGCTGCGGGTCGGCGGTGCCGGCTACCGATCGATCAGCCGTGCGTTCTCGACCGGTAGCTGATGGTCGATTGCCGGCACCTACCGGTGATCCTCGGGCCAGTGGTATTCGACCTGCTGGTCGTCGATCGCGACACCCTGGCGGCGCAGACTGTCCACCACCTGGGCAGTGATGCGGCGGGGCGGGCGGTAGTGGGTGCTGTGGTCGGAGATGACGCGGATGACGCCGAACGACGCGGCGAGTTCACCCGCACCGGCAGACGGCGCTCCGGCCAGGAAGCTGGAGTGGTGGAATCGGCCGAGGAGGTGGTGCGGAGAGGAGTAGAGGATGCCGTCGGCGTCCATGACGAAGATCGCGCGGCCACCTTGCGGCGTCCACAGGGTGCGCGCGGCCGCGGTGTCGAAGAGTTGGCCGCGGCTGTCGTAGAGGCGTCCGTCGCGGATATGCAGCCGGTACGGCTGACGCTCCTGCTCGTCGAGATAGGTGACGTGACTGCTGTGCCAGCGCGAATTCCCGGGCAAATGCTCGCCGACGAACTCGGGCTGGATCGGCGTCGTGCGGTACCGCCCGCGCTGCTCGCCTGCCGACGGCAGTAACGGAGTGACCTGCCGCGGCTCGAGATCGGTGCATTCGATCAGTTCGCGCAGCACATCCTCAGCCGCACGATCACGACTCGTGGTGAGGATCGCGATACCACTGCTCTCCGGCCAATACGGCGCAATGAACCCGACTTCGGCGCCCGAGTGCAATCGCAGCAGCAGAAACGCCTGCTGAGAATCATTGCGCCGCTGGAACTGCTGCCCCAGGACCTGCTCGATCCGCCACACCGGACGATTCGACACCCCGATGGCCGACGCGTTCGCGAACTCCTCGAACCGGCTGTCGGGCAAGCACTGAAACGGCGGCTCCGGCCACGGCCGCATCGCATCCAGCCTCCCGAGGACCGCCGCCAGAAACCACCGGAACTCCGCTTCGCCATGCTCGGTCGGAATCGAGGCCGTCAGCAGATCCGTGGAATCCAACCCCTCGACCAGCGCCTGATACCCCTCCTCAGGACTCACTCCCAAAAACGGCCGCGCCACCATCGTGTCCGCAATCTTCTGCACAGTGCTCGCCGAATCGAGATCGTCGAACTGCACGCTGTACAGAAGTGCATTGACGACGCCTTTGTTACCCACCCCGGATCCCTCCCTTACGAAGCTGAGCTAAGAACCTACCCATCCGGTCATAGCCGCATCGAGGCCGGTATCGGTTCCAGTCGCGTTCGTGAGGCTGTGCCGAGGAGCTCACCTATTCGTCTCCTGCCCGGGCAGTCGCGATATCCGACCCACCTACGTCCGCAAAGAATTCCAGATATACCGCATCGGTCAGTACTCCTCGGCGAAGGTGCGCAGTTCCCTCAGCGAAGGAGCGATCCCTTCGGGTAGGTTCGGCTCGATCAGGCCCGAGTACTCGTCATGGGGGTACCGTCGGCAATCGCGAATCGCGTCGATCGGATGGAGTCCCGCTGCGTACCTGTCGCTGAGTCGTGCGACCCACAGACCACGACCGACGATCCCGGCCTTGCCCGCGCGCCTCAGGGGCAGGTATCCGGCGGCATTCTCCGTTGGCGACGCCCACAGCACCGCAATAATCTCCCCATCTTTCGACACCTGAAGGAAGTGAACCGGTGTGGACGCCTCCCCGGCGTAGGTGGGCGGGCTGACAGTGTGCGGTGCGCTCCATAGCCTGTAGCCGCTTGGCGCCCTACCGTCAGGTATCCACTCGGCATCCTGGATCAAGGGGCCTTCGCCCATCCGCGGGCCCTCGGGATTGAGCTGGTCCCACAGGGCTTGCTTGGAACTTGCTTGCTGCGCTTCAGCTTCCACGGGAACGCCGCCACAACGAGAGCCCTCGGGATGTCCCACCCAGCGCTGGATCGCCTGCTCTGGAGCCAGCTTGTCCCGGCAATTTTCATCCAAACGCTCGTCCCAGAACTCCGGGCAGGTCAAGTTGTCGGGGTCGGCCGATAGCCGGCGCATATAGCCCGCCGCACGGCTTCCGATTCCCGCCCACAGATATCCGATGAGCTCGCCGCGGCGTACAACCGGCAGGTAGACCACCGGATATCTGGTCCAGCGATCGTAGGCCTGCCCGAACTGTGGCGGCGGAATCTGCGAAAAATCGGGGAACTGAGGGTAGGTCATATCAGGCGAACTCCGTGTGGCTGATATGGGAAAGACTGTCGCAGATGGAATCGAGCGCTCGCTCCCGCAGAGCCGACCGGCCTTGTGAGGCACTCATTCGTCGGCGGCCTCACGTAGCTCGGCCAGCGATGGTGCGACGCCTTCGGGCGCATCAGGTTCGATCCAGCCGGAGTATTCGTCGTAGGGGAACCTGCGGCAGTAGCGGATTGCATCGACGGGGTGACGTCCCTCTGCGAAGCAGTTGCTGAGTCGGGCAAGCCACAGACCGCGCCCGTTGATGCCCTCCAGGCCGGCGTACCGGAGCGGCAGGTAGCCGGCCGCCTGCTCGGTCGGTGACGCCCACAAGAATCCGACAACCTCCCCGTTTTTCGTGACCTCGAGAAAATGAACGGGTGTCGCCGTCTCACCTGCATACGTAGGAGGGTTGGAAACGTATGCTGCGCTCCAGAGTCTTTCAGGACCCGTAGAAGTACCGTCAGGAAACACGTTGTCCTGGATCAAGGGGCCTTCGCCCAAGGGTGGACCCTCAGGATTCAGTTGATCCCAGAGGGCATGAATGGAATTTGCCTGCTGCACTGTGGCTCCCGCGGGCACGCCCCCGCATCGCGGATCTTCGGGTTGCCCCACCCAGTGCTGTATTGCCTGTTCAGCGGTGAGCCTGTTCCGGCAGTTTTCGGTCAGGCGCGTCTCCCATAATGCCTCACAAGTGAGATTGTCGGGATCGGTGGAAATCTTCCGCATATGGCCTGCGGCGTCGATTCCCATACCGGCCCACAGGTACCCGATCAATGTACCTCTCCGGAGGATCGGGAGGTAAATGACTGGCTGCCGGGTCCATCCCGCGAATGCATTCGAGAATTGTGGAGAAGGCCGAAGGGGAGGGAGGTCCTGATGAATGTTGCCCATATCGGAAGCTCCTAGCCGGACTTCGGGTGATCGTTGACGTAGTGCAATCGCAGAAGGCTATGGCCCTGGCGGTATCACCGTGGCTCTGATCAAAATTCTGCACCCCGGTGTACTGATCGCTTGGGGTTATCGATGACCTCGGTGATCCGATACTTGGGTGGAAAGCGGCGGTCGATTGTTGATTGAGGAGCGCCGCGGTGCGCGAGTTCTCGAGCGACGCCGATGCCCTGGCCGGCCGCTCTACTGGATGCATCATCTGTTCGCGAAACTCTTCAGCTCATCGAGAGTGGATGCGACGAGTTCACGTGCACCTGGGGCGATTTGACCGGACAAGAAGTCGTGTGGGTATTCGCGGAAGTGGCGAATAGCTTGCAGCGGAGCTGTTCCCGCTGCGTACGAGTCGGACAATCGCATCCGCCAGAGGCCGGCGGCAGTCCTCGCCTGTTCACCTGCACTGGCGACCGGCAGGTAGTCGGCGGCAAGCTCAGTCGGTGACGCCCAGAGGTAGGCAATGAGATCGCCATCCTTGATCACTGGCACGTAGTGAACGGGCGAGCCCGTCTGCTTGGCGTACGTCGGCGGGCTCACAATGTCGGGCGTACTCCAACCCTTCGAGCGGTCGACCGGTGTACCGCTTGGGAACTCGCCGTCTTGAATCCATGGGCCTTCCCCCATGGGCTCTGCGTGAGGATTCAACTCCGCCCACATGTGTTGCAGGGAGGGGGCCTGCTGTTCGACAGCACCCGCGACAATGCCCCCACATCGCGGGTGCTCGGGCACTCCGATCCACTGTCGTATCGCGGCAACAGGGTCCAGCCCTTGACGGTAGTTTTCCGACAGGCGGTCGAACCAGAAGCTCAGGCAGGTCAAATTGTCCGAATCGGCGGCCAGGCAGCGCTCGTAGCCGGCCGCATTGCTACCGACAGCGCCCCAGAGGTAGCCGATCAACCGTCCCCCGCTGGTGACGGGGAGATACCGCACCGGCTTGCGGGTCCGACATTCGTAATTCACTTTGTTGGCGGGTTCCACTGTGTAGCACTCTGTGACGAGGATCGATCACTCATCGGCAGCGGCGCGTAGTTCCCCGAGCGACGGCGCGACCCCTTCCGGCGCATCAGGTTCGATCCAGCCGGAGTATTCGTTGTAGGGGAACCTGCGGCAGTAGCGGATTGCGTCGACGGGGTGGCGTCCGGCAGCGAAGCAGTCGCTGAGTCGGGCAAGCCAGCGGCCACGGCCGACTATTCCGTCCTTCCCGGCGTATCGCAGTGGGAGGTAATCGGCGGCCTGTTCGGTCGGTGAGGCCCAAAGAAACGCGACGACCTCGCCATTTTTCGTGATCGGGATGAAATGGACGGGTGTAGTGGCTTCTTGGGCGTAGGTCGGTTCTGCGATGCTGCTCGGTGTAGACCACCCTTTCGAGCGGTCCACCGGTGTCCCGCTGGGAAATTCGTCGTCCTGTACCCACGGTCCTTCGCCAATGGGCGGGCCCTCCGGATTGAGTTGATCCCACAGCGCTTGCTTGCTCGGCGCCTGTTGCAATCTGGCCTCTGCTGGCACGCCACCGCAGCGTGGATCTTCAGGGACGCCGATCCACGACTGGATCGCCTGCTCTGGGGTAAGCCCATTCTGGTAGTTCGTAGTGAGACGGTGGTGCCAGAAATCTGGGCGGGTGATGTTGTCGGGGTCGACGGACATGCGCCGCATATAGCCAGCGGCTTGACTTCCGATGCCGGCCCATAGGTAACCGATCAAATGGGCTCCGGCGACGACCGGGAGGTAGATGACCGGCCTGCGAGTCCAACGGCTGTAGTCATCGGGCATTGGAATGGGCGGTGGGGGGGGAGCGAATTGGTCGTCAGGGTTCACAGGAATGGCCTTTCAGAACGTCGCGTGGGGTTGGCTCGGGCGGTGGCTGGATTACGTACCAGGGGGTACCAACTGTGCTCTGATCAAATACCGGACTCCGTTGTATTGGCTGCCGCGCGGATTCTCGATCACGTCCACGATTTCGAACCGGGCGCCGCGCGGGAGGAGCAGCTCTCGTTGGTCCGGATAAGCGCTTCGGGATCCCATCCATACGCCGGGCGACCCGGCCGGGACATCGAGTTCCATCCGGAACTCCCGGTCGAAGTGTGGCGGTGGAGTTGCGCCGAGGCTGGTGGACATGAAGCCCGGTTCGGTCTGCCGTGTTCCGATCAAGGAGCGTGGATCGCCCCCGGCGCCGAGCGGATTGCCGCTGTGATCGCGGAGGAATCCGACATCTCCGAGTCCACGCACCACCTGGACGCCCTCGGGAAGTGGACGATTGAGGGCTCGGTCGAGCCCCTGGCAATGCGCGTTGAGCATGTCCCAGGTCGGATATGTGCCGAAGTTTCGCCACATCGCACCGAAGCGGCTGGCATTGGACCACATCGACCCTATGCGATCTGCCGGATCAGGACTGCCGAGAATATCTTGGATGATGCGACGCTGATCCGGTGCCAATCGGCCCTGGTTGAGTAGGTCCTGAAGATAGGCAGAGCTTGGCGGCCAACCATTTGGACCGAACAACGGGGCGAGGGTCTGCTGGGCGTGGTAATCCCGTGTCATATTGTTCAGATGGTCGCGTGGGCGCTGCTCGCGAAGGAACTCGTTGATCCATGAGTTCACGGTGTATTGGTATGCGTGGCCGAATTCCTCGCGCGTCATCCGGTCACGGGTCGGGCCGAGGTTCTGCTCGCCGTACCGAGCGCCGTCACCGTTCGAACGGAACTGGCGGGCAGGTGGCGGAGACGGTGTCGGGTTGTGCTGATCCGCTGAGGATGAACCGCCGAACCATCGGTTCCATCGGCTCGGGCGCGACGGCGGTGTTGTACTCGGTGGTCGTGTGCCAGCGGGGTTTACGGGATTCGGGGCGTGGGCTGCGGCAGGTGGTGTCGGGCGCGGGGCTGCGCTCGGGGGCCGGGGTGGGGTGGAGTGTGTGGCCGGGGCCGTGTGCGGTCGCGCGGGGTTGCGTGGCGGGGGTGCCGACGGTCTGGCGGGGTTCGGCCGTGCCGGGGTCGGCGTGTGGCCGGCTGGGCGGGGGCTCGGGTTGGATTCCGGTGCGCGGGTGATGTGTTCGTCGCCGCGCGGTGGCATCGGATTTGTGTTGCGGAGCGCGGGTGACGAAGTGGGGCTGTGCGTCGGTGTCGTCGGCGGAGTGCGGTTAGCGGCGCGTGGCCAGAAGTCCGGCAGTTGAGACCTGCGTCGGTGGAAGTCCGGGTCTTGGTGGGCGTAGAGGGGTGGGGAGGGGGCTGGGTTTCTGGTGTCCGCGGGGCGTTCTGGGGTGGTGCGGGTCGGCGCGTTCTCGTGCTGAGCTGGGTTCGTTCGCGATGGGTCGGTCGGGTTGGTCCGGGACGGATCGGTGGAAGGGGTCCGGGACGGATCGGTGGAAGGGGTTCGGGATGGGTCGGTGGGGGAGGTGCGAGCAGGGGAGGTGTTGGGCGGCGCGGTGTTTGGATTATGTGCGGGGTTGTCGGTGGAGCGTGCGGATGTGGGTGGGTTGCCGTTGGTCGGCGGGGTCGGGCGTTGGTTGGTCGGGGCGCCGGCGGCCGCGTGTGCTGGCGCTGCGTTGTCGGCAGGGGGTGGGGTGGTTCGGGGCGCGGAGTCGGTGGGTGTGTTGTGGGTGGGGATGCCGGTGGACGGTGGGGTTGCCGTGGCTGTCGAGGCCGCCGAGGTGTCGGTGGGGATGGCGGTTAGGTTCTGCTGGGTGTTGGTGGGTGAGGCCGAGGGAGTGGTGACCGGATGTGTCGGCTGAGGTTGCGCGCCGTTGTCCGGTGTGTGGGCGGTGTTTGGGGTGTTGCCCGTCGTGGGGTCCGGCAGGTCGAGGGAGCTGGGGTCTGGGGTCGGCGACGCTGTCGGGGACTGTGGGGTTGTCGGCGGCGCCGCACTGCCCGCCGCGTTCTGTTCGGGCGGATCGACGCGGTTCGGCGGTTGGTTGGTTGTTGGGGCGGTGTTGCCCTGTTCGGGGAGGTCGAGTGTGTTCGGGGCCTGGGTGGGTGGCGTGGTTTGGGCGGGTGGTTGGTTGGTCGTTGGGGCGGTGTTGCCCTGCTCGGGGAGGTCGAGGGTGCTCGAGGTCGGGGTAGATGACGGGGGCTGGGTGGGAGGTTGGTCGGTGGCCGATGCTGGGTTGCTCTGCTCAGGGAGGTCCAGAGTGTTCGGGGTTTGGCTCTGCGGTGCGGTGGGCGCGTCTTGGTCGGGGAGATCGAGGGAACTCGGGGGCCGGTCGTTGCCGGGGGCGCTGGGTGTGTTCGGGCGCGAGGGGTCACCGCCGGAGCCGATGCCGGTGCCAGTGTTGGCACCTGAGCTCGATCCGGTATCGGCGGTCCCGGTCCCGGTGCCCGTGTTGGAGTTGGAGTCGGTGGTGGGGCCAGCGCCTGTGCCTGGGGCGGGGGCTGGGGCTGGGCTTGTGCCGGTACCCGCGCTCGTGCCGGCGCCTGTACCCAGACCGGCTCCGGTGCCCGTGCCTGTGCCTGTGCCCGTGCCTGTGCCCGTGTTGGAGCTGGTGTCGGTGGTGGGGCCAGTACCTGTGCCTGAGGCGAAGCTCGTGTTGGAGCCCGTGCCGGTGTCGTCTGGCGGGGTTTGTGTGTTGTCGGGTTGAGTTGCGGGGCCGCCGGTTTCGGATGATTGCGCCGGGGTGGGGGATGGGGATTGGTTGCCGTGCGGCTGAGATGAGGCGTCGTCGTCGCCGTCGTCGTTGGCAGGCGAGTTGCTGGGTGGCGCCGGTGGTTCGTTCGGCGGCGGTGGGTTGTTGCCTCCGGTGCTGCCGGAGCTGTTCTCGCCGTTGCCTTCCGACTGGCTCTGTCCGGCCGGGCCGTTGTCACCGCTAGGCGGGGCTGATGGGGTGGGTGGAGTGTTCGGCGGTGGATTGCTTCCGGATTCACCGGTGGACGTGATGTTTTGGTTCGGGGGCGGGGTATCGTCGGGCTGGGTTTCCGCAACACTGCTGCCAGAGTTGTTGGCGCCACTCTGGTTTACGCCGGGGTTGTTGCCCTCTTGGTTCTCGTTGCCGCCGGTGTTGTTGGGGCCGCCTGCGGAGGCCGGTTGGGTGTTGGCGGGAGGCTGGTTGTTGTTGTCGTTCCCGGTGTTCGGGTCGTTGTTGGGGTCACCTGCCGCAGCCGGTTGGGTGCGTGCGGGAGGCCCGTTGCCGTTGCCGTTGCCGTTGCCGGTGCCGTTCTCGCCGCCGCGGTCGGGGTTGTTGTTGTTTTCACCCCGGCTGGGATCGTTGTTGTTCTCGGGATCCTGATTGGGCGGGTCGTCGTTGTTCGGCCCGTTCTCGGGTCCTTCTTCCGGCCCGTTCTCGGGATCGTTCTCGGGTCCGTTGTCGCCGCCGTCGTCGTTTCCGCCGCGGTCGAATTGGTTCTGTGCGGCGCCGGCGGCGGCGCTGGTGAAGGTGTCGGCGGTGAGTTCGAAGTCTTCGCCGGTGATGGCGGCCATGGCGGC
>NZ_JBHZBU010000007.1:0-92991 GCF_042754945.1 Nocardia sp. NPDC059180
GACCCCGAATCGGCGACCGGCCCGGCCACCGAACGACCCGCAGCGATGTAGTCGGCCAAATCCTGCTCCGTCGGCCCGGCCGCGGCCTGCCCACCCAAGGAGCCCAACGCCAACACCGCAGCACTGGCCACCACCACCACACGCAACAACCGACGCGAGGTACTCCGTCTCATAACTTGCCTTCCTGAACAAACAACGTTCCAGCGACAGTGCCGACGTGCCGGTCGGCGGCACGGAAACTGCGCCAACGCTAAGACCGCAAGCCCCGGAAACCTTCGGGCGGAAGCGGTCTCTGGAAACCTCACGAACGACGTTGCCGACCGATAGGGACCGGACACAGCCGGGCGGCCGCGCACCACACACGGTGAATCTCACAGCGACACAACCCACTGACAGGTTCCGCATCACAACACCACGTGCATCGACACGAATCCGTGCGCCGCGAGTCCGTGAATCCTCCAGATAACCAACAAATCACGACACCTTTTCCGGCTTGTGCCGAATCATGGAGCAATACATTTCCTGACACCGCTGGTCACCGCCCGGCAAATCTTTTGGGAGCGCCCATGTTCGACTCGATGGCATCGCCGACCCGCACACATTCGGGTACCAGGGACCACCGCAGGCGACCGCTCCTGCGGCTCACCGCATTCGCTGTCCTCGGTGCGGCGACCATGGTCAGCGCGGGCCTGCACCCGCCCGCAGCGGCTGCGGATTCGACGGGTTCGGCCGAATTCGTCTCAGGACCGCTGGCGCAGGTCCACGGGCCGGGAACCGCGATTGTGGTGCTCGGCTATGGTCTGCTCCCCGACGGCACCATGCGGCCCGAGCTGATCGACCGGTTGCGCGCCGGATACGTCCAGGCCCTGCTCGCACCCGCCTCACCGATCATTGTCACCGGCGGCAACCCGCGCAACGGTGTCAGCGAAGCCGTCGCGATGGCGGACTGGCTGGTCCGGCACGGTATTCCGGTCCACCGCGTCCACCTCGACCCGGCCGCGGCCGACACCGTGCAGAACGCGCAGCACTCGGCTCAGATCATGCACGAGATCGGGGCACGGGACGCGGTCGTGGTGACCTCGGCCGACCACATCGACCGGGCGGTCGCCAGTTTCACCGACGCGGGTGTCCAGGTCGCCGCGGCCGTCACCCCGAACCACGTCCCCGCCTTCGCCTGGGTATTCGGGCCGATGCGCTGAGCCAGTGGACCACATTCGGTCCCGGTCGCAATCAAGGAGCAACTATGTCCGAGGCAGCCACCGCCCTCGCCCCCGCCGATCAGGTACGGGCACTGCTCGACCACCGGTACCGGTCCCCGCACCGATATACCGTTGGCCGGGAAAAGATTCGCGAATTCGCCCGCGCGGTACAGGACCGCCACCCCGCGCACTGGCACGAATCCGACGCCGCCACACTCGGATATCCCGGGCTGCTCGCACCGTCGACGTTCGCATCCATCATCCTGCTGCGGGTGCACCGCGAAATCCTGGATTCGGTCCTCACCGGCTACGACCCGGCCCGGATTCTGCACGCTGATCAGGTGATCGACATCGGCCGCCCGCTCATCGCGGGCGACGAGCTCACCTGCGACATCTACTTCGAATCGTTCCGCCATTTCGCCGATTACGACGTGATGGCGATCAAGAGCGTGCTCACCGACGTTCGCGGTGATGTGGTGCAGACCGGCTCGACCGCCCTGCTGGCCCGCACCGGCGAATCCGCCCGGCTCGGCGAAGCGGTCCGCCGGGTGGCGATGACCGACTGCCCGTCCGATCCCGCGCCAGGTGCGGTGACAGCTGCGGGCACCGCCCCGGTGTCCGTCATGCGTCCGCGCCACACCCCGCGCATTGCGGTCGATCCCGCGATGCTCCAGGTGGGCGCCACGCTGCCACCGCGGACGCTGCGACTGTCCCGCGGTGATCTGGTGAACTACGCGGGCGTCACCGGCGATACGAACCCGGCGCTGTTCGATGAACGCACCGCGATCGAGTCCGGCCTGCCGACGGTGGTCGCGCCAGGCATGCTCAAGCTGGGTCTGGCCGCGGGATATCTGAGTTCCTGGCTCGGTGACCCGGCCGCGGTGACCCGCCTGCGCGCCCAATTCGCCCACTACACGCACTATCTGCGGATTCCCGCGCTGGCCGCCAGTCCGATCGAGTTCGGCGGCCGGATCACCTCACTGGACCCGCGACGTCGTCGCGGCACCGTCGCCATCGAGGCACGTTCACACGGCCGCAAACTCTTCGGATATGCGGCTGCCGAAGTGCGTTTCGCCGAATGACAGGCTAACGCGGCGGCGGGACAGGAAGCTCCAGCGCCTTCGCGAGGGTCGGCCAGGTCAGTGGCAGCTGCGCCCGGAAATCCGGCCAGGTGTGCATGCCTTCGGCAAGCAGGTCGACCGTGGCCGGGATATCGAGTTCGTCGAGCCGTGCGGCGAGCCGTTCGGTACACGATCGGGCGCCGGCTTCCAGCGCCGCGCCGCCACCCATCTCCCCCAGTGCCGCGACGATATCCGGTGCCCGCGCCACCTCCGCCAGGTCCACTCCGGTCGGTGCGCCCGTGGCGGCCGACAAGTAGATCGCGGTACCACGGAGCCTTTCAGCACCGAGCAGGCTGTCATGTGCGGCCCACTCCGGTGAGGACGGCGGACCCCACAGGTTCTCCGGGTTTCCCCCACGCGAGGCGACGGTGATGGTGGTGACCGCGCGCCCCAATTGGTCCGAGGTCGAATAGCATCCGCTCATCCCCGCGACCGCGCGGTACATCCCCGGATGTCGCTGAGTGAGCATCATCGCTGCCTGTGCACCCATCGAGACACCGGCGATCGCGCGTGCGCCGGTCCCGCCGAGATAGGTTTCCACCAGAGGCGGCAGCTCCTCGGTGAGGAAGGTTTCCCACCGGTTCAGCCCGAGTGCGGCATCGGTGCGCACCCAGTCGCTGTACATGCTGCCGGTGCCCCCGGTGGTGAGCACGACGTCGACCGGTTTGTCGGCGAAGAACTCATCCGCGCCGCCCTTGGTGAGCCAGCCCGAGGTCTTCTCGCCATCGACGCCGTCGAGTAGATACAGCGTGGGTCGTGGCGCCGGGCCGGTGCCGATCAATGTGTCGATCGCGATGACCCGCCGCATCGCCGCGGACGCGATATGCAGCCGGATGCGCTGCTTACCGAGGACTTCGATGCGTACCAATGATGTTCGGGTGATGGCGGATTCTGCCGTCGGTGTTGCCCCTGGCGCCCGCGGCATCGGGTCGACGGGTATGCCCCCAGCAGGAGTCGCGCAGACGGCGGCGATCATCGCCATCGCCGCCGCCGTCACCGGTATCCGTGCTCTCATCCGGCCGCAGCGGCCCGTTCCGCACGGCGCGCGGCCGCCGCCTCGCGACGTTCGTCGAACCGGTTCGCCCGCTGTTCGAGGTCCTGTAGGAAGGTGTCGAGTTCCTCGCGCGCCCGTTCGCCCGCGCCGGAGAGGTCGGTGCGCTCGAAGATCCGCCAGGCGCGCAGCACCGGCCGCACCACCACATCGAGGTGCTGCCGGAGGTCGTAGATTCCGTTCTTGGCCAGTACCACTGAGTTTCGCCGGAAATCGGGCTGGGTCAGCCCGGGCATCTGGAATCGGGTAACCACATCGGTGATTGCGCGCAGCATCTCATCGGGCGCGAGATCCAATGCGGCGCCACTGATTGTGCGATAGAAGATCATATGCAGGTTTTCGTCGGCGGCGATTCGCTGGAGCATACGTTCTGCGATCGGTTCGTTACAAGCGAGCCCGGTATTGCGGTGGCTGATCCGCGTCGCCAGCTCCTGGAACGTGACGTAGGCGGTGGACCGCAAAAACTGTGACCCCTTTTCGGGTTTCGCGACACCGGTGGTCATATGTGTCATTCGCGCCTGTTCCAGCGCGACCGGGTCGACCGCTCGGGTCACCACCAGATAATCCCGCATCGCGATGGCATGGCGGTTCTCCTCGGCCGTCCAGCGCCCCACCCAGGTGCCCCACACCCCGTCCTGAGTGAAGGTGTCGGCCAATTCGCGGTGATAGGAGGGCAGATTGTCCTCGGTCAGCAAATTGGTCACCATGGCGATACGGGCCACCTCGGACAGGTTGGATTGCCCCGGTTCCCAATCGATTCCGCCGAGCGCCGCGAAGTTCCTGCCGTCATCCCACGGGACATAGTCGTGCGGGTTCCAGGCCTTTGCCTTGCGCAGGTGATCGTCGAGTTGGCGTTCGGCGATCGGCTCCAGCTCACGCAGGATGTCCAGATCGGTCAGCGCAGTGGTCACAACGTTCTCCTGTCCCGCCCCGTCCCCGAGGCGAAGTCGACGATATGCGCGGGTGTTCAGGCCGAGCGGCCGATTCGCACGTCGTTGGGGGTATCGACGACGGGTCTGCGGGGCAACTGGGCACAATCACAGCCATCGGCGTCGCTGTCGTCGGTGATCCGGTAGAGCCCTGGCGGATGACCTGAGCCGCGGATGTGGTCGAGCTCGTCGTGGGCGCGCCCGGCCAGCTCCGGGATACGCGAGGTCGCACCGCAGATCACGGCGGCGCTCAGCGGAACCCCTGCGGCCTCGCCGACCACCTCGAGTACCTCACCGGTCATCGTGGGCGAGGGTGCGAACGCGGATGCGGCGTCCTGCGGGATCAGCACTGTCCCGCCGTCGGCCGACAGCAGCGACAACGACCGCGAACCGAGCGGCGCTGCCAGGGCCGTCTGCACTCGGCGCAGTTTTCGCCTGCCCGCCGACACCGCGCCGATCCCGGGACCGCGCTCATCCGGATGCGGCGGTATCGCCAGCGCCACCACCTGGTAGGCCGGCGCCACGGTGATGCCGGTGCGCCGGGCCAGTGCACTGACCCCGTGCCCGCTGAGCAGTGCCGATACCAACGTCTGCGCGGCCGTCTGGTGCTCGCGGGCGACGACGCTGTGCTCGTCGAGGTAGGCCGCCGACGCGGTCACCGTCACCAGCTCCAGGACCCGCACCATGAGCTGGGTCCCGGCGAGTAGCTCAGCCGCCGAACCATCGCGGGCGTCGGCGTGGTCCGCCAGGAACTCGAGCCCTTGGCGAATCCCCTCGTGGTAGGCGCCGAGGACAGTTTCGAGCGCGACGCCCTCACGGGCCCAGCGGACCGCCGAACCCGCGACGGCGTCCGCGCCTGCGCCGGGTCGCGCGCCGCGCGGTTGCAGCTGCTGCACGGCTTCGGCCAAGCAGTGGCGCACCGTTGCCGCTATGTCGCCCCCGTTGGTACCCCGTGTTCGGCGCATCAGAAATCGCACGAGTTTCGCTTCCAGGCTCGAGGTATCCGCGCCGGCCTGTGTGCCCATCATGACTACCGGACGATATCGGTGATCAGCGCCGAAATTGCCGGGAGCGGAGTGGAATCGGATAAGTCATGAGGGCAATAGTGGCCCGTTGGGTGGAATCACAATCAGATAACAGACCGCGGGTACGATGGCCCGCGCGCGCAGCCCGCACAGCGCCACGGAGTTTATGGGACACGGCGCCGGCCGCGCATTTCCCGGCGCCGCGTCGCGGCCACTGTACGACTGCGCAGCCCCAGGTGACAGCGGTCGGCACCGCATTCGGGACCGATCACCAGCGCCGCCTTCCCGGTCAGGGATTACGCACAAAATCCGACCGGCCGCGATGGATTTCCGGCGTGGTCGGATCGAGAGCCTTACAGGGCTCGCTGTGAGGAGTCCCATGAGATCACTACCGCCTCTGTGCGCGGACCCTCAACGGGGTTAGCATCGAGCGCTGCGCCACCGCACGGCTCGCCCGCGCGCTGGTTCTACGGCGCAGGCGAATGTGAAGGGCTGGATCCACAGGTAATGAGCGGTACTCGAGAGAAGCTGGAACAGCTGCAGGGCATCCTGGAGCTCGCCGAGGAACCCGCCGGCGAAGCCGGTATCACCAAGCGCAAACAGAAGGGCATTCCGAGCGCAAGGCAACGAGTCCGCGCACTGCTGGATCCGGGCAGCTTCGTCGAGATCGGGGCACTCGTGCGCCAGCCTGCGACCGATAATGCCATGTACGGCGACGGCGTAGTCACCGGACGCGGTCGCATCGATGGCAGGCCGGTGGTGGTCGTCGCCCATGATCAGACTGTGTTCGGTGGGTCGGTGGGCGAGATGTTCGGCCGCAAGGTCGCCGCCGCGCTGGACTTCGCCCTCGACAACGCTTGCCCGGTGGTGGCGATCAACGACTCCGGTGGCGCCCGCATCCAGGATGCGGTCACCTCCCTGGCCTGGTACGCACTGATGAGCCGCAGGCAGGGCAAGCTGTCCGGTTTCGTCCCGCAGGTCTCGATCATGCTGGGTAAATGCGCGGCCGGTTCGGTGTACGCCCCGGTCAACACCGATGTGCTGATCGCGACCGAGAAGTCCTACATGTTCGTCACCGGCCCCGAGGTCATCAAGGAGGTGACCGGTGAAGAGGTCAGCATGGAGGAGCTGGGCGGCGCACACGTCCAAGCCGCCAACGGCACTGTGCACCATGTCGCGGCTACCGAGCAGGATGCCTTCGACTGGGCGCGCAACTACCTCAGCTTCCTGCCGTCGAGCTGCCTGGAGCAGCCGCCGATCGTCAACCCGGGCCTCGAGCCCGAGCGCACCGACTCCGACCTCGAGCTGAACTCGATCATCCCGGACTCCGATACCCACGGCTACGACATGCACGACATCCTGTTGCGCATCTTCGACGACGGCGAGTTCCACGAAATCAGCGCCGCCACCGCACCGAACCTGATCACCGGGTTCTCCCGCGTCGACGGCCGCAGCATCGGCGTGGTCGCCAACCAGCCGATGGCCCTCGGCGGCGCCATCGACGCCCAATGCTCGGATAAGGCGACCCACTTCATCCGGCTGTGCAACGCCTTCGGCCTGCCGCTGGTCTTCGTGGTCGACACCCCTGGAGTGCTTCCGGGTGTGGAGGAGGAACGCAGCGGCGTCATCAAACGCGGTGGACGTTTCTTCCGCGCGGTGCTCGAGGCGACGGTGCCGATCGTGACGGTCGTGGTCCGTAAGGCCTACGGCGGCGGGTACGCGGTGATGGGCTGCAAGCAGCTCGGCGCCGATATCAGCCTGGCCTGGCCGACCGCACGAATCGCCGTCATGGGCGCGCAGAGCGCGGTGAGCATCGTCGGGCGCAAACAGCTGTCGATGGTGCCCGCCGACCAGCGCGAGGCCGCGCGCGATTTCATGATCGACCAGTACAACGCCACCACCGCCACACCGTGGATCGCGGCCGAACGCGGCTACATCGACGCCGTCATCGAACCGGCCGACACCCGGCTCGAGATCCGGCGCGCGTTGCAGCTGCTGCGCGACAAGGGCACGGTCGCCGAATACGATCCGCGTAGGCACAGCCTGTTTCCGGTGTAGTCCAGTTGTGTTCACTCACAACCGTTTCCGTTGCCCGCAGGAGAATGTCCGAGATCGCGCGCCGGGCAATGCCGCGCGCCACTCTGTCCTCTAACGTCGGTGCCGTGCCCGGTTCTCGTTCGCCGCGTCGACCGGGCACACGGCCTGCCCGGCGAGCTCGTTCCCTACCCTTGCTCGCCGGGCACGCCACTGTCTGCGGTGGTCAGGATTCTTCGCCGGTCGGGTGCCGCAGAATCGGCGGCTGCCGCCGCCGCAGCGCCCGCAGCAGGCCGGGGGTGCATTCCGGCGGTGTCGCATGTACCAGCAGCTGATTTGCCACCGCACGGTAGGCGTCGAGGTCGGCACGTTTGTCCAGATACAGTGCGCCGGTGAGCTGCTGGATGTAGACGATGTCGGGCAGATCGGGCTCGGCGAAGCGCAGTACGGTGAACGCGCCCTCGGTGAGCGCAGGGCCGCCCACATGGTCGGCCAGCAGTTGCACGGTGATGTTGGGCTGCTCCACCGCCGCCATCACCCTGTCGAGCTGTTCGTTCCATACTGCCGACCCGCCGATGCGGCGACTCAACGCCGCCTCCTCCACCATCAGCCACAACTGAGGCGGGTCGGGGCGGGTGAGGATTTCCTGGCGGCGCATCCGCAGCGCGACCCGGCGTTCGATGGCATCCTCGGATTCGGCCGGATGGGCGAGTCGGATCAGGGCCCGCGCGTATTCGGCGGTCTGCAACAACTCCGGGACCGCACGCGGTTCGTATCCGCGAATCATCGAGGCGGCCTGTTCGAGCCCTAGGTAGATGTCGAACCATTTGGGCAGCCAGTCGTTGTCGCGATGCCACCACCCCGAGGTGCCCGCTTCCTGGGCGAGCCGACGGAACTCATCGACCTCCGCCGGGTCGGTGACGCCGTAGAGGCCGAGCAGATCCACCAGATCGCGCTCGCGGATCGGGGTTCGGCCCAGTTCGATGCGGCTGATCTTGGAATGCGAGCCGCGGATGTGCTCACCGGCGGCCTCCCTGGAGATGTTGCCCGCCTCGCGCAGGCGTCGTAACCGGCCGCCGAGCACCATCCGTAACACGGTCGGCCCGCCGTCGAACGCGGGGGTCCGCTCCCCCGCTCCCCGTGGGATGTCGGCCGGGACAGAACGTAGCTGCGAGGCACCCATCCTTCGAGTCTCCCATGGATCGAGGCGCGGGCCGACGCGAAAAACATTCGCTCGTACTGGTATTCGGACCGCTCATCGGCCGCTATCAGCGCAGTAGGACCTCGGCGGTAGCCCTTCCGAACAGTTTGCGACCGCCGCATGTCGCGGTGATCGCCACCGTCGCCGACCGTCGCCGCGGGTCGAGCGCCTTGATCCGACCGTGGAATTCGACCGCCCCCGCACGCGCAGGCTCGATCGGGGCGAAGCCGGCGAACCGGACGCCGTAGTACGTCACCGCTGCCGGATCGCCCAGCCACCCGGTGACATAGCCGGCACCCAAGCCCATGGTCAGCAGGCCGTGCGACACCACATCGGGCAGCCCTGCCGACCGTGCGACGCGGTCGCTGTAGTGGATCGGATTGGAATCGCCGGAGACTCCGGCGTAGTTGACCAGATCCCCGCGTGAGAGCGCGATCGTGCGCGACGGCAACAGATCACCGACCGCGACGTCCTCGAAGGGGATACGCGCGCGAGAGGACCGTATCGGTTCCGGGTCGGCGGGGGCCAGTTGATCGAAGCATTCCACGACGGCAGGTTCGTCAGCGTCCTGCGCGCAGCGGGCCGCGGCGGCCAGCCGATCGGCCTTCGAATGTCCGGACATGATCACCCCGTCCACCGCCGCCGCCAGCTCCTGCGCGACGACCGTCCCGGTGACCGCGACAACGGTGGTGTGCGCGATCTGCACGACCTCCTTGTACTCATCGGTGAGCACGTTGCGGGTGACCATGAAGTCCTTGTCGCCGAACTGGCGAAACGACTCGACGTAGGCATCACAGCGCAGCCGATCACCGGCCACGAGCGGGCGATACATCTCGATGGTCTGCTCGGTCTGCAACACCTGACTGATGTCGTAGCCGGTGAGTACGGCTTCGAACATGGCGCGCTGCATCTGGAGCCACACCACCGACGGGAACGTCAACGGTGCGATCAGCGCGTCGTAGCCGAGCTCCGCGGCGGCGTCTTCGCGCCAATGCGCGGGGTGGTGGTCCTGCACCGCCCTGGCGAACTCGCGGATCTTCTCGCGACCGACCTCGTAATGGTCGATCATGCGATAGTGCCGCCCGACGAGCGCCGCCGCTTGCGCCGAGGCCGTGGTCGAAGTGTCGTTCATCTGCCCTGCCTTCCGGCCCAGCGCAACTCCGCCGGGACCGGGTAAAGGTATCGGCGCCACGCGGTGCCCGCCCGCTCGCGGCGCGACTCTGGGCCCGACGACAACCAGCGCGCACCGGTGTTCGTCGACGATCACAAACTGCCCGTCAGCACTCGGTGACCGCGGGGACACCGCGTAGTCGCTCGTCCAGCCACAGCATCGCCTCCGGGTAGCCGAGTCCGGCGGCGACGATGTGCTCGCCGAAGACGCTGCGATACACGGCCGTGGCACCGAGCGCGCATTGCTCGTCGAACAGGGCTTTCGCCGCCTCGGCGGGCAGCCAGAACTCCTGTTCGCCGTGGTAGATGTAGAGCGGTGTCCCCGCCCGCAGGCCCGTCATCCGGGTCACCCGGTAGATGTCGGCGGCCAACGGTGAACGCAGCGGATCGGCCATATCGGCGGCGATATCGATCGGCAGATGCAGAATGCCCGGTAGCGCGAACACCGACACGCACTGGTCCTTCATCGGTGAGACGGCCACCCACTGGGCCAGGTGATTCATCCGGTCCAGGATCTCCGGGCGTTCCCGGCCGATGGCGAGGACCGCAGCCATGAACACTCCCGAGGCCAGATTGGCGTTCATGCTGCGCGCGAGCACCTCGTAGTCGGCAGGCACACCACCCAGTGCGGCACCGGCGATCACCGACGCGAGTTCCGGGGCATAGCCGTCGATGAGTTTCACCGCGCCGTGTGTCGCGATGGCACCGCCGGAATAGCCGGTGATGCCGAAGCGGCTCGTACCGAACTCCTGCGGGGCGAGCCCGCGGACAGCGCGGATCGCGTCGAGTACGGCATGGCCCGCCACATAGGGTTCGGCGTAGGCCATGCGCGGACCCTCATGGTCGGGAATCAACAACGCATAGCCACGCAGCAGCGCCAGCTGCGAGGTCGGCGGGATGAAGTCGGTCAGCGCGGTATGCGCCGAGAAGCCGTGCGCCAGCGTGTATCCGGGTGTGCAGTCGCGGCCGAGGGCATCGATGGGCAGGTTGTTCACCACCACCGGGCGCGCATCCTGGCCGGTCCACGCGGCGGCAGGCACCGCCAGGGTCGCGGTCGCGAACGACGGGCGGCCGTGCGCGTCCTCGGTGCGGTATTTCACCAGCTGCGCCCTGGCGATCGGCACGGTCAGCAGCGGCGCAGCCGTCGCGGTGATGTCGCGTATCTCGAGTACCTGACCGTTGGGATGGACCGCCAGATCCGCGGGCCAGATATCGAACATCGGATCGCCCACCGGCGAGGGCAGCACCGCCTGATGCAGCGCCGCCGACTCCGGCGATGTCAACGCGGGCGATGCCGGCGCGGGTGCGGCCCCCGGCGCCGGGCTAGGCGGCAGCGCGGGAATCGGCGGGGGCGGTATCACCTGGTCGATCCACTGTTGGATGCCGGGCAATATCGCTGCCGGATCGGGTAATGCCGGTGGTGGCGGCACCGGGATACCCCACGCGGGCGCGCCCGGAGGCGGAGCGGGAACAGGCGGCTGGGCCATCGCGGGCCCGGTCGAGAGCATCCCCGCGACCAGGGCCGCGACGACGGCGGCTCGTATGGATCTCATGGCACCCGCCTCTTGCAGCGACGTCGAACGCCGGCGCCCGGAGATGCGGTTGTCGAACCCCCGAACCCCCCCTTGTTGATCCGGGGCCGGAAGATCAGATTACGCGGCGGCGCACACCCGGACACCGCATCGTGCCCGAGTTGTGCGCGTCGCGACGCCGGATCGTAACGGTCAGTGCGGTTGCGGGTGCGCCCAGCGTTTTTCGGTGCTCTGCCTCAGCAGTTGCTCGGTGCGGGTTCGCCGCGGAACCTGGCATCGATCCAGACCAGCGCTGCAGGAAGACCGAGCACCGCAGCGGTCAGATGATCCGGTACCGCCACGGTCTCGGCCTGCACCTTGGTACCGGCCCCACACCAGCGGCGGTTGGTGTTGACGATCGAGTCGACCGGAACCAGGCCGTCGATCGGGGAATGCCATTCGAAGACCGGCATCGTCGGGGCACCGTCGTAGAGCTCGAGACTGTTCTCCTCGACCACGGCGCGCGCCTGCGGATCGTCGATCATCGATGTGGTCTTGGCGAAATCCAGGGCACCATGGCCTGCACCCGTCGCGAGAATGCCATTGGTGCAACTGTTGGCTATCGCGGCCCGTGCCGCCAGGCCCCGCGCGTTGAGCTGCTCACTGAGCGGGAACCGGTTCGGATACTCCCGTTCCAAACCGAGTCCGGCCGCCAATGCCAGCCCGAACACCGGATGCGACCCGAGGCCGAGCCCCTCGAGCATTTTCACCAGGTTCATCGGCACCCCACCCATCGCGGCGCCGGCAATCTCCAGCTCCGGAGCGTAGGTCGGCTGCAGGGCCGCGGCCCATGCGGTGGCCATGCCGCCACCGGAGTAGCCGACCATCGACACCGGGCTGTGCTCGACTTCGAGCTCACGCACCTGTTTGACCGCGCGGATGCCGTCCAGGGTCACCAGCCCGCCCAATTTCGCTGCACCGTAAGCGAAGTTCGGACCCAGGTGATCCGGCAACGCCACACTCCAGCCACGCTGCAGCAGCAGGTTCCACGCAGGCGCTTCCCGCACCATCAGGTCTGGATCGGTCGTGTACAGCACCCGCGACACCGAGCACTGGGCACCGAGGGCGTTGATGATGTGCTGCATCGACAGCAGCGGGCCGTCCTTGCGATGCGCGCGCGGGGTCAGCACCGTGGTGGTCGCCGCGATCGGCTTACCGGTGGAATTGGTGGAACGGAACCGCACCGCGGTCACCGTCGTATCCGGGAAGATCGCCAGTGGCGGCATCTGACGGACCGCGAGCACATCGCCCGGCTGCTTGTCGGCCAGTCCCGGCGGCTCGGCGTAGAACGGATCAGGGTCGGGAGCGGGATACAGCGGCGAAGAGTTCGCCTGGGCGGCCGTGCCGACGATCATCATCACTCCGACGGCCAACGCGCCCGCCACACGTAGCAGCCGCCGACGCGGCCGTCCCTTTCCGGTCGAAGGTTTGGCCTGCCACATCGACGTCGAGCCTCCCGTAATACGCGATCAGTTTGTGAACATGCTGTGTCGTGGCAGCCCGCTACGGCTTGTTACCGAGCAGTCCTTTTGACAATTCACAAGTTTGAGCCGCTCCACCTGTGATCGACGGTGGTGGACTCTGGTGAGAATCTCCGACACTGCTGCGGGTGCCGCTGTGAATTGTCCAGCACGCTCGCTGGAACATGTTCTCGGTAATGGTGAGGACTTACCGTCACACATACCGGCGCCGATGCCGACGCCGCGGAAGGAGACGGTGATATGGACGGCACAGCCCACGCATTCGCCTATCGCACCCGCCACGTGGAGGCGCCGACGCGGCGCGTCACCGTCTACTTCGACGGCCCGACACCGGACGACGCGCTGATCCTCGAGTACGCGGCGACCAACACCGAGGCATGGGAATTCACCTCGGCCGCGGTACATGCCGGACTCACGGTCACCGTCGACGGCATGGTCCGCCCCGGGCTGCGCCGGCTGCCGTGTAGTTCGCTGTGGCATTGACCTAGTCGCTTCCCGGCAGTTTCAAGCCCGGCCCAGAATCCGGTGCAGGAACGCGAGCACGGCGGGGAACGCCTGATCGGCGGTCTCGAGATGGTCGCCCGGATAGACCTCCACCTGCAGGTCGGTGCCCGACAGTCGCAGCTCGGCGATGAGTTTCGCGCTCAACGGCGCGGGCACTTCCAGATCGGCGAGGCCCTGGGCGATGAGCAACGGTGTCGTATACCCCGAGGTGGGAATGCGCATCATCGTCTCGGCCGCAGCCCACAGCGCCGGATCGTCGAGCGGACGGCGCAGCATCGCGCCGATGGCGACGTCTTTCACCCGCTCATCGGCCTCGCTCACGCATTCGGACTCCACGATCCGCAGCACGTCCTGGCCGACCGGCGTCAGATAGCTGTCGATATCGAGTTCAGGCGCGGTGACCCGAAGCCCCGCAAGCAGTAGACCGAAGTAGGTGGTGGTCCGGCGCAACGGCAGCTCCGGAATCCACGGACCGGCCAGCGGCACCGCCAGCTCCAAATTCGACGGCGCTCCCGTCGCGGCAGCACCGCGGAAATCGAGTTCCGGCGCGTCAGTGCGCGCAAGTTGCGCGGTGAACAGGGCGGTCTGACCACCCTGGGACTGACCGAGGACCGCCCACCGCGCACTCAGGTCGTCGACCGCTGTCCGCGCGGCCCGCATACCGTCGACCACACTGCGCGCCTGTGACGGGCCGTCCAGGTAGGGGTGGATGCCCGGCGTTCCGAGCCCGACATAGTCGGAGACCACCACCGCGTAGCCGGCGTCGAGTAGCAGTGGATAGACGGTGTCGAGGTAGTAGTCACGCGGATTCACGGTGAATGCGCAGTGGTCGGCGATACCGACCGAACCGTGCGCGTATGCCACGACCGGCCAGCCACCCGGCGGCGGCGTGCCGGGCGGTAGGTACACCGCGGCGGTACTCTGCATCGGCCCGCGTGGACCACGCGACCAGTAGGTCAGCCGTTGCGCCGACGCCGCCTGCGGCACCAGCAACCGCCCCGACAGTGCCACCGATCCGGTGACCGTACCCGGCGCGTCCGCCTCGGCCGCGGCCACCGGATTCGCCAGTACGACGGCCACCGCGACTACCGCACCCGCTGTCGCCATCATGATCCGAGTCCGCTTCACCGACCGACTATCACCACCGTCGGCCCGTACGGGCAAGACACCACAATCAGTGGGGCGCGGCCTGCCGGGTCGCGATCGGGCCATTCGCCGCGGCAACTACTAAGCTCGATCGGACGGCAGGTGGTGCCGTCGACGAGTTCGGAGGATCGATTTCTATGGGGCGACGAACCGCAGGGGCGGTCTGCGCACTCCTCCTCCCCGCCGCGCTCGCGCTGGCAGGCTGCGGATCCGATGACTCCCCCTCGGCCGCGCCGGCCCCGACATCCACCGCCGCACCCACCACGACGCCGCCTGCCAGGACAACACCCGAGGCCGCGCTGCCCGGCGCGCCCGCCGAAACCCCGCTGGCCTCGGCGCCGACCGTCGACCCGTATGCCGGCCAGCCCCTGATCGACCACGTCGTCTGGACCGGAAACATCGACGGTCCCCGCCTGCTGGTCCACCCCACCATCGCCGGTCGCAAGACCACCTACCCCGGCTCCGACGAACGCGCCTGGCAGGAAGTACTCGCCCAGTCCCCCGAGGCGGGCAGCCCCGGCATGCGCGACCAGTTCATCTGCCACTGGGATTGGGCGCGCATCGTCGCACCGGACAAGCCCAGCTGGAATCTCGAACCCTGGCGTCCCGATGTCGGCTATCTGGCCGTCGTCGAGGCGCGTTGCAATCCTGGTGGACCGGAACGGTGATGGAAAGGACTCGATGATGCGCATCGTCATGGCGGGCGGACACGGCAAGATCGCACTGCTGCTGGCCGAATTGCTCACTGGCCGCGGGCACAGCGTCGTCGCGCTGATCCGTAATCCCGGCCACGCCCCGGAGGTGTATGCCGTCGGCGCCGAACCGGTCGTCATCGATCTCGAACGCGCCGAGGTCGCCGATCTCGCCGCGACCGTCCAGGGTTCGGACGCCGTGGTTTTCGCGGCCGGCGCCGGGCCCGGCAGCACTGCGGCGCGCAAGTACACCGTCGACCGTGACGGTTCGGTACTGCTCGCCGACGCAGCCGAAGCCTCCGGTGTGCGCCGGTTCCTCCAGATCTCCACGATGGGCGCCGGATTGCCGCCCGCCCCCGGGCGCGATGAGGTCTGGGCGGCCTACATCGATGCCAAGACCCAGGCCGAAGACGACCTGCGCGCCCGCGATCTCGACTGGACCATCCTGCGCCCGGGCGTGTTGACCGACCACGGACCCACCGGCCAGGTCACGCTCGCGTCGCCGCGGCTGGCGCGCGGCGATATTGCCAGAGCCGATGTCGCCGCGGTGCTCGCCGAACTGCTGTCTGCCGGTCACACCGCGGGCATGACCTTGGAGCTGGTCGGCGGCGACACCGCCATCGCAGACGCGGTCGCCGGCCTCGGACGCTGAGGATTTGCCCCGCCAAAACCGATGCGGGCGCGTGCATTAGATCGTGCAGATGTGCTTGCATCTGAAAGGCACATCAACTTAGACTCGGTCCTACGACGCTTTACAGGGGACAACCAAGAAGGCCGCGTGAGCGCGCCGGCGGTTGAGATCACCATCGGTTCGCTGCCGCCTGACATGAGGGGCGTTCATGCAACAACCACTACCCAGCGGCCGGTTCGCAGTTGCCGATACCGTCATGGCCGCCCGGTCGGCGAACGGTATTGATATGAGCACTATCTCGGCCACCGGCGGCCGGCGCATCCGCACCCACACCAGGGAGAACGCCGTCGCGTTCGTTATCGATGCGGTCGAATCCACCGGTGCGGCAACACGTTACGATTTCGATATCGACCAGATCGTGACCACGGTGCACGCACTGGCAGACGATTGGGATTTCGGCGGGTTGCAGAGCGCCACCTTCTGGCGCGTCGCGTCCAGCTTTATCAAGGAGTAACCGGCCCGCTCCGGTTGCGGCACCGCCCGCGATGGCGCCTGCCTGCCCGGCGGCACTCCGATCACCTAACAACCGGCCGTGATCGCTTGCGAAGCAAGCACACACGGCCGAGATTGTTCAATGGGGAGCCTGCTCACAGGCCTTTCGCGTAGTCGCTGATGATCTCGATCGAGCGCTCGGGCCGGGCGGCCTGCACGCTGAGCCGATCCATCACCGACAGGTACAGCGCCAGATCCTCGCGCCGATCCAGATACAGCGCGCTGGTCAGATGCTCGAGGTAGACGATATCGGGCAGTTCCGCCTCGGCGAAGCGCAGGATACTGAACGAACTTCCCGCCGCGGCATGTTCGCCTGCCGAATAGGGCACCACCTGGATGGTGACGCTGGGCAGCTGCGCCAGCTCGACGAGGTGGGCCATCTGCGCGCGATGCACCTCGGCGCCGCCGACCGGACGATGCAGCGCGGCCTCGTCGATGACCGCCCAGACGATCGGCGGATCGGCCCGGTGCAAGATCTCCTGCCTGCGCTGACGCACCGCGACGCGGCGATCGGTGTTGGCGTCCTCATAACCGAGAGTGACCACAGCACGCGTGTATTCGGGGGTCTGCAGCAGCCCGGGCACCAGATGGGCTTCATAGGTGCGGATCTTCGTCGCGGCCTGCTCGAGCCCCAGATACGTACCGAACCAGGACGGCAGCAGATCGCTGTAGCGATGCCACCATCCCGGTTCGTTCGCCTTGCGCGCGAGATCCAGGAAGGTCTCGCGCTCCTCGGGATCGTGGACGCCGTAAAGGGTCAGCAGATCCCGGATATCCCGTTCCTTGAAACCGGTGCGGCCGAGCTCGAGGCGGCTGATCTTGGCATGTGATCCGCGGATGGCGTCGCCTGCGGCCTCGCGGGTGATGCCTTTACCCTCCCGCAGTTTACGTAGCTGGCCACCTAGCGCGATCCGTAGCACAGTCGGACCACGTTCCGCGACAACGGATTGCACACGACCATCGTCATCGGGCTCTGCGATCATGGAGTCGTCTCCGATACTCGGGAATTACCCACAGTGTGTCACAAACGAGACCGTGTACACACCGCACCGACGGCCCATGCTACCTCTCAGCTAGCCAGATCGTCGAACTCTCCGGCCTTCGCGCCGCGGATGAACGCGTCGATCTCGGGACGGGTGTAGAACAGGACCCCGCTCTCGGGCTCGCGTGAATTGCGCACGGCTACCAGGTTGTTGGTCGCCACCGCCATCTCCACGCAATTACCGCTCGGATTGCTGAATGTGCTCTTGCGCCATGCTCCGGCGACGTGATTGGTGACTGACTCCGCCATTGGACCCACTCCTCGGTTACGACGTTACTTGTGACGCAGTGTTTGCAGATGCACACGCAAATGTTCTTGCATTTGCACCCTCATCTGGACCATAGCACGATGCGCGCGCGTGCGCGCCCGCAGATTCACACCCTCCCGCGACCTCGGCGCAACCCGTTCGACCAGGAAGTTGCGGCGTCTGCGAGGCCACATCCGGCCAGTGTCCCGCGATGCTTGCACATAGGGGCCGAATTGCACTCTGCCGCAATGAAATATCTATTCAGCGGTGATGCTGGAGGGCGTCGTGCGCCAAGCCGGCGGACAACAGGGCCCGGCACCACGGCGTCGCGGCCGCCGCCACCGGCGAAACAGCTGGTTCCCGAACCACTCCGACTCGACGCCCGGGCACACACCGCCATGGCAAGTCAGCGCACGCGGCATGCGCCGGTTCCGATAGAGCCGAGGTCCCGGTCGAATATCGACGGCTGGTCGCCACCAGGCGTCATCTCGGTCACGAAACGACGGCGCACGCACAGATCGGCACCAACGGGCTATTACCCGTGTATGACTGGGTCTCGCGCCACAGTGGGACAGATCGGGCAATCCGCATGCGGCACAGCGGCGGCCACCGATCCGGCAGCCGGTCTGCGGCGAAGTGTTCTTTTCAATGTAAGCTACAAATGTACTTGCATTTGCAATCTACAGAGCCCTAAACTCGATCATGAGAGTCGGGGAGGTACGCGGGAGTTCACGCCGGCGTCACCATCACCTCCCCCCACGTTCCGACGCGAGGGGCGGTCGAAATGAGCCAGCCATTCCGAACTCCCCGCCGAGTCGCGGTCGCCGGTTCCGCCGGTGTCGAGGCTCTGCGGCACCTTCCCGATGCCCTGCGCCATTTCCCGGCGCCCGAAAGCGTGAGCGCCGACTGCGGTTCCGAGCCGCTCGGCCTGACCTATCGCCAAGCACGCGAAATCCTGCGCGTGCACGAGGTACACGGCCCCCGTTGCCGGCAATGGCTTGCCGCCGCCGCGTACCTGTCGGCCGGCCTCGACGACGAGTGAACTACCGCCCGCCGACGACAACGAATGCGTCGCCACCGGTTCGGCCGATCTGAGACGAACCTCTTTCTGGACGTCCGTCCACTCGTATAGTGAGGCGAACGAACCGGATGCTGCGGGTTGGCATCCGAGGTGGCAACGGAGCGAACTACATGAGCTTTTCCGCGCTCGACCTCTCGGTCGGCGACAACGACACGGTTCTCGAGATCGGTGGACAGCCGGCATCGGTGCCCCTGCAGAACACCGACCGGGTCGCCTCCCGGATGGTCGACTACTTCGCCACCTGCGTCGCGCCGTGCCGCACGCTACCCGGAGAACAGATCCGTGGCGAGGTCACCGAGGTGACCCGCTACTGCCTCACCCTGATCGCCGAGATGTTCGACCGGCGCACACTTCCCGAGGACCAGGCCTTCACCGAGGTGCGCTCGGCCGCCGCGCAATGGGCGCGCGAAGGGGTCCCACTCGGCACCATCGTGCGGGCCTATCACGAGGGCGTGCGCATCGCCTTCGGTCTCGTCACCGCACGGGCCGCGGCCAACGACGTGGCCGAGGTCATCGCTGCCACCGACCTGATCCTCGAACTGCTCGAAGCCCTGACCGTCGCGGTATCGGATTCCTATGCCCAGGAACAACAGCTGGTCGCACGGGAACATCAGACCGCCACCCAGACCCTTGCTTCGGCGCTGCTGAGTGGTCGCTCGCATGCCGCGCTCGCACTTCAATCCGGCATCCCCGTCGCCGAGCGGTATCAGGTGGTGGCGCTGTTCATTCCGCCGCACCCAGACGAGCGCGATCTGCGCGTCGACACCCGGGTGGCGGCGCGGCGCAAACTGCGCCGGGTGCAGTCGGAGCTGGCGGTTGTGTTCGAATCCAAGGCGCTGGCCCTGCTCAGCCCCCAGGGCGGCACGCTGCTCATCCCCCGAGACGGCGATGTCGAACTGACCGACGACGTTCTGGTGCGGCTCTCGGCCGCCGCCGAGGTGCCGGTCACCGCAGCGATGGTGACCAGTACCACCGGCGATGTGCCCGAGGCCGCCGATCAGGCCCATGAGCTGCTGGGCCTGGTCCGGGCGGGCGAGCGGGCCGCGGGCCTGTATCAGATGACCGATCTCGCGGTGGAGTACCAGCTCACCAGGGGCGGGCCCGCCACCCGGCGGATCGCGACCATCCTGGAACCACTCGACGATCACCCGGAGCTGTTCGCCACCATGCGGGCGTACCTGCGCAACGATATGAACCGCCAGCTCACCGCGCGCCAGCTGTATGTGCACCCGAACACCGTCGATTACCGGCTGCGCCGTATCGCCCAGCTCACCACCGTCGACCTGGCGACCTCGGCGGGCATTTCACAGGCCGCGATCGCGTTGCTGGCGCGTGACCTCGATCGTGGTCCCGCCGCCCGGCCCTAGGTGATGCCGATTCGTGCTGGTCACGTGGTCGTCGAAGAGGGATCCTGGTAAGCGGAGTGTCCCTCTTGGATGGTGAACCATGCGAATCGCGGAAATCTTGCGCAGAAAAGGCAGTGACGTAGCGACCGTCCGGCCCGACTCGACGGTGCGTGAGTTGCTGGCGACGCTTGCCGCACACAACATCGGCGCGGTGGTCGTCTCCTCGGATGGTGTCGGTATCACCGGCATCGTCTCCGAACGCGACGTGGTGCGCAGCCTGCACCTGCTCGGCACCGACCTGCTCGACGCCCCGGTATCACAGATCATGACCGCCGACGTGCGGATCTGCGACCCGGATGATCTGGTCGAAGGCCTGCGGCGCACCATGACCGACCACCGCGTCCGGCATCTGCCGGTGGTGCGCGATGGCCGGTTGGTCGGCATCGTCAGTATCGGCGACGTGGTCAAGAGCGCGATCTCCGAGCTCGCGACCGAACGCGAACACCTGGTGGGTTACCTGCAGGGCACCTACTGAGTTCGCTACAGCTCGGCGGTATCGCCCAGATCCGCGGAGAGCCAGTGCTCGGGGCGCATGAACACCACGGTCTGCTCCCCGAAGTGTTCTGACGCGCGCAGATAGCCCTCCACGTTCTCGACGGGCAGGAAACGTGCGGCCATCTCCCGGTTGTGCGCCTCGCTCATCGGCTCGATCCGGGTGACAGGGCCTTCGACGCTCACGTACCGCACCGTCGGTTCGATGCGCTGTGCCATCAGACTGAACCGGCCCGCGCTGCGGATATGGCGAAGCTTCTGCGATTCGGTTCCGGTGATCACCCAGATCTCGCCACCGG
This sequence comes from Nocardia sp. NPDC059180, assembly GCF_042754945.1. Classification (NCBI taxonomy): domain Bacteria; kingdom Bacillati; phylum Actinomycetota; class Actinomycetes; order Mycobacteriales; family Nocardiaceae; genus Nocardia; species Nocardia sp. NPDC059180. The sequence continues at coordinate 20,875 of NZ_JBHZBU010000007.1, forward strand.
GGCTGTACTGATACCAGATGGGCACGTTCAGCGGGCCACGCCCATCGGCACCGGTGACGGCCAGCGCCGCCAGGTGCGGCTGCGCGAGGAATTCCTGACGTTCTGCAAGAGTCAGCGGCATGGTCGGCACCCTACGCCGCCCGACCGACAGGTTCTCCGCACCGCGAGGCCCGGCGGCGCTCACCCGATGCACCTGGCGAGTGTGAAATCTGTTGGGTGGGTGAAAAGTTCGAAGGTTTTCCGGTTTGTGCGTATCGTTGAGCGATATCCAGCGCGTCCGGCGGAGGGAGCGTCACGGTGGGGCCACCTGCGCGAGCGTCGCACCCGATACCGGTACCGATCCGCGCCCACGCCGCCGCGCCCGCTCACCGCTCGATCGATGCCGCGCGCGCGTTGTTCCCGGCGCTAGAGGACACCCGGGAGGTGTACCTCGACAGTGCCGCCACCACACAGAAGCCGTGGCCGGTCATCGACGCGGCGACGGGCTATCACCGTGCGCGCACAGCCAACGCCGGGCGCGGTTCGTATCGGTGGTCCACCGAACTGGCCGGCCGGATCGCCGAGATCCGGGGGCGGACGGCGAGATTCATCGGCGCCGGCCACACCGACGAGGTGGTGTTCACCGGGGGCGCCACCGCGGCCCTCAATGCCGTGGCACTGTCGTGGGGTCTGGCCGCGCTCGACGATGGCGATCACATCCTGTTCAACCCGCGCGATCACGCCGCCAATGTGCTCCCCTGGCATCACCTGCGCGCGATCATGGCCCGCTTCGGCAGGAATATCGAACTGGTGCCGTATCGGGTCACCGAACTCGGCGAGGCCGATATCGCCGATATCGCACACAAGATCGGCCCGCGGACCCGGCTGATCACCACCAGCCACCTGCACCATGTGTACGGTGCCGTCACCACGCTCGAAGAGCTGCGCGGGCGGATCCCGTCGCGGGTGCTGCTGTGTTTCGATTGCAGCCAGAGCGGTGGCCATCTGCCCGTCGATGTCGTCGAACTCGGCGCCGACTTCGCGGTCTTCGCCGCGCACAAGATGTTCGGCGCACCGGGCGCAGGGGTCCTGTACTGCCGTCGCCGCGTGCACGATCAGCTGATTCCATTCCTGCCCGGCGGCACTTCCGGTGGCCGAGCGGGCGACGACGCGCGGGTCGCCATGCCCGGTCTGCTCGAAGGCGGAACACCCGATATCCCCGCCCTGCTGGCGCTAGGGGCGGCCATCGATGTGCTGGATTCGTTCGGGATGTCCGCGATCGCCGAACACAACCGTGATCTCACCGCGCGTCTTCTCGACGGCCTGCGCACGGTCCCGGGCGTGCGTTTCCTGCCCGGCCCCGCATACGCACCGTGCGCCACCGGGTATGGGATCGTCTCGTTCACCCTGGACGGGATCAGCGCCGACGACCTCGGTTTCGTCCTCGCCGAATCCGGTTTCATGGTCCGCACGGGGGCGCATTGCGTGCCCGCCGATACCGCCGGATCGGCGTCGGATGCCGAGTCGGTACGGGTCAGCACTCAGATCTACAACACGCATACGGAGATCGATCGTTTCACCGACTGCGTCCGGCAGGTCGCCGAGGAGGTCCTATGACTGAAGCATCGACCGGTGGCGGCACCGGCCACACCGCCCGCTACGACCGGCGCGGCGCCTCCCGGGTCCTCGCCGAGCTCGCCCAGCCCGGACTGTTCGCCGAGGCGCCCGCACCGCGTGCACGACATATCGAGTACGCCGGCACCCCCTTGACGCCCGAACCCGGCCACCGCCTCACCTTCTCGCAACGGCTGTATCTGGAGCGGTTCATGCGGCCGTGCCGCCCGGATCAGGTCACCAGCGCCACCCATCGGATCACCTGGACCGACAGCCACGGCATCCCCAATACCGGCCACTATCGCGATGACGGCCTCGGCCCCGCCGTGCCGATCGCCGCCCGCGAAGCCGTACTCGAGCTCTGGGATCGATTGGCAGCCAACGGCAGTTTCGCCGAACGCGCCACTCGGCTCGACGGCCGCGCGCACGCGCTGCTCATGGGCACCACCACCGACCACGATCCGGTCGAGATCTTCCGCGTCGGGATCGAGGCCACCGGGCGCACGCTGGCTCAGCACGCCCTGCTCGCTCGCCAGACGCCCTACCGTGACGCCGTCGAATTCGCGCGGGGGATGCTCGATTCCGGGATCTTCGCCGCGGTCGCGACCCGGTGGTATTGGGAGTTGCAGGCCTCCACCTATCGGCGCGGCATGATCCCGGTGACGTTGCTGGCCCAGCCGGATACGACGGTGCGGTATTCGGCGGAGACGGTGGCGGTGCTGCGGGCGATGAAGGATGCCACCATCGCCGACGCGCACACGGTGATGCGCCGCGCCACCGGGCCCGAAGGTCTCACCGTGGCCGCGGCGATCGAGAAGTACCACGACGATCTCGATCTCATCTCCCGCCAGTACGCGCTGCTGCCCTCCGGCGCGCGGCCTGCATGCCTGGCCGCCATGCCGCACCGAATCGCTGACGAGCACTACAGCATCCTTCCGATGGTGGCCGAGCGGTTCGTGGCCACCTTTGCGGCGGTCCTCGCCGGTCTCGCCGTCACACCGGTGACCGGCGAGGTGGACGGGTCCGACAGCGACGGCCCGATCGCCGCCGACGACCAGGTCTTCTACGTGCCCGATATGACGTGCAAGCACTGTGTGCGCACCATCGGAGGCGTGCTCGAGTCGATGGGCATCCGGGTGGCCGATATCGATCTGGTCAGCAAGCGCGTGGTCGCCGAATTCCGCAGTCCACGTAATCGGGCCCGCGCGTTCGAGGCCATCCGAGACGGCGGATACAACCCGTCGGCGGTGCGTGCCGAAGCCGACTCGGATCCAGCGCAGGGGCAGGTCACTGTGACAGCGGAATCCACCCGATGACCGCACCGGCACTGCCCGCTCTCATCGATCCGATGGTGCGGGCGTTCCTCGACGACCGCAGGGCACTCGATACCGCGCTGGACGTGTACGGCTCCCCGCTGAACCTGGTGTTTCCCGAGGTCTTCACACAGAAGCTCACCCGGCTGGTGGCTGAACTGAGCCGACGACCTGCACGGTATCGAATCTGCTACGCGCACAAGGTGAACCAGGCGAGCTCATTCGTCCGTGCCGCGGCGAGCGCGGGTATCGGCATCGATGTGGCGTCTGTGGGTGAACTCGACAGCGCGCAGGGCGCAGGATTCGCACCGGGACGGATCGAGGCGACCGGGCCGAAAGGCACCGCCTTCCTCCGACGGCTGATCGACGACGGCGTCGTGGTGAACGTGGACAACCAGTGGGAGCTCGACACGATCGCCGAGCTGGCCACCGGGTCCGCACCGGTTCGGGTGCTGCTTCGGGTGTCGGGTTTCGATCCGGGGCGGGTGAGCCGGTTCGGGATACCCCTGGGGCGGGTGGAACGCGCGATGGCGACACTGACCGCGCATCGAGACCGGATCGAGTTCCTCGGGTTCGCATTCCATCTCGATTCCGGCGATGTCGGCGAACGGGTGCGCGCCGTCGACCGCTGCCTGACGCTGACCGAGAGCGCCTACGAGCATGGTCTCGCGCCGTCGGTGCTGAATATCGGTGGTGGTCTGCGGCAGGTGTTCACCGCCGACGCTGCCGGTTTCGAACGCTATATGCTGGCGTTGCGTGCCTCGCTGGCCGGCGGCGGCGCGCCGATGAGCTGGGGGTCCACGACCTTCGGCTACCAGGTGGACGGCGGGTCGGTGCGCGGTGTGCCGGTGTTCCACAAGTACGGCAATACCGTTGCCGCCGAGCGGATGCTGGCCGAACTGCTGGACGCGCCGTTGGAGCGACACGGCGGCCGGACTGTCGCGCAGGTCGCCGCCGACAATCTGCTCGAGCTGTGGTTGGAGCCCGGCAAGGCTCTGGTCGATCATGCGGGTCTCACGGTGGCGACGGTCGAGGTGGTGAAGGAGGCCTCCGACGGCACGATCCTGGTCGATCTGGATATCAGCCGGGACGCGGTGACACCGGCCGATCAGGAGGTCATGGTCGATCCGCTGGTACTACCCGGTGATGGGCGGGTGGTGGATGATGCGCCGGCTCAGGTGTATTTCGCCGGACGGCTGTGCTTGGAGCGGGATCTGATCACCAATCACGTCGTGTCCCTGCCATGGGTGCCGCGGCCGGGTGATCTGGTGATCTTCCCGAACACCGCCGCCTACCACATGGATCTGTCGGCCGCGTCGGCGTCGATGCGGCCACCGGCCGCCAAGGTCGCGATCCTCCGCGACGCCGACGGGTTTCGGACCTGTGCCGATGCCGAGTTCCTCGCCGCAACGGCCGCCGGGCTCTCGGAGGCGCGCTGATGCCCTACGACCACATCACCGAACTCATCGGCAACACTCCCCTGCTGCGACTCGACCCCGCCGTGCACGGTCTGGATGGAGTCCAGCTGTACGCGAAGCTGGAGTCGCACAATCCTTTCGGCTCGGTCAAGGACCGGGTGGCATGGGCGATGATCCGCGACGAGATCGCCGATATCGGTGCCGAAGGCCGCACCCTCATCGAAGCCTCCAGCGGCAACACCGCCAAGGCGCTACGGGTGCTCGGCGCGGTGCACGGCATCGAGCTGCGGGCGGTGACCAATCGGATCAAGGTCGAGGAGGTCCGGGATCTGCTGCGGCTGCTCGGCACCGAGATCGTGGAATTGCCGGGACTGTCCGAATGCCCCGACCCGACCACACCGAACGACGTGTACTCGGTGATCGAGTCGACGATGGCCGAACAACCCGGCGCCTTCCATCACCCCTCGCAGTACACCAACGACAAGAATGTGCAGGCCCACCACGACGGCACCGGACGCGAGATCCACGACGACCTCGCCGCCGCAGGCATCGATCGAGTCGACTACCTGATCGGAGGGCTCGGCACCACCGGATCGACCCGCGGAACCGCCACCTATCTGCGCAAACATCATCCAGAGTTGCGCACCATCGCGGTGGTATCAGAACGATCCGACTTCATCCCTGGTATCCGTTCCGAGCACGAGATGTGGGATGTGGGACTGTTCCAGCCCGATTTCTACGACCGCATCGTCACCGTGGATTCGGCGCGCGCAGTCGAGGCAACGTTGACCTTGGCTTCCGGATACGGGGTTCTCGCAGGGCCGACCAGCGGCGCGGCCTACGCGGCGACAGTGGATACGCTTGCGGCCCTGGATCGTTCGGGTTCGGAGCCGATCGTGGCGGTGGTTGTCGTCTGCGATCGGATCGAACCGTATCTGTCCTACATCAAAAAGCGCAGGCCTGATCTCTTCGGCGGAACCCATCGGCGACACATGCCGACCGCCGCAGAACTGGCGCCGGTGCCGGTGCTCACGCCCGCCGAACTCGCCGAACTGTCGGCCACCGAGCACCCGATCCTGGTGGATACCAGGGGCGCCATGGCCTACCGGATCGGGCACGTCCCCGGTGCACTCAACATCCCCGACGACCATCTCGGCGACCTGCTCACCCACGGCACCCCGTTCTCTGCATCCCGCCCGGTGGTGTTCATCTGCCCCACCGGCGACCTGTCCCGCCACTTCGCTGCTACCGCCCGCCGGACCGGGCACCGCGCGTACAGCCTCGACGGTGGGCTCATCGCCTGGCGAGATGCCGGTTTCGCGTTGGAACGCGGAAGTTGAGCGCGCGGACGCCCGACCTCCCGGCGGAATCAGGGCCGGTGCCGTTTGGCCTGGCTCGGCACTCCCGGACGCCGGTCGGCAGGGTAACCGGCCGACCCGCCGGCATGCGTATCGGACGACGCCGGAACCCCGACGGTTTCCGCGCTCATCCGCGAGCACGATCAGTCCGTGGCGAGAACCGTCGGCGAGGTTCGGCCGGTGAGCAGGAGCAGTAGATCCGATGCGGGGGCGGCGATCACTGTGCCCTCCCCCGCTGACCAGTCGGTATCTGTCGCGACGAGCTGGTAGCCCCCGAGCTTGCGGTCAGCATGGAACGGCCACCCCATGGTCCAGATCCGTTGCAGCGACCAGCGAGCCGGCTCCGCCGGTATCTGGTGGCGCAGGCCGAGCGGTACCGCGATGTCCTGGCCGTGGACCAGCAGATCCATCAGGCGATCAGTGGGCGTCGTGCTGATCGGGGTGAAGCGGGCATCGATGCGGTCGCGCAGCCGGTCCAGCAGTTCGGCCGTGCTGATCTGCTCGGCGAGACGGACGGCGGTGTTGTGGTTGAGCCGGTCGATGCTGCCGCGGGCCCGGACCAGCTGCCACAGCAACCAACTCGTCGACGCGCCAGAACTGATCACCACATGGGCGACGACCTCGCGCACCCGCCATCCCGCGCACAGGGAATCCCGATCCCAGTCGCTGTCCGGCAGCCCTGCGAGCAGCTCGACCAGACGCCTGCGTTCGGTGGCGATCGCCTGCCACACCTGCTCATCGGACGGGTTGTGCGTTTGTGCCATCGGTGTTCCTCCTGTGTGAGTGGCTACCGGTACCGTAGAAACTCCAGTCGGGTGGAGGTTCCAGCGAAGGTGACGCACGACACACATCCCCGCGATCTGGTGGGCATCGGTGAACTGGCCAGGCGCACCGGTGTTTCGGTGCGCACCATCCGGTTCTATTGCGACGAAGGAGTTCTGCCGTCGCGTCGCACCTCGGGCGGGCATCGGGTGTTCGAACCGGATGTTGTCGACCGGCTGCTTGCCATCCGAAGGTTGCGGGCGCTGGGGCTGGGTTTGGACGCGATCGACGCGATCGCCTCGGGTGCGCTGGCTGTGGAGGACGCACTGGCCGGTGAACGGGCAAGCGTGCGGGCCGAACTCGACGCGCTGTCCTGGCGGGACGCCGCACTGCTCGCGATCGAACAGGCCCCGCCCGCCGAACGCGCCACCCGGATCGCCCTACTTGCGGGCGCTGCGGATCGGACGGTCGTGCGGGGCGCAATCACCGACTTCTGGCGTCGCGTGCTCGCCGTTATGCCCGCGGAGATGTTCGATGGTTTCGTCGAGATGGATGTGCCGCGGATTCCGGCGAATCCGACACCGGATCAGGTCCTCGCCTTCGCCGAGCTGGCGCAACTGGTGAGCACACCGGAGCTCGGCAACGTCGTCGCCTGGCAACTGTGGCGTTCGGGCGCCGACCAGATCCGCGACAAACGCGCTCTGGTCCTCGCACTGGCCGAGCCGCACGCGGCCGTGGCGCAGCGGGTTCTGGCCGCTGATCGGCCCTGCGCCGGGGCCGAACTCGATCAGTATGTCGCCGCCCACGCCGAAGTGCGTGGTCGCGCCGATACTCCGGCGTTCCGGCGGCAGCTGGTCGCGGGCGTTCCCGACGCGCACCCGGCCACTACCCGATATTGGGCGCTGACCGCAGGCATCCTCGGCGCCCCTACGACGACCGGCACCACACAGCACTGGTTGCACACGGCCTTGAGGGAATCGGTCGCCGACTGAGAAACCTCGCTACCGGCGCCGAGCCGCGGCCCGCTGCGCGTCACACTCGATGTCAGCGCGCCTTCGCACCGCCGGCGCGCACGCTGCGAAGCGGAGGTTGATCGCTTCAGGCTGTGTCGACGCGGGACTGCGCGACCGGTACCGGCGTTTCTTCCGCGACCGGCGACAAAGTCCGGCGGTAGCGCAGATAGCCGGTCAGCATGATGGTCAGCCACAGTAGGCCGATTGTCCAACCGGCGAGCACGTCGGTGGGCCAGTGCACGCCCAGATACACGCGGGACAGTCCGACCAGAACGACGAACGTCGCCGCGGCCCCCGCCACCACCCAGCGCAGCCCACCACGGCGCAGTCCGACCACGATGACGGCGGCGATCACACCGGCGACGACCGCCGAACCAAGGCTATGTCCGGACGGAAAGGAGTGGCTGGTGACCGTCACCAGCCGATCCGCCACGGGTGGCCGCTCGCGGTCGATCACAGATTTCAGCAACGGAATCAGCAGGGCCGAACCGGCTCCCGTCACGGCGACCAGCATCAGTTCCGGCCACTGCCGACGCCAGGCGAGGACCGCGCAAGCCAGCAGCGCCGCCGACCACATGGCGATGGTGCCCCCGGAGTGTGTGATGACCTCGACCACCGGCGTCAGCGTGTCGACGCGATGGTCGACCACCCAGTCCATGATGGGCACGTCCACCAGCCGTTCGGCGTCGCCGACGACGACGAACCAGGTCAGCGCGACCGCCACCACTGCCAGCACAATCGCCACCCACACCATCAGACCACCCTATCCGCGCCGGGGATTCCTCCACGGCGTGCCGGTTGTGACGGCGGTCGGGGTCGCCGCGCGGGCCTTGGTTCGCGCGGGCAGTTCGGCGACGCGGCGAGCGATCTCACTCGGGCCCGCACGACGCAGGTACCCGGACCAGCATTCCCTAGGCCCTGCTTCGTCGGCCTGCTCGATGGTGTCGACGTTGATACCGCCATGCGGCGCCATCTTCGCTGCGCTTGTCGCCAGTGGTGTTCACCGGCGCCGGTGAACGGGTGCCGGGCGCAGGAAATCGGTGGCGTTGTGCACGCCGACCGCGAACTCGCTCGCAGGCCGGCCCCTCCGCGCCGAACTGCACCGGATGCGCACCGACCTCGACCGCGCATCAAATGCCGCGAGGTCAGCGGCGTCCGTTGCCTGCGATGACGCCGGGCTCGGCCGGCCGGAAGACGCCGAGCGCACCCGCCTCACTACTGATGGTGAGGTCTTTGACGCGGTGGTTGACCTCGCCGTCGGTCGCCAATGAGACATCCGCCCCGACCACCTGGACCCGCATCCGGGCGACCCGACGGTGGACGTAGGTGTGCGAATGCTCCAAGCTTCCGGTGATCGTCGACCAGATCAGCCGGGTCCGCGACAGCGGCAGGTCCGCACGCAGATACCGGACGTCGAGGGTGCCGCCGTGCAGTAGCGGCCGTGCAGTCGGGACCTGATGGCCGGGCATGTAGGTGCCGTTGCCGACGAACAGCATCCAGATCTCGACCCGTTCTCCGTCGATGATCACGTGCAACGGCTGCGCTCGCGAGAGCACGCGGAACAAGGCGACTGCCGCAGCGGGCCATTTCCCGAGCCGGGATTCGAGCTTCTCCCGTAGCCGCACGAAATCCGGATACCCGCCGAGGCTCGCGGTGTTGACGAAGGTGCGCTCGCCGTCACCGCCGAAGCGCACCCGCGCGGTGTCGGTGCGCATCACCTCACCCGATGCGAGCGCCGCCATCGTCGCGGCCGGATCGTCGACACCGAGATCGCGGGCGAAATGGTTGAGGGTGCCGCCCGCGAACACCGCGAGCGGCAGATCGTGGCGCACCGCCGATTCGGCGACACCCGAGACGGTTCCATCGCCACCGAGGACGCCGAGCGCCACCACACCGCCCGCGTCGATTCGTTCGGCGATCTGCGCCCCGAGGTCGGTACTCGGGTCGAACTCGAGGATCCGTGCCGCGGGTAGCTTGCCGCGCAATGCGTCGATTCGCTCACCATTGCCGAGCCCGGAGGACCGGTTGACCACCACCAGAAGGCCCGCACCCGCGGGGACCGGTGCGACGGATTCGGTGGGGCCCATGCCGGCCGGTTCACCCGCACGCACGGCCCACCAGCGACGAGTGGCCAGCGCGAGGGCCGAACCGAGCATCGCACCGGCGACGACGTCGGAAGGCCAGTGCACCCCGATATGGACACGGGAATACCCGACCGCGGCCGCGACCGGAGCCACCACGGCCGCCGCACGCCGGTCTTCGAGCGCGACGCCGGTGACGAACGCCGCCGCCGATGCCGAGTGACCCGACGGAAAAGACGAGGAGTAGGGCGGTCTGACCGGCCTTCGCACGAACGGGACCGACGTGTCCGGCGGCCTGCGGCGGGGAAATACCGGTTTGGCGATCCCGTTGGCAATCCCGCTGGCCAGCCCCACCGACAGCACTCCGCGCACCGCGGCTCGCCGTTGCGCGCGGTCGCCCACCAGATACATCGCCGCGGCGGTGGCCACCCACAGCAGGTTGTGATCGGCCATCCGGCTCAGCCTGAGCAACACCCGATCCGCGGCCGTCGGCCGCATATCGGCACTGCGCGCAATCAGCCACCGGTCCACCGCACTCACCACTTACCTCGCTTCTCACCGGGCCGCCGGGCACCGGCCACGGCACTGTCGGAGTCTAGTCGCCCTGCCGACTCCGCACCCGGCCACCGGATACGGCCGTCATACGGTCATGCATCCAGATGTGCTCTGCACCAAGGTGATCGGCGCGTCGGTCCGACGCCGAGATCGCTCCGACGAACCCCGCGCACAACCGCGTCGACCTCGCCCGCGGCACCGCGATGCCGGCCAGCGATCCGCACTGCCCATGACCGACACCCGTGGGCCGCCGACCTCGCAGCTAACCGATCCGGGCGCGCTCCGGTGGTTCGTCGGCAAGCAACGGTTCGCCGAGTCCGATGCGACGCTGGATGCGTTTCATCCATTCCGGCGCCCACCAGCAGCGGTCACCGAGCAGTTTCATCGTCGCCGGGACCAGCATCATGCGCAGAACCGTGGCGTCGATGATCAGGGCGGCGATCATGCCGAAGGCGATGTACTGCATCATCACCAGGTCCGAGAACGCGAACGCACCGGTCACCACCAGCAGGATCAGTGCGGCGGCGGTGATGATGCGGCCGGTGTGTGCGGTGCCGGTGCGCACCGCCTCGGTGGTGGAGGCGCCGCGCGATCTGGCTTCCACCATCCGGGACAGCAGGAAGACCTCGTAGTCGGTGGACAGACCGTAGATGATCGCGATGATCAGCACCAGCATGTTCGCCTGGATGGGCTGTGGAGTGAAGTTCAGCAGGCCCGCGCCGTGGCCGTCGAGGAAGATCCAGGTCAGGATGCCGAGCGTGGAGCCGAGGCCGAGCGCGCTCATCAACGCGGCCTTGATCGGCAGTATCAGGGAGCCGAAGGTCAGGAACATCAGCAGCGTCGTGACCAGCAGGACCAGCGCGATCATGAACGGTATCCGCACCAGCAGCGCGTCGATCGAATCTTTCTGGATGGCGGGAACGCCGCCGACCAGCATCGTCACGCCGTCGGGCTGATCCAATGCCCGCAGGTATTCGATGGTCTCCCCCGCTTCGGCGGAGTTGATCAGGGTGGCCTTGGTGCGATACACCTCGTCCTGCACCGTCGAGCGCGACGGAATCTCGAATCTGCTCTCCAGCCCCGGCGCCGCATTCGCCTGATCCCAGAGCTCGCCCACCGCGTTGCTGTTGTCCGAGACGAAGATCAGCTCGAGCGGATCGGATTTGCGGACCGGGAACAGGGTGTCGATCGTCTCTTGCGCCACCCGGGTCGGATCGTCGGGCGGCAGATAGCGTTCGCTGAAACCGCCGAAGACGAGATTGCGCATCGGCAGGATCAGCAAGAGTAGACCGACGCACAGAACGACGCTGATCTTCAGCGGATGGCGCATCACCCAATCGGTGGTGCGGGCCCAGAAACCATTCTCCACCTCGGCGGCGGTCCTGGTGCGGCGGAAGCGTTCGAAGCCGAGCAGATCCACCCGCGGTCCGAGTACGGCCAGCATGGCGGGCAGCAGGGTGATCGAGGTCAGCGCCGCCAGCGACACCGTCGCGATGGCGCCGTAGCCCATGGACTTCAGGAAACCCTGCGGGAACAGCAGCATGCCGCCGAGGCTGGCGATGATCATGGTCGCCGAGAACACCACTGTGCGCCCGGCCGTCATCACCGAGCGCCGCACCGCGGCCTGCGTGTCGTATCCGGCGGCCAGTTCCTCACGGAACCGGCTGACGACGAACAGGCCGTAATCGATCGCAAGTCCGACACCGATCATCGAGACCACCGGCGACACGAACGAATTCACGTCGGTGACGGTGGTGAGCAGCCGCAATATCCCGTAGGCGCCGAACACCGTCAGCCCACCGACGATCAGCGGCAGCGCAGCGGCCACCGCACCACCGAAAATAAAGAACAGCAGTACCGCGACCGCGGGCACGGCCAGCAGCTCGAGCCTTCGGGTGTCGTTGGCGGCGGTGTCGTTCAATGTTCCCGCCACCGCTTGCAGGCCGCCGACCTGCACGTCTATACCGGGAATGTAGAAGGCGTCCTTGACCTTCCGATAGTTGCGCACCATCTCGGTATCGGTCTCGCCGCGAATGGCGATGGCGGCGACGGCATGCTTTCGGTCATCGGTCGCGGCCTGGGTGCCGGTCAATTTGCCGGTTTCGGTCGGCCAGTATGCGGCGTTGATGCCGAGGATCTCGCCGGGATGTTCGCGGGGCAGGCTGTTCAGGTTGTCTACCACCCGGCGCGCGAACTCCGGATCGTCGACCTTCGTGCCGTCCGGTGCGGTGTAGAGCACGACCACATCGACGTCGTGGTTGCGGCCGAACGCCCGGTCCGACAACCGCGCGGCCACCGCCGATTCCGAGGTCGGATCGTCCAGTCCGCCCGAAGTCAGATGGTCATCGAGACCGATTCCCACCGCACCGAGGCCGAGCAGCGCCGCACCCACCAGGGCGATGACCGCGAACCGCAGCCGAAATACGAGTTCGCCCCAGCGTGTGAACATCAGCCGACCTCGCCCGCCTGGACTCCGCTACGCACGTCGGCGCGCCTGAAATGGATTCTTGGATCCGATAGGACCAGCACGCCGATTGCCAAGGGGCCGGGTCCTTTCCGCTCGTACCCGCACTGTTGGACGTCATCCAAAGTACCGGCCGAAACAAACTGGACGTTACATTCGAATTCGGCTGCCGGGATTTATCGGTGGGTCGGCCTCGCGGCGACACGGTCGTCGAGGCCGACCGCTGGTACCCGTCCAGCCAGAACCGACGTTCGGTCTGCACCTGCGGCCTGAACAGACGACGCCCGAGAAGGGCGGTGAGGACCGCTCAACAGAGCTGTTCGACACGCTTTAGGGTGGAACGGTGCAGACAGGCCAGGACTCAGACCCCCCGCACGCGGATCCACTCGCCGGACCCCGGATCTGGGGCGGAACCACGCTCACCGAGCGCAAGCAGGTGCGGCGGACCGCGCTACTCGAGGCGGCGCTGGATCTGATCGGCGAATCCGGAGCAGCCGGAGTCACCATGCGGGCGGTCTGTCGACGAGCCAACCTCACCGACCGCTACTTCTATGAGAGCTTCGCCAGCCGCGACGAACTGCTCGATGTGCTCTACCGGCAGGTGGCCGAGGAGTTCCTGGAGCCGATGACCGCCTTCGCGGTCGCCGACGATCCGTCCAGGGACCGCAGTCTGTCCGAAGTGCTGGTGGACAAGGTGCTCGAGGACCCGCGCAAGTCCCGCCTGTTCCTGGTGGAGCCCTATTCCAGCACCGGGCTCGGCCAGACCACCATCGCGGTAATGCCTGCCTTCACCCGCCTCATCCAGGACCACCTGTTCTCCCAGATCGCCGATCCGGTGCGCCGCCGCCTCGCCGCGGTCACCATGGCCAGCGGCAACGCCGGCATGTTCTCGGCGTGGCTCGGCGGCTCGCTGCGCGCGGACCGCGACGAGATCGTCGATCACCTCGTCGCGATGATCACCGCCTACCGCGGGCTGTACCAGCACTGACCGCAGGACACCTCGCGCTCGCCGGCACACGCGAATCGTAACGTGAGCGTAGGAGGTTCGAACGTTGACCGATGCGGTAGTGGGTTCTACGGGTACGCTGATGTCGCCGATCCGGGGGGCCGGGACGCTGGGTGAGGTCCTGGTCGCCATCCGAGGGGGAACCGAGCTCTACATCGCGCGCGCCACCGAGCCGATCGCAGCCGGGGCGACCGTGCTGATCATCGCTGTCGACTCCGGCCGGATCGCCGACGTGGTGCCCTGGGTGCCGCTCGTCCCGGATCCGCTGGACTGACGTTCGAAACAGCAAGGGAGACACACGTGCTCGGTTACCACGTTCCTGATCCTGACGAGGCGATGCTGGTCAGCGGCGCCAAGAGCAAGGACAACGCACCGTTCAAGGTGATCATCGGGCGCGGCGCCTGGGTGGTGCCGTTCTTCCGCAAGGTGCGGTATCTGTCGCTGGCCATGTTCGAGGCCGAGATCAAAGAACGTTGCGAGACGAAACAGGCGATCCAGCTCGACGTGCGTGCGGTCATCGCGTTCAAGGTCGCCAACGACACCCCGTCTATCGTCAATGCGGCGCAACGATTCCTGTCCGAACAGGAACGCGAGATGTCGATGCTGACCGGGCGGATCTTCTCCGGTCATCTGCGCTCCATCGTCGGTTCGATGACCGTGGAGGAGATCATCCGGGAGCGTCAGCGCCTGGCCGACGAGGTGCTGGTGGCGTCGAAGGTCGAGATGAGCAATATCGGCCTGTGGGTGGACTCGTTCCAGATCATGTCCATCGATGACGGCGCACTCGGCTATATCTCCGCTCTCGCCGCACCGCATAACGCCGCGGTACAGCGCGACGCCCAGATCGCCCGGTCCCAGGCCGCACAACGCGCCGCGGAGGCCGAGCAGGAGTCGCTGCGGCGGCAGGCCGAGTATGAACGAGAGACCTCGCTACTCAAGGCCGAGTATCAACGCGATATCGACAAGGCCCAGGCCGAGGCCGCGGCGGCCGGTCCGCTCGCTCAGGCCCTCGCCCAGCAAGAGGTGCTCACCGCCAAAGCCGAGCAGGCCCGTAAGGAAGCCGAACTGCGCGAGCAGCAGCTGCAGGCCGAGGTGGTGAAACCGGCCGCGGCCGAGGCAGAGCGGGTGCGTATCCTCGCCGAGGCCGAGGCCGACCGGACCAGGATTCAGGCCGAGGCCGCCGCGTCCAACAACCGGATCGCGCTGGACCAGTTGCTCATCGAGCAGTTGCCCGAAATCGTGCGCCAGGCCTCCCACGGGTTGTCCAATGCCAACCTCACCGTGCTCAACGGGCCCGACGGGGTCAGCGAATTGGTCAATGGAATGGTCGGCCAGGGGCTGACGGTGTTCAGTTCGCTGCAAAAGGCTCTTTCCTCCAACGATGGAGAAAATGCGGGTTAAAGTGGCCCGGTAGCGTCGGCGGCGAGGAGCGGGTGTGGTGTCCATCGGGAAATTGGTGTCGTTCGACAGCTCGCGCGGATTCGGTTTCATTCGTCCGGAAGACGGTGGCCCGGATGTATTCGTGCACGTCAACGACATCGGTCTCGACGAGGACGAATTGCGTCAGGGCCGGGTGTTCGAATTCGAGATCACCGAGGGTGATCGCGGCCCGAAGGCGGTCAATCTGGCCGCCACCGGCGGCGCGCCGGCGCCCGCTCCCCGTGGCCGGACCAAAGAACGGTCCGGCGTAGTCGTGCTCAGCACCGCCGAGCACACGCGCCTGGTCACCGAACTGCTGCTCGACGCCAGCCCGGCTCTCACGGCTGGTGAGATCATCACCATTCGCGAACGGCTCACCACCTTCGCCGACGAGCACGGCTGGCTCGACGACTGACCTCCTCGCAGGCACGACCTTCCGACGCGCCCGCCGACGCCCGCAGGAATCCCCCACGCTGTCGGTGCCGCCGCATACGATCGCGGCACCGATGAATCCTCGTCGGCCGCGACGTCGACATCGGTGAGGACCGACCCCGAGGAGGATCGCGTGGACCTACCGGTGATGCCGCCTGTGCGTCCGATGCTCGCCAAATCCGCGCCCGCGGTGCCGCGTGAACCGGGCCTGAGCTATGAACCCAAATGGGATGGATTCCGGTGCATCGTCTTCCGGGACGGCGCCGACATCGAACTCGGCTCCCGGAACGACCGGCCGCTGACCAGGTATTTCCCCGAGGTTGCCGAACTGCTCGCCGCGGCGCTGCCACCACGATGCGTGGTCGACGGCGAGATCGTCATCGTCACCGATGCCGGACTGGATTTCGACACGCTCCAGTTGCGGCTACATCCTGCGGCTTCGCGGGTGGCCAAGCTCGCCGTGGAAACGCCCGCGAGCTTCGTCGCCTTCGACCTGCTCGCCCTCGGTGACGACGACCTGACCGGCGAACCGTTCCGGGAACGCAGGCGCCTGCTCGAGACCATCCTCGATACCGAGCTCGCACGGGTGCATCTGACGCCCATCACTCCCGACCCCGACGTGGCCGAGGACTGGTTCACCCGATTCGAGGGCGCCGGTTTCGACGGCGTGATGGTCAAGGCCGACGACCAGCGGTATCTGCAGGACAAGCGGGTGATGCTCAAGGTCAAACATGAGCGCACCGCCGATTGCGTCGTCGCCGGATTCCGCTGGCACAAGGACGGCGAGGGCATCGGTTCGCTGCTGCTCGGGCTCTACGACGACGAGGGCAACCTGCATCATGTGGGCGTTGCCAGCAGCTTCACCGCCGCCAAGCGCAAACAGCTGATCGGTGAGCTGGAGCCCTGGCGCGAGGGCGCCCTGGACAACCATCCGTGGCGTGACTGGGCCGATGCCGCGGCCCAGGCCAGAGCCGATGGGAAAATGCCCGGCGGGGTGAGCCGATGGACCGGCGGCAAGGATCTGTCCTGGGAGGCGCTGCGACCCGAACTGGTCGCCGAGGTCCGCTATGAACATGTGCAGTCGGGCCGGTTCCGGCACGGCGGCAGGCTGGTCCGCTTCCGCAACGACCGCACGCCCGAATCCTGCACCTATGCCCAGCTCGACGAGGTCGCCCCCGCCGAACTGGCCGCCATCTTCGGCTCCGAGGTGGCGCGATGAGCGAATCGGTCGATCTCGAGGTCGACGGCCGCAGCGTCACCATCTCCAACCCAGGCAAGGTGTATTTCACCAAGCGCGGTGAGACGAAATTGGATCTGGTGCACTACTACCAGGCCGTGGCCGAGCCGCTGCTCGGGGTGATCGGGAACCGGCCGTTGCTGCTGGAACGCTATCCCGACGGCGCTTCCGGGAAGTCCTGGTTCCAGAAGCGGGTGCCGAAATCCGCGCCGGACTGGCTGCACACCGTGGAGGTGTCCACCCCGAACGGCACCACCAGCGACGCGCTCGTCGCCCACGATCTGGCCCATATTCTGTGGGCGGTCAACCAGGGCTGTCTCGGATTCCACGTGTGGCCCAACCACGTCGACGAACTTCGCATCGCCGACGAACTTCGTATCGACCTCGACCCCTCCCCCGGCATCGGTTTCGACGACCTGCGCGAGGCCGCCGTGCGCACCCGGGAACTGTGCGCCGAACTCGGAATCGACGCACGCGTCAAGACATCCGGGTCACGGGGGCTGCACCTGTATGTGGCGCTGGAACCGAAATGGGACGGGTATCAGGTGCGCGCGGCAGCCGTCGCGCTGGCCCGTGAGCTGGAGCGACGGCATCCCGAACACATCACCGCCCAATGGTGGAAGGAAGAACGCGGCAGCCGCGTCTTCGTCGACTTCAACCAGAACGCGCCGCACAAAACGGTTTTCGGTGCCTGGTGCGTGCGCCCCAAGGTCGGCGCCCAAGTGTCGACCCCGATCTCCTGGGACGAACTCGACTCGGTGGTGCCGGAAGAGCTGACCATTGCGACGGTGCCGGCCCGGCTCGCCGAACGCGGCGATCCGTGGGCAGATCGGCCCGCGCAGACGATCGAACCGCTACTGGAGATGTCCGAACGCGATATGGCGACCGGTTTGATGGACGCACCGTGGCCGCCGCAGTATCCGAAGATGCCGAACGAGCCGCCTCGGGTGCAGCCGAGCCGCGCGAAGAAAACCGACTGAGTCGGGTGTGCGGCGCGGTCGCCGCACACCTTCGCGCTCTAGTCTTCGAGGTCGTCCACGGTGGGGACGACGACACCGAACAGATCGGTGACGGTGGTCAGGGCTGCCGCCTGCAGTGTCGCCGCGGGCACGACCGTGCCGTCCGGCGCGGCAAGAGCGCGGGTGGCGGTGGTCTCGGCGACGACGGTCGGACGGTAGCCGAGGTTGAACGCGCCTTGTGCGGTGAAGCCGACGCACATGTGCGTCATGAAGCCGGCGAGCACGAGATGGCTTCCGGATTCGATACCGGCCTCGCGCAGTGCCTGTTCCAGTTCGGTCGCGTGAAAGGCATTCGGGAACTGCTTGACCACGACCGGTTCACCGTCGATCGGTGCGACCTCGGTGCTGATGGAGCCGATCTCGTCGCGGATATCGTAGGGAGTTCCCTCGCCGCCGTCATTGACGATGTGCACGACAGGAATACCTGCAGCGCGTGCACGTTCCAGCAGGCGCGCACCGGCGGCGAGAGCATCCTCGGCACCGTCCAATGCCATGACGCCCGTGCGATAGGTGTTCTGGAAATCGATCATGATCAGCGCGGACTCGCGGAGCCGTGGCGCCTGGTTGTCCAGTCCGACGACGGTACGCAGGGAATCGGAGAACCGGGTTGTGGTCATGGAACAGCCTTTCAACGGGAAATGGGCATGGCGAATCCCCTCCTCGCACGGATGCCGAGGGGAGGTCAGTGGGGTCGGGCGGTCAGGCCGTCCGAGTGCGGAAACGGCGGCGATAGGCCGCCGGGGTGGTGCCGAGTTGGCGTTTGAACGCTCGGTGCAAGGTCTCCACCGAGCCGAGTCCTGCGCTCGTCGCTACCTGGTCGAGGCTGCGATCGGTGGTCTCGAGCAGTCGTCGTGCGACCTCGACGCGGGTCGCTTCGACATAGGCGCTGGGTCCGACACCCATTTCGTCTTTGAACACGCGGACGAAATGGCGTTCACTCAGGCGCATCCGCGTCGCGAGCGCTTCGGTCGAGAGGTCCTGGTCGAAATGATCGGCAATCCACAACCGCAGCTCGTCGATATCACGACGAGCCGGTGCGGGTCGGCTCAGCGGGACCGAGAATTGGCTCTGTCCGCCTTGCCGTTTGAGGTACATCACCAGTTGGCGCGCCACCGCCAGCGCGGCCTGTTCGCCGAGGTCTTCGGTGACCAACGCAAGTGCCAGGTCCAGACAGGCGCTGATTCCGGCTCCTGTCCACAGTCGACCGCGGTCGGTGCGGACGAAGATCGGGTCCGGATCGACGGTGATCTCGGGGTGCCGGGCCGCGAGCTGCGCGGCGGTGGACCAGTGCGTAGTGGCGGTCTTACCGTCCAGCAATCCGGCCGCGGCGAGCAGATGCGCGCCGACGCAGACCGAAGCCACCCGCTCGGCGCGCGGTGCCGTCGCTGTCAGCCACGCCACCACATCGTTGTCGATCCGGGCGATGGGGCCATCGTCGGTCATCTCGACCGCGCCCGGTATCAGCAGGGTGTCGATTCTGCCGTCGACCTCGTCGAAGGTCAGATCCGGCAGCAGCCGCACGCCCGCCGACGTCGTGACAGCCTCGGCCGTCGGCGCGGCCAGGCGGACCTGGTACCCGGCTCGGCCTGAGGTTTCCCGGTTGGCCAGCGCGAAGACCTCGGCCGGGCCGGTGACGTCGAGGAGATCGACCTCGGGGAACACCGCGATGACGACTCGATGGGTGATGGACACGAACTCATCCTCGCCCCTGTTATCGATGACGGCAATGACGAGGCTCTGTCACATCCGGACATTCATGCTGCCGGACGCCGCCGGCCGGTCAGGCGGTCCACAGCACCCAGGTGGCGCCGCGGCCTTGCCCTTCACAGACCAGCGCACGCCCGTCCACGGTACGCGCGGTGGCCGCGGCTCCCGGCGTACAGCTGGTGCCGCCCTCACCGATGACCTCGGACACCGTGTACGGACCCTTCCATTGGAACCCGGTGGTCGAGCTCGCCGCAGTCAGGCACAGCAGCGTCGACCCGTCGGCGGCGGTCCCGATGAGGCCTGCCTCCGGGCAGGCAGTGCGCAACGAAGCCGTGGGCGTCGCGGCATCCGACGTGGCGGCGGGTGACGTCTCGGACGGCCCGGCATTCTCGCTCGGTGCGAGGGCGGCCGGTTCGGTCGCCGAAGCCTGTGTGGCCAAGACAGTCTGCGATGTTTGCGTCGACGCGAGTTCCTCGGTCCGCGGCACCACGTCCGAGAGCAGGTCACCCGGCGCCACGATCAGGGCCGCGATGATCGCCGCCTCGGCCAATCCCATCAGCAGTGCGAACAGCGCCATCACCCGGCCCCGGGGATGGCTGAAAGCGATGAGCCCGAACACGATCGCGACCGGAATCAGCAGCAGCAGGGCCGCGACCAGTGCGATCACCGCATAAGGGTTGACGATTCGGCGGGCGTCGGGCTCGTCGGAGGTGCTGCGGGGCCAGTCCTGCTCGTATTCGTCGTCGTGTACATCGTCGACAACGGCGCCTCGTCCGCGGCGGGCCGCGGTCTTGGTGTCGTGCCCGACTTCCGGCCAGCGCTCATCAGCCCAGCGCTGCGAATCTGCCATTCGAGGTCTCTCTTCCCACTAACCATCGCGCGGAAACCTCGGATATCCGGCCCCGCCCCGACATCGAGAAGGATAGAGCCCCGCCGCCGAATCGTCCTGCGAATGCACGGATCGCATTACCCGAAGCACGGCCGACTTGTCCGGCTTATCCGTAACGAACACAGCACGATTGGCCTGCGGGCGGGAGTCAGTGACCGCTGTCGACTTTCGGCAACGACTCCGCAACCAGTGTCAGCAGCATGTCCACCAGCAGTCCATGGACCTGCGCGCGGGTCAAGGTGCCGCGGGTGATCCATTCGCGTCCGGCCACTTTCACCAATCCGCCATAGGCGCGCACCATCGCGCGCATGGAGGCACTGTGTGCCGAATCGGCGAGCCCGATCATCAGCAGCAGCCGTTCGGCGGCCACATCGTCGGCTTGATCGAGGATCTGCTGGACGTCGGGATCGTCTCCGACCCCCTCATGGCTGGTGACCTTGACCCAGGTGCTTCCGTGTTCGGAGATGGTGTCGAGCAGCCAGTGCACGCTGGCCTCGACCCGTTCACGTTCGGTACCGGTGGGCACGACCATGTCGTCGAGCCGCGGCAGGGTCACCATCCGGCGCACCACGGCCAAATAGAGGTCGCGCTTGTTGCCGAAGTAGTGGTTGATCAGGCCGCGCGCCACGCCCGCACGCTGGGCCAGCTCGGCCGTCGACACCGCGGCATAGGGCCGCTCACCGAACATCTCGATGGCCTGGGCCAGGATCTGGGCCCGCCGCTCGTCGGGCTCGAGCCGCCGACGGCGCGGTTGCCCTTCGGCGGCGGAGGCAGGGGTATCAGAGAGACCGCGCAATGAGATCCTTCATCACCTCGTTGCTGCCCGCGAGGATACGCAGCACACGAGCGCCGGTGTAGAGCTGGGAAATCGGGTACTCCGTCATGTAGCCGTAGCCGCCGAACAGTTGCAGGCAGCGGTCAACCACGATACCCAGTTGGTCGGTCAACCAGTACTTCGACATGGCAGCAGTGGGAATGTCGAGTTCGCCACGAAGGTGCTTGGCGATGCACTCGTCGAGGAAGGTGCGACTCACCGTGGTCAGGGTCGCGCATTCGGCGAGTTCGAATTTGGTGTTCTGCATCGCGAACAGCGGCTTGCCGAATGCCTCGCGGCCCTTGGTGTATTCGACGGTCAGTTCGACAGCGCGTTCCATCATCGCGACCGCCATGATCGCGGTCACCAGGCGTTCCTGGGCCAGCATCCGCATCATCTGATAGAAGCCCTGCCCCTCGGCCCCACCGAGCAGGTTCGTCGTGGGCACACGCAGGCCGTCGAAGAACAGTTCCGCGGTGTCCTGACCCTTTCCGCCGATCTTGGACAGGATGCGGCCCCTGGTGAAACCCGGTGTGTCGTCGCCGACCTCGGCGAACAACAGCGAAACGCCTGCGGCGCCCTGTTCCGGATCGGTTTTGGCGGCGATGATGATGCCGTCGCACAGCCAGCCGTTGGTGATGAAGATCTTCGAACCGGTGATGACGTAGTCGTCGCCGTCGCGCACCGCGCGGGTCTTGATGTTCTGCAGGTCCGAGCCGGTGCCGGGTTCGGTCATCCCGATGGAGAGCACCATCTCACCGCTCGCGGCCCGGGGCAGCACGCGCTGCTTGAGTTCGTCGGAACCGAATTCGGCGAGATAGGGCGCGATGATCGCGCTGTGCACGGGCATGCCCATGGCGCCGTCACCCGCGCGGACCTGCTCTTCGATGATCGCGGCCTCATGGGCGAAGGTGCCGCCACCGCCGAAGGGCTCGGGCAGCGCGGCGCAGAGCAGACCGAGCTTGCCCGCGGTGCGGTAGAGCTCGCGGTCGGGATGGCCCTGCTCGACGAACTTCTCCTCATGCGGAACGACCTCGCGCTCGAAGTAGCTGCGTGCGAGATCCCGCACCGCTTCGACCTCGTCGTCACTCCATATCGGACGTGTCATCGTCGCATCCTCTGCTCGTAGTCCACCCGGGCATGCCGGGGCTTCCGGTCTCAGATTCGCGCACTATTGGCAATCTGTCAACAAGCCGGGCACGGGTATGCCGGCAGAGGATGCGGGTGGATTCAGTGGTCGGCGTCGACTGCGGCGAGGGTGGTGAAAATGGGCGTGGCAGGGTCGGCGTCGATGCCACGGCGGCGCAGGAAGCTGTCGATCAGGCCCCAGACGTATTCGGTGGTCTGATCCACGAATTCGCGGGCGTCACGGCCGGGATCGTCGCCGCCGAGCCACAGGTCGGTGATCGAGACGACCACCCCGGTGATGGCGCGCGCCAGATAGTCGATGCCGCTGTCGTCGATGGGAACGGCCTCGGCCACGGCGCTCGCTTGCTTCGCCAAGCGCCCGGCGACCTGCCGCCCGAGGTCGACCTGGACCACCGAACCGTCGCGATCGTGGCCGGTCTGGGCCTGGCCGAGGAAGCGGAAAACGTTCGGATGTTCGAGGATGCTGTCGGCGTAGGCGGTCAGCACGGTGCTCAATGCCGCGCGCGGCGGTTGCAAGACGAGGGTGAGGTCACTGCCTGCGGCCGCGAACGCCGATTTCGCCATCCGGTTGCCGATCTCGGTGAACAGATCGGCTTTGTCGGCGAAGCGCCGGTACAGGCGCGGTTTGGTGATGCCCGCCTCGCGCGCGATGTCGTCCATGCTCGGGCGCGGGCCGTCTCGGTCGATCACCCGGATGGCCGCATCGACGATCTCGTCGCGGCCGACGGACGGCGGCGGGGTGCGCACGGTGGTGCGGTTCACGATGTGCTCATCTCCGACTCGCCGACGACGTGGCGGCGAAGTAGACGTTGGCGAGTACGGCGGCGTTCACCCCTCGATGCAACACCACCGACCCTGAGGCAAGAGCATACACGTACCGCTGGTACGCACCAGTCGAACCGGACCAATCCTTGGTAAACCTCGAATTTCAGTGATCCATCACACATATACATCTACCTGGGCCCTAGTGGTTTTACGGCAGTGCGTACTGGCAGTATCGTTGAACGTACCGCCAGTACGTTTCGAACGAGGTGACGTGATGACCGAACCGCGCGACTCCCGCCGCGCCCCGGGGTACGGACCTGTGCCCGACCGCCGGTGGACGATCGAGGTCGACGGCATCGAGCTCGCAGGCTACGAATGGGGCAGTCCGGCGGCCGAACCGCTGGTGCTCGTCCACGGCGCTTCCGACACCCATCGGACGTGGGCGCAGGTGGCCGCGACGCTCGCCGATGAATTCCGCGTCATCACCTACGACGTGCGCGGGCACGGCCGTTCCGGCAGCCCGAGCGGGCTCGGCGCCTATCGACTCGATCGCCTCGCCGATGACCTCTACGCCGTCCTCGACTCGGTCTCCCCCGATCGTCCGGTCCATGTGGCCGGGCACGGCTGGGGTGCGATGCAGGGGTGGGAGGCCGTGGCCGATCCACGGGCGGGCACCCGTATCGCCTCGTTCACCGCGCTCTCGGCGCCGCATCTGGACCATATGGGCCTGTGGTTGCATCAGCTGCGACATCGCACGCGACGCAACGTGCACCGGATGCAATCGCGCACGGTGCGCCGGTTCGCAGTCTCGCCGCAGGCCGGCGGTCGTACCGCTCGCCCGGCAGAGGTGGCGCAGGATCATCGCGACACGATCGAGGTACCCGTCGACCGCGGCGGACGTCCGGGCTCGGCGCAAACGCCTGCTCCCACTCGGCACGTCGCGCGACGTCGACCCACTGCGGTGTCCTCGGCCCTCGACGAAGCACGGGTGACGCTGCATTCCTCACCGTCGCTGCTGCGACGCGCGGTCTACCAGCCGCGAGTGCGGACCGGATTGCGACGGGCCACGCGTCTGTCGCCCCGCGCGGACGCGCCGATCGCGCCGACCTGGCGCACCGATCTCATCGCCGGCCTGCGCATCGCCCGCGCCAACCTCGGCCATCACCTACGGCATCCGCGCGATCAGCACACCGCCGTCCCGGTCCAGCTACTGCTCGATGCCGCCGACCCGGCCGCGCGCCCTGGCATACGCGCCGCGGTGCAGGAGCGCGTGGATCGGCTGTGGTGCTACACGCTGCCCGCCGACCACTGGCTTCCGGTGACCGAACCGCTGCTGGTCGGCGAGGCGATCGCCAACTTCGTCAGCGACCTGCGCGCCGACAGCGATCCCGCCTTCCGAACCACATACTGAACCGCACCCGGCGTCCCGCCGGGCCGCTCCGGCCATTCGCACCGAAAGGCACCATGACCACCGCAGCCGACACCTTGTCCCGGACGTTGGGCGCTCCCCTGCCCGCGGCCTTCGCCGACCTCACCGACGCACAGCTCGCGCAGCTCGAGCAGATGCTGCATGACGCGTCGGCTCGCCGTGCCGACCAGATGAGCGAGGCGTTCGAGTCGGGGCTGCGATTGATCCCGCGCCTGATGCGTCCCGCGGTGAGGAAGGCCCTCGGACTATGAGCAACCACCTCCTGGCCCTCGCCGAGACGACGAAGCTGGCCCGCCTCCTCGGTGTCGAGACCGACAAGCTCGACTTCCTCGCAGATCTGCCGCCGGCCGCGATCCGCGAATTCCGGGACCGCAGCACCGACCTGATGTTCGACCGTGACCGCTCGAAGCTCGCGAGGGTCGCCGCCGCAGCCAATCTCGTGCCGGTAACGATCAGCGCCAAGATCGCCACCCATGCCTTCGGACCGGTGCTGTGCGCGGCCGTCGCCGCCTCGGTCGACCCGCAGCGCGCAGTCGATATCGCTGCGGCGCTGCCCGCACCGTTCCTGGCGGAGGCGGCGATCGCGCTGGATCCGCGGCGCACCGCCAACGTGATCGCCAAGGTTCCACCCCGGCAGGTCGCTGCGGTCGGGACCGAGTTGCTGGCTCGCGACGAACACGTCACTATGGGCCGTTTTGTCGGGGTGGTGCCCGAACCGTCCTTGAGGGCCGCCGCGGCGGTCATCGGAGACGCCGATCTGCTGCGTATCGGATTCCTGATGGAAGACAAGAGTTCCATCGATACGTTGATGGAGATCGTCGCCGACCGGCTGCCCGAAATCATCCGCGCCGTCCATACCGAGCTGCTGTGGGCACAGGGACTCGACCTGCTCGCCACGGTGAACGACGCGAACAAGGCCAGGCTTGGCGATATCTGCGCCGAACTCGGTGACGACGTTCTCGATGGACTCATTGCGGCGGCAGTCGAACTCGACGCGCTGGCCACGCTGATGCCGGTGACCAGCGCCATGAGTTCGGCGACCCTCGCGGCGCTGGCCGCGCGGCCCGCGGTGCACGACGAGCAGTTTCTCGGCGCGTGCGTCGATATCGCGGCGGCCGAGGGACTGTGGTTGGACATGCTGCCGCTCACCAGGCATCTACCCGCTGAGCCGCGGTCCTTCGTCGCCGCCCGAGTGGCGGGCAAGCCCGATGTGCCCGCCGAAGTCACCGAGGCACTCGGGCTCGGGTAGCGATTGCCGAGAGTGCCCGGGTCACCCGGCGCGCGACTCGAATGGGCGCGCACGCGGCGGCAGTGATATTTTCCCCGCCATGACGACATCGGGGGACTCTTCGAATCAGCCGGACGCACAAGGCGATCAGCAGCGGGGGGCAGGTGGCGCCCCGCACCAGCCGCCGGTCGCGCCCGCCGATCCGACGGTACTGCGGCAGCCGGGTCCGCCGGACCCGCAGCACGATCCGACGCTGCTGCGGTCCTTCGATCAACCACAGGGCGGGTACGTGCCCGTACCCCCGCCCGCCGCCGCGCCCGGCTTCCCGTATGGTTCCGCGGCGCCGGGGCAGAAATTCGCGCAGCCCGCACCCGGTTTCGGGTCGATGGCGCCACAGCCGCACCAGTCCGCCCCCGGTTTCGCCCAACCCAACGCACCACAGGGTCAGCCCTCGATCCCTCAGAACCGGGGCTTCCCGCTCCAAGGCCAAGGCTTCCCGCTCCAAGGCCAGGGCCTCCCGCCGCAGGATCAAGGATTCGCCGCAGGTGGATTCGGACCAGGTGGGCCCGGCGGGCCGGGTTTCGGCCGGCCGGCGGCGGCCTTCGGTCCGACGGGCCCCCGTGGCCAGGGATCCTCCGGCATCGCCGGAAAAGGCTGGTTGTGGGCGCTCGGCGGCATTGTCGTCGCTTCGGCGATGTGGGGCGGTGCGGTTCTCGCGTTCGGCGGCAGCAGCTCCGGTGGTGTGGCACCGGGCGAACCGGACTTGCGCGGTTACTCCTACTCCGGCGACTTCTGCGATTCCGCCGATACCTCGCCGTTCACCGAGTCCGACTACACGGTCGCCACCACCGATTCCTCCGGCAAGGATGAATACCCCGACTTCACGGGCTCGGAGCACGCCGCGGTCGACAGGATGTTCTGTGCGCAACGGCTCCTCCCACCCGGCGCGAAAGAAGACGACTACCAGGACGCCCACCTGTACTCGAGTGTCAGGATCAATAAGAAGACCGATCCTGGCCCGGAGTTCACCGCGGACTTCGACACCTGGGAGAGCTCGTACTCGGACTCCGGCGGCAAGGGCGAGGTCGAGGAGGTCTCCGGGATCGGCGACGAGGCGTATATGACGATCGAGTCGAGCCAGCCGGATGATCTATCCCCGACTGTCTCGATTGTGGTCCGCGACGGGTGGGTCGTCGGCCACTTCACCTGGTCGCAGTACGTACCGACGTCCTCGAGGAGCACCGAGTCGGTCCTGCCGCAATCGGAGGTCATCGACAAGCTCACCGAGTCTGCCAGGTCCACGATGGCCGCACTGCGCGACTGAGCGCCCTGTCCCGCGACTCGAATGGCCGGTCAGGAGGCTCTGGTGGTAGTTTCCGCGCCATGACCACATCGGGGGACTCCGCGAATCGACCGGGCGCGCAAGGCGATCAGCCGAACTCGACGAATGAGTCGCCGCAGCAACCGCCGGTCGCGCCCACCGATCCGACGGTCCTGCGGCAGCCGGGTCCACCGGAGCCGCAGCACGATCCGACGCTGCTGCGCCCCTTCGATCAGCCTCGAGGTGAATTCCCGTCGGTACCGCCGCCCGGTGTGACCGCGGGCCCGCCCTATGGTTATGCGGTGCCGGAGCAAGGATTCGCGCAAGCCGCGCCCGGGTTCGCGCCGTCGGCGCAGCAGCAGTCCGGCTCCGGTTTCGCCCAGCCCAACGCGGCACAGAGCCAGTCCTCGCCGCCGCCGGATCAGTTCTCGCCGCAACAGAGTCACGGCGTCACGCCACAGAACCAAGCCTTCCTGCAAGGCCAGGGCTTTCCGCCACAGGGCCAGGAATTCGCTCCTCGAGGCCAGGGGTTCTCGCCGCAGGGCCAAGGCTTCGCTCCGCAAGGCCAGGGGTTCTCGCCGCAGGGCCAAGGCTTCGCTCCGCAAGGCCAGGGGTTCTCGCCGCAGGGCCAAGGCTTCGCAGCGCAGGAACAAGGATTCGCGCCAGGTGGGTTCGGACCGGGCGGGCCCGGTGGGCCTGGTTTCGGCCCGTCGTTCGGTCCCAGCGGCCAGGGATCCTCCGGCGCCTCCGGCAGGGGCTGGTTGTGGGGGCTGGGCGGCCTCGTCGTCGCGTCGGTGGTGTGGGGCGGCGCGGTTCTCGCCTTCGGTGCATTCGGCAGTAGCAGCACCAGCAGCTCGGACGGAGTCGCACCCGGTGTGCCGGACCTGCGCGGCTACGCCTATTCCGGCGACTTCTGCGACGTCTCCGACACCGAACCGTTCAGCGAGTCCGGCTATACGATCTCCACGATCTCGGGTGACAGTTACCCGGACTTCGAAGGCACCGAGCACGCCGCGAGGGACACGATGTTCTGCGCCCTACGGCTTGTCTCGCCCGGCGCTCCGGAAGACGACTTAGCGGGACCGTCGCTGTACTACAGCGTGACGATCCACAAGAAAACCGATCCGGGTCCCGAGTTCACCGCGGGTTTCGATACCTGGGAGAACCCGGATGCCGAGGCGGGTGCCGGGGGCCGGGTCGAGAAGATCTCCGGAGTCGGCGATGACGCCTATGTGATCGTCGCGCCCGGCGAGGTGGGTGATCCCTCCCCCCGGGTCACGATCATGGTCCGCGATGGCTGGATCGTCGGCCGCTTCACCTGGTCGCAGTACGTGTCGACGTCCTCGTCGTCGAGGGACTCGGCGAAGGTCCTGCCGGAATCGGAGGTCATCGACAAGCTCACCGAGTCCGCCGGGTCCACGATGGCCGCACTGCGCGACTGAGCCTGTCGAGGTGTCGGCTGCTGGCCCGGGGTGGAGGTGAGCGGCCGGTCACCGGACCCCGTTTGAGACAATGGGCGCGACACTCGCCCAGCTCATGAAGGATGTCTCCACCTCCGATGGCCGAAACCACGATCGATCCGGACTCACTCGCCACCTGTCTGCGGGTGCTGGAGCAGGCGGGACAGCTCGACAAGGATCATCCGGATTCGGTGGCGGTGCAGCGCGCCGTCGGGCATATGTTCAAAAAGCTCAAGCAGCGCCGTCGCGCGGAGGCCAGGGACGCGGTGTCGACCGCCGACCGCGCAGTGGTCTCGGCCACCGCGACCGGTTCCCCCCAGCGGATCGACGACGAGACCGCAGGCATCCCGATCAGCTCGACCGCTTCCGGCGCCAGCGCGGGCACCCTGCTCCGGGCCCGGCCCTGCTACATCTGCAAGCAGCGCTACACCCGGGTCGACGCGTTCTATCACCAGCTGTGCCCCGACTGCGCCGCCGACAGTCACGCCCGCCGCGATGCCCGCACCGACCTCGCCGGTAAACGCGCACTGCTCACCGGTGGGCGCGCCAAGATCGGCATGTACATCGCGTTGCGGTTGCTGCGCGACGGCGCGCACACCACCATCACGACGCGATTCCCCAACGACGCCATCCGCCGCTTCGCCGCCCAGCCCGACAGCGCGGACTGGCTGCACCGGGTGCGCATCGTCGGCATCGACCTTCGTGATCCGGCGCAGGTGGTGGCATTGGCCGACGATGTCGCCGCCCAGGGCCCGCTCGACATCCTGATCAACAACGCCGCCCAGACGGTACGACGCTCGGCAGGCGCCTACAGCGCCCTGGTCGACGCCGAATCCATGCCGCTGCCCGCCGGTGAGCTGCCCGATGTGGTGACTTTCGGCAAGACGATGCAGGCCCATCCCAGCGCTCTGACCGCCTCCCTCACCCCGACGCTGTCGGCCGCCGATGTCGCCGAGCTGGCGTTGGTGGCGGGGTCGGCGACGCCCGAGCGCATCTCCCGCGGTGTCGCCATCGACGCCGGTGGTCTTGTGCCCGATCTCGCGCACACCAACAGCTGGGTGCAGACCGTTGGTGAAGTCGATCCGACCGAGTTGCTCGAGGTGCAGCTGTGCAATTCGGTCGCGCCGTTCATCCTGGTGTCGCGGCTACGGCCTGCGATGGCGGCGACGCAGGCACGGCGCAAGTACATCGTCAACGTCTCGGCGATGGAGGGCCAGTTCGGCCGGGCCTACAAGGGCGCGGGACATCCGCATACGAATATGGCCAAGGCGGCGTTGAACATGCTGACCCGCACCAGCGCCACCGAGCTGTTCGAAGCGGACTCCATTCTGATGACCGCCGTCGATACCGGCTGGATCACCGACGAACGGCCGCACTACACCAAGATCCGCCTGGCCGACGAGGGCTTCCGGGCGCCACTTGATCTGGTCGACGGCGCCGCACGCGTATACGACCCGATCGTGCAGGGCGAGCAGGGCAACGACTTGTACGGATGCTTCCTCAAGGATTACCGGCCCTCCCCCTGGTGATCTCGGCGCCGATATTCCGGCGCGCACTTTAGGCTGGAAGGATGCTGTACCGGCTGCTTGCCGATGCCACCGCTATCGTGCATTTCACCTTCATCGCGTATGTGGTGGTCGGTGGATTCCTGGCGTGGCGATGGCCGCGCACCATCTGGCTGCATCTGCTGGCGTTCAGTTGGGGTTTCGGCGGGATCGTGATCGGCTACGACTGCCCGCTCACTCATCTGGAGAACTGGGCGCGGCGCAGTGCCGGTGAAGCCGGGCTGCCGCCTTCGGGATTCATAGACCACTATCTGACCGGAGTGATCTACCCCGAGACCGCCCTCGGGTTGGTGCGGGCGCTGGTCGCGGTGTGTGTCGTGGTGTCGTGGGCCGGGTATGTCTGGCTGTTGCGGCGCAGAAACGATCCGACGGTCGCCGGATCGTCCGCGTGACACGGTTCATCGCCGGGTGGCGCGGCCGTCGGCTCGGTTCCTGATGGCCGTCGCCACTTCAGCCGGCCGATCGTCGAGATAGAAATGCCCGCCGGGGAATTGCGTACTCGAGAATGCGCCGGTGGTGAATTCACTCCAGCGGTCGAGCTGCGCGGCCGTGGTCGTCGGATCGCTGGTGCCGACGAAGGCGGTGATATCGACCGTGAGGGCCGGGCCGGGTTGGTAGGCATAGGTTTCCACGGCGCGGTAGTCGTTGCGCACGGCCGGGAGGACGAGGTCGGCCAGACCTGGTTCGGTGCGCAACATCCGGACGGGTCCCGGATCGGCGGCCAGCCGCTCCAGATCGTCGATCAGCCCGTCATCGGGGCCCAGGTGCAGGCGGGCGGATTCGCGGTGGTCGGGTGCGGGCCTGCCCGAGACGAACAGCAGCTCGGGTGGCTGTCCGTCGCGCTCGAGTCGGCGCGTCGTTTCGAACGCCACCGTCGCGCCCATGCTGTGGCCGAACAGTGACAAGTGTTCGATCCGCGGCTGGGCCAGCAGCTCGGCCGCGATCCGGTCGGCCAGCTCGCCGATATCGGGGATCGCGGTGTCGGCCAGCCGATCCTGCCTACCCGGATACTGCACGGCGGCCACCACATAGCCGGGGCCCAGATGCTCGGCGAGCGACCGGTACGTAGTGGCCGATCCACCGCCGGGCGGCAGGCACACCACATGGTGGCGCGGGACCGGATCCGGGCGCAGCACACGCAGCCATGCCGTGGGAGTGATGGTTCTGCTCACGTCGGAATCCGTTCCGGTCGACGGCTATTACGCTGGGTGCGGTGAGTGTGCACGAACGGCTGGTCCGTGACTACCAGGATGGCATCGGTGTCGAGGATCATTGCGTCACACCCGCGCCGGAATTCGGTGCCGCGCTCGCCGCGGCGCTGCCCGTGGCCGGGCTCGCGGCGGGTGCGATAGGAGCCGTCATCGGTGCGGCGAACCGGCTGCGCGCGGCGCACGGACTCGACCCCATGCGGCACCGCATCGACCCGCCGCGCGTCGCGGCTGCCTTCGCCAGTGAACGGCTGCTGCGCATCGAGGGCGCCCCGGTGGGGATGTTCGCCGACCTGTCGGGCTTCTTCCCGACCTTCGACGGCGGGGTCCGCACCCACGCCAACTATCCACACCACCGGTCCCGCCTGCTCGCCGCACTCAACCTGCCCGCCGACGCTTCCCTCGACCTCGCGGTCGCGCAGATCGCGATGAGCCGCGCCGCCGATATCGAGGACGCGGCCGCCGCCACCGGCGCTATCGCGGTACAGGTCCGCACCGAACGCGAATGGGCGGCCACCCCGCAGGCACGGGCCGCGGCGGCGGGACCACTGGTTGCCGCGATCGCCCGCGCCGACGCACGCGGCATCGGTCTACCGGACGGAGCGACACCGTTTCTGCCGCTGCGCGGTGTCCGGGTGCTCGATATGACCAGGGTGATCGCCGGCCCGGTCGCGACCCGCACCTTGGCCCTGCTCGGCGCCGATGTCCTGCGCATCGACCCGCCCGGTCTGCCGGAGATTCCGTGGCAGTTCCGCGACACCTGCCAGGGCAAACGGTCCACTGTGCTCGATCTACGCACCGACCGCGCCCGTATCGACGCGCTCATGGACACTGCCGACGTACTGGTCACGGGCTACCGACCCGGCGCGCTCGAGCACGCCGGGCTGACGATCCGGCCGGGACTGGTGCACGGCCGGGTCAGCGCATGGGGCGAGACCGGGCCATGGGGCATGCGACGCGGGTTCGACAGCATCGTGCAGGCCGCGACCGGCATCGCCATCATCGAAGGCGCACCAGCGGTCCCCAGCGCACTGCCCGCGCAGGCGCTCGACCACGCCTCGGGCTATCTGCTCGCCGCCGGAGTGATCGACGCGCTCGTCGCTCGCGCCGCCGACGGCATCGGCCGCGATATCCGGGTGTCGTTGGCGCGCACCGCGTCCTGGTTGCTCGCCGCACCCGAGCGCACGCTGCGCCACCCCGGGGCCGCCGAACCGGATCCGCAGTACGCCCTCACCCACGGCAGCGTCACCACCGCCATTCCCGCACTCGCCGAGTACCCCGACTACCCCGCACCCGCGCGACGCTACGGGTGGGATCAGCCGACCTGGTCGTCACCGGCGCCGTTGTGGCGGGTGTGACCGACCGGGCCGCGGCCCCTGGGAACGACCTCGATAGGCTCGGGGCGTGCGGCAGAAGATCATCGTTGACGTCGATACCGGGGTGGACGACTCGCTGGCACTGCTCTACCTGCTGGCCAGCCCCGAGGCCGAGATTCTCGGCATCGTGTCCACTGCGGGCAATGTCGACGCCGCGCAGGTAGCGGTCAACAATCTGGCCTGGCTCGATGTCTGCCGGACGCCCGATATCGAGGTCGCGCTCGGCTCCGCCGAACCTCTCGCCATCGCACTGCGCACCACCGAGGACACCCACGGAGCCCAGGGCGTCGGCTACGCCGAACTGCCCGCGCCGAACCGGGCGGTATCGAAGCGCAATGCTCCCGATCTGTGGGTCGACCTCGCACGAGCGCACCCCGGGGAGATCATCGGCCTGTGTACCGGACCGCTCACCAATCTCGCGTTGGCTCTGCGGCGCGAACCCGCGCTGCCGCAGCTGCTGCGCCGCCTGGTCGTGATGGGTGGCGCGTTCAACCATCCGGGCAATACGACGCCGACCAACGAGTGGAACGTGCACGTTGATCCCGAGGCGGCCAAAGAAGTCTTCGACGCTTTTTCCGCCGCATCACCGGACCGGCGCCCCTTGATCTGCGCACTCGACATCACCGAGACCATCGAGATGCGTCCCGAGCATCTGATCCGGCTCGCCGAACGCGCGGGAAGCACACCCGCCGAATCGGTGTCGCCCGCGGACCCGCCGGAGGCCAGATCCGCCACGAGCAATCCGATCATCCGGCATCTCACCGACGCGGTGCGCTTCTACTTCGACTTCCATCACTCCTACGGCCTCGGATATCTGGCGCATATGCACGATCCGTTCGCCGCGGCGGTTGCCCTCGACCCCACGCTGGCGCGCACTCGTGCCGCGACGGTGGACGTCGAGCTCACCGGAACCCTCACCCGTGCCACGACGGTGGCGGACTGGGCAGGCATGTGGGGGCGAGAACCCAATGCCGACATCGTGATCGGCACCGATCCGGAGTTGTTCTTCGACCGGCTGATCAGCCGGGTCGGTGATTTCGCCGCCGCGGTGTATCCCCCGGCGGGCAGGCTGGTCCCCGCGAACGCTCAGGAGGCGCCATGATCGACGACACCACCACCTACCTCGCCGCGTTCCGCCGCCGCCTCGGCCTGCCCGCGATCGTCGACGTACACACCCATTTCATGCCGGATCAGGTGATGCGCAAGGTCTGGGCGTACTTCGATTCTGCGGGCCCGCTCACCGGACGGGAGTGGCCGATCACCTACCGCGACGATCAGGCGGTGCGGTTGAAAACATTGCGCGACTTCGGTGTCCGTGCGTTCACCTCGCTGGTGTACCCGCACAAACCCGAGATGGCGGCCTGGCTCAACTCGTGGACCGCCGAGTTCGCCGCCGAAGTTCCCGATTGCCTGCACACCGCGACCTTCTATCCGGAGCCCAGCGCTGCGGGCTATGTCGCCACCGCCATCGAGCAGGGTGCGCGAGTATTCAAGGCGCACATTCAAGTCGGCGCGTATTCACCTCTCGACCCGCTGCTCGATCCGGTGTGGGGCGTGCTCGCCGAGGCCGGCACTCCGATCGTCATCCACTGCGGATCCGGCCCGGCACCCGGTGAATTCACCGGTCCCGGCCCCATCGCAGAGCTGCTGCGCCGCCACCCCGCCCTGCGGTTGATCGTCGCGCATATGGGCATGCCCGAGTACGCCGAATTCATGGACCTGGCCGACCGCTATTCGGGCGTCTGCCTCGACACCACCATGGCGTTTACCGATTTCACCGAGGATGAAGTCCCCTTCCCCGCCGCCGACCGACCGCGCCTGCGCGACCTCGGCGACCGCATCATGTTCGGCAGCGACTTCCCGAACATCCCCTACCCGTACCACCATGGGATCACCGCCCTGGAACGGCTCGAGCTGGGCGATGATTGGCTGCGCAGGGTCTGCCACGACAACGCCGCGCGTGTCTTCGAGCTGCCAGACCTTGCGCCGGACGGCAATACCGCAAGCTGACCAGGCCGGATCGCCTCCCACCTGCCTCGGCGGCGAGGGGCCAAGCACACGAGCTCACAGTCGTCACGCGCACCTCGACACATGTCGCCACCACCGGTGTGGCGTTGGCCGATCCGTTCGGCAGATCAGCCCGCGTCGAAAGCGCGCAGCAGTTCCTCAGCGGCCAGGGCTGCGGTCAGCGCGCCTTCGCGAACCTGCTTTTCCACATCGTCACGCAACGCCTTGACCCGCGGATTGTCGGCGAGGCGGCGTAGCAGCTGGTCGTGCACCATGGTCCAGGTCCAGTCCACCTGCTGGCGGCGGCGCTTCTCATCGAATTCGCCGGCATCGGTCAGCACGCGGCGATGTTCGAGCACCGTGGACCAGAACTTTTCCAGGCCGATGCCCTCCAGGCCGCTCATGGTGAGTACCGGCGGCCGCCACAACGCATCGTGCGGGTGGATCAGGCGCAGCGCGCCCGCCAGTTCCCGCGCGGCCTTCTTGGCCTCGAGCTCGTGCTTGCCATCGGCCTTGTTGACCGCCACCAGATCCGCGAGCTCGAGGACACCCTTCTTGATGCCCTGTAACTGATCTCCGGTCCGGGCCAGCGTCAGGAAACAGAACACGTCGACCATATTCGCGACCGTCACCTCGGACTGGCCGACGCCGACGGTCTCCACCAGGATCACGTCGTAGCCTGCCGCCTCCAGCAGCACGATCGTCTCGCGGGTCGCCTTGGCGACGCCGCCGAGCGTGCCCGCGGTGGGCGAGGGCCGGATGAAGGCGTCCGGTTCCACCGACAGCCGCGCCATGCGGGTCTTGTCACCGAGGATGGAGCCGCCGGTGCGAGTGGAGGACGGGTCCACGGCGAGTACCGCGACCCGATGCCCTCTGCCGATCAGGTGCATACCGAGCGCGTCGATGAACGTCGACTTCCCTACACCGGGAACGCCGGTGATGCCGACACGATTCGACAGCACGGCGCTCGCCGAGCCCTGTGCCTCCGGCGTCAGCTCCAGCAGCAACTGCTGGGCCAGCGCCCTGTGGTCGGCCCTGGTCGACTCGACCAGGGTGATGGCCCGCGCCAGGGCGGCCCGCTCGTTGTTGCGGACCGCCGTGGCGAGTGCGTCGACATCGATGGTGCGGCGCGCGGCTCCCCCACGCGGAGCAGCCGAACCTGCTTCACTCATTCGGCGGCGGACTCCGCGGCGCCGGTGCCGATCTCGTGACCGAGTTCGGCCGCGAGCTTCTTCAGCAGATCGATCGCCGCTTCGGCGATGACGGTGCCGGGCGGGAAGATCGCGGCGGCGCCGGCCTGGTACAGCTCCTCGAAGTCACCGGGCGGGATGACGCCACCGACGATGACCATGATGTCGGGGCGACCGACATCGGCCAGTGCCTGCCGCAGGGCGGGCACCAAAGTGAGGTGGCCTGCCGCCAGCGAGGACACACCGACAACGTGCACATCGTTGTCGGCGGCCTGACGCGCCACCTCTTCGGGGGTCTGGAACAGCGGGCCCACATCGACGTCGAACCCGAGATCAGCGAAGGCCGTGGCGATCACCTTCTGGCCGCGGTCATGTCCGTCCTGGCCCATCTTGGCCACCAGGATGCGCGGACGGCGGCCTTCGGCCTCGGCGAACTCCTCGACCAGATCACCGGCGGTGGTGATGTTGGTGACCTTTCCTGCCTCGTCGCGGTACACACCCGACAGGGTACGGATCTCGGCCTGATGGCGGCCGTACACCTTCTCCAGCGCATCGGAGATCTCGCCGACGGTGGCCTTGGCACGCGCGGCGTCGATAGCGAGCGCCAGCAGGTTGTTCTCCATGCCGCCCTCGGAAGAGGCTGCGGCCCGGGTCAATTCGTTCAGCGCCCGCTCGACCTCGGCCTGGTCGCGGTCCGCGCGCAGTTGCCGCAGCTTCTCGATCTGCTCGGCGCGAACCCGCGAGTTCTCGACCTTGAGGACCTCGACCTCGTGATCCTCTTCCACCTGGTACTTGTTCACGCCGATCACCGGCTGTTGCCCGGTGTCGATGCGCGCCTGGGTCCTGGCGGCGGCCTCTTCGATGCGCAGCTTCGGAATGCCCTCCGAAATCGCCTGCGCCATACCGCCGTGCGCCTCCACCTCGGCGATATGGGCGCGGGCGCGGTCGGCCAGCTGATGGGTCAGCCACTCCACGTAGTACGAGCCGCCCCACGGGTCGATCGGGCGGGTCGTATTGGACTCCTGCTGGATCAGCAGCTGAGTGTTGCGGGCGATCCGGGCCGAGAAGTCGGTCGGCAGTGCCAGCGCCTCGTCGAGAGCGTTGGTGTGCAGCGACTGGGTGTGGCCCTGGGTGGCGGCCATGGCCTCGATGCAGGTGCGCGCGACATTGTTGTAGGCGTCCTGCGCGGTCAGCGACCAGCCCGAGGTCTGCGAATGCGTCCGCAGCGACAGCGATTTCGCGCTCTTGGGCTCGAACTTCGCGACCAGCTCACTCCACAGCAGCCTGCCCGCGCGCAGCTTGGCGACCTCCATGAAGAAGTTCATGCCGATCGCCCAGAAGAACGACAGCCGCGGGGCGAACTTGTCGACCTCCATACCCGCGTCGATACCGGCGCGGATGTACTCGACACCGTCGGCGAGGGTGTAGGCCAACTCCAGGTCGGCCGTCGCGCCGGCTTCCTGAATGTGATAGCCGGAGATGGAGATCGAATTGAACTTCGGCATCTTCGCGCTGGTGTAGGCGAAAATGTCGGAGATGATCCGCATCGACGGCTTCGGCGGATAGATGTAGGTGTTGCGGACCATGAACTCCTTCAGAATGTCGTTCTGAATGGTTCCGGCCAGCTGTTCGGGCGTGACGCCCTGCTCCTCGGCAGCGACCACGTACAGCGCGAGGATCGGCAGCACCGCACCGTTCATCGTCATCGAGACGCTGACCTGGTCCAGCGGAATGTGATCGAAGAGCTGACGCATATCGAGGATGGAGTCGATGGCCACACCGGCCATACCGACATCACCCTGCACGCGCGGATGATCGGAGTCGTAGCCGCGGTGGGTGGCCAGGTCGAAGGCCACCGACAAACCCTTCTGACCGGCCTGCAGGTTGCGGCGGTAGAAGGCGTTGGAGTCGGCCGCGGTGGAGAAGCCCGCGTACTGGCGGATCGTCCACGGCTGGTTGACGTACATCGTGGGGTACGGCCCGCGCAGGAACGGGGCGACACCGGGCACGGTATCGAGCGGATAGCCTTGCGCGACAACGGCGTCGCGATCGGCCCTGGTGAATACCGGCGGCACGTCGATGCCCTCGGGCGTCGACCAGACCAGTTGCTCGGGGGTGGTGTGGTTCGCCGTCGCGGCCTCGGCCACGAATTCGCGGACCTGATCGGCGTCGACAGCGGCTGCCGCGGGCGCGTGCTCACTGAGCGGCACATCGGCGAAACTGCCGACGACGTGCTCGACATTGGATGTGGTCATCAGGCTCCCACCTTTTCCAGCAGCTGCGACAGGACCGCGACCGCGTCGATGCGCAAGGTCAAGTATCCGTCGGGACGCTGCACACCGCTGTACTGCGCGACCGACTTCTCCGGTCCGGCCAGCAAGACCGTCGTGACACCGGCGGCGCGCAAGGTTTCGGTCGCCTCGCCCGCCTGCTCGCCGTAGCGCTTGTCCGCACCGCACAAGACCGCGATCTGCGCACCGGATTCCGTCGCGGCGGCGGCGATGGCGTCTACCGCCAGCGGACCCGGGTTGACCGACTCGATCCCACCGGAGGCCAGGACGTTCGCGGTGAAGATGGTGCGCGCGTTGTGTTCGGCGACCGGGCCGAGCGGCACGATCAGTGCCTTTGGACGGGCGCCGTTGGCGGCGAGATAGGCATCGGAGCGGTTGCGCAATACCTCGAACGCGGCACCGTAACGCGGGTTCGGACCCGGCACCCGCGCCTGCTCCGACAGCGGCGCCTCGGCCAGGTTGGGGAACTCGTTGACACCGGTGACCGCGCTGCGGCGATGGGCGACATCGGCGGCGCGGGTGGCGGCGGTTTCGGCGATCCGCGCGGCGAGCACACCGGAGTCGAGCGCGGCGAGGTACCCACCCGCAGCCTCGAGTTCCTGCATGAATTCCCAGGCCTTGGCAGCAAGTTCGTCGGTCAGCGCATCCACGTACCAGGAACCGGCGGCCGGGTCCTGCACGTGACCGAGGCGGGATTCCTCGAGCAGCAGCAGCTGGGTGTTGCGAGCCATCCGCTGCGAGAACGTCGCCGACACTCCCAGTTCGCCCTCGGGCAGCGCCGCATCGAACGGCAACACGGTCACCGAGTCGGCACCGCCGACACCGGCGCCGAACGCGGCGAGGGTGGTGCGCAGCATGTTCACCCAGGGGTCGCGCTGGGTCATCATGGCGGCGGAGGTGATCGCATGTTGCGGAGCTGCGCCGAAGGCGGGCGCGCCGCACACCTGGGCGACCCGCGCCCACAAACGCCGCGCCGCCCGGAACTTGACGATGGTGGCGAACTGATCGTCGGTGGCCGCGAAGCGGAACTCGAGCTGACCGAGCGCATCGGCGATGTCGACACCGGCGCCGGCGAGCAGACGCAGGTACGCCAGCCCGGCCGCGACGGCTGCGCCTACTTCCTGCGCGTCGGCGGCACCCGCGTTGTGGAAGGCGACGCCGTCCACCGTGATCGCACGCACCGACTCGGGCCGGGCGATCGCACGCACCGCCAAGGCGACCGTCTCGGCTTGATCGAGGTTCTCAGCGCCGGAAAAAGCGCTTGTGAGCGGGGCGGCGCCGAGACCGACCCGGATCTGCGCGCGATCGGCGAGCGAGTAGCCGTCGAGCACCTCGAACACTCGCTCGGCGGCGGCGCCGGTTTCCGCACCGGCGACAAGAGTCAGTGGGGCCAACTCGAACAACACACCGCGCAGGGCGACGGGGACGCCGTCGACGGGGACGCCGTAGCGCCCGGCGCCGAGCGCGATGGCGCTCACACCGTTCTCCAGACCGGTCAGGATCGCCCGATTGGTGGCCTCCGCGTCGTCCTCACCGGCGAACGCGCTGACGAACCAGCCACGCTGCGGATCACGGGTGGCATCGCCACCGCGCACATAAGGAAAGGTCCCGGGCAGCGGCTGCTCGGGCAGCTCATCGCGACGGGTGTAGAGGGGGGCGATGGTCAGCCCGTCGTAGGTGGTCTCGTCGAGCAGATGCTCGGGTTCGGCGGGGAGCTCGGACGTCTCGACCCGCCGCGCCTTGGCCAGCACGCCCGCCACGCCTCGCCGCCATGCGGCGTACTCGGGCACCGGTTCCGGGGCAAGTCCCGCCCCGGGCTCTGAAGCTATCGGCATACGCTGATTTCCCTCTTCCATTCGAGTACGGGCGCACCACTCCTGCACGCCCATACCTGTGCATCCGCCCAGCTCAGCGGACACTTTGGTTAACGAGTATTCGGCTCGTTTCCTCTGATGCTAGCGGGGCGCCAATACGCACTTGACCGAGGCCACCGCTACCAACCGGTAACCTAGCGCGGGTGACCCGACTGCTCCGAGACCGACGCATCGTCGCGTTGATCCTCGGGATCTGCGCGCTTTTCGTCGTCGCGATGCTGATCGAGCTGCCGGATCCGGAGCAGATCCAGGACTGGGCCGAGAGCGTCGGGCCGGTCTTCCCCTTCGTCTTCTTCGCCGGATACGCCCTGGTCACCGTCGCGCCGGTGCCGCGAACCGTGCTCACCGTCAGCTGCGGCGTCCTGTTCGGCTCGGGGCTCGGGCTTACCGTCGCACTGTCGGCCACGACGGTCGCGGCCGCGCTGGCCTTGCTGCTGGTGCGTGCCCTCGACCGTGATCAGGTCGCCTCCCGGCTCACTCATCCGGCGGTGCGCGCGATCGACGAACGGCTCGAACGACGTGGCTGGCTCGCGGTCGGTTCCCTGCGGCTGATCGCGGTGGCGCCGTTCTCGGTGGTCAACTACTGCTGCGGGCTGTCCTCGATCCGGTTCTGGCCGTACCTGATCGCGACCGTCATCGGTTCGCTGCCGGGCACCATCGCCACCGTCGTCCTCGCGGATGCGCTGACCGGAGGTAGTCATCCCGCCATGGTCGTCATCTCCGGTATCTGCCTGGCGATCGGCGTGGTCGGATTGGTCGTCGATGCGCGATGGAAACCCGCGCCCCGCGAGCACCCCGCCGAACCCTCGCCCGTGCCCGCCACCGACTGACGAAGGGTCGGGCGGATCAGCGATGGTTGCCGACCCGCACTGGCCGGTCATGCGGGTCGTCGCCATAGCGGCCGGAGAACCGTCTTCTTATCCGCCGCCAGGCAGTTCACCGATGACAAGCAGGTGGCGGATGTGGCCGCCGGGCTGCCCGAGGCGAGACACCGTCCGATGCCCTATCCGCGGCCCACGCGGACTGCGCCCGGTTGGTCGATCAGTCGACCGTGAGCTCATTCGGCACCGCGATCACATCGACCATCGCCCCGTTGCGCAGCACTGTGACCGGCAGGTGCGAGCCGATCGCGTCGGCGAACAGCTGACGCTGGATGCCCTGCGCGTCTCTGACCTCGGTGCGCGCGACGCTGAGCACCAGGTCGCCGCGGCGCAGACCGGCGTGATCGGCCGGGCCGCCGCCGATCACCTCGACAATGCGGACACCGCCGTCCTGGCCGGTGCGCGCCGCGACATCTGCGGGTAGCGGCGCGGGCACGCCCACCAGCCCGAGGTAGGCGCGCCGGACCCGGCCATCGGTCCGTAGCGTCTGCACGATCATGCGGGTGGTGGCGTTGATCGGGATCGCCAGCCCCAGCCCGATTCCGGCGACCGCGGTATTGACACCAACCACCCGTCCCGCCGAATCAGCGAGCGCGCCACCCGAATTACCGGGATTGAGTGCGGCGTCGGTCTGGATGACATCCTCGATCACCCGACCGGCGCGGCGCGAGGACACCGGCACGGCGCGGCCGAGCGCGCTGACCACCCCGGCCGTCACCGATCCGGCCAGACCCAGCGGGCTGCCGACGGCCACCACCAGCTGCCCGACGACCAACGTGTCGGCGTCGCCGAGAGTCACCGCGCCGGGAGCGTCACCGCGGGCACGCAACACCGCCAGGTCGGACAGCGGATCAGAGCCGACCACATCGAACCGGGTTTCGGCGCCGTCGGCGAACACCAGCTCACCATGACGAGACCCGCCAACGACATGCGCGTTCGTCAGCAGATATCCGTCGGCGGTAACCAGCACCGCCGACCCGCTCCCCCGCCGCGCCCGCACACTCGCGACATGCGGCGTCACCGACGCCGCCACCGCGATCACCGTTCGCGAATACGCATCCATCGCGGCATCGTCCATGCCGATCACCACCCTGCTCCGCGCCTGCGCCACCTCCAGGATGCCCAGCGGCGCGTCGCAGCGCAGCATGTTCACCGCAAGCGCAATCAAGACCCCCGGACGTTCACGCGCACGTGGCCCTGTCGTCGCACCCGCGGGGTCGGTTGGCACCGCATGCCTCGGGAACCGGCTGCTGATCATCGAGTTCGTCGCCGGGCGATTCGGTGAGCACTCAGGCCCTCACCAGCTCCCCACCAGCAGATCTGCCTGTGGGCGCCACCGCGAGCCGTGTCAGAGGTCGGCCAGTGCGATGACCTGGGCCATGGTCGCGTAGCCGGCCGGGCTTGGATGCAAATGGTCGCCGCTGTCGAAGGCCGGGGCGATCGCATCGGGGTCGTCGGGGGCAGCCAGGGCTCGCTCGAAGTCGATGACCGCGTCGAACTCGCCCGAGGACCGGATCCATGCATTGACGGTGTCGCGCACGGCTTCACCCCGTTCGCTGAAGTAGGGCGCTGCCTTGTACGGGGTCAGCGTCGCGCCGACCACCCGCAGGCCGTCCACGCGAGCCAGCGCGATCAGTTCGCGGTACCCCGCGATGAGCTGGTCGGCGCTGATCTCGGGGTTGGGCTGCACCCAGGGCTCGTCGAGTTCGCTGGCGCCGATGTCGTTGATCCCCTCCAGCAAGATGACGGTGCTCGCGCCGTCCCGGTCGAGGACATCGCGTTGGAATCGG
The DNA here is from genome assembly GCF_042754945.1 of Nocardia sp. NPDC059180. Lineage (NCBI taxonomy): Bacteria > Bacillati > Actinomycetota > Actinomycetes > Mycobacteriales > Nocardiaceae > Nocardia > Nocardia sp. NPDC059180. The sequence continues at coordinate 63,489 of NZ_JBHZBU010000007.1, forward strand.
GTCTTGGCGCTCGCACCGGTGTAGTCGGAGTCGATGAGCACTCGGTTGCCGCTGATGCCGGTGTTGAGCACCGCGCGGGCCGACCCCTCGGCGGCCAGCCGGGTGGCCAGCACATCCGGATAGCGGTTGTCGGCGTCGGTAGTGGCTTCCGCGCCGTCGGTAATCGAGTCACCGAAGGTCACCACCGAGCCTTCGGCGCCTGCCGTGTCCACCTCGAGGTCCGCGAGGTAATACCACGAGCTGCTGGTTTCGGTGAACGCTGTTGCTGCCGGGTCGGCGGCATGATCGCCGCTCGCACGGTAGCTGGTGGCGTTGGCGATCTGATGGAAAGTAGCCGGACCGGTTTCCTCGGCGAGGTAGATCGTGACCGTCACCGGCCGTAATGCGGTGACGGTGAATCCGACCGGGTCCGTGGTGGTTTCCGCACCCACCGCGATCTCGGTGGACGCAGTGCCGTCGAACAGCAGCGGCCGCACAGTGTCCGCCCGCACCGCGGCACCGTCGCCCGGTTCGGCGATCGTCGCGGCGGTGATTCGTAGCGGACGCTCACCGAAGAGGTTGGAGAACTTGATTCTTACCTCGTCACCGCCCAGCGTCGGCCGGACCACCTGCCGGACGGTGTGATCGGAGAATCCACTCGTGGACCAGTTGGGTGACCAGATATCGACCGCGGCCTGTTGCGCGGTGACCCAACTGTCGGACCAGGCGGCTGTGGGTCCGGCACCCGCGTCGTCGGAGCATCCGGTGAGCACCAGCGCCGCCGTGGCCAGCAGTGCCACCACCACTGTGCCGCGTCGCCTGCTGGTCGTTCTCGTCGGCACGGCCGTCGTCCGCCGCCTTGGCCGAGCCCTCATCTGCGTTCCCTCACTCACCCGATCCGCTGTCCGCGAATCTGTAACAGCAATCAACCTCGGGTAGCACGGCTCAATTCCGGACCATAGTCGGACACCAGGAGATCACTGCGGCGAGACGAGCGGCCGTCGGGCACCACGGCGACCGCTCGCCGGTCAGCAGCCCGAGAAGGAACGCCTGCTCACTGCTGCGCACCCGGCGGCTGCCAGGGCCTGCCATGGATATCGCCTGCACTCGGCTGCTGTGGCTGCGGCGGAAGCTCTTCCCGCGCGGGCGGTTGCGGTGCGGCAGGTGCGGGCTTGTTCAGGTTCGCGGGCTCCGCCTGCACTCCGGGGATCAGCCCCTCGACAGGCGTGCGGGCCGTCGCCTCGGCCGCACGCACCGCCCGTTCGATGGCCGGATCGGGTGCGGTGTCGAACCAGTCGGCGACGTCCTCGGAGTCGTCCTCCGGCTTGGTCTCGCTGCCGTCGGAGGCGGGCGGTTCGTACCGGAACACCCCGTCCTCGCCCTTGGTGGCGAAGTTCTTGGCGAAACCTTCGAGGGCTTTCCCGAAATCGCTGGGCACAAGCCACACCTTGTTGGCGTCACCACGGGCGACCATCGGCAGTGTCTGCATGTATTGGTAGGCCAGCAGTTCCGGTGTCGGCTTACCGGATTTGATTGCGGCGAAGACCTTTTCGATCGCTTTGGCCTGACCTTGAGCCTGCAGATACGAAGCGGCGCGTTCACCCTGCGCGCGCAGGATGCGGCTCTGCCGTTCACCTTCGGCCGACAGGATCGCCGACTGCTTACCGCCCTCCGCGGACAGGATCTGTGCCTGTTTGGCGCCCTCGGCGGTCTTGATCTGCGATTCGCGCTGACCTTCCGCGGTAAGGATCATCGCGCGCTTCTCGCGGTCGGCCTTCATCTGTTTCTCCATCGACTCCTGGATCGACGGCGGCGGATCGATGGCCTTGAGCTCGACCCGCGCCACCCGCAGGCCCCACCGTCCGGTGGCTTCGTCGAGCACACCGCGCAGCTGACTGTTGATCTGATCGCGGGAGGTCAGCGTGTCCTCGAGGGTCATACCGCCGACCACATTGCGCAGCGTGGTGACGGTCAACTGCTCGACCGCGGCGATGTAGTTGCTGATCTCGTATACCGCGGCCTGCGGGCTGGTGACCTGGAAATACACCACCGAGTCGATCTGCAGGGTGAGGTTGTCCTGAGTAATCACCGGCTGCGGTGGGAACGAGACCACCCGCTCACGCAAATCCACCTTGGCACGGATGCGGTCGGCGAAGGGGACGAGGAAGGTCAGCTGCCCCGACACCGTGCGCGAGTACCGGCCGAGTCGTTCGATCACCGCCGCCTCGGCCTGCGGTACCAGCGCGATCGACTTGAACACCACCACCACGACCAGCAGTACGAGGACTGCGGCCACGATCAATACAGCCATTACGGCCCTTTCCAGACGACGGCTGTCGCACCGTCGATCTTCATCACGTACACCGTGGTTCCCGGCGGATACTCCTCGGCCGGATCGAACGGCCTCGCCGTCCACTCCTCACCACCGAGCTTCACCCGGCCGCTGTGCGCACCGACCGACTCGAGCACCAGCGCCGACTTCCCGGGCAGCGCATCCACATTGGTGAGGGTCGGCGGCGGAGTCGCGAAGCGCCGCAACAACATCGGGCGCACGCCGAGCATGAGCGCGACGGACACGATCGCGAAGATGATCGCGTCGGCCACGACGCTGGTGTCGGCGGCGAAACTGATGCCCGCGGTGATGAGCGCCCCACCACCGAGCATCAACAACGTCAGCTCGCCGACGAACATCTCGGCCGCCACGAGCAGGATGCCCACGACCAGCCAGAAAACTGCGGCCACGTCTCCACTGTAATGGCCGGGAACGATTCTCGAGGCGGCGCGAACACAAGATCATGAACCTGTGATGTGCGCCGACCGACGACTGGCGCCGGTGCGCCGCGGCAACGAACCGGTTCCCGTGCAGTAGCTTCGGCCGGGTGAGTTCGCGTGACATGTACGGCGGTGACATCTTTTCCGGCCACACCCGCGCCACAAAGCGCAAAGTTCCACGGTTGGAGGCCGAACGTGATCTCGTGGTCGAGGATGCGGCCAGCGGATTCTGCGGCGCCGTCGTCGGATTCGAGCGCAGCTACGACGGCGAGTTCGTGAAGCTGGAGGACGGGCGCGGCGCGGTTCGGCTCTTCGCACTGCGTGAGGCCGCGTTCCTGATCGACGGCGCACCCGTCACCTTGGTCCGCCCGACCGCCGCGGCACCCACCCGCGAGACCCGCTCCGCGTCCGGCTCCACGCGCGTCGAAGGACTGCGCGCCCGTGTCGCTGCCGCCGGCCGTATCTGGGTCGAGGGTGTGCACGACGCCGCACTCGTCGAGCGCGTCTGGGGCCATGACCTGCGGGTCGAGGGTGTGGTGGTCGAGCATCTCGAGGGCCTGGACAACCTGGCCGAACGGCTCACCGAGTTCGGCCCGGGACCGGGCAGGCGGGTCGGGGTGCTGGTCGACCATCTGGTCACCGGGTCGAAGGAATCCCAGCTCACCACCGGCCTCGGCGCCCACGTGCTGGTCACCGGGCATCCGTATATCGACGTCTGGCAGGCGGTGCGCCCGGCCGCGGTCGGTATCCGGGAATGGCCGCAGGTGCCGCGCGGGGAAGACTGGAAAACCGGTATCTGCCGCCGCCTCGGCTGGGGGACCCCGCAGGAAGGCTGGCGCCGGGTCTACAACGCCGTCGATTCGTTCCGCGACCTGGAGGCACCGCTCATCGGAGCCGTCGAACGGCTCATCGATTTCGTCACCGAACCGGAGTAGCGTCCGCCGTTCAGGGGAACCCGTGCGCGCCGCACCGGTGCGATTGCGCGATCGGTCTCGGCCGGACCGCCCGGTCGCCCCGATACGGAGGTGGACATGTCCGCGAAGCCGCTGTCGGCGCTACTGGTAGCCGCCGCATTGACTCTGCCGGCATGGTCGGCTCCGCTCGCGAGCGCGGCCCCACTGACCGAGCACCGTAACCCCGTGGCGACGGGCTCGGCCGACCTCGCGCCCGCGCTGCTCGATCTCGTCCGCTGCCTGATCCAGCTGCCGCCGTCGGCATCCGGCGATCCGTCGCAGGGGTGCAATACCGCAGGGTGATCATCTTCGGGCGGCTCGGGGCACCGCGTCAGTATCGTGCTGGGCCACCGATGTCCATGCGTCGCGACGAACCTTTATGCTCGAAGATTATGTGCTCCCCGAGTGCCACGCTGACGGTGTGGGCCGGCTCCTGGCTGGCCGGTACCAGTGCGCCCGACGACGTACTGGAGGCGCTGCACGCCTGGGCCCCGCGCCACACCATCGCCGCGGGCGACCCGTTCAGCGGCGCGCGCACCGACCTACCGTGGTCCTCGCTCGGCAACCCGCAGGGCACCGGAGTCATGCCGCTGCTCAAGGTGATTCGGGAAACCATGGCCGAACCGGGCTCGCACCTGCGGCTGGTGCTGCCGGTGCCCGGCGATGTGCGCGGCCTGCCGGTCGGCACCGCGTTCGCCGCCGATGCCATCGAAGCCGGTGAGGGCATGCTCATCGGCGTTCCCGGCGCCGAGGGCACCGGGCTGATCCCGCAGTGGGAGGGCGAGCACACACTGCAGTGGACCGTGTACAGCACGCCCATCCCGGCCACCACCGGGATCGACATGTCGCTGGGCGAAGCCGAATTCGCCATGCGCGAAGCGGTGCGCGACGCGGCCGACGCACTCATGCGCCTGCACACCACGGGCCTCGGTTCCGGTGACGCCGACCCGCGGGAACTGATCGAGGCCGAACTGGCCGACTACACCCGCCACGACTATCCGGAGGCGATCCCGCTGCGTGCGCGCCGCATCCTCGACAGCGCCGACCACGTCGCCGCCATCCTCACCGTCGCTCAGCGCGAACCGGCCTCCTCCCCCACCTCCGCCAGCGCCGTCACCGAACACGAATCGCTGCTGCGCCCGCTGTGGGATGCCATCCGGGCGGCCCGGCTGGTCGCTGTGCACGCTTCGGCGCGCACTCGCTGATCTCGTCGGCACCCGGCTGATCATCGCTCGCCGTCGGCGTGTTCGGCACCGAGCCCCGCCCGGCATCGGTCCGGCAGAGGCGCGCGGCCGCGCCGGCGACGGTGTCGAATCGGACTCACGGCGGGCCGCGCGAGGGCGGCCGGGTGTGCCATTCCAGCGCACGCACCGCGTATATGCCGCAGCCGGACCAGCTGCGATCGATCCGGCTGTCGACGAGGCCGTCGCGTCATACCTCAGGCCGCCGGGCGGGATGCGCGGTGACTATTCGGCAGCGCTCGTGATCAACGGCTCGGCCGGGGCGGGGGCTTGCAGCAGTCGACGGCGCAGGCTTGCCCGTTCATGGTGCACCCGTATCCCGGCACCGAGCCGAGGCGCCGAGCAGGGGCATCGTCGAGCTGTTCGCGCATCAACTCCACCACGAGCTGTGCGAAACGCGGATCGGTTCCGGGTGTGCCGGCACGGGCAAAGGCCATACCGAGTTCGGCGGCCTTCTCGGCGGCCTCGTTGTCCAGGTCCCAGATCACCTCGAGGTGATCGGAGACGAAACCGACCGGGCACACCACGACAGCGTCGACACCCTTACCGGACAGGTTCTCCAGATGGTCGACGATGTCGGGGTCGAGCCATGGCACCTGTGGTGGGCCGGAACGCGACTGCCAGACCAGGTCATAGTCCGCGAATCCCGTTGCCGACGAACACAATCGGGCGGCATCGGCCACCTGTCGGCTGTAGAGCCTGCCGCCGTCGGCGGGCGGGCCCGCGCTCATATCGGCCGAAACCGGGATCGAATGAGCGGTGAACACCAACCGGATCCGGTCCCGTCGATCAGCCGGGATCTGTTGTACCGCAGTACGAATCGCCCCAGCGAAGGACTCGATGAGCAGCGGGTGATCGAAGTACTGGCGCAGCTTGGTCAGTTCGGGCGCACCGTCACCTACTGCGGCGCGCGCCCGGACGATGTCCTCCTGATACTGCAAACAACCCGAATAGCCACCCCAGGCAGAGGTCGGGAACACCAGCGCCGAGCGCACACCGTCAGCGGTCATCTGCGCGAGTGTGTCCTCGACCATGGGATGCCAGTTGCGGTTACCGAAGTAAACCGGCAGATCCATTCCGGCAGCAGCCAATTCGGCCTCTACCGCGGTGATGATCTGCCGGTTGAGCTCGTTGATCGGCGACACCCCGCCGAAGTGCAGATAATGCTCGGCGACTTCGGCGAGACGCTCGCGCGGTACGCCCCGGCCCCGAGTGACGTTCTCGAGGAACGGCATCACATCCTCGGGGCGTTCGGGGCCACCGAACGACAGCAGTAGCAGCGCATCGGCCGTGCGGCCCACTGTGTCTCCTCTGTCGTGCGTGAACGGTCAGTTGACCGGCATGTTCTCCGGGAACCAGGTGTTGTGGCTCGCGCCGCCGTCGACATAGATGATCGAACCGGTGGTGGCGGGAAGCCAATCCGAGAGCAGCGCGACCACGGACTTACCGACCACGGTCGGGTCGTCGACATCCCAGCCGATCGGCGAGGCGCCGTCCCAGTAGGTGTTGAGCTGGTTCAGCTTGGCGGCGTCGTCGGTGGCGGTACCGGCGATGGCCTTGGCCGCGAGGGTTTTGATCGGGCCGGCGGCGATGAGGTTCGAGCGGATCTTCTTGGCGACGCCGACCTCACGGGCGACATACCGGTTGACCGACTCCAGCGCCGCCTTGGCCACACCCATCCAGTTGTAGAACGGCATCGCGGTGCGCGGATCGAAGTCCATGCCGACGATGGAGCCACCCTCGTTCATGGCGGGCAGCACGGCCCGCGCCAGCGAGGCGTAGCTCCACGCGGAGATCTCGAAGGCCTTGGCCGCGTCCGGGCCGGGGCCCTCGAGGAACGGCTTGGCCTCCGGGCCCATCAGGGTCCGCGGCGCGAACGCGATGGAGTGCAGCACGCCGTCGATGCCCTCGGGAGCCAGCTCACGGATCTTGTCGGCCAGCTGAGCCAGGTCGTCCTCGCTGGTGACGTCGAGGCCGATCGCCGGGGGCACCTCCTTCGGCAGCCGCTTGGCGATCCGGTCGATCAGTCGCAGGCGCTCCGGGATACCGGTGATGATCACCTTCGCGCCCTGTTCCTGGGCGATCGCCGCCGCGTGGAACGCGATCGACGCGTCGGTGATGATGCCGGTGACCAGGATGGTCTTACCGTCGAGCAGTCCGCTCATGAGTTCTCGGTTCTCCCTGAAGTGTGGATGTCGTGTGCCGGGGTCCGGTGAGACTGTCGGCTCCGCGCCTTATTTCGTTAGCGCGGCTTTCGATATGTGCGATGTACCAACCGCAGGTCAGTGCCCCATGCCCATGCCGCCGTCGACCGGGATCACGGCGCCGGAGATGTAGGCCGAATCCTCGGAGGCCAGGAAGCTGACCACTGCGGCCACATCTTCGGCCTTGCCCAGACGCTGCAGCGGGATGAACTTCTTGGCCATGTCCTTCAGGTCGTCGGGCAGCTCGGCGGTCATGTCGGTCTCGATGAAACCGGGGGCGACCACGTTCGCGGTGATCGAGCGCGAGCCCAATTCACGGGTGATCGAGCGCGCGAGACCGATGACGCCGGCCTTGGACGAGGCGTAGTTGATCTGACCGGCCTGACCCATCATGCCGACGACCGAACCGAGGAAGACCATCCGGCCCCAGCGCGCCCGCAGCATCGCCCGGTTGGCGCGCTTGGCGCACCGGAAGGCGCCGGTGAGGTTGGCGTCGACGACCTTCTCGAACTGCTCCTCGGTCATCCGCATCAGCAGGGTGTCGTCGGTGATACCCGCGTTCGCCACCAGCACCTCGACCGGACCCTGGTGCGCCTCGACCTCGGCGAACGCCCGGTCCACCGATTCGCTATCGGTCACATCGCATTTCACACCGAACAGCCCGTCCGGAACGCCCGAGCCACGGTGGGTGACGGCGACCTTGTGTCCATCGGCGAGGAGGCGCTGCGCGACCGCGAGACCGATGCCACGGTTACCACCGGTCACCAGCACCGACCGGGATGCCCGCTCCGCGTTCTGCGATTCCGACTTACGACTGTCCTCGACAGAGTTCGACATGCGGACAATCTAGCCGATGGTTCCGGTCACGAAAAACACGGCCGGTTCGGCGGAGTCGAGAACAATTGTGCTCATGAGCGGCCCCGGGTGTGCGCATACCAGGACCGGGCCCATTCCGCTGTCGTATCTCACAGAGTCCCTGTCGAAAGGCAGGGGAAAGCAATAGCAGCCGGGTTCGAGCTGCCCGTGAATACGCGCACGCAATTACCGGGCGGTCTTCGTCACGGAGCTTTCAGCGGCACCGTGACCGAGGTGTACCAGGGACCGCACGGCCCCTGGTACGTGCCACGACTACGGCAAGCGCTGCCGGTATGCCAAACCGGTGACAACGCCTGCGGAGATGAACACGAGGCCGAACAACAACCAGGGCCTGCTGGCGTCGCCCATCGTCATCTCGTAACCGATCTGCTGTTCGAGGGTGTCGTAAACCGCGGTGAGTTCGGCCAGACTCGATGCGGTATAGAAATCCCCGCCGGACAATTTGGCGATCTCCTGCAGCGAATCGTCGTCCACCGGAACCGGGACCCGCTGCGGACTGCCGCCGTCCTCGTCCGGAATCTCGACGACACCCCATTCGGTCCCGAAGGAAATGGTCGACACCGGGATGTTCTTGGTTTTCGCGAGCCTGGCGGCGGTGAACGCGTGCCTGGGATCGTCGACGTCCTGATCGTCGGGGACGGTCTGCTTACCGTCCGACATCAGCACGACCCGTGCCGGCGGCGGAGTCTCGGCACCACCGAGCACCGAGGCCAGCGTCTCGATCGACTGCAACGCGGCGAAGATGCCCTCACCGGTGGCAGTGCGCTCGCTGAGCTTGATGTTGTCGATGGCAGCCTTGACGGCCTCACGGTTGGTGGTCGGCGAGACCAGCACCGAGGCGGTACCGGAGAACGCCACCAGGCCGAGGTTGATACCTGGGGTGAGCCCCTCGGCGAAATTCTTGGCGGCCTTCTGCGCGACCTCGAGGCGGTTCGGTTCGACGTCGGTGGCTTCCATCGACAGCGACACGTCCATGACCAGCACGACCGTCGCCCGGTTGCGCGGTTCCTTCTGCGCCGCCGTCGGGCCCGCCGCCGCGATCGTCAGGAAGACCAGCCCGATGAGAATCAACGCCACCGGAACATGACGCAGCGGGCTCGGCCGCGAGGGGGCGACCTTCTCCAGCTGCTCCATATTGCTGAACCGCAGCATGTGCCGGTGCCTGCGGCGCTGCACCAGCACATAGCCGAGGGCGATGAGCGCGACGACGGCGAGGAAGCCGAGCCAGATCTGCGCGGTGAAATGCGAAATACTCACTGACGTGGCACCCGCCCGGTCGGGGCGCCGAGGCTGTGGCGCCGGGTGGACACGAACCGGACCACGTCGGCGATCCAGTCCCGATCGGTCTGCAAGGTGAGCACCGGCGCGCCGCAGCTGCGCAGCGCCTGCTCGACCTGTTCGCGGTGCCGCTGCGACGCGGCCGCGTAGTCGGCCCGCAGCGCTGGAGTGACGCTGAACTCGCGGGTGCGGCCGGTCTCCGGATCGTGCAGCACCACATCGCCCATGTCCGGCAGCGACATATCGCGCGGATCCAGCACCTGCACCGCGAGTAGATCGTGGCGCGCGGAGATGGCGCGCAGCGAACGTTGCCAGTCGATATCACCGAGGAAATCGCTGATGATGACGGCGAGGCCGCGTTTGCGCTGCGGACGGCGCAGCGATTCGATCGCGCTGCGCAGATCGCCGCGCACACCGTCGCGGGCGTGCGGGGTGGTCGCGATACCGCGCAGCAGCGACTGCGCGTGCACCCGGCCGCTGCGCGCGGGAATCCGGGTGAGGTGTTCGCCGGTCGCGACGACCGCGCCGATGCGGTTACCGCCGCCGCTGGTCAGATGCGTGATGGCCGCGGCCGCCGCAATGGCCAGATCACGCTTCTGGCACGCCGCGGTACCGAAGTCGAGGCTGGCCGACAGGTCGAGCACCATCCAGGTTTCCAGCTCGCGGTCGGCGATCATCTGCCGCACGTGCGGATGGGTGGTGCGCGCGGTGACCGACCAATCCATCTGGCGCACATCGTCGCCCGGCTGGTAGGCGCGGGCCTCGCCCGGTTCGGAGCCGGGGCCGGGGATCAGACCGAGGTGGTCACCGTGCAGCACACCGTCGAGGCGACGGCGCACGGTGAGCTCGAGGGTCTTCAGCGCCGCCGACAACTTCGGGTCGGTCAGCTCTCCCGCTCGAAACGATGGTGGTGCGTGCGATGACATCGGTACTCGGTCGTCCGGCTCCGGTGCCGCCGTCACTTCGACTGGCTGTTGCCGGCGGTCTGCGGCACCTGGTTCGCCTGCGGCTGCGGCGGCATCGGCGGCTGCGGCGCGGCCTGCTGCGGGGCGGGGCCGCCTGCCTGGACGCCATTGGTGGGAGCGGGAGCCGACGACGCCCCCTGGCCGACGGCCTGCGGCGCTACCTGCGGCAGACCGACGGTCTGCAGCACGCGCTTGATGACATCTTCGGGGCTGATCTCGTCAGCGAGGGCGTCGTAGGACAGCACCAGACGATGACGCAGCACGTCCGGAATCACCTCGACCACATCCTGCGGCACCACGTAGTCGCGGCCGCGGATCAGTGCGACCGCGCGCGCCGCGGCGATGATGCCGAGGCTGGCGCGCGGAGAGGCACCGTAGGAGATCCAGTTGGCGACGTCGTTCATGCCGAATTCGGCGGGCGTGCGGGTCGCGGCGATCACCCGGACCACGTAGTCGACCAACGCGTGGTGCACGAAGGTGCTGGCGGCCAGCTGCTGCAAGCGGATGAGCTCGTCCGGCTCCAGGATCTGCTTTGCCTCCGGCGCGCTGACACCCATCCGGTAGATGATCTCGCGCTCCTCCTCCACCGAGGGGTAGTCGACGACGACCTTGAACAGGAAGCGGTCGCGCTGCGCCTCGGGCAGCGGGTACACGCCCTCACTCTCGATCGGGTTCTGGGTCGCCATGACCAGGAACGGATCCGGCATCGGGTAGGTCTTGCCACCGATGGAGACGTGCCGTTCGGCCATCACCTCGAGCAGTGCCGACTGCACCTTCGCGGGCGCGCGGTTGATCTCATCGGCGAGCACGAAGTTGGCAACCACCGGACCCAGTTCGGTATCGAACTGTTCGCGGCCCTGCCGGTAGATGCGGGTACCGATGAGGTCGGTAGGCACCAGGTCCGGAGTGAACTGGACGCGGGAGAACGAGCCGCCCACGACCTTGGCGAAGGTCTCCACCGCCAGGGTCTTCGCGATACCCGGCACACCCTCGAGCAGCACATGGCCACGGGCGAGCACGCCGACGAGCAGCCGCTCGACGAGCCGGTCCTGTCCGACGATGACCCGCTTGACCTCGTAGATCGCCTTCTCGAGGGTCTGGACGTCACGCTCGAGTGTGCTCGACCCGGGTGCAGGCGCCTTTTTCGCCAAACTTGCCCCGCTCACACCGTCCGTCGAAGTCACCAACATCCCCGCTTTCGCCTTGGTCTTGTGCGTGTTGCCACAACTATTCCAGGTAATGACCGCATTCGCCGCAACCGGACCCGATATGCCGGGTTTCGGCGCCGGAATCCGGGCACCAGAGCCCGGCCGACGGCGGTATGCGGTCCACCGTACGTGTCGGCGGTACCTCCGCACACGCTGTGGCCATGCGGCTGCGGGCGGACTGCCCGTTATGTGACGATGCGTACCGCGTAGGGCATGATGCCCGATTCCCGCACCGGGGAAACCTTGACCACGTCACCGGATTGCGGAGCCTCGACCATTTTCCCGTTGCCCAGGTACAGCGCGACGTGCTGACTGCCGTTCGCCCCCCAGAAGAGCATGTCCCCGCGTTCACGCTCGTCCACCGGCACCCGGGTGCCCGCGTTGTACTGATAACCGCTGTAGTGGGGCAGCGAGACACCGATTCCGGCGAACGCGTAGATCATCAGCCCGGAACAGTCGAATCCGACCTTGTTGTAATCGCCGTGGCTGTCGGCGACACCGCCGTCGCGGATGCCGAGGGTCGGGCCGTCCTCGTCACCGCCGCCCCAGGCGTAGGTGACACCGAGCTGGGACATGGCCCGGTCGACGACGATCTCGATCGCCTCGGTGCCGGTGACCGAGGGAACGTCGCTGCCCTCGTCCTCGCTCTCGGATTCGGATTCGGATTCATCCTCGTCACCACCGGGTTTCGGCTTGGGTTTGGCCGTGCGCGGTGAATCCTCCAGCTGGGTGTGCGGGCGTTTCCCCGCTCCGAGCTGGGCCGCGCGATCCCTGGCGGCCTGATCGGCGGCGGCGCGGGCCGCAGCGGCTGCGGCGGCGGCCAGCACCGCCGCTTCCTCGGCGCGGCGCTGCTGATCCCAGGCCTGGTAGGCGTCGCGCTGGCTCTGCAGCCCGGTGACGTTCATCCGGGCAGCGTCCAAACGTGCCTGGGCATCGGAGCGCTGGCGCAGCAGATCGTCTCGGACGGCGGTCTGCTGGTTCAGTTCGGCGGTCGCCGCGCTCACCGCGCTCTCGGCCGCGGTCTTCTTCTGCGCGGCGTCCGTGGCCGCGGCGTCGGCGGCGGTTTTGGCCTGGCGGGCACTGGCGTTCTTGTTCCCCTGGTCGATCTGGGCGCGCCGCAGGCCGTCCATCACCTGCTGCTGATTCTTGGTGACCAGGCCGATGATCTGGGCGCGGTCGAGCGCGGCGTCGGGGTCGGCGGCCGAGAGGTAGGTCATCATCGATCCGGTGCCAGGCCGTGTGTAGGCCTGGGTAGCGAACTCGTCGAAGTTGCTACGCGCCTCGCCCACTCGCACGCCCGCGTCGGTGAGTTCACGCTGGGTGGCCGCGACCAGGTCGGCAGCCGCGTCGGCCGCATCGCGCGCGTTCTGCAGATCCACGAGCGCCTTGTTGACCTGTTCGCGCCGCAGTGCCACCGCGTCGTCGAGCTGACGCACCTGCTCGTCGACGGTCGCGACCTGATTGATCAGCACACCCACCTGGCCGATTCCGGCGTCCACCCTGGCTCCGGCGTCGGCCAGTTCACCGTCGCTCGGATTGGCGGGAGGCGGCGGTACGGCGGTCGACGGCGCACCGGTGACGACGATCGCCGCCGACACCAGCAAACCGAGAGCGACCGATAAGGGACGACGATTACGGACCCCTCGCGTATTGCGCATCGCACCTCCAGACGACCCGACTGCGGTGTGGCATCACGAGCACCAGCCGACCCACGGAGCACTGTGGTCGGCAAATTGCCCTGTTAACACTCTTTCCCCAACAGCGATCACTCGAACCGTACGACACTTCCGTCACGTCGGGAACTACAGCAACGGAATCACAGGTGGGTAATTTGCGCTTTGCTCGAAATTAGCCGGATGCGGCACAGGGTTCCCCCCTGGAAAACAAACCGACCGTCAGGAAATGCGCCTCGGATCGAGGCGCACCGGGGGAATCGACTCAGGCAGACGTCGCTGCGGAGTCCTCTACCGAATCGGCGTCGGCCGTCGCGGACGCGGCCCGGCGACGCTTCAGCCAGTACAGACCACCGACCGCAAGCACGGTGCCCGCGAGCAGCACGCTGGTGAACGCGGTCCACGGCACCGATTCCTGCTCATGCAGCCGGTCGGTGAAGATCTGCACCGCCTCTTCGGACTTGCCGCCCTTCCATTTCGCGGCGTCCTCGGCCCATTCCAGATGCACTCGGCTGATCGAATCGCTGTAGGTGCCCATCCAGTCGTCGCTGAATACCGCGACGGTGCCGTGCTGGAACTTGCCGACCTCGGTCGCCAGATCACGCAGGCTCGAGTCGTGCCATGGATTGCCCTGTATGACGACCACACTGAGCGGGATGCCGTCCGCGCGTGCCTGTGCCACGATCGCGGCCAGCTCGGACTGGTCCTTGCCTTCAGGCGCGGCAACGCCGTCACCGGCCAGGTCGGCACGGATATCACCGAGGTCGGTGTTGTCCGGTAGCTCCGTGGCGACGAGAGAAAAAGCCCAGGTGTGCGAGAGGGTCATCTTCCATCCGGTCTTGTCGAGCCGCATCGATACGCGAGGCGACGGGGTCTCCTACACTGCGGATGAGCACGCCGATGGGGCCGTCCGTCCGGACCGGCCGCCCCGACAGCTCACGAGGCACAGTACGCGACGCAGTGTCGCACCGGCGCCACTCGCCACGCCGACCGGCGCCGGACGTACGCCCCGGCGCGTTCATAGGACAAGCGTACTGTTAGAGTCGCAGTCGCGAGGAACCAGCACCAGACGGTGCGGGCAGCCCTCCGAAGACGTAGGCCGTCGGCACAGCCCCGCCGACGGCAACCCTCACAGACGAGTGGAGCTGACGTGACGACAAGTATCGATACTTTCGGCGCCAAAGGCACCCTCGAGGTCGGAAGCAACTCCTACGAGATCTTCCGGCTCTCGGCCGTGCCCGGTACCGAAAAACTCCCCTACGCACTGAAAGTCCTCGCGGAGAACCTGCTGCGCACCGAGGACGGCGCCAACATCACCGCCGATCACATCCGTGCGATCGCGAACTGGGATCCCTCGGCTCAGCCGAACGTCGAGATCCAGTTCACCCCCGCCCGCGTGATCATGCAGGACTTCACCGGCGTTCCCTGTGTGGTCGACCTCGCCACCATGCGTGAGGCCGTCACCACCCTCGGCGGCGACCCGAACAAGGTCAACCCGCTCTCCCCCGCCGACATGGTCATCGACCACTCGGTGATCCTGGACGTCTTCGGCCGCGCCGACGCCCTCGAGCGCAACGTCGACCTCGAGTACCAGCGCAACGGTGAGCGCTACCAGTTCCTGCGCTGGGGCCAGGGCGCCTTCGACGACTTCAAGGTCGTCCCCCCGGGTATCGGCATCGTGCACCAGGTCAACATCGAATACCTGGCACCCACCGTCATGGTCCGCAACGGCCAGGCCTACCCCGACACCTGTGTCGGCACCGACTCGCACACCACCATGGTCAACGGCCTCGGTGTGCTCGGCTGGGGAGTCGGCGGTATCGAGGCCGAGGCCGCCATGCTGGGCCAGCCGGTCTCCATGCTGATCCCGCGCGTTGTCGGCTTCAAGCTGACCGGTGAGATCCAGCCGGGCGTCACCGCGACCGACGTCGTGCTCACCGTCACCGACATGCTGCGCAAGCACGGTGTGGTCGGCAAGTTCGTCGAGTTCTACGGCGCCGGTGTCGCCGAGGTGCCGCTGGCCAACCGCGCCACCCTCGGCAACATGAGCCCCGAGTTCGGTTCCACCGCAGCGATCTTCCCGATCGACGCGGAGACCATCAACTACCTGCGCCTGACCGGCCGCACCGACGAGCAGCTCGCCCTCGTCGAGGCCTATGCCAAGGAACAGGGCATGTGGCACGACGCGGCCCACGAGCCCGCCTACTCCGAGTACCTCGAGCTGGACCTCAACACCGTGGTCCCCTCGATCGCAGGCCCGAAGCGCCCGCAGGACCGCATCCTGCTCAGCGAGTCGAAGATCGCGTTCCGCAAGGACATCTACAACTACACCGACGACACCGTCGCCACCCCGCACACCCAGCTGGACGAGGCGATCGAAGAGTCGTTCCCCGCATCGGATCCGGCCGAGCTGTCCTTCGCCGACGACGGCGCGATCGACGTCACCTCCGCCGCCAACGGCTCCGAGGGCCGTCCGTCCAAGCCGGTGCGCGTGAAGTCCGAGGAGCGCGGCGAATTCGTGCTCGACCACGGTGCCGTCGTGGTCGCGGGTATCACCTCCTGCACCAACACCTCGAACCCGTCGGTCATGATCGGCGCGGCCCTGCTGGCCCGCAACGCCGTTGAGAAGGGCCTGTCGTCCAAGCCGTGGGTGAAGACCAACATGGCGCCCGGCTCGCAGGTTGTCTCCGACTACTACGAGAAGGCGGGCCTGTGGCCCTACCTGGAGAAGCTCGGCTTCTACCTGGGTGGCTTCGGTTGCACCACCTGCATCGGTAACACCGGTCCGCTGCCGGAGGAGATCTCCCAGGCGGTCAACGACAACGACCTGTCGGTCACCGCGGTGCTGTCCGGTAACCGCAACTTCGAAGGCCGTATCTCCCCCGATGTGAAGATGAACTACCTGGCCTCCCCGCCGCTGGTCATCGCCTACGCGCTCGCGGGCACCATGGACTTCGACTTCGAGACCGATCCCCTCGGTCAGGACACCGACGGCAACGACGTCTTCCTGCGCGACATCTGGCCGTCGCCGCAGGAGATCGACGACACCATCAAGTCGGCGATCAGCCGCGACATGTTCACCAAGTCCTACGCCACCGTGTTCCAGGGTGACGAGCGCTGGCAGAACCTGAGCACCCCGGAGGGCGACACCTTCGCGTGGGACGAGAACTCGACCTACGTCCGCAAGGCGCCGTACTTCGACGGCATGGAGATGGAGCCGGCTCCGGTCGAGGACATCAAGGGCGCGCGCGTGCTCGCCCTGCTCGGCGACTCGGTCACCACCGACCACATCTCCCCGGCCGGCCCGATCAAGCCGGGCACCCCGGCGGCGCAGTACCTCGACTCGCACGGCGTGGAGCGCAAGGACTACAACTCCCTCGGCTCGCGTCGCGGTAACCACGAGGTGATGATCCGCGGCACCTTCGCCAACATCCGGCTGCGCAACCAGCTGCTCGACGATGTCTCGGGTGGTTACACCCGCGACTTCACCCAGGACGGTGGCCCGCAGGCGTTCATCTACGACGCCTCGCAGAACTACCAGAAGGCCGGCATCCCGCTGGTCGTGCTCGGTGGCAAGGAGTACGGTTCGGGCTCCTCGCGCGACTGGGCCGCCAAGGGCACCCGCCTGCTCGGCGTCAAGGCCGTCATCACCGAGTCCTTCGAGCGCATCCACCGCTCGAACCTGATCGGTATGGGCGTGGTCCCGCTGCAGTTCCCGGCCGGCGAGTCGGCCATCACCCTGGGCCTGACCGGCACGGAGACCTTCGACATCGAGGGCATCACCCAGCTCAACGAAGGTGTCACCCCGCAGACGCTGAAGGTCACCGCCACCAAGGAAGACGGCGAGAAGATCGTCTTCGACGCGGTGGTCCGGATCGACACACCCGGTGAGGCGGACTACTACCGCAACGGCGGCATCCTGCAGTATGTGCTGCGCAACATGATTCGTGGCTGAAGCCACTCCCCGCACACGTGGGGATGATCCGATGATTCGCGGCTGACAGCCGGTTCGTCGCGCAGAGTGAGGTCCGCGCACCGTATCCGCGGTGCGCGGACCTTCGCACTTCGTCCGACTCGATCCGTCTCGTTTCACACTCGACTCCAAGGGAGTTCGCCCCATGCCGAAGGTCAGTGACGATCACCTCGCTGCCCGGCGCAGCCAGATACTCGATGGTGCCCGGCGCTGCTTCGCCGAGTTCGGCTACGACGGCGCCACCGTGCGCCGCCTGGAAGACGCCATCGGTCTATCGCGCGGCGCGATCTTCCACCACTTCCGGGACAAGGACGCGTTGTTCCTCGCCCTCGCCCAGGAAGACGCCGAGCGAATGGCCGATGTGGCGGCCAATCAGGGCATCGTGCAGGTCATGCGGGACATGCTGGCCAACCCCGAGCAGTTCAATTGGCTCGGCACCCGGCTCGAGATCGCCCGCAGGCTGCGCACCGATCCCGAATTCCGGGCCGGATGGACCCAGCGTTCGGCCGAGCTGACCGCCGCCACGCTGGCTCGTCTGGAGCGGCGCAAGGCCGCTGGTGCGCTGCGCGACGACGTGCCGACCGATGTGTTGCTCGGCTATCTGGACCTGGTGCTGGACGGGCTCATCGCGCGCATCGCCTCCGGCCATACCAACGAGAACCTTACGGCGGTACTGGATCTCGTCGAGGCCTCGGTACGCCGCAGGGAGTGAGGCGCCTCAGAAGGTGGCGTTGAGATAGTTTGCGGCGTGGGTCGTCCACAGGATGCCGGTTCCGGGCATGTCATGGCCGGAATAGAGCACGTGCTGGCCGTCGGGCCACGGCGTGAGATAGCCGATGACACCGTGCACCGCCTCGGCGTAACGCGCCGCATTGCCGAGCGGATCGGTCAGCAGGAAACGCAGCAGTTCGGCGAAGATCAGCGGTGCCACATTGCCGAGGCGCGCGCCCTCGACGAACGAGAACGGCGAGATACCGACATCGATGATGCGCAGCGGCGAATCCGCGCGTACCGAGGTGATGATGTCGCCCGGGTTGGCATATTCACGAACCTCGAGGTCGGGCCAGTCCCCGTGCTGACCGTGCAGCCCGAAGGTATCGGGCGGGCACAGATGGCCCACCGACTCCCCCGCACGGCGTAGCGGATTGGCGAAGTTCACCGCGAACGCGATCTCGAGCGGGCTACCGTCGGCATTGGTGTAGATGCCCTCCCGCACGCCCTCCAGAATCCGGCTCGCGCAGATCGACCCCAGCGAATAGCTCAGCAGCCCACAGACATTCGGGGACTCCTGGATCGCCGCGACACCGGCCGCGATGCCGAGGCGCACCGACGTCTCCAGCGACGGACCCCATACGTCCGGCGACGGTCCCACCGACGCGGGCCAGTCCGGTTCGAAACTTCGGAACCGCTGAGGATCCAGCAGTTTCGTGACATCACGCAGCATGCCCGTGGGGGCGCCGCCGGGATCGCGCGGCTCCCCGGTACCGCGGAGTGTGATGATGTCGATCATCGAAGTCCCTCCTCACCGCCCCGCCGATCCGTCGGCGCGGCACCCTACGGTATGGCCGGGCCGAGACCGGGGCCCGAGTAGCGAGCTACCCCAATTGTGCCCGCCACGAGCCCCGGGCTCAGGGGTTATCGGATTCCAATCCGGTGAGCAATGTGCGGACGATGCGGTCCAGTTCGTGCCGGTCGGCGACGGAAAGCACCGCGAGCAGACGGGTTTCGTTCTCGGTGTGCGCCGTGACGACGGTGTCGATCAGTGCGCGGCCTGTGTCGGTGAGCGCTACCCGGATGGCGCGGCGATCGGCGGCATCGGCGATGCGGCGCACCAGGCCCGCCGATTCCAGCCGGTCCAGCCGTCCGGTCATGCCCGCCCGCGACAGCATGAGGGTATCGGCGAGCACGGACGGGTTCAGTTCGAACGGGTCCCCGGCCCGCCGCAGCGCCGCGAGTACATCGAACTCACCGCGTTGCAGCCCGTGCGCGGTGAATACCGCTTCGATCTCACGCCGGGCCACGGCCTCCAACCGAGCCAGGCGTCCGAGCACCGCCATCGCCTCCAGATCGAGGTCGGGCCGTTCCCTGCGCCATTGGGCGGCGATCGCGTCCACCGCGTCGGTTGTCGAATCGGTCATGGACATCATTCTATTCGCTGCGATATAGTTCGGTAGCGAATTATTAAGTACCGAACGATTGGAGTCGCCATGCCGACCACCGACCGCAGTGCCGCCATTCGTCAGCCGCAGGACGCCGAGCGTGTCGGCACCGACGCCACGCAGGTGCGGCTGCTCATCGACTCCAACGAGGCAGGAGGGTCCGTCAGTACCGTCGAGGTCACCATGAGCCGGGGCGCCGACGGTGCGGCCCCGCACTACCACACCCGCTCCGACGAGCTGTTCTATGTCGCCGACGGTGAACTGCAACTACTGGCGGGCGACGAGATCGTCACCGTCGGCGCGGGCGGATCAATTGTGGTCCCCCGGCTCATGACGCATGCCTTCGGCGCGACACCAGACAGCGGGGCCCGCATCCTGATCGCACTCATGCCGGGCGTGGAACGGTTCGAATACTTCCGCCTGCTGGACCGGATCGCGAAGGGCGAGGCCACCCTGGCCGACCTCGGCGCCTCCCAGGACGAGTTCGACAATCACTTCGTCGACGCGCCGCACTGGTGGCGTGAACGCGCCGCAAGCCGAGACTGACACGGCCCGCGTGACACGGATATCTCTGGTCGATGGGAACAATTTCCCGCCGACCGGAGTTCGGCACAGCATGACCTTCTCTGTCCCCGTCATCGTCCGCGGATACGAGCTCGACACCCAGGGCCACCTGAATCAGGCGGTTTACCTGCAGTACTCCGAGCACGCGCGGTGGGAGCTGCTACGGGCGGCCGGCGTCGGCCAGGACAAGCTGATCGCCAGCGGGGTGGGGCCGGTCGTGCTGGAGCAGAACATCAAGTACCTGCGCGAACTGCGCGGCGGCGACGAAGTCGAGGTCACCTGCGAGTTCGAATGGCAGGAGGGCAAGATCTTCACCATCCGCCAGCAGATCCGCAAACTCGACGGCACGGTCTCGGCCGAGTTCCGGGTGACCGGCGGCCTGCTCGACCTCACTGCCCGCAAACTCGTCGCCGATCCGCGTGCCCGCTTCCGCGCGCTCACCGATCGGCCCGATCTCCTCGGGATCTGACCCACCGCGAGGGCACGAGAACTTCTGATCGCAGCCCTTCGGATCGCGGATTCTCCATCGGTTGTGAAACTCTCGCGGGTCTCATCTCGCGCGCGACCGATGCGCGCGCCAATCCCGGGCAATATCGGCAGGCGGACAACCCTCGCAGACGATAGCCATGCGATTGCGCGCCTTGCTATATCCCCACACCGAAAATCTTTCGGCGCTAGTGGTTCCCGCGCACAATACCGGTTTGCCGGAGGCGCGGTAAATCTCGCGATCCGGGCCGTGGAGAACGCTGTCCGCGATATGATTCGGAGCACGCTCGGGGGTCCTGGCAAATTGTGAGCAGATCGGAGTTCCACCATGACCGATGCCATCCACTTCCCTGGCGCCGCCGCGACCGGTGATCGCGTTCCCGCACTGCAGGGCATGCTCGTCGCCCAGTCGGAACGCGATATCACCGTCCGGGTCGCCGAGGGAACGTGGACCTTCCGGCGCGCCGATGTGCTGCGGGTACTCGAATCCGACGCGTCGGTGGCCGCACCCGGTCGTCCGGTGCTGGTCGACATCCGCCCCGGCGCCACCGCCGACTTCACCCGCAGGCTGCGCATCGATGTGGTCGACCGGCCCATGACACTGGCCGCACCACCCTCCCCGGCTTTCGGTGACGATCTACTACGCGAGCTCACCGAATCCTGGGCCGACGAGCTCCAGTTGCTCGACGCCCCCGGCACCGGCGCCACTTTCACCTATTGCCAGACGAAATCGCATGCGGGAAGCGACGACGGCATCAACTGCGACAGCCTCGACTGAGCGGCGGGCAGGTGGCCGCACCCCGGACGGGCTCGGTATTGATCGTGTCCGAATCCGACGATCTGCACGCGACCGCCATGGCGGTGACGCTGCGAGAGCACCACGGCGTCAACCCGATTCAGCTGGACCTGCGCGACTTTCCGCGCGAATCCGGTAGTTTCCGGCTCGACCGGCTCGGCACCTCACGGTCGATGTCGCATCTCATCGGCCTCGACGAGGTGCGCTCGGTATGGTGGCGGCGCCCGCATCCGAGCCAGGTGCCCGCAGGCGTGCGCGCCACCGACGACGCCTTCCGGCAGGCTGAATGCGATGGGTTCATCCAGGGCCTGCTGTGGTCGATCCCCGCGCTGTGGGTCAACGATCCCGGTAACGATCGCACCGCCAACCGCAAGATCGTGCAGCTCGAGACCGCCCATCGCGCCGGGTTCGCGATCCCGGAAACCTTGATCACCAACGATCCGGACGAAGCCCGCAGCTTCGTCGAATCACGCGGGGGCGCAGTGGTTTACAAACGCACCGGCACCAGCCGAGCCGAGTTCGCCGAGACCAGGATCGTCGGTGAATCCGACCTTGCCCGGCTCGCCGGGATCCGGTCGGCGCCGACGATCTTCCAGGACTACATCGTCGCGCAGTGCGATTTGCGGGTGGTGTGGGTCGACGGCGTGGCCTGGACGGTGCGCATCGATTCACAGGCCGGTGCCGGGCGGGTCGATTCGCGCCTGGATACGTCGGTCGAATTCGCGCCCGCTCAGCTGCCCGCATCGGTCAGCAAATCCTTGGCAATACTCATGGGTGCGCTCGGCCTGAGCTTCGGCGTGCTGGATCTGCGCCTGGGCGCCGACGGCGAGTACTACTTCCTCGAGGTCAACCCACAGGGCCAGTTCGCGTATCTCGAGATCAAGACCGGCCTGCCGATCTTCACCAGTCTCGCGAACTTGCTGGTGCACGGCGACGGATCGGTCGCCGACAGCTGAACGCCGCCGCTACCCGCGCATGCGGAAACGCCGCGGTACCGGAACCGATGCCGATATCGCAGCGGGACCTCCGCTACTGGGCTTTGCGCCGATTGGCCCCACCGCGGCTGCGGAGCTGCACATGCGACTCCACCAGCACGTTGTGGATGAAGCCGTAGGAGCGGCCGGTCGTGCGCGCCAGCGAACGAATGCTCGCCCCTGCCTCATATTGCTTCTTCAACTGCGATTGCAGGCGGTCGCGCGACTTTCCCGTGACGCGTGTGCCCTTACCCAACGTGGTCTTACCCGATGTGGCTCTGTGTGCCGGCCTGTCGCTCATGGCTTCCTCCGAGTCGCCGAGCAGCGTCATTCCAGGCTAAGCACTCCGCGGTCCGTGATCAACGGATTCGGGTGATGAAAATCACGCGAGCTGAATCAGTTCCAGATATTCGGCCGACCAGTGGTCCTCGGTGCCGTCGGGCAGCAGGATCACGCGCTCGGGCGAGAGCGCTTCGGCCGCGCCCGGGTCGTGGGTGACCAGCACGACCGCGCCCGCGTAGGTGCGCAACGCGTCGAGCACCTGTTCGCGCGAGACCGGGTCGAGGTTGTTGGTCGGCTCGTCGAGCAGCAGCACATTCGCCGCCGAGGAGACCAGGCCGGCCAGCGCCAAGCGGGTCTTCTCGCCGCCGGACAGGGTGCCCGCCGGCTGATCCAGCTGCGGGCCGGTGAACATGAACGCGCCGAGCAGACCGCGCAGATCCTGTTCACCCGCATCCGGAGCGGCGTGGCGGATGTTCTCCCACACCGTGGCGTTGTCGTCGAGGGTGTCGTGTTCCTGAGCGAAGTAGCCGACCTTCAGACCGTGCCCGGCGACCAGGCCGCCCGCAGTGGGCTTCTCCGCCCCGCCGAGCAAGCGCAGCAGGGTGGTCTTGCCGGCGCCGTTGAGGCCGAGCACCACGACCCGGCTACCCCGGTCGATGGCCAGATCGACGCCGGTGAAGATCTCCAGCGAGCCGTAGACCTTGGTGAGGTTCTCTGCCATCAGCGGAGTCTTGCCACAGGCCGCGGGCTCGGGGAACTTGATCCGCGCCACCTTGTCGGCCACGCGCACATCGTCGAGTTCGGAGATGAGCCGCTCGGCGCGCTTGACCATGTTCTGCGCGGCAACGGCTTTGGTGGCCTTCGCGCCGAGTTTGGCGGCCTGGGCGCGCAACGCCGAGGCCTTCTTCTCCGCGTTGGCGCGTTCGCGGCGGCGACGCTGTTCGTCGGTGGCGCGAGCATCGAGGTATTTGTGCCAGCCCATGTTGTAGACATCGGCCTCACCACGCACCGCGTCCAGGAACCAGACCTTGTTCACCACGTCGGCGAGCAGTTCGACATCGTGGCTGATCACGATCAGCCCGCCCTCGTGGTTCTGCAGGAACCCGCGCAGCCAGGTGATGGAGTCGGCGTCGAGGTGGTTGGTCGGCTCGTCGAGCAGCAGGATGGTGTCGGAGCGGCCGCCGCTGCCGTCGGAGGCGGCGAACAGGATGCGTGCGAGCTCGATGCGGCGACGCTGACCACCGGACAGGGTGCGCAGCTCCTGGCCGAGCACCCGGTCGGGCAGGCCGAGGCTGTTGCAGATACGCGCGGCTTCACTCTCGGCGACGTACCCACCCAGTGCCGAGAACCGCTCCTCGAGCCGGCCGTACTTGCGGACCGCGCGATCACGTTCTTTCTCGTCGGCCACCTCGGCCATCAGCGCCTGCTGCTTCTCCATATCCCGGATCAGCGTGTCGAGGCCGCGCGCGGACAGCACCCGGTCGCGAGCCAGCACGTCCAGGTTGCCCTCGCGAGGGTCCTGGGGCAGATAGCCGACATCGCTCGAGCGCAGGATCTTGCCGGCGTAGGGTTCGCCCTCACCGGCCAGAATGCGCAGCGTGGTGGTCTTGCCCGCGCCGTTGCGCCCGACCAGGCCGATCCGGTCGCCCGCCTGCACTCGCAGGGCCGGCCCTGGGGCCGACAGCAGTGTGCGGACTCCGGCCCGGACCTCCAGGTCGGTCGCGGTGATCACAGATGTCTCCTAGGCGCGTGGTGGGGATGCAGCTCGATTGTGCGATGCGATGCGCACACGAACCACCGATTTTACCTGCCGCACCCCGTCGTCCGGACACCCGGCGGACGTGAGAGCCGCCACCACGACGGCCGACCTCAGCTACCGCCCAGCGCCTCCGAGCGCATCAGCTGCAACATCGTCGGGTTGCCGGTGGTGGTCGCGACGGCGGCGGTGGTGCGGACGAACCGGTCGTCGTCCAGTAGCCGCAGCAGGCCCGCGGCCAGATCGACGCGCGCGGTGTACCGATGGTCCACCCAGCCTGCGGCCAGCACATAGTCGGTCACCTCGGGCAGTTCGTACAGCCCGCCGGGGCGCACGATGGTCCAGTCGAGGTCGGTGCCGGACAGCAACGCCTCCATCCGGCGCATGTCGTCGTACAGCGTTTTGCCCATCACGCGGGTGATGTAGGGAACCAGGACCCGGTTGAACACGAAGCCCGCACCGGAGAACGGTTTCGGCTCGACGGCGTTCGACGACACCACCGCGATGCGGCGAACCTCGTGTTTGCGCATCGCGGCCACCATGTGCCCGACACCCACCGAATAGGTATCGATCGGTTCCTTGCGGTAGGGCACGCCGAGCGTGGACAGCACCGCGTCGGCGCCGGCGATCGCCGTCTCGACCGATTCGGCGCGATGGACGTCGCCGGCGAACACGGTCAGACGCTCGCCCGTCAGCGGAAACTCGTCCGGATGGCGGGTGACGGCGACGACATCGTGGCCAGCGGCCAATGCCTGACCGGTGAGCAGTCGGCCGGTAGGCCCATTCGCTCCGAAAATAGTGAGGCGCATGCGGAGATCCCTTCGCGTGGAGGCGTGGCTCCGATGTACATCGACCTCGCAGCCATAAGATATGGAAACCATATCAACTAATACGAGAGTCGTACAATATGAATGACGTATCAGATGTCGATCCTGGGCAGCATCGGCGTTCGCCCGGCGCGGTCAGGGAGGCACTGCGCGAACTCAATACCCAGCTCTCGCTGCTCAACCGCCAGTACGGCACGACGATGACACTCAATGTCGCGGACTGGAACTGCCTGGACCTGATCGATCGCTACCAGCCGATCGGCCCCGGCGACCTCGCCCGGCGCGCCGGCATGCATCCGGCGACGATGACCGGCATCCTCGACCGCCTGCAACGCAACGGCTGGATCGTCCGCGAACGCGATCCCGAGGCGACCGACCGCCGTGCGGTCACGCTGCGCACCACCCGCGACCACAACCCGGACGTCTATCGGATGCTCTCGGGTATGAACACCCGGATCGAGCAGATCTGCCGGGGCTACTCCGCCACGGAACTCGAACTGATCGCCGACTTCCTGCGCCGTGTCGCCGCCGCCGGGCACGAATCCGCCACCGAGCTCTCCGGTCAGTAGCCGACAACCTCAGCACCGCACCACCCGCACGGCGACTGAAGTAACGTGACATCACATGACTACGGATCTGTTGGGCAAGAGCGCGCTGGTGACCGGAGCCAGCCGCGGAATCGGTCACGCGGTGGCCGCTGAGCTGCTGCGCCGGGGCGCGAATGTGCTGATCACCGCGCGTAAGCCGGAGCCGCTGGAGCAGGCAGCCGCGCAGCTGCGCGAACTCGGCCATCAAGGTGAGGTCGTGGCGCTTGCGGGCAACTCCGGTGACGCCGATGCCCGCGCGGCCGCGGTCGACCGTGCGGTGGCCGAATTCGGATCGCTCGACATCCTGATCAACAACACCGGCATCAACCCCGTGTACGGATCGCTCATGGAGGCCGACCTCGACGCGGTCCGCAAGATCTTCGACGTGAACGTGGTCGCGGCGCTCGGCTACATCCAGCAGGCGCACCGGGCGTGGATGGGTGAGCACGGCGGCGCCGTGGTCAATGTGGCCAGCGTGGCCGGTATCCGGTCCACCGGCGTGATCGCCGCCTACGGCGCGTCCAAGGCCGCGCTGATCCGCCTCACCGAGGAACTGGCCTGGCAGCTCGGCCCGAAGATCCGGGTGAACGCGGTGGCGCCCGGCGTGGTGAAGACATCCTTCGCCGACGCCCTCTACTCGGCCGATGAAGAGGCCGCCGCGAAGGTGTATCCGCTGAAGCGACTGGGTGCGCCCGAGGATGTCGCACGGTTGATCGCGTTCCTCGTGTCGGAGGAATCCGGCTGGATCACCGGCGAGACGGTGCGGGTCGACGGCGGTCTGCTGTCGACCGGCGGAATCTGAGACAGATCTACCGACTCGGTGGTGTCCGCGTTCGCGCGGACACCACCGCCGTGTTCAGACCCCGACGGGCTGGCGCCAGTCGTCCTTGTCGACGCGGGCCGACGGCACCGACGGCCCCTCGTCCAGGCCGTACCGATCGTGCAGCCGACGCAGCGGACCGGGCGCCCACCAGTTCCAGTCGCCGAGCACCTTCATCGCCGCGGGCAGCAGGAATCCGCGCACCAGCGTCGCGTCCACAAGCACCGCCAACGGCAGGCCGATACCGAACGCCTTCATGAAGGTGATGTCGGAGGCGAGGAAGCCGAGGAACACCAGCGAGATCAGCACCGCGGCCGCGGTGACGATGCGGCCGATGCGCTCGAGGCCCACCGCGATGGCGACCTCGTTCTTGCCGGTCTGGTCGTATTCCTCGCGGATCCGTGCCATCAGGAACACCTGGTAGTCCATGGCGAGACCGAAGGCGACACCGAACAGCATGACCGGAACGGTGGCAGGCAGATCGCCGGTCACGGTGAAATCGAGCAGGCCCGACATGTGGCCGTCCTGGAAGATCCACACCAGCGCACCGAAGGTCGCGGTGAGGCTGAGGAAGCTGAGCACGACCGCGAGCAGCGGCAGCACCACGCTGCCGGTCAGCAGGAACAGCACCACCAGCATCACCACCATGACGAACCCGAGCGCGATGGGCAGGGTCGAGATCACCTCGTCGATGGCGTCGGCGTTGGCGGCCGCTACCCCGCCGACCAGCACCGCTGACGGCGCTTCGACCGCCCGGACGTCCTGCACGATCTGATCCAGCGTCCCGGGGTCGGTCGTATTCGGCACCACCGACAGGTAGGCGGCGGATTCGGCGCCGAACTGTTCGTGGATGTCGGCAGCCGGGGCGAGCAGGCCCCCGTGGGCGTAGCTGCCGGTCGCGGTGTCGACGCGCTGCACATTGTCGATATCGGAGATCCGGCGCGCGTAACCGTCGAGGCCGGACTTGTCCTCGGGCAGCACGATGAACAGACCGCTCTGCTCGGTAATGGTGAAATCACGCTGAATCGCCTCGGTGACCTGACGGTTGTTCATCGACTCCGGCAGCGAACGTTCGTCGGGGAACCCGAGTTTGATGCCGAGGAACGGTGCGCCGAGGACCAGCAGCAGCGCGGCCACGGCGAGGCCGATCGGCACCGGCCTGCGCATGACTGCGGTGGCCAGCCGATGCCAGAAACCTTCGCCGGGCGCGGGCCGCGGTGCACGGAAGAACCAGCCGAGCTGCCCCTTGTCGATACGAGTGCCGACCAGGAACAGGATCGCGGGCAGCACGGTCAACGAGACCGTGGCCGCGATCAGCGCGACAGCGAGTCCGGCGTAGCCCATCGAGCGGACCGCGAGCAGCGGGAAGAACAGCAGCCCCGACAGCGCGACGGCGACGGTGGCGGCGGAGAAGGCGACAGTACGCCCGGCCGAGCGCATGGTGGCCGCGACCGCTGGGCCGGGATCGCTGCCCGCGACCAGCTCGTCGCGGAATCTGTTGATCATCAGCAGGCTGTAATCGATCGCGAGACCGAGCCCGAGCAGGGTGGCGACATTGGTCGCGGTCGCGGCGAGGTCGGTGGCCAGGGCGATCAACCACAGGGTGCCCATGGTGATCATCACGGTGACCACGGCGACGAGCAACGGCAGACTCGCCGCGACCAGGCCGCCGAAGACGAACAGCAGCGCGATCAGCGTGATCGGGAAGGCGATGGATTCGCCGATCACCACATCTTTTTCACTTTGCTGCACGGTTTCGCGCAGGAGCATGGCGTACCCGCCGATACGCACCTCGACCGGGCCGCGGCTGCCTTCGAAACGTTCGGCGATGTCGCCGACCCGGCTGTCGACTTCGGCTTCGTCACCGAGGATGCTGGCCACGATCAGGCCCTTGCGTCCATCGGCGCTGCGCAGAGCCGGTGTCTCGTCGGTCCAGTAGGAGCCGACGCCGGTGACGCCGGCTTCGGCCTTCAGCTGGTCGACCAGTTCGGTTGCGGCGGTGGCGACCTCGTCGTCGTCGATGGGCCGGTCGGCCTCGATGAGTAGGACCAGGTTCGGCGGCGCCTGTCCGAACGTATCGGCCAACGCCTCGGTGGCTCGGCTGGATTCGCTGTCGGGGGCGATGTATCCGCCGCCCTGCACCTTGTCGAACAGGGTCGAGCTCAACATCCCCATGGCCAGTGCGAGCACCGCGAACACGGCCAGAATCTGCCGGCTGCGCCGCCTGGTCAGTCCCAACACAGCGTTTTCCCTCACTCCCGCGCGGCCGCGCCCATCGGGTGGGCGCCGCCCTTCTCACGTTCACTTCGGGTGACATCGGCCACCGGGGCGCCTCGGCCGACGCCCGCGCGATCGTAACAACCCGCGAAGCAAAGCCGCTGAGCGAGAAGAGTTTCCATGGACCCCATCGAGGCCGGTCCGCGATCGCTACAGATTAGCGGGGCGATCTCTCGACTTGAACTACTCGGCGACGGCGTCGCAGCCTTGGTCATCGCCGCACGGAATCGGGAAATCAGGACTGCTTGGGCAGGTTCTGCAACCGCACCTGACCGCGCGCCACCTGTCGGCCGGTCTCGTCGGTGATCACGACTTGCCACAGTTGCTGGAGCCGGCCCCGATGCAACGGAGTGGCTTCGCCGACGAGCGTGCCCTCGCGGACCGCACGCAGGAAGTCGGTGTTGTTGTTCACGCCGACCACGTTGCCTTGGTCGCCATACCAGACGCCGCCGCCGACACTGGCCAGCGATTCGATGACGGTGCACAGCACGCCGCCGTTCTGGATGCCCGCGGGCTGATGCAGCTTCGGGGTGACCTCCCATTCGCCGCGGACCAGATCCGGGCCGACAGCGGTGTAGCGCAGCCCTATGAGATCGGTGAAGGTGCCTTTGCTGTATTCGGTCATCAGCTCGGGGGTGATGTCGGCCAGCGAGGCGGGCGCTTCGGTCTGCTGTTGCGTCATGGATCCACCTTTACACCACCGGAGCCGGCCGTCTCCGGCACGTCCCGCTATAGGACTCGAAAGACAGAGCGGCGGGGCCCCCCCCAGTGGGGGCCGCCGCGGCCAAGGGTGGGGGGGGGCCGCCGCCCGCGGGCCGCTCGCGCGAGCCGCGGTGGCGTATAAACAAAAGAC
>NZ_JBHZBU010000007.1:93001-385422 GCF_042754945.1 Nocardia sp. NPDC059180
GTTTTTTTTTTATAAGACCCCGGCGCCGGCGGCCCCGGCAACGCCCCTTTTTCGCACTCAAAACACCGGGGGGCGCCCCCCCCCCCGGCGCCCCCCCCCGCGGCAATGGATCGGGGGTCACCGCAGCCCTCGGGACTCTCGCTCGATCCGTACGCCGGGATTGAGTATAGGTCAGGCTTACCTAACTGAGCAACCCGTTGCCCAGCCGCACCGCGACACTCGACTGGCAGCGCGTCGCGTCGAGAAGCGCCAGCGCCGTGGTTGGTCCGGAAATCAAGGCGACCGGCCGCCGGGTTTCCGCAGCAGCCGGGCCTGCAAGGCCAGGTACAACAGGGCGGCGTCGGCCGGGACCGCCAGTGCGACACCGGTGAGCCTTTCAACACGCTTGAGGCGGTGCAGGACCGTATTACGGTGCAGGTGCAACCGCTGGCCGACCGCCGCGGTCGAGCCCCCGAGTTCGAACCATGTCGACACCGTGCGGACGAGATCATCGGCGTCGTCGGGACGGAGCCGGTCGAATGCGGTAATCGTCTCGGAGAGGACATCGGTGGCGAGTTCGGGCTGGGCCGCGATCAAGGCACGTGCCGGCGATGACGCGTACCGATGGATGCCGATGTCGTCCGGCCCCAAGCACCGGAACGCCAGCCGTGCTTGGTCGAGCGCGACGGGCGCGGCGGCGAGATCGTCGAACGGCTTACTGGCACCCGCCCGAGATCGCACGCAGCGCAGCGCGTTGTCGAGTTGGTCGGGAGATCGCGCGGCGAACAGGGTCACCGGACCGTCGGCGACCACTGTCCGGAGGGTCGTCACACCGCACGCATCGAGCCGGAAATCGCCCACCAGGATGATGAACGTGCCACGGGAAGGCAGCCCCATCCGTTCGCACAGGCGCTCTCGCTGTACCGGAGGTAGGTCGGGATCGAGCACAGCCCGCAACATCCGCGGTGTGGGCCGCTCGTCGCCTGCGGCCACAATGTGCCGGTAGGCGTCGGCCGCCGCGACCGAGAACTCGTCCACGGTCGCCCACACCACGGTGGACAGCCGCGACAGCGCGGGGTCGTCGGCCTGGTCGGCCCGTTCGACGATGATCTCCCAGAATGCCAATCCGGCAAGGCGGAAGGCGTGCAGCAGGCTGTCCAGCGAGACCCCACGCTCGGCCTTGAGACGACCGGTGCGGCGGGCGGGCTCGACTGAATATGGTGCGCCTGCGATGGCGTCGAGCATGGACGCGAGGTTGTCGGCCACCACCGCTGTCAGTTCGTCCTGATCCAACGCGGCAGCGCTGTAGTCCTGATCGTCGTCATTGATTCTGGCGGTGACCTTTTCGGAGATGCCGGCCAAGTCCGCACGCAGTCCCCACAGCAGTGGGGTGGGCTCGGCAGGTGAGTCCCGGGTCACCGGTGCCAGTCTAATTTCCGTTGTGCAGGCGCACAACGAAATGCCCGAAGCCGAGGCGTGCGCCCGTCGCCACGGCTACCCGACGCCGGAGACACTGAATGCCCGCGATCAGCATCGAATTCCGGCGATCGGCAACCGATTCCCCGACCCGATAGCGGACTGCGCCCACACAACGCACCACGACAGGAGTTCATCGTCATGAGCACCGCAACCCGTGATCTGTTCGACCGCTATCACGCCTGCTGGGCCGACCGCGACCCCGACCGCATCGTCGAGCTGCACACCGAAGATTCGATATTCCACCTGCATTCGGGGCAGGATCCGGCCCGAGGCCGGGCCGCCATCCGCGAGGCCGCAGCGGGCACGTTCGCGCTGGTACCCGACCTGACCTTCGGTCTGGTCTCCTTGCGTGTGGGCGAGGACTTCTGGGTGGTGCGGTGGCATCTGACCGGGACATCCGCGACCGGTAACCCGGTGGCGGTCGATCTCGCGGACTTCGTGCTGGTCGAGAACGGCGCCGTCAAGGAAAAGCATTCCTATGTGGACGGGGTCGCGATGCAGGCCGCCGTCGGCCCGGCGGACCTCGACCGCACGGCCTCGGCCCGATAGTCGACCGGCGGCGACGCCGAACGCTACCGCCGCGCTTCGGGGCTCACCTCACCAGGGCACCCGTCGCGCGCCGCACCGGTAGCCCACGCTCCTCCAGCGCCATGAGCATGCCCTGGCCTCGGCGCATGCCGACCGCCGCATCGGTGCGTGCCAGATCGGGCACGTATGTCGCGGCGCCCGAGACCGATTCACCGACCAGACCCCAGAACCGCCGCGCACTCAAACCCGCACACCGGGTCAGGCACTCCTGGATCAGCGTCAGCGAGGGCTCGCAGCGGTGAGCCAGCCAGACGAACATCGCCTCCTCACACGGTAGACCGACCACACCCCGCTCCCCCACGCTCATGTCCTCGTCGAGCGCGCGGATGGTGGTGTCGACCAGGCCTGCCCAGTCGATGCCGCCGTCGTTGTCGGTGTGGATCCAGAGGTTCTCCAGACCTGGATCCCAGGCCCGCCCCTCGGCGACCAGCAGCGCGACCACCCGGCCGAGCACGGCGTGAATGAGCGCGGTGGCAACGACTTCGGCCGCGGTATCGGCGCTGATCATCTCCGCGGCATGCCGCCGGTACATCAGCTCGATCCGGCCCTCGCGCAGCCCGTCCGCCAGCCGCCACCAGCGACGTTTACCTTGATCCGCCATGGCGGCAACGGCATACACTCTCGGGTGCTCCGGTTGCAAAGCCCGCAGCCGGGTACAGGCGCGCCCGAAGGCCGGCTGGGTGGTACGGCACGTGCCAGTAGTCGCAAGTTCGGGCATCGAACCTCCTCGGGGTGGACTCCGTCGCGATAACACTCGGAAGATAGGTTAGCCTTACCAGACCTGGCAAGTATTGCCTCGAACACAGTGAGGAGTCTTCCGCCGCCGTGACCGCTCTTGCGACCATGAGGCGGCGTCGTATCACCGGTCTCCTGCTGCTGACCGCGCTGCTGGGGGTGACGCTGGTCGCCAGCGTCGCGATCGGCACCCGATCGCTGGCCCCGTCCACCGTCTACGACGCCCTCGACCACGCCCTGTCCTGTTCGGACGGACCGTTCAGTTGCGCCGCACTGTCCACCGAGGAGGAGATCGTGCGCGGGCTGCGCCTGCCACGCACCGTTCTCGCCCTGGTCACCGGGCTGGCGCTCGGTATGGCCGGTGCCCTCATCCAGGGCTACACCCGCAATCCGCTGGCTGATGCCGGACTGCTCGGCCTTAACGCGGGCGCGGCCTTCTTCGCGGCGCTGAGCATGTATCTGTTCGCGTTCACCGCGCCGGAGCAGTACATCTGGTTCGCGTTCGCGGGCACACTGTTCGCCGGGTTGATCGTGTTCGGCGCATCCTCGATCGGCGCGGGTTCGGCCAGTCCATTGAGCCTGGTGCTGGCCGGCGCAGCGGTCACGGCGTTTCTGCAGGCCTTGACCAACGCCATCGTCACTCTCGACACCAGTGCGCTCGACAGCTACCGGTTCTGGGTGGTCGGCGAGGTCGCCGGTCGCGGCGCCGAAGTCTTCTGGCAGGTGCTGCCGTTCCTCGGCGCCGGGGCGGTATTGGCCCTGATCGCCGCGCCCGGCCTGAATCTGCTCAGCCTCGGCGACGATGTAGCGCGCGGTCTCGGCGTGCACATCGGCCGTAGCCGGGCACTCGGCCTCACCGCGGTGGTCCTGCTGTGCGGGGCGGCGACCGCGGCGGTCGGGCCGATCGCCTTCATCGGGTTGGTGGTTCCGCATATCGCGCGCGTGTTCACCGGTCCCGACAACCGGTGGCTGATTCCCTACTCGGGATTGTTCGGCGCCCTGGTGCTACTGATCGCCGACACCGCGGGCCGAGTCGTCGCCAGGCCGGGCGAGCTGCAAGTGGGCGTGATGCTGGCCGCCGTCGGCGCGCCGTTCTTCATCGCCCTGGTCCGACGACGGAAGCTGGTGAGCGTATGACCGTCTCGCCGACCAAGACCTCCGAGGCCGCCGCGCCGCGTTTGCGGACGGCGGTTCGGGTCGGCCCGATGTCGCTGGTACTGCGCCCGCGCATGGTCGTGATCATCGTGGTCCTCGCCGTCGCGCTGTTCGGCCTGTTCTGCCTCGATATCGCCATCGGGGAAACCCACCTCGGATTCGGCAAGGTGCTCGACGTGCTGTCCGGTGGCGGTAGCCGCTCACAGCGCTTCATCGTGTTCGAATCCCGGCTCCCGCGGGCGATGACCGCGGTGGTGGTCGGCGCGGCACTCGCCATCGCGGGCGCCATCACCCAGTCGATCCTGCACAACCCGCTCGCCGCGCCGGACTTTCTCGGTATCACCTCCGGCGCCGCGCTCGGTGCCGTCGCAGTGATGGTCGGCACCGGCGGCGCGACCACCGGATTGGCCATCTCGCTCGGCACACCCATCGCCGCGATGTTCGGTGGGCTCGGCACCGCCGCCGTGATCTACCTGCTGGCCTGGGGACGTAATCCGCTCGGCGGTAGCGGCGTGACCGTGATGCGGCTGGTGCTCATCGGGGTCGGCGTGAACTCGCTGCTGCTGTCGGCGATCAGTTGGATGCTCACCCGCGCCAGCCTCGAAGACGCCGCCCGCGCCCAGCTGTGGCTGACCGGGTCGCTCAACTCCGCCGACGATTCCAAACTGATTCCGGCCGTGATCGCGCTGCTGGTTGTGCTGGTGGTGGCGGTCGGATCAGCCCGAACGCTGGCCGCGCTGCGCCTGGGCACCGACACCACCCGGGTGCTCGGCGTGCGGATCCAGACCCAGCAGGCAGTGCTCATCGGTGCCGCGGTCGTCGGTGCGTCGGTGGCGACCGCGGCGGTCGGGCCGGTCGCGTTCGTCGGGTTGTGTGCGCCGCAGATCGCCCGCCGACTGCTGCGCACACCCGGTGAACCGCTCATCGGTTCAGCGGTGATCGGTGCGATCCTGGTAGTCGGCGCCGATATCGTCTCGCGCACGCTGTTCTCGGTGGATCTGCCGGTGGGCATCGTGACCGCCGCCATCGGCGGCCCGTTCCTGCTGTTGTTGCTCGTACGTTTGAATCGGAAGGCCACGCTGTGAAGACCGGAGAAGCGCCACGCAACGGCTCACATCGGCTGGCGGCCGACGGCGTCACCCTCGGTTACGGCGAACGGGTCATCGTCGACGGATTGAGCCTCGATATCGCCCCCGGCGTGATCACCACCGTGATCGGGCCGAACGGCTGCGGAAAATCCACCCTGCTGCGATCACTGGGACGGCTCCTGAAGCCGAGTAACGGACAGGTCCTGCTCGACGGCAAGGCCATCTCGTCGATGAAGACCAAGGACGTCGCCCGCATCGTCGGCATGCTGCCGCAGACTCCGGTGGCGCCGGAAGGGTTGACCGTCGCCGATCTGGTCTCGCGCGGGCGTCATCCGCACCAGTCGTGGATCCGGCAATGGTCGGCCACCGACGAAACCGAGGTGCTCACCGCCCTCGAACAGACCGGTATCGCCGATCTCGCCGATCGCGCGCTCGACGAGCTGTCGGGCGGTCAGCGTCAGCGGGCCTGGATCTCGATGGCGCTGGCGCAGGGCACCGACATTCTGCTGCTCGACGAGCCGACCACTTATCTGGATCTCGCGCATTCGCTCGAGGTACTGGATCTGGTCGACAGGTTGCACGATGAACTCGGCCGCACCGTGGTGATGGTGCTGCACGATCTCAACCTGGCCATCCGCTACAGCGACCAGCTCATCGTCATGCGCGACGGGCGGATCATCGCCAAGGGCGCCCCGGCCGACATCATCGATGCCGGCCTGCTGCGCGAGGTGTTCGGACTCGAGGCCACCGTACTGGAAGATCCGATGTCGGGTCGGCCGATGATCGTGCCGATCGGCACCCGCCATGTGCTGGGTACGGCGGGCGGTCCGGCCCGCCTCGACGCGCCCGTCGACGGAGTATGACCAATACCACACCCGCTACCAGCCAGTTACGACACCCTGTAGTACGCATCAGCGTCGTTGAGTCCGTAAAATCGTGGAATGGCAGGACTTGGTGAACTCGAGAAAGCGGTCATGGACCAGTTGTGGTCGACCGACGAACCGCAAACGGTCCGGCAGGTACACGAAGCGCTGTCGGCGCGCCGCGAACTCGCGTACACCACGGTGATGACGGTGCTGCAGCGTTTGGCGAAGAAGAACCTCGTCGTTCAGCGACGCGACGACCGTGCGCACCGCTACGCTCCGGTGCATACCCGCGACGAGCTGGTGGCCGGCCTGATGGTCGACGCATTGCAGCAGGCCGAGGAAGCGGGCAGCCGTGCCGCCGCCCTGGTGCACTTCGTGGAGCAGGTCGGTAAGGACGAGGCTGCGGCGCTGCGCGAGGCACTCGCTAAGCTCGAAGCAGATGAGGACACCGCACCACCGTCACCGTGATCGCGGTGTCTTCGACCCCTGGCCCCACAACGCAGTGAGCTGAGTCGATGAACGCAACCGCGCCGGTCTTCGCCGGTCTCGCATTGCTTCTCGCGGGGCCTGCCCCAGCCCTGCTCGCCCGGTCGAAGTGGACCTACCGCACACCCCGGGCAGCGTTGGTGTTGTGGCAGGCCATCGCGCTGGCCGCCGTGCTCAGCGCCTTCGGTTCCGGTCTGGCGATCGCGAGTGAGCTGCTGGTACCCGGTGCGGACGGCCGGCCGACCACCTCGCCGACCGACGAGATCGATGCACTCGGGCTACCGCTGTGGCTGGCCTATGTGTTCGTATTCGCGCTGACGCTGATGGTCGGCGCGCGCCTGATCTACGCCTCGATCCGCGTCGGCGTGCACACCCGGCGCCGCCGCGCCCGTCATCGGATGCTGGTGGACCTGCTCGATCAGAGCGGGCCCGAACGCCGGGCGGCCGATATCCGCGTGCTGGCCGCGTCCGAACCGATCGCCTACTGCCTACCCGGTCTGCGTCAGCGCGTGGTGGTGAGCGCGGGCACGCTGGACAATCTGGACGAGCGTGAGCTCACCGCGATCCTCAGCCATGAGCGTTCGCATCTGCGGGCGCGCCACGATCTGGTGCTGGAGGCGTTCACTGCGGCACACGAAGCGTTCCCGCGTTTCGTGCGCAGTAAGTCCGCGCTGGATTCGGTGAAGCTGCTGATCGAACTGCTCGCCGACGATTCGGCAGTCAAGGTGACCGGGCCCAAGCCACTGGCCAGGGCGCTGGTGGCGTGTTCGAAGTCCTCCGCGCCGCAAGGCGCTCTGGCCGTCGGCGGGCCGAGCACCTTGATCCGAATCCAGCGGTTGTCCGGTCCGCTCGGTGATATGCGGATCGCGGCCGCCGCCTATCTGGGTTCGCTGGCCATTCTGGTGGTGCCGACGCTGGCCGTCGCGATTCCGTGGCTGGTCGAGCTGACACGGCTGTTCCGTGCCTGAACCAACTACTGCCCCGGCTACATTCGCCGCGCTCGGACTACCTGTGGTGCTCGTGCACGCGTTGGGCCGCGAAGGCATCGGCTCCCCTTTCCCGATCCAATCGGTGACCATCCCGGATGTGCTCGCCGGACGTGATGTCCTAGGCCGCGCCCCCACCGGCTCGGGCAAAACCCTCGCCTTCGGACTGCCGATGCTGGTGCGCCTGGCCGGTGCGCCCTCGACGCCTCGGCGGCCGCGCGGACTGGTGCTGGCACCGACTCGCGAGCTGGCCGTGCAGATCGAGAGCGCGTTGGAACCGGCGGCCCGCGCGCTCGGCCTTCGCCTCGGGACCGCGGTGGGCGGCCTGCCGATCAAGCGCCAGGCCGAACGGCTCGGCCGCGGCGTCGACCTGGTGATCGGCACACCCGGTAGGTTGGCGGATCTGATCGCCCAGCAGGCACTGTCCCTGGACGCGGTGCGCGTCACCGCCATCGACGAGGCCGACCATCTCGCCGAACTCGGCTTCCTGCCCCAGGTGCGTGCCCTGGTCGATCAGGTCCCCGGCGACACCCAGCACCTGCTGTTCTCGGCCACCCTCGACGACGCCGTCGACGAGGTTGTGCGCCGCTACCTGCGTGATCCGGTCACCCACTCCGCCGACCCGGTGCCCGAGAACGACATCGTCGCCCCCGCCGCTACGCACCACGTGCTGCATCTACGCAAGGCCGACAAACGCGAGGTGATCGCCGAGATCGCCGCGCGCGAGGGCCGGACCCTGCTCTTCGTGCGCACCCAGCGCGGCGCCGACAAGCTGACCGGGCGGTTGCGCGAGGCAGGGATCCTCGCGCAGGCACTGCATGGCGGCAAGACCCAGAACAACCGCAACCGCGTGCTGGCCGCGTTCGCCGACGGCTCGGTTCCGGTGCTCGTCGCCACCGATGTCGCCGCCCGAGGCATCCACGTCGACGATGTTTCGCTGGTCGTGCACGTCGACCCGCCTGCCGATCCGAAGGACTATGTGCACCGCGCGGGCCGCACCGCCCGCGCGGGTGCCACCGGCATCGTCGTCACCCTCGTGACAGAGGACCAGCGCACCGAAGTCGCCGAACTCACCCGCCGTGCCGGGATCGACGCCGCCGAAGCGACCATCGCACCCGGCGATCGCCTCCTGCACCGTCTCACCGGTGCCCGCAAACCACCGGGCACCCCGGTCCCGGCTCCGGCGCCAACGCCCACCCCGGCAACGGAACCGACGCGGACCCGCCGACCAGGACGACCCGGCGACACGCCCGGGAAACCACGGCGCCACGCCGGGCATTCGACCCGCTCCCGGTCCGGCCGCAACCGCCGGGCAAACTGATATCTCCCACGGGTCATTCCTGTCGGCGATGCACTGCTCGTCGTGCCGGATACCATGTCTCACCGGCTGGTTCTCCCGTCATGTTCCAGCTCCACGACACCGTCGGCGTGATCGGGACGTACACACCTGGGCCCACCAAGCCGACTCGTTCAATGGGTTCGCCGGCAATTCCGTACACCCGAATGGACCTCGCGATGAACGGATCCATCGACACCAGATCGTCGACCACCAGCGCCACCTTCCGGCGACCTGCCCGGATATTGCGGAACTTGCGCGTCTCCAGGACCGCGACGCCGACGCCGCCGATCCAGAAGTAGGTTCCGTCGAATTCGAACGACAGGGGCACCACGTCGGGTTGGTCGCCATCGCCAACGGTGGCGACCCTGGCCACCGGCTGCGATGCCAGATAGGCGAGTTCTTCCTCCGTGAACGCCATGGCGTTGACTCCCTTCCTAGGGCAGGGGTCCGGCAGGGCAGATCAAGAGCGACATGGGCCCGGATCTCAGGGGCGGGATGGGCCCG
Source organism: Nocardia sp. NPDC059180 (assembly GCF_042754945.1). Taxonomy (NCBI): domain Bacteria; kingdom Bacillati; phylum Actinomycetota; class Actinomycetes; order Mycobacteriales; family Nocardiaceae; genus Nocardia; species Nocardia sp. NPDC059180. The sequence goes on from NZ_JBHZBU010000007.1 coordinate 102,207, forward strand.
GATCGACCATCGCCCATGCGCCTGTGGAGCGCAATCACCAGTGCGAGCGTGGCGTCCACTATCTGCGCCCAGGTTGCGGCGGGACCGTGGCGAGAACGGCACACGTTCGTCGCTGCGCGATTACCATCGGTGCAGTGCAGTTTCTCCCTGGACATCAGCCGCCGTACGACCTGACCTACGACGACGTCTTCCTCGTCCCGAACCGGACGGATGTGGCGTCCCGGTTCGACGTCGATCTGTCGACTACCGATGGGTCGGGCACCACCATCCCGCTGGTCGTGGCCAATATGACCGCCGTGGCCGGGCGCCGCATGGCCGAAACCGTGGCCCGCCGCGGTGGAATCGTGGTCCTGCCACAGGATCTACCCAACAACGCGGTCTCCGAGACCATCGCCTTCGTCAAGAGCCGCTCGCTCACCGCGGATACTCCCGTCACTCTGCGCCCGGAGCAGTCGGTGTCAGAGGCCGTCGCGTTGATCCACAAGCGCGCGCACGGCGCCGCGGTGGTGGTCGACGAGCACGGACGCCCGGTCGGCGTGGTCACCGAGGCCGCCTGCGCCGATGTCGACCGGTTCGCCCGGCTGCGCGATGTCGTCGCCACCGATTTCGTCACCGCACCCGTCACCGCCGAGCCGCGCGAAATCTACGACCTGCTCGAAGCCGCGCACGCCACCCTGGCCGTGCTGGTCGCCGACGACGGCACTCTCGCAGGCGTGCTCACCCGCACCGGCGCCATCCGCACCGGCATCTACACCCCCGCCGTCGATGGGGCCGACAAGCTGCGCATCGCCGCCGCCGTCGGCATCAACGGCGATGTGCCCGCCAAAGCGAAGGCTCTGGTCGACGCGGGCGCCGACCTCCTGGTGGTGGACACCGCGCACGGGCACCAGGTCAAAATGCTCGAAACCCTGCGCGCCATCCGCGATCTGGGCCTTGGCGTGCCGCTGGTCGCCGGCAACACCGTCTCCGCCCAGGGCACCCGCGATCTGGCCGAGGCCGGCGCGGACATCATCAAGGTCGGTGTCGGCCCCGGCGCCATGTGCACCACTCGCATGATGACCGGTGTGGGCAGGCCGCAGTTCTCCGCCGTCGCCGAATGTGCCAGCGCCGCACGCGAGATCGGCGTGCACATCTGGGCCGACGGCGGTGTCCGCCACCCACGTGACGTCGCCCTCGCGCTGGCCGCGGGCGCGTCGAACGTGATGATCGGCTCCTGGTTCGCCGGCACCTACGAATCGCCCGGTGACCTGCGCGTCGACCGCGACGGCAACGCCTACAAGGAGAGCTTCGGCATGGCGTCCAAACGCGCCGTCGCCGCCCGCACCGCCGGAGACAGCGGTTTCGACCGTGCCCGCAAGGCGCTGTTCGAGGAGGGCATCTCCAGTTCACGGATGCGGCTGGATCCCGAACGCCCCGGCGTCGAGGATCTCATCGACCACATCTGCTCCGGTGTCCGCAGCGCCTGCACCTACGCCGGTGCCCGCTCGCTGGCCGAATTGCACGACAAGGCCGTGCTCGGGGTGCAGTCCGCCGCTGGATTCGCCGAGGGGCGGCCCCTGCCGAGCGGTTGGTGAATCAACGCCGGACCGGCCCACGCCACAGCGTGCGTGGGCCGGTAGCATGAGGGTTGCCGACACCGTCGGCACCCATTCCCATGCGAAAGGAACCAGTTGTCACCCGCGTCCGAGGACGCCGCACAGGAGGGCTCCTCTATCGAGCCGGGTGACCAACCCGGCGTCCTCCTTCCCGCAGCCGTCCAGCTCACCGCAGCACGCACGACCGTGTCCTTCAGCCACCGGTCCGGGTGGTGCTGACCGTGACCGTCGCGCTCACCGTGCTCAGCCTGATCGGTTTCATCGCACTCACCGCCGGGACCGCGTTGTTCGTGGCCGCGGAATTCTCCCTCACCGCACTCGAACGCAGCACCGTCGAAGCGCATGCCCGCGATGGCGACGTGCGCGCCCGCATGGTCCGCAAGGCCCACCACACGCTGTCGTTCCAGCTGTCGGGCGCGCAGCTCGGCATCACCATCACCACCCTGATCACCGGCTATATCGCCGAACCCGTCCTGGCCCGGTTGCTGACACCGCTGTTCTCGGCGGCCGGAATCGGCGAGAGCGCCGCTCGCGGAATCTCGCTGGTGCTGGCGCTGGTGCTGGCCACCTCGCTGTCGATGATCTACGGCGAACTGGTGCCCAAGAACATCGCCATCGCCGCCCCGCTGGCCACCGCGCGGATGACCGCGGGGCCGATGGTCGCGTTCTCCGTGGTCTTCAAATGGCTGATCCATTTCCTCAACGGCAGCGCCAACTGGGTGGTGCGCCGCCTCGGGGTGGAACCGGCCGAGGAACTGCGTTCCGCGCGTTCCCCGCAGGAGCTCGGTTCGCTGGTGCGGACCTCCGCCAAGCGCGGCGCGCTCGATCAGCGCACCGCACAGGTGATGGATCGCTCGCTGGAGTTCGGTGAGCGCAGCGCCGAGGAACTGATGACGCCGCGGGTGAAGATCGAATCGCTCGACAAGTCCGACACCATCCCCGATCTCATCGCCGCCGCGGGCCGGACCGGTTTCTCCCGGTTCCCCGTCATCGATGGCGACCTGGACAACACGCTCGGCGTGGTGCACGTCAAGCAGGCGTTCACCGTCCCCGCCGAATCCCGGCGTGGGCTCGCCCTGCATCTGCTGGCTCGGCCGGTCCCGATCGTGCCCGCCAGCCTCGACGGTGACGAGGTGCTCGAACGCATCCGCGCTGATGGCATGCAGGTCGCGCTGGTGGTCGACGAATACGGCGGCACCGCGGGCCTGGTCACCATGGAAGACGTCATCGAGGAGATCCTCGGCGATGTGCGCGACGAGCACGACGAAGAGGAACGCGACGTACGCCGGGTCTCCGACGGCTGGGACTGCTCGGGTCTGCTGCGCATCGACGAGGTGTCCAGGGCCACCGGTTACGAAGCGCCGGAAGGTGAATACGAAACCCTCGGCGGTCTGGTGCTGATCCGTCTCGGCCGGATCCCCGAGGCAGGTGACACCGTCGTGCTGCCCGATTCGCATGCGCTACAGCGTCGTCCGGGCGACGGTCAGGGCGGGTGGCTGGCCCGGGTGGACCGGATGGACGGCAGGCGGGTGGACCGGGTGCGGCTGATCCCGGTCACCGCAGATGTGCTCGACGGGCAGGAGGCCGACCATGGGTGATCTGTTCGCAATCGCGCTGACCGTCGTGCTGCTCGCCGGTAACGCCTTCTTCGTCGGTGCCGAGTTCGCCCTGATCTCGGCGCGCCGCGACCGGCTGGAAGCCCTTGCCGCACAGGGCAAACGCAACGCCAACACCGTCATCCGGGCGGGTGAGAACCTCTCGATGATGCTGGCGGCGGCCCAGCTGGGCATCACCATCTGCTCCATCCTGCTCGGCCGCGTGGGTGAGCCCGCGGTCGCGCACCTGCTGGAGGGGCCGTTCGAGCTGGTCGGGCTGCCCGATCAGTTGCTGCATCCGGTGGCCTTCACCGTCGCGCTCGCCATCGTGGTGATCCTGCACATCCTGTTCGGCGAGATGATCCCGAAGAACATCGCGCTGGCCGGTCCGGAGCGATCGGCGCTGCTGCTGGTGCCGATCCACCTCATGTGGCTGCGGCTGGCGCGCCCGCTCATCGCCATCTACAACTTGGCGGCGAATCTGTCGCTGCGGATGCTGCGCATCGAGCCGAAGGACGAACTCGACGCCACCGTCTCCAGTGTCGAGCTCGCCGAGATGATCGGCGAATCACGCTCAGAGGGCCTGCTCGACGAGGAGGAGCACCGCAGACTCACCCAGGCGCTGGGCACCTCCGAACGGGTGGTCGGTGACGTGATGGTGCCGCTGGAGACGACGCGGACGGTGCCGCTGCGGGGCAACGGCACCACCCTCGGCGATATCGAATCCGCGGTGGCCGAGACCGGGTTCTCCCGGTATCCGGTGCGCACCGACGACGGCTCACTGGTCGGCTATCTGCACGTCAAGGATGTGCTCGATCTGGTCGCCGACGAGACCGCAGGCCCGGGGACCCCGATCCCCCGCACCGATATCCGGCCGCTGCCGACAGTGCTGGCCGGGACACCGCTCTACGAGGCGCTGGCCCGGTTGCGCCGCACCAACAGCCATCTCGGCCGGGTGGTCGACAACCGAGGCAACACGATCGGCATCGTCGCGCTCGAGGATCTGATGGAGGAGTTCGTCGGCACCGTCCGTGACGGTACCCACAGGGTGATCGAATAACGATCGGCGGCGGCCGAGTCGAGAGGCCTCGGCCAGATAGCTACAGACTACTGTCCGTTCAGGAAAGTGATCCACCCTCGGCGGCCGGGACCGCACCGATCACTTTCCGCTCGCCACATCAGTACCCCCGGCCGCTGTCCGTGCCAATTTTCGGCCGACGGCGTGCTCGAGCAGCAAGTGGCACAGCGTCTTCGCCGGTTCGCACGCCGCATCCTGCCGCAGCAGCACCTCGGTGAACCCGTCGGCGAGCGCCTCGGCGGCGTCGAAGCGCCCCTTGTCGAAACTGCCGCCGCTCAACTGATCACGCCAGCGCTTGTAGCCCTCCACCACGCGAGCGAGATGGGTATCGCGGTATCCCTTATCGCCGCGCAGGTATTCGGCTATCAGCGCCCGCTGGGCACGATGGCGTGCGTGGCAACCACCGGCGAGATCGAAGGCGCGGCCGAATTCGCGCACGGTGGCCGAGTACAGCGGTCGCTCGTGGTCCGCGCCCGGCTTCTGCTGCCGCCGGACGGCCTCGATCGGTGGTTCGGCCCCACCGAACAGATCGCTGTTCAGGATCACCGACCACGTCGGCGCGAGGTTCTCGCCGTCGCACCGCGCAACGCGCACCGCGCCGGTCCCGCCGGTGACACCGATTCCGATACGACTGACCGGAAGCACCGGGTATCGCGTCAGCACATCGTCGGTCGCGTCGAGGAATTCGGTCACCGCGGCCTCGTCGAGATCGGCCGCCTCGAAACCGGATGGCTCGGCACCGTGCCGCTCGCCCAGAGTCCGGGCCCGCCGCATGAGCATGCTCTCGTCCACCGGCCGGGCCATCGGGCCGCGCGACCGGTTACGGTCACCGACGTCCCGTCCGGATCGCGGCCGATCCTGGGCGGGCTTGCCGACACGGTCGGACTTGCCCGGGTGCCTGCGGTCGGGAGCGGCGACCTGTGGGCGGCCGGGTGAGGTACGTCCCTCCGACCAGGGTGTGCCGGAACGTTTATGGCCGCCCCGTGCACTCACGGCCGGTGGCACGGCGTTGCGAGTCGGTGAGGTGGCGCTGTTCGGTTGCTTGCGTTCGGTCTCCTTGACCGCAGGGCCATCGCGGCGAGCGGGCCGTTCACGATCACCGCCGCCGGGTGTGCTCGGGGCCGGCGTACCGGCGGGCCCCGATGGCGGTTGTTCGTTCCTGGCTGTGGTCGCACCGTCTCCCGCCGCCGAGGAGGCGCCGGTCGGCGAATCCGGAGGCGCGCTGTCCCATGGGGTACCACTGCTCGACATCGGTGCTCCGACCGGTGTCCCTCGGTCCTCGCCTGCGAGGACTGCTGATGGTGCCGCGACGGAGGCGGGCAGGCCCGGCGACCCGGGGGCGGGGTGGAGCTGGAAGCGGTCGGCGTTCGGTGCCGGAGCGGAGACCGATGCGGCGCCGTCCGGTGCCGGAACGAGAGGCGATGTAGCGGCATCCGGTGCCGGAGCGCGGGGCGATGCGGCGGCACGGGATGGATGGGGAGCGAGTTCGTCCAGATCGCGTATGTGTTTGGCCGCGTCCGTATCCGCTGTCTCCAATTCGCCGGCCGTCTCCGCCATCTGTCCGCCGAAACCGTGCAGGGCATCCGCGAGAGCCCGAAGCGCGGCCGTCACGCGCCGTGCATCGGGCTCGTAGGACTGTTCGAACGCGACACCCGACTCGTCGCCGCCCCACCACCGGCCTTCTCGGGAAAGCACCTCGTTCAAGCGCTTCGTAATCTGCTGGACCTCGTCGCCGAACTCTCTGAACGCCGCACCGCGCGCACGCAGATTCTCGGGGTCGACCCACAGCCGGTCATTCACGGCTCACCTCTGTGCCGATCCGCCGTCGTCCGCACCACCGTCGGACTACAGACCGATGACCTGGCATCTGATTGCCTATCGGTCCACCATGGCCGCTCGGCTCGATCATTCGGGACGAATCGCGCGATCTCGGCACGCGAGGTGATCTGTAGCTTCAGCAGAACCGCTGCGATTTGCGCGTCGACGGTGCGGCGCGATCTACCGCGCCGGGCGGCGATCGCGGAATTGGTCCATGCCGCCGCTGCCAGCACCGCGACATCCTGCTCGGCTGCGGTCAAGGTGGTCCACCGCGGCTGTGTGTCATCCGAGCTGCCGGTCCGGATCGCACGCTCGCCTGCGTGCGATGTACCCATCGTCGGCTGCTGGACTTCGTTCGGTACCAGCCGAAGCTGCGCGCCTCGGATTTCGGTGGCGGCGTACGTCGCGGGACCGAGCAGGGCCATCGCGGTCATCCGCAGCTCGTTCGGCGGCGGGTCCAGCTCGCGGGTCGCGTCGAGTGCGCGCTCGGTCCGCAGGCGCATCTCCTGCAGCGATCCTCGGTCGACAGCAAGTCGCAGCATCAGCATTGCTACGCAGATTTCCAGGCCGTGTATCGCGTTGCCGCCGGGTGCGAGGCCGCGGTCCACCGCGAGGATGATGTTGTGCCACGCCGCATTCGCCCAGTCGATGAGACCGCCCTCCTCCGTCGGGTCGAAACAGCACTGCGCCGCCTCCCGGATCTTGTCGCGGTAGTAATGGCTATGACGCTCGGCGAGTTCGACGGCCGCATCGACGCCTCCTCTCGTCCGTCGGCGCAGTTGCTGTTGGGCGTATACGCGAAGGTTTCCCGACAGTGAGTAGCGGACCGTGGTCGCGGTGATGTGGCGCGATACCAGCGACTGGTCCGCCAGCCGCTCCAGCAGGTCTTCGACCTCCTCACCGGGAATACTGATCCGGCCGTCGGTGTGGTCCACGCCGGGATCGGCGCAGATGCGCCGAATCGCATCCAGGTCGGCTCCGACCGGCCGCATCGGAGCGTCCACGGGGCCTGGATCGGTGTCATAGCCCCCGGCGAATACCGACAGCCGGCCGAAGAGCACCTGCTCCTTCGCGCTGCACTGGTCGTAGGACCAGCCGACGACGTCATTGATGCTGCGGTGGCGCTCCTCACCGCCGACGACCGGTGTCGGAGGCCATGTCAGCCTGCGGTCGTTGGTGGGGTCCCCGCAGATCTCACGCAGGATCATCCGCAACGGCCGGCACGCGAGCCGACCTGCCGCCAGGCGGATGAACAGCGGGTGATAATCCATCTGCCTGCAGATCTCATCGGCAACTGCCGTGTCATCCGCACCGCCGATGGGACGGTCGGTCAGCTCGGCTCGATCGCGGAACAATTGCAGCGCGTGATGCGGCGGCAACGGTGGGACCACGAACCGTTGCTCGTCCATCCATCCGATCGCCTCGCGACTGGTTGCCACGATGCTCAGCCCAGGTATCGCCGCCAGCATGCGGTCGATCACCACGCCGACAGCTGCGAGCACATGCTCACAGTTGTCGAGTACCAGCACGACCCGGCCGCGCGGATCAGCCATGGCCAGGGCGGCGCGATCCCACGTCGAGCGGTCCGAATAGTCCGTCGTCACAACGGATCGGGCGATCTCCTGCTCGACCGCTGCCGTATCGCTGCCGGGATCCAATCGTGCCAGCCGCACACAGCGCACCGGCATGCGACCCTTCATCGCCAGATGCTGTGCCGCCTTCGCGGCCAGCCGTGTCTTCCCGATGCCGCCGGGGCCGATCAATGTCAACAGTCGCGTACCGCGCAGCAATAGCGTGACGATCGCATCCAGCTCGTGCTCGCGCCCCACGAAATCGTCCGCTGTCACCCGGCCGGCGCGCCACTCGATGTTCCCCGCTGACATCTTCATTTCTCTACAGACCGTCCAGGGGCGGCCAAGGTTGGGGAAACCGCTGAAACCGCGTCAATCGGCCCGGCGCAGGGCGTCGGTGACGAGCCGGAACTCCGCCGGGCCGCCGGGGTTGAGCAGGATATCCGCGCCGGCGGGCACGATGCCGGGTAGCTCGGCGCCAACCACGGGCCACCAGCGATCCGCGCTTACACCGTGCTGATGCGCCATCGCGGTAGCCACGAACACACACGCCAAACCATCCGGCGCCGAGCCGACCACCGGTGCGTTGTTCCGGTCACACGCGATCTGCACCACCGAATCGCACAGCGCCTGCACCAGCTGCTCCCCGAGCTGCTCGCCGTCGGCGATCAGTCGCAGCACGGCGTCGGTCGGGTCGGTCGGCGTCGATGGATCCCTCGGGGCATAGTCCGGATTCGGTTGGAACGGACCGGTTTCCCCCGCTTCGTCGAGCAGCCAGCCACCCGCGATGACCGCCGCGGGCGGCACTTCCCCCGGCGAACTCGCCTGCCATTTCGGATCGAGCAACACGAACCAGTTGTCCTGCCGGACCGCACCCGGCACAGGCTTTCGAACCATGCGCCGCCTCCTTGGTGTGCCGGATCGCCGATATTTCAGGCAATCCGGTCGAGTTGCTGACGCACCCGTTGCAGGGCGTCGTGCACGTAGCCTTTTGCCGTACCGGTAGCGACTCCCATGATGCGCGCGGTCTCGGCGTAGGTGTTGCCTTCGTAGGCTCTGAGCACGACCGCTTCCCGCTCACGCGGCGGCAGGGTTTCGAGCGCGCCGATCAGGGCCTGGCGTAAGACGACGATATCGTCCATGTTGAGTCCAGCGCGGTCGGCGAGCAGCGCGATCCGCTCGTCACCGTCGGCGTCGAACCGTTCACGATCGGTCGCCGCCCGCCGCCAGGCGTCGCGTACGAGGTTCTTCGCGACCGTCCACAGATAAGCGCGCAGCTGGTCGGCTGTGTCGACGTCGGGCCTGGCGGCGTACACCCGCATCATGGCGGTCTGCACGATGTCCTCGGCGTCGATGGGGTTGCCGACCTGGCGGGTGGTCCAGGCGAGCAGCATATCGCCGGCCGAATCGAATGCCTCGAGCAACAGCTCGTCGAACTGATCGGCTCGCTCGGTCGGCGTGCTGCCGCGTCCGATCCGGATAATGGCCGGACCGTGCCCGACACCGGCGAGGAAGGACAGCGGATCCCTGGCGCAGTCCGCGAGCACAGCTCCCAGTAGTGCCGTCAATGCGGTCTCGGCGGGCAGAGCTGACTCGGGGAGGCTGTTCATTCCATCTCGCCATGCTGTTCGCGGCCGCCGGGGCGACGGATCTGTCGGTACCCGGACACAATACCGACCAGCAGCGACTTTTCATGTGCGGCAATAGCCTTCCGGCGGTATGCCCTCCGCTGTCCAGGCGATCACACCGACGCCGGGTCCCGGCTCCGTTCCTTGTCGGGGGTCAGCGCGCCGAGCAGCCCGAGACCGAACAGCACGAGCACGATCGAACCGATAACGATCATGATCCAGCCGCCGGTCTTGTTATCGGACTGCTGTTCCTCATAGTCGCGGGTAGTGATGTGCCCGCCTCGCGCGCTCTCCTCACACCGGTCACCCGCGCTCATTGTCGATCCCCCACAGGTGACTTCGTCTTGGGTGAGGGTGACGCCGCCGCCGATCAGGAGGCCGATACCGACCAGCAACCCGACCACGAGCTTCACTACTGTCTTCATTGAATTCCTATCTCTATGGAACCGGCCGGGCCGGTGTCATCGGTCCGGTCAGGGCTTGGGCAGCGTGCGGCCGCCGGGTGCGGAGGGGCCGCCCATCTCGGTGCAATCGCTGAGCACGACGTGCGCGGCGCTCGGTGAGGCCGATCCCAGGCTCGGAAAACGAGGGGCGCGCAGCCCGAGTCCGTTGATCGCGCTCTGCTCGGCGTCTCCCCGATTCACGCCCCACGACCAGGAGATGCTCCCGTCGGGAGCCTGGGCGACAGCGCCGCAGCCGTTGACGAAGTACACGTAGGCGGAGCAGTCGCGCCCGCCGCCGCAGCGGGCGTCCGCCGCGCGGCCCGCCTCGGACGGACTCGGGTAGTTCACGGCCGAGGCCACTTTGCCGGTGTGAAACGAAATAGCGATCGCGCCATACATATCCGCGCTAGCGTGAGCTGAGCCCGCCCCGGCTCCGACGAGTGCGGCCGCCGCCAGCAGAGTGAATGTGCCAGTTGCCGTGCGCGACAGAGACATGTCATTGCCCTCCGGTTGAGTCTGTGCAGCCGATGTGGTCATCGGCTACCCGGGTACGACCGCCTGCGGGCGGAAAAGGTTGGGTCGAGCGGAAACACGACGACACCGGCCCTTCCCACGCTCAGCCGTGGGGAGGCCGGCACAGGTACTATCGCGCGGCCTATATGTCGCGGGCCCCGGGGTGGAGGCAAGGAGAGACGGTGGTAATGCGGAACGCTGAGCTCGGTGGCGTCGGTCGTCTCGGCGCGACGACGGTGCGGGTGTTCTCGACTTCCGGGGAGGTCGTCGGGGCGGGGTTCGTCGTCGGTCCCGGGTTGGTCGCGACCTGCACGCACGTGATTGCCGATGCGATCGGTGCCGATTACGCGGACGGCCGGGCACCGGTGACCGCGATCCGGCTCGATTTCCCGCTGCTGCGCCCGGGTGAGTACCTGGCCGCCCGGGTACGGCGCTGGGTGCCGATCGACGCGGCCGGTGGCGGCGATATCGCGGTGCTCGACATCGAAACCCAGAACGCCGGTGTCGTCGCGACACCGCCGTTCTGGCGCGCCGACGAACCCTGGGGCCGGGAATTCCGGATGCTGGGATTTCCGGTGGAGCACGACGACGGCGTCTGGGTGTCGGGCGAGTTCCGCGCGCCGCAGGGCAGCGGCTGGTTGCAGCTGCAGGCCGCGGCCGGGGGCCAGCCGATCACGGCCGGGTTCAGCGGCGCCGCGGTGTGGGATTCGAGTTCTGCGGCGGTGGTCGGGATGGCGGTGGCCTCGGATCGCCGCCGCTATACCCGCACCGCGTTCATGATTCCGATCGCCGAGGTGCTCGGGGCCGATCCAGTGCTGTTGCCGAATCCGTATCGTGGGTTGGAACGTTTCGATGAGGACGATGCGCACCTGTTCTACGGACGCGACGCCGATATCGACCGAGTGCTGGCTGCGCTCGAACAGCGGTCGGTCGTCGCCGTCGCAGGCCGATCCGGCAGCGGAAAATCGTCGTTGGTGAGTGCCGGGGTGATCCCCCGGCTCCGGGAACAGGGCCGGCGTATCGCGGCATTTCGCCTGTCGGGTGATTCATCCCCGCAGGGCCCGGTGCAGGTACCGGCCCCCGCATCGGCTACACACGCCGAGCTGGTAGCCGAACTCGCCCAACGCGCTGTGCGGCAACCGGATACCTCGCCGGGGTCGGTGGCCGAGCTCGTCGATCGCATACCGTCGCAGGGGCTTGTGATCTTTCCCGACCAGTTCGAGGACCTCGCCGCCACTGCTCCGGAACGGGCTCGGGCTCTGCTGAGGTGGTTGGTCGAACTCACCGAAGCCGCCGACAGCGCGGGCAAACGGGTACAAGTGGTGCTGACACTGCGCTGGGAGGCACTCAACGAGCTGGTGGACGACGAGCTGGCCCGGCTGCTCGACGGTGCGACCGTCGCATTGGCACCGATGGGCCGGGCACAGCTGCGGGAGGTGATTCGCGGCCCGGCCGAGCATGCCCCGGGAGTGGACGTCGACGCGGATCTGGTCGAGCGCCTGGTCGAAGACACAGTGTCGGAGCCGGGTGGGCTGCCGCTGCTGGAATCGATGCTCACCGAGCTGTGGGAGCAGCGCAGTGGCGGCAGGCTGACACTCACCGACTACGAGCGCGCAGGCCGAGCCGGTGGTTCGATCACCCGGCGGGCCGAGCGCGCACTGGCACAGTTCACCGATCCCGGCGCCGCGGCGGAGGCGTGGCGGCTGCTGCTGATGCTGGCAGCACCCACCACGACCGGTGACGGATTCGTGCGGGCGGTCGCCTCGCTGTCAGATTTCCCGGAATTGCGGGATATCGCCGGCCGGCTGACCCTCGACCGGCTCGTCGTCGTCGGCCGCGCGCCCGACGGTACGGAAACCGCCGAGCTGGCGCATCAGGCGTTGGTCGACAACTGGCCGTTGCTGCGCGAACGGCTCGAGCGCGACCGTGACTTCCGTTCCTGGCAGCGGCAACTCGAAGAAGAGCGAACGTCATGGGAAGCGCAGCAACGCGATTGCGGTGCACTGCTCCGGGGCAGCGCGCTGTCCACTGCCGAGGAATGGCTCTCCTCCCGGGTCGCCGATATTCCACAGGCCGACCGCCAGTACCTGAAGGCGAGCATTCGGCTGCGGCGGCGCGAGGTGCGGCGCCTGCGCGCCGGGATCGCGGTGGTCGCGGTGCTGGCGCTGGTGGCCGCGACCACCGCCGTCGTGGCCTATCGCAGCAGCCAGGAGCGGGCCAGGCAGCTGCGGTTGGCGGCGGGGCTCAGCCTGGCGCAGGAGTCGATCCGGATCGCCGATCAGGACCCCCTCGTGGCACTCCAGTACGCCCAGGCCGCGCAACGCAACGCGCCGGGGCGGCCCGAGGTCGAGGCGGCATTGCTGCGGCAGCAGATCACCTGGGCAGGGGTGGCCTCGTTCACCCCGATGCCATGGGCGGACCCCAACATTCTGGCCGTCGATCGCGAGGGATCGCAGTTCCTGGTCGTCGGCAAGGATCAATCGGCAACTATCTGGACCGACGTACTGTCCGGCAATCCGAAACCTTGGGTGCTGCCGGTTCGCCCGTCGGCGAATTTCACGGCCGCCTCCGTCAGTGCCGACGGCAGCCGGTTCGCGCTGATCACCAGCGCCGGTGAGGTCACGATGTGGATTCCGCATCATCGGCAGGGGCCCATCGAGGTTCGCGCATCTGACGGTGCGACCAGCATGTTCTCCACCATGGGTCAATTCTCCGATGACGGATCCCGGCTGGTGATCACCTACGACCCCGATCGCGCCGAGGATCCGCGGATGAATCGGCCCGACCGGATCGAGGTATACGACACCTCGGGCACGCGACCGTCCCGTATCGGGGGTTTCATCTCCGAGGAGCAGTCCGACTGGCTGCCCAGGCGCGTCGACCGTTCGACGGTGTGGTTCCGCGAGCAGCGCGCCACTCAGGTATCGAATGTCGTACGCGACATCGCGACCGGTGCTGTCGTGCGCCGGTTGCCGGGCGGTAAACCCGCATCGCTCGATGCGAGCTTCGCCTGCACCACCGAGTCCGACGCCGACACCGTCAGCGACTTCGTGGTGACGGATCCGGGGACCGGTGACGAGCGCTTTCGCCGCAGGGTGCCGTCCACCATCTGCGCCACCGTCGCCTCCGACCGGTCCGAACGCTACGCGATCATGACGGACCTGGACGCGGGTGATGCGTTCGGCCTTACCTATGCGATCGACCTTCGGTCCGGCGAGGCTTTCAAGTTCCAGCAGATGCCGGCGACGCCGAGAAACGGCTTCTTCGTCCGGCCCACACCGGAGGGAATCGAGATCTATACCGTCCATTCCACCGGTCTGCTGCGATACAAACCGCCGACCCGCGTCGACGACGTGAATCAGTTCCGGGATCCGATTCCTACCAAGATCGTCTGGTCTCATGGCGGCGATAACGCCCTCGGTGTGTATCGGATGGCGGCGGACAAACGCCGGCTCGACGTGATGCGGTTGCGCCCTGATCAAACGCGCATATCCCGCGCCATGATCGGCACCGGGCCGGGCGAGCTCGACCTCGGTAACGGGGCGATCGCCCTCGCGCTCAGCAACGATGGCCGCTACGTCTTCGCCATCGGTCAGGCCGACGAGTTACACGTATACGCGGCTCAGGATCTCCGGCTGATCCGTACCGTGACGCTGCCCGTTCCGGCCGAAGTCCGCACAAGTAGCGTCACACCGGGCAAGGACATCATCGTCTTCGACGACGAGGTGGTGGTGTTCCACGCGGGAGTACTCACGCGGTGGCGGATCAGTGACGGTGCACCATTGGGCGATCCGATACCGGTATTCGAAGGTATCGAGGGCCTGCGTCTACTGCACGAGGTCGGCGGTGCGATACCGCGTTCCGACCGTAGCGATCAGGTCGTCATCACCTCCGGTGAGGGCGTTGCGGTCTGGGACCTGCACGGCGGTCGCAAACTGCGGGCCTGGCGCCGGGACGCGATCACCAGATGGCCGTCATTGCAGTTCCCCGTCGGGAAGCCGGAGATCTATATCGACGCGAAAATCTGGAACATGGATACCGGCGAACTGACGACTCCATCCCATCCGGTCCCGGTCATGTCCACAGCACGTGGCACCACCGCCGAGGGTCTGATAGTCGCGGTGAAATCGGACTCCGTCGAATTCTGGGATGCCGGTCGCGGGCGCATGTTCGAGTTCCACCCGCCGGGGCCCGGGATACAAGTGGTCGTGAGCGCGGGCAATGTGCTCCTGTTTTCGCAGGACGGCCCGGCCTTCATCACCCCGCACCGCAGGGACGCCTTCGCCGGCCTCTGCGCTATCAGCGACCGCGATTTCACCCCGGCCGAACGCGCGAAACTGCCGATCGGCGCCGACAGCGCCGCACCGTGTCGCGGCTGATCGATCGTCAGTCGGGCGTCTTCGGGTCCGGAAAGAGCTGTGCCGCTTCAGTCGCGCCCGCACCGACGAACAATCCCTGTTGCGATCCCGGGCGCAGGATCTCCACTGCCCCGCCGAGGAGCACCTGGCAATTTCGGCACGACGGGTACGGCTGTCCGGTCATGGTCCGGATGGTGCTGTAGGCGAGGTCACTCACGGTCAGTGGTCTAGTGTGCCGGTGTATCGACAATGATTCCGGCAGTGACGCATCCAGCAGCGCCTTGTTCGCGCCGTGGACCTCAGCGCAGTTCGCGGCGGGCCATTCCTCTAGGCTTTCGGCAGGCATTCGCTCCCCGAGTGCCGAGTGAAGAGGTTTCGGCGCCCCCATTCTGATCTTCCGGTCCGGCGGATCGCCGACATAATGGGTGTTGTTCACCCCGAAGTAGACCTCGCCGGTAAGCCGGTTGTACACAGCGGAAGTGACGCTCTGCGGACGCAGGCCCAGTACTTCGTTCAGGCGAATGACTTCGTCGGCGTGTGTCCGCGCGAGACTCATCAGGTCCGGCGACCGATCGAGCGCCACACTCGCGTTATCGCCGCTTGTGACGATGAAACGAGCCGCGCGCTTGGTCGCGCTACCGTCGGCGTCGTCCCCGGCGGCGGCATCGGCCCGCGTACTTTCCGGGTCGGCACCGGACAGGGATGAGTCGGGTGCGTCGGCGAGATCACCGGCACCGTCGACCGGGTCGGTCGATGAGGAATTCGTTTGGGCGGCAGCCTTTTCGGGCCCGGATGGCGGAAGAATCGTCGTTATCGGCGGAAGACGATTGCCCGCGGCGTCCAGCAGAATCTCGATAGCGAGTTCGGACCACTCCTGATTCTTGTCGAAATACCGAATATCCTTGCCGGCGAAGGCGCGGATCTTCCTCGAAATGCCCGCTTCGTGAATGTAGGTGGCTGCCCAGCCTGCCGCAGTTCCATCGGGACCGGCCGCATTGCACGACAGCAGGACGAGATCACCGTCCGGTGCCGCACCCCGGAGCGCCCGGCGGAAATGAAGATTGGCCACGAGTAGCTGCCCATAGGTACGACCGTCGACCCGCACGGTGGTCCACAGCGGTTTTCTGGGATTGCCGCCGAGATCGACGTTGATGATGAACTGGTCCTTGCCAGCATGAGCTTGGGCGTATAACGGCGTGGACCACGGCGCCTGCACCGGCGGTTCGTAAGCCCACTCTGGTTTGTCGTCGGATCCGAGGTTCAGCACGGGTTTGAACACGGTGTCGCTCGACCGATGCCGCATCCGCGCCCACATCCTGGCGTGTTCGATATCGCCCGACCGGGTGGGAAAAGATACCCCGATAGGTCGTCCGTAGACGTCGGCAAGCTGCTTGCTCTGCACCTGATCGGCCCGGAAGGCGTGCTCGTTGCGCTCGCTGTCGACGCCGTACAGTGCGGTGCGTTCCATGTCGGCACCCGGCACGGGAAAACTATCGGACCGAGCGTTTTTCGAGCTGCCCATCGACCACGGCGTCGTGGTTGCGGGGCCGGTGGTGCGGGTTGGGCGGGGCGCCGATCCCCATGGCAGAGCGCTTGTGGACGAACGGCTCCACGGGGTCGACTGCGGCTCGGCAGGTTCGGGCGGCAGACTCTTCTCGGGGCCGTCGGCGAACTGACCGTCGGCAAGCCCCGTTTGCGGCTCGGTGTACGACTGGTCCGCCGGAAGTGCTCCCCCGAGATGCCGTGACCGCACCGGCGTCGATCGGTGTTCTTCCTGGGTATGCCCGGCAGAATCTTCGAAGATGAACCACACCGATCGGCCCGCTGCCAGCTCGGAGACACCGAAGCTATGAGCCGTTCCCATGAGGTTCGACATGAACTCCGGCATTGCGGCCGACCGCGCGGACTCCGGGATCTCGACGTTGGTTTCGACCGTTCGGCCGAGGACGATGCGCTCCCCTGGCCCACCGAAGGTCTGGAGTTCGATTCTGAGATCGTTGCGGCCCAGCGAATCAGCGGCCAGCGCCGAGGATACGGCGGCCGCGCTCTCCAGCAGGGCCGTATCGTGCCACCCATCTGCTTGCAGCCGCTCGATGGCCCAGACACCGACTTCTTCTGCGGATACCAGAGGATCTGCGGCGCTCGACGCACTGATTGCCAGCTCGGCCGGCGATCCTGCGGCGCCGACCAGCTCGACATCCGATTCCGCCAGCCATCGCCGCAATGCCCCATCCAACTCG
The DNA here is from genome assembly GCF_042754945.1 of Nocardia sp. NPDC059180. Classification (NCBI taxonomy): domain Bacteria; kingdom Bacillati; phylum Actinomycetota; class Actinomycetes; order Mycobacteriales; family Nocardiaceae; genus Nocardia; species Nocardia sp. NPDC059180. The sequence goes on from NZ_JBHZBU010000007.1 coordinate 119,046, forward strand.
CGCAGCGCCTCGGCGACCCGCACCGGATCCTGGCCCAGATTCACCCGGGTGATCCGCGCACTCACTTCCCCGGCTACCCGCGACCATTCCACGTCGACGTCGCCGGATTCGAAAAGTACCGGATTCAGCGACAGAGTCGTTGTCAGGCGATCGGATTCGGATTCGAGCCTTTCGATCGCCACCCAGAAATCGTCCGCACCGAATCCGGGCAGCAACTCCTCGGCGGCGTCCGCACCGCGATCGATCAGGTCACCGACGGTCGGACCGGCTGTCGACGCGGTCCACAGGGCCCCGCGATACAGACCCTTGAAGCGATCGCCTGACAGGTCGACACCGCGCTGGCGGAGTTCGTATCTCAGCTGTGCCGCCGCCCGCATCGCTTTACTTCGATCGAGCGTACGCGCCCCGAGGCGTTCGTCGACGGCATGCCCGAACGCATTGGCGAATGACTCGATGTCGTCCGGTTGTCCATCGACGAACGTACATACCGCGTAGCCCGGCACACCGAGCTCCGATTTGGGGTAATCGTCATACACGATGAGGTGGTTCCAACCGACGCGGAAATCATCTCCAGCGACCGGCCCCATCACGAGACTCACAAATTCCCTGGTGCCATGCTTCTCCAAGAATGGGGATGTATACCGAACCCCATCGGGTCCGATAAATGTGCCATCCACTACCTGGAGCAGGAATGACCTCCTCGAGCCACGAGGGATATCACCGCCGGCACGGGCATCGGTGTCCAACGGCACCATCTCGTAGGCTTCACGAGTGGGCAGTACACGCTCGGCCCGCCTACGTTCACCCTCGGTCGGCGAACTGGTCGCCCGGTGTTCGGGCAGCAATTCAAAGCTATCGATCGGCTCCGGCGAATACGGCCAAGCCGCTCCGAGCACTCTGCCATGGGCTTTCAATTCTCGGAGGCGGTCCAGCGCCCCGTCGATCGCCGAACGCTCGATACCGAGTACGTCCAGCATGTTGTCCAGCCAGGCAGGCTGCAATGCTTCGACGACAGCCAGAGCCACCGGATGGACCCGGTCCTCATCACCCGCCGCACCTCGCCTGACGAATACCGGGTCGACCGGGTTGTAGAGTGTGAAACTTCCGCCCGGCAGCTCGCGCTGCGCTGTGGAAAAGGAAAACTTGCTGTCCGGCAGGCAGTATCCGTCCGTGACGACGACAAGAGTATCTCCGTCATCGGTCACGCCATAATTTCCGTCTTCCAGGTGACGTTCGCCCAGGATGTATCCGCGGACGGTCAGGAGATCGCGCTGCACCCGGTCCAATTCATCGAATGTCCGAGCGGTTCCGACATCGGGTACATGCATGCTCAGTGAACCCCGACCTCGACTACCGGACCACAATGTCGTCGTCGGAATCTGAGGCGACCGGAGCTTCGGATCGAACTCGGACGCGATGTCGGCGATCTTTTCGTCGAGCCGGGACGTGGCGACCACACGGACCGCCAGACCGGAACGCGGAACAAGGAATACTTCTTCGTAATCGTCCTCGACCATGCCGCGATATTCCCCGGTGCCGGGGCGATAGACGCCGGTTCTGCCCGCGCCGAAATCCACAACGAAGCTCTCGTTCACGCCCTCGGGAATCCGCTGTTCAGCACCTTGCCCGAGCCCCTGCAAAGACCGTTCGGCCTCGCTCATGTGCCACTGCCCCGATGCGGTCTGCGGCGTGCTGACATCGTGTTCTCCGGGCCCGCTCCGATCCCCCGGCCCAGCGCTCCGATGCTCCGAGAACGACGCCTCGGGCGGGTCCCTCCCCACCCGGCGTTCACCCATCGGCGCGAGCGGAAACTCGATACCAGGCAGGCCCACCGGCTGATCATCCGGACTCAGTCGTCGCTCCGGCTTCCCGTCCTCCTCGAAGGCGATTCCGTGGTACGTCGCTTCTTCGCCCGCTACCTCTAAAAGGTCAGCGGCCCAGGCATTCACCGCTGCGTCGCCCCGAACGGTTCGTACATTCGTCACCACCGCACCATCGGCATCGAGCCGGGCGACCTGATCCTCGAGCACGACCACATCGCCGTCCAGTTTCACCGTAAACGCGTGCGCGCCGATGTTTCCTGATTCCTCCGCGCCCGCACTTCGGTACTCCACCGCACCGACGATGGTGCCCCGGGACCTTCGCACATGCGCGACGATTGCTGCCGGGCTCTCGAATCCGCCGGGATGCCAATTCGCGCCGGCCCACCGGGCTGCGTCCCGACCGTCGACACCCGCGAGCCTTATCCCTGCCACGCGGTCCTGCGGAATATCGATACGCGGCCGTGGCCCGGGGCCCGCAGCCGCAGCTTCGGCCGCGGCCACGAAACACGTTTTCGGCACCTCCGACAACAACGCGTGGTGCATATCGGGCCCGGCACCATCGGCCACCAGTGCTTCGATCCGTGCGACCAACCGCCGCGCGGACTTGGCCGCGAGGTCCGGGAAGTGCCGTGCCAGGACATCGTTGATCTGCCCGCCGGTGCCCGAGGCCAACCGCCAGCGCCCATCGTGCTGTTCGAGCGACAGTCGCGCGGCCATCGCCCCCAGTGTGACTACCGGGTTTCCGAGGCGAGTTCCCTGCTCCCCGGGCCGCTGCGGGGCCGGGGGCAGCGGCGGCACCTGCCGGGTGCGTAGCCGGTGCAGCACACGGGCGGGATGAAACCGCGGGAGGTCGACTCCGGCGCGCACCATCCGGGAACCGTGCCACAGCAGGTATTCGGAGTCGGCCGGCGTTTTCCGCTGTGCGGAAACCAATCCGCTCCGGTCATTGCCCCGGGCTCGGTGCTTGTCGGTGCGAAACGCTTGCGGCCCCAACTGTTCCAGCCAGGTCCGGAATCCGAAATAGATCGCTCCGGCCGTGCGATAGGTCAGATAGTGGTCAAGCAGCTGCATCCGGATCTCGGTATCGCTGTGCCTGCGGTTCGGACCTTCCGCTGCCCGCGCCGCCACGACTTCCGCTTCGATCCGGCCGTCAGCCAGCCTCACCCGCAGGTAACGCTTCGCCAGATCGTCCGCCCAGAGGGCGCCTGCGAACTTCGGGTCCGTCGCCGCCAATTCCGACAGACTCCGCATATGCCCACCGTCGGGCGCGGCGACGATCAGCAGCCCGCCCGAAGCATCTGGCAGGTACCCGACGGCGTCTGTCGGTTGCCGGCCATCGCTGCTGCCTTCGAGTGCCGCCGCGATGACGCGGCCGGTGAGGAAGCCGTCGCGTGCCCGAACAGCACGGGACATGTCCGCAGCCGACGACGCACGCTGACCGGGTAGGTCCATGAGCGCGCGCAGATCGGATTCGCGCCGCAGGATATCCGCCCGGCGCGCGGCCGGATCACCATCCAGTGGTATCGATTCCAGATCCAGCGGATCAATTCCCAGTTCGTCGGCGAGGACCTCGCGATCGAGGGCGACCGGCTCCCCTAGCACAGACGCCAGCCGCTCGTAGGCGTCCGGGCCCGCGTCGTCCGGCAGGTCGGGGTGGTCGGCGGCGAGTCGGTCGAAGAGAGCCGCCTCAGTCGCTGTCCAGGACTGCACTTGCGCGGCAGCCTCCTCCGCCGCGCGCACCAGGTCGTCGTAACGATCGAGTTCGTCCTGCGACAGAGCGATCTCAATTGTTTCCGAAATATCGTCGGCATCAATAGAATCCGACTTTCGGACGGACTGGTTCACCCGCCATGCCAACCGGGTGAGATCCGAATCCCGCATATCACTCCGTCGTGCGGACGCGTCGGTCCCCGGCACCGGAACCGCTCGCCACCCGTCGCCGTCACGCCGGATGTCGACAATCAGGTCTCGCTCCGGCGAGATAATCATCTGCCAGAGAGTGCGCAGGTCAACGGACCTACCCGGATCGGCGGATGAGGTTCCGTCGGCGGCCGGTGGACCTCCGGCATCTACCGCTTGCTGGATTCGGCGCAGCAATCGGTTCGGGTCGAGATCGGTCATCCCCCGGAACCATCTGCTCAGCACATCGCCCGCATGACCGCGTTCGGCCGGTGGCACGAGCCGCCAGCCGGCGCCGGTGTCCTTGAACTCGACTGTCATAGAGATGCCACCGAGGTCGACCGCCGTCCGCAGCCCGATGCCCGCGCCGCTGCTCCGGCCATCCTCGAGGTTCCGGTCCGGCAGCGGAAACTGCCGAGTGACGGCCCGGACCAGCACGGCGGTCGGATGCGGCAGATCGGGGTCCACCGCGGATTCGGCCTCGGCGACCGCCAGTCCGAACGCCTGGACCGTGCCGTCCTGTTTCAGGCGGCCCGGCACAGCGTCCGCGAGTCCTGCGGAGCGCGCCTCCTTTTTGTTGTAGAAGGCGTGGTCGCCCACACCCGCCAGCCAGCTGCCGAATCCGGATTCGATCAGCCCCAATCGGCGCAACCGCAGGTACTCGTCGAGCAGGATCGCCTCGGTCTCGGCGATAGTGGGTACGCGATAGGGTCCCTCGGCCTCGAATGCCGGTCGCTGCTCGGCCGTCGGGCCGTCCGGGCCCGGCACTACCGCGAGATACTGCTTGGCGAACCTCGGGCGCCACAGCGCTCCGGCGAATCTCGGATCGGTCGCCGCCACGTCGAGCAGCGCCCTGCGGTGGCGGCCCGGTGCGGCGGCGATCACCAGCGTTCCACCGTCGCCCACCGGCAGAAAGGCGACGTAATCGGTCAGCCGCTCGCCATGCAGACCCTGATCGCGCCATTCCTCGAGTTGCTGGTCAACGGCGATGCGGGCCGCTTCGTGTACCTGCTGATCAGAGATGTCGACCTCGAGTGCCGCTGGATCACCGGGCCGCGATGTTGTTGCCGCGGTTTCCTCTTCGCGTCGTACCTGCCCGGCTCGATCGGGTACTTCGGACTGAGCAGGGTGATCCCGGGCTGCGTCGGCGGGGCGGACTTCGCGAACATAGACCTGCCCGTTCTCATCGAGCACGATCTGCTGGTAGCGGAAAAAGGCCCCCCGGCGGGAGAGGTCGTCCTGAATGTCGGGGGCCACCGCTGCCAAGGCATCAGCCAGCCCCGCCATCGGACCGGCGACGAATACCTCGGGAGGCCCGGATTCGGTTTCCACTACCGCCACACCCGGCGCCTCGAACCGGCCACCGTGCCCTTCGACGATCTCTCTCTCGAGTAGTTCGCGGGCGATATCACGCACCGCCTCGATGCGAGCGGCGCGCTCATCGGCCGCCGCATAACGACACACTCTCGCATACGCCAACGTGATGGCCCCTACATCGACGATATGGGTGGCGTGCGCTAGATCGTCGTCGCTCCGATGCGGATTCGACGAGTCCCGGAACTCGTCGGACCAGTCCACCAAACGCGCGACAGATTCCACCAACTGGTCCACGCGCAATCGGTCCGGGTGGTCGACTCCGATCAGCGCCGCACCGCGCACCGCCGCGCGGTAGGACCGCCTGCGCTGATCCGCCGCTGCGGCTATCCGCCGGCTCTGATCCCTGACACCGGGATGGTTGTCCGGCGGAAGGGCACGCGCCTCCCCTACCGGAACCCAACCGGGCCGGTTCAGCTTCTCCCGCTGAGCGACAGGCGAGTCATCGGCATCGGCCAGACGACGCAATAGCTCGACGCACTGGTGGTCCAGCCGTTCGCATTCCCTGATGCGGTCGAACAGATGACTGAGCCTGCGATAGCGTTCGGCGGCTGCACGCCAGTTCCACAGTTCGGCGTGGCGAGCCGCGCCCGAGGGTCCTTGTGGCACCCGGCGCTGCTCGGATTCCCATGCCGCGACGGCTCGCCGCACTCGACTCGGGGTGAGCCGAGCCCCCGACGGCATGACACCGGTCCGCGCCAATTCCGGTGCCAATCGCTGTTCCAATTCGGCGAATTCATGCCGAAGCCCGGCGGTCGCGGAACGCAGCTCGGCAGGATGTACCGCGCACAGTCGAGCCCATCCGGCGCGCTGACGGCGCTCCTGCGCCAGCGCATCGAGAATGCTGAGCATCTCGTCCAAGTCTGTAGACCGGGGCGATCCAGTAGCGGGTATGTCCGCCTCGAAGGCGATACCGTGAAACGTCGCGTCTTCGCCCGCTGCCTCCACAAGGTGAGCCGCCCGAGCATTGACCGCTGCGTCGCCCCGCACGGTCCGCAGGTCGGCTACCACCGCACCATCGGCATCGAGCCGGGCGGCCTGGTCCTCTTCGTTCGGGGGCAGTGTTTCGGGATCATCGGAGGCATCGGCATTGTCGTCGGCCACGTTGCCCACCGGGTGATCGGTCGCACCCAGCGAGCCGGTGGCGTGAGAGTCGTTGTACTTTTCCCGCATTGCGACCGTATGCGACTGGGCCTCTCGGTATGCGTCCAGCGGCATATAGCCCGGGTCATCGTTCAGCCGATCTACGATTTCCCGTAACTTCTCGGCGTGGTCCCGGCGCATGTCCCGGTTGCCGAGCAGCCACCCGTCCGGAGGACGGTATCCGGTATCGGGGTGAGTGAAACCGATAGCTCGGCGGAGTCGATCTATGAAGGCCGCGCGAACGGTCGCATCGCTGTCTCGGGAGTATCCGCTCGGCTGCAGTTGCCCGTACAAACCCGTGAGTCGCAACGCTTCACCGATGTCGCTCACCCGTATGCCCGGTTTGGACAGGACTCGGCCGAGGACGCGCTCCGGCGAGTAGCGCCCCGACATCAGGTCCTCGACCGCCAGCTCCACCGTCCGGACGAGAGCATCGGGTTCCGACAATGTCTGTAGATCCGCGCCGGCAACCCACCCGCCGACCCGTATCGCTACGTCGAACTCGCTGTCGGAGAACTCTCCCCAGCGCTCTCGTATCTCCTCGACGGACGCGTCCGATGCGATCATCTGGGTTCTGGTTCGCTCGTCGAACCCGGTGCCGTTCACCGCGAATCCCAGGATCCGAGCCGCGCTCTGGTCATAGCCATGGACGGGGTGCGACGCGATGCGGTGCAGCATTTCAGCCGATTTCAGCTCGTCGTAGCCCTGGGGGTTGTCGCTGCGCCGCCCGCCGCCGTAGACCACGTCACTCCAGGCATCGGAGACAATTGCCAGCATGATCTCGCCGAGATCGGCACCTTGCCTCAGCCCGTTGTCCAGGATCCCCCTCAGGTCATCGGTGATGCCGATGCCATTGTGATAGAAGGCGGCGATCCAATATTCGCGTTTCTCGAAGGCGTCGTTGTAGAGATGGTTGGCGCGGCCGATATCCGGATCGCCGTATAACGTCCGGCTGATGAATATCGCCTCGGCGGCCAGCCGGATACCGCGCCGAACCTGCGGCTCCTCGATCCGAGACTCGGGCAGCCGCGAGCGCAGAATATCGGTCACCTCGTCGCGTGTGCGTGCGATGACCGTCGCCGGCAGCGGCGAACGCTCCGGGTCCAGCAGGTAGCCCTTGATCCATTCCGTAGACACCACGTCCTCGCGCAGATCCCGCTCCTGCGACCAGGCATAGATGTCGGGCAGCCCCGCGTAACGCACGCCTTCCTGCGACGGCCGCCACGACCGGCGCAGCAGATCCTCGTGCGACACCACGCCGTGCCATCCCACCGAGACCCGCACCGGCCCCTGCTCCAGGACCGGAAACCGCACCTGACGACGGCTCCAGTCGCTCACCTCGCGATCCGCGGACAAGGTGCGGGAACGATCTTGCTCGTCGACCGATACCGCGTTCCAGCCCTCGTCGACGAGGTTCCGGTACAGCCACGCCGGGACCGACAACTCAACGATGTCCTGCTCACCCGGTGGGCGCGAGCCCAACGCCTGCTCCACTGCGGCGGCCCCCACAACGACGCCATGCTCGGCCAGTGGCCCGCCGTGCTCTCCGATTCCGACCGGAGGACCAGCAACCTGCGTACCAGCGTCCGCCTTCGCGGTTTCGCTGGGGTCGACGGAGGCCGAGCGGCCCCCGTCGACCAGGTCTGTGGACCTGGACGATCCAGTAGCGGGCACGTCTGCGAACCGGGACAGTCCGGTAGCGGAAGCTTCTCCCTGCCAAGTACTTTCCGGCCGCTGCGTTGGGGCGACTCCGGCCGGACCGGACAGGGCTTGAAGGTCGGCGGAGGCTGCCACGTGATCGTCGTAGGCCGCGATCAGTTCGGCGAGCCCGCCGGGCGGGCGGTGCGACGCGGTGCGCAGTGCCTCGACCCGCCTCATCAATTCCGCCGGGGAAAGGTGCGCGACAGCGATGCCGAACGGTGCCGCGACCGACTGGAGCAGCAGCCAGTGATACCGCTGGCGGCACTTCGCGTATTCCACCTCCAGCTCGGCCAGCCGAGTCGACGGCTCGGCCTGCCCGGTATCGAACCTGTGGAGTTCCCGCCGGATCTCCTCGCCGCGCAACCGGGCGACCTCCATCCCATCCCCGACGAGGCGGCCAGGGAGGCCGACGAGCTGCCCGGCTTCGAGGTAGCTGATCACGGTGTCGATCACCCGACCAGCGGTCGTCGAATGCGGAACCGACTCCCCCAATAGGCGCAATTCGGCGAGCGGGTCGGTCCCGACCCGGTACTCTCCGTCGGATTCCGGTATCGGATCGGCCAGCCCGAGCAGGTCGGCGACTTCCGCATCATGAGCGGTGCGTCGACCTGCTCGGGCCAGCTCCGCCGGATCGTCCGTGAGGTCCGCCTGCGGTTCGGCATCGAGAAGCACACCCCGCACGATCCATTCGGGAAGCCATTCCCAGCCGACGGCTGCCGCCTCCCCGTTCAGCCGACCCCAGTCGTCGCTATCTACGAGTCGCAGCCCGCGCTCTATACGATCGACGACCCGCGCAACCCGCATCGGCCCGCCCGGTGCCAGGATGAGCCCGGCCAGGCTCAGCTCCAGCTGATGCCGATCTCGTCGGTATGTCGGGTTCTCGGATAAGACGTCCGGACCCCGTGCGGTGTCGGCCAGCACTCGGACGAGTTCTGTTGCAGTCGAATCGAATTCGGCGATCTGCTCGGCCAGCTCCGGAGAACCCGGCGCCAGCCGCGACGGCTCCACACCCACTGCGGATGCGAGGCGGCGCAACTCGGCGTTCGATCGTTCGATCCGCATCGTCGCGGCGCTGAGCAACTCGGCCGAAATATCCGCTCCGAGTTCACCCAACGCGCCGATCTGGTGGTGCCGGCGGAGACTCCGAGCGGTGGCATCGATCACGGAACGCTCGACCGGGTCCGGGCCCAGTGCGTCAAGGCCACGGGCGCGCATGATCTCGGGTATCGCGTAATCCGGCTTGTCCGCAAGGGAATCGGTGAGTTCGGTGTGTAGCTTACCGACGATGCGAGCTGCCTGGACCGCCGGATGTGACGGACCGAGCCGGTCGGCTGCGGGTTCGAGGGCCGCACCCAGTCTGCGGATCAGTGCGAGTGCCGTTTTCACGTCACGGGTACGCGTGAGGTAGTAGCCCGCTGCGGTACTCAGCTGTTGTAGCAGGGATTCAGCGGCGAATACATCGTCTGAACCGGACTGCGCACTGGCCGACGCCGCTCGCAGAGCCGACACGAGAGCCGGAGAAAAGTCACTGTCCACCCGCTCGGCCATATACCTGTCGACCTGCTCCGGCCAATTGGTACCGTCGGGTAGCAGCCGAGCCTCGAAATAGCGCGAGATATCCGCGACATGGCGCAATGCCGCCGGCAGCTTCTCGTCCCAGAGCGAATCGAACGTCTGGGCCGAGGCCAGCCCGGACAACGCCTCCCGCGTTCGCGCCAGATGGCTGGGAAACGACAGCAAGAATTCCAGGTAGCCGGACTCCAACGGCAGCGGCCGAATCCCGGCTCCGGCGGGAAGTGCCCCGACGAGTTCGACCACCACTCCCGATGCGGCATGGAGCCCCTCCAGCTCCGACAGACGGGCCATGGCCGCCTGCACGGTAGCGACCAGTTCCGCTTGCGCGGGCCGAGACGCCGGCATTTCGGGCATGGCGTCGCGGAACCGGCGACTCTGCTCCTCGACGAGCGCATTCAACGCCCGGCCCGTCCTGATCATCTCTCCGATGGGTGGCGGCTCGCCGCGCCGGAAGGTTTGCAATTGCGCGGTCGCGCGGGTCTGGTGCTCGTCCATACGTTCGCGAGCGGTCGCGCTGTCCAGACCGGCCGCCCACCTGCGCAGTTCAATTGCATCCGCTGAATGCTGCTCTGCAGCATTTTCTTCGGCAGCTTCGGCGGAAGCATCAGTCTGGTCGCTGTCGTCCTCGGCCGGGTTACCTTCGATCGCTTTCCGGCGGCGTTCGAGTTCGGCGATGAGGTCGCGGGCCGTCGTGTCGAGTTCGCCGAACCGGTCTTCGTCCGATACGTATTCGAGTTTGTCGATGAGTTCGCCGATTTCACCGAGTTGCCGGTCCAGATCGGCGGATCGGGTGATCAGCTGCTGACGGTGGTCGATATCGGCGCGGGCTTTGGTGAACCGGGCGGACCGTACGATCAAGTCGTCGGGCGCAGCCGGCCCCAGTGCCGTTACCTCGTCCCACAGTTCGCGTTCCTGGCCGACGAGGTTGTCGCGCTGTTGCCATGGCGGATCGTCTGCGCTGCTGGGGGTCAGCTCCTGCACGGACCGCGTGATGGCCGCCTCGATCCAGTTCCGGACTTCGGTGGTTACGGCAAACTGTTGTGTGAGCCAGCCACTCGCGTCTCGGGCTCGGCGCACGAGATCGTCTCGCCGCGCCACGAGATGCCCAGCCAGTTCGGAGTTGGACACCGGGTCCGGCGAGATGTTGACGTCGGGGTGGTCGTCGCTGCCTGCGGCCAAGCACACTCTCATCTGGAAGCCGACCGCATCGCGGTAGGACCCGGGCGTGACTTGATAGATGCGCTCGACTTCCTGCACCCACGAGGTCAGGAGCTGGTCCAATTCACGTTCGACCACCGCCAGGGTGGGGTCTGCGGGGTTGTCGACCAGCAGCTGGTTGGCGTACTGCCACAACAGGCCGACCGCACGGACCGGGAGAATACGACTCCACAGCGGGTCCGTGGCCATGTCCGGCTCAGCTCGCCAGAACTCCACGTGCCTCCGGGCGTCCTCGATGAACATGCGCACCGGCCGGTACACCTCGGAGGCGGGGGTCTGCGGTAGTTTCGCGGCGAGATCGTCGACCTGGGCGAGGCGTCGCTCAGCGATGTCGGCAGCCTCGGCCGGCGTGATCTCCGGGAACCGCACCGCACGCCACATCGGCGACTCGAGCACGAGAACGGCCGACCGGGCGGCACCGTGTGCACGCGCGTAGTCGGCGATCTTCCGCCACTGGTAGATCTCCGGGTATAGATACAGCCCCTCTGCCAGCTTCGTGGCCTCTCCCACGTCGACGGTCGGTCCGCCGGAAGGTATCCGCACCAGTCGGCTTGCGGCATTCACCACCTCGCCCAGTCCAGGCAGATCGCTGGTGGTGCCTACCCACGGAGACGCGATATCCATGTTGTGCAGTGAGAACATCACTTCGGGCAGGTGCTCCCGGATCACCGCCATGAGCGCGTGAGTTTCCGGCATCGTCCGTGTCGAGCCGAAATCGTACTCGGGCTGTTCCGCACCATCCGGCCGATAAAAGGTACGGATGGCCCATTCCAATGTCAGCGGAAATACCGCGGCATGACGCTCCGCCAGCATCGCACCATCAGGGTCGAGGCCCAGCAGAAATACCCGCTTCCGGGTATTCGGTCCGGGCTCGCTGACGAAGAAATCCATCAGGCCCTCGATCGTGCCGGACGACCAGAATTCATTTGAATGGACCAAGCCGTAGTAGAGATGCGGTGCCGAGGACCCATCCGCACCATCCGCCGCCGCGGCGGATGGGCCGCCACGGGGGTAGACAACGAACTGTTGCATCGGGATGCCCCGTCGGCTCAGTATCGGCCGGCCGGCCTCGTCAAGAACCGGTCTCAACTCGCAGACGTCGGGATGGTCCGCGGCCAGCTGTCGAGCCCGATCTACCAATTCGTGATACTTGCGTGGAGTTGCCGGGAGCCGATCCAGCACCCTCGTAATATCCGGAAACAGGTTGTCTTGGGATGGAATGGGCTCGACGCCGTTGCCCAGAGTCGCTTGGTGGACAGCGGGGCCGGTTTCAGTTGCGGTGGGGGAATCAGCAGGTACCGACTGCACCACACCGTGCTCGTCGTAGATGACCGCGAATATCCGCACCGAGGAGGGCAGCTCGGCCCGGTAGACCAGGCGCTTCGCGCCACCGGCAACCAATGGGTCGCGCCGCTTGATCACACCCGGCTGCGCGCGGTCGTGAAATATCAGCTGCGCATGGCCTTTTCCAAGTTCCTGACGGGCATCCTCGCTCTCGGTCACCACATAGGCGGCGGCACCAGGTGCCATCGCGTAGAGCCGGGTGGCCAACTCGTCCCAGCTTGCGAACGATTCCCATCGAGCAGCGCCGAGCACAGTCTGCAACGGCAATGGACCAGTCCCGCCGAGGCTTTCGTCAGGAACCAGCGGGTTCTCGACCACCGCCCGGGCGACCGCCTCGCTGCCGTTCTCCTCGATCAGGTAATCCACGACCAGGGGCGCGCAGTTGATCGGCTCCGGCGCGCGCGGCACGTCCCGACCGCGGAAGTCACCTCTGCCGTCCGGCCCGGCGACCGGGGCCAGCGGGCGGGGCGGGGCCGTCCGTCGCCGGTCTTCGTCCGCGACGATCTCGGGCGACTGCCACAAACCCACGGGCAATTGGTGCTGCGGTGCCGATACCGCGGTCGGCTCGGCTCGGCCCCTCGATACCTGGAACGGCAGCGAAGTGCGAGACGAAATACCCGGCGGCCGTGCGGATCCGGTCGGAATTGCCCGTAGGGCTTGCCAGCGGCTGCTCAGCTCTTTCGGGCTCATCCGGACTATCCGGTCCAGCCAGCCCTGATCCGCACCACCTCGCCCGGCGGCCGTTCTCGCCAATGCGGACAACCCGTTGAAACCTTCTGCGGCCTCGATCAGTTCCGCCATGAGCAGCCACGACCGAGCGCGTCCGATCAGCTGCTCGGCAGCATCGTCCGATGCCGGTCTCGCCGCGACCTCCTCGATCCGGCCGGTGGTCAGCTCGTCGGTTGGTACACCGAGCATCCCGGCCAATTCGGCCGTTGCCTCGGCGAATCGGGTGCGCAACTGGCTGATCTCGGCGGAATCTGGGCACAGCGCCCACGGATCGACCGATACGCCGTGCTCGCCGGCGAGCTTGCGGGCCAGCTCACCTCGCCTGAGGCCCAACCGAATCCATGCCGGACGCAGCGGGGAGCTGAACCACCAGGATTCTCCCAGCGACTGTCGCGGCACGGCCTCGGGCCTCGGAGGGCTCACGGGTGGCGGCTCTGACACATCAGGAAGGTCCGGGGGTGGCAATCTATCCGGTGCCGTGGGCATTTCCTCGACCATGGCAGCGGTCGACAGATACCGGCCGAGTGCATCGATCAGCTGATGCACCGGAGACGACGGGTTTTCCGCTGCCGCCAGACGATGCAGTTCCGCCAGCCGACTGCCGGGAGGTGGTGCTGTGCCGTCCGGTTCCAATCCCGCGTCCCGCAACCAGCCCATAACCGCCGCGCCCTCGCGGTGCGCCGTGGCGAGATCGCGCAGCTGTCGGCCGAACATCTCGCCGAGGTCGGCCAGCAGCCCCACCCGCACCATAGGGTCGAGCCCATCCCACCAACCCGGCCCCATCGCAGCCGACCGCGCTTCGAACTGGTCGATCACCTGTTCCACCAGCCGCGGCCCCCACAACCGCAGCTCCTGCGGCGACACGTGGAGGAACTCGGCAGCCTGCGCAGACGCGGCGGCATGCTGCTGCGCCAGGTCCTGGGGATTCGGTGCGCTCCTGTTCGGTGAGGTTTGGGCCGCGAGTTGTGCCACAGGGTCGGACGCGTGGGCGTTGCCCGATGCGGACGAATCATTGTGTGGAGCAGCAACCTCCGCTGCAGCGGAGGTTGCCCCGGCGGCGGTGGCGTTCGCATCGGTCGCAGCAGCGGCGGCGGGGGTCGAAGCGGCACCCATGTCAATCGCGCCGGCAGCAGCGGCGGGCGTATCGGTGTCCGCATCGGCCGAACTGACGTCGGTGGTAGACGCATCGGCGGCGGTGGCAGCAGAACCGGCACCAGGTTCGGTCGCACCAGCGGTGGTATCGGTCGCGCCAGCAGCAGTGGCAGCCGAACCGGCACCGGCGGCTGTCGCACCGACTGCGGTGGTGGCGGTGGTGGTGGTCGAATCGGCGGCCGGGTCGGTCGCGGTAGTACCGGTGGCGGTGGGCTCGGACGCGATGGAGCCCACCGTCTCGACGTGCGGCGAAAGCGATACGGCGGCATCCGGTGCCGGCGACCGACCCGGCGAGGATCGGGCCTGTGCGGGGTCGCGTGCCTGATCTACCGCAGGCCGGGATCCGTGGCCCGTAGCCGCGTCGGCGGGATGCGCCTCGGGTCCGGCACGATGACCGCCTGCGTTTTCGCCCGAAGTATTTGTAGAAGCGGCTGGTTCGGGTGGATCAGAGACTTCCCCCGCCGAATCTCGCCGCGGCGCCGGGTCGCCCGGCTCGGCCACACTCGCGTCATGTGCCGATGTCGTCAGCGCCGGATCGTGAACAACGACAAGGGGCGCAGCGGCGGGATCGTTCTCCGAACGCGCCTGCTGGGTCTCGGCCAGATCGCGCTCGCGCAGTACACGGAACTGTTCCAACGCTTCCACGACCACCGGATCCGGTGCAGCCGCCGGTAGGATCACGCTGTCGCGCTCGGCCACCGCCACCTTCGATGACCCCCCGCCCGCATCGTCGGCGGGCGGGGCAGCGGTCGCACGCTGAGCCGAATATCTGCCGGAGCCATCAATCTCGTCGCTCGCCCGCATCCCGGTGAAGGACCCTGGTGCCCCGCGGCCGTCCTGCGGACTCCCCCCGGGCCCAGGCACGGTCGGTTCACCCCATGCCAGACCACTTCTGGCCAATATGCCGGTGATCTCGGCAGACAGCGCCGACTCCCCCGTGCGCTGCGCCTGACCCGTCTCGGCCAACTCCCGTTCACTCAGCACCCGAGCCCGCTCGATCGGATCCACCGACTCCGGCGAGGTAATCGGTGAAGGTACGCCGTCTCGCCCTGACACCGCCGGAGCACTCAGTGCCAGTCCGCTTCTCGTCAAGATATCGGCAACCTCGGCAGACAGCGCCGGCTCGCCCCCACGCCGGCCCTGCCCCATCTCGGCCAACTCCCGCTCACGCAGCGCCCGAGCCCGCTCGACCGCGTCCACCGACTCCGGCGAATCAGCCGATGCACCACCGCTATCCCGCACCGGCGACGCCGGATCACTCAGTACCAGTCCACTTCTCCCGAGCGCATCCGCTACCTCGGGAGTGAACGCCGACTCGCCGCCGTTCTGCCCCGTCTCGGCGAGTTCCCGCTCGCGCAGCACCTGAGTCTGGTCGAGTGCATCCATCCGGGGTGCCGTATGCGGGGTAATGCCGTCGTTCAGGTCGAGCCGCAATACCAATCGTGGGTTGGCCACGAAATGCTCGATGGTCGTCTGCGCCTGGGTCCAACGCTGCACGATCCCGGCCGCGTCGGCACCGGCGGCATTTGTCAATCGGCCCTGCAAATCCGCAGGCACAGCCGCCGAAGCACGCAAGCCATCGGGCGAGAGCGCGTCTTCCGCCGCCATCGCGCGGCGCACCTCACCACCCACCATTGCGCCGAGGTGCGGGCGCGCCGCGTCCTGCCATTGCGCGGGCATACGCTCCGCCCGGCCCACCCATTCCTCAACTGCCGCCCGCAGCTGCGACGGCTTCATGCCGAAGAACTCGGTATCCGACAACCCCAGCCACTTGGCGAGGTCCGATTGCGCCCGCGCCGACTCCTGTTGCAGGACTTTGAATTCCATCTTCCGGACCTTCGCCACAGCGTCCGCACCCGCCTTCGCGCCGAAATCGCGAGTCTGGTCCGTCAACGCGGCATCGGAATCACCCGCGCCGGTCGAACCGACTTCCGACGTCGGCCGCGATGATGCCCGCCCGGCTTCCGAGGTCGGCTGCGGCGTTGCCCCGCCGAGTTCAGGGGTCGACTGCGACGATGCACCGACGGGTCGAGCGGCGACTATGGGCTGGTCCGCGTCGCCGGGAATCGGCGTCGTCACCGCATTTCTGTCCGCACTGCCGACGTCCACGTCCCCACCGGGCGGCACTCCGGTGCCGGCCGAGACCACCGCATAGCGCGCATGACCGGGATCCGATACTCCATCGGCAGCCCGGCGGTCCGCCGCTCCGACCCGCGCATCGGCGTCCCCGTACCGGCGCACGCCATCCAGCAAACCGCTCACTTCCGTGGCTCCGTCGGCGGCGGCCACCCGCCGTACTGCTGTCCACTGCTGTCCACTGGATACCTCGGCCCGCGCGCCGGCCGACCCGGACGGACCGAGCCACTGCCGCACCGGACTCGACGCCCGATTCTCCTCGGCGATCACCCGTGCGCGCTCGGCCACGCGCGGCCCCAGGTCCGACAGCACACCCTCGCGCACCACCGGATCCATTCGAGCCCAGCCATGTTCACCCAGCGATCCCAGCCAGGCGTCGACCTCACCGAGAGCCTGTTCCAGCGCGTCGCGCCCCCACCACCGCACCTCTTGCGGCGATACATCCAGCATCTGCGCCAACTCGGCACGCGCCTCGTCACGTTCCCGCACGCGCCGATTTATCTCACCCGCATCTGCATGTGGCGCTGCCGCATCGGTCACTGATGACGTATCGCCGAATGATGCCGTCGTCTCCGGCTTCGCGGCCTGCGCTGACCCGGAATGCATAGCCTCGCCGCCGGCGCTCGCCCGAGTCTCGGCCAGATCCTGCTCACGCAGCTCATTTATCCGTCGATACAGCGCGGTCTCGGCAGTATCGCCACCGCCGGACCCGTGCGTGGGTCCGGCCGCACCATCCGCAGCCGCACCATCTCCCGCCGATCTGTCTGTAGCCGCACCGTGCGCAGCCGGTCCACCGGCAGCCGCACCGTGCGCAGGCGGCCCGTCCGCCGAAACTCCGTGCGCAGGTGGTCCGTCTACCGCCAGTCCATGCGCAACCGCACCATCCGCCGCCAGTCCGCGCGCAACCGGTCCGTCCGTAGCCGGTCCGTGCGCAACCGCGCTATCGGCAGCCGCACCGTGCGCGACCGGCCCGGATCCCTCTCCCGGCACCGCCGGGTTCGATTCGCCAGGATGCGCGGACGGTATCTCCGCAGCACCACCGTCCTGATGACGGGCCCGCACGGCGCTCTCCGGCCGATTCACCGGCTCGCCCCCTCCTGCCCCTGAGGACTCGCCGGTGCGCAGCGCTGCCACAGCGTCTGCCTCGCCGACTCCGGCGCCGGTCCCCTGCTCGGCACCGACGAAATCCACCGGCGAGCCCGATTCGCGGGCCGGATCCCGTAACCGCGCGGTGGCCTCCTGCCCCGCGGTGTGGCCGAGCCGATCCACCCCATCCGGACCCGGAATCTCCTGGAACCTGCCGACTTCGGTCAGTTCCGCGTGCGAGCCGCTATCGGAATGAGCCCTGCTGTTCGCGCGCGCACTCGCCATTCCGACGGCCGCGCCGCTGAACAGCGCCGATAGCGGCAGATGGAATTCCCCGGTCATCGCGGCCGCCGCCGCGGCACCACCGACCACCCCCGATACGCCCGCTGTCCCGGCGACCACAGCCCGCCCCAGCAACTCTGGTACGGAGCCGGGCAGGACAGCCTGCGCGAGACGGCCGCCGAGCGCACCGCCGAGTCCCGCTCCGGCACCGGCCACACCGGCCGTGGCGACCGAGCGCCAATCCATCGTCTCGCGATGCCCGTCCAGAATCCCGATCATCTGACCGGCCTGCACGCCCGCGTCGACCCCGGCGGTGAGCAGCGCGAACCCGCCCGCTTGGGTGGCAAGCAGCCCCGCACGCTCGGCCGCCGCGGCAGCACCTGCACCGGCCCGCCCGGAAACGAAGGCCGCGAACCGGGCCAGGTGTTTCGCCCTGGCCGCGGACAGCACCTGCAGTGCCCTGATCGGATGCCACCCACCGGCCAGCATCAGCTGATACACCGTCATCGCGCCGAAGGCGTACATGGTGTACAGCTCTTTGTCGGTATCGGCGGTACTGCGCTCGGCGTGCCTGCCGATACTGCGGCAGAACTCACCCGAGCCGGCGGTGGCCGCACCGAGCGACTGCGCGCTCGCGGCTATCCGCTCGCCGAGATTCTCCCGAGCCGCGGCAGGCAGTGCCGAGATCTCCGCCTCGATGCGCTGCACGAGCGTTCCGAGTTCCGCACCGGCCTGCTCCCATGCCGCGCTGACACGCCTCCCGGCTTCGGTATCCATCCCCGGAATCTCTTGACCGAACACGAGGGCCTGGATCGGCCCCGGCAGTTCGGACAGCAATTGCTGCGCCGAGATATTCATGACGAGTCCTGCGGCTCACCGACCCCGGCGTTGCCGGTAGCGCTGCGCGAACCCGGCCGCGTACTCCGACGGCGCGATCGACGACGACGAATGTTCGAGGACGCCGTCGTCGGCGACGTAGAAGATCGCCCGGCCGATCGCGATTTCGCCACGCGGCACCGGCACGTACACCATCCACCCCATCTCGATCCGATCAGCGGTCAACCGCGACAGCGGATAGCCGGTGGTGTCCAGCCCGCGATCGTCGACGTACGCACGAACACGTTCGATGGCATCGAATTCCGACATCTCGAGTAGTCGCGGACGTGCCGACGAACCCGCGATCGAGAGCTGGTACAGGGCCGCATCGATATCGAAGCGTTCCTCGTCGTCGAATACATCGGTCACGGTGTTCCGGCTGACGACACCCACCTGCGCGGCCGATATCAGCGCATCGGCCGCCGCACGCCATCGCGGGTCCGGCCGATCGGCGATCAGGCTCGACATGATGTCGACGACGCTGTCTGCGGTCCACACCCCGGGCACCGCCGAACTGGATCGCTGCGCGCCAGGTGAGTCCCCCCGATACCACCGGCCGTCATCCCACCAGTAGCAAAACGAAAGAAGCCCGGCCGTAGCCCGTGGGTTCAGCACCGGATCGGCCACCCAATCCGGCGCTCCCGCATAGAAGTCCGGCATCTCGGCGCCCTCGTTGTACACCGCGTCCAGTTCGGGCGGGTTCCACACGCCGCCCGAGAGCACCGCTCGACCACCCGGCAGCAGATACAACGTCGAACCCGTCCGCCGGGAACTTTCGAACCATGCCAGCGACGGCAGCATCCGCGGTCCACGATCCGAGCCGACCGCGACGAACGTCGCCGACAGCACCGCCCACCTCGCCCACAGCACCGGAAGCTCCGGCAGCTCGTTGTCCATCAGCACCGGCGACACCAGGGCAGCGCGGTCGGCACGCACCGCGGCAGCGGCCGTGCGCGGGCCGCGCGTCTGCCTGTCGGCGTGGCCGAGATAGGCCGCGAGCCAGACTGGCAACCAGGACCGCGGATACGCCGCAAGATCTGCGCGATACACCTCCGGCGCGAATATGTGCCGGTCCGGAAACGGCTCGTCTCCGAAGTCATATCCGAATTCGGGTGCGCCATCGTCGGCCGACCACAGCAGCAACCGCCACCACGGCCCACGGTCCAGCCGCGCCGACAGCTCGCGGTGCCGCCGGACCGACGCCAGCACCGGCTCCGGCGGATCCACCGGCACCGTCCGCTCGCCCACCGCGAAGACGATTTCCATTGCTTCCGCGCCGACAGTCACCGCGAACGCGGCCCGCAGTGCCTGCCATCCCGTCGGAGCGATCACCACCACCTCGGCAGCGATCTGCCGCTCCAGGCCGGCGATCTCGTCGTCGGACTGAGCCGCGACCTGCCCGAGGCCGGGCGAATGCTGCTGCCGATCCATCCGATGTCTCCTGTCCTTGCCGACCACCGACGCGTCCGACGATCACGCCGCCAACCTTGCGAATCCGCTCGGCGGGAACGACATGGGTGCCGTCGGCCGGACTCGTCCGGCGATCGGGCGCGCCGACCACATCTACGACGACTGCCCTCGGGCGCGAAAGGTTGGGGCCTTGTAATGAACGACGATTGGTCCGCCACGCTCGGCACAGGTGTCGGTGATCACATGCGATACGAAGTGCGGCGCGTGCGTGGTGTGATTCACCATGGACCGACACGATTCGATTGAAAGGCAATGGAATTGAGCGCGATCCGACACGCCTACCTGCAGGCGGCAGTTTCAACGACGACGTTGCTCGCCGATCCGGCACTCACCGCAGCATGGGGCCGGCCCAGTGCATTGAAGGAATTCAGCGTTCACGGGCTCGCCGGCCACCTGGGTGCGCAGATCTTCCACGTCACCCGGGCGCTGGAGGCCGACGTACCTGATGCGCAGCCGCTGTCGGTTGCCGAGTTCTTCGCCCGCGCGCAGGCGTTCGACGCCGAGGTGGATGCGGAAATCAGCGTGCGGATTCGCCAGGGTGGCGAGGCCGCGGCGGCAGCCGGCGCGAAGGCCCTGATCCGCGAGGTCGAAGCGGCGATCTCTCGGCAGCGCACAACGCTGTCCGACGAACCGGGCTCCCGCGTTGTCGCGATGGCAGGCATGCCGATGCTGCTCGACGATTTCCTGCTGACACGCATGGTGGAGATCGTCGTGCATTCCGACGACTTGGCATTCAGTGCCGATATCCCGGCGCCGACGTTTCCACCGCAGGTCTTCGAACCCGTGGTCGACCTGCTGACGCGACTCGCGGTTGTGCGGCATGGCCAACCCGCGGTTGTGCGCGCACTAAGCCGATCAGAACGAGCGCCCAGAACGATCGCGGCCTTCTGACACGGACGGATCGAACCCGAGATGTGGCGCCGTAGGCTCCGGTTCGACGAGTAGTGGCCACTATCGCAGTACGTCGATCAGGTCGTCCAGTCGCACGGTGAGCACCACGCATGCTGCTACGACCGGGACGATGACGGCGAGGCCGGCAAGTTCGTACCGGTGGGGGCCGACGGCGAGATCGAGGGCCAGCCCGACCACCGCCGCCGCAGCGAGGACGAGGTTGCGGACCACGTGCCGGATGCCCATCGGAGTGGTGGACGCACCGAAGCAGCGGCATGATCTCGCCGAACCGAGCCGCACAGCGCGCCCGAGAGCGACCGCGAAGCAGGCCATCAGAACCACGGCCGAGACAAGGCCGAGGCGACGGGCGGGTTCGATCACCAGCGCACAGACAATAGCGACCTCGCTCATGATCGTCAGCGGTGCAAGCACTTTCGCCATGCGATCGCGGTCGCCCAGCAAGGTAGCGGTCGCCGCGACGAACTCCGCGTACGCCGTTCGACCACGAAGTTTGCCGACCAGCGACACCAGGAGCACCCCCACCAGCACATACCGGCAGGCCAGCACGACATAACTCATCGCGCGCCGCCGTTGATCCAGGTGCGACAGACGTACGTGCCGACGAGGCCGTCCATCGGGTACGGGCCCCAGTTGCGGGAGTCGCCGCCGAACGGGTTGTCCCCCAGCACCACCACCGAGTCGGCGGGTACCACACCGGTGCCGTCGGCGGCGGGTACACCGGTCGGCATCGGGTCCCCGGGCAGCCCGGCCACCCGCTTGATATGCCAGCCCAGGCATTCCCAGTCCGCGCCCTGGGCGGCATCGGGTGCACGCAACACCACGATGTGGCCGCACCGAAGGTCCGCGGGTTGTCGCCGGCGCACCAGAATACGGTCGCCATCGCGCAACGTCGGCTCCATGCTCATCCCGATGACGCTCACCAGCACCAGTGCACGCCGGGCGGCCACGGCCACACCCGCCAGCGCGGCCACAGCGAATAGTGAAATTATACTCACGCGCATTCCTGAATTCTCTCCCTGAGCCCATCACTCGGTGTCATGAATTGTTCTCAGCCATGGCGGTTCTTTACCGGCTAACTCCCCGTTAGCATTTTATTGCCGCCGGATGTCCCGGCGAGATTTGGGGAACCAAAAATGGTCAATTCAGTACGAAGAATCGGCGACGAGCTGCTGTCGAAATTCGTCCCGCGGCTCGATGCGTCGGCGTGCACCGCACCGGAGCGCGAGTGCTGGTGCGATAACGACAGTGTCGATATGTCGTACTGCTGCCAGGAATGCCGTTACTGCCCCGGCAGCGGCTACACCTGCAGCAGCCTCGGCTGCCGAAAGGGCTGCCCCTGACCGAATAGGCACCGCCGCGCACGCCGGGCCGAACCGATCGCAGGTCAGCTCGGCGTGTGCGCCGCCAGATATCCTTGTGCCTGCCTGCTGAATAGACGCGCGTACTGCCCGTCGAGCGCCATCAGCGATTCATGGTCCCCTTCCTCGACCACCTTGCCCTCCGCCAGGACGAGTATCCGGTCGGCGCCTCGCACGGCACTGAGCCGGTGCGAGACGAGGACGCTGGTGCGGCCGGCCCGCAGCGTTTCCAGCCGCCGGTGGATCTGGTGCTCGGCCTCCGGATCGAGTCCCGAGCTGGGTTCGTCGAGTATCAGCAGCTCCCGGTCCGCCCGCATCAGGGTCCGCGCGATCGCGATGCGTTGCCATTGGCCACCCGAAAGCAGCACGCCCTTCTCCGCGTCGCCCTTGTCCGTCTCCTTGAAGAAGATGCGACTGAGCATGGTGTCGTAGCCACGGGGCAGCGATTCGATCTTTTCGGCCACCCCCGCGGCAGCCGCTGCGTGGGCGATCCGATGCTCATCGTCCCCGGCGGCCAGATCGCCGACGCCGATGTTCTCCGCCGCGGTGAGGTCGTACTCCATGAAGTCCTGGAACAGAACTCCCAGCCTGCGGCGCAATTGCGGTACCGGAATGTCGCGAATGTCGACCCCATCCCACAGGATCGCACCACGATCCGGGTCATAGAACCGGCAGATGAGCTTGATCAGGGTGCTCTTGCCTGCCCCGTTGAGACCGACCAGCGCCAGCGATTCACCATGGTCGATGCGGGCGCTGAATCCGCGCAACACCCACGGGTGCGATGCGTCGTAGCGGAACCACACATCGACCAGCTCGATGCCCGATGCCAGTGCCGGTAGCTCAGCGGGTGTCGCGGGCGATGGCAGGTCGGGACCCATGTCGAGCACGTCAAGGTAGTGATCGAGCTGGAGCAACGCACGGTGCGCGCTGCTGATTCGGGTGATCAGGCCGGAGATGGCGGCCTGCGACGCGGCGACCGCGGCGATGAACGCCGAAACGTCACCGACCGTCAGCCGACCCCGCGCGGCCGCCCATACCGCCCATGCGATTCCACCCCCGTTGATCAGGCTGCCGACGATCGCCATCGACAACTGTGTCCGCAGCTGTCGACGGTCCAGATCCCGCTGCGCGTCATTCGCCGTGCCGATCGCGGCGAGCACACGTCCCTTGAAGAAGTCGACAAGGCCGAGCAGCCGGATCTCTTTGACCGCTCGGACATCGCTGTTGAGCGCACTCAATTGGAACTGTCGTCGACTGGACGCCGACATGGTGTTCAGCATGTCCGCGAACCGCCGGGCCAGCGCGAGCTGCGCGAACAGCACCGGCACCGCGGAGACCAACATGATCACCGCCATCGGCGGCGCGATGACGACGACGGTGAGCAATAGGCCGATCAGCGAAACAACGTCGCGGGCCGCGGCGAACAGGCCGGTGGTCGCGGGCCCGACAGCATTGGACGTGCTCTGCTGTGCCGAACGGATGTGGTCCAGGATCGGTGGGCTCTCGAACCTGCCGAGACCGTGAAAGGTACCGACCGCGGTGAACAACCGGTCGTTCATCACCAGATAGGCCCGGCGGTTCAGCTCCGACCTGAAGTATTCCGACGCGCGTGGTTCACAGGCACTGATGAACCCTGCCGCCACCAGCGCACCGACCGCGGCGATCAGCGTCGGCCCGGCCTCCCCGGAGACCAGCGCGTCGATCATCAATTTCGTGGACCACGCCACCACCGAAGCCAGCACTCCACCGACGAGTGTGCACACGATGTGAACGATGGTGATGGCCTTACCGGCCTCCCAGCACAACCGCCAGGCAGCACGCAGGCGCGACGACAGTGCGCGGGCGCCCGGCAAGGCGTCCGCCGCCACCCTCACCGAGCGCCCGCGGTCAGCGCCGCGAGAGAGTGCCGCGACGCGACGATCACACCGGCCTCGTCCAACAGCACCAGCTGGGGGAACCTGTGCACGCCGAGGGCCTCCGCGACCGCACTCCCGGTGGGTTCGGCGACAACGATCGGCGAGTCGCCGAGCGCGGCCAGGATTGCCTCCTGATCAGTCTGGGCGGCCGGTTCCATCAGCACGATCGCAACCCGGTCCGCATCCGGATGACGGGCGAACTCCGCTGCCTGATCACGGCATGGAGCGCAGCCTGCGGAGAAGAACGCGACCAGACGATCCGGGCCGGTAATGGCCGACCCCGACACACGTTCGCCACGGGTGGACAGCGCGTCGAAGGCCGGTAATCGCCGACCGATCAGGGGGTCACGACCTTCCGATCGCGACTTCCCTGGCGCGCCGAGCCGCTCCTCGTGATCGCGCAATCGGCGCACCACAGCACAGCTGATCAGCAGGTTGAGCAGCGCCAATACCGCAAGGATGACGACAGCGGCGACAACGAATTCCATACCACCTCATATGTAGCGCTTCGGGATTGTTCATTCGGGGTCGACACCGATCGGGTATGTTCATTACATATCCGGTCCGCAAATTGACAGCAACTACTTTCAATTGTCTATTCATGCCGCACCGATCGGTACCTACAGAGGTAATCGTGGAACGAGTACCGAAATCCGGAGGAGATTCTGCTCATCCGCCCCCGCACCGTGTCGGTTGGCGAGGCCATAAGCCATGGGTCGGCCGAAGATCGCGACGTGGCCGTGTACCTGCCGCAGTAGGAGACTGGCTCACTTTCATACACCCACAGACCTATCGGAACCCGAAAAGGTTGGGTCGGTTCGTTCGGGAACCGATGAGTCCTGTGCTTCCACCTCGTCTACAGGTGACAGACCGCGCCCGAGCACGGTCGACGGAGCAACGGAAAGGGCACGGCACTGTGAAGACCACACTTTCGGCGGACGGCACGAAGCTGGCATACGACGTTCGCGGCGACGGTCCCGTGCTCATCTACATCACCGGCGCGATCTGCTTCCGCACATTTCGTCCCGTGGTGGCCGATGCGAAGGCATTCGCCGCCGAGTTCACCGTGTACACCTATGACCGGCGTGGCCGGGGAGACAGCGCAGACGCACCCGTCTACGACGTCGCACGGGAAGTAGAGGACATCGAAGCGATCATCGACGCCGCCGGCGGGAAGGCACACATCTACGGCCATTCGTCCGGAGCGGTACTCGCGCTGGAGGCGGCGTTGCGGTTGCCACACAAGATCGACCGAGTCGTCATCTACGACGCGTCGTATGTGCACGACGCCCAGGAGCGAGACTCCTACGCCGCATTGTCCCGGCAGGTCGGCTCGCTGCTGGACCGAGGCGAAAACGGCCGCGCGATAAAGCGATTCCTGCAGGACATCGGCATGCCACGCCTGTTCGTTCACCTACTCCCGCTCGTTCCCGGGTGGACCACGATGAAATCTCTTGCCCCCACACTCCGCTACGACATCGCCTTGACCGAGGAGCTGCCGCCACTGGACCGCCTCACGGCAATCGAGGTGCCCGTGCGGGTGGTTGTCGGCGGGCGGAGCCCGGCGGGCCTGCTCGATGTCGCCCGTCGCGTAGCCGAAGCCATACCGGGGCCGGACGCCCTGGTACTCCACGGCCAGGACCATATGGTCAGCGCCAAGGCACTGATACCGGTCCTGCGTGAAAGCCTGCTGGGAAACCGAGAACCAGACCACAAACGGATCGGCGAGCGCTGATCGACAGAAGGGCAGCAGAGATCCCCGCGCGCCGCGGCGCATACGCCGCCGTGGTTCCGGCGAGGTTCGGCCTTCGCCCGCCCGTCGACCGCTGAATGCCACCACCCGGCCCGCCATTCATAGCGGCGCGGGTAGTTGCACCGTGACGCGGAGCCCGCCGCCCGGGCGAGGTGTGAGAGTGAGGGTTCCGGCGTGTGCTCGGATGATGCTGTCGACGATCGCGAGGCCGAGACCGACGCCTGCGTGATGGGTGCGTATGCGTTCGGAACCGCGCTGAAACGGCTCGGTCAGGGTGGCAACCATATGTGGGGCGAGCGGCTCGCCGGTGTTCTCGACGGTAAGCACCACGCTGCCGGGGAGAACGCCGGTCGTGGTCCACACGGCGCCCTGCGCCGGCAGATTGTGGACGATCGCGTTGTGCACGAGGTTCGTCGTCATCTGCTGCAGGAGGGCATACGAGCCGACGGTGGGGGTGACGTCACCGAAGGTCTCGAGGGTGATGCCGTGGCTTTCGGCAAGGGGCAGCAGCGTTTCCGCGGCTTCTTCGGCGAGTAGGGACAGATCGACGTGTTCTCGGGTGAAGGACCGCTGGTCGGCACGGCTGAGCACGAGCAATGCTTCGGTGAGGTCGATCGCTCGGGTGTTGACGGCGTGCAGGCGCTCGACCAGTTCTCCGGTGTCGTGGTCGCGATCGGTGCGGGCCACGTCGAGAAGCGTCCGCGTGATCGCCAGCGGAGTGCGCAGTTCGTGAGAGGCATTTGCCGCGAATCTCTGCTGTTCGGCGACGTGCGCTTCGAGCCGCGCGAGCATGGTATCGAAGGCATCGGCGAGTTCGCGGAGCTCGTCTTGGCGGCCCGGCAGCCGGATGCGGTGGGACAGTGATCCATTCGCGGCCATGCGGGTGGCGTCTGTGATGCGAGTCAGCGGGGAGAGCATCCGGCCGGCGAGAAACCACCCGCCCAGCAGGCCGAATACCAGCAGGAAGCCCAGCACTACGGCCATGAAAGGAAGGAAGGCACGCAGCAGGAGCGAGCGGTCGATCCAGAAGCTGTCGGTGGCGTTGATCCAACCGCCGGGCAAAAAGTACAGGTAGAAGACCAACACGGCCGCAAGCAGCAAGGCACCTGCGACCATGAGGAAACCGGCGTAGCTGAGGGTGAGTTTGAGGCGAACACTCAATCCGGGGGCTCTATCCACGGTCCAGGCCTCCGGTGTCCGATGGTGTGTCGATGCGGTACCCGACGCCGGCGACGGTGGCGATGATCCACGGTTCACCGAGACGTTTGCGCAGCGCCGAGACGGTGATGCGCACGGCGTTGGTGAACGGGTCCGCGTTCTCATCCCACGCCCGTTCCAGCAGCTCTTCGGCACTGATCACACCGCCCTCGGCGGCCACGAGAACTTCGAGCACCGCGAACTGCTTCCGGGTCAGCGCGACGTAGCGGCCGTCGCGGTAGACCTCGCGGCGGAACGGATCCAGCCGCAGCCCCGCGATCTCCCGAACGGGAGGCCTGTTGTGCGCGCGCCTGCGGTCGAGAGCCCTGAGCCGGAGCACGAGCTCCTGCAGTTCGAACGGCTTGGTGAGGTAGTCATCGGCGCCGAGCCCGAACCCGCTCGCCTTGTCGTCGAGCCGGTCGGCCGCGGTGAGCATCAGGATCGGCAGGCCACTGCCGGAGGCGACGATGCGTTCGGCGATCACGTCGCCGGAGGGCCCAGGAATGTCGCGGTCGAGGACGGCGATGTCGTAGCCGTTGATGCTCAGTAGCTCCAGCGCGGTGTCGCCGTCACCGGCGATATCGGCGGCGATGGCTTCCAGACGCAGCCCATCACGGATGGCTTCGGCCAAATAGGGTTCGTCCTCGACGATCAATACGCGCATAGACCCTCGATCCTCCCAGCCGGGGCATATCGCCGGCGTATCGAAAACCGCATACATGCCGGCAACAACACGCCGCCTTGACTGGCGCTATGAGCCACAGCGAACCAGCACGAACAGCGACCCGCCGTATCCGATCTACCATCCTCGCTGCCGTTGTCGTCGTCGGCGCGCCGCTCATCGGTGTCCTCGTCTATCAGTCGCCGGAGTCGCTGTCCTCGTCGGCCGCCGGGGCTGTCGACACTCTTCTAGGCAATCAAGATGGACCACCTGGTGCGGCGACCTTCGATGGCGAAATTCCGTCCGTGTCCGACCTCGACCCCGATTTACTCGATGCCCTGCGTCTGGCCGCAACCGATGCCGCGGACCACGGGATCGAGTTGATCGTCACCAGTGGCCGGCGTTCCCCGGAGTACCAGGACCAACTACTGCGCGAGGCGGTCTCGAAGTACGGCTCGGAAGCCGAGGCCGCCCGATGGGTAGCCACTGCCGAAACGTCTGCGCACGTCTCGGGAGACGCGGTCGACATCGGCCCCTCCGAGGCCGCTGCGTGGCTGTCCACCTACGGCGCCGACTACGGGCTGTGCCAGATCTACAGCAACGAGCCCTGGCACTACGAACTGCGCCCCGAAGCTACCTATCACGGCTGCCCGGCCCCGTATGCCGACCCCACCGAGGACCCGAGGATGCAGAAATGATCAGTACCGATGGGAAATTGGACCGGCGCATCGATACCGATCCATCCGACGCCGGAAAGGTCACCACGCGGGCAGGCTGGCACCTGCTGACGCAGATCGCGTTCCGATTCTGCGTCATCTATTTCGGCCTGTTCTGCCTGCTCAATCCGCCGATTCCCTTCGCGCTGCTCGGCGCCCTCGGTCGCTGGGTCGATCGCGGTCCGTGGGTCACCTCCATGGCGGACCCCGTCACCGGCTGGGTGGGCAGAACGTTCTTCGGGGTCGACGCGCTGCTGCGCACGGACTCCGGCGCCGGCGACCAGACAGCCATCTGGGTGCTCGTGTTCTGCATCCTGGTTGTCGCGGTAATCGCCACCGCGGTGTGGTCGGCCCCCTTCGACCGTCGTATCGCCCATCCCCGGCTGATGGCGTGGTTCACGCTGTTCCTGCGGCTGTGCCTCGGCGGCCAGATGCTGTCGTTCGGGCTCGCCAAGCTGATCCCCAACCAGATGCCCGAACCCACCCTGGCACAGCTGTTGCAGCCGTACGGCGACTTCAGTCCCATGTCGGTGATGTGGCTGCAGGTCGGCAGCTCCCATCCGTACGAGATCGCTCTCGGTGCGGTCGAAGTCGTGGCCGGGCTGCTGCTGTTCGTACCCAGGACCGCGGTGCTCGGCGCCGCACTGAGTCTGGCGAGCACGGCTCAAATCCTGCTGATGAACATGACCTTCGACATCCCGGAGAAGCTGCTCTCCTCGCATCTGCTGCTGATAAGCCTGGTTCTGCTCGCCCCACACCTGCGGCGGCTGGTCGACGTATTCGTGCGGCGACGCGCCTGCGAGCCGTTGACGCAGCCCGCGCTGTTCACCGACGCCAGGAGCAACCGCATCGCGGTGTGGATTCAGGTGGCCCTCGCTCTCTGGGTCGCGCTGAGTGGCGTCCAGGACAACTGGCGGGTTTGGCAAGATCAGCATGGTGCCGCCAGCCCCAAGTCCCCGCTGTACGGAATCTGGGAGGTGCGGGATTTCACCCTCGACGGCCAGCTGGTGCCGCCGCTGACGACCGACGAGTACCGTTGGCAGCGGCTCGTTTTCGACGATCCGGGGACAGCGACCTACCAGCGGATGAACGGTGAACTGGTCCCGGCGCGCGCCGTTTTCCACCCCGATGGTCAGCTCGAGCTCATCACGAGGACGGACCCGACCGACGCGGACCGGCCGCCCTTCGCGACGCTGTCCGCCGAACGCCCTACCCCGGACCAGCTGATACTTCGCGGGCAACTGCACGACCGCCCGGTGCTGATCACCCTGGAACACCTGGACCCGAACAGCTTCACCTTGCGCAACCGCGGATTCCACTGGGTCCAGGACTACCCGTACTTCCGCTAGCCACGCATGGGAAGGCGACGGACGGCCCGCCCAGTTGGTACACGGATTTTGCCGACCAGGCCCGACGAGCGGCGGCCACCGGCGTGTGGTCAACCGCGTGACCTCGACCGAAACTGCGATTTCTATGAAACAACGACATTTCGCATCTTTCCTGGCTAGATTCCCTGCTACGCCGGACAGTCGGCGATGAGAAGTCGGAGGAACACCGTGGAATATGTAGGCTCTGTCGCCGGTATCTTGCAGATGATCATCGGCACCATCCTTGCCAACACCGGATCGGGTGGTTCGGGCTCCGGCTGGTGAACCTCGCGGATTCGGCTCGTCATTCGCGAGCCGAATCCGCTTCCGACTGCCCGTTCGGCTCGAATGAGTGAACACACGACCCGGAACCGCCGATGACACTCGCAGAAGCCTTGCCCCGCTACCTCCAGCTCGGATCACCCTGACAGTTCGACCCCAAGGAACCGGTGCGAGACAATGGCCGGGTGAGCACGCACGACGATCTCGACATCGCCCCTGACCTGCGGGTACTACCGCCGGTCGAGTGGCGGGATCGGGCACGGGCGCATCGTGATCGGATCGACCAGCTTGTCGGCCCATACCTGCGGCACCGGGCGTCCGGCTCGACGCATCCGGTCATCGATTTTTTGTTTACGTACTACGGACACAAACCGGCCCAGCTGCGCCGCTGGCATCCCGGTTTCGGGGCGGGGCTGGCCGATGCGCCCGGCTATGTCGGCGCGCGTGGTTATCACCAGCTCACCGTGGCCGACGGCCTCGTCGTCGCGACCGCCGACCCGGCCTTCCTGGCGAAGCGGCGCGACACCATCGAATTCGTGGCGCGACTCTTGCGCGCGACGGCAGCGCGGCCGGCTCAGCTGTCGTGCTTCGGCTTGCACGAATGGGCGATGGTGTACCGCTCCGACGAGGTGCGCCATTCGGTACCGCTGCGTCTGGGCCGTTCGGGGACCGACGCGGTCGTCGAGTCGATGGCGTTGCGCTGCACCCATTTCGACGCCTACCGCTTCTTCACCCCTGAGGCCGTCGGCCGTAACACCGTGGCCCTCACCCGTGACGATCAGCCGCTGCGTGAACAACCGGGCTGCCTGCACGCGAACATGGATCTGTACAAGTGGGGCTTCAAACTCGTCCCGCTCATCAGTTCGGAACTGCTGACCGTATGCTTCGAACTCGCCTGCGCCGCACGCGAACTCGACATGTGCGCCAGCCCTTACGACCTCACCGACTATGGCTACGAACCGGTCGCCATCGAGACTCCTGCCGGTCGCGCCGAGTACGCGCGCGCCCAGTCCGCGCTCGCCGAACGGGCAACACCACTGCGGGCACGGCTGCTGCACGCGTGCGAGGAGTTGCTCGACGCAGCCTCGGCGCCACTGCGCTGAGCACGGAGCACGACCGAAAGACTCGACCGGAAAGACTCACGGCCCAGACAGCTGCATACACCTGCACTGATAGCTCATGAGTATCAACTCGGCGCCGATCAATACCCCACAGAGCCCGTACCCTCCCCCGTTTCGCCGCATTTCAGGTGGTCAGAGCCGTTCGATAGCGAGCAAACGAAGTGACCCACGACAATTCCGCGAAAACACCCCCAATTTCCAGGGGCCCCTATTAAGCTCCGTTCAGTAACGCCGCCCGCGGTGTCTGGGACACGAGTCTCCCGGGGCGGCGTGAGTCGGAGACGAAGGAAGTTGGGGGATGCGATGAGGCGTCCGTTGAAGTTGCGCCGCACCAGGTCGTTCGCCTTGGCCGCTGTCGCACTGATCGCCACGATGATGCTGCCCGCCGGCGCGTCGGCCGATCTGCAATCCGATATCGCCAATGGCGTCCGTGAATTCCTCGACGTCGGCCGCACCTCGGTGCCGCGCGCCGACTGCGGCCCGGGCTCGATGCCCGAACCCGGTCTACAGGGCGATGTTCCGGCCGCCGATCGCGACAGTGGACGCAGCACCCAGGGCTACCGCTGCAATATGTCGATGGTCGGCCAGTTCGCCGGACGTGGCGCAGGCATCACCTCCACCAGCTTCGAACACTGCGCCTACATGGGCTCGTTCTTCCCCGGAAACCTCCTGAGTGAAGGCCGCGGCGTACAGGTCCTGGACGTGTCCGATCCGACGAACCCGCGGCCGACGGCCAATCTCACCGAACCGGCCATGCTCGCGGGTACCTGGGAAAGCCTGAAGGTCAACAAGGAGCGCAAACTGCTGGTCGGGACCGGCGTTCCGGTGGGGACCGGCGTCGGCTACATGTCGGTGTACGACATCTCCGACTGCGCCCATCCGCGTCTGCTGAACCCGGGGCCGGGCACGAATCTGGCCATGCCGCTGCCGATCACGACCCACGAGGGTGGCTTCTCCCCCGACGGCCGCACCTACTGGGCCTCGGGTATCGCGCCCGGCTTCGTCAGTGCCGTCGATCTCACCGACCCGGCGAATCCGCACGTCGTCTGGCAGGGCCTGACCGGTATCGAGGCACACGGCTTCGGTGTCAGCCCCGACGGCAACCGCATGTACATCTCCGCGCTCGGCGGATTCACGGTGCTCGATATCAGTGCCGTCCAGCGTCGCGATCCGAATCCGCAGGTGCATCACATCGGCCGGGTGTTCTGGACCGACGGCTGGGCCACCCAGCACAGCGTCCCGGTCAGCTACGACGGCAAGCCCTACCTGTACACCGTCGACGAGGGCGGCTCCGGTGGGGTCAAGCTGATCGATATCTCCGATGACACCGCGCCCAAGGTGGCGGCCAAGCTCAAACTCGAGATCAACCTGCCGAAGAACATCGACAGCAATATCGGGTCGTCGATGGGCGGTTCGGCGTTCGCTTACGAATCGCACTACTGCGCCGCCGACCGGCAGCAGAACCCCACCGCGCTCGCCTGCGGCTGGATCTCCTCCGGCATCCGGGTCTTCGATGTCCGCGATCCGGGCAATATCCACGAGATCGCCTACTTCAACCCGCCCGCCCGCACCGGCCGCAATCTGGAGATGTGGAACTCGCCGCACGCGTTGGCGTCGATCATCGGTGTCCCGTTGATGAGTGCGCCGAACGCGGTGCGCGCGGTCCTCGAGGGCGAATTCAATCCGATGGACGCGCTGACCCCGCGCACCGGGCGCCTCGCCTTCGGCGACGTCTCCACCGACTGGTGCTTCTCACCGCCGGAATGGCGCGGAAATCAGCTGTATGTGGCATGTTCGGACAACGGCTTCATGGTGCTGGAGCTGAACAATGGCGTCTACACGCCGCCGCCGAACCAGTCCTCGATCGTCGGATCGTGAATATGCCGCGTGGGATGCGGATCGCCGGATACGCGGCGGTAGCGGCGCTGCTGCTGGTACTCGGCGCCGCCCTGCGTCCGCTGTTCATCACTGACGAACGGCCCGCCGATCCCATTCTGGACGCGGTCGAGATCGGTTTCGTCCAGGACATGACCGCACACCATCAGCAGGCGTTGATGATGGTGCAGCGTCTCGATCCGGCGGTCGATCCGGGGGTGTCGCGGCTGGCTCGGCAACTCGCCGACACCCAGAACCTCGAGATCGGCACCATGCTCGGCTGGCTGCGGCTGGTCAACGCGTCACCGTTGTCGCCGCAGCCGATGGCCTGGATGCGTGAGGCAGGCGTCGAGCCCGGTCACCAGCACGGCGGCCCCACGACCACCGCGCACGATCCGGCCGGCCACACCATGCCGGGGATGGCGACCATGGCCGAACTGGACGCCTTGTCCGCCGCGCGTGGCCGGGCCGCCGAGATCTTGTTCCTCCAGCTCATGCTGCGTCACCATCAGGGCGGTGTGGCCATGGCGCAGGCGGCCGATCAGCTCATCGAGTCCGGGCCGGTCAAGGAAACCGCCCGCTCGATGATTCACGGCCAATCCCAGGAGTCCGGCGTCATAGCGGCCCTGCTCGGTCAGCGCGACGCGCAACCACTGCCCTGACCGGCGGCGCGTGGCGTCAGCTGTCGACCATCTGCCGCGGCCATTCCCGGCCGCTGCTGGCCAGAGTGGCCGGGTCGGTGCTGGCCAAGGTGGCGCTCTCGCGTTGTTCCGGCTGGAGGTCGTTGGCGGCAGCGATGCTGCGGACCTCGAGTTCGGCCACACCGACCAGCACGACCAGGCCCACGACGACCAGTGCGACGGTGGTGATGAGCGGAGTGAGCAGCTCCACCGGCGTAATACCCTCGGGTGTTCCCGTGTGATTGCCGTGGTCGGCGCTCAGCGCCATCATGCCGGTGTAGTGCATACCGCAGACCGCGAGGCCCATGATCACCGCCGCACCGACGGTGTTGCCCCACCCGCGCACGTGCACCATGAACCAGAATGCGGCGGTCGCGGCGACGACCGCGATCACGATGGACAACGCGACCAGACCGGCGTCGTAGTTCATCTCGGAGCCGGTATTCATCGCGGCCATGCCCAAATAGTGCATTGCCGCGACACCGAAACCAGTGATCGCACCACCCAGCGGCAGCGCGACCACCTCCCGATGACCACGCACGACGATCGCAAGGCCGATCAGCACGACGACCACGGCGATGGCGGCACTGAACAGCGTCAGCGGCACGTCGTAGCGAATATCGACGCTATCGATGGCGAACCCGAGCATCGCCGTGAAGTGCATGACCCAGATGCCCGCGCCGCCGAGCGCGACGGCCGCGGCGACCAGCCATCCGGCGGGTGACTTCGCCGTGCGGGCGTGTGCCGCGCACCGCAGGCCGAGGACCGACCCGATGAACGACATGAGATAGGCCAGGGCAGGGGTTACCCACCCATTGCTGAAGTGCTCGAGATGCACGTGTACTCCGATGTAGCTAGTCGATTTCCGATCCGCGATCGGGTGCACGAGTGTGCGAACCACCGAAATGAGGATTTCAAGATGAAAAGTTCACCACGGATACGCAGGGGGTCGCCAATTGGTGTCTCCACTGCGCCATGTCTTCCTCGGGCCGCTCAGCCGAGCAGATACGTGGGTGTAGCGGCGGGGGCGACCCCGTAGACGAACTCGTTCCGCAGCCGGTGGTACGGCTCGCCGTCGGCGTAGAAGTTGCGGCGCATTTCGGTGAGTTCCTCGGCGCGGTAGTCGGCCAGCGGTTTGGCCACCTCGTCTGCTTCGCGGCGCTGCTTCTTGGCGACCAGCCTGCCCTCGAGTTCGGTCGAATCGGCCAGCATCGCGGCCTCACGACGCACCCACGCCCGGAACGCGTCGGTGCTACCGGGCGCCACCCGATCCACCAGCCCGATCTGCGCGGCGGCCTTCGCGCCGACCGGCAGGGTCTCGCGGGTCAGCGCCGCGGCTTCGGTTTCCCCGACCCGCCGCGGCAGCGTGTAGGTCCAGTATTCCGAGCCGTAGAGCCCCATCAGCCGATAGTGCGGGTTGAGCACCACTGACTCCTGGCACCACACTTCGTCGGCAGCGAGCGCCAGCATCACGCCACCGGCCGCGGCATTGCCGGCCAGCGCCGAGATGACCAATTTGTCCGTCGTGGTCAGGATCGCCTCGACCAGGTCGTTCATGGCATTGATATTGTGCCAGGACTCCAGTGCCGAATCCTCGGCCGCCTCGATGACGTTGAGGTGGATGCCATTGGAGAAGAAGTCGCGAGCCGGTCCGAGCACGAGCACACCGATCGGCCGGGCGCAGGCCTCGCGGTAGGCCGCCAGCAGCCGCTCGCACTGCCGGGTGCTCATCGCTCCGCCGCTGTAGGCGAATTCGAGGTAGCCCACCGACCCGTCCTCGCGGTAACTCAGCTCGGACCAGGTGTCGCGCACCGCTGCCTCGGCCGGGGTCACCGGTACCTCGGGAACGTCGGCGGGCAGGTCCGAGCCCAGCGCGTCGACGGCGGGCCGCTTGAATGTCGCCGGGCTGCCGGGAACCCGGCGAGGCCGCAGCTGCGGCAGCCAGATCGCACCGTCCACAGTGGCCCGGCAGATCGCGCCGTCGCGCGTGGCGATCACTTCGCCAGGGGCGCCGCGCAGCTGATCCTCGTTGTGGCCGCCGTGCACGAAATACTCACGCCCGTACAGCTCGTCCAGCACGCCGGGTTGTGAGTCGGCCGCGCGGAGTGTGCGCAGAATCTCGGCTGTGCTGTCGGACGACCAGCCGATTCGGCGGTACTGCTGGGAGTGGTAGGGGCGCAGCTGCCCCTGAACGTCCGGGCGGCCGTAATCCAATGGCTCCGGCTCGAATCCGCCATCGGCGAACCGTTCGACGGCGAGCAGCACCGCCTCGACGGCGGCGTCGGATACCTCGTT
Source organism: Nocardia sp. NPDC059180 (assembly GCF_042754945.1). NCBI lineage: Bacteria > Bacillati > Actinomycetota > Actinomycetes > Mycobacteriales > Nocardiaceae > Nocardia > Nocardia sp. NPDC059180. Next base: position 154,987 of record NZ_JBHZBU010000007.1, read on the forward strand.
GCGGTACAGCTCGCTCTTGCCGCAGTCCGGCACCGGGAACGACACCGAAGCCCAGATCGGGCCCGCATCCATCTCTTCGACGGCTTGCAGGACGGTCACGCCCCATTCCCGCGCGCCGGTCGCGATCGCCCAGTCGAGCGACGACGGACCACGATCGCCTTTGGGGCCGGGATGCACGATCAGGACAGTGTGTTCGGTCCAGATGTCTTCCGGGATGGCCGCGGTGAGCATCGGCGCCACGATGAGGTCGGGCTGGAAGTGAGCCACTCGCGCCCGGAGCAGATCATCGCCGAGTGCCAGTTCGACGCCCACCTTGTGCCCGCGACCGCGCAGTTCGGTGTAAACGCGCTGGGTGAGGCTGTTGAAAGCACTGGCGACTAGCAGGACGCGCAAGGTTTCCCCTCCATCAGGCAGGGATGAACTGCGCACCCCCGAAACGCTCTCCATAACTCGTCCAAGCTAGCCGCACACCCATTCGAACGCAGCGTGGGCACCTGCGGGTCGTGACGAGACTCACTGCGCGACATGCAGACCGGACTCTGCCGTCCCCGGGGCCTCCCGGGCCGGGCGAACAACCGCGGTCGTAGTCACTTGCGGCAATCTAGGGGATTTGCCAGCCCGGCGAACTGGTGCCATCCGCCGTTGTGGCGAGATGAGTGTTGATGCGGTTGAGCAGACTGAACAGTTGTGCGCGCTCGTCGTGGTCCAGCGGCGTCATGATGTGTTCGTTGACGCCGTCGAGGACGCGGTCGAGCTCGGCGAGGCGGCGCTCGCCTTGCTCGGTGATGGTGATGACGTTGCGACGCTTGTCGGCTGGGTCGGGCGCGCGGCGAACCCACTCGCCGTCCTCGAGGTCGTTGAGGACGGAAACGAGGTCGCTCTTGTAGACGCTGGTTCGGTCGGACAGCGCCGCCTGGCTCGCCGGGCCGAACTCGGCGAGCGCGGCCAGCACCACGAAGTGGTCCTTGCGGGCGCCCACGGCTCGCAACTCGTCGCGCGAGACCCGGGCCATCTGGGCGGCCGTCATCGAGGCGAGACGTGCGATCTGTCGCTCGAGCCGCGCCGGGGTTTGCTCACCGTGGTCGAACAGCAGTTCCTCTCCGGTCTCCATGCCCGGAGCGTACCGCACTTGCGTTAGTGCCACTAACGATCTACATTCATTAATGTCACTAACGTTAGTGCCACTAACCGATCGTAGGAGACTCTCATGACCAGCACTGATGCCTTGATTCGCGACCTCGCCGACCGCGCCGAACTGACCGAACTCATCGCCCGTCACAGCCTGTGGGTCGACGAGGGTTACGCCGACACCGACCGGCTCTTCACCGAGGACGTCGTGGTCACCTCCATCCGCGGGGAGGCGCACGGGATCGAGGCGCTCAACGCCCTCGCGCGTAAGGGGCATGACGCGTACGCCCGCACTCTCCACAGCAAGTGCAACCTCGTAATGGAGATCGACGGCGACACCGCGACGGTGCGGGCGCACGACATCGCGGTCTACGTCATCGACGACAAGACCGAGGCCGTCGCAGCCGCGATCCACCGCTACCGAGCACGCCGCACCGCCAGCGGCTGGCGTTTCGACCGACTCGAAGTATCACCGGTGGCGCTGACCGAAGCGCTGGCTCGGGCCCGGTAGGCCGATCTCACCGCCACCGCACAGGCAGCCTCCGACAGACATGCACCGCGGTACGGACGTCGGCGGGCTGGCGACTCAGCGAGATCCGGATTACGCCCGCCTGGATCCGTAAGGAATGATCACTGCCCCTCGACTGCGAGCATGCAACCGACCCGCCGCCCGGCGACGTGTTATCACTGCCGCCGAGCGGCGGGGTCGGTCTGAGCTTGCCACCGGACAACGCTTCCGCGGACGGCCGAGTCCCACTTCAGGAAGTAACGCCTGTCCCGTGGGCGGTTCGCGCTAACTCATCGCTGCAGGGCCCGACGTATGACAGCCGATCCTTGCTCGACGGACTGGGCCATCGGTGCGGCGAGAGCATCGGGTAGGACATCGGTGTGCCACACGAACAGGGTTTTGCCGTTCTCGACGGGCAGGGCCTGCATCGAGGCGTGGTGATGGGCAGGGTGCAGGTGCCCGCCGACGACCGAGTAGGCCACACGCCTGCTCTCGGGGTCGAGGTCGACGAGTCGTTCGGCGACGATCGTGCCGTCGGCGAACGTGACTGTGCGGGTGTCGGCGTCGAGGCGAGTATCGGTGACGAAGCCCGGGGCGAGACGCTCGTGCACCGCGCCGAAATCAGCCAGGACCTCCCAGACCTGGTCCGGGGTGGCGTCGACGACGAATTCTTTGTGAATGGATGCCATGGTGTCCTCCTGGTCAGGCTGTGGCGATGCAGAACAGGTGGCCTTCGGGATCAGTAAGAACCGTCCACTGACCCTGCCCCGGCTGGAAGTCGGGGACGGTCGCGCCCAGCGCGAGCAGCCGCTCGATTGCGGTCGACACATCGGCGACGGTGAAGTCGAGGTGGGCGTGCTTACCGGTATCGGGCCAGCCAGGACCCTGATATCCCTCGACTCGTTGGAATGCGAGCTGGATCGGGCCCTCACCCAGGTAGGCGGAATCGTCATCGAGATGGGTGATCTTCCAGCCGGTGACCTCGCGGTAGAACTCCGCCATCACCTTCGGTGAGGCGCAGTCGATGATGATCGCGGCGAGGTTCGCGTGGACGGTCATTTTTCGTTATCTCCCTGGTGTCGTCGATGTTGCCGTCTCAGCATTCATGCCCGGCCCCGCACAGGTCTTGAAGATTTTTGCGCGCCGTTGTTGTCGTACCCCCGGCATACGGTCCATGCGTGCTGTCCGCCACCACCCTCGTCACCCGGCCGGAGTTCACCGTAACCACCGTGACCTGCCACTCCGACCACACCGATTTCTCGGCTCCGGAAGTCCGCGACGACCATCGGCTCGTGCTCGTGCGCCGGGGCAGATTTCGGCGACAGAACAACGGCGAACTCGTCGACCTGGACCGCACTGTCGGCTACATCGGCACACCGAGTGAGGAAGAAGGGTTCTCCCACCCCGCCGGCGGTGACGTCTGCACCGCGGTGACGATCAAGCCCGAGCTTCTGGAATGGGCGTTGAGCCCACAGGCGGTCTACGTCGATGCCCGTATCGAGCTCGCGCACCGCCGAATGCTCACCGCTGCCGCGGGCGGCGATATCGACTACGCGGTGGCCGAGGAACTGGTCCGGCTCGTCGCACTCGCCGCCGGACGGTCGGGCCCACGGCCGCGGCCCGCCGATCGAATGCTGGTCACCGCGGCCCGCGAGGCGATCATCGACGGGGCGGCGGAGTCGGCCGGGCTGCGCTCTTTGGCCGTATTGCTGAAGGTTTCGCCGTACCGGCTGAGCCGAGTGTTCTCACAGCACATGGGAGTGTCGCTGACCCGCTACCGCAACCGGATACGAGTCGGGCACGCTCTCGACCGGATCACCGACGGAGAAACCGGCCTCGCCGACCTCGCCGCACACCTCGGCTTCGCCGACCAGGCACACTTGACCCGCACCGTCCGCGAACACCTGGGCCACACCCCCACCGCCCTGCACCGACTACTGACCCCCAACCGCGCCGCTGAATGCAGCACCGACGAGGCGCTGATCGTGGCCGACGCAACCATTGGGCGGACCGGACGCGCACACCGGCCGAGTAAGGCGAGTTCGGCGTAGAGCTGTCGGCCCGCAATCCGAAGCCCACCCGCCTTCCGTCGTGTGGACGACGGTAGGCGGGTTCACGGCTTCGGTGTCGGCACCGGGACGCTTACCGATCCCCGCCCAGGCGGGCGAAGCTTGCGGTCGCGGTGGCGTAGAGCTTGTCGGCGGAGTCGACGAGCCGTGCCTCGGCCGCCGCGGTGCTGCGACCGAGGTGTACCGCGTGGGCGATCGCGCGCAGCGGTCCCTGGTCGGGCGAGATACGCCGGACCATGGTGGTGTTCATGGTGATGGTCGACACCATGGATTTGTCCTCCAGCGACAGATGGACCGCACCCCACATGGCGATATCGAGGACGGTGGCGACGATGCCGCCGCCGATCACCCCGATGAAATTCACATGCCTCTCGTCCGGGGTGAGACTCAAGGTCATGCGGCCCGGTTCGGCGTCGATGAGCGTGATGTTGAGCAGACGGGCCAGCGGCGGCTGAGCGAGTTCACCGCTGCGCAGCTGTGCCAGCAGTTCTTCCCTCGACAGTCCGAGCAGGCCGAGTACGGCGATGGCAGGATCGTCCCATTCCATATGCAGGGTGCGTGCGCCGCCGGAGATTTCGATGGTCGCCACGTCATTGGATGTCATGTTCTTCCTCACTCGATGGTTGTCACGGTGTGGTGATCTGCTGGTCGATGAGCGCGAAGAGCTCATCGACGCCGGCCGCTTCCACCGCGGCGCGATCACTGCGAACAGCGGACGCCGGTTCCGCCACGGCTTCGGACAATGTCACACGGATCCGCGCGGCCAGACGTTCCTTGTCCTCGGTGGCGGACAGACTCGCGAAAAGCGTTCGCAGCGCGGCGATCTGCTCGTCGGCCGCCGAGGCGGCCGGAGCCACCTCCAGCCGGGAGCGCAGGAATGCCGCCACTGCGGTCCCGGTCGGATAGTCGAACACCAGTGTCGAAGGCAGCTTCGTGCCCGCTGCCTCCGCCAGCCGGTTGCGCAGTTCGACGCTACCGAGCGAATCGAATCCCATGTCATTGAACGGTGTTTCGGGATCGATGGCAGCGGCGGACGGGTATCCGAGTACGGCCGCGGCGTGTTCGCGGACCACGCCGAGCAGCAGCTCGTCGCGCTGTTCGGCGGGTGCCGCGGCCAGCCGTGCCGCCAGCTCGGCGCCGGTGGCACCGGCGCCAGCGGCCCGGCGTGCTCGTACCGGGACCAGGCCGTCGAGCATCTCCGGCAGGAGCCCGGCTCTGGCCTGCGCCGACAGCGCCGTCCGGTCGAATTCGACGCAAGCGGCCACGGCCTCGTCGGCGGCGAGTGCGGCGTCCAGTAAGGCGACACCGGCGGCGGTGTCGAGGACCTTGACACCGGACCGTTCCAGCCGCGTCACCGCCGACCGGTCGAGGGCCCCCGTCATGCCGACGTCCTGATGCCACGGGCCCCACGCCACCGAAAGCGCGGGCAGGCCCTCGGCGCGGCGTGCGTGGGCGAGGCCGTCGAGGTACGAGTTCGCCGCCGCGTAATTGCCCTGCCCCGCCGCACCGAGCATCGCCGCGATCGAGGAGAACACAACGAAGGCCGCCAGGTCGTCGCCCCGGGTGAGTTCGTCCAGATGCACGGCACCGTCGACCTTGGGGACGAGTACACGATCGAGCTGTTCGGGGGTCAGCTTCTCGATGGTGGCGTCGTCCACTACACCCGCGGAGTGAAGCACCGCGGTCAGCGGATGTTCGGTGCCGATCGATGCCAGCACCGTCGCGACACTCGCCCGGTCACCGATATCGCAGGCGGCCACGCGGGTTTCGGCGCCGGCGGCGGTGAGTTCGGCGGCCAGCTCCGCCGCGCCCGGTGTCGCCGGGCCTCGCCGGGACACCAGCAGCAGATGCCGCACACCGTGCGCGGCGACCAGATGGCGGGCCATCACCGCGCCGAGACCGGTGGTGCCACCGGTGATCAGCACCGTGCCGCTGCCGAATGCCGCGCTCGGCTCGGCGGGCTCGGGATCCCTGCCCTCGACCAGCCGCGGCACGAACATACTGGTATCGCGGACAGCCACCTGTGCCTGCGCCGAGTCGAGCACCCTCCGCACCAGATCGCCGGACAGTTCGCCGTCATGGTCGAGCAGCACGATCCGGCCGGGGTGCTCCGACTGGGCGGAGCGGACCAGACCGGCCACCGCGGCCATGGCCGGGTCCACCGATTCACCGGGCAGCCCCACCGCGCGGCGGGTCGCCACCACCAGGCGGGCGTCCGCCAGCCGCTCGGCGGACAGCCAGGACCGCAGTCCCATCCACGCCGTGCGGACCGAGCTGCGGACAGCGGCGGCGCGTTCGGGTGATGGGATATCCCCCAGATCGGCGAGAGACCAGATGATCACATCCGGAACCGACTCTGCCGCAACGAGTTCGGCTGTATCGGCATAACTGTGCGCGATACCGCCGACCCGGACCGAACCCAAGGTCGCCACCACACCGGCCGCGCCGGGCGAGACGGCGGGCAGCGCCGATTCGATCCATCGCAGATGCAGCGGTGTCGTCCGGCGGCCCCCTGCGCGCGCCCCGGACAGCAGGTCCGCGTCGATCGGGCGAGCGCGGACCGCCTCTACGCTCAATACCGGCGAACCGGCGTGATCGACGGCCTCGATTCCCAGCTGCCCGCCACTGTGGCGGATCAGCCGGACCCGCACCGCCTCCGCGCCCGAACGCCACAACCGGACGCCGGTGAAGGCGAAGGGCAGCGGCACCTGTCCGGCGGGCAGATCGTCGATCAGCTCATCGACACCCGCGTGCAGGCAGGCGTCGAGCAACGCCGGATGAATGCCGAATGCGGCGGCCGAACCGCGCACCGCGTCATCGAGGGAGACCTCGACGAAGGTCCGATCGTCGTGCCGCCATATCCCGGTGACGCCCTGGAAGGCGGGACCGTAGTCGAATCCCAGCTGGGCCAGGCGATCGTAGAGCGATCGGTGATCGGCCTGCTCCGCCTCTGCGGGCGGCCAGGCCGGGTCGGGGCTGGTCGGGGTGCTCTTCGCGGCGGCGGCCAGTACGCCGCGCGCATGCAGCACCCAAGGGGTCGGGTCGGTGGAATCCGGTGCGGGCCTGGAGTGGATCGTGAAGGCGCGGCGACCTTCGTCGTCGAGCGCTTCGACGGTCAGTTGCAGTTCGACCGCAGTGGTGCCGTCGAGCACCAGTGGTGCTTCCAGCAGCAATTCCTCGACGGTGTCGAGATCCAGGTGCGCGCCCGCGGCCAACGCCGATTCCACGAAGGCGGCTCCCGGCAGTACGACCGAACCGAATACCGCGTGATCGGCGATCCACGGCTGGGTGCGTACCGAGAACCGGCCCGTGAACAGCCATTCGTCGCGGCCCGCGAGCTGCACCGCATTCGCCGTGAGCGGATGCCCGAACGTTCCGGTCGCTGGTTCGGCGGCGGGCCGCACCCAGAACCGCTGATGCTGGAACGCATAGGTCGGTAGCTGCGCGCGGCCGGTGGCGCGGCCTGCGGCCAGCTGCCGCAGATCTACCGGCAGACCCGCGGTGAGCAGGTGTGCGAGGGCCGAGACGAACTGGACCACCTCGTCGGTCGTGCGTCGCGACGATGCCACCGTCATCGACTTCGCGGCGGCCTCCGAATGTTCGGCGAGACATTCCGTAGTCATCGCGGCGAGCGCCGCATCCGGGCCGACTTCCACGAATCGCCGTACACCCGATGCGCTGAGGGTGTCGACCGAGGGTGCGAATCGCACGCATTCGCGCACCTGCGCCACCCAGTACTCCGGGTCGAGCAGCTCGGTATCGGCCGGTGCGCCGGTAACAGTCGAGACCATCGGAATCGACGGCTCCCGATAGGTCAACCCCTTTGCCACGCTGCGGAATTCGTCCAGCATCGGCTCCATCAGGGCGGAGTGGAACGCGTGTGACACCTGGAGCCGGGTGTTCTTGCGACCGGTATCGGTGAGTTGCCCGCCGATGTCGGCGAGAGCGTCCGCGGCACCGGAGAGCACCACCGACGCGGGTCCGTTGACAGCCGCGAGCGATACCCGGCCGTCGTACTCGGCGATGACCGCCGACGCCTCGGCCTCGGTGATCGCCGCGGCCAGCATCGCACCACCCGGGGGCAGTGCGCCCATCAGCCTGCCCCGCGCGGCCACCAGGGCGCATGCGTCCGGCAGCGACCACACGCCCGCGACGTAGGCCGCGGCGAGTTCACCGATGGAATGTCCGGCCAGCACATCCGGTGCCGCACCGAAGGACGCCAGCAACCGGAACATCGCCACCTCGAAGGCGAACAGTGCGGGCTGGGTCCATTCGGTCCGGCCCAATTCATCCTCGGGGTCGGTGAACATCACCGCACGCAACGATCGTCCGGACAATGGATCGAACGCCGCGCACACTTCGTCCAATGCCGCTGCGAAGACGGGGAATGCGGCCGACAGCGCCGCGCCCATACCCCGTCGCTGCGCACTTTGACCGGTGAACAGGAACGCGGTCGTGCCGATGCGCGGCACGCCTGTCACCACCGACGCCGACGAGGTCCCCGTCGCCAGGGCCGCCAACCCGGCGAGCAGTTCGTCGCGCCCGCTGCCGACCACGACCGCACGCCGATCCAGCAGCGCCCGCGAGTCCAGCAGCGTCGGAACCATCGTCCACGGGTCCGCCTCCGGATGCCCGGCCAGCCAGCTCCGCAATCGCTCCGCCTGCCCGCGCAGGGCCTGCTCCGATTTCGCCGATATGACCAGTGGCACTACCTCGGGGTGCGGGCCGGTCGTGGCGGGTTCGGATTCGGCGATCTGGTCCGGGGCCTGTTCCACGATCACATGGGCGTTCGTCCCGCTGATCCCGAACGACGACACGCCCGCACGCCGCACCTGACTGCCAGCGGGCCACGGTTCGGCCTCCGTCAGCACTCGCACCGCACCGGCCGACCAATCCACATGTGGTGACAGCGCATCCACATGCAGTGTTCGCGGCAGGGTCTCATGACGCAACGCCTGCACCATCTTGATCACACCGCCGACACCCGATGCCGCCTGGGTGTGGCCGATATTCGATTTCAACGCACCGATCCGCAGTGGCCGGTCCCGATTCTGACCATAGGCGGCGATCAGTGCCTGCGCCTCGATCGGATCGCCGAGGGCCGTGCCGGTGCCGTGTGCCTCCACCACGTCGACCTGCGCCGGTTCCAGGCCGGCATCGGCCAGCGCCGCCGCGATCACCCGCTCCTGCGATGGGCCGTTCGGTGCTGTCAGGCCATTGCTCGCGCCGTCCTGGTTGATGGCGGTGCCACGCACCACGGCGAGCACGGGATGGCCCAAACGTTGTGCGTCCGCAAGCCGTTCCACGACTAGCACAGCAGCGCCTTCTGACCAGGCGACGCCGTCGGCGGATGCGGAGAATGCCTTGGACCGGCCGTCCGGCGCCAAGCCACGCTGCCGGGAGAAATCCACGAACAGGGTCGGTGTCGACATCACCGTCGCACCGCCGACCAGCGCCAGCGAACTCTCACCCTGCCGCAGGGCGCGGCAGGCCACATGCAGCGCGACCAGCGATGACGAGCATGCCGTATCGACGGTCAGCGCTGGACCTTCCAGCCCCAGCGCGTAGGCGACCCGTCCGGACACGACACTGCTCGCGGCACCGGTTGCCAGATACCCTTCGACCTCGGATCCCGCTGCGCGAGCGACGGTCTCGTAATCGGTGTACATCACGCCCGTGTAGACGCCGGTATCGCTGCCCCGCAACGAGGTCGGGTCGATACCGGCATGTTCGAGCGCTTCCCAGGACACCTCGAGCAGCAGGCGCTGCTGTGGGTCCATCGCGATCGCCTCGCGCGGGCCGATGCCGAAGAAGGCCGCATCGAAGTCGGCTGCGTTCGTGAGGAATCCGCCTTCCCTGGCGTAGGAGGTACCCGGATGGTCGGGGTCGGGGTGGAACAGGCGATCCAGCGGCCAGTCGCGATCGGCGGGAAATTCGCTGATGGCATCGGTTCCCGAGGACACCAGATCCCACAGCCCGTCCGCGGATTCGACACCGCCGGGATAACGGCAGGCCATACCGACGATCGCGATCGGTTCGTCGGGGCGCGCCCGGCGGCGCACCCGGCCGGTGTTCGCAGCGGAACCGGCGACCCTGGTCCGCAGGTACTCGGCCAGTGCCGACGATGTCGGATAGTCGAAGGCGAGGGTAGAGGGCAGCCGCAAGGACGTGGCCTCGGCGAGACGGTTGCGGAACTCCACCGCGCCGAGCGAATCGAATCCCAGTTCGCTGAATGCCTTACCGGCGTCGATCAATTCGCCCGATGGGTGCCCGAGCACCGCGGCGACCTGGTCGCGGACGAAGGCCAGCACGATCGCGGCATGTTTGTCCGGGTCTGCCGCCGCGAGCCGACGGGCGAGGTCACCACCGCCGTCGGAGCGCCGCGCCGCGGGCACCAGCGCCCGCAGCAGCGGCGCAAGCAGACCAGCGCGCGCCTGCGCCGACAAAGCGGCCGTATCGACATCGATCGCGGCGGTGCACGGCCGGTGCGTACCCACCGCCAGATCGAGCAGGGCCAGCCCATCGGTGTGGGCCAGCGGACGAACACCCATCCGGGACAGGCGTGCCAAGTCCGCCGCGCCCAGTTCCGCCGTCATCCCACCGGCCGGGCTCCATGGACCCCAGGCCACCGATGTCACCGGGAGCCCGGCGGCGGTGCGGTGGCGAGCCAAGGCGTCGAGCACCGAGTTCGCCGCCGCGTAATTGCCCTGGCCGGGCGAGCCGAGAATTCCGGCGATCGAGGAGAACAGGATGAAGGCCGACAGTTGCTGATCGAGGGTGAGCTCGTGCAGGTGCAGCGCCGCATCGGCCTTGGCGGCGAGTACCCGGTCGATCTGCTCGGGTGTGAGCGTTTCGATGGTGCCGTCGGCCAGGACGCCTGCCGCGTGCACCACGGCCGTCAGTCCTGGTCCGTCGGCGATGTCGTCGAGCAGGCGTGCGACGGCGGTGCGATCGCTCACATCGCACGCGAGCACCCGTGTTCGTGCCCCGTATTCGGCCAGTTCGGCCACCAGATCGGCCGTGCCGCCGGCTTGTTCGCCGCGTCGGGACACCAGCACCAGATCACGCGCACCATGCGCCTCGGCCAGGTGTCGAGCCACCAGTGCACCGAGCCCGCCGGTGCCGCCGGTGATCAGTACCGTGCCGGAACCGATCCCGAAGTCCGGTGCGGTCGCGGGCGCGTCGGATCGGGTCAGCCGCGGGACGAGCAGTGCGCCCGCACGGACCGCGAACTGCGCTTCGTCGGCGTCCAGGGCTGCCGACACCACCTCGGGTGTCACCGCACCGTCGATATCGCTGTCGATCAACAGGATTCGCCCTGGGTGCTCCGACTGTGCGCTGCGCAGCAGTCCCAGTGCCGCCGCGGCGGCCGGAGCGGGGGTTTCACCCGGCAGACCGGCCGCCTCGCGCGTCACCACGACCAGCCGGGTGTCCTGGGTGCCGGGGGCGCGCAGCCATGCGCGAATGATCGTCAACGCGGTGTGCACACTGCTGTGCACCGACTCGGGGGTGCTCGATGCCGTCGCGCCGATCTCGTCGGCGAACCACACCACTGCATCGAAACGCGAAGGGTCGAGGGAGGCAGGATCGGTGGCGGCCACAGGATCGGCTGCGGCGGGACCGCTTTCGGCGATGGCCTCGAGCACCGCGCCCGGATCCGGGTAGCTATCGCCGAAGCCGGGAACCGGTGATGAGCCCGCGGCGGCGAATCGCCGCGACGGCGAGCCGCTGTGAGCACCGGATTCGACCGGTATCCAGCTGATCTCAAAGAGCCGACGCCGGTCCGCGGAGCGGCCGTCGTGCAGCGCCCGGCTGCTCACCGGACGCGCTCGCAATGTGTCGACGGTCAGTACCGGCGCACCGGTCGCGTCGACGGTTTCCAGCCGCATGCCGTCGGAGCCGATGCGGCGCAGCCGAACTCGTACGGCCGCCGCGCCGGGCCGGAACAATCGGACGCCAGTGAACGAGAACGGCAGCGGCACGTGATCCGGGGGCAGGTCGGTGGTCATTGCGGGAACGGCGGCATGCAGGGCGGCGTCCAGCAGGGCGGGATGGATACCGAACCGAGCGGCGTCCGTTCCGGTGTCGGCGGCCATGCTCACCTCGGCCACGATGTCGTCACCGTCCTGCCATCGCTGACGCACGCCCTGGAACATAGGTCCGTAACCGAGCCCGAGCGCGGCCAATTCGTCGTACAGCGCAGCACCGGAGGCGGCATCGTCGGGTGCCGGGAATTCGGCGCCGGTGTCGGACGGGTCGATCTCCCCGCCCGGTGCGAGAAGGCCGTGCGCGTGCGTGATGTCGGATTCCTCGCCGGTCCCGGCATCGGTCACCCGCGACGCGACGACGAATCGTCGCCGCCCGCCCGCCTCCGGCGCTTCGACGCGGATCTGAACGGCGGCCTCGGCTCCCTCGTCCAATCGCAATGGCGATTCCAGTACCAGTTCGTCGACGACCTCGGCGCCCACCCGTGCACCGACAGCCAGTGCCAGCTCCACGAATCCGGTGCCGGGGAAGAGCACTCCGTCGAAGACCGTGTGATCGGCGATCCAGGACTGCGACCTGGTGGAGAGGCTTCCGGTGAACAGCCACTCGTCCTTGCCCGCGACCGAGATCGCGGCGCCGAGCAGCGGGTGTTCGAGCGGGAGCAGTCCGGCACGGCGCACATCTGCCTGGTCGCCGCCGGCAGGCAGCCAGTACCGCGCACGCTGGAACGCATAGGTCGGCAGGGCGATGCGTTGCGGCGACCGGCTCTCGAAGACGGGTCGCCAATCCACGGCGAGTCCCGCGGCGAACGCGGTGGCAAGGAACGCGGTGAACTGGGTGGGCTCATCGGTACCGCGCCGCGCCGTCGCGGCGACCACGGAGCGCGCCTCGAGATCGGGTTCCTCGGCCAGGCATCGGCGGGTCATCGCTGTCAGGACGGCATCCGGGCCGAGTTCCAGGAAGCGGCGCACGCCGGAGCCGGTCAGTGCCCGGATTCCCGGCGCGAACCGCACAGCCGAGCGGACCTGGCGCACCCAGTACTCCGGATCGGTCAGTTCTTGTTCGGCGGGCTCGCCGGTCACGTTGGACACGATCGGCATTGTCGGCATCCGATAGGTCAATCCTGCTGCCACCGAACGGAACTCCGCGAGCATCGGTTCCATCCTGGCGGAATGGAAGGCATGGCTGACCCGCAGCCGCGTCGTCTTGTGTCCGCGCTCGCCGAGCAGCCGTTCGATGTCATCGACGACCTCCGTATCGCCCGACAGCACGATCGCGGACGGACCGTTCACCGCCGCGACCGACACCCGGCCGTCGTGATCGCGCACCAGAGCGTTCGCCTCGTCCTCGGCGATCGAGACCGCGAGCATCGCCCCACCCGTGGGCAAGGCCCCCATCAACCGCCCGCGCGCCGCCACCAGAGCACAGGCATCGGTCAGCGACCAGACCCCGGCGACGTACGCCGCCACCAGTTCACCGATGGAATGCCCGAGCAGCACATCGGCGGTCACGCCGAACGATTCGGCCAGCCGATACAGCGCCACCTCGAACGCGAACAGCGCGGGTTGGGTGAACTCCGTCCGGTCCAGCAACGCCGTGTCGTCGGCGAACATCACCTCTCGCAACGACGTTGCAGAGCCCCGGCCCGGCACCGCGTCGAACTGGGCGCACACCCCGTCCAGCGCCGCCGCGAACACCGGAAACGCCGCATACAGCTCCCGACCCATCCCCGGCCGTTGCGCGCCCTGGCCGGTGAAGAGGAAGGCTGTGCGGCCGGTGCCGACCACGCCACGAACCACACCGCTGCGATCGGCGGCCGTCTCGTCGGCCAGGGCCGCCAGACCGGCCAGCAGCTCGGCCCGGTCCCTGCCCACCACGGCACCGCGCCAGTCCAGCCGGGCCCGGGCGGTCGACAGCGTATGCGCCACATCCCAGATATCGGCGTCGGGATCGTTGATCAGCCGCAGCCGCAGGCGGTCTGCCTGCGCCCGCAATGCCGCTGCCGATTTCGCCGATACGAGCCACGGCACGACATCCTGGCCTGTTGCCGGTGTTGCGGAGCCCGGCCCCCGGACCGTGAGCGGTTGCGCCGCTGTCGCGCGCGCCGCGCCGGCTCCCGAGCCCGGCTGTTCCGCGTCGACCGGATCAGCGGGCGCTTCCTCGAGGACGAGATGGGCGTTGGTGCCGCTGGCGCCGAACGATGACACGCTGGTCCGGCGTACCCGCTCCCCCGCAGGCCACGGCTGGGCCTCGGTCAGCAACCGCACCGTGCCCGCGGACCAATCCACATGCGGCGTCGGCGCATCCACATGCAGCGTCTTGGGCAGCACACCATGCCGCATGGCCTGCACCATCTTGATCACACCACCGACACCCGCCGCGGCCGAGGTGTGACCGATATTCGATTTCAACGAACCGAGCCACAGCGGCGTATCCCGCTCCCGCCCGTACGCCGAGATCAAGGCCCTGGCCTCGATCGGATCACCGAGCATCGTGCCGGTACCGTGCGCCTCGACGGCGTCCACATCCGCCGGGTCCAGCCCCGCATTGGCCAGCGTCTGCACGATCACACGTTCCTGCGACGGGCCGTTCGGCGCGGTCAGGCCCTTGCTCGCACCGTCTTGGTTCACGGCGGTACCCCGGACGACGGCGAGGACCGTATGCCCGAGCCTGCGCGCGTCCGACAGCCGCTCCAGCACCAGCACCCCGAGCCCCTCGGCGAAGCCGGTACCGTCCGCCGACGCCGCGAATGCCTTGCAGCGGGCATCGGGTGCGAGGCCCTGCTGGCGCGCGAACGCGATCAGCAACGCCGGATCCGACATCACCGTGACACCACCGGCCAGTGCCAGCGTGGTGTCCCCCTGCCGCAATGCCTGACATGCCAGATGCACCGCGACCAGCGATGACGAACATGCGGTATCCACCGACATCGCCGGCCCCTTCAGACCGAGCGTATAGGCGACCCGGCCCGCGACCACACAGTTCGCCACCCCCATATAGACGTGGCCCTCCGCTTCGGCCGACAAGGCCGGGGAACCTACGCGCGGCCCGTAGTGCTGGTGGATGACCCCGGTAAAGACTCCGGTCTCGCTGCCACGCAACGACACCGGATCGATACCGGCATCCTCGATCGCCTCCCAGGACGCCTCCAGCATCAACCGCTGCTGCGGATCCATCACCGCCGCCTCGCGCGGCCCGATACCGAAGAAGCCCGCGTCGAAATCGGCGGCCGAATACAGGAATCCGCCCTCGCGGGTGTAGACGGTATTCGGCACACCCGGATCGGGGTCGTACAGCCGCTCCAGATCCCAGCCACGGTCGGTCGGGAATCCGCCCACCGCATCGGTGCCGGAGGCGACCAGATCCCACAGCTGTGCCGGATTCTCCACACCGCCCGGATAGCGGCAGCTCATGCCGACGATCGCGATCGGTTCCCGCGCCCGCTCCTCGAGGTCCTGGATGTGCTTGTTGGCGGAGCGCAGATCTCCGGTGACCTTCCGCAGGTACCGGGTGAGGCGTTCCTCGTTGTCAGTGCTCATGGCCGGCCAAACTCCTCATCGATCAGGTCGAACAGCTCGTCGGTGGAATGCGCGGCGAGATCGTCGTATTCGTCGGTCCGCCCGCTGTCTCCGAGGTGGGATCGCAGCCGGTCACCGAGGGCGAGCAGTGTGGTGACCGTGGCGTCGTCGTCGCCAGCGGTGGCGAGGACGTGGTCGAGCATTGCGGCGAGACGATCGAGGTCGCCGGGTGTCACGGCGGCCGTTGACGGCGCCGTTTCGACCGTCGCGGCCAACTGCTCGTGCAGGTAACCCGCCAGATCGGCCACTGTCGGGTAATCGAAAACGATCGTCGAGGGCAATTGCAGACCGGTGGCTTTCGACAACCGGTTGCGGAACTCCACACCGCCGAGCGAGTCGAAGCCGATCTCGTCGAATCCCTTGTCGGAGCGGATCTCTTCGGCCGATGAGTACCCGAGTACGGCGGCGGCGTGTTCGAGAACCAGGTCGAGCACGGCCCGCTCCCGTTTCGCGACGGGCACCGCGGTCAGGTCGAATCCTTGTGCTCGCCGACCGGGCCCGTTGGCCGGTTCGGTACGCGGGACGAGCCCACGCAGCACTGCGGGGATGACGCCCGCCCGTGCCTCCCGGCGCAGGGCGTGCACATCGAAGGACACCGGAACCAGCACCGCCGGGCTTCTCGTGTCCGGCGCGCTGCCCGCGACGGAGTCGAACAGCCGCAGGCCGTCGGGATGCGACAGTGGGCGCAGGCCCAGCCGAGCCAGCCGCGCCACCGCCGCCTCATCCAGGTGGTCGGTCATACCGCCCGATCCCGTGCCGGATTGTGCCCATGGACCCCACGCGAGTGCCACGGCGGGCAAGCCCTCGACCCGGCGGCGGGCAGCCAGCGCGTCGAGGAAGGCATTGGCGGCGGCGTAATTGGCCTGCCCGGCGGGCCCGAGCACCCCGGTGATCGAGGAGAAGAGCACGAACGCGGAGAGATCCAGCTGCCGCGTCGCCTCGTGCAGATGCCAGGCCGCATCGACCTTCGGCGCGAGCACCTGATGCAACCGCTTCGCGGTGAGAGTGCCGATCGTGGCGTCGTCGAGCACACCGGCCGCATGGACTACACCCGTCAACGGCTGTTCGGCTGGGATCGAATCCAGCAGCGCCCCTACCGCCGTGCGATCGGTGACATCGCACGCCGCAAGGCGGACCTGTGCGCCGAGTTCACTCAGTTCCGCCGCCAATTCCATCGCGCCACCCGCTTTTTCACCGCTGCGGGAGACGAGCAGCAACCGCCGGACATCATGTTCGGTGACCAGATGCCGGGCCAGTATCGCGCCGAGCCCACCGGTGCCTCCGGTGACGAGCACGGTGCCGGAACCGAACGTCGGACGCCGCTCGCCGGATACCGTCGCCGGTGCCAGCCGTGGCGCGAGCATGGTGTCGCCGCGAACGGCCACATTCGGTTCGCCGGTGGCCAGCACCCGCAGCACCGCATCGGCCGAGAGCGGCCGTTCGGCATCGGAGAGCTGCCAGTCGAGCAGCACGATCCGGCCGGGATGTTCGGTTTGCGCGCTGCGGACCAGACCCGAGACCGTGGCAGCGGCGAGGTTCGGTGTCTCGCCGGGCAGTCCGGCGGCGTTATGGGTGACGATGACGAGCTGCGCGGACTCCGTGGCGCCCAGCTCCAACCACTTCTGGAGCAGCCGCAACGTCGAGCGCGTCTGCTCGTGCACCGCGGCGGTGATATCGCCGTTGCGCGCGAGTGCCTGCGCGGCGACCGACCACACCACCACCTCCGCCTGCGCATCCGCGGACCCGGCCAGGGTGGTGAGATCTGGATATCGTTCCCGTGCATCGGACACCGGGACCGAACCCAGCGCCGCGACCACACGCCGCGTGGGATCGCCGGCGACGACATCCAGTGGCGTCCAGTGCGTCTCGTATGCCCCGGCGTCCCCGCCTGCCGCGGCACCGCGCAGCTGGGAGACGTCGTAGGACCGCATGACGACCTCGTCGAAGGACAGCACCGGATTACCCGCAGCATCCATCGCCGCGATGGCGAGGCCGTCCTGGCCCTTCGACACCGCGATCACCCGCAGCCTCTCCGGCCGCGTGCTGCCGTGGAATCGCGCACCGCCCCAGCGGAACAGCAGTTTGCCGATCTCCGGATCGCCACCGTGTTCCGGCCACATCAGACACGCGAGCCCCGCGTGGCCGACCGCGTCCATCAAGCCCGGATGCAGCGTGAAGCCGCCCTGGTCGATGGACTCGTCGAGGGCGACCTCGGCGAAGACGGTGTCGCCGCGCCGCCAGGCCCGTTCGGTACTGCGGAACGAACCGCTGTATTCGAGACCCGATGCGGCCTCGATATGCCGGGGGATCCATTCCGGATCGACCGATTCGGCATCAGTCGGCGGCCACGGCTCGGCACGGAGCCGGTCCAGCAGCGGTTCGGTCGCAGGTCGCTCGCCCGACAGGATGCCGCTGGCATTGCGGACCCAGCTGTCGTCACCGTCACCGGCGATCCGGTAGTGGAAGGTGAAATGCCGTCGGCCCGTCTCGTCGGCGCGGTCGACGAGCACCTGCAATTCGAGCGCACCCTCCTCGGGTGGCAGGACCGGAGCCTCCAGGGTCAGCTCCTCCACGCCCGCGCAGCCCAACCGCGGTACCGCGACCAGCAGCATCTCCACCAGCGCTGTACTCGGCACCACCAGCACGCCATAGCTGGTGTGGTCCGCGAGCCACGGATGGGTCCGGCGCGCGAGGGTGCCGGTGAGCATCCATTCGCCGGTGCCCGCGAGCGGCACCGCACCGGTCAATACCGGATGGCCCGTCGCGCTCGGCGATACCGAGGCGACCGGCGCCAACCAGTACCGCCGATGCTGGAATGCATAGGTGGGCAACGGCACCCGGCGAACCGGGCGGTCACCGAACAGTCCCGCCCAGTCCACCGGTGCGCCCGAGACACCGGCCCACGACAGTGCCGAGACGACGTGGGCCTGTTCGTCGGTGGCCCGCCGAGCGGCCGCGATCACCGTCGATTTCGCCTCGATATCCGGCGTCGGGGCCAGGCACTGCCGGACCATCGCGGCCAGCACCGCATCAGGGCCGAGTTCCACGAATCGCCGCACACCCGAGGCAATCATGACGTCCACCCCTGGTGCGAACCGTACGCACGCCCGCACCTGCGCGACCCAGTAGCCCGGATCGCGTACATCGTCGCCGACCCGGGTGCCCGACACATTGGACACGATCGGCAGCGACGGCTCGTGATAGGTCACGCTCTCGGCCACCGCGCGGAATTCATCGAGCATGGGCTCCATGAGCGGCGAATGGAAGGCATGGCTGACCCGCAATCGAGAGGTTTGTACCCCCTCGAGGACGAAGGTCGCGGCGAGGGCTTCGACCGCGGCTTCCGCGCCCGACAGCACCACCGATCCCGGACCGTTCACCGCCGCCACCGATACCTGGCCGGCGTGCTCCTGGCCGATGTCCGCCATCGCCGCGAGCGCACGTTCCTCCGATACCGCCACCGCCACCATGGCTCCGCCTGTGGGCAGCGCGCCCATCAACCGGCCCCGCGCCGAGACCACTGCGCACGCGTCCGGCAGCGACCACACCCCGGCCACATAGGCGGCCGCCAGCTCGCCGATCGAATGGCCGATCACCAGATCCGGAGTGATACCGAAAGATTCGAGCAGCCGGAACATCGCCACCTCGAATGCGAACAGCGCGGGCTGCGTCCATTCGGTCCGGTCCAGTGTGGTCGAGGCGCCGTCGTTCGCCGCATCGAACATCACGGCCTTCAGCGAACCGCCGAGCACCGGATCGAATTCGGCGCACACCTCGTCCAGCGCGGCGGCGAAGGCCGGGAACGCGCGGTACAGCTGCGCACCCATACCGTGCCGCTGCGCGCCCTGGCCGGTGAACAGGAATGCCGTCTTCCCCCCGTCCGCGACCGCTTCGATGGTGCCCGGCGCACCCACCGCCAGTGCGGCCAGCCCGGCCAGGAGTTCGTCCCGGTCACGGCCGGTGGCCGCACCGCGCCAATCCAATCGGGCCCGTGCCGTCGCCAGTGTGTGCGCGATGTCCACGACATCCAGGTCGGGCTCGTCGATCAGATACTGCCGCAACCGCTCTGCCTGTGCTCGCAGGCCCGCTTCGGTGTTCGCAGACACCATCCAGGCGACGGCGTTGCCGGTTGGCGGTTCGTCCTGGGATTGCGGCGGTGCCGGTTCCCGCTGCGCCGGAGCCTCCTCCATGATGACGTGGGCGTTGGTGCCACTCACACCGAACGACGACACTCCCGCCCGGCGCTTGCGCTCACCCAGTGGCCATGGCTCGGCCTCGGTCAAGAGCTCGACTTCGCCCGCCGACCAGTCCACATGTGGGCTGGGCACTTCCGCGTGCAGTGTCCTCGGCTGGGTTTCGTAGCGCATGGCCTGGATCATCTTGATCATCCCGGCCACACCGGCCGCGGCGACGGTATGGCCGATATTCGATTTGACCGTTCCGATCCGCAGCGGCCGGCCCGCGCGGTCGCGCCCGTATGCGGCGATCAGCGCTTGGGCTTCGATCGGATCGCCCAATGTCGTGCCGGTGCCGTGCGCCTCGACCACGTCGATATCCGACGGCCGCAGGCCCGCGTTCGCCAGTGCTGCCGCGATCAGTCGTTCCTGCGAGGGACCGTTCGGCGCGGTCAAACCATTGCTGGCGCCGTCCTGGTTCACGGCCGTTCCGCGCACCAGGCCGAGTACCCGATGACCGAGCCTGCGGGCATCGGAGAGCCGCTCCAGCACCAGCACACCGACGCCCTCGGCGAAGGCGACGCCGTCGGCCGCGGCCGAGAACGCCTTGCACCGACCGTCGGGGGACAGCCCACGCTGGCGGGCGAAGTCGACGTAGAGGTGCGGGGTGGCGGCGACGGTGACGCCGCCCGCCAGCGTCAGTGAGCTCTCACCCTGGCGCAGCGCCTGGCAGGCCAGGTGCACTGCGACCAGCGATGAGGAGCATGCGGTGTCCACCGTGACCGCGGGTCCTTCGAGCCCGAAGACATAGGCCACCCGCCCGGACAGCACACTGCTGGTGGTACCGGTGAGCCGGTAGCCCTCCAGATCACCGCCCACCCGTTCGGCGTACCCCGAGTAGCCCGCTCCGGTGTACACACCGGTATCGGTGCCGCGCAGCGACATCGGGTCGATATTGGCCTGTTCCAATGCCTCCCAGGAGACTTCGAGCAGCAGGCGCTGCTGCGGATCCATGGCCGAGGCTTCCCGTGGGCCGAGCCCGAACAAGCTCGCGTCGAAATCGGCAGCACCGTCGAGGAATCCACCGCGGCGGGTGTATACCGTGCCGGGCTCGTCCGGATCCGGGTCGAACAGCCGATCCAGATCCCACCCGCGATCGGACGGGAATTCACCGGTCGCATCGGTGCCCGCGGTAATGAGATCCCACAGCTGATCCGGCGATTCGACGCCGCCGGGGAACCGGCAGGCCATCCCGACGATGGCGATGGGCTCATCCGCCCGCACCCGGCGCACGGTCTTCCCGGTCGGCGCGGCCACCGACGGCGCGAGCTTCGACAGCACCAGCGTCGCCACCGCCGCCGGGGTGGGATGGTCGAACACCAGCGTGGATGGCAGCTGCACACCGGTCGTCTTGCTCAGCCGATTACGGAACTCCACCCCGCCGAGGGAATCGAAGCCGACCTCGTCGAAGCGCTGATCGGGCCGGATGTCCTCGCCCGAATCGTGTCCGAGGACAGCGGCCGCCTGGGCCCGCACCATATCCAGCACGATCTCACCGCGCTGCGCCTGTGGCACCCCGGCCAGCATGCCATCCGTAGGCGCGCTCACCGGCACCGATTGTGCCGCCCGCACCGGACGCCGGACGAATCCACGCAGCACCGCGGGCACCGCGTCGATATCGGAGGCACGGCGCAAGACACTCGGATCGAACCTAATCGGCACCACATGGGCTCGGCCCCGGGCCAATGCTGCGTCGAACAGGCGCAGCCCTTCGGCATCCTCGAGCTGTCCAAGCCCCAGCCGCTGCCAGCGCGCGACAGCGGCACGATCGAGGCCGCCGGTCATACCGTTGCGCTGCTCCCACGGTCCCCATGCCAGCGAGATCGCGGTCTGCCCGGCCGCTCGCCGCCGTGCCGTCAAGGCGTCGAGGAACCCGTTCGCCGCGGCGTAATTGGCCTGCCCGGCCGATCCGAGCACCGTGGCGAGCGAGGAGAACACCACGAACGCCGCGAGATCACGGTCGCGGGTCAGTTCGTCGAGGTGCCAGGCGCCGTCCACCTTCGGCGCCAGCACCCGGTCGGTCTGCTCGGCGGTCAGCGATGCCACGGTCGCGTCGTCCAGTACACCGGCCGCGTGCACGACACCGGTCAGACCGCCGTCGGATTCGATCGCGTCCAACAGGTTTCGCAGCGCGTCGCGGTCGGTGACATCGCAAGCCACCACCTCGACGCCGGCACCGAGCCGGGTCAGCTCGGCGATCAGCTCGGTCGCACCGGAGGATTCGAGGCCGCGCCGAGAGGTCAACGTCAGCCTGCGCACCCCGTGCTCGGCTACCAGATGCCGGGCCAGCAGGGCACCGAGACCGCCGGTACCCCCGGTGATCAGCACGGTTCCGTCACCGAACGATGGTGTGGCTTCTGTGTTCTCGACATACGGACGACGGGCCACCGCAGCACCGTCAACAGTGTGTGAGCCCAGCTGATCGGTGAGCCCACCAGTAGGTTCCCCCGGCAGGCGCACCAGCCGCGGCACCTGCACCGCCGCGTCCCGGACCGCGATCTGCGGCTCCCACAGCGACACCACGTCCGCGAGCCGATCGGCGTCCAGCGGATTCGCCGAATCCTCGTCCACCACCGTGAACCGATCCGGATGCTCCGACTGCGCGCTGCGCATCAACCCCCATATCGCCGCCGCGGCGGCGTGCGGAACCGCACCGGGCGATTCCACCCCGCCTGCCGTCAGCACCACGAGCCGAGCGTTCGCTGTGCGCTCCTCGGCGAGCCACGACCGCAACAAGTTCAGTGTGTCGTGTACCGCCCGTCGGACTCCCGCCGGATCATCGGTGCACGGTTCGGGCCGCCACACCACCACTTCGGGAACGCTGTCACCGGTGACGACCTCGGCCACCGACGCGTGCGCTGTGCTGATTCCGGCGACGATCGTGCCGCCGAGCACCGATATCGACGATCCCGGGCGGTGTTCGGCCGCCGCGGCGGGTTCCCAGCGCAATTCGTACAGTCCGGCGTCGTCACCGGAGAGCGCACCGCGGAATTCCTTGACGTCGTACGGGCGCATCACCACCGCGTCGACGGACACGATCGGCGTGCCGTCCGGGTCGACCGCCGCGGCGGAGACCGTATCGGCACCTGTCGCGACCGCGATGACCCGCAGCTCGGTCGGGCCGGCCGGTGCGGGCTTGTGCAGGCGCACACCGCCCCAGCGGAACAGCAGCCAGCCGGTGTCGGGATCGGCATCCTCCCCGCGCCACATCACCCTGGACAGACCCGCGTGCATGACCAGATCGAGCAGCGCCGGATGCAGGTCGTACCGTCCCGGTTCGGGCGCGGCGTCGGTGTTCAGCACGACCTCGGAGAAGACAGTGTCGTCGCGCTGCCAGGCCGCACGCACGCCGAGGAAGGCGGGACCGAATTCCAGTCCGGTGTCCTTGGCGATCCGGTCCGGAAGTGCTGTGGCGTCGATGACCTCCGCATCGGCGGGTGGCCACTGCTCCTCGTGCAGTCGCGACACCAGATCGTCGTCATCGTCTGCGCCGGCCGCGAGCGCGCCGGTGGCGTTGTGCACCCATTCGGCGTCGGGTGAGGTGCGGAAGTAGATCTCGAATCGGCGCTGCCCCGAGTCATCGGGCGCCTGCACCAGCACCTGGAGGTCCACCTCGTCATCGGCGCCGGGCAGGATCGGCGCCTGCAAGGTGAGTTCCTCGACTGTCCGGCAACCGATGCGGCCCGCCGCGACGAGCAGGAACTCGATCAGCGCCACGGCGGGTACCACCACCACGCCGTAGGTCTGATGATCGGCGATCCAGGGATGGCTGCGGAGCGAGAACCGGCCGGTGAACAGCCACTCGTCGGTACCCGCCAAGCCCACGACACCGGTCAGGATCGGATGGTCCGCCGCGGCCGAGGTGCCGGTCGGGGTCGACGGCAGCCAGAAGCGTTTGCGTTGGAACGGATAGGTGGGCAGGGGAATTCGGCGCGCTGTCCGGCCTGCGAACAGCGGCTCCCAGTCGACTCGTGTACCCGCCACATGGACCTGCGCCAGCGAGGTGACGGACTGTCGCACCTCATCGGCCGATCGGCGGGCCAGCGCGGCCACCCGGGTCGCCGACTCCGGCGCCGATTCGGCCGCCAAGCAGTCCCTGGTCATCGCCGCGAGCACCGCATCCGGCCCCACCTCGAGAAACCGCCGCACCCCCGCCTCGACCAGAGTGGAGACACCCGGCGCGAACCGCACGCAGCCGCGCACCTGGCGCACCCAATAGTCCGGGTCGGTGAGCTCGTCTGCGGCGAACGCACCGGATACGTTCGACACCAGCGGCACAGTGGGCCGTCGATAGTCGAGTGATGCTGCCACGGAACGGAATTCGTGCAGCATGGGCTCCATCCGAGCCGAATGGAAGGCGTGGCTGACTCGCAGCCGGGTGGTCTTGACCCCCTCGGCAGACAATTGCCGCTCGATCTCGGCGATGGCGTCGTCATCGCCGGACAGCACGGTCGAGGAGGGTCCGTTGACCGCCGCGACCGACACCCGATCGCCCGAGCCCGCGACGAGAGCGGCAGCACGGCGCTCCCCGACCGCCACCGCCAGCATCGCCCCGCCCGTCGGCAACGCGCCCATCAAGCGGCCGCGGGCCACCACCAGCGCGCACGCATCCGCCAGCGACCAGACACCCGCCACATGGGCCGCCGCCAATTCCCCGATCGAATGTCCGATCAATACATCAGGCACGACGCCGAACGACGCCACCAATCGGAACGCCGCCACTTCGAAGGCGAACAGCGCGGGCTGGGTGAATTCCGTCCGGGCCAATACCTCGTCGGGCCCGTTGAACATCAACGCTCGCAACGACCGTCCGAGTAGTGGATCGATGTGTGCGCACACCTCGTCCAGTGCCGCCGCGAACGCCGGAAACGCCGCGTACAGCCCGACCCCCATCCCCGCGCGCTGGGCACCCTGACCGGTGAACAGCAACGCGGTCTTTCCCGCACCCGCCGCCGCCTCGATGGCGCCCGGTCCACCTGCCGCGAGCTCGGCGAGCCCCGCGAGCATCT
This sequence comes from Nocardia sp. NPDC059180, assembly GCF_042754945.1. NCBI lineage: Bacteria > Bacillati > Actinomycetota > Actinomycetes > Mycobacteriales > Nocardiaceae > Nocardia > Nocardia sp. NPDC059180. The sequence continues at coordinate 179,500 of NZ_JBHZBU010000007.1, forward strand.
CGTCCCGGTCCCGGCCGATGACCGCTCCCCGCCGATCCAGCAGCGCCCGCGAGGCGGTGAGTGAATACGCCACATCCCATACGTTCGCCGCTGGATCGTCGAGCAGCCTCTGCCGCAGCCGATCCGCCTGCGCACGCAACGCATCCTCGGTTCTGGCCGACAGCACAAGTGCAGCGACATCCGGTGTGCCGGGCGCGGCACCTGCCCCATCTCGCGCGGTATCTGGCGTGCCGCGCTCGGCGCCCGATGTATCGGCCCCCCCGACCGGCATCGGCTGTTCGCCGGGCTGCGCGGCGACCGCGTCGACGGAAGCCTCTTCGAGAATCAGGTGCGCATTGGTGCCGCTGGCCCCGAACGACGACACACCCGCCCGTCGCGGCCGCTCCCCCGCCGACCACGGCTGAGCCTCGGTCAGCAACCGCACCGTCCCCGCCGACCAATCCACATGCGGCGACGGCGCATCCACATGCAAAGTCTTCGGCATCACACCGTGCCGCATCGCCTGCACCATTTTGATCACACCACCCACACCGGCAGCCGCCGACGTGTGACCGATATTCGATTTCAGCGAACCGAGACCGAGCGGCGCGCCTTCCCGGCGTCCGCCGTAGACACCGATCAAGGCCCGCGCCTCGATCGGATCACCGAGCATGGTGCCCGTACCGTGCGCCTCCACCGCATCCACATCCCAGGGATCGAGCCCGGCATTGGCCAGCGCCTGCCGGATGACACGTTCCTGCGACGGGCCGTTGGGCGCGGTCAGGCCATTGCTCGCACCGTCCTGATTGATCGCACTGCCACGAATCACCGCCAGCACGGTGTGGCCGAGCCGTCGCGCGTCGGACAACCGTTCCAGCACCAGCACCCCGAGCCCCTCGGAGAAGCCGGTGCCGTCCGCGGCCGCCGCGAATGCCTTGCATCGTCCGTCGGTCGACATCGCGCGCTGGCGGGCGAACGCGATCGGCAGCGAGGGATCCGACATCACAGTCACACCGCCCGCCAGCGCCAGCGTGGTGTCCCCCTGCCGCAAGGCCTGACAGGCCAGATGCACCGCGACCAAGGACGACGAGCACGCGGTGTCCACCGAGATGGCCGGACCCTTGAAACCGAGCGTGTAGGCGATCCGGCCGGACAGCACACTGTCCGAACCACCGAGGTAGGCATGGCCTTCCGTCTCGGCGGTGATCTCCGGAGAGCCGACCCGTGGCCCGTAGTACTGATGGATGACACCGGCGAACACCCCGGTCTCGCTGCCACGCAACGACACCGGATCGATGCCGGCATCCTCGAGTGCCTCCCACGACGCCTCGAGCAGCATCCGCTGCTGTGGATCCATCGCGGCCGCCTCCCGCGGGCCGATGCCGAAGAAGGCCGCGTCGAAATCGCCGATGGAGTCCAGGAATCCACCCGAGCGGGTGTAGACCGTGCCCGGTACATCCGGGTCCGGGTCGTAGAGCCGCTCCAGATCCCACCCCCGGTCGGCGGGGTAGTCGCCGATGGCGTCCACACCGTCGGCGGCCACCCGCCACAGGTCCTCGGCCGATCGCACGCCGCCCGGATAACGGCAGGCCATACCGACGATAGCGATCGGTTCCCGTAACCGGTCGGTGAGCGCGCGGAGTTGTTGTTTGGTCTCGTACAGCTCCTTCGCGGTCTTCTTGAGGTACCGGCGCAGTTCGTCGTTATCGGCCATCGGTGGGGCTCCTGATCGTGCTGATTCAGCTATAGGTGATCGATGAATTCGAAGAGTTCGCGGTCGTCGGCGCTGTCGAGGTCGTCGACGGCACCTGGCAGGTCGATCGCCTCGGTGTCCTGGTCCGCGAGCTCGCTCAGCAGCGCCGCCAACCGGGCGGAGATCTCCGAACGGTCCGTGGCCGACAGCTCGGCCGCGGCGCAGCTGCGTGCCAGCGATTCGACCTCGGCCGCGATCCGCTCGGCGGGATCGTCGTCGGGCACGATCTGTTGCCGCAGATAGGCGCCCAATGCCTCCGGCGTCGGATAGTCGAACATCGCGGTGGCGGGCACCTGTACGCCGAGCGCCGAGCGCAGACGGTTGCGGAACTCCATGACGCCGAGTGAATCGAATCCGATATCGGTGAACGGCTTGTCCGCGAGCACCGATTCCGCACCGGTATGCCCGAGGACGGCCGCGGCCTGCGTGCGGACGACCTCGAGGATGATCTGGTCCTGCTCGGCCGCCGACCGGCCCAGCAGCCGGGGCAGCAGACCGGACGATTCGTTCCGCTCGGCGGCTCTGCGCCGCCGCGGTGGCCCGGACAGTCCGCGCATCATCGCGCGGACCTCGCCGTCCTCGGTGTCGGCGAGCGCCGACCGGTCGATCCGCGCGGCCACGAACGCCGAATCACCGGTCGCCAGCGCCGCGTCGAACAGCGCCATACCGTCCTCGGCGCGCAGGGCGCGGATGCCTTCGCGCCGCAATCTGGCGAGATCGGCCGCACCGAGATCGCCGGTCATACCGGTGCTCTGTTCCCACAGTCCCCAGGCCACCGATGTCGCGGGCAGGCCGTGTACGTGCCGGTGCTGGGCCAGCGCGTCGAGGAACACATTGGCCGCGGCGTAGTTCGCCTGGCCGGGGGTACCGATGACGCCGGTCAGCGAGGAATAGAGGACGAACAGTGACAGATCCAGGTCCTCGGTCGCCTTGTGCAGGTTCCACGCCGCATCCACCTTCGGTCGCAGTACCGTCGCGATCTGTTCGGGTGTCATCGCGGTGAACAGCCCGTCGGCGAGCACGCCCGCCGTGTGGACGACACCGGTCAGCGGATGCTCCGGCGGGATGGTCGCCAGCACCGCGTCCAACGCGGCCCGGTCGGCCACATCGCAGGCGACGATATCTACCTGCGCGCCCAGCGCCGTGAGATCGGCATGGAGTTCGCCCGCACCGGGCGCCCCCGGACCGCGCCTGCCCACCAGCACCAGCCGCCGCACGCCGTAGTCGGTGATCAGCTGCCGTGCCGCGAGCGCGCCGAGCACCCCGGTGCCGCCGGTGATCAGGACGGTGCCGTCCGGGCGCAACGGTGTGGGCACGGTGAGCACGTTCTTGCCGATATGCCGGGCCTGGCCGAGGTACCGGAAGGCTTGCGGCGCCTGCCGCAGGTCCCACGCGGTGGTGGGGAAGGGTGTGAGCGCTCCGGTGTCGAACAGGCCGACCAGTGTCGTCAGGATCTCGTGCAGCCGGTCCGGGTCCACATCGAGCAGGACGAAACTGCGGTAGTCGACGCCGGGATGCGCGGCAGCCACCTCGGCGCGATCACGCCGATCGAGCACACCCATCTCGATGAACCGCCCGCCACGCGGTAGCAATCGCAGCGACGCGTCCACGAATTCACCGGCCAGCGAGTCCAGCACGATATCCGCGCCGCGACCATCGGTGGCGTCGAGGAACTTCTGCTCGAACTCCAGCGTGCGCGAATCGCCTATCGCGGACTCGCCGAATCCCATCTGCCGCAGCACATCCCGCTTCGGGGTACTTGCGGTGACCAGCATTCGCAGCCGCAGATGCCGCGCGAGCTGCACCGCTGCCATGCCGACACCGCCGGTGGCCGCATGCAGCAACAGGGTCTGGCCCGGCTGCGCGGCAGCGAGGTCGACCAGTCCGTAGTAGGCGGTCGCATACACCACGGGCACCGCTGCGGCCTGGGTGAACGACCAGCCGCGAGGCATCCGGGCGAGCAGCCTGCGGTCGGCGACGGCCACCGAATCGACACCCCAGAGGAAGCCGAAAACCCGGTCACCAGGAGTGAATTCGATGACGTCGTCGGCGACCTCGAGCACGATTCCCGCCGCTTCACCGCCGATCCTGGCGTCCGGGAAGGGATAGGTCCCGAGCGCGACGAGCACGTCCCGGAAATTCAGCCCGACCGCACGCACACCCACTCGGACCTGTCCGGGCCGCAGCGGTTCCCGTGCGCGCGGATCATCGGCCAAGACGAAATTGTCCTCGTCCAGGGCGCCCTGACCGCGGTCCCCGAATGCCAAGCCCGGTGAACGCAGGACCGCCGCAGCCCCGGCAATTCCCCCACTGGCGCGCCGCAACCGCGGCATATACGCCACGCCACGGCGCACTGCCAGTTCCGGTTCACTGCCGGTGGCCACTGCCAGTTCCGCACCGTGCCGATAGTCCGTCCATTCGTCGACATCGACGACGAATATCCGTCCCGGATTCTCGCTCTGCGCGGTGCGCAGCAGACCCCAGGCCGCAGCGCCGGGCAGATCCACGGGTTCGCCGGGATGCACTGCCATCGCCTGCCGGGTCACGACCACCACGAGTTCGTCTGCTTGCAGCAATCGCTGCATCCGCGCGGTCAGGTCGGTCACCGAATCTCGTACCAGCGCAGGAAGATCGCCCGCACCGGATGATGTCTCGTCCAGACGCAGCACCGTCGCCGCCTGCCCCGCGACGGTGACGGTTTCGGCCTCGCCGGTGAGTGCCCAGGACGCGTCCGCCGTGTCGCCGGACGCCGGTGCGGGGAACGCGAGCCATTCCACGGCGTAGCCGACAGCGTCGGGCCGTCCACCCGCCGCACCGAGAGTGTGGATCGGCATGGGCCGCAAGGTCAACGCACCCAGGTCGGCCACCGGCAGTCCCGCGGAATCGGCGAGGGTGAGCGCGATCTGTTCGTTCCCGGCCGTGACGTCGGTCCTGGCCGCACGCACTCGAAGTGCCGTCGCGCCTGTCGCGTGCAGGGTGAGGTTCGCCCAGGAGAACGGGACGGCGATCGCGCCGTCCGGGGTGGCGGGAGCCAGTCCACCGAGCAGGATCGCGTGTAGCGCGGCGTCCAGCAGCGCGGGGTGGATACCGAAGCCGGTTACATCCGGCCGGGCCGCTTCCGGCAACGCGACCTCCGCGAACACCTCGTCACCGCGCCGCCACAGCGTGGTCAGCCCACGGAACAGCGATCCGTACTCGTAGCCCTGTCCGGCCAGCTCCGCATAGGCGTCCTCGACCGGTATCGCCACCGCGCCCGCGGGCGGCCATTCGACCAGATCCACGCCCGGAGTCGCCGCCGGTTCGGCGGTGACGGTGCCGCTCGCATGCCGCACCCACTCATCCGAATCATCCTGACTCGGGTGCGAATACACCGATACCGCTCGCGCGCCGTGCGTATCGGGCACTGCCACGACCACCCGCAGATCGATCGATCCGGCGGACGGTACCGGAAGTGGCGCCTCGATCGTCAGATCCGCCACCTCCGTACAGTCGAGCAACGTTCCCGCCTGCATGACCAGATCCACCATGGCGGCGCCGGGCAGCAGCACTACACCGGCCACCGCATGCTCGGTCAGCCACGGTTGATCGGCCGCCGATACGCGGCTCGCGAACACCACATCCCGCGAATCCGGCATCCGCACCATCGCACCGAGCAGCGGGTGTTCGACCGCGTCCAGACCCGACCGCCGGTCATTCGGCACACCAGCCGGTTTCGGCCAGTAGCGCCGACGCTGGAAGGCATATGTCGGCAACTCCAATCGAGCGGCGGCCGGAGCCAGCGCCTGTGCCGCGACCTCGATACCGGCGCAATACGCGCCCGCCAGCGCGACGGCGAACTGTTGCGGTCCGCCGTGCTCGCGTTTCAGCGTGCCGAGGACGGCCACCTGATCGGCCAGATCGATCGATTCGGCGGTCAGTTCGACCCCCATCGTGAGCACCGGATGCGGACTCACCTCGATGAAGGCGTTGATCCCGGCGCGCTGCAACGCTTCGATGGATTCGGCGAAACGCACCTGCTCGCGCAGCCCGCGGTACCAGTACCGCGCGTCCAGCGTCGCGGTATCGACGTAGTCGGCGGACACCGTGGAGAAGAACGGCACCGAACCGGGCATCGGTGTCACCTGATCCAGCTCGGCCAGTACCCGATCGCGGATCGACTCCACCGCGTGGGAGTGCGAGGCGTAATCCACCGGAATGCGTTTCGCCCAGACACCGTCGGCCGCGCACCCGTCCAGGAATTCCGTCACGGCCTGCGCGGCACCCGAGATCACGATCTGTCCGGGGCCGTTCACGGCCGCCACGGACAGCCGGTCCCCGAACCGGGCCAGCCGTTCGGTCACCGCGTCGGCAGACAGGTTCACCGACGCCATACCACCCGCGCCCGCCAGTTCCTCGGCGACGATCCGGGAGCGCCGCGCCACGATTCGCGCACCGTCGGCCAACGACAGCCCGCCCGCCACCACGGCGGCCGCGATCTCGCCCTGCGAATGCCCGACCACCACGGCCGGTTCCACGCCGCTCGCGCGCCACACCCGGGCCAGCGACACCAGCACCGCGAACAGCACCGGCTGCACCACATCGACCCGTTCCAGTGCCGCCGCGTCCGGTTCGCCACGCAGTACCGCGGTCAGCGACCAGTCGACGAACGGTGCCAGCGCCGCTTCGCATTCCCCGATCGCCTCGGCGAAGGACCCGCCCGCGGCGAGCAGTTCCGCCGCCATCGCGGGCCATTGGCTCCCCTGGCCGGGGAAGACGAAGGCCACCCGGCGTTCCGTGGTCGCGCGACCCGATGTCGCGTTGCCGGTGGGCGGTTGTGCCACCGACTCGGCCAGGCCGGCCAGCCCGGACGTGAGATCGGCGCGCTCCCGGCCGATCACCGCACCGCGCCACTCCAGCTGGGGGCGGTGGCGCAGCAGGGTCGACGCCACCTCCGTCAGGTCCGCCTCCGGATGTGCGTCCACCCATGCGGCGAGCCGAACGGCTTGGCCGCGCAATGCCTCGGGGCTGTCCGCCGACAGTGCCCAGACATTCACCTCGGTGTGGCGATCGGCTGATTCGCCCGCTCCGGCAGGCGCCGAGCGCGGCGCCTCCTCCAGGATCACGTGCGCGTTCGTTCCGCTGATACCGAAGGACGACACACCCGCCCGCCGTATCCGCCCGCCGGCGGGCCAGTGCTGTGCCTCGGTCAGTACCTGAACCGATCCGGCCGACCAGTCCACATGCGGTGACAGCTCGTCCACGTGCAAGGTCTTGGGCATCACCTCGTGCCGCAGGGCCTGCACCATTTTGATCACGCCACCGACTCCGGCGGCGGCCTGCGAATGCCCGATATTCGATTTCAGCGATCCGAGCCGCAGCGGCTCCGCCCGATCCTGCCCATAGGCGGCGAGCACGGCCTGCGCCTCGATCGGATCACCCAGCGCGGTCCCGGTGCCGTGCGCTTCTACCGCGTCCACATCCGCCGCGCGCAATCCGGCGTCGGCCAGCGCCGCGGTGATCACCCGCTCCTGCGAGGGGCCGTTCGGCGCGGTCAACCCGTTCGATGCACCGTCCTGATTGATCGCGCTGCCGCGTACCACGGCCAGGACGGTGTGGCCGAGCCTCCGCGCATCCGACAGCCGCTCCATCACCAGTACCCCTGCGCCCTCCGCCCAGGCCACACCGTCGGCGGCCGCTGAGAACGATTTGCACCGGCCGTCCTTGGCCAGCCCGCGCTGGCGAGAGAAGTCCACGAACACCGTGGGTGTCGTCATCACTGTCGCACCGCCGACCAGCGCCAGCGAACTCTCCCCCTGACGCAGCGCCCGGCACGCCACGTGCAGGGCGACCAGCGAGGAGGAACACGCGGTGTCCATGGTGAGCGCGGGGCCCTCGAGGCCGAGCGCGTACGCCACCCGGCCCGACACCACACTGCCGAGCGATCCGGTCAGGGCATAGGACTCCACCTCGGGTCCGGCCGCGCGGATCACGGTTTCGTAGTCCTGGTACATCACGCCGGTGTAGACGCCGGTATCGCTGCCGCGCAACGACACCGGATCGATTCCGGCGTGCTCCAATGCCTCCCAGGACACCTCGAGCAGCAGTCGCTGCTGTGGGTCCATGGCTATCGCCTCGCGGGGCCCGATACCGAAGAATCCGGCATCGAAATCGGCCGCGTCCCGCAGGAATCCACCCGAACGTACATAGGAGGTTCCCGAGTGTGCCGGGTCAGGATCGAACAGCCGCTCCAGATCCCAGCCGCGATCGGCAGGGAACTCGCTGATGGCGTCCGTTCCCGCGGCGACCAGATCCCAGAGCTCGTCGGGCGATTCGACCCCGCCCGGATACCGGCAGGCCATCCCGACGATCGCGATGGGCTCGTCCGCCCGCACCCGCCGCACCGCCTTCCCGGCCGTTTCCCCCTGCGCGGGCCCGAGTTTCGACAGCACCAGCTTGGCCACCGCCGCCGGTGTCGGATGGTCGAACACCAGCGTCGACGGCAGCCGCACACCGGTCGCCTTATCCAGCCGATTACGGAACTCCACCCCGCCCAGCGAATCGAAACCCATCTCGCTGAACGGCCGGTCGGCCCCGATCAGTTCGCGTGACGCATGGCCGAGCACAGCGGCCACCTGCTCGCGCACCACTTCCAGCACCATGGACCCGCGTCGCGCTTCCGGCAGCCCGGCCAACCGGGCGCCGAGCGAACCATCGGCTGCCGCAGCTCGTTTCAGCGTGGCGCGTGGCGCGAATCCGCGCAGTACGGCGGGAACCGATTCGATGTCGGCGGCGCGGCGCAGCACACCGGCGTCGAATCGGATCGCGGCCAGGCACGCCTCCGGCCGGGTGAGGGCAGCGTCGAAGAGACGGCGACCCTCATCGTCGCCGATCTGGCCCAGCCCCAAACGCTCCCACCGGGCGAGGGCGACCCGGTCCAGCTCGCCGGTCATCCCACTGCCCTGGTTCCACGGGCCCCAAGCCACCGAGGTGGCGGCAGATCCGGCAGCCCGTCGCTGTTGGGCCAACGCGTCAAGGGCCGTGTTCGCGGCGGCGTAGTTCGCCTGCCCGGCCGACCCGACAATGCCCGCGATCGAGGAGAACAGGACAAATGCCGACAGATCGCGGTGGCGGGTCAGTTCGTCCAGATGCCATGCGCCGTCGACCTTCGGCGCGAAGACCCGGTCCACCTGCTCGCCGGTCAATGTCTCGACGGTGCCGTCGTCGAGCACTCCCGCCGTGTGGACGACAGCACTCAGGCGATCCGGTGAGTCGATGGTGTCCAGCAGGCTTCGCACCGCATCGCGGTCAGCCACATCGCACGCGACGATCCGGACCTCGGCGCCTGCCCGGGTCAGCTCCGCGGCCAGTTCGGCGGCGCCGGGCGCATCCGGTCCCCGACGCGAGGTCAGGACCAGACTGCGCACCCGGTGCTCGGCGATCAGGTGCCGGGCGAACAGCGCGCCGAGCCCGCCGGTACCGCCGGTGATGAGGACGGTCCCGTTCCCGAACGAAGGAGCCTCGGTGTCGACGGGCGCCGCATCGGTTACCAATCGCGGCACCAGTACCTGTCCGCCGCGCACCGCCACCTGTGGTTCGCCCGATCCGAGCGCCGTCGCCACGCGTTCGGCATCCAACGGCTGTGCCGGATCCTCGTCCACCAGGACGAACCGCCCCGGGTTCTCCGATTGCGCACTGCGCACCAACCCGCATACCGCGGCGGCGGCCGGGTCCTTGACCTCCCCGGGCAACCCCGCTCCACCGGTGGTGACCACCGCGAACCGGACCTCGGTACCGTGCTCGCCCGCCAGCCAGGATTTCAGTGTCCGGAGGGTGTCGTGCACCGTGCGCCGCACCGCCGCCGGACCATCCGTCGACGACTCGGGTATCCGCCACACCACGGCATCCACCTCGATGTCGGCCGTGGAGATATCGGCGACCGATGCGAAGTCCACGTCGATCCCGGTCAGGGCACCACCGGCGAGGGTGGCCATGACCGGCGCGGCGGCATCGCTGCTGCCCACCGGCTCCCATCGCAGCCGGAACAGCTGTGCCGCGTCCGCCCGTTCATCGGCGGCGAGCGCGTCGATCGCGACCGGACGCAGCGTCACCGCGCCGAACTCGATGACCGGTTCATCGCGTGAATCGCTGACTGTCAGCGTGATGCGCCGATCGGCGCCGGTTCCGGCCGGTACCGACCGCACCCGCACTGAGGTGGCGCCGACAGCGTGCAGGGCGATGTTCTCCCACGAATACGGAACCAGGATCTCGCCCGGCGCCGCCGGCTCGGTCATGGCGCCGAGCAGGACCGCGTGCAGGGCCGAGTCCAGCAGTGCCGGGTGTACCGCGAACCGGTCGGCCGCGCCATGCGCCTGCTCCGGCAGGTCCAGTTCCGCGAAGATCTCGTCGCCGCGCCGCCACAGTGCTGTCAACCCGCGGAAATGCGGGCCGTAACCGTAGCCGCGCCGAGCCAATTCTTCGTAACCATCCGCTATGTCGATCGGGTCGGCGCCCGTCGGCGGCCAGATCTCCGTCACCTGGCGGGACACAGACGACAGCGGCTGTGCGACAAGGGTTCCCGTCGCATGACGAGTCCACTCCACCGCCGATGACGCGAGCTCGCTTTGCAGACGCGAGTACACCGACACCGCCCGAGATCCCGACTCATCGGGCCCGTCCACCATGACGCGCAGTTCGACGGCGCCCGTCGCCGGGAGCACCAGCGGCGCCGTCACGACCAGCTCGGCCAGATGCGGGCTGTCGGTCATCGCACCGGCATGCAACGCCAACTCCACGAATGCCGTCCCCGGCACCAGTACGGCACCGCCGATCACATGATCGGCGAGCCAGGGATGGCTCGACAGCGATATCCGGCCGGTCGCCACCACACTTTCTGACTCGGGCACGCGGACCACGGCGCCGAGCAGCGGATGCCGCAGCTCGTCGAGGCCGATGGTCCTGGCATCACCGGTCTGGGTGGATGTCAGCCAGTACCGCTGATGCTGGAACGCGTACGTCGGCAGGGACACTCGCGAGGCCATGGAATCCGCGAACAGCTCCGTCCAGTTCACCTCGATACCGGCGATATGGGCCTGCGCGAGCGCCGAGACGAACCTGGTCGGCTCCATGGCGGTACGCCGCGCGGCCGCGATCACCACCGAAGCCGCTTCGGCGTCCGGGGTTTCGGCCAGGCATTGCCGAACCATCGCCGCGAGTACCGCGTCCGGCCCGACCTCCACGAACCGGCGTACACCCGCCGAGACGAGAGCGTCCACGCCGTCGGCGAAGCGGACACGATCCCGCACCTGCCGCACCCAGTACTCCGGATCGATCAGATCGGATCCGGCGAGTTCACCGGTCACATTCGACACGATCGGAATGTTCGGCGGGCGGGAGTCGATCGCCTCGGCCACCGAACGGAATTCGGCCAGCATCGGATCCATCCGCGCCGAATGGAACGCGTGGCTCACCCGCAGCCGAGTGGTCTTGACCCCGGCGGCCGCCAGGCTTCGCTCCAGCTCACCGACGGCCTCGGCGTCCCCGGACAGCACGGTCGACGCCGGTCCGTTCACCGCCGCGATCGACACCCGGCCCTGGGCATCCTCGATGGCATTCGACGCGCGTTCGGCCCCGCACGCCACCGCCAGCATGGCCCCACCCATCGGCAGCGCCCCCATCAGCCGGCCACGGGCGGCCACCAGCGCGCACGCGTCGGCCAGCGACCACACACCCGCCGCATGCGCGGCGGCGAGTTCGCCGATCGAATGACCGATCAGCAGATCCGGGGTGATACCGAATGATTCGATCAGCCGGAACAGCGCGATCTCGAACGCGAACAAGGCGGGCTGGGTGAATTCCGTCCGGTCGAGCAACCCCTCGACATCGTCGAACATCAACTCCCGCAACGCGAGTGCGCGGTCCCGGCCCGGTGCCGGATCCACCGCGTCCAGATGGGGATCGAACTCGGCACATACCTCGTCCAAGGCACGGGCGAAGACGGGGAACGCACGGTAGAGTTCGGCGCCCATCCCAGCCCGCTGTGCCCCCTGACCGGTGAACAGGAACGCGGTCTTACCGGCCATGACCCGGCCCGCGGAGGCTCCGGTTCCGGCGGCGAGTTCGGCCAGTCCGGCCAGTAGTTCGGTTCGATCGGCGCCGACGGCTGCACCGCGCACAACGAACTGCGCACGCGTGTCGACCAGCGCCTTGGCGGCGCTGCCGAGATCGGCGTCGGGATGCTCGAGCATCCACTGCCGCAAGCGCCCCGCTTGATCTCGCAGCGCCGCGTCGGTCTTCGCCGAAAGGAGCAGCGGGAGCGCGGCGGGCCGATCCGCACCGGAGCCCTCGACCGCGACGGCCGCCGGTGCTTCTTCGACGATCACATGGGCATTGGTGCCGCTGATCCCGAACGACGAGACACCCGCACGGCGCACCCGGTCCGAGGCGGGCCACGGCTCGGGCTCGGTCAGCAATCGCACCGATCCCGCCGACCAGTCCACATGCGGTGTCGGGGCGTCCACATGCAGGGTTTTCGGCAGCGCTTCATGGCGCAGGGCCTGCACCATCTTGATGACGCCGCCGATACCGGCCGCGGCGACCGCATGACCGATATTCGATTTCACGGATCCGATCCGCAACGGCTCGTCCCGTCCGGAGCCGTAGGCGGCGATCAATGCCTGCGCTTCGATCGGATCACCAAGGGTGGTCCCGGTCCCGTGCGCCTCCACGGCATCGACATCGGCGGGCGCCAGACCGCCCGCGGCCAGCGCCGCCGCGATCACCCGCTCCTGCGATGGACCGTTCGGCGCCGTCAGGCCGTTGCTCGCACCGTCTTGATTGATCGCGCTTCCACGCACCACGGCCAGTACATCGTGGCCGTGGCGGCGGGCATCCGACAGCCGTTCGAGCACCAGGACGCCGACGCCCTCGGCCCAGGTGACGCCGTCCGCCGCGGCGGCGAAAGCCTTCGACCGTCCGTCCGGCGCCAGCCCGCGCTGGCGGGCGAAATCGATGAACAGATCCGGGCTCGCCGCCACACTCACCCCGCCCGCGAGCGCCAGCGCGGTTTCGCCCTGGTGCAATGCCTGGCAGGCCAGGTGCAGCGCGACGAGCGAGGACGAGCACGCGGTGTCCACCGTGACCGCGGGCCCCTCCAGGCCGAGGACGTAGGCCACCCGGCCGGATATCACGCTGTGCGAGGTCCCGGTGAGTCGATAGCCTTCATAACCGCCGCTCACCCCCCGCTCATAGCCGGAGGAGCAGGCGCCCACATAGACACCGGCATCGGTGCCGCGCAATCCGCTGGGGTCGATGCCCGCATGCTCGAGGGCTTCCCAGGCGACCTCGAGCATCAGTCGCTGCTGTGGATCCATCGCAGCGGCCTCACGCGGGCCGATGCCGAAGAAATCGGCGTCGAAAACGTCGGCGGCGGAGAGGAATCCGCCTTCCCGGGTGTAAACGGTGCCCGGCTTATCCGGATCGGCGTCGAACAGCCGCTCCAGATCCCAGCCACGGTCCGCCGGGAACGGCGTGATCACATCCCGGCCCGCCGCGACCAGCTCCCACAGGTCCTCGGCCGAGGCCACATCGCCGGGAAACCGGCAGCCGATTCCGACGATCGCGATCGGCTCCGTGGAATGTGCGCGCCGCGTCGCCTGCCGGATGCCCGGATCCACGCCTTCGAGCCGCGAACGCACCAGCCGGGCCACCGCGGCCGGGGTGGGATGGTCGAATACCAGTGTCGCGGGCAGCTGCACGCCGGTGGCCGCCACCAGTCGATTCCGCAATTGCTGTCCGCTCAGCGAATCGAATCCGGCTGCGGTGAAAGGGAGTTCGTGATGTATCGCATCGGGGGAATCGTGACCGAGGATCAGCGCCGCCTGTTCGGCCACGACCGCGAGCACCAGTGCGTCACGTTCGGGCTCGGGCGCCGCGAACAGCCGTGGCGCCAGTGGGCCCGAGTCGGTGATCTGCGCAGCGGCATCGGCGGCTGGAGGGGCTTGCGGCAGCAGTGCCGCCTGGCGCGCATCGCCCGATTCCGCGCCCATACCGACTCCGGGCGTCCAGCAGCGCCGCCGCTGGAACGCGTAGACCGGCAGGTCCACCATCGGGGCGTGCGGCGCGAGCATCTGCGGCGCAACCTCGAGCCCCGCGCAATAGGCACGTGCCAGCGCGGCGGTGACGTGCTCCGGGCCGCCCTGACCGCGCCGCAAGGTGCCGAGCACGGCCACCTGGCCGGTTTTCCCGAGCGCGTCCGCGGTCACCTCGATCGCGGCGGTGAGCACCGGGTGCGGGCTGGTCTCGACGAAAGCGTTCAGCTCGGCACGCAGTAGTGCTTCGACCGCGTCGGCGAACCGCACCGGTTCGCGCAGGCCCCGGTACCAGTACCCGGCATCGAGGTCAGCGGTATCGACGTAATTCGCGGTCACTGTCGAAAAGAACGGCACAGTACCGCTTTTCGGTCGAATCGGCGCCCACCCGGCCAGCAGCCGGTCGCGGATCCGCTCCACCGCGGGCGAATGGGAGGCGTAGTCGATCGGTACCCGCTTCGCCCACACCCCCGCCGCGGCGCATCCGTCGAGGAACTCCGTCAGCGCGTCGAGCTCGCCGGTCACCACGGTCTGCCCCGGGCCGTTCACCGCACCGATCGACAACCGGTCACCGAACGGCCTCATGCGCGCGAGCACCGCATCGGCCGCCAGCGCCACCGCCGCCATACCGCCCGATCCCGACAGTTCCTCGGTGAGCGCACGCGAACGCACCGCGACGACCCGGGCCCCGTCCGCCAAGGACAATCCACCGGCCACCACCGCAGCCGCGATCTCGCCCTGAGAATGACCGATCACCGCGGCGGGTTCGACTCCGCTTGCGCGCCACACCCGGGCCAATGCGACCGACACCGCGAAAATGACCGGCTGGACGACATCCTCACGTTCCAGCGACGGGGCACCCTCCACCCCGCGCAGCACCTCGGTCAGCGACCAGTCCACGAACGGCGCCAACGCCGCCTCGCACTCCGCGATCGCGGCCGCGAATACCCGATCCGAGGCCAGCAGCTGCGCACCCATCCCGGCCCATTGGCTGCCGTGGCCAGGGAACACGAACACGGCCTGCCGAATCGCCGCCCTGCCGATCACCGCGAGGCGATCATCGGCTCCGGCCGGATCGGCCAATGCCGCCAGCCCGGCATCGAACGCCTCGATCCGGTGCCCCACCACCGCGCCCCGCCATTCCAGCGGAGTGCGCGAGCGCAATAGCGAATGGGCTACCTCGGTGGCATCAGCCCCCGGATGCTCGGCCAGCCACTCCCGCAACCGCACCGCCTGCTCCCGCAATGCCGCCGGGCTCTGCCCTGACAGCACCAGCGCCACCGGCCGCGTCCGCTCCGTTGCGGTCACCGGTTCGCCCGCAACGGGTGCCGGCGCTTCCTCCAGCACCGCATGCGCGTTCGTACCGCCCATACCGAACGACGACACGCCCGCTCGACGCAGCGTGGCAGCGGACCAGGGTTCGGTCGCGGTGGCGACCCGCAGACCGAGCGCGTCGAGCGGAATCCGCGGATTCGGGGTGTGAAAGTTCAGGCTCGGCACCAGTTCTCGATGCCGCAGGCACAACGCGGTCTTGATCAGACCGACAATTCCCGCCGCACCTTCCAGATGCCCGATATTGGTTTTCACCGAACCGACGATCAACGCCGAGTCCGCGGACCGCGTCGCGCCGTAGGTATCGCCGAGTGCGGTCGCCTCCACCGGATCACCGGCAGGTGTGCCGGTCCCGTGCAGCTCCACATAGTGCACCGAGGCCGGATCGACGGCTGCCGCCGTGAGCGCGTCCCGGATGACCGAGGTCTGCGCGGCCGCGCTCGATGCGCCGAGCACCCGGCGCTCGTTTCCGCTGTCGACCGCACTGCCCCGGATCACCGCGTAGATCCGATCACCGTCGGCGACCGCCCGCGCCATCGGTTTGAGCACGATGACGCCGCCGCCTTCACCCCGGACGGTGCCGTCCGCACGTTCATCGAAGGTGTAGCACTTACCCGAGGGCGAATGGGCGCCGAAGTGTTCATAACGCTCACCGCTCAACGGGGAGAGAATGAGATTCAGCCCGCCCGCAAGGGCTATATCGCATTCACCACTGCGCAAGGACGCGCAGGCCAGATGCACGGCGACCAGCGACGACGACTGACCGCTGTCCACGACGAGGCTCGGACCGGTGAACCCGTAATAGTTGGAGATCCGGTTGGCTGCCATCCCCCGGCCGACGGCCGAGAGCGTATGCCTGCCGAGACCGGATCGGCCCTGCGCGGCGACGATTTCGGCGAAATCGGTGCCGGTGGAGCCGAGGAACACTCCGGCGCGGGCTCCGTGCCGATCGAGCAGGCGCGCGTCTTCCAGCGCCTCCCAGCTCAATTCGAGACCGAGTAGCTGCTGCGGATCGATCGACCGCGCCTCGTTCGGTGGTACGCCGAAGAAGTCGGCGTCGTATTCGGTGGCGGTGTCGAGGAATCCGGCCGTCTCATCGACACCGGGGCGATCGGCCGGAGCCGAACCGATGGCCTCGCGCCCATCGCGCAGCAGCCGCCAGAACTGTGTCAGGTCGGCAGCGCCCGGCAGCCGGCACGACATTCCGACAATGGCGATCTCGTTCGCCGATTCGACCATGGGATTTCCTCTGTCTCGCCTTGTCAACTGCCACGCACTGCGCAGTGCGGAAAATCGCCGATCCGGGTCATGACACGCTCGCGGCGGGGTTCGCCACCGACTGGAGCCATTGCCGCAGGGCTCGCGCCACGGCGGGGATCTGCTCTTCGATGAGTGAGAAGTGATCGGCCTCGATCTCGACCGTGTCGCCTCGGTGCTGCCATCCCGGCACCGGTTCGGCGACCTCGAGACCCGGCAGGCCGATGGTGGCGCGCAGATTCAGCGTTGGCGCCGCGATCGGCCGGTTGCGGCGCTCGTGGTAGATCCGCACGTAGTTACCCATCGCGACCAAGGCATGGTCGTCGATGTCGATCAGCTCGTGGCCGCGATCGAGCACCAGGCCGAGCGCGCGGGCGAACACATGGCGCATGAGTTCATCGCCATCGGGCGAATAGGTGTCGAGCAGTGCGACACCCACCGGTCCACGGCCGCGCTCCTCGAGCCGTCCGGCGAGCGCGTGCGCGAGCGCGCCACCGATCGAATAGCCGACGAGAGCGAAGGGACGCGCCTCGGTGGCTTCGGCGGTGGCGGCGGCCAGTTCATCCAGCAGCGCATCCCAGCTCGACGGCAGCGCTTGCCCCGCACGGGCGCCCGGCAACCACAGTGCCGATACACCGAGTTCCCCGCCGAGTTCGCGCGCCAACCGCCCGAACTGATGCGGTCCATTGCCGACCAGGAATGACGGAATGCAAATCAGGGTGGGACCTGCGCCCTCGCGCGCCAGCAGCATCGGTGCCGAAGAACCGTGCGGTGCGGCGCGTTCGCCGTCGACGCTCAGTTTCGCGGTTTCGATCAACAGAGGCAGGGTGGCGGCCACCTCGCCACGCCGGTGCGCAGCCAGCACCAGCTCTGTGAGGGTGCCCCGCACGCCCGTCGTGGCGGGCGGAGCCTGCGCAGGGGCCTGCGAAGCGCCAAGCTGCGCGTGCAGCATCCGGGCGACAGCGACGGCGGTCGGATATTCGAACACCACCGTGGACGGCAATGCCTGTCCGCTGGCCGCGGCGAGGCGGTTGCGGAACTCCACCCCGCCCAGCGAATCGAATCCGAGTTCGGCGAACGGCACCTCGGCGTCGATGGCCTCGGCCGAGCTGTGGCCGAGGACGACCGCGGCGAGCGAGCGGACCTCACGCAGGATGATGTCGTAGCGCTCGGTCTCCGGCGACCTGGCCAGGAGCTGGGCCAGCGAACTCGTCATCTGCTCCGGTCGCGCCGTCGCGGGCGTGCGCACCAGATCGCGCAGCACCGCGGGCAGCATCCCGGAGCGAGCCAGCGCGGTGAGCGCGGACATGTCGAGTATCGCGGTCATCAGGAACGCGTGCCCGGCGGCCAGCGCCCGATCGAACAGCGCCAGGCCGGGCTCCGGGGTGATCGGAAGCAGTCCGAGGCGGGTGCGGATCCGGCGGGCGATATGTTCTCCGCCCGGCTCGGCGACCGCGTCCGCCATACCGAGCGTCCACAGTCCCCACGCCAGTGCGTGCGCGGGCAGGCCCGCTTCCCGGCGATGATGCGCCAGCGCGTCGAGGAAGCGATTGGCCGCCGCGTAATTGCCCTGGCCCTGACCACCGAGCAGCGGTGCGGCAGAGGAAAACAGCACGAAGGCCGACAGATCCAGATCGCGGGTCAATTCGTGCAGGTTCAGCGCCGCATCGGTTTTCGGGCGCAGGACCCGATCCACCTGTTCGGTGGTCATTGCCTCGATGGTGGCGTCGTCGAGTACTCCGGCGGTGTGGATCACGGCGGTCAGCGGGTGGTCTGCGGAGATGGTGCGCAGCAGCCGGGACAGGGCGTCGCGATCGGCCACATCGCATGCGGCTACCCGCACGTGGGCACCCATGCCTTCGAGTTCGGCGGCGAGTTCCCCGGCGCCCTCGGCATCCGGTCCCCGCCGGGAAACCAGGAGCAGTCGCCGCACACCGTGTGCCGTGACCAGATGTCGCGCGGTGAGCGCACCCAATCCGCCGGTGCCGCCGGTGATCAGGACCGTTCCGCTGCCGAACGACAGCGGCCCCGCATCCGGCGCGGCGGCCCGGACCAGCCTCGGGACCAGCATGCCGTTATCGCGCAATGCCACCTGCGGCTCACCGAGCGCGACCGCCCGCAACACAGCGTCTGCCGTCAGCACGGTGGCGTCGTCGTGATCGATCTGCACGATCCGTCCGGGATGTTCCGACTGCGCGCAGGCGATCAGGCCGGAGACGGCCGCCGCCGCCGGATCGCAGGACTTCCCCGGTATCTCGGCAGCGTGCCGGGTCACCACGACCAGCGTGGTGTGCTCGGATCGTGGATCGGCCAGCCAGTTCCGCACCACCGGCAGGGCGATATGGACGCGGCGCCGGGCAGCTGCGGCCATATCCGGCGGAGCGGATACGTCCTCGGAATGCCAGACCGCGATATCCGCAACCGATTGCGCCGCAAGCAGATCGCCCGGCTCCGCGTATTCGGTATCGGCGCCGGGCACTGGCACCCCACCCAGGGCCGCGACGGCTCGCTTGGCGGGGGCGGCCGCTGTGGGCATCGGTGTCCACCGGAGGGTGTACAGGGAATGGGCGGCGCGATCACGATGCAGCATGCGGGCATCGACCGGGCGCGCGGTCAGCGCGTCGATGGCGAGTACGGGCGCGCCCGTGGTGTCGACGGCATCGACTCGAATGCGATCGCCACCATCACGGCCGACGCGCACCCGCAGTGCGGTGGCCTCGTCCCGGTACACGCGAACACCTGCGAAGGCGAAAGGCAGCGGTACCCGTCCGGCATCGGCATCGGCATCGGCATCGGCATCGGCATCGGCGAGACGGTCGATGGCGGGGTGGAAGGCGGCGTCGAGCAGCGCTGGATGGATCCGGAACCGCCGCGCGTCCGCCTCCTCGGGTAGCGACAATTCCGCGAACACCTCCGCACCGCGCGTCCAGGCGCCCCGCACGCCCTGGAAGGCCGGACCGTATCCGAAACCCATCCCGGCCAATCGCTCGTACAGCCGCGCCGCATCGGCCGGTTCGGCACCCACCGGTGGCCAGGTGCGCTCATTCCAGCCCATATCCCCGGTTGCGGTGAGCGGTGCCAGCACACCGGAGCCGTGCAACACCCATTCCACCTCAACGGAATCCGCATCGGGCACGGTCCGGGAATGCACCGAGAAACGCCGGCGACCCGCACCGTCGGCCGCCTCGACGCCGAGCTGAATATCGACGGTCGCCTCGGCATCGAGCAGCAACGGCGATTCCAGCACCAGTTCTTCGATCACGCCCGCGCCCAGCCGGGCGCCCGCAGACAACGCCAACTCCACGAATCCGGTACCGGGCAGCAGTGCGGACCCGAACACCACGTGATCGGCGATCCAGGGATGCGTCCGCGCCGAAACCCTGCCGGTGAACAGCCATTCGTCGCGGCCCGCCACCGGCACCGCGCTCGTGAGGATCGGATGGTCCGCCGCACCCGTCGCTCCGATTCCGGGGGCAAGCCAGTAACGCTGACGTGCGAACGCATAGGTGGGCAAGGGAACCCGACGGGTCTGCCTGCCCGCGAACAATGACTCCCACCTCACCCGGACGCCGGCGATATGGGCTTGTGTCAGCAACGTCACGAACTGGGTGACCTCATCGGCCGATCGTCGTGCCGCAGCCACCACCACCGCAGGCGATCCCGGGTCCGTCCGTCCGGCCAGGCACTCCTGCGTCATCGCCGCCAGTACCGCGTCCGGCCCCATCTCCAGAAAGCGCCGCACCCCCGATTCCACGAGCGTCTGCACGCCCGCCGCGAAGCGCACACATCCCCGGACCTGGTCCACCCAGTACCCGGGCTCGGTCACCTCGGTGCCGGCGGCACCGGATACGGTCGACACGATCGGGATCGACGGCACCCGGTAGCGCAGACCTTCGGCCACCGCACGGAATTCGGCGAGCATCGGCTCCATCAGCACCGAATGAAACGCATGGCCGACCCGCAATCGCGCGACCCGCTTTCCCGCACCGGAGAGCTGCTTCTCCAGCACATCGACGGCGTCAACGGCACCGGACAGCACCACGGCGGCGGGAGCGTTCACCGCCGCGACCGAGATTCGATCCCCGTATTCCGCGAGGATCTCGACGGCTTGCGCCTCGGTGACGGCGACCGCGAGCATCGCCCCACCCGGCGGCAGCGCACCCATCAGCCGTCCCCGCGCCGCCACCAGCAGACACGCGTCCTCGAGTGACCACACCCCCGCCACATACGCGGCGGCGAGCTCCCCGATGGAGTGTCCCGCCAGCACATCCGGGGTGATCCCGAACGATTCCGTCAGCCGGTACATCGCCACTTCGAATGCGAACAACGCGGGTTGCGTCCATTCCGTGCGATCGAGCACACCGTCCGGATCGGCGAACATCACCTCCCGCAGCGGCCGCGCGGATGGCAGGTGCGGATCGAACGCCGCGCAGACCTCGTCCAACGCGGCCGCGAAGACAGGGAACGCGCGATACAGCCGCGCACCCATACCGGCCCGCTGCGCCCCCTGTCCGGTGAACAGGAACGCGGTGCCACCGGCGACGACCGTCCCCGTGGCCACACCGGTGCCCGGCGCGCCCGCCGCGAGTTCCGCCAGCCCCGTCATCAATTGCTCCCGGTCGCGGGCCACCACCGCACCGCGCCGGTCCCAGTGCGTCCGAGTGCCGACCAGCGACGATGCCAGGCTCCACAGGTCGGCATCCGGATCGTCGAGCAGCCACTGCCGCAATCGGTTCGCCTGGGCCCGCAGCGCGTCGGCCGATTTCGCCGACACCAGCACCGGCAGCGCATCCGCCGACTCGAGGGCAACGAGAGGCGGCACCGCGGTCTTCTCGTCGGTGGCGGCATCCGTCTCGGGCGCCTCCTCCACGATCACATGGGCGTTGGTGCCGCTGATTCCGAACGATGACACACCCACCCGGCGCACCCGCGGCCCCGCGGGCCACGGCTGCGCCTCGGTCAGCAATCGCACCGATCCGGCCGACCAATCCACATGTGGTGACGGCGCTTCGACGTGCAGGGTTCGCGGTAGCGTCTCGTGCCGCAACGCCTGCACCATCTTGATCACCCCGCCGACACCAGCGGCAGCCTGCGAATGTCCGATATTCGATTTGAGCGATCCGATCCGCAGGGGTTCGGCTCGGTCCTGCCCGTAGGCCGAGAGCAGCGCCTGGGCCTCGATCGGATCGCCGAGCGGTGTTCCGGTGCCGTGTGCCTCCACCGCGTCGATGTCTGCTGCGGTCAAGCCCGCGTCCGCCAGCGCTGCGCCGATCACCCGTTCCTGCGCGGGACCGTTCGGCGCGGTCAGTCCATTGCTCGCACCGTCCTGATTGACCGCGCTGCCTCGTATCACGGCCAGCACATCGTGGCCGTTGCGGCGCGCGTCCGACAGCCGTTCCAGTACCACCATCCCCACGCCCTCGGCCCATCCCACACCGTCGGCGGCCGAGGAGAATGCTTTACATCGCCCATCCGGCGACAGGCCCCGCTGGCGGGAGAATTCCACGAACAGGCCCGGCGTCGAAATCACGGTCACCCCGCCCGCCAGCATCAGCGAGGTCTCCCCGCGGCGCAGCGACTGGCAGGCCAGATGGATCGCCACCAACGATGACGAACACGCCGTATCAACGGTGAGCGCCGGGCCCTCCAGACCCAACGTGTACGCCACCCGCCCGGACACCACACTGCTCGCCGAGCCGGTCCCCGCGTACCCTTCGGCCGCCGGCCCCGCTTCCCGGGCCAGGTATCCGTAGTCCTCGTACATCACCCCGGCGATCACGCCGGTATCACTGCCCCGCAACGCCGCCGGTTCGAGACCCGCGTCCTCCAACGCCTGCCACGACACTTCCAGCAACTGCCGCTGCTGCGGATCCATCGCGGCGGCCTCGCGCGGGCCGATCCCGAAGAATGCCGCGTCGAAATCCCCTGCCCCGCGCAGGAAGCCGCCTTCGCGGGTGTAGGACTTGCCGAATCGGTCGGGATCGGGATCGTAGAGCTCGGCCACGTCCCAGCCGCGGTCCGCCGGGAAGCCGCCGACGGCGTCGGTACCGGAGGCGACCAGATCCCAGAGCTGGCGTGGTGATTCGACGCCGCCGGGATAGCGGCAGCTCATGCCGACGATCGCTATCGGCTCGCTGATCCGTTCCCGCAGCCGGGTCAGATCCTCGCGGGTCGCCATGAGTTCCACGGTGACCTTCTTCAGGTACTCCAGCATGCGCTCGGATGAATCACCGGCACTTGTATTCACGTTCACATCCAGGGGTGTCGCAAGGTCGTCGACGAGTCCCGCGCGCGGGCGGGATCGGTGAATTCCGTTGTGTTCGGCCGGGTATCCGGTGGTGGTGCCGACAGCACGACTCAGCGGCGTACGGCAGTGGCATCGCACCGGCTGCCACACCAGGCAGGCGTCGTTACCACGCCTGCCTGCGGGCATCGGACCGGGCAGCTCAATAGGGTGCGTCGACCCGATCGGCACAACATGCGCGGGGTCCGCGGTTCGCTACTGAAGGGTTCTATGAACGGCGGCTCACGCGCACGTCAGATGCACGAACTGGACTGGCCGGCGCTCATCGAATGACATTCAGGTGAATTACCTTTTCGCCGTGACGAAAAGGTACGCGGGTATTCGTACTTTACGCGTCATCCACCCGCCGTCAGTGCCCCCCACTTCCCATTCAGAGGAAGAACCCAGCACCTATTCCTCACTTCTCTTCACCGTGCCACAACCGCGAGCAGCCGAGCTGCTCACTGGTAGCTGAGCTTGCCATTCGAATAGATATCTCGCAACCGGTAGCCGATCCCGAAGTTTGCTCGGACCTGGCGGGGCAGCTTCGAGAGTTCCCGAGCAGCAATGTCATTCGACATAGCCATGACAAATAGCAGCATGTCCGATGGCGCCACATGGAACAGAAGATGATTTCCCGATGAAATCCAGGAAGCCTGTCCTGGATACGAATATCCATGCGTCGGATCGACCTCGCGTGAATTCGAGGCCAGAAAATACCGAACAGCGCAGTTTCACCATATTCCGCACCACGGTCGATCGACTATGCACGAATCGGTCGAATTCGACAAACTTGCGCACTTCCCAATTTTGGGAGGTTAGGCATACCGGGCGGAGAACCGAGTGTCACCGCCCGGGTCCGGGTGAGCGCCCTTGCTGCCGCGGTCGCCATCGATCTGGTCTTCGTGGCGGTTCGCGCTACCACAATCGAGCCCGCCACTGCTGTGCAGACCTTCTTGTTGACCACGGTGACACACCTCCATGTGTGACCGTTGTTGTGACCGTTTTGAGCGTCACACCCGGTATTCGAGCTGATCTCCAGAGACGACAAAGGCCCCGCACCGGTTGTCTCCGGTGCGGGGCCTCCGCTGAAAGAGCTGCTGGGAGCTACTTTTCACTCACTGAACATCACTTATTTGCCAGTGCCTTCGCCTCGCGACGACGACGGTGCAGGATGGGCTCGGTGTAGCCGTTGGGCTGCTTGGTGCCCTCCAGGATCAGTTCCTTGGCGGCCTGGAAAGCGACGCTGCCCGCGAAATCGGGCGCCATCGGCCGGTAGGTCGCGTCACCGGCGTTCTGGCGATCGACCACCGGAGCCATCCGCTCCAGGCTGGCCACCACGTCGTCGGCGGAGACGATGCCGTGCCGCAGCCAGTTGGCCATCAGCTGGCTGGAGATGCGCAGGGTGGCGCGGTCTTCCATGAGCGCGACGTCCTTGATGTCGGGCACCTTGGAGCAGCCGACGCCCTGGTCGATCCAGCGCACCACGTAGCCGAGGATGGACTGGGAGTTGTTGTCGAGCTCCTGCTGCTTGTCCTCGGCCGACCAGTTGGTGTCGGCGGCGAGCGGGATCTGCAGGATCTGGTCGACGGTGGCGCGGGCGCCGCCCTTGGCCAGCTCGGCCTGCCGCTTGAACACATCCACCAGGTGGTAGTGGGTGGCGTGCAGGGTGGCGGCGGTGGGCGAGGGCACCCAGGCTGTGTTGGCGCCCGCCTTCGGGTGGCCGATCTTCTGGACCAGCATGTCGGCCATCAGATCGGGCATGGCCCACATGCCCTTGCCGATCTGCGCCTTGCCCGGCAGGCCGGTGGCCAGGCCGGTGTCGACGTTCCAGTCCTCGTAGGAGGCGATCCACTGCTGGGCCTTCATATCGGCCTTGCGGACCATCGGCCCGGCCTCCATGGAGGTGTGGATCTCGTCGCCGGTGCGGTCGAGGAAGCCGGTGTTGATGAAGACCACGCGCTCCTGAGCGGCCGCGATACAGGCCTTCAGGTTGACGGTGGTGCGGCGCTCCTCGTCCATGATGCCGACCTTGAGGGTGTTGCGGTCCACACCGATGACGTCTTCGATCCGGCCGAACAGCTCGTTGGTGAAGGCGACCTCGTCGGGGCCGTGCATCTTCGGCTTCACGATGTACACCGAGCCCGTACGGCTGTTCTTCAGCTTCGTGTCGCCGCTGAGGGCGTGTTTGGCGATCAGCGAGGTGATCAGGCCGTCCATGATGCCCTCGGGCACCTCGTTGCCCTCGGCGTCGAGGATGGCGTCGGAGGTCATCAGGTGACCGACGTTGCGCACGAACAGCAGCGAACGGCCGTGCAGGGCCAGCTCGGAACCGTCGAGCGCGGTGTAGACACGATCGGGGTTCATGGTGCGGGTGAAGCTCTTGCCGCCCTTGCTGACCTCTTCGGACAGGTCGCCCTTCATCAGGCCGAGCCAGTTGCGGTAGCAGAGCACCTTGTCCTCGGCGTCGACCGCGGCGACCGAGTCCTCGAAGTCCATGATCGTGGTGACCGCGGACTCCAGCACGACGTCCTTCACGCCGGCGGTGTCGGTGCTGCCGATCGGCGACTCGGGATCGATCTGGATCTCGATGTGCAGCCCGTTGTGCTCGAGCAGGATCGAGGTCGGAGACTCGGGGTCACCCAGGTAGCCGACCAGCTGGGAGGCGTCGGCCAGGCCGATCTCGGTGCCGTCCTCGAGGCCGACTTCCAGCTCACCGTCGACGATCTTGTACGAGGAGGAGCCGATGTGTGAGCCGGTGATCAGGGTGACCGAGTCGTCGAGGAAGTTGCGCGCCCACTCGATGACCTTGTCGCCGCGCACCTTGTTGTAGCCGGTGCCCTTGTCCGCGCCATTGGCCTCGGAGATGGCATCGGTGCCGTAGAGGGCGTCGTAGAGCGAGCCCCAGCGCGCGTTGGCCGCGTTGATCGCGAAGCGCGCGTTCATCACCGGCACCACCAGCTGCGGACCCGCGGTGGTCGCGATCTCGTCGTCGACGTTCTGGGTGGCGATCTGGAATTCGGCCGGTTCGGGACGCAGGTACCCGATCTCGGTCAGGAAGTTCTTGTAGGCGGCCTTGTCGTAGTTCGCGCCGGGGTTCTCGCCGTGCCAGGCGTCGAGCTTGCCCTGGATCTCGTCGCGTTCGGCCAGCAGGGCACGGTTGCGCGGGGCGAGATCGTTGATGATCTGCTCCGCGCCGGCCCAGAACGCGGCGGAATCCACGCCGGTACCCGGAAGCGCCTGGTTCTCGACGAACTCGTGGAGAACGCCGGCCACCTGGAGCCCGCCGACCTGAATCCGCTCTGTCATCTAAGCCTCACTTGTAGAGAAAACGGGTAGGAAAGTCGCAGCCATGTTACCCGCCGGTAGTGCTACGACCGTGCGTCGGGGTCAACACCGGCACCGGCCGGTCTGTTCCCGCCGCCACCGACCCTACCGGGCCTTTTACCGCGCATTCGCAGGCCATCCGGCCATCCGCGCGACCCTTGATGCGGTCTGTGGGGGTGGATAGTGTGCTCAACGGAACACCTGCGAAACCCGGCCATCCGGGGTTCAGCGCCGACGCCGACGAAAGGCCGACCATGGCTTGGGATTTCGAGACCGATCCGGAGTACCAGGCGAAGCTGGACTGGGCCGCCCAGTTCGTCCGCACCGAGGTCGAGCCGCTCGACCTGCTCTATCCGAACCCCTACGACCGCACCGACACCGAGGCCATGGCGCTCATGCGTCCGTTGAAGGAGAAGGTGAAGGAGCAAGGCCTGTGGGCGTGTCATCTGGGCCCGGAGTTGGGCGGCCCCGGATTCGGCCAGATGAAGCTGGCGCTGCTCAACGAGGTGCTCGGCACGTCGGTGTGGGCGCCGTCGGTCTTCGGTTGTCAGGCGCCCGATTCCGGGAACGCGGAGATCCTGGCGCATTACGGGACCGAGCAGCAGAAAGAGCAGTATCTCCAACCGCTGCTGGCAGGCGAGATCGGCTCCTGCTATGTCATGACCGAACCCACGGGTGGTTCGGTCATGACCTTGTTCAAGGCTCGGGCGGTGCGCGACGGCGACCACTGGGTCATCAACGGCGAGAAGTGGTTCAACTCCAACGCCCAGTTCGCGGCCTTCCACATCGTCATGGTGGTGACCAACCCTGACGTCAGCCCGTATCAGGGCATGTCGATGTTCATCGTGCCCGCAGGCACTCCCGGCCTGGAGATCGTGAAGAACTTCCACGTGCACGGTTTCAGCGAGCACGAGGGGCATCTGCGTTTCACCGATGTCCGGGTACCGGCAGATCACCTGCTCGGCGCCGAAGGCCAGGGCTTCATCGTCGCGCAGACCCGCCTCGGCGGCGGGCGGGTGCATCACGCCATGCGTACGGTCGCGTTGGTGCGTAAGACCTTCGACATGATGTGCGAGCGCGCGGTGTCACGTCCGATGCGCAAGGGCCCACTCGGCGGGCTCCAGATGACCCAGGAACGCATCGCCGACAGCTGGATCGAAATGGAACAGTTCCGGCTGCTGGTGTTGCGCACCGCGTGGCGCATCGACAAGGAGCAGGACTATCTGAAGGTGCGCAAAGACATCGCGGCGATCAAGGTCGCGATGCCGAAGGTGATGCACGATATCGCCCAGCGCGCGCTGCACCTGCACGGCGCACTCGGCGTCAGCCAGGATCTACCGTTCGTCGACATGATGAACTACGCCGAGGTCATGGCCATCGCGGATGGTCCTACCGAGGTCCACAAGATCACGCTCGCAAAAGAGGTGCTGAAGGACTACGCACCCGGCGACCCGGTGTACCCGTCGGGGTATCGGCCCGCACTGCGCGAGCAGGCTCGAGAGCACATCGCCCAGCGTCTGGAGCACATCGTCGGGAATCTGTGAACAGAACCCCCGGCCCGACTCGCCGGGTGATGGCCTGGCGGCCCTCGGCTCGGCTCGGCTCGGCTCGGCTCGGCTCGGCTCGGAAGTGTTCGGGCCGATCCGGCCGAGTGCTCGGTGAACTCCTCGGCTGTTGCCCGATCGAGCCTGGTCCGGGGTGCCGTTCGCGCCCGGATCGGAGTTGAATGAGGGCAAGGCTCGCGGCGGGTCGGCGCTCGCGCTCGTCGCGAACGTGGCCATGAGGACGAGGAGATGGCCGTGAAACGGATCGCGCGGTCACCGCTGACCTGGGTTCTCGCCTTGATCGTCGCCACCGGCCTCGGCATCGGCCTGGCTTATTTCCAGCCATGGAAGCTGTTCACCAACACCACCGTCAACGAGGCCGTGCCGACCGTCGCGGCGTCGATCTCCCCCGGCGCACCCGCTCCGCAGCCGCAGCTACTGGCCCGCGGCGCCCTCATCTCGCACGAGCACGGCACATCCGGCACGGTGGCCGTGCTCGGGTTTCCCGACGGTAGCCGGGTCCTGCGGCTGGAGAATCTGGACACCTCCGATGGACCCGACCTGCATGTCTGGCTCTCGGACGCTCCTGTGCTGTCCGGGCGCGACGGCTGGGGCGTCTTCGATGACGGCGCCTATGTCGATTTGGGCAAGCTCCGCGGCAACAAGGGCAACCAGAACTATCCGATTCCGGCCGAGGTCGACCTGACACGGCTGACCAGCGTGTCCATCTGGTGCGACCGGTTCAACGTCTCCTTCGGTGCTGCCGTCCTCCAACAGGCGTGACCGCAGGCGCCGGACGCCCGCCGAAAAATGGCCCGACAACACGGCATCCGGTGTGCCACCATGAATTCGATGATCGACCGCATCCGGCGGTGATCGACGAGAACTCAGGAGAGGAGGAGGTGGCTTTGCATTCGAAGAATCCGATGGAGCAGTGGGCTCCGGCCGTATTCGCCCAGGCGCGGCTGATGGCCGGCATCGCGAGCGTGGAACTCGAGTCCGGCCGCCTCCAGGACGGCCGCTGATCCCAGCCCCGCTCCCCAATCCTCACTTCCCTGATACCTCCTTCTCGCTCTCCCGAAACATGGTGATTCCCATGCTGATACGCCATGCCACCGCCGCGGTGGCGCCGTCTGCCGACAACTGGATACACACCCCGGTGCTGGTACTCAATGCCAGCTACGAGGCGATCGACGAGATCGCCGCCGACCGCGCGGTGGTGCTGTTGCTCAGCGGTGCCGCCGAATCGGTCGCCGACCGGGAGCCGCACTTCCCCATCCGCTCCAAGCACCTGGAAATCGTGCTTCCCGAGACGGTCCGGCTGCTGCGCTACGTCTACCTCGAGCACGCGACCCGAGTGCGCGACGAGAGCCGGGCGACCTTGGCCGGGGTACTGCGCCGCGACAAGCACCGGTGCGGTTACTGCGCGGCATGGGCGCGCACCGTCGACCACATCCGCCCGCGCAGCCGGGGCGGGCCCAATACCTGGGCCAACCTCATCGCCTGCTGCGCGCCGTGCAACACCACGAAAGCCGACCGCACGCCCGAGGAGGCGGGGATGCGGCTGCTGTGGGAGCCCAAGGCACCCGATCCGCTGGCCAAGCATCAGCGGCGCATCTGGAAGCAGCTCGCCGCCACCACCTGAACAGATCCGCAGGAAGGAGAGGATCGCCATGACCGTCACCACCTTGACCGACCTGCTCCCGCTGTCGGACAGCAGGGAGTGGCATCGCGCCGCGTGCCGCGGTGACCCCAACCATGAGGCCTGGTTCCCGTACCCTTCGCAGGACTTCGCCTACGCCCGCACCGTCTGCGCTGGTTGCCCCATCCGGGTGGCGTGCGAAGACTTCGCCGAGCGCACCGGCCAGTCCGGCGTATGGGGCGGGCACGAGTTCGACCGCGGGCGGGTGATCCGCGACTGATCAGAGCTGTGGCCCGTCGCCGTTCGATCGGCGGCGGGCCACAGCCCGTATGTGGCGGCACACACACGCATACACTCGTGCCCCGTGGGTACACATCGCAGCCGTTCCAGGTCCCGGGGCATCAGCAAAGGTCCCGTTATCACCGTGGTGGCTGTGCTGCTACTCGTCGGGGCCGTGTTCGGATGGTTCCAGTTACGCGACCGCTCCAGCAGTAGCACCAGCGCGGCGGCCGCGGAGTGCGTCGAAGGCGACACAGTCCTCAATGTGACCGTCGATCCGTCGCTCGCCGCCACGGTGCGCGCGATCGCCGATCGGTACAACGCCACCGAACCGATCGTCGGCGATCACTGCGCGACCGTGCAGATCGAGGCGCAACCCGCCGCGGCGGTGGTCGCCGCGTTCACCAGCAATACCCCGTGGGATCCGGCGTTGGGCCCGCAGCCCGCACTGTGGATTCCCGAGTCGATGCGCCAGATCGAATCGGTGCGTGTCCCGGGACTCATCCAAGGCACCCCGGCGTCGGTGGCGGTCAGCCCGATCGCGCTGGCGGTACCCGGCGAACTGGGTGCGGCATTGGAGCGTAGCGGGATCACCTGGGCAGATCTGCCTCGCCTGCAACGTAGTTCACTCGGTGAGCTGCAACTGCCGTGGGGCGGGCTCGGGATGGCGGTGCCGTCCGGCGATGCCACGTTGGCCGCCGCCACCGCGGTTGCGTCCGGGGTATCGGGCGTCGACCCGCTCACCGAGGACGCCGCACAGTCCGGCCAGGTCGTCGCCGCGGTGTCCGCACTGGCCGCCACGGCACCCGACATCCCCGACACCGCCGCCGCACTCGGCGCGCTCACCGCGACGCCACCCGCCGCCGCCACCATCCACG
Organism: Nocardia sp. NPDC059180; assembly: GCF_042754945.1. Classification (NCBI taxonomy): domain Bacteria; kingdom Bacillati; phylum Actinomycetota; class Actinomycetes; order Mycobacteriales; family Nocardiaceae; genus Nocardia; species Nocardia sp. NPDC059180. The sequence continues at coordinate 209,839 of NZ_JBHZBU010000007.1, forward strand.
CGGTCGCCGCTACCCAGCAGCAAATCAATGCGCACGGCGGGCTCGACGCATTCGTCCCGGCCGGGGCGGCTCCAGTCGCCGACTACCCCACGGCCATGATGACCGGACACTGGGTCGACACCACCCAGAACATGGTTGCGGGTGTCTTCGCCGACTACCTCCGCGCTCCGCAGCAGGCCGCGGATTTCGCCGCTGCCGGATTCGGCGGTGCGCCCGCGACGACCGCGCCAGTGCCGACACGTGCCACACTGGACAAGGTCCGCGCCACCCTGGCCGATCCCGTGCTCGGAGTCTCGGCAACCGTCCTGATCGACGTCTCGGCCTCGATGGGCAGCAACGACGGCTCCACCCCACGCCTGACCAACACCCTCGGCGCGCTGCGCTCGACGATGAACGTCATGCCGCCGGATTTCGGTCTCGGCGTATGGACCTTCGGGAAGAACCTCGACGGGACCACTCCCTACCGAGTGCAGTCGGCGACCGCGCCATTGGCCGCCGAACACCGGACCGCGGTCACCGAGTCGCTGGACAGCATCCGCCCAACCGGCCTGAAAACCGATCAGTGCTATCCCGCACTGCTTGCCGCCTACCGCGCCGCCGTCGCCGGATACACCACAGGCCGGACCAATTCGATCCTGGTGATCACCGACGGCCCCGACGACGATTCCGCACTCACCGGAACCCAGCTGCTCGCCGACCTCACCGCCGCCACCGACGCGTCCACACCGGTCCGGGTGGACGTCATCGTCGTCGGCGGGGAAGGCACCGACACCTTGCGCACGGTCAGCGAACAGACCGGCGGCACCTACACCCGGGTGCCGACCTCCAACGACATCAGCTTCGGTACCGCGATGGTGCAGGCTCTCACCACGACGTAGCAGTAGAAACCGGTCGGCGTTGGTCGCCAGATCGAACTGCCCGGCGCCCGTCGCAACGGCCGCATCATTCACCGGCAGTGGTGAATTGTCGCCGAGCGGAACTGTCCTCCGCCTCAGACCGATCCATCGAAAGGAATACGGGCAAGCACTCCCGATTCCATTGCAACCGTGATGATTCCGTCCGGTCCCGCGACCAGTCCGTGCGGCTCGGCGCCGGGCAATTCCATCCCACTGATCTCGCCCGCGGTGGTGATCCGGCCGAGGCGGCCCGCGCCCCATTCGGTGAACCACAGCGCATTATCCGGTCCGGTGATGATGGCGTGGGGTCGCGCGTTGCGGTCGGGCAAAGCGAACTCGTCGATGTCACCGCTGGTGGTGATGCGGCCGACCTGGCCAGCACCGATCTCCACAAACCACAGCGCACCGTCGGGGCCCACGGTGATACCGACCGGGTTGGCCGATTCGGTGGGCAGCGGGTACACGGTGATCTCACCAGCCGTGGTGATCCGCCCGATCGCATTGCCGAGGTTGAGGGTGAACCACAGCGCCCCATCGGGTCCCGCGACGATCATCGAGGGCATGCCCTCGACCGGGAAGCGGGTGATCGCACCACCGTCGCCGAGCCTGGCGATATGGCCGGATTGCAATTCGGTGAACCACAACGCGTCGTCCGGGCCCACGCACAGTCCGTAAGGCGCGTCTGCCGCGATGCTCGACCGGTTGCCGTCGGCCGTGATCCGGCCGATCCGGTTGCCGCGAAACTCGGTGAACCACAGCGCATCATCGGGACCGGCGACGATCACGGTCGGCTGCCCGTCCACGGGATCGAGGGCGAAGATGTCCACCCGGCCGTCGTGGTACCGGCCGACCGCCCCGGTTGTCGCCATGGTAAACCAGAGCGCACCGTCGCCGGCGATCGCCACCCCGTACGGGGCGCCCGGAACTTCGATCGAATGAATAGTGTCAGCCAAGCCCGCAGGTTCCCTTCTCGATTCAGTTGCTGTGCCCACCGCGGGCCTCGACTGCATGGTCGAGCCTCAATCGCAACTTGTATAGCCTTAAGATACCGACGCATCCGAGCCCGTCACCGCAGCCGATGCTGCAGCGGCCGCCCGGGCCGCCCTCGCGGCCGCCGGCGCCGGCGCACTCTGAAAGCCCGAACCACTCGCCGTTACCCCGTTCAGCGGCGCCACAATCAGCGGGCAGCAGTCGAACCGCGCCGTACGCCGCGGCCAAATGCGGCCGCCCGCGCCCGCACAGGCCACCGATCTCACTCGTCGGCAACGTGATTCCCCGATCCAGCTGTCCGCAACCGCAAGCGGAGGGACAGGAGCAGCAAAGATCGCCCCACACTGCTGTGGCAGAACGGAGTGGTCATGCCGCTGGCCAACACGCCTGCGAAACGGCTGCGCCGCCTCGGCCAAGGGGACCGAGGCGGCGCAGGTCGCGGGTTCTAGTCGGTGTAGGCGTCCAGCGGCGGGCAGGAGCAGACCAGGTTGCGGTCACCGAAGGCACCGTCGATGCGGCGGACCGGCGGCCAGACCTTGGCACGCGAGTGGCCGAGACCGCGTGGGTAGACCGCGATTTCGCGGCTGTAGGGGTGGTCCCACTCCCCCACCAGGCTCGCGGCGGTGTGCGGTGCGCCGCGCAGCGGGTTGTCGGTCACCGGCCACACGCCCGCGCCGACCTGATCGATCTCGCGACGGATCGCGATCATCGCCTCGATGAAATCATCCAGCTCGGCGAGATCTTCGCTCTCGGTCGGCTCGACCATCAGCGTGCCCGCCACCGGGAAGCTCATGGTCGGCGCGTGGAAACCGTAGTCGGCCAGGCGCTTTGCCACATCGTCGACGGTGACGCCGGTCTGCTTGGTGATCTCACGCAGATCCAGGATGCACTCGTGGGCGACCATGCCGTTCTCACCGGTGTAGAGCACCGGGAAATGCTCGTCCAGACGGCGGGCGATGTAGTTGGCCGACGCGATCGCCGACAGCGTGGCCCGGCGCAGCCCGTCGGCGCCCATCATCCGGATGTAGGCCCAGGTGATCGGCAGGATCGATGCCGAACCGTACTTCGCCGCCGACACCGCATGCGAACCCGCCTCCAGCGGATCACCCGGCAGGTACTGCTGCAGATGCGAGCGCACTGCCACCGGTCCGACACCGGGTCCGCCCCCACCGTGCGGGATGCAGAAGGTCTTGTGCAGGTTCAAATGGCTGACGTCGCCACCGAATCGGCCCGGCCGCGCCAGCCCGACCAGCGCGTTCAGGTTCGCGCCGTCGATATAGACCTGGCCACCGGCGTCGTGCACCAACGCGCACAGTTCGGCGACCTCGTGTTCGTACACGCCGTGCGTAGACGGGTAGGTGATCATGATGCAGGCCAGCCGGTCGGCGTGATCGGCGATCTTGGCGCGCAAATCGTCCAGGTCGACGTCGCCGTTGTCCCGGCAGGCCACCACCTCGACCCGCAGGCCCGCCATGGCCGCCGAGGCCGCGTTCGTGCCGTGCGCACTGGACGGGATCAGGCAGGTATCGCGGTGGGTGTCACCGCGATCGAGGTGATAGCGGCGGATCGCCAGCAGACCGGCGTATTCGCCCTGGCTGCCGGCATTCGGTTGAAGGCTCACCGAGTCGTAGCCGGTGATCGACGAGAGCCACCCCTCCAGATCGGCGATCAGGCGCAGCAGACCGGGCGCGTCCTCGACCGGCGCGTACGGGTGCACCCGCGCGAAGCCGGGCCAGGTGATCGCTTCCATCTCGGCGGTAGCGTTCAGTTTCATGGTGCAGGAACCGAGCGGAATCATGCTGCGGTCCAAGGCGATGTCCTTGTCGGAGAGCCTGCGCAGGTAGCGCAGCATCGCGGTCTCGGTGCGGTAGTTGGTGAACGCGGGATGGGTCAGGAACTCCGAGGTGCGGGTCTCGATCGACACCGGCGCGCTACCCTGGTTCTCCGAAGGCAGTGCGGTGCCGAAGGATTCGAGCACAGCAGCGACGTGCGCACCAGTCGTCGCCTCGTCACAGGCGATACCGACATGGTCGGCGTCCACCAGCCGCAGGTTGATACCACGCGACTTCGCCTTGCCCACAACGGCTTCCGCCCCACCGGGCACGTGCGCGAGCACAGTGTCGAAGAACCGCTCATGCACCACCGCACCGTCCAGCCCTGCTGCGATCGCGGCGGCATGCCCGTGCACACGCCGCGCGATGGCGCGCAGGCCGTCCGCTCCGTGGTAGCTGGCGTACATGCCGGCGACGATGGCAAGCAGCACCTGCGCCGTACAGATGTTGGAGGTGGCCTTCTCTCGGCGAATGTGCTGTTCACGGGTCTGCAAAGCGAGCCGGTAGGCGGGCGCGCCATCGGCGTCGACCGACACACCGACCAGACGACCCGGCAGCTGACGTGCATGCTTGGCATGCACCGACAGATATCCGGCGTGCGGACCGCCGAAGCCCATCGGCACACCGAACCGCTGCGTGGTGCCGAAGCAGGCATCGGCACCCAGCTCACCCGGCGATGTGATCAAGGTCAGCGCCAGCAGATCCGCGCCGACGGCAACCAGCGCGCCCCGCGCATGGGCGGCCTCGATGATCGGTGCCACGTCCACGATCCGTCCGGACGCCCCGGGAACCTGGGCCAGCACGCCGAAGAAATCACCGTCGGGCAACTGCCCGCCGGACAGATCTGCTTCCACGATCTCGATGCCGAGCGGTTCGGCACGGGTGTAGAGGATGGTCCGGGTCTGCGGGAACAGATCGGTATCGATCAGCAGACGAGCCGAGGCGGAGCGGTTCGCGCGCCGCAGCAGTGTCATCGCCTCGGCGGCGGCGGTGGCCTCGTCCAGCATGGACGCATTGGCGACCTCCATGCCGGTCAGATCCGACACCATGGTCTGGAAGTTGAGCAGCGCCTCGAGCCTGCCCTGGCTGATCTCGGGCTGATACGGGGTGTAGGCGGTGTACCAGGCCGGATTCTCCAGCAGGTTGCGCACCAGCACCGGCGGGGTCAACGTGTCGTAGTAGCCGAGCCCGATCATCGAGGTCGCGACGGTGTTGGAATGCGCGAGGGCGGCGAGTTCGGCCAGCGCTTCGTGTTCGCTCACTGCGGGCGGGAGCGCGGCCGGCAGGGAATCGTCGAGGATCCCGGCGGGAATCGCGGCGGTGGCCAGATCATCGAGCGAGCCGACGCCGACGACGGGCAACATCCGGTCGAGTTCGGCGCGATCAGGTCCGATGTGGCGGTCGGCGAAGGTGCGTCTCACGGCATAACTCCCAGGTCGGGCGGATCGACCACATGGTCGACGGGTCCAGCCCTCCCCCTCTGTCGTGGCGCCTGAGAGATTTCGGTGGTCACGGCCGGAACCGGACCCCTTTCCCCATGGGCGGGCAGCCCGCAGCCACCGCTTTCCAGAGGCGCCGAAGCCCGTACGGTCCCTGTTGCCTGAGAGATTGACGGGGAGGTGCTGCTCCTTCGGCGCCCGGACTCGAGGCCCGGAACTCTCCCGCACGGCGGCGACGCAGTGCCATTTTAGGCCGCGCCTGCGGCGCAGCGAGCTTTCGGCCCCCTCATGGTTCGTGTTTCGGCGGCCGAAATTCGCGCCTGCGGCCAATGTGCTGCGCCCGCGCAAACACGAGCCGGACCGAAAACCATGATGTCTACCTGCCAGTTTGCCGATGGTCGGTCTGGCGGTGACGGCAAGCGAGCGGCATTTCGATCGATCTTGATGTGTGCTCGAATTCACGGTGGTCCCGGCGCATCCCCGGCGTCGGGACCATCGTTTCGCTCTGCGGTCGATCAGGCTGCGGAAGTTCCGCGGCCGCCCGGACGGGGACTACCCCGTCTTGCGGTTCATCCTTGTTTTTCGGCGGTAGGCGAGCTCGTCTTCGGGTCGGTCGGTGGCCGCGGTCGCCCGTTCGGCCGGGAAGTTGGCGATGTCGCCGGTCAGCTCACGCATGGCACCGCTGACGGCGATACCGAAGACTCCCTGCCCGCCCTGCAGTAAATCGACGACTTCCTCGGGCGAGGTGCACTCATAGACCGAGGTGCCGTCGGAGAACAGGGTGATTCCCGCCAGATCCTGCACGCCGCGGCTGCGCAGATGGTCGACCGCGATGCGGATGTTCTGTAGCGAGATGCCCGCGTCCAGTAGTCGCTTGACGATCTTGAGGACCAGGATGTCCTTGAACGAGTAGAGACGCTGACTACCCGAGCCCGCCGCGCCGCGTATCGACGGCACCACCAGACCGGTGCGTGCCCAGTAATCGAGCTGCCGGTAGGTGATACCGGCCACCTGGCATGCGCTCGGCACGCGGTAACCCACCAGGTCGTCGGGCACCGAGTCGTCCGGGAACAGTCCTGGCTGTACCTCGTCCTGGTAATGCTCTGCCACTGACCACTCCCTTGTTTCGCCGACGCGTTCTCAGCCTCATCGATGACCCGGTTCCGTCACGACCACGAATCGAGCACCGGTACCCCGGTGCCACCCTGCCGAAACGGACGTGGCCCAACTATCGAGATTACTCTTCTCGATTGTCTCGGGAGCGGTCTCGTCCGGCCAAACGCGACGCGCGGTAAGAGTCTCGACCTGTAGTTAAGGTCTAAAAAATAGTTGCCGCGTTCAGCTGTCGGTGGCCTTGAAATCGTCGGGTGAGACCGACTCGAGGAACTCCTTGAACTTCTCCACCTCGTCCTCGCGCTCGTCCGGCATGACCAAGCCGGCCTCGTCGAGGACCGCTTCCTCGGCATAGATCGGGCAGCCGACGCGCAAGGCGATGGCCACCGAATCCGACGGACGCGCCGAGATCCGCAGATCGTTGTCGAACACCAGATCGGCGTAGAACGTGCCCTCCTGCAGATCGACGATCCTGACCTCTTTCAGGGTGTGCCCGAGGTCGGTGATCATGATCTTGATCAGGTCGTGAGTGAGCGGGCGGATCGGAGTGACGCCCTCTTGCTCCAGCACGATGGCGGTGGCCTCGGCCTGTCCGATCCAGATGGGCAGGTACCGGTCACCGGAAACCTCCCGGAGCAACAGCACGGGCTGGTTCTGTGGCTGCTCGACACGGATGCCGATCACGCGCATTTCGCTCATCGCACTGCCTCCCAATACTCGCCGACAGCCCGCCGTGTCCCTACCGAGCTCGCCGTAATACGAGTCTAAGCGAATTCCCGACGGTGCCGCGACGGCTGAGTTCACGGCGTTGCGGCGTGTTGGTCACAGCCCGAACGCGGTGAAATCAGTTGCCGAGCGAGGCGCGCACCGATGCTTTCACCAGGCTGGTGTGCAGAGTCAGCGACAACGCCGCCAGCTCGCGCACGGTCTCCTCGGCGCGCGCCCGCGCACCGGCGTCGCGGCTCTTGGCGATGGGCGCCGCGATCTGGGCGACCAGCGCCGCCTCGCGGTCGGCGGCGAGCTTGAACGCCCGCAGATGCCGTGCCTCCAAACCGAACTCCGACATGGCGCGGGCGGTTTTGGCCAGCGTCACCGCGTCGGCGTCGAAGAATCCGGCGGCGCCGGGGGTGATCAGATTCGCCCGGATGAGGTCGGTGAGGAATTTCTCGTCGATCCCGGCCTGATCGAGCAGGTCGGCGCGGGTGAGCCGGACCTCGTGGTCGAAGCGCAGCTCATCCGGGGAGATCTCCCCTGGGACCACACCGAGCCTGCGCGGGGCGCCGGCCCGCTCCCCTGCCGTGGCACGCTCGCCGTCGCCGGGGACGGGCTCGGGACGCACGGAATGCGCCCGGGCGCGGGCTTCCCGCACGCCGAGCGACGCCGCCCCACTGTCGATCGCTTCGAGCTGCTCCTTGATCACCTTCAGCGGAAGGTACTGATCCCGCTGTGCGGTGAGCACGAATCGCAGCCGCTCGCAGTCGGCCACCGAGAACCGGCGGTACCCCGACGGCGTACGCTCTGGCCGGATCAGCCCCTCCGCTTCCAGGAAGCGGATCTTGGAGATGGTGATGTCGGGGAAATCCGGCCGCAGCAGGTCGAGCACGGAGCCGATCGACATGCCTCCGCGTGCCCACTGCGCCGCGCCCGTCATGACACCGAGTCTTTCATGTGAGAGCGCCGATCACGAGTATCGGCGCACCGCCTGTCACAAGCTGCCCGCACCCGCCGCCGAATCGGTGGTCTGGGCACGCGGACCGGTGAGGAATACCAGGCGGAACTTGCCGATCTGGACCTCGTCGCCGTTCTGCAGCTCGGAGGAATCCACCGGCTCCCGGTTGACGTAGGTGCCGTTGAGGCTGCCCACATCGACCACCTGGAAGGAGTCCTCGTCCTGACGGAACTCGGCATGCCTGCGGCTGACGGTCACGTCGTCGAGGAAGATGTCACTGTCGGGGTGACGTCCGGCCGAGGTGGTCGGCTGATCCAGCAGGAAACGCGACCCTGCGTTCGGACCGCGCTTGACGACCAACAGCGCCGCGCCGACAGGCAGTCCCTCGACACCCTGGACCGGCTGCTCGCCGGTCGCCTCTGCGGAGCGTGACGCGTCGACCTCGTTCAGGAAATCCGCACGGAAGACCGACGTCGTCTCGGCCGCGGTCTCCCCGTAACCCGGGTCTTTGTTCTCGCTCACCGTTTCTCTCCTCCTCGAACCTGATAATCATGCAGGCAGCTGCTGCCTCGACCGCCGCGACCTCGAGTCGCGGCCGCACAACCCACCAGCGGCCGGCAGCACATCCGTTGGCATTGACCGTACCCTGCCGGGGCGCGCCCGTGCAGGGAGAACTGGGAAGGCCACCTCAGCCCCCGATAACTCCTTGATAACCTGCGGCATCGAGCAGTTCACCGAGTGCGGTGTCCAGCGCCGCGGCATCACTCACCTCGAGCTCGAACAGCCACCCCGACCCGTACGGATCGGTGTTCAGCGTCTCCGGTGCACTCTCCAATTCCTGGTTTGCCCCAACAACTTTCGCATTCAGGGGAGCATAGATGTCGGAGACGCTCTTGGTCGATTCGACCTCGGCGATGCTGTCGCCGACCGCGACATCGACGTCGACGGCAGGCAACTGAACGAACACGACGTCACCGAGCTGGGACTGGGCGTAGTCGGTGATGCCGACCCGGACCCTGGAGGGGCCGATCCGACGCACCCATTCGTGCTCTTCGGTGTAGCGCAGATCCTCGGGAGTCTGGGTCACAAAGGCATCCTTTCGTTGTGCACGGTGCAGGCAACTCTATAGCGAGCGTCGGCGCGGGCGCCTGTCAGTGGTCGGTCGCGGGCGGTATCGCCCGTGCTACGGCGATCGCTTTCCCGGCGTAGAGCGCCCCGGTCCACACGTAGACCGCGGTACCCCAGACCAGTAGTGCCCCACCGAAGGCCCGGCCGAAACCGTCGAGCGGCCAGTCCATCTGCCCGGCAAGCAGCCACGGCAGCGCCGACATGAGCGCGAAGGTGGCGGCCTTACCCAGGTAGATCACCTCGGGTGGGTCCAGATCACGGCGCCGGTACACCGACAGCGTGAGGGTGAGCAGCAGATCGCGACCGATCAGGATGGCGGCCACCCACCACGGGATGAGCCCGCGGATCACGAAGGCGGCCAGCGTCGTCACCAAGAACAGCCTGTCGACGAAGGGGTCGAGCAGCGCACCGAGCCGGGAGGACTGGTCCAGCAGCCGGGCCAGCTTGCCGTCGAGGAAGTCGGTGACACCGCTGACCACCAGCAGCGCGAAGGCCCAGCCGTCGGCCTTCTCGACCAGCATCAGCCACAAGAACACCGGAACGCCGATCAACCGCAGCACGCTCAGCGCGTTGGGCACGGTCAGGATCCGGTCGGCGAAGACGCCACCGAACAGCTCGCGCCCGGTCCCCTGGCCGGATTCGGTCGTCCCCGATTCGCTTGTCACAGCCCCGTGCATACCGCATCGGCACCGTGCGGCGCCATCTGGGCCCAGCGCGTCCGGGGTGCGGTTGTCCGCCCGGGCGGCAACACCGCCCACGCGGGGGTGCCGGTGGGCATACGCCCGTACCGGGCACCCGTACCCGGCGCGGGAGTCGGTAGCGTACGCGGTGATGAGCAGTGGAATCGACCTCCGTAGCCATATCTCCGCCGAGGACGTCAGGGCCCGTGGCGCCGCCCTGCGCGAACAGGTGCCCTTCGGCGCGCGCGATCGCGGTGCCGCGGCTCCGGACCGACCTGATGTGGTGCGGTTCGTGACCGAAAGCAACGCCGGGCGCCTCGACCATCTGATTCCCCTGCGGATCGGACGGATGACCACCTCGCCGTTCACCTTCTACCGCGGCGCGGCCGGCCTGATGGCCGCCGATCTGGCCGTCGGCCCGGACACCGGTCTGGCCGCCCAGCTGTGCGGTGACGCGCACGCGGCCAACTTCGGCCTCTACGGCACTCCCCACGGCGACATCGTGATGGATATCAACGATTTCGACGAAACCATCGCCGGACCGTGGGAGTGGGACCTGGAGCGGTTGGCGGCGAGCCTGGTGCTGGCGGGCCGGGAAGGCGGTTCGAGCGAAGACGACTGCCGTGACGCCGCGCGCGACGCAGTCCGCTCCTACCGCCGCACCATTACCGCCCTCGCCGATATGCCGTTCATGGAGTCATGGACCGCCCTGCCGGACGAGTCCATGATCAGCAAGGCCAAGGCCGACGATCTGCTCGACGACTTCAAGAAGGCGGCGAAGAAGGCGCGCAAGAACACCAGTGCCAAGGTGGTCGCCAAATGGACCGAACATCTCGACGATCACGAAACCGGTATCCGCAGGCATCGTTTCGTCAACGATCCGCCGATCCTCACCCTTGTCGATGAGGCGGTGGCCGAGGCGGCGATCGACGCGCTGGAGAACTACGCGGGCACGCTGCGCGAGTCTCGCCAAGGGTTGCTGGCGCGGTTCTCGGTGTCCGACATCGCGTTTCGCATCGTCGGTACCGGCAGCGTAGGCCTGCACAGCTACGTCGCCCTGCTCTACGGCAATGACGGCGAGGTCTTGGTGCTGCAGTTGAAGCAGGCCAAACCTTCTGCGCTGACACCGTTCGTGCCACACACGCCGCCGCGACACGAGGGGGAGCGAATCGTGCAGGGCGCCAGGCTCGTTCAGGCCGAGACCGACATCCTGCTCGGCTGGACGAGCATGCGGGTGCCCGCGACGGAGACCGAGCCCGCGCAAGAGCTGCCCTTCGTGGTGCGTCAGTTCCGCAACCTCAAGGGCGGAATCGACCCTGCCGAGCTGGATTCGGAAGATCTCGACGACTACGGCAGGCTCGCGGGCGCGTTGTTGGCTCGGGCCCATTCCCGCTCGCTCGACCCCCGGCTCACCGCCGGATATCTCGGCGACGACGAACGTTTCGATGAGGCCGTCGCAGACTTCGCGGTGCGCTACGCAGACCAGACCGAGGCCGATCACGCCGCACTGGTCGCCGCGGTAGCTTCCGGACAACTACCCGCGGAGCCCTCGGACGGGTAGCCTCGGTCCGGCGCCATCCCGCTCCAGGACACAGCGCGGGGTGCGGAAATCTCGGGTCGGCGCGGACCCGCCTCGTATCCTTTTCCGGTACCGGGTGTCGACGTGAAGGGCGGTCGCCAATGCTCGTGCGAGTGCAGAACAGCGCAGGCACCAATGCCGAACGGGCATTGCTCGACTGGTTGCGCACATGGAAGGACCCGGGCAGCCCACACGGTGTGGCCACCATCAACTGCAGCCTGTTCCATCAGGACAAGCTGCATCAGTTCGACGCGGTGATCTGGACCCCGACCAGCTGTGTGGTGATCGAGGCCGAAGCGTTGATGGCGCGCCAGGAGGGCGTGCTGCAGATTCCGCTCAACGGCTCATGGACGGTGTCGGGTGAAGCGGCCGCCCTGGAGAACAAGGATCGGCGCACCCCGCTGGAACGCTCCCGCGATCACACCTTCGCGCTGCAGAATTGGCTCGCCGCGCGCGGGCTCGGCCAGCGCGCGGTGCACGGGGTCGCCCTCATCGTGCCGATGCACGGCGCCCGGCTCGAGATCGAACAAGCATGGAGCGACCCCAGTTTCGACGCCATCCTCGGCGCCGATCCGGACCGGTTGCGGCACTATTTCGACACCCTTGCCGAGCAGGAGAACCACCTGTGGACCGCCAACGATGTCGCGGTCGCCTTCCGCGGTCTCGGCATCCTGCCGTATCTGCCCGCACCACAGGAGCTGCTGAACGAGGGATTCCTCGGACCGATCGACATCACGCTGTGGCACGGCGGACCAGCCCAGGCGCAGGCGGAGGCGTATGCAGAGGAGCTGGCCGAGGCCGAACGTGAGGCGAACAAGCCGAAGGTGATCCAGGCGCCGTGGTACAGCCCGTGGAAGCTGTATCCGCCCGAGACCGGCGACGTCGATTTCGGGCGCGCCTTCATGCGGACCACCCTGGCAATCGGCATGACCATCGCCTTCGTCTGGGTGCTGTGGATGGTCATCACCGCGATTCTCACCTACGGGCCGTAGGCAGCCGCCGCGGTCGGTGACTATCGTCGTTGCGGTGATCGCAGCTCCCGGAACGGGCGAGCCCGCCGCGCGCGGACCGGATTCCTCGCACGACCCCGCACCAACCGATCAAACAGCCGCCTTCGGCGCCGCGGCGGTCGCGGGCACGGTCACCGCCACGATTCCGCTGACTATTCCACCCGACGGCGGACCCACCGGGCTCGATCAGCGCGTCGAAGACCCGATCAGCGCCGCCCTCGATCCGCGCCCGTGGATCGCGGAGGTGCTCGCGCTGCCGAGCAACACCTGGATAGTGATCTCGCTGATGCTGGCCGGGGCCGCGTGGTTCGGCTGGCAGCACCGCTGGTGGCGGGCCGCCGCCATGGTCGCGGTCCCGGAGGTCGCGGCGGGGCTCAATACCTGGGTGTTGAAACCGTTCTGGGGACGGCCGCTGCACGACTACCTCGCCTACCCGAGTGGGCACACCGTGCATCTGGTGGCCGTCGCCACAACGTTCATCGTGCTGATCGAGTCCACCAGGGCGCGGCTGGTGATCGCCTGCTGCACGGTGGCGGCATGGGGGTGCGCGGCGGTCGGCATGATCGCGCTCGACTATCACCACGCCACCGACATCATCGGCGGCGCGGGCGCGGCGATCGCGCTGTCGGTGCTGTTGTGCGCGGCGGGCAGACAGGTTCGGCAGCGGATGGCCGGCGCCGAGTGAATCAGCAACTCACCCGGCGGCACGGCCGTCGGCTACCGCATCAGCTGCGTTCGTAGACGCTCGCGTCCTCGAGCATGGCCGCGCGCAGCATGGATTCCGGCACGCCCATGGCCTCGATCAGCGTCATGGCGTCCGGGCGCAGCCGATCGACGAGTTCGTTCACCCCGCGACGCACCGCTTTGGCCCGTTCCACCGACATGAACCGGTGCATGATGAACCACGACAGATTCTCCTCGAGGGTGGCGTAGACGAACAAGTCGCAGACCGTTTCCGCGAGTGCCCGCGCGTCCGGGTCCTCGATCCCGGCGATGCCCTCGATGAACGCCTCCAGCACGAGGCGATCGATATGGGCCGAACCCGCGGCGAGGATATGGTCCTGCGCGTTGTTGAACGCCTCGAACGGGCTGGTCTCCTCCGCGCGGGCCCGCAGCCTATGGCCCGCTGTGCGGACCAGGTAATCCTCGCGGTCGGCGAACAGCTGCAGCTGGACCGCGCGCTTGGACAGATCGCCCTCGTCGACGGATTCGTCGCCGCGGTCGCGCAAGGTCTGGATCAATTGGCGCACGCCCGACCGCTTGCGCACCACATCGCCTGCCATGGTGGCGGCGAAGCGCACCCAGCCGAGTGCGTCGAGATCGCGCACCTCGTCGGAGTAGGCGGTCAGCAGCTCCTTGGCCACCAGCTGCGTGAGGACCACATTGTCACCTTCGAAGGTGGTGAACACATCGGTATCGGCCTTGAGGGTGACCAGACGGTTCTCGGTCAGGTAGCCGGCGCCGCCACAGGCCTCACGGCATTCCTGGATCGCGCGGGTGGCGTGGCGGGTCTGAGCCACCTTGAGACCGGCCGCGCGCTTTTCCAGGGCCCGCTGGGCGCCCGGGTCGAGATCCTGGCCGGTCTGCACCAGATGCATGCGCCGGACCAGGTCGTTCTGCGCGAACGCCAGCGCGTAGGAGCGCGCGACCAGGGGCAGCAGCCTGCGCTGATGGTTGCGGTAGTCCAGCAGCAGAATCTCGCCGCCGTCGTCCGGATCGCCGAACTGACGACGCTTCAGCGCGTACCGCCCCGCGATGCTCAGCGCGACCCTTGCGCCCGCGGCCGCGGCGCCACCCACGCTGACCCGGCCGCGAACCAGGGTGCCGAGCGTGGTGAAGAAGCGGCGGCTCGGGTTCTCGATCTCGGAGCTGTAGGTGCCGTCGGGGGCGACATCGGCGTAGCGGTTGAGTAGGTTCTCCCGCGGGATGCGCACCTGGTCGAAGACGATGCGGCCGTTGTCGACACCGGGCAGTCCGCCCTTGAGCCCGCAGTCGGAGGTGGTGACGCCGGGCAGGTCGTTGCCCTGTTCGTCGCGGATGGGCACCAGTAGGCAGTGCACGCCCTGGTTGCCTTCCGGGGTGATGAGCTGCGCGAAAACCGCTGCCATACGGGCATGTTCGGCGGCGCCGCCGATGTAGTCCTTACGCCCGGAGGGGGTCGGGGTATGGACGACGAACTCCTGGGTCGCCGGATCGTAGGTTGCGGTGGTCTCGAGATTGGCGACGTCGCTGCCGTGGCCGGACTCCGTCATCGCGAAACAGCCGAGCAGGTCCAGCGAGATGAGCCGCTTGATGAAGTCGCGGTGCCGCTCGGTGCCGAGATTCTCCACCGCCCCGCCGAACAGGCCCCACTGCACGCCGGATTTCACCCACAGCGACAGGTCGGTGTAGGCGAGCATTTCCAGGCCGACCACCGCCGCGCCCGGTTCTCCGGTGCCGCCGTTCTCCCGGCGGAATCCGCGCTCGGCCAGACCCAGCCCGCCCAGCGCCCGCATCTGCTCGAGCACCCGGGCTCGGGCCGCGCGATAGTCGAGGTCGGGGTCGTCGATGAACCGGTCCCCCGCCAGTTGCTCCCTGGCCTGTTCGCGGACCGCGCCCCACGGTCCGTCCAGTGCCGCCCGAAGATGATCTGCCGTCGATACGCTGCCGGTAGCCATGACCCGACCCTAACCGCAACTGCGGGCGGCGGGCCGAAGGAACGCGGCGCGAGATCGGTCACGCGGCGCCGATTCATCGACTGGTCGTCGGCCCGGAAAAGGCGCCGTCACCACGGCACACGCGACGCGCGCGCACGGTTGCGCGGATCACGATGCGCGAGGGCGGTGAAGGTGACTACCTTCACGGCTATGGCTATTGGCGCGCCCTCGGGAGGAGACACCGGCGAACCACGGGTCGAAGAGTTCGCGACGCGCGGTCCACGGCGGCGCCGGATCCTTCAGCTACCCGTGGTCACGCAGGCATTCGGACGTCTGGTCGGTGATCGTCAAGCGACCGCCGACACCATCGTCGCCGCGCCGACGCCGCTACAGCCGATCGATCTCAGCGACGATGCCATGGTCGCCGAAGTGCTCGACCTCGCGGTCCGCATGGGTGAGGTGGTGCTCGCCTCCGGAACGTCGGTCAACGACACCACCACCACGGTCCGCTTCATCGCCGCCACCTACGGTCTCGCGCGCTGCGATGTCGATGTCACGTTCGACTCGATCCGCATCTACGCCGACCGTGGCCGCTCACTACCACCCGCGAGCAGCATGCGTGTCGTGCACTACCGCGGCATGGATTTCACCCGGCTCGCCGCGGTGGACCGGTTGACCCGCCGGATCCGCACCCAGGTCGTCGACCCCGAGGACGCGCGCGCGGCGCTCGACGCCATCACCTCGGCGCCGCACCCTTATGCGCGATGGACGGCCACCTTCGGCTGGTCGCTGCTCGCGGCCTCTATCGCCGTCCTGCTCGGCGGAGGTGCCCTGGTCGCTGTGATCAGTTTCGCCGCCACCGCGGCGATCGACCGGGTGAATCGGGTGCTCAATCGATACGGGCTGCCGTTCTTCTTCCAGCACATGGTCGGCGGGGCGATCGCCGCGACACCGGCGATCGTGCTGGCGACCTTGGCGGAGCCATTGGGTATGAATGTCGACCCGACCCTGATCATCGCCGCGGGCATCACAGTGTTGTTGAGCGGTCTGTCTCTGGTCGGCTCGGTGCAGGATGCGATCACCGGCAGTCCCATCACCGCGGCTGCGCGCATGCTCGAGCTGATCATGATGACCGGCGGCATCGTCGCAGGTATTGCGCTCGCCTTGCGGGTGGGCCAGATTCTCGGTGCAACCTCACCACCGCTGGATCTGACGCCCGCCCGTGTCTTCACCGACCTACCGGTCAAGCTGCTCGCAGGCGCCATCGCGGCACTGGCCTACGCGCTGGCCTGCTACGCCGAGCGCCGGGCCCTGGTCGCCGCGGCGCTCAGCGGCGCGGTGGGCACCGTTGTCTATCTCCTCGTCCAGCATGCGGGGTTCGGCCCGGTCGTCTCCTCCGGCGCCGCCGCAACGGTCATCGGTCTCGCCGGTGGTCTGATGGCGCGACGTGCGCTGACTCCGCCGCTGATCGTCGCGGTCGCGGGCATCACGCCCCTGCTGCCAGGTCTCAGCGTGTACCGGGGCCTGTACGGCACCCTCAACGACGAACTGCTGATCGGCGCCAATCAGCTGCTGGCAGCGCTCGGTGTCGGCTGCGCGCTCGCCGCCGGTGTGACGCTCGGTGAATGGTTCGACCGTACGGTGGTCCGGCCACCGGTGCTACGGCGTTTCGGCAGTCTGAAGCGGCCGATCGTGCGGCGCAGGCGTCGTCCGGTGGGTATCCCGCCCTACCTGCGCAAGGAGTTCCCGCCCAACCTTCGCAAACAGAAGTGAGCCCATCGCGGGATCACTGGTGAGCCGGTATCGTCGAGGCGGTCGGTCCGGGAGTACACGGGCCGCATAAGGCATTCGGGTCCCGGCCCGCTGCGCACGACGGTCCCAGTGATGGTGAGGTGGTTTCGGATATGTCGCATGGTCCGGATATGTCGAGTACCGATCACGCCACCGAAACGCCGGCGGCACCCCTGCCGTTCTCGGCGCAGATCCGCAGCGCCACCGCACACCAGCACGAAGAGGCCGAGAACTCCTCGTTCATCTCCGACATGCTCGGCGGCGAACTCGGCGTCGAGTCGTACCTGCGCTACACCGGCCAGCTGTGGTTCGTCTATCGGGCGCTGGAAGGCCGCTGGGATGCCTTGGCCGACGACCCGATCGCCGGGCCGTTCATCCGTCCCGAGCTGGCTCGCACCGCCGAACTCGAACGCGATCTCGCGCATCTGGCCGGGCCGGGCTGGCGTGACGGGCTCGAACCGCTGCCCGCCACCGCCGCCTACGCCGCGCGCATCGACGAATGCGCCCGGGACTGGCCCGGCGGCTACATCGCCCACCATTACACCCGCTACCTCGGCGACCTGTCCGGCGGGCAGGTCATCCGCGGTACCGCCGAGAAGCTGTGGAATCTGCCGCATCGCGGTGACGGTGTGCGGTTCTACGTCTTCGACGCCGTCGGCAATCCGGCTGCGTTCAAACGGGAGTACCGCGCGCTCCTCGATCGCATGCCGCTCGACGATCTCGAGCGCCGCCGCGTCCTCGATGAGGGGCAGCGCGCCTTCGCGATGAATACCGCCGTCTTCCAGGAACTCGCCGACGAATTCCCGACGCGCCGTCCGTCCTGATCTCGAGCGGCCCGGCCCGGCACTGCCCTCCCCGGCCGAGTCACCTCGCGCATGGGCCGGGTGCGGTTTCACACGCGCCCGAGGTATCCGTGAACACAGTTATCTGTCACCGCGAGTTGCATATTCGTTACCTGAAAACTGTTGTAACACACAAAAACCCCGCCGACCGTTCGTGACCATTCCCACAACGCTCACCGGCCGGTCCAGCTTGCTACCGGCGGGTAACCACCATTAATGTTCCGGTCAGTCAGGACGATGGTGTTCCTACTCTCGACCCGACGGATTCTTCGGG
The DNA here is from genome assembly GCF_042754945.1 of Nocardia sp. NPDC059180. Taxonomy (NCBI): domain Bacteria; kingdom Bacillati; phylum Actinomycetota; class Actinomycetes; order Mycobacteriales; family Nocardiaceae; genus Nocardia; species Nocardia sp. NPDC059180. Next base: position 227,718 of record NZ_JBHZBU010000007.1, read on the forward strand.
GGGTCGAAATCTTTCGATGTCCGCATTCACCGCAGCATGCCGGGCAACTCTGTGCGACAACGGCTTCGAGTGAACAGCAGGGGTAAGACGGTGGTTTCTTTTATCGTGACAGGCGGTACCGGATTTCTGGGTCGCCGGGTCGTACAAGGAATTCTGGACAATGAGCCGGACGCGACCGTGCACATTCTGGTGCGCGCGCAGTCGCTGACGAAGTTCGACGCGCTGGCCACCCGGTGGCGTGGCAGCGAACGGGTGCTTCCACTGGTCGGCGACCTCACCGCGGACGGCCTCGGGCTGACCGGGCCCGCGCCCGCCGCCGAGCACATCATCCATCTCGGCGCCGTCTACGATATGACCGCGGATGAGGAGACCGCGCACGCGGCCAATGTGCGCGGCACGAATTCGGTTCTGGCACTGACGAAACAACTCGACGCGGTACTGCACCACGTTTCCTCGGTGGCGGTGGCCGGCGATCATCGCGGTCAGTTCTTCGAGGAGGATTTCGACCTCGGCCAGCAGCTGACCTCGCCGTACCATCGCACCAAATTCGCCGCCGAGAAAATGGTGCGCGAATCCCACGGCGCGCGATGGCGGGTGTACCGGCCCGCAATCGTGGTCGGAGATTCGCGCACCGGCGAAATGGACAAGATCGACGGTCCCTACTACTTCTTCCCCGCGATCGCCTCGCTCGGCGGGCTGCCTACCGAGCTGCCGCTTCCGCTGCCCGATCTCGGTGCGACCAATGTCGTTCCGGTCGACTATGTCGCCTCGGCCATGGTCGAGCTCGTGCGCAAGCCAGGCCTGGACGGCCGTACCTTCCACCTGGTGAATCCGCGCCCGCAGCCGTTCGGCGAGATCTACGGCGCGCTCGCGGCCGCCGCGGGTGCCCCCGCAGGTGTCGGGCTGCTGCCGGGTAGCCGACGCGCATTGAGCGGTCTGTCGCATCTGCCCGGCGTTCCGACGGTCCGCGATTTCCTGCTGGAACGTCTCGGAATTCCCGCCGCGGTGGCGCCGCATGTGTCGTTCTCGGCCGAATTCGTCTCCGATTCCACCCGTGCGCTGCTGCGTGGTCTGGCGGTGCCCGAGTTCGACAGCTACGCGGGACGGCTGTGGGAGTACTGGCGGGCCAACCTCGATCCGAACCGTCATCGGCCGGCTTCGTCCGACAACACCTTCGCGCGGCGCGTCGTCCTGATCACGGGCGCGTCCTCCGGGATCGGCCTGGCCACCGCCCATGCGGTGGCCCGCCGCGGCGCGACGGTGCTGATGGTGGCGCGCGGACGCGCCGAGCTCGAAGCCGCGGCGGAGGCGGTGCGCGCCGATGGCGGTGACGCCCATGCCTACTCGTGCGATATCACCGACGCCGAGGCCGTCGACGCGCTGGTCACCGATGTTCTCGTCGACCACGGTGGGGTCGACTACCTGGTGAACAATGCCGGCCGGTCGATCCGTCGCTCGGTACTCAACTCCACCGACCGGATGCACGACTTCGAACGGACCATGGCGGTCAACTACTTCGGCGCGGTCCGGTTGATACTTGCACTGCTGCCGTCGATGCGGGAACGCCGATTCGGCCATATCGTCAACATTTCGTCCATCGCCGTGCAGACGAAGGTCCCGCGCTTCGCCGCCTATGTCGCGAGCAAGTCAGCGCTGGACAACTTCAGCGAAATCGCCGCCGTGGAAAACCGCGACGCGGGCATCACGTTCACTTCGGTACGGATGCCGCTGGTGCGGACACCGATGATCGCGCCGACCGACCTGTACCGCTCACTGCCTGTGCCAGATCCGGCACAGGCGGCTGCCATCGTGGTGCGCGCGTTGGTCGATCGACCGGATCGCATCGATACTCCGGTCGGCACGTTCGCGCAGGCTGTCGAGCTGCTGATGCCGTCGGTGAAGCGGACGATCATGCATCAGGGATACCGGATGTTCGGCGAATCCAAGGCAGCCTCGGGTGCGACGCTGCGACCGGAGGGTCCGGGGGCGGCCACCGCCGACCAGCTCGCCGAACCGGCGCGCAGCCCATTGACAGTGTTGTCGCCGATGCTGCTGCCGTTGATGGCACTGCCCGGCCCGGCGGCGCGGATGGCCAGGGTCGTTCCCGGCTTGCACTGGTAGGCCCGTTGTTCAGAGCATGAGGGCAGCGAAGTCGGCTGCCGCGGCGATCGTGTCGCGGTAGCCGACGTGCGCGTCGGGGTTGGTCGCGCCGAGTTGGCAGATCGGATCGCCAGGGGCGCAATAGTTCCTGGTCCGGCCGGCGTACATATCCGCGACCGACCAGGCGTTGAGGCGCAGCGGATCCCCGAACAGCAGCACGGCGGCGATTCGTGGCGCCAGCACCGGCGGCAGTTGACGGATCCCGGGCATGGCGACCATGACTCCGGTCCCGAGCGCGCCGTGCACGACGACCGCGCCCTGCGAATACCCGACCACTACGAATCGCTGTGCCGGACAACGCGTAGACCTGTCCAGGAGATGGTCGACCAGATCGTTGGTCCCGCGGCTCACCGAGCCGGGGTCGAGCAGATCCGCGGGGTAGCGCACGGCGTAAGCGCCGACGCTCAGCGGTATCACTCCCGACAGTGCCGCATACAGCGGATCACCCACCACCGCACCGAGATTCCCCGGCTCGTGGGTGCCGCGCGCGACCACCAGCTCCACCGCTGCGCAACCATCGGCCCTCGACTGTCCGATACCACTCCAGGATCCGATCCCGAGCGCGAGCAGAACTGTCGCGAATAATGCTGCCGCATAACGGATATCGATCCGTCGCTGTCGTCCGACCATCGTGACCACCGCCGTTCACACCCGAAAGTGCCTGCCGGGAGCACGGTGTCGGCATCACCGGCCCGGCTGTATTCGCGAAGGTACGAACGCGGGAAGGCCGGGTCAAGCGAGAAGTACCAACCGATATCGACTCAAGGCTTATTCGTGTCCTGGCCGGTCAGGGCACCAGGACCGCGGACCCGGCGAAGCGTCCGCCGGCCAGGTCGGCGAGCGCCCGATCAGCCGCACCGAGCGGATAGGGGTGGGTGGTCAGCTGAATGCGGTGCCGCCCAGCGAAAGCGAGGAATTCGCGCGCGTCGGCGCGGGTATTGGCGGTGACCGAGCGGATCTCGCGCTCCCGGAACAGATGCCGCTGATAGTTCAGCGCCGGAATATCGCTGAGGTGAATGCCCGCGATCGCCAGCACCCCACCACTGTCGAGCGCTTCCAGCGCGGACGGCACCAGCTCACCGACCGGCGCGAACAGGATCGCCGAGTCCAGCGGCACCGGCGGCGGATCCGCCGCACCCTGAGCCGAGGCGGCCCCGAGGGTGAGCGCGAGTTGCCGAGCTTCCTGATCGCGAGTCATGACGTGCACCTCGGCGCCCTCGGCCATCGCTACCTGGGCGGCGATATGGGCGCTGCCACCGAAACCGTAGATTCCGAGCCGGCCACCCTCGGGCAGAGCGACTCTGCGTAACGCCCGGTACCCGATGATCCCGGCGCACAGCAGTGGCGCTGTGTCGACATCGCTGTAGCCATCGGGTAGGCGCAGGGCGTAAGCGGCCGGGACCAACGCATATTCGGCGTATCCACCGTCGGCGTCCCATCCGGTGTAGCGCGCATGGGGACAGAGGTTCTCATCGCCTCGGCGGCAGTAGCGGCAGTTGCCGCAGGTGTAGCGCAGCCATGCGATGCCGACTCGATCTCCCAGCCCGAAACTCTCGGTCTCGGCACCTACCTCTCGCTCGTCGGGTGAGCGCGACGGTCCGAGTTCCACCACCTCGCCGACGACCTCATGGCCCGGCACCACCCCGACCCGATGCACCGGCAGGTCCCCCTCGGCGACGTGCAGATCAGTGCGGCAGACCCCGCAGGCCAGCACCCGCACCAGTAACTCCCCCGCCGCGGGCTCGGGTCGCGCGGTCGTGGTGAATTCCAGCGGACCACCATCGATCGGACCGGGCGCGCGCACCTGCCAGCACCGCATCGGGGCTACCCCTCCGAGCTCTGCTGTGCCCATGTCACTTCCCCTTTGTCGACGGCGAGCGCTGCGGGGTCGTTCCTGCGAGGACCCTACTCCGCCGAAACTCGCTCCCCGAGTCAGCGGTTCTGATACATTCACGTATCGAATACAAGAATGTATCGACTCGAGCGAACCGAGAGGTGCAGAGTGTCGTCGTCCACGGTGCACACCCCGGCCAAGCGGGTGACGCGCCGCCGCGCCGCCACCCGTGGCCGACTACTCGAAGCGGCCTACGAGGTCTTCTCCGCGGCGGGTTTCGGTCGCAGCACCGTCGAGCAGGTCTGCGAGGCCGCCGGGTTCACTCGTGGTGCGTTCTACTCCAACTTCGGCTCGCTCGATGAGCTGTTCCTGACCATGTGGGAGCAGCGCGCCGCGACCATGCTCGACGACGTCCGCACCACATTGGACGAGATCGGCATCGACGACGTCAGTGATGTCCGCACGGCCGTCGAGCGCCTCACCGACGCGGTGCCCATCGATGACGGCTGGTACCGCATCACCGCCGAATTCACCGCGCACGCGCTACGCACTCCCGGCCTCAGCCGGGTCATGGCGGCGCGTGAGGAGGCGATCGTCGCCGCGCTGGTGCCGACCATCGCGACCGCGCTCGCCGGCGTCGGCCGCACCGTCCCCGATCCGGCGGCGCTCGGCCACGCCCTGGTCGCCGCACATGACGGCACTTCCGTGCAGATTCTGCTGGAGCCCGATAACCCCGTGGTGCGCGCTCGGCGCATCGATCTTTTCTGCCATATCGTGCTGGCCTACAGCACCGACATCGGAGGTTGAACGTGTCCGCATCTCTCGACGAGCCCGAGGTCATCGTCGTCGGCGCAGGCCTGGCCGGCCTGGTCGCCACCTATGAACTGGTCCGCGCGGGTCGGCGGGTGCTGGTCCTGGACCAGGAGAACCGCAACAATCTCGGCGGTCAGGCATTCTGGTCGCTCGGCGGGCTGTTCTTCGTCGACAGTCCCGAGCAGCGACGCCTCGGCATCAAGGATTCCTACGAACTCGCGCTACAGGATTGGCTGGGTTCGGCCGGATTCGACCGCGAGGACGAGGACCATTGGGCCAGGCAGTGGGCCAGGGAGTATGTGCGTTTCGCCGCCACCGAGAAGCGTGATTACCTGCACGCGCTCGGCCTGCGGGTGACGCCGCTGGTCGGCTGGGCCGAGCGCGGCGGCGCCACCGCCGACGGGCACGGCAACTCCGTCCCCCGTTTCCACCTCACCTGGGGCACCGGGCCCGAAGTGGTCCGGGTGTTCGCCGAACCGGTACTGGAGGGCGAGCGAAAAGGTTTGGTGCGTTTCGCGTTCCGGCACCAGGTCGATGAACTCATCGTCGAGGACGGTGCGGTGATCGGGGTGCGCGGCAGCGTGCTCGAACCGACCGACCTCGACCGTGGCAAGGCCTCGACGCGCGCCGTGGTCGGCGAGTTCGAGTTCCGGGCGAAGGCGGTGGTGGTCACCTCCGGCGGTATCGGCCACAACCACGATCTCATTCGCAAGAACTGGCCGACCGAGCGGCTCGGCCCGTGCCCGGAGACCATGATCTCCGGTGTCCCCGCGCATGTGGACGGCCGCATGCTCGGGATCAGCGAGGCGGCAGGCGGCGCCATCGTCAACCGCGACCGCATGTGGCATTACACCGAGGGCATCATGAATTGGGATCCGATCTGGCCCGATCACGCCATCCGAATCATTCCCGGCCCGTCGTCGCTGTGGTTCGACGCCAATGGCAAGCGGTTGCCCGCACCGTGCTTCCCCGGGTTCGACACCAACACCACCATGAAAGAGATTCTGGCCACCGGCCACGACTATTCGTGGTTCGTGCTCACCCAGTCGATAATCGAGAAGGAGTTCGCGCTCTCGGGTTCGGAGCAGAACCCCGATATCACCGGCAAGGACTTCAAGCTGACCCTCAAGAGCCGCGTCGCCAAGGGTGCACCCGGTCCGGTGGAGGCGTTCAAAAAGCACGGCGCCGACTTCGTCGTCGCCGATACCTTGCGCGAACTCGTGGACGGGATGAACAAGATCGCCCGCGGGCCCCAGCTCGACTACGCCGACCTCGAACGCCAGATCGTCGCGCGTGACCGGGAAGTGGCCAATAAATTCTCCAAGGACGCCCAGCTGATGGCGATGACCAACGCTCGCCAGTACTTCGGCGACAAGGCCGGGCGAGTCGCCAAACCGCACCGCATCCTCGATCCGGCGGCGGGACCACTCATCGCCGTCCGGTTGAACATCCTCACCCGTAAAACGCTCGGCGGCCTGCAAACCGACCTGAAGTCGCGGGTCATCCGATCGGACGGCGATCCGCTGCCCGGCCTGTACGCAGCGGGCGAGGTCGCCGGATTCGGTGGTGGCGGTGTGCACGGATACAACGCTCTGGAGGGCACATTCCTCGGCGGATGCATCTTCTCCGGGCGTGCGGCGGGACGCGCCATCGCGGCCGAATTGGGTTGACGCGGTTCGGGGCCGGGCCGACAACGATCGGACCCGGCCCTGACCTGGCCGTCATCGGTCCACGTTTGCCGGCGAGACCGTCGCCGCTCAGAAACGAGCAGCGAGCAGATCTGCCGCTTCGCGCGCGAGACCCATCAGCATCCGGGCCTGATTACTGAGATCGGTGGCAGACCGGTCCGTCCCGATCCGGGTGCTCAGCGACAGCGCCGCCACCGCGGTGCCGCGCCTGCGCACCGGAACCGCGACGCAGCCGATGCCAGGCACCGACTCCTCGTTGTCGACCGCGACACCCTGGCGGTGCCGGATCCGGGTGAGTTCGCGGTGCAGTTCGACACGGTCGCCGATCGTGCGTGAGGTCAGCTGCGGTAGCCGGTCGCGGAAGGATGCGTCGACCACGCCCGGTTCCAGCGCGGCAAGTAACGCTTTGCCGAGTGCGGTGCTGTGTGCGGGCATCCGGCCGCCGAGTCGAGTCGGCACACTCGCGGTCTGGCTGCCGCCGACCTTGTCCAGATACAGCACCTCGCGGCCGTCCAGAACACCCAGGTGCCCGACGAGGTCGAGGTCGCTGCGCCGGCACAGATCATGCAGCAGCGGGCTCACCGCGTCGCGGATCTCGTTGTGCCCGGCGGCCAATCCGCCGAGTTCGAGCACGCGTAGCCCGAGGCGATAGCCGCCGGGTGCGTGGGCCAGCCAGCGCAGGCGGATCATCTGATCGAGGATCCGGTGCACGGTGGAGCGCGGCAGTGCGGTGCGTTCCACGATCCGGTGCAGGGTGAGGATCGGGGTCGCACCGTCGAAAGCGTCCAGGATCAGCGTCATCCGCTCGATCATCGATACCGGAGGCTCGGGGCGTGGCGCCGGATCCGGGCCGGTCCACAACGCACCGGCCCCGGGGTGAATCGGCACCTCGACCGTCAAGATGAAACCTCCATTGTGCAGCGGGTACAGCTTAGAAGCGGGACACCCGGCGACAGCACGAATTCGGCCGGTCGAGACCACGATCACACCCCGCAACAGGTGGGTATGAGCACCGACTCGTATGGGCGCGAGGTCAGGCGGCAAGGTCTCGACGTCCGCGCGCGGACGTCTGGCCGAAGCCGTGCATCCGCGGATCTCCGCGCTGCCAGGTGCCCATTCCGGCAGCCGGGGCCGGTCCCGGTGTCAGTTCGGTAGCAGCGGGGTGATCAGTCGGCTGCACAACCAACGGCCATCGACCAGCTCCATGCGAGTGGACATGGAGATCTGCTCGGTCTCCTCCGGCTTGCCCGGTGGCGAGTTGACGTTGGTGAGCAGGACATCGACGTCGGCGACGGTGTCGGACTCGCTCATGGTGGCGGTGCATTCGGCATCGACGGCCCGAGCGCGGACCGGGTCGGAGGCGACGAGCATGCTGACCATCGGCATGATCCCGGCGGCCTGTGTCGCCCATTCACCGGTGGCGCCGTCGTGCACCTGTTGCTCCCAGGTGGCCGGATCGTCGTAGTCGTAGGTGCTCATGAGCTTGCTGTATTCGCATGCCGCCTGTTCCGCGGCCACCTTCGCACCGGCGGGCGGGGTGCCTGCCTCCGAATCGCCGCCGCGGAGAACCACTGTCGCGACGGCGGCCGAGGCGAATATCGCGATCGCGGCCGTCGCAGCGGCGATCGGTTTCCGTGCTCGGCGCCATCGAGACCCCGAGACAGGGTACGGGGGCGGCGGAAGGGCTGTCTCTGCGGGAATTGCGTCGGCCGTTGGACTCAGCCGGGCACTCTCGAACGCGGCCGAGGACACGACGGTCGAACCGGTAGCAGTCGTGGGCCCAGCCGGGATTCGCGGGGCGGTGAGCGCATACCGCGCGGCGGCGGCCAGTTCACCGCAGCTGTCGTACCTTTCGTCGCGGTTCTTGGCCATTGCCCGGTCGATGACAGCGTCGAAGGCGGGCGCCACGGCCGGATTGTGTTCGCTCGGGCGCGGTATCGGCGCGTTGAGATGGGCGTTGATGAGCTGCCCTGGCGTTTCGCCGGGATACGGGAGCTCGCCGGTCAGCATGTAGTAGAGGGTGCAGCCGAGGGCGTACACGTCGGCGCGGTGGTCGGTATCGGCGCGCAGCTCGAACAGTTCGGGCGCCCCGTACTGGAAGCTCGCGTACAGCTCCCCTGCTCTGGTCAGGCCATCGGCGCGGTCCAGGGCTTTGGCGATACCGAAATCGGTGAGATAGACATGCCGTTGCGGTCCCCATTCCAGCAGGATGTTGGCAGGCTTCACATCGCGGTGCAGTACCCCGAGTCGGTGCGCATTATCGAGAGCCTTCGCCGTTTCCTCGGTGATCCGCACAGCGTCACCCGGCCGGATCGACCCCTCGCGCAAGGCGGTCGCCGCATCGGTGCCCTCGATGTATCGCATCGCCATCCAGAGCCTGCCCTGCTCCTGCCCCCTGGCATACACCGCGACAATATTCGGATGCGCCAGCCGCGCCGCCGTATCGGCCTCACGCAGAAACCGCGCCCGCACCTCACCGTCGTCACCGATCACCGGGCTGAGCAGCTTCAACGCCACCGGCCGCGGCAGATCCCGATCCCGAGCGAGATACACCTCCCCCATCCCGCCTGCCCCGAGCAGCCGGTCGATCCGATAACCGGCGAACTCCTGCCCCGACGCCAGCCGTCGATCCACCCGAATTCCCTCCACGAAAACTGCCGCACACCATAGCCGATGCGCGGCGTCCTAGGATCATCGCAACGACCAACTGCGGCGCCAAACTGAGGCCCAGGTCAGAGTCCTGGCCAGCCGTATTGGCGGGAACCGGGGGCGAGGCTCGCCAGCCGGGGTGGCGCGGGCGGGGGTGCGGCAGGTTGAGGTTGCTCGTCCTGGGCGCGGGCGGCGTCGAGGATTTCGCGGCGGAAGGCATCCATGTCCATCCAGCGGATCTGCTGGACCACTTCCTCGAGATGGCCGGCGGGCAGGTATCCGGCCTGCGAGTAGACGAGCAGGCCTTCGCGGAACCCCATGAGCCATGGATAGCTGTCGATCTGCGCGGCGGCAACCAGGCCGTTTTCGGCCTCGCCGTCGACCGTGGCGTGCACGATATCCGGGTGGGTGTCGGCGGAAGAACCGTATACGGGTGCGAAGCGGGTGCACCAGCCGCACCAAGACGCCCAGAACTCCACCAGGACGATGTGATTGCTCGCGATGACCTGCTCGAAGGTCTGCTGGGTCAGCGGTCTAGTCGGCATCCTTGTCCTCCCGCCCGACCCGAGGTCCCGGCCCGAATCGCCCATCGCGTACCACCCGCCTCGAATCCTCGCATAGTTCACCGTCGACCGCGCCTCGGCGTACATCAGGGGCGGCAACCGGGTTCACTGGTCGGTCGGCGATGAATTCCGGCGCTTCGCCACGTCCTATTCACGAGGGGCCGGTGTGCCCACCTGTCCAAGTGTCGAATGGTGAGGAGTTGACGATGAACGACACCGATGTCCGGGCCGCGATCGCCGCGCAGCGCACGTACCTCGCGGATGTGCTGACCGGTCTGGACGAGGCGGGCTGGGATGCGCCGACGTTATGCGAGGGCTGGCGGGTTCGCGAGGTCGTCGCACACATCACCATGCCGTTCCGTATCTCGATACCCCGGTTCGTCCTCGGCATGATCAGGGCTCGCGGCGACTTCAATCGGATGGCCGACCGCAGCGCCCGCGCCGATGCAGCCGAGCTCACCTCGGCGCAGCTGCTCGCGTCAGTGCGCAACAACGTGAACCATCCGTGGAAACCACCGGGAGATGGGTTCGTCGCGGCGCTCAGCCACGACGTCATCCACGGGCTCGACATCACCGTCGGCCTCGGCCTCGACCAGGGCGTTCCGGAGGACCGGCTGTTGCTGGTGCTCAATGGCGTGCGACCGAAGCAGGCGAAGTATTTCGGCGTCGACCTGGACGGTATCCAGCTGCGTGCCGACGACCTCGACTGGAGCTACGGCACCGGCACGGCACTCACCGGACGCGCCCAGGACCTGCTGCTGGTGCTGTGCGGGCGCACCTTGCCCGCCGGTCATCTGCACGGCCCGGTAGCGGATCGATTCAGCGCCGCCCGGTAGCGCGGCCGACACTGCGGAGCGTCCGCGTTCGTACCGGCGGGGTGCGGCTCCCCCTCAAAATCACCCCGCGTCCCGGATACGGGCACGGTACAGTCGCCCGGTGGCATGGATCGCACCCGAGATCGATCGGATCGAGACGTTGTCCGTGGCTGATGAACGGCCGATGCTGCAGTCCTGGCTGGACTATCACCGCCAGACGCTGCTGCTGAAATGCGCGGGCCTCGACCCCGCGCAACTAGCCCAGCGCTGTGTCGCCCCGTCGACGATGTCGCTACACGGACTCATCCGGCACCTGACCGAGAACGAACGCGGCTGGTTCCGCGTCACCGCCGCCGGCGAATCCCTCGACTACCTCTACTGCTCCGAATCCAACCCCGACGGCGACTTCGACGACGTCCCCGACGCCGACCCCGCCACAGACCTCACCACCTACCAGCGCGAAACCGCACTAGCCGACGCCGCCCTCGCCGCGCTCCCCCTCGACCACCGCTGCCACCACCCCATCACCGGCACCGAATACACCCTCCGCTGGGTCTACCTGCACATGATCGAGGAATACGCCCGCCACAACGGCCACGCCGACTTCCTCCGCGAACGCATCGACGGGCGGACCGGACAGTAGTTCCGCCCAGCTCGCCGATCGAGGGACCGCGGCGTCCCTGTCGCCGGCGGCGGCACCGCGGCCACCAACGGACCAAGGCGGTGGTGCGGCAACCGCGACTGATCACCGCACCACCCGATCCTCACACCGATACTGGCACCACTGTGGTTGCCGCGCGGACGACTGCTGCCAGGGTGGCGGTGAGCACGGAGTCGCTATGGCCGCAGGACCATTCGGTCCGGCCGTTGCTCCGGCATTCGAGGTAGGTGATTGCGGAGCTGTCGTTGCCTGAACCGAGCGACTGCTGGTGCAGGGCCAGCACCTCGATGCGTCGGCCCAGTTCCGTGAGTGCGGTGGTCAACGCATCGACGGGTCCGACGCCGCGGTGTTCGCTGGTGTGGGTGCGGCCGTCCGCGGCCAGGGTGATGGTGGTTGTGGATTCGTCGGTCTGCCAGTGGTTCAGGGTCACTGCGTCCGAAGCCGCGTCCATATAGGTCCGGTCGAACAGTTCGCGCAGCTCGGTGGCGGTGATTTCACCGCCGCTTCCGTCGGTGTGGTTCTGGACGTGGCGGGCGAAGTCGATTTGCAGCCGCCGGGGCAGCTCCATGCCGTATTCGGTATGCAACAGGTAGGCGATTCCGCCCTTACCGGACTGGGAGTTCACTCGGATCACGGCATCGTAGCTGCGGCCGATATCGGCGGGGTCGATCGGCAGATACGGTACCTGCCACTCGATCTCGCGCTCATTACGTCCCCTATCGACTGCTCGCACGAGATGTTCGGCCATGCCCTTCTTGATGGCGTCCTGGTGGGTGCCGGAGAAGGCGGTGTGCACCAGATCGCCGACGTAGGGATGGCGTTCGTGGATGGACAGCCGGGTGCAGTACTCGACCGTGCGGCGGATCTCGTCGATATCGGAGAAATCGATCATCGGATCCACACCTTGGGCGTGCAGATTCAATGCGAGCGTGGCGATATCGACATTGCCGGTGCGTTCACCGTTGCCGAACACACAGCCCTCCACCCGCTGGGCTCCCGCCAGTACCGCGAGTTCGGCGCAGGCGATGCCGGTGCCGCGATCGTTGTGCGGATGTACCGACAGGATGACGCTGTCGCGCCGGGCCAATGTGCGGTGCATGTATTCGATCTGGTCCGCGTACACGTTCGGCGTCGCCACCTCCACCGTCGCGGGCAGGTTCAGAATGACCGGACGTTGCGGCGTCGCATCCCACAGCTCCGTCATCGCGTCACAGATATCGCGGACGTAACCCGGTTCGGTCAGGTTGAACACCTCCGGCGAGAACTCGAACCGCACATTCGGCAGATCGCCGGCGAACTCGAGCACGTCACGTCCGCCTGCCAGAATCAGTTCACGCAGTTCTCCGGTGTCCTTTCCCAGCACGGTATCTCGCCAGACAGGTGCGGTGGCGGTATACATGTGGATCACCACCTCGTTGCGCAATCCACGCACAGACGCGACGGTCCGTTCGATGAGATCCCGCCGGGCCGGGGTGAAGACGACGATCGTGACGTCCGGCGGCGCGATATCGGAGTCGGCCAGCAACCGCACGAAGTCGAAGTCGGTTTGTGAGGCCGAGGGGTAGCCGACCTCGATCTCCTTGTACCCCATGGCAACCAGCAGTTCGAAGAACCTGCGTTTGCGCTCGGGATCCATGGGTTCGGCCAATGCCTGATTGCCGTCACGCAGGTCGACCGGCACCCACAGCGGCGCCTGAGTGATCCGTGCGTTGGGCCAGCCACGGTCGACGAGTGGCACGTCCACTCGGTCGTACACATTGCGGTAGCGATGCGAAGGCATCTGCGAGTGCCGTTGCCGATTCCACGCGGGAGCGTCGCCGGCGGTATTGCCGGCCGGAGTGTCGATGGTGGGGAATGCACGCGATGTCATGGGGACTGCTTCCTGGCCCTGGCGGCCGTCACGAAACGAAGTGACCGGCCGACGACCTGACCCCACGGCGGGGCGGCCGATCGGTCAGGCCCCGCCGTGGCGGTCGAGGAGCAGGCTGTGCGTGAGCATGAGCTAGACTATACACAACTCCTCAGACAAGTAGAGAGGTTCGTCGATGGAAAGCCAGGTGCGGCGCCACCCGCTGGCCGAGCAGGCCGCCGAACTGCTGCTCAGCCGCATCCGTGGTGGCGAATGGCCGCTGGGGCATCGACTCCCCGGCGAGACGACGTTGGCCGCACAGCTCGGCGTCGGGCGCTCGACCGTGCGCGAGGCGATCCGGGAGCTGGCGGGCAAGGGTGTGCTGGCGAGCCGTCAGGGAGCCGGCGTGTTCGTCACCGCGCTCGATGTCACCGAGGAATGGGACATCGTGCTGCGCCGGGCCACCATCGCCTCGGTGATCGAGGCGCGCATCGCCATCGAAGCCGAGGCCGCCGCGCTCGCCGCACACCGGCGCACCCCCGCCGATCTGCGTTCGCTGCGGCGCGCATTGGCCGCCCGCGCAGCCGAAGGACAGACGGTGGCCGAGCATGTCGACGCCGATATGGAGTTCCACCGCGCGGTTCTCGTCGCGGCACACAACGACATCTTGGTTCAGCTCTTCGACGCGTTCCTGCCGCGCCTGCGTCTGGCCATGATCGACATGCTCGAGATCCGGCCGGTCCCGTCCGAGCGGGCCGATCACGCAGCCCATGAACAACTCGCCGATGCCATCGCGGCGCGCAATCCCACGGCGGCAGCCGAACTCAGCCGCTCCCACTTGACCGCCCTGAAGGAGGCCTTCGCATGACCCCGCCCGTGCTCGACCTGACCGAGGTGACTTTCCGCCGCGAGGGCAAACAGATCCTCGATGGCATCTCGCTCACCGTGCACGCCGGCGAGCATTGGGCACTACTCGGCCCCAATGGTGCGGGCAAGAGCACGCTGCTCGGGTTCTGCGGTGCGGTCACCCATCCCACTTCCGGCACGGTGCGGATCCTGGGCGAGCAGCTGGGCCGGGTCGAGTTGCAGCGGCTGCGGCGATCGATCGGGCATGTGAACCCGCGCCATCCCCTGCGTTATCCGCTGACCGTCCGCGACGTCGTCCTCACCGGAATCACCGGCACCGTCGACACTCCGATGCGCTGGAATCCTTCGGCCGCCGACCTGGATCGCGCGCACGTGATGATCGAGACCGTCGGCTTGTCCGGCAAAGCGGACGAGGTGTGGCCGACGTTGTCGCAGGGCGAACGCGGCCGCACCCTCATCGCCCGCGCCCTCATCGCCGAACCGCGCCTGCTACTGCTCGACGAACCCTCCACCGGCCTGGACGTCGCCGCCCGCGAACAGCTGCTCGAAACCATCGACGCACTGGACCGGACCCATCCGGAGGTCGCCTCGATCCTGGTCACCCACCATCTCGAGGAACTGCCGAGCACCACGACGCATGCCCTGCTGATCGCCGCCGGCCGCATCGTGGCTCGCGGTAGCGCCGAGGACACCATCACTACCGAGACGATTTCGGCGACCTTCGATCATCCGGTCGAGGTGCACCGCAGCCACAATCGCTGGACCGCCCACTCCCCCATCCCTCAGCCCTCCCGCCCCTGAGCGACGACTTATCGGCGGCGCAGCAGGATGCCACGAATGAACGCCGCCTGCCCAGAGTGCTGAATATCGTCGTCGATGACGCTGATCAACCGAACACCGAGCGTCACCGGCGGATCCCACCGCGTATCGACCACCCGCGGCAGGTCGGCATCGGTGAGCCCGGAGACGTACTCGACACTCTGGGCATGCACCGCATCGTGGTACCCGAGCAGCAGCTCCGCCGAAACACCCGCGAGCGCCTCGACGTCGGAACCCTTGTGCCCGTACCCGGTGTCCGCCTCACCGAACGGCAACCCGAACCGACGCACCCACCCATCACGGGTCCACACCTGCTCGACACCCGCCACGTCCGCAACATGGTCGTCCTGCACCCGAGTCAGATGCCACACCAACCACGCAATCGAGTTGGCCTCCGCATCCAGCCGAGCCCCCAACTCGGCATCACTCAACTCGGCGACCGCCCCGTGCACGTTCTCCCGGATCCGGCCGAACCCATCGATCAACAAGTCAGCACTGGTCATAACTGAGTCCAAGCTCTCCGAATCGGCGCCTATTCCCGGGTTGCGGGCCGACATCGATTGCATCGACCCGCAACCCGGTCGTTCAGTTCATCGAGTACTGCGCGCCGTCTCCCACTGTCGACGCGACCGGCTCTGCCGCACCCAATCGCACCGGTAGCTCCGCGAGCCCGCGGATCAGCAAGCTCTTGCGCCAGGTCAGTTCGCTGAACTCGGCGTTCAGTGACAGAGCCGGGATGCGGTCGAGCAAGCGGGTGAGGGCGATGGTGGCTTCGGTGCGGGCGAGGGCCGCGCCGAGGCAGTAGTGGATGCCGTGGCCGAAGGCGATATGGCGGTGGTCGGTTCGGGCCGGATCGACCCGGTCGGGATCGGCGAACATCCGTGGGTCGCGGTTGGCGGCGGCGAGGGAGATCATGATGAACTCGCCTGCGTCGATGTCCTGGCCGCCCAACGTGATCGGCGCGGTCGTATAGCGTGCCGTGGCCAGGTGCACCGGGCCCTGACAGCGCAGCACCTCGTCGAGGAAGGCCGGAATCGCCTCGGAATCACGGCGTAGCCGCTCGGCGGTGGCGGGGTCGCGCAGCAGTTCGAGCACCGCGTTGCCGATCAGGTTGACAGTGGTTTCGTGCCCGGCGGCCAGCAGCAGGAACAGCATGGCGATGAGCTCTTGCTGGTCGAGCCGGTCGTCATCGTCCTTGGCGATGATGAGTTCCGACAGCAGGTCCTCACGCGGATCGTCGGTGCGGGTGGCGATCAGCTCGGTGAGGTAGGTGAAGAAGCTGATGCCCGCACTGGTGCGGTCTTCGATGGGGGCCGATTCGTTCACCAGAACCGCTGTCCACGAACGGAAAGCGTCCTTGTCGTCGTCCGGCACGCCCAGCAGTTCGCAGATCACCGCGATCGGCAGCGGGAAGGCGTAGCTGTCGAGCAGATCGACCGCCTCCAGGGCGGACATATCGTCGAGCAGGGCGTCGGCGATCTCGGTGATCCGCGGACCGAGGCCGCGAATGGCGCGGCTCGCGAACGCCTTGGACACCAGCTTGCGCAGCCGGGTGTGCTGCGGCGGGTCGGCGAAGAGCATGTTGTCGTTGATCGCGGCATTGAACATCCCGGCCGCGCCGTGCTTGGCCAGTACCGCTTGGCCTTCTGGCGAACCGATACGTTTGCTGATGTTCGGCTCGACGAAGGCCTGCTTGGCGACCTCATGATCGACAACCAGCCAGCCGACCACACCGTCCAACCTGATCCGATGGATGGGACCGCGTTCACGCAACGTCCGGTAGACGGCGTGTGGGTCCTGATAGAACTCGTCGGTCAACTCGAGAATCTGATGCGCGGCCGTCACGAACGACCACCGGCCTTCGCTGCCGCGTCCGGCCATGAATCCAGGTAGTGCACGTGCCACAGTCCTTTCCACGTTCGAACGGTTCTGACGTGCGCCGGAAGCAGTCCCGAAACAGTGGTCGGCGCACGGTCCCGTACGTGGTGCGGACGGGGCGTGGCGCGACTCGGTGAGCTATCGATCAGGTCTGCGACGGTGCGTGGTCGAGCAGTGTCGATCGGTGTGACGAGGAAAAGCCCGGTGCGTGCCCCGGTTATGGCCGACGGCATCTCGATCACCGCGCCGCAGCGGCCGCTTTTCCGGGTGACATCATTGCACGACCCCGCGCGCGGAATTCAGCGGATCGGCGAAAGTGGGCCGGGCTGTCTCGAATTCGATGTTCGAGTCCGCTCAGGTGGACGCCGAGGCTTCGGCTTCGGACAGCTCCTTCAATGTCTGCAACTGCTTGCGCATCATGATCACGTCGCCGAGCGCGAGCAGCCGACCCACGAGCCGGGGACCCCCGAACCGCACCCGTGCGACCAGCCGGGTGCCCGATCCCTCGGCCCGCACCGCATAGGTGACACAGATATCGCCGGCACGCAGCGTCACATGCCTTCCGGATGCGAACGATTCCAGATGGAACTGACCCATGAAGCGCTGGCCGACGGCCAGGTCGGTCAGCTGCGGATCACGCACCCGCGGACTGGATCTCCAGCGATTGCCGATGCGATAGCTGTAGGTCGCCACCCGCATCTGGCACAGCCATGCGAAGACCAGCGAGGGAGGTGCGGCGATACTGATCGCCCGGTCGGCACTGAGCGCGATCGGTTCCAGTTGGTCGCAGGGCAGCGGGGTGTCGCATTCGGCCTCGGTGGCGCCCCAGACCAGACCGACGCTCATGACGCCGCCGCGATCCGGCGCAGCATCCTGCGCACCACCAGCTTGTGTCCGCCGCTGCCGATCACGAGCGCTTGATAGATCGCCCCGCCGACACCAGGAAATTCGGCCCGGGTCTTGGCGCGGATGACGGTATGGCGTGGACCGTCGTCGTCGAGTTCGAAGGTGAGCGTGTAGCGGGAGAATCGGTGGCCGCCGGCCAGGGCGAGCCGATGCGGCGGATCGATCGCGTCCAGCGCGAAGCCTGAGGGCACGGTCGCCGGGTCTGCGGGATTTTTGCAGACAACTTTCAGCAATGCTTTCCATGTCCGGTCGCGATTCGCGTCGACGGATCTGGCATGCTCATCAATATAGGGCAAACGCTCCATATGGAAGGAACGTACTAGTACATGGCACCGCCCCGCAAGCACGACACCGATGTGATCCTGGACGCAGCGCGCACCCTGGTCCTGGCCGAGGGGCCGCGGGCCGCGAGCGTGGCCGCGATCGCCGACGCCAGCGGAGCGCCGGTCGGCACGCTGTATCACCGTTTCGGCAACCGCAACCGGGTGCTGGCCGCCGCCTGGCTCCGCGCGCTCGAGCGCTTCCAGGACCGCGTGAAGGCGGCTGCCGGCGAACCCGACCCGCTCGACGCGGGAGTCGCGATGGCGCGCGCAGCGATCGGATTCGGCCGCGACCTGCCCGAGGATGCCAGGCTGCTGCTCAGCCTGCGTCCCAGCGATCTGCTGGACGGCAGCCCGGATGCGGAGTTCGGCGCACGATTGGCAGGGATGAATGCCCCGCTGATCGAGCATCTGCGCCGGATCGCGGCCGGACTGTTCGGCCGCGACGGTGACCGCGAGGTCGACGCCGTCAGCCGCGCGATCGTCGATCTGCCGTATGCCGCACTACGCAGGCATGCGCACGCGTCCGAGCTTCCGGAGTGGCTCGAACGCGACGTCACCGGCGCCGCCAGAACCCTGCTCGAGTCCTATCGCACGGCCTGATCCCAGCGCCCCGGCCACCGAGCATTCGGCAGGCAACCGATAACGTGTTCTCATGACCGAAGACCTGGCCGGTAACGCACTGCCCGACGCCGCGCATCACGAAGGCGGATTCCGGCCCATGTCGGAGCTCATCGACGCCACCAAGAACGCCGACATCACCCGCGGCGGCCCGCACTACGGCGCGTTCATCGAAGAAGTACGCAAGCTCATGGACCGGGCCAGGTTGTCGTGCCCGTCCGATGAGCTGGCGTTGGAGACGATCGGCGTCCTCAAGCAGCTCAACGACCGGCTCGACGCGGCGGTCGTCGACGAATGGTCGGCCCCGACCTGGACTCGCGCGGACCTGCCCGCCCGCGGCAACATCACGATTCCGCCGTATGTGATCGACAAGGCGAGCAAGGACGGCGTGGAGGCCAGGATCACCTTCCGCACCTTCCATCTCGGCGGGAATGCCGCCGCGCACGGCGGCCAGGTCGTGGTCGGTTTCGATGATCTGCTGGGTATGGCGGCGGCGCTCTACGCCGGTGATGTCACCCGCACAGCCTCGCTCACCGTCGACTACCGCTCCATTACCCCGCTGAACAAGGAACTCAGCCTGCGCACTTGGGCCGAGCGCCGCGACGGCCGCAAGGTGTACGTCCGCGCGACACTGCACGATGGTGACCGTCTGTGCGCCGAGGCGAATGGCCTGTTCATCGTGCTCAAGCCCGGTCAGCCCTGATCCCGGGCCGTTTCACCGCGCCGCGGGGACGTCCGTAGAGCGGTACTGCCACCGCAGGACGCATCGGCCGACCTGCCGCAGTATCGCGACTGCGGTCAGGTCGGCCGAGCCGCTCCGATCAGCGCGCCGGGAAGTGCGCTTCCAGATAGGGCCCGAAACTCGCATCAACGGATTCGGCGGTGAGATCGAAATCGGCGAGGGTGTACTTGTGCGCCGGACGAGCCGCCCCGGACGTCGACTCGCTGTGCAGCGAAGCCATCGCCTTGCGCGCCGCGTCCGTGAGTTCCAGCTCGAAGTGCCGGTAGATCCCCTCGACGGTGCCGATGGGGTCGGCGACGAAATCGTCGTAGTAGACGTCGCAGAACTGGGCGGCATTGTGGTTCTTGCGGTCGTCGAGGAATCGTTGCGCGCCCCGTGACCACAGTTCGAGTTGGGTCCGTCCGACGACGGGTCCGCGGAACTTGTCCGACCACCCCGTCGACGCCTGCTCGTTGAGGCTGCACACCGAGGCGATGATGGTGCTCGGCGGGCGGTGCATCTGGATCACCAGCGCGTCCGGGTACACCGCGAGCAGGGCGTCCAGCGCGAACAGGTGGCTCGGATTCTTCAGCACCCAGCGCCGGTCGGCATCGTTGAGGCCGATGAGCTGCAGGTTGCGGCGATGCCTGCGGTAGGCGCCGGTCCAGTCCTGCTCACGCAACCACTCCGAATAGGTCGGCAGATAGCCGAGGCACTCGTAGGAGATCGACATCGCCGATTGGCGAAGCAGCTGCCAGCACTCCTCGACCTGATCGGCCGAAATATGGTGCACGCCCATGAATTCCGGATGCTCGACATGATGTTTGTCGTATCCGGCCTGCAACCGCTGGAAGACCGGATTCTGTTCCCAGGTCTCGCGCGGCGGACGCGGTTGCGGCATCTCGGTCAGCCACATCTCCAGGCCCTGGTGCGCCGGGTCGGCAGTCAGCAACCGGTGCACCGCCGTCGTACCCGAGCGCGGTAGCCCGGTGACGAAGATCGGCCGCTCGATCGGCACCTGCGCATGTTGCGGGAACTGTTGCCAGGCCGACTCACTCAGCAGACGCGCGATCAGCGCACCACGCAGAAACGCCCGATTGATCTTGTTGCCGAACGGGGTGAGTTCCGCGTCGCGTGCGTAGGAGTCGAGCAGTACCTCGAGTCCCTCGCGGTAGTCGTCGGCACCGAAATCGGTCAGCCCGACGACCTTGCTCGCCGAGGCGTGCAGATCGTCGATGGTGCCGACATCGTCCCTTCCGATCATGTTCGTCTCGCTCCTCAATTGTGGTACTCGCCGCAGTTGACATCCAGGCACGCCCCCGTGATCGCCCGCGCCAGCGGCGAGGCGAAGAAGACGACCGCATCGGCGATCTCGTCGGGCTCAGGAAGTTTGCGCAGGTCGATCGTCGAGGCGGTCTCGGCGTACACCTCGTCGCGGGTGATGCCGCGCTGCTGCGCGAGGTAGTTGAAGTACCACTTCAGATTGTCGGCCCAGATATACCCGGGGGCAACGGAATTCACCCGGATGCCGCGCGGTCCCAGCTCGGTGGCCAGGCTCTGTGCCAGCGCGAGCAGACTTGCCTTCGCCATCTTGTAGGGGCCGAAGGTGCGCCGGGAGTGATGTAGTACCGCCGAGTTGATCATCACCACCGAGCCCTTGGATTCCTCCAGGGCCGGAACGAACAGCCGGGTCAACCGCAGTGCGGCGAGCACGTTGGTCTCGAACCCCGCGCGCACGTCGGCCAGCTCGACATCGGCCAGATCCACGATCGGCGGTATGGCGAAGGCATTGTTCACCAGCGTGTCCACCCGGCCGAAGGCGCTGTGGGCCGACTCCACCAGGTTCGCGGCCGCTGACTCGTCATTGATGTCGGTGGGCACCACCACCGCCCGCCTGCCCAGGTCGGTGATCTCCTTCGCCACCTCCGCCAGCCTTGATTCGGTGCGCGAGGCGAGTACGACATCGGCACCGGCGACGGCGGCCTGCACCGCGATCGCGCGCCCGAGCCCCGGACCGACGCCGGAGACCACAACCACCTTGTCCTGCAACAACATCAGCCGAGCATCCTTTCCGCCACCGCCGCCTGCCGGGCCGCGATCCGCTCCCGCCACTGCTGCGGGGTCACCTGTGCCTGGTCGTGATGCGGCAGCCGCACCGCCAGCTCATCGAACTTCACCACTTCGACCGTCGGCCCGTCCTCGGGTTTCATATCCCGCGCCAGCCGCTGCCAGCGGAACTGGAGATACCCCCGTGCGTGACCGGTGCATTCGATCCAGTTGGCCAGGCCGGGGTCGCGTTCGCTGACCACCAATCGGATCATTCCGTCCAGATCGAGGTGCGCCTGATCCGCGGTGAGGCTGGTCTGGTGGTTGATGTAGTCCAGCGACAGGTACCACATGCTGCCGAGCTGGAAGCCCTGGTAGGGCGCGTCCGACTTGGGCACAGTGATGATCATGGCCTCGTCGTCGGCGAGCTCATAGTGCCCGGCCGAAGAGAACTGCGTGGTCAGCCCGCCCGGCGTGCTGCGGGGCTCGGTCATGGTGTTGACCGGCAGGTTCAGATAGAACCACTGCGGGAAGGCCAAGAAGGTCTGTAGCCGGGAGACCAGCATCTTGCCCGCCACGCCGTAACGCTTGGTCATCAGATCCTTGGTCAGCGGCGGAGGCGCGTCGCCGACCTTGTCGGCGCGGTGAATGCGCAGGGTGCCGGGCTTTTCGGTGGCCCAGTCGCTGAACACCTCGCGGACCACCAGCATGGCTGAATCCGGCGCAAGGGTGATGTAGTTCGGACCGGCCTCCCCCGGCCCGAAACGAACCTCGAAGGAACCGTCCGCGGCGATATCGATGGCGCGATCGTCGAATGCGGTGGTGCTGTCGGGCACGTCGACCGGTGAATAGTCACCGTTCAATACCTGGAAACTCAGATCCCGCGTGGTACCGCGCGTACCGGTGACGACATATTCGGCATCCGGGCGCAGATAGGAATGGAAGTAGAGCGTGTCCGGGTTGTCCAGTCCCATTTTCGTGTACGGGCCCGTCGACTGGACGAAGAAGGGAAAATCGCGTTCATAGGCCCACGCCATTTGAATGGCGGCACGAATGCTGCCCGCCAGATAGTCGTAGCCCTCGACGAGATCCTGTTCGGTCCGGATGTGCGGTGCGTCGGTGATGATCTTCTCGGCGGCGGCGATGGCGTCCGCGAACGGTTGCGTCAGCAATAGACTCTCCGGTGTTCCATATATGTACCGCTCTGGTACATTCTGCTACCAGAGACATTAGAACGTGTTCTAGGAGTGGTCAATGGTCGAACGTCGATCCGCACCGACCCAGCGGGTGGTGCAGGTGTTGGACTTCATCGTCGAGCAGCAGGGCAAGCGGGTCGGGCTGTCCGAACTGGCCCGCTCCCTCGACCTGGCCAAACCCACCGCGCTCGGCATCCTCACCGAGCTCACCGCAGGCGGCTACCTGGTGCGCGATCCGCGCACCCGCACCTACGGCCCCGGACCTGCCCTCATCGCGGCGGGCCGGGTGGCCCAGGACAGCTTCGCCATCGCGGGCGTCGCCCACCCCGAACTGGCACGACTCAGCCAGACCTACCGCACCACCTGCACGGCATCGGCGGTGGTCGGCGAACAGATCATGGTGCTGGAGAGCACCGGTCCCGGCATGGTGAAAGTGGGCGCCACCTACCATTTCGCGCCACCGGTCGGCCTGATGTACGTGCTGTGGGATGCCGAGGCAGCCTTCGATGCCTGGCTCGCCATGCCGCCGACGGTGCCGTTGCGCCAGGACGAGGCCCGACTGCGGCGCATCGTCGCCGAATGCCGGGAACGCGGATATCTGGTGGAGAGCATGACCGCGGCGGGGCGGCGACTGTATTCGCTGCTGGCCGGCTTCGCCGCCCGTGAGCTCCCCGAGGAACTGCGCGAAGTCGTCGCCGAGCTGGTCACGAGCCTGGGCGAGCGGGTCTATCTCGGTACCGACCTGCGTCCGCGGAAGCAACATCCGGTGAGCTTGCTCGCCGCACCGACCTATGACGCCGACGGCAGGCAGAACATGGTGCTCACGATGTACGTCGGCGCGTCCATCACCGGGGCCGAGATCACCCGCCGTGGCGACGCGCTGGTCGCCGCGGCCGATGCGGTCACCGAAAAGTCCGGTGGGCGCAAACCGTTGACCAATTCCCGAAACGTGTTCTAGTTTTGCATTGTGAGCCAGTACGCAAAGTCGGCGGCAAACACCTACGAGCTTCCCCATCTGGACGCGCTCGAGGCCGAGTCGGCACATATATTCCGTGAAGTCGCAGCGACTTTCGAACGTCCGGTGCTGTTGTTCTCCGGCGGCAAGGACTCGGTGGTGATGCTGCACCTCGCGGCCAAATCCTTTTGGCCCGCTCCCCTGCCGTTCCCGGTTTTACATATCGACACCGGGCACAATTTCGATGAGGTGATCGAGTTCCGCGATCGCACCGTGGAGCGGCTCGGGTTGCGGCTGCTCGTCGGGCGGGTGCAGGACGACATCGATGCCGGCCGCGTCACCGAGGACACCGGACCCCGCGCCACCCGCAATCGCCTGCAGACCGCCACCTTGCTGCGCAGCGTGCGTGAGGGACGCTTCGACGCCGTCTTCGGCGGCGCACGCCGCGACGAGGAGAAGGCGCGCGCCAAGGAACGGGTGTTCAGCTTCCGCGACGAATACGGTCAGTGGGATCCGCGCAGGCAGCGCCCCGAGCTGTGGAACCTCTACAACGGCAGCCACCGGCCCGGCGAGCACATCCGGGTGTTCCCGCTGTCGAACTGGACCGAGCTCGATATCTGGAGCTACATCGCCGCCGAGGGCATCGAACTGCCACCGCTCTACTACGCTCACCGCAGGCCCGTGGTCCAGCGCGACGGAATGTTGTTGGCGCACACACGCTTTCTGCACCTACTTGACGGTGAGACGCCCTATGAGTCGACCGTGCGGTTCCGGACCGTCGGCGATGCCACCTGTACCGGCTGTGTCGAATCCAGTGCCGTCTCCCCCACCGAGGTGGTGGCCGAAGTCGCCGCGGCCCGGGTCACCGAACGTGGCGCGACACGCGCCGACGACCGCATTTCCGAGGCCGGGATGGAAGACCGCAAACGAGAAGGCTACTTCTGATGACCACTTTGCTGCGCCTCGCGACCGCGGGCAGCGTCGACGACGGTAAATCGACGCTGATCGGCCGCCTGCTGTTCGATTCCAAGACCTTGTTCACTGATCAGCTCGACGCGGTGGAACGCACGAGCCGCGACCGCGGCGAGGACTACCCGAACCTCGCGCTGCTCACCGACGGCCTGCGCGCCGAACGGGAGCAGGGCATCACCATCGACGTGGCGCACCGCTATTTCGCCACGCCGCGCCGCAAGTTCATCATCGCCGACACACCCGGCCACATCCAGTACACCCGCAACATGGTCACCGGCGCCTCCACTGCCGACCTGGCGCTGGTGCTGGTCGACGCGCGCAAAGGCGTGGTCGAGCAGACCCGGCGGCATGCCTTCCTCGCCGGCCTGCTCGGCATTCCACACCTCGTGCTGTGTGTGAACAAGATGGATCTGGTCGACTGGTCGCAGGAACGTTTCACCGAGATCCGTGAGGAATTCTCCGGTTTCGCCTCCAAGCTCGACGTCTCGGATCTGACGTTCGTGCCGATGTCGGCGCTGCACGGCGACAACATCGTGCACCGCGGCACCTCCATGCCCTGGTACGAGGGCACACCGCTGCTACATCATCTGGAAGAAGTGCATATCGCTTCCGACCGCAACCTGATCGATGCGCGGCTTCCGGTGCAGTACGTGATCCGTAGTCACACACCGGATTTCCGCGGCTACGCCGGAACCATCGCGGGCGGTGTCTTCAAACCCGGCGACGAGGTGACCGTCCTGCCGTCGGGCCTGACCACCACGGTCCGATCGATTTACGGCCCAGGCGGTGCGCCTATCGACGAAGCGTTCCCGCCCCAGGCGGTGACGGTGCAGCTGGCCGACGAACTCGATGTGTCGCGCGGTGACCTCATCTGCCGCCCCGCGAACCGCCCGCACGCCGGGCGCGACCTCGATGCCATGGTGTGCTGGTTCGCCGACGAAGCCACCCTCACACCGGGCGCCACCTACACGATCCGGCACACCACCCGCTCGGCCCCGGTCGAAGTGCGGTCGCTGGACTACCGCCTCGATGTGAACACTCTGCACCGCGACGAGCATGCGACGGCGTTGTCGCTCAACGAGATCGGACGCGTCCAACTACGCACCCGGCAACCGTTGTTGTTCGACCCCTACCGCCGCAACCGCTCGACGGGCAGCTTCATCCTGGTCGATGACACCACCGGTAATACCGTCGGCGCGGGCATGATCACCGGGCCGAGCCTGCCGTCGTCGCGGGTCGTGTGGCATTCCACCGCGGTCGAACGCGAGGAGCGCGCGACCCGCGGAATGACGGTCTGGCTGACAGGACTGTCCGGATCGGGCAAGTCGACGGTCGCGGTGGAGCTGGAGCGACGCCTGGTCGCGTCCGGGCGTCCGGCGTTCCTGCTCGACGGTGACAATCTGCGCCACGGTCTCAACGCCGATCTCGGCTTCTCCGCCGAGGACCGGGTGGAGAACATCCGCCGGGTCGGCGAGGTGGCCCGGCTTTTCGCCGAGTCCGGTGCGGTCGCAATCGTGTCGCTCATCAGCCCGTATCGCGCGGACCGGGACAAAGCTCGGGCGGTGCACGAGGCCGCCGGTATCCCGTTCCTCGAGGTGTTCGTGGATACACCGTTGGAAGTGTGCGAATCCCGCGACCCGAAGGGCATGTACGCGAAGGCCCGCGCGGGCGAGATCCGCGATTTCACCGGCGTCGACGCACCGTACGAGCATCCGCTCACGCCGGGATTGGTGTTGCGTCCGGCCGACGGCGATCCGGCCGCGATGGCGTCGACAGTGCTCGCCCTGCTGGCGGGTATGGACTGACGCCACAAAGGGGCCGGGCAGGCGATCCGGCCCCTCACCCGCCGTCCTGCCGGCATAGGGACCGAGAATCGCCGCGCAAAGGGTCCGCGTAGCCGAGCCGTACCGCCTATCGTCGGGCGAGAACGCCGACGTCAGCACACCGTATGACGGTCCGGCAGAGTCGAGCCGGACACTTCGACCCGCACCGAATCGTCGGGCGGCGGATTCACCGAAAGGAAGCGCCATGGGCACCATCGCAGTCCACGAATTCATCTCCCTCGACGGCATGTACGACGACCCGAGCTTCACCTTCGCCTACGGATTCGACCCGAAGATGGGCGAGACCCTCGGCGCGATCACCGGGGCGGCCACCGCGATCCTGCTCGGGCGCAACACCTTCGAGATGTTCGCTCCGGCCTGGTCCACCCGCACGGTCGAGGACGACCCGGGTGCACCGTTCTTCAACGACACGATGAAGTACGTCGTCGGCGCGCAGGAGCCTGCGGCCGAATGGGCCAACAGCACCCGCATCGGCGCCTATGACCCGGAGGTCATCCGCAAGCTCAAGGCTGACACCGACGGCATCATCTACATCAGCGGGAGCGGTCAGCTCGTCCGCGCCCTGCTGCGTGACGGCCTGGTCGACAACCTCCACCTGTTCGTCTACCCCATCGCCCTGGGCACTGGCGAGCGGTTCTGGAACGAGGACACCACCAAGCTGGCCCTCGTATCGACCGACGTCTACGACAATGGCGTCGTGCACCTGAACTACGGGCCTGTCGCCTGACCGCACCGGGCGGTCATCGTGCACCGCGGCGACCGCCCGGGTGCCATCGAGCAAAGTATGGTACACAGGAGGCAACTTGTACCGAAGGGATGCTTGATGCGGTCTACTCTCCTGTCTCGGCGTGATCTCGACTTCCTGCTCTACGAATGGCTCGATGTCGAGCGTCTCACCGAACAGAAGCGGTTCGCCGAGCATTCCCGCGAGACCTTCGATGCCGTACTGGAGCTGAGCGAGCAGCTCGCGACCAAATATTTCGCCTCGCACAATAAACTCGGCGACGCCAACGAACCGACGTTCGACGGCGACCGGGTCACGCTCATTCCGGAGATCGCTGCCGCGCTGCGCGCCTTCACCGAGGCCGGACTGCCCGGTGCGGCGATGGACTACGAGCTCGGCGGATCACAACTGCCCGCGACTGTCGCCCAAGCCAGTTTCGCCTGGTTCCAGGCGGCCAATCCCGGCACGTCCGGATATCCGTTCCTGACCATGGCGAACGCGAATCTGCTGCTCACCCATGGCCGTGAGCACATCGACCGATTCGTGCGGCCGATGATCGAGGGCCGGTTCTTCGGCACGATGTGCCTGTCGGAGCCGCAGGCCGGTTCGTCGCTGGCCGATATCGTCACCCGCGCCGAACCCCAACCGGACGGCACCTACCGGATCTTCGGCACGAAGATGTGGATCTCCGGTGGCGATCACGAGCTGGGCGAGAACATCGTGCATCTGGTGCTGGCCAAGATCCCCGGCGGGCCCGCAGGCACCAAGGGGATCTCACTGTTCGTGGTGCCGCGATTCCTCGTCGCCGACGACGGTTCGCTCGGGGAGCGCAACGACGTGGCACTGGCCGGCCTCAATCACAAGATGGGCTACCGCGGCACGGTCAACACAGTGCTGAATTTCGGTGAGGGCAAGTGGACGCCCGCAGGCGAGCCGGGTGCGGTCGGCTACCTCGTCGGCGAAGCACATCGCGGGCTCCCGTACATGTTCACGATGATGAACGAGGCACGCATCGGTGTCGGGCTCGTCGCCACCGCGCTCGGTTACACCGGCTACCTCGAATCGCTCGAGTACGCACGCACCCGCGCGCAGGGCCGCACCAAGGGCGCCGGTGATCCCACCTCGCCGCAGCGGCCGATTGTCGAGCACGCCGATGTCAAACGAATGCTGCTGGCGCAGAAGACCTATGCCGAAGGCGCGCTCGCCCTGGTGCTGTATTGCGCACGCCTGGTCGACGAGCACCGCACCGCGACCTCCGAGGAGGATCGCCGCGCGGTGACACTGCTGCTGGACATCCTCACCCCGATCGCCAAGAGCTGGCCCGCCCAGTGGTGCCTGGAGGCCAACAGCCTCGCCATCCAGGTGCTCGGCGGTTACGGCTACACCCGCGAATACAACGTCGAACAGCATTACCGCGACAACCGGCTCAATCCGATTCACGAAGGTACGCACGGTATTCAGGGCTTGGACCTACTCGGTCGCAAGGTCACCCAGCAGGGCGGGGCGAGCCTGCGCGCACTCGACGAACGCATTCGGGCCACCATCGACGATGCCCGCGCACAGGGCGGTGAACCCGCCGAGCTGGCGGCGCAGCTCGAATCCTCGTGGCAGCGTCTGGTCGAGGTGACCGCGGGCCTGTTCGCCGACGGCGACATCGAGGCCGCACTGGCCAACAGTTCGGTCTATCTGGAGGCGTTCGGGCACATCACCCTCGCCTGGATCTGGCTACAGCAGGTGCTGGCCGCCGCCGGCCATGAGGGCGACTTCTACGACGGCAAACGGCATGCGGCCCGCTATTTCTTCCGCTTCGAACTCCCCTGCACCGCACCCCAGCTCGACCTGCTGGCCACCCGCGACACCACTACGGTGCAGATGCGCGACGCCTGGTTCTGACACCACCATTAGATACATTCCACTATGGATGTATCATTCATGGGTGACCAGCGATGAGCCTACCGCACCCCGTCCACCAGGGCGTCCGGCCTCCGCGACCCGGGAAGAGGTCGTCGAATTGGCGCGGGTGGCGTTCCTGGCCGGTGAGCGGGTGGATGTGCAGGCCATCGCGGCCAAGCTGCGGCTCAGTCGCGCCTCGGTCTATCGCTGGTTCGGTTCGCGCGACGGCGTGCTCGGTGCGGTGCTCGCCGGTGAATTCGAGGGCCTCATCGATCGCGCGGACGCCCGGCGGCGCGCCACCGGCGCGCAGCGGATCCTCGACGTGCTGTATCGAGTGAACCGCTGGATGGCCGGCAATGAACCGTTCCGGCGGTACTTCGAGAACGAACCCATCAACGGTCTGCGCATCCTCACCACCGGCGACGGGCCGGTGCAGCCGCGGGTGGTGGCCGCCGTGGACGCGCTCATCGCGCGTACCCAGGAACAGGACGACTATCGTCCGCCGCTGGAACGCTCGTTGCTGGCCTACACCATGGTTCGGCTGGGCGAGGCATTCCTCTACAGCGACAACGTCACCGGCCTGCACGGCGACGTCGACCGGCTACGTCAGGTGCAGGCCGCACTACTCGGCCTGGATCCCGGCGGAACCGGTCCCGCGGCGGGCCGTTCATTGAAATCGGCGTGATCAGAACCCACGCCCGCGCGCCGAAGGTGGCGCAATGGGTCGCAAAGCCCGCATTTGCCCAGGTCGAGCGCAGGGCTCACCCGGCGCAATAACCGAGGCCGATCCGCGCTCGCTCCACGGCCGGAATCGAGGGGCCGAAATCGCCGCTATCGTCGCTGTCCATGCAGGTCAGCGACAAAAATGTGGAGGCGCCCGCCCCGGTGCGGCGGCTGCGTGCCGACCATGCGCGCCGGGTCGCCGATATCCTGCGCCAGCAGATCCACACCGGCGCGTTCGCCGACACGCTGCCCGGTGAACAAGACCTCGCGGCCGAACATCAGGCCTCCCGCAATACCGTGCGCGAGGCCCTGGCACTACTGCGCGACGAAGGGCTCATCGCCCGGGTGCCCAAGGTCGGTACCAAGGTGGCGTCCCGGAAATTCGACCACGGCCTGGACACTCTGCTCGGCTTGCAGGAAACACTGAAGGGTCATGGCGTCGTCCGCAACGAGGTCCGCGCCGCCACCCACATCAGCGCACCGCCCGCCGTGGCCCGCAGGCTGGCGCTGGCTCCGGGCGCGCAGGTCGTTTACATCGAACGCCTGCGCTACCTCGCGGATCTACCGCTGAGCCTCGATCTGACCTACCTCGCGCCCGAGGTCGGCACTGAGGTCCTCGCCCACGATCTGGAACGCACGGACATCTTCGTCCTGCTCGAAGAGATCACCGGACAATCGCTCGGCTCGGCCGATCTCGCGGTCGAAGCAGTCTCCGCCGATCCGCATACCGCCTCCACCCTCGACACTCCCGACGGCGCCGCGCTCTTGATGCTCGAACGCCTCACCCGCCTCGACGACGGCACCCCGGTCGATCTCGAGTACATCCGTCTGCGTGGCGATCGAATCACCATGCGCGGCAGCCTGTCCCGCAGCATTCCCGAATGGAAGGTCCTTTAGATGGCTTTGGCGAACCAGCGCACCGATATTCCCGTGACCATCGACGAATCGCTGTGCATCCAGGGCTGCACGTTGTGCGTCGAGATCTGTCCGCTCGACTCCCTTGCCATCAATCCCGACAACGGCAAAGCCTTCATGCATGTCGACGAGTGCTGGTATTGCGGCCCTTGCGCCGCGCGCTGCCCCACCGGCGCCGTCACCGTCAACATGCCGTATCTCCTGAGGTAGTTCACATCATGAAACACTGGAAACGCCTGGCCGCCACTGCCGCCGCCGCGGCACTCGCCCTCACCGGATGCTCATTGGAAGACACCGGTTCCGGCGACACCGTCAAGGTCGTCGTCGGCTATCAGTCCAAGACCATCAACACCGTCACCGCGGGCACCCTGCTGCGCGCCAAGGGCTACCTGGAACAGCGGCTGCAGCAGATCACCGACGGTGGTGGCGCGAAGTACGAGGTCGAATGGCAGGACTACGACACCGGCGCGCCGATCACCGCCCAGATGGTGGCGGAGAAGATCGATATCGGTTCGATGGGCGATTACCCGTTGCTGATCAACGGGTCTCGCACCCAGGCCGATGAACGCTCGCGCACCGAGTTCATCTCCGTCACCGGGTACAACCCGAAAGGCGCGCTGAACATGGTTGTCGTATCGCCGGATTCGGCGGCCGACGAGCTGACCGATCTTGCGGGACAGAAGGTGTCGGCCAGTGTGGGTTCGGCCGGGCACGGCACGCTCGTGCAGGCGCTGACCCGGGCCGGGATCGATCCGGTCGGCGGTGTCGAGGTGCTCAATCAACAGCCACAGGTCGGTGCGTCGGCGCTGGAATCCGGGCAGGTGGGCGCGCTGTCGCAGTTCGTCGCCTGGCCCGGCCTGCTGGTGTTCCAGGACAAGGCGAAGCTGCTCTACGACGGCGCCGAGCTGAACGTGCCGACCTTCCACGGGGTGGTGGCGCGTAAGGATTACACCGCCGCGCATCCGGAGGTGGTCGACGCTTTTCTTCAGGCCCAGCTCGACGCCACCGAGTTCCTGTGGCAGGAACCGCTCGAGGCGGCGCGGCTGGTCGCCGAGGGTTCGGGGCTGCCACAGGAGGTCGTGTACCTCTACAACGGCCCCAGCGGCACCTCGTTCGACACCACGCTCAAGCCGAGCCTGATCGCGGCGTTCAAAGACGATGTTCAGTATCTGAAGTCGATCGGTGATTTCGCCGACCTCGATATAGACGCCTTTGTTGATCACAAGCTGATCCGATCCGCCTTCGCCGCACGCGGCGGCCGCGACTACGACAGCGCACTCGCCGACACAACCAACCAGACCACCGGCTCGGGCACCGAACTCTGGCTCGACGGGCAGGACACGACCCAGCCGGCCGCCGACGCCACAGAACTGTTGCGAGTAGTGAAAACCGCACGAGCACAGGGCGCCACGATCCGCGCTGCCTACATTCTCGACGCGGAGCTCGGCACCCGCTGGTTCGCCGACAAGGCGGTGTGGCTGCGCGACGGGGACACCTTCCTACCGTTCACCACGCCGGCCGCCGCGCAACGCTACCGTCAGACCCACCCCGCCGCCCAAGCGGTCAGCTATGAGCAGGCCGTTGCGGAGGTTCGCTCATGACACTGTCGCGCACCGGCTCGCGCCCGCTGAGCACCGAGATCGACAACCGGCGCGGCGTCACCGCATCGGGGGCCGCCGCCGGCACATACACCGAACCCAGCGTCGGACCTGCTGAGGCCGAGCCCAGCACAACCACCGGGACTGGCACCACGAGCACCGGGACCGACGCGGGCACGGAGTCGAGAACATCGACCGAGTCCAGGCCCGGACCTGGCGCTCAACCTGGCACCACTACCGGGATCGGCGCTGAGGCGGGGTCCGGCAACCCCAACGAACCTCGCACCAGATCGGGCGAAAGCGCGGTGGTCGCCGTAGCACCGGCGCGCAAGCGGCGTACCGGTAGCGGTTCGGCCTGGTCCTCGCGGGCGCTGAAGCTCACTTCTGTGGGCGCCGCCGTTCTGCTATGGCAGCTGGTGACCGCCAACGATGTTCGCCTGTGGTTGCGCTTCGACACGCTACCGACGGTCACCGAGATCGTCACCGCGTTCGGCAGTCAGCTAGGCACCGATGCCTACTATCTCGATCTGGGCCAGTCGCTGATCCGCATCCTCACCGGTTTCGCCATCGCTACGGTGCTCGGTGTCGCGAGCGGTATCGCGCTCGGCCGCTCCCGGCTGTTCGCCGATGTCCTCGGCCCCCTCACCGAACTCGCCCGGCCGGTTCCTGCCATCGCGGTGGTGCCGATCGCGATCCTGCTGTTCCCCGATGACGAGGCGGGCATCGTCTTCATCACTTCCCTGGCCGCCTACTTCCCGATCATGGTCAGCACCCGGCACGCGGTGCGTGCGCTGCCGACACTCTGGGAGGACTCGGTGCGCACGCTGGGCGGCAGCCGCTGGGATGTGCTGGTGCGGGTCGTGTTCCCCGGTGCGCTGCCCGGCATTTTCGGCGGACTGTCGGTCGGTATCGGCGTCGCCTGGATATGCCTGATCTCCGCGGAGATGATCTCCGGACGCCTCGGCGTCGGCTACCGGACCTGGCAGGCGTACACCATCGTCGACTACCCCGGCGTTTTCGTCGGGATCATCACCATCGGCGTCCTCGGATTCGCGACGTCGGCGGCGATCGAACTGCTCGGCCGCCGCGTCACTCGCTGGCTGCCGCGTGGAGAGGAGAACTCACGATGACCACGGCGGTAGCCACGGGCATGAGCCTGCGCCTGGACGGCATCTCACTGTCCTACACCGGTGAACCGGTGATCAGCGACCTCACCCTCGACGTGCGTCCCGGCGAGATCCTGGTACTCACCGGCCCGTCCGGATGCGGGAAATCCACTGTCCTGCGCGCCATCGCCGGACTGCTGGCACCCGATTCCGGCCGGATACTGGCCGACGGCGAACCGGTGACAACGACCTCCCGCGACCGTGCAGTCGTGTTCCAGGACAACGCACTGCTTCCGTGGCGCAGTGTGCGCTCCAATATCGAACTCGCCCTGAAGCTGCGCGGCGAATCGAAGGAGGGCCGCCGGGCCGCGGCAGAGCGCTGGATCGAGGAGGTCGGGCTGACCGGGTTCGCCGGCTTCCTGCCCAAGAGCCTGTCCGGAGGCATGCGCCAGCGTGTCCAGCTGGCTCGCGGCCTTGCGGGTGCCCCGCGCGCGGTCATGATGGATGAACCGTTCGGCGCGCTCGACACTCAGACGCGAACAACCATGCAGCGCTTGCTGATCGACACCTGGCGCACCCACCCGACCACCGTCGTCTTCGTCACCCATGATGTGGACGAGGCACTGCTACTAGGTGACCGGGTCGCCGTCCTGGGGCGAGCAGGCCGACCGCTGCGCGCCGTCATCGATGTTCCCACCCCGCGTACGGCCGTCGACCGACCGGCCGAACGCGCCCAGATCGTGGAGGCTCTGTCGTGACCGCACCGATCTTGCTCGCGGCACCTGATCTCGCCGACGCCGTCCGCTTGGACTGCGATGTGCTCGTCATCGGCGGCGGAACGGCCGGGACCATGGCCGCGCTCACCGCCGCCGAGCAGGGCGCGAACGTGCTGCTGCTGGAGAAAGCGCATGTCCGCCATTCCGGAGCACTGGCCATGGGAATGGATGGCGTGAACAACGCCGTCATCCCGGGCAAGGCCGAACCGGAGGACTACGTCGCCGAGATCACCCGCGCCAACGACGGCATCGTCGACCAGCGCACCATCTATCAGACCGCGACCCGCGGCTTCGCCATGGTGCAGCGGCTGGAGAGCTACGGGGTGAAGTTCGAGAAGGACGAATACGGCGAGTACGCGGTGCGCCGAGTGCATCGTTCCGGCTCGTATGTGCTGCCGATGCCCGAGGGCAAAGACGTCAAGAAGGCGCTGTATCGAGTACTGCGCCAACGCAAGATGCGGGAACGGATCCGGATCGAGAACCGGTTGATGCCGGTACGAGTACTCACCGAGAACGGCCGCGCGGTCGGTGCGGCGGCGTTGAACACCCGGACCGGTGAGTTCGTCGCGGTGGGCGCCAAGGCGGTCATCCTCGCGACCGGTCCGTGTGGGCGGCTCGGCCTGCCCGCCTCCGGCTACCTCTACGGCACCTACGAGAACCCGACCAATGCCGGCGACGGCTACTCGATGGCCTATCACGCGGGTGCCGAACTCAGCGGCATCGAGTGCTTCCAGATCAATCCGCTGATCAAGGATTACAACGGTCCGGCGTGTGCCTATGTCGCCAATCCGTTCGGCGGCTATCAGGTCAATGCCGAGGGCGAACGGTTCGTGGACTCCGATTACTGGTCGGGCCAGATGATGTCGGAGGTCAAGCGTGAGATCGAATCGGCGCGTGGGCCCATCTATCTGAAGGTGTCGCATCTGCCGGACGAGACGCTCTCGACACTCGAGGGCATCCTGCACACCACCGAGCGCCCGACCCGCGGCACCTTCCATGCCAATCGCGGCCACGATTACCGCACCCACGATATCGAGATGCATATCTCCGAAATCGGTTTGTGCAGTGGACATTCGGCCTCCGGCGTGTGGGTGGACGAGAACGCGAGGACCTCCGTGCCAGGCCTGTATGCGGCTGGCGATCTGGCGTGCGTGCCACACAACTACATGATCGGCGCCTTCGTCTTCGGCGATCTGGCCGGCGCGCATGCCGCGTCGACGCTGGCCGACGTCGCTGCGCCCCAGGAACTTCCACAGGACCAGCTCACCGACGCCCACGAGCTCATCTACCGACCGCTGCGTCATCCCGACGGGCCACCGCAGCCACAGGTCGAATACAAGCTGCGCCGTTTCGTCAACGACTATGTGGCTCCGCCCAAGACCGCCGCCAAGCTGTCGATCGCGGTGGAGACCTTCGAGCGGATGCGCAGCGACATCGCCGAGATGGGTGCGCGGACTCCGCATGAGCTCATGCGTTCGGTGGAAGTGTCGTTCATCCGCGATTGCGCGGAGATGGCGGCACGCAGCTCGCTGACCCGCACCGAATCGCGGTGGGGGCTCTATCACGAGCGTGCCGACCTGCCCGAACGCGACGATGTCGGCTGGCGCTACCACCTGAATCTGCGCAAGAACGCCGACGGCGGCATGGAATTCCTGAAGCGTCCGGTGGCGCCGTATCTGGTGCCGGTACCCGGTTTGGATGATCTGCCCTCGGCCGATGACGACATCGAGTTCGTCGAGCAGCCCGATCTGATCGCCCAACGCGCACCGGCAGCGGATACCGTCGCGACTGCTGTCCGGGAGCCGGCCGCGCCGCCGTCTCCCCGCCTGGTCACGCTGCTCGGGTTGGACGCGCCATCGGTTCCCGAGCTGGCCGAATACCTCGCCGACTCCGACCCGGTCGTGCGGGTGGCCGCGCTGTCGGTGCTCACCGAGCACACCCCCGAGGGGTTCACCCCCGCATTGATCGCAGCGCTCGACGACGGGTCCGCCTCGGTGCGCAATGCGGCCACAGAGGGCCTGCGCGAACTGGTCGAGGTCGTGCCCTCGGCCGACGGGCTCGCGCAGCGGCTGGACTCCCCCGACCCGGTCGTCCGGTCGACCGTGGTGGATCTACTACGTGCGCTGCGCGCCGGGACCGCCACGCAATTCACCGCCGCGCTCGCCGATGGCGATCACCGGGTGCGCATCGAGGCGGTGCGCGCGTTGGTGTCCCTCGACGACGGTGACAGTGTGGCCGCCTTGGCTACCGACCCGAACCGAGAGGTGCGTATCGCGGTCGCCCAGGGTTTGGCGACGATCGGTACCGGTGGTACCGAAGTGATGCGCACGCTCACGGCCGACCGTGATCCACTGGTGCGCGCCGCGGCATTGGCAGCGTTCGCCGCGCTCGGTACCGACGCCGATACGACCGCCGAACTCGCCGCCGCGCTGCGGCATTCGGCCTGGCAGGTGCGCGTAGGCGCGGCGCGCGGGCTGGTCGGCGCGGATCCGGAGTTCGCACTGCCACCGCTGACAGAGGCGCTGTCGGATCCACATCTCGATGTCCGTAAGGCCGCCGTCTTGGCACTGTCGAACTGGACGAGCCTCGACTCTGCCCGGATCGCATTGAAGCAGGCGGTCGACGACCCCGATGCCGACGTCCGCGCTTATGCCCGCCGCGCCCTCACCGGGTGAACCACGACCGGGGCGCCGGAACCTGTGTTCCGCGCGCCCCGGCTCGGTCACCAGCCGCGCCGTTGTGGCCGCGAACCCACCAGCTCCCCCGGACGGGCATGCCCGCGACTGCGGTACACGATGTAGGGCCGGAACAGGTAGGCAACGGGAGCGCTGAACGCGTGCACCAGGCGGGTGAACGGCCACAGCGCGAACAACGTCAAGGCGATGACGACATGGATGTGGAACGACAGCGGCGCCTGCGCCATCAGATCGCCCCGCGGTTGCAGGATCCATATCGACCGGAACCACGGCGAGACGGTTTCGCGGTAATTGTGCTCCTCGCCGACCACTCCCGACCCCATCAGTGTTGTCGCGAGACCGGCCACGATCGCCGCGATCAGCACGACGTACATCAGTTTGTCGTTCCAGGTGGTTGCGGTGAAGACCGGCCCGGTGGACCGGCGCCGGTAGACCAGCAACGCGGCGCCGGTCAGGGTCGCGATTCCGGCAACTGTGCCCAGCGTCAGCGCTTGGATGTGGTAAACGTGCTCGCTCATGCCGATCGCGTCCGTCCACGATTGCGGAATCACCAAACCGATGATGTGGCCGACGATCACGACGAGAATGCCGAAATGGAACAGCGGGCTGCCCACCCGCAGCAGCTTGCTCTCGTACAGCTGTGAAGAGCGGGTGGTCCAGCCGAATTTGTCGTAGCGGTAGCGCCACCAGGTCCCCACGGCCAGGATCGCCAGCGTCACATAGGGGATGACATCCCAGAAGATCTCTCCGGCCGACATGGTCAGCGTCCTCCCTGTCCTGCAGTGCCGCGGCGCGGGGGGACCGTCAGCGTGAACGGTTGCAGGCCGACCTGTTCGGCGGGTGGGCCCGCCAGGACCAGTTCGCGGGCGCGGCGCACATCCTGGTCGGACGCGGCGGGCAAGGACCCCGCGACCGCGCCAAGCACTGCCGCATAGGGAGATTCGCGTTCGGTCAATGCCGTATGCACCGCGTCGATGGCGTGCCGGTGCGCGGCGAGCAGGCTGCCTCCCACGTCCGGGTCTACGGTCGCGGCGAATTCGAGCACGACCGCGAGATGGTCGGGCGCTTCCCCGGTGGGTGGTGTCGTGCCCGCCGCACGGTAGGCCTGCGCGAAGGCGAGCATGGCGGTGCCGCGGTTGCGGGTGTCGCCGTCGGTCCAGTAGGTCAGCAGCAGGGTGGTCCGCCGCCGTAGGTCGAAGGTCTCGACGTAGTGCCGTGCGGCCTCCGACACCGGGATCCGCCGCAGATGTGCAACGGTCGCCCGTAGCGGTTCTGCGCGTTCATCCGGTAGCCGATCGTATAACGCTTCGACCGTGCCGAGGCGCATGTCCCGCGCCGCCGCGTCCGGATAGGCCAGCAACAGCGAGGCCGACTGCCACACCAGCCGGCGCTGGGCGAGTTCGGTGCCGTGGCGGCGTCCCCATTTCATCGACTCTCACCGTCCTGCCCGTTGTGGCCGCCAGGGAACATGCCCTCCGGTACACCGTTGCCGTCCCAGTTGAGCAGATTGACCCTGGACGGATTTCTCTCGGTCGCCCCGAACGACTCGCTGGTCTGCCGCTGTCGCAACGCATGGAAGGTCTCCACCGCGACCGGGACGGGCCCGCCGCTGCTTTCGCCGAACGGCCCCTCGCCGTACATGCCCGGGCCGCCCTCGAAGTCCAGCGCGCATTCACTGACCGCCTCCTCCAGCCGATGCCCTTCTTCGGCGTAGGCGGATGGAATCACGTACCTGTCCTCATATTTCGCCAAGGCGAGCAGCCGGTACATCTCGTACATCTGCTCTTCACTCATCCCGACAGCGGCCGGAATATGACCTTGCGGCTCGCGACCGAGATTGATATCGCGCATGTACGAGCGCATCGCGGCCAGCTTGCGGAGCGCCCCGGCAACCACGTCGGTATCGCCAGCGGTGAACAAACCGGCCAGGTATTCGATGGGGATACGCAGGGCATCGAGCGCGCCGAACAGGTTGCCCGCGTCCTCACCGTCGTGCCCGTCGCGGCTCACCGCGTCCACCACCGGCGACAGCGGCGGCACGTACCAGACCATCGGCATGGTGCGGTACTCCGGATGCAACGGCAACGCCACCCGGTACTTCTTGATCAGTGCGTGCACCGGTGAGCGTCGCGCGGCCTCGATCCAGCTGTCCGGGATGCCCTGTGCTCGCGCGCCGGCGACGACCTCGGGGTCGCTGGGGTCGAGCAGGGTGTCGAGTTGAGCTTCGTAGAGGTCACGGTCGTCGGCGACGGAGGCGGCGTCGAGCACCTTGTCCACGTCGTAGAGCACCAGACCGATGTAGCGCAGCCTGCCCACGCAGGTCTCCGCGCAGACGGTGGGTATGCCGACCTCGACGCGTGGATAGCAGAAGGTGCACTTCTCGGCCTTGCCGGTCTTGTGGTTGAAATACACCTTCTTGTACGGGCATCCGGAGACACACATGCGCCAGCCGCGGCATTTGTCCTGGTCCACCAGCACGATGCCGTCCTCGGTGCGTTTGTACATCGCACCCGACGGGCACGACGCGACGCAGGCAGGGTTGAGGCAGTGCTCGCAGATGCGTGGCAGGTAGAACATGAAGGTCTGTTCCAGCTCCAGCCGGATCTTCTCGCTGACCTGCGCCAGAATCGGGTCGCCTGGGACGATCTCCGGTGAACCACCGAGATCGTCATCCCAGTTCGCCGACCATCCCACCTTCATCCGTTTGCCGGTGAGCAGGCTGCGGGGTGGGGCGACAGGCATCTGGTCGCCGAGCGGGGCGTTGGTGAGGTTCTCGTAGTCGTAGGTCCACGGCTCGTAGTAGTCGTCCATGGCGGGCATCTTCGGGTTGGAGAAGATACGGCTCAGTTTCGCGAGCCTGCCGCCATCGCGCAGCCGCAGGCGCCCTTTGCGGTCGCGTACCCATCCCCCGCGCCAGCGCTCCTGGTCCTCGTAGGTGCGCGGATATCCTTGTCCAGGACGAGTTTCCACATTGTTGAACCACACGTATTCGGTGCCGGCGCGGTTGGTCCACGCCTGTTTGCATGTCACCGAGCAGGTATGGCAGCCGATGCATTTGTCGAGGTTCATCACCATCGCCAGCTGCGCCATCACCTTCATCAGTACGTCACCTCCTGGCTGCGGCGCCGGACCACGGTCACCTCGTCGCGTTGATTGCCGGTCGGGCCCAGATAGTTGAAGGCGAACGAGGTCTGGGCGTAGCCGCCGGCGAGATGGGTCGGTTTGATCAGCAGCCGAGTCAGCGAATTGTGGATACCGCCGCGATTGCCGGTGGTTTCGGTGAGCGGCACGTCGATGGTCCGTTCCTGGGCGTGGTGCACGTAGACGACGCCCTCGGGCATCCGATGGGAGACGATCGCCCGGCACACCAGCACGCCGTTGCGGTTGACCGCCTCCACCCAATCGTTGTCGGCGACCTCGATCTTCGCGGCGTCGGCGGGACTCATCCACATGGTCGGGCCGCCGCGCGACAACGACAGCATCAGCAGGTTGTCCTGGTATTCCGAGTGGATCGACCATTTGGAGTGTGGAGTCAGATAGCGGACCGTGATCCCGACACCATCACGAGGCTGACCCACCCGCGGTTCGTCGAACAGCAGCGCCATATCCAGCGGTGGACGGTAGATCGGCAGTTGTTCGCCGAGTTCCTCGATCCAATCGTGGTCCAGATAGAAATGCATGCGACCGGTGAGGGTGTGGAACGGTTTGAGCTCCTCGATATTCACTGTGAACGGCGCATACCGCCGCCCGCCGGTCTCACTGCCCGACCACTCCGGGCTGGTGATCACCGGCACCGGCCGGGCCTGGGTGTCGGCGAAGGTGATCCGCCGTTCCTCACTGCCTTCGGCCAGATGCGCGAGTCTGCGTCCGGTGCGTTTTTCCAGCTCGCGAAATCCTTCCACGGCCAGCCTGCCATTGGAGGTGCCCGACAGCGCGAGGATCGTCTCGGCCATCTTGTCCGCGGTATCCAGCGCCGGACGTCCGGCTGCCGCACCGGAATTCATCACTCCGTGTTTGCGGCCGAGTTCGACGACCTCCTGATCCGGATGCACCGTGACGCCCTTGGTGGTCAGACCCTTCGATTCTACGAGCGGGCCGAGCGCCGACCATTTCTCCGCGATCGCGGGATAGTCCCGTTCGACGGCGACCAACGGCCCCATCGTCGCACCCGGCACCGGCGCCACACGCGTAGTGCGCCAATCCATTTCGGATCCACCGGGATAGGCCATGGCACCGGGCGTATCGTGCTGAAGCGTGCCGAGCACAAGATCGGTACGCTTGCCCAGATGCTTCTCGGCCATCGCGGAGAACCGGCGGGCGATGGCGGCGAAGGCATCGAAATCCGAACGGGCCTCCCACGGCGGATCGATTGCCGGGGTGAAGGCGTGCACGTACGGGTGCATATCGGTGCTGGACAGATCGGATTTCTCGTACCAGGTGGCGGCGGGCAGCACCACGTCGGACAGCATCGTGGTCGAGGTCATCCGGAAGTCGATCGACATGAGCAGATCGAGCTTGCCCTCGGGAGCCTGCTCCCGCCATACGACATCGTTGGGCCGCAGATCCGGAACCGTCTGTTCGGCCTGCACATTCGATGTCGTACCCAGCAGGTGCCGCAGGAAGTATTCGTTGCCCTTGCTGGAGGAGCCGAGCAGATTGGCCCGCCAGACACTCAGCACCCGCGGCCAGTTCTGCGGGGCGTCGGGATCGGCGAGCGCGAACTGCACCTCGCCGTCGGACAGTCGATCGGTCACGTACTTCACCGGATCGATGCCTGCGGCGCGTGCGTCGTCGGCCAACTCCAGCGTCGAACGGTCGAACTGCGGGTAGAACGGGGTCCAGCCCATTGCCGCAGCCGACGCCAGCACATCCATGGTGTGCTTGCCACGGAACCGGCCGCGGGCGGTCGGTGCGGCCAACGCATCGGCGCGGTAGCCGTCAAAGCGCCACTGGTCGGTGTGCACATACCAATAGGAGGTGCCCGCCATCTGGCGTGGTGGCCGATTCCAGTCGGTACCCATCGCGACGGTCGCCCAGCCCGTCACCGGCCTGCACTTCTCCTGCCCGACGTAATGCGCCCAGCCGCCGCCGTTGCGGCCCATCGACCCGGTCAACAACAGCAGACTCAAGATGGCTCGGTAGGTGGCGTCGCCGTGGAACCACTGACAGATCCCCGCACCCATGATGATCATCGAACGGCCACCGGATTCGATCGCGTTATCGGCGAATTCGCGCGCGATCCGAATCACCTGCGCGGCAGAAACTCCGGTAATGGACTCCTGCCATGCGGGTGTGCACGGCGAGTCGGGATCGTCATAGCCCGTCGGCCACTGCCCCGGCATGCCCGCCCGCGCGACACCGTATTGGGCCAGCATCAGGTCGAATACCGTGCACACCCGGTGGCCGGCCACGCTCTGCACGGGTACGCCGCGCTCGATGGTGCTACCGCTGCCGTCGATGCTGTCGAAGCGCGGCAGCGTGATGACCGCGGTATCGGCGTCGCTGCTGTCGACCGTCAGTGCCGGTGCAAGATCGCCGAGGTCCAGGTTCCATTTGCCGACACCTTCGGCGCCGAACCGGAAGCCCAGCGATCCATGTGGCACGGCAGGTGTGCCGGTGGCGCCGTCGAGCAATACCGGTTTGAAGGCAGCGTTTTCCGACGACTCCCCCAGGTCCGCCGCGGTCAGGTTCTTGCCCGGCACCAGCCGCCCGTCCCGCTCTTCTAGTTTGATCAGAAACGGCAGATCCGTGTACTGACGCACGTAGTCGACGAAGAACGGCTCGCGCCGCCGAACGAAATACTCCGAGGCGATCACATGCCCCATCGCCATGGCCATCGCACCATCGGTGCCCGCCGCACACGGCATCCATTCGTCGGCGAACTTGGTGTTGTCCGCGTAATCGGGGCTGACGGTGACCACCTTGGTGCCGCGGTAGCGCACCTCCGCCATCCAATGCGCGTCCGGTGTGCGGGTGACCGGCACATTGGAGCCCCACATCATCAGATATGCCGCGTCCCACCAGTCACCGGATTCGGGGACATCGGTCTGATCGCCGAACACCTGGGGCGAGGCGACCGGCAGGTCGGCGTACCAGTCGTAGAACGAAGTCATCACCCCGCCCAGCAGCTCGACGAAGCGGGAGCCCGCTGCGAAGGACACCATCGACATGGCGGGAATGGGAGAAAATCCGGCGATCCGGTCCGGGCCGTAGGTCTTGATGGTGTGCACATGGGCCGCGGCGATGATCTCGGTGGCCTCATCCCAGCTCGCCCGGACCAGCCCGCCTTTACCCCGGACCTGCTGGTAGCGCCGGCGCACCTCAGGATCGGACTGGATCGCCGCCCACGCCGTCACCGGGTCGCCGTGTTCGGCCTTCGCCGCGCGGTAGAGGTCGAGCAGAACCCCCCGCACATACGGATACCGCACCCGGGTGGGCGAATAGGTGTACCAGGAGAACGCGGCGCCGCGTGGGCAGCCGCGTGGTTCGTATTCGGGGCGATCCGGGCCCACCGACGGATAGTCGGTTTCCTGGGTTTCCCAGGTGATGATGTCGTCTTTGACGTAGATCTTCCATGAGCAAGAACCGGTGCAGTTGACGCCATGGGTGGAGCGCACCACCTTGTCGTGGCTCCAGCGGTCGCGGTAGAAGACGTCGCCTTCGCGGCCGCCTTCCCTGGTGACTGTGCGGCGATCCGGCGAGAAGTCACCGGGGGTGAAGAATCGTCCGCTGCGCAGCAGCAGGTCCTCGATGGAGCCGCCGGTGTGTTCGCTCGACGCCACGTGGTCTCCTTCTCGTCCGCTCTACGGTTTCGCCGCAACGTCCGATCAGGTGCAGGGGCCGCGTGGGTCGACCGCGCCGAGCGCGAGTATCCGGCCGTGATGTTTCGGTAGCGAGGGACGGCGCGGCAAGAGGCATCCGGCGAGGCTGGTCGCACTGCTCAGCGGCGGGAAGGGTCCGCCCGGTTTCCCGGTGGCGGTGATGGTTCGGGGCCGATCGGCCGGGCCCGGCGGTGTGTCGGCACGGGCTCGCGTCGGGTTGTGCGTTTCAGCAAGAACTGAAGTCACCGTCACAGCAGAACATGTCGGCACTCGTTCTGCGGGGCTAAAACAGTCGAAGCAGATCACGTTTCGGCCACAATGGCCGTCGGATCAGTCGACGGCATCCGCACCGAAACCGGTCGAATCGGGTCTGCGGGCGCCCACGCGTCGGCGCGGACACCCGCATGACGGTACAGACCTCGGTCAGGCGCCGATCACGGCGTTCATGATGGTTCCCGCACTGGTGGCGACCACACCACCGGCCATGGCACCCGCCACCATCTTCGGTGACTGCAGCCCGCCGCCGCTCCACTTCTCCCAGGCGAATCGGCCACCGCCGTAGGTGATCGCGGTAATGCCCGACAGCAGAACGAACCAGGTGAGATACCGGGTCAGCTGCATGATCTTGTCCGCCAACGGCGGCGCTTCCGGGGTGGGGTTACCGATCTGTGCTACCACGGTTCCGTAGCTGTCGTGCAGCGCAACGAGAATCATGCTCACGATCGTGCTCCTTTTCGGATGCTGAGTGATGCTGGAGACGCTGGCGGCATCAATTGAACAGCACGCCTTCGCGATCCGAGGGAAGACACACGAACGATCGGCGCGTCACGGCGTGGCGCGCGGCGCGTCGCCGTAGACGACGAGCCAGATAGCGCGCCCGAGGGTATCGGCGAGGACGTCGTCGGACGTCCCGGTGTCGACCGAGAAAGCGACTGCGATAGACCGTTCCACCATCGAGGTCAGCACCAGGGCGGTGGCCGTCGGATCGATGTCGG
This sequence comes from Nocardia sp. NPDC059180, assembly GCF_042754945.1. NCBI lineage: Bacteria > Bacillati > Actinomycetota > Actinomycetes > Mycobacteriales > Nocardiaceae > Nocardia > Nocardia sp. NPDC059180. The sequence goes on from NZ_JBHZBU010000007.1 coordinate 272,142, forward strand.
AGCTGATCCGGCCTGCCGCTCGGTCGGTGTCGAGGCGCGCCCGGACCATCGCGGCGAATGTGGCAACGCGGGCGCGCCAATAGGCGCCGACGTCACGGTCGTAGGCCGAGACTTCGGTGAGCGCCAGTAGCAGGTACCGGTGTTTGCGGAAGCCGGCGATCATGCTGCTGATCGCCTGCACAACACCGTCGACACCGTCGGTGTGGTCGGCGGTCCACCACTGTTCGGCGGCGTCGAACAGATCGGTGGTGGCCAGGTCCGCCATCCGGATCAGCAACCGGCTCTTGTCCGGAAAGTACCGATAGAAGGTCGATCTCGCCGATTGCGACGCGGCGGCGATCTTCTGCACGGCCAACTCGGTATAGGGCGTTCCGTCGGCGAGCAGCTCCTCGACGGCCACCAGGACGCGCCGTTCGAATTCGGCGCGACGGTCGTCGGGCGGTTTGCGGGCGCCGCGCGGGACGCGGGTCAGCGACGGCATCCGGTGCCCGTCCGCGCAGCGGCCGGCCTGCGGCCGGTCCGATGTCGGGTCGAGTGCTCCATGCGGCCATTGTGCCTCGAACCGCGAATACCGGGCCGAATCGGCATCGGCCGTTGACATCGGCGCGACCGAGGTTCACGATCAATCGGACATAGTGTCCGAGACGCGATGACCGAGGACGAGAATGGCCGATTCCTCCAGTACGGCGGTCGAATACACCGACGTCATCGTGGTGGGCGCGCGCTGCGCGGGTTCCGCCGTCGCGATAGCGATGTCCGGGGCAGGTCGTCGGGTCGTGGTCCTCGATAGCGCGCATTTCCCGTCCGACACCCTGTCGACTCATCTGCTGTGGCCCGGCGGGCTCGCCGAGTTGCGCACGCTCGGGGTGCTCGATCAGGTCGAACGCCTCGGCGCGCCACGCCTCACCTCTGCCTTCGCCGCCGGCGGCGGGTATCGGGTGCCGTCGGAGTTCACTCCGGCCGACGGGATCGACTACGCGATGTGCGTTCGTCGCACCGGTTTGGACGCGGTTCTGGTCGACGCCGCCCGCACCGTGGGAGCCGATGTCCGCGAACGCTGCCGGGTGATGGAACTGGTGTGGGCGCAAGGCCGGTGCGCCGGTGTGCGTTACCGCGACCGCAACGACAGCGTCGTCGAAGTGCGTGCTCCGCTGGTGGTCGGCGCCGACGGCAGACGCAGCACGGTGGCACGGCTGTGCGGCGCGAGCGAGCCCTTCCTGGTGACGCCGAGCGGGCGCGAATGCTACTACGCCTACTGGCGCGACGGCGCTTCGTCGTGGCGGCACATTGCCGCCCAGTGGCGTGCGGGACGTGATCTCGGCACGGCCTTTCCGTGCGATGACGGACTCCTGCTGTCGCTGGTACAACCGCCCGTCAGCGATGACCCCGCACTCGGCCCCGGCCGCGCCGAACAGCGCTACACCGAAGCGATCGCACGCATTCCGGGCCTCACCGATCGGCTGCGTGACTGCGAGCGGGTCGGCCGGGTGCGTTCGGCGACCGGTATCGCTTCCTACTTCCGGCGCTCCAGCGGGCCTGGTTGGGCATTGGCCGGGGACGCGGGACATTTCAAAGATCCGGTCACGGCTCAGGGAATCCGGGACGCACTGCGATACGGGAGGTTGCTCGCCGAGACCGCCGCCCCGCTACTCGAGCATCCGAAGGCGCTCGACATCGCATTGAACCACTGGGCCGATACCCGATTGCGCGATTGCCTGCCGATCTATCAGTGGACCAACCGCCTCGCGCGGGCAGAAGACATGCACCCCTTGGAAATCGAGCTGTATCGCACCGCCACCCGCGACCGATCACTGGCTGCCGCGGTCACCGGCATCTTCTCGCGCACCACCGAGCCCGGCGCCGTGTTCACCCCGCGCCGCGCGGTCGGCCTGGCCGCCAATGCAGTCCGGCACAGCCCGGCCGCGGCGGGTGCGGTCCTCGCCGATGTCACCCGAGAACTGCGTGACGCGGCCGCTGACTGGCATGAGGCCCGAACCGTATTGCGCTCCACCAGCAGCCGTCCGCTCATCCTCCCGAACTCGCCGACACTCATCGATCACCCCTTCCGCGCTGGAGACGAACATGTCTGAACCGCAATCGAATACGGCCGACTCCTGGACCCGTCGCGATGTGCTGCGCGGCGCCGTCGTCGCGGGAGCGGCCCTGACACTGGGCAGCACCGCCGCAACCTCTGCGGCCGCGCCCGTCCGTCGTTCCCCCGGCGCCCGCGGTAACCGGGCGGTTGCGATTCTCGGTGGCGGGGTGGCCGGTTTGTCGGCCGCGCACGAACTGATCGAACGCGGCTATGCGGTGACCGTGTACGAACCGGCGTATCTCGGCGGTAAGGCACGCAGCCTCGGCGTCCCGGGTACCACGGCCGGCGGCCGTCTGAATCTGCCCGGCGAGCACGGATTCCGGTTCTTCCCCGGCTGCTACCAGAATCTGCCGGATACCATGCGGCGCATCCCTTTTCCCGGCAATCCCGATGGAGTAGCGGGCAATCTCGTCCGTGTCGAAGGGACGGTCGCCGGATTCCGCGGCAGGGCACCGGTGTTCCTGCCGGTCGAGCCCGCCGCACTCGGGCAGCTCACTCCCGAACTGGTGCAGAACACGATCATGACGGGCCTCGGGTTCATCCCCGAGCTGCCGCCCGCCGAGCTGGCGTTCTTCACCAAGCAGATGATGATGTGGTTCACCTCTTCGAACGAACGACGATTCGGGCAGTGGGAGTACCTGACGTGGGAGCAGATCCTGCGCGCGGATGGAAAATCGCAGGCCTACCGCGACTACCTGGTGTCGGCGCTGACCCGCATCACCGTGGCCGCGAAACCGCATATGAGTTCCGCGCGGACCATCGGCACCATCGGTGAGGCGCTGGTCCTGGCTGGCACCGGGTTGATTCCGCAGTATTCGGCAGGGATCGACCGCATTCTCAACCGGCCGACCAACGAGGCGTGGATCGATCCGTGGGTCGCGTATCTGCGCGGGCGCGGTGTGCGATTCGTCATGGATCAGCGGGCGACCGCGCTCGATCTGCGCAATGGCGTCATCGCTGGTGCGACAGTCGTCGATTCCGGTGGTGCCGCGTCGACGGTCGAAGCGGATTGGTACGTCTGCGCGATGCCGGTGGAGCGGACGGTGCCACTGCTGAGCCCGGCGATCCTGGCCGCTGATCCACGGCTGGGTGGGATGGCCGAGCTGGTCACCGACTGGATGGTCGGCATCCAGTACTACCTGACCCGGCCCTCCGACATCCCCGAGGGACACATCGCCGCGCTCGGTTCGCCGTGGGCCATCACCGCGTTGCGGCAGGCGCCGATGTGGGTCGGCGATTTCGCCCAACGCTACGGCGACGGCCGCGCGGTCGAATGCCTGTCGGTCGATGTCTCCGATTGGGACACCCCCGGTGTCCTGTACGGCAAGACCGCCAAGCAGTGCTCGAAGGACGAGATCGCCGCCGAAGTGTGGGCCCAGCTCGAGCAATGGCTCAATACCGGCACCGGCTGGCTGCGCGCCGACGACATCCACTCCTGGCACCTGGACCCAGGTATCAGCTGGTCCGGCGGCAGCACCTACAACGAGACCCCGCTGCTGGTGAACACCGTCGGCTCCTATGCCAACCGTCCCGACGCCCACTGCGCCATCCCCAACCTCTTCTTCGGTGGCGACCACGTCCGCACCCATATCGACCTCGCCACCATGGAAGGCGCCAACGAAGCCGGTCGTTCGGCGGCCAACGCCATCCTCGATGCTGCCGGCGATCCTTCGCCTCGCGCGACGATCCATCCGCTGGTCAGCCTGCCGATCTTCGAGGCGGCCAAGCAGCTCGACGCTGATCGTTTCAGGGCCGGATTGCCACACGTGCTCGATATCTAGGCGATGTCGATCAGCGCAACCCGCCCCGCGATGATGTGATGGCTGACACACTCATCGCATGAGTGATCACGTCTATCGCGTTATCGAGGTGGTCGGTTCCTCTCCGGACGGCGTCGACCCCGCCATAGCCAATGCGGTCGCACGAGCGGGCGAGACCGTGCGCAATCTCGAATGGTTCGAGATGGTGAATGTGCGCGGCCACATCGTCGACGGCGCCATCGCGCACACCCAGGTCACGGTCAAGATCGGGTTCCGGATCGATCCGGCGGGCTGAGCCCCGTGGCGTGCCTGCCCGTCGTAGCGAGACGAGGGCCACGCTAACGGTGATCGTGGATCAGCCGATAGGGCTGAGGAGCATTCGGGGATGCCTGACGTCTACCACCCACCGCGCACCACCTGACCCAGGAGGATCATTTGGCACGCCGTCGCCTCACCACCGCCACCGCCCTCGCCGCCACCGGCCTGGCTCTCACCACCGCCTTCGCCACCACCGCGAGCGCCCGCCCCATCGGCCCGTTCGACGTCGGCGGCGCCATCGAGGTCAAATACGACCAGGCCGGCGGCTTCAATACCTTCGGCAACCCCATCACCCCCGAACTCGACGCCAACGGCGGCCGCTTCCAAGCCTTCGAGCGCAATAACTCCATCTACTGGTCCCTCGGCACCTCCGCCCACCAGATCGGCGGCGCCATCCGCGACAAATGGGGAGCCGCGGGCTGGGAAAACAGCCCCCTCGGCTTCCCCATCACCGACGAAGCCATCTCCAAGAACAACGGCCGCAACAACCGTTTCAACGGCGGCGACATCTACTGGTCGTCCACCACCGGCGCCCACATCATCTGGGGATCCATCCGCGACACCTGGCTCGCCGCGGGCGCCGAGAACGGCCGCTACGGCTACCCCACCGGCGACGAGTACGACCACGAAGGCGGCAAGGCCCAAGACTTCCAGGGCGGGCGCATCACCTGGCAGCCGTGACCCGTGGCGGGCCGGCCGAGCCCGGCCCGCCACCACCCGAGGTCGGCGGCCGAACGACACCTGCCGCGTGACCTCGCGTGTGTTCCGCACCCAACCGAGACGGAAGAGGCACCAATGCAACTGGGCAGAAGAACCACCCGATCCCTCATCGCAGCCGCCGCCGTCGCGGTCCCCCTGCTCGCCGTCGCGCCCGTCGCGATCGCAGACAGCAATCCACTCAACGACGCAATAACACTGTCGAGCAACGGTTTCTGCGTCGGCCACATCGACTTCGAACTGATCTACGGCCCCAACACCCCCTACTTCGGCCTGATCAGCGCCCTGCACGGCATCGCCCCCTGCTCGGTCGAAGTCGCAGTGAACTGGCACAACCTCGACACCGGCGCCACCGGAACCGTCCGACAGCAGATCTACGGAACCGGCGGCACCCAAATCCAGTTCGACCCGGGCCCCGGCCACATCACCGGCACCCTCACCACCAACGCCCCACACAAACCGGGCTCCTTCGACTTCCAGCGAACCGCGCCGTAGCGCCGACGGACGCGCAGCCCACCCACAGGACGTGAAGCGGTCAACGGGTGCGGGTGTCGGCTGCGACGATTCGGGCGGCGTCCGGGGCGTTGTCGGGGTCTGCGAGCCACTGGCTCGCCACGCCGACGAGTAGTGCGAAGTAGTGGGAGCCGACGGCCTCGACTGTTTCCGGGTCGGCGGTATCGGGGTCGAGTCCGCCGAAGGCGTGGGCGAGGCTGCGGCGGGCAGTGCGCTGGCCGCTGGCGATCATCGCCTGGATCTCTTCGTCGTCGCGGGCCGCCGACACGGACTCGAAATTCACGTACCAGAGCGCGCGGTTGTTGCGGATCGAGGTGACGATCCGGTCCCACCGCGCCTCGTTGCCCGCCGGGCCGGGCGGGTCGTCACCGCCGATGGCGGCGAAGAGAATGTCGCCCCATTCGCGGTTGAGGTCGTGCAGCGTGTCGGTGAGCAGGCGTTCCTTGGATCCGAAGTGGTAGTTGATCGACGCCTGGTTGGCCCCGGAAGCCTTGACCAGCTCGCGCACGGTCGTGTTGGCGTACCCCAGCGAGAGTAGGCAGTCGCGCGCTGCCTGGAGGAGCTTGTCTCGGTTGCCCATGCGTCTATAGTATTGGATAAACGTTCGTTTATGACGAATGTTTACAACGATTGTTTACGCCTGGAAGGGACGCCATGCACACCACAACTTCGACACCGCCGGTACTGCGGCTGCGCGGACTGCGCTGCGAGTACCCAGGGGAAAGCGGATCCGTCTATGCCCTGCGAGGCGTCGACCTCGATATCGCCCCGGGTTCGTTCACAGCGATCATGGGCCCGTCGGGCTCCGGAAAAACGACCCTGCTGCACTGTGCCGCCGGGCTCCAGGTGCCGACCTCGGGCCGTATCGCCTTCGACGGGCAGCCGCTGGACGCACTGGACCAAACCCAGCTGGCGAAGCTGCGCCGCCGCCGGATCGGGTTCGTTTTCCAGTCCTTCAACCTGCTGCCGGCACTCTCCACCATCGACAATGTCGAACTGCCGATCCGCCTGGACGGACATCGACCCGACCGCAACCGGACCCGAATGCTCCTCGCCCGGGTAGGCCTCGATGAGCGAGCCGGACACCGCCCCGACCAGCTCTCCGGCGGCCAGCGACAGCGCGTCGCGATCGCACGGGCGCTGATCACGAACCCCGACGTGGTCTTCGCCGACGAGCCCACCGGAGCGCTCGACATCCGCAGTGCGCGTGAGGTTCTCACGCTCATGCGGGGTCTGGCCGACCAGGGGCAGACGATCATCATGGTCACCCACGACCCGGTCGCCGCCTCATACTCGGACGAGGTTCTCTTCCTCGCCGACGGCCGCCTGGTCGACCGCGTCGCGCGGCCCACCGCCCGGGAGGTCGCCAACCGTATGGCCGTGCTTGTCGAATCCGCCGAGCGGGCCTCGAATGTGAGGTCGCGATGATCCGCCTCGCACTGCGTTCGTTCGCGCACCACCGAGCCGCCGCGGTCACCACCGGTCTCGTGGCCATGGTCGGGACAGCGCTGGTCACCGCCATGGCCGGGTTGCTGGGCACGGGTCTCTCGTCGGATACCGCCGTCGGCGACCGCGACTTTCTCGTGCAGTTTCCCCTGATCCTGGGTGGCTGGGTGCTGGCGATCGTCGTGTTCGCCATGGTCTCCACGATCGGCGTGGCGCTTCAGGGCCGGGCAGGCGAGATCGCGGGTATCCGCCTCGTCGGCGCGACCCCGTCACAGGTGCGCCGGATGGTGGTCGCCGAGACCGCTGCGGTGGCTGCCGTCGCCGCCGTCCCAGGCCTCGGCGGCGGCCAGCTGCTCGGCGCCGGCCTGCTCGCAGGTATCCGCGGCACCGGCCTCATCGACGACGCGACCGGCTATTTCCCCGGCGCGGCGCTTCCACTGATCGGGGCGGCGCTGATGCTCGGCGCCAGTATCGCCGCCGCATGGATCGGCAGTCGCGCCATCGCCTCCCGCAGCCCGGTCGACGACCCGAGCCCAACGCGAGTGCACGGCCGCACAGCACGTGCCCGCCCGATCGCAGCGATCTCACTGCTGGTCGCAGGGCTCGCTTCCTCGTTCCCCGTAATCGCCATCGATCCAGACGATATCTTGACCACCGCGCTCACCGGCCCCGGATGCGTGCTCGTCGCGGTCGGGCTGAGCCTCCTGGCGCCGGAACTGATCACCGTGGCCGAGTTCGTCTTCGGGAAGATCCCCGCCCTGCGCGCGGGCCCGGCCGGGCATCTGACGGCACTCAACCTTGCCGCTGCCCCGGAGCGAGTGCGCCCTGCGGTCACCTTTCTGACCCTGTTCATCGGCGTCGCCGCGGGCACGCTCTCCATGCAGGGCATCGAGAACCAGTACGGCGCCGAGGGCGGCGACGGACAACTACTGGCGGCTATCAATTATCTCGTGGTGGTCCTCATCGCCGCGTTCATGGCAATCGCGCTGTCCAACAACCTCGTCGCCTCCATCGCCCGCCGCCGCACCGAGTTCGCCTCCATGCACCTCATCGGAGCCACAGCCACACAGTCGCGACGCATGCTCATCGGCGAAGCCACCGCAGCCGTCACCGTCAGCGCCGTCGCAGGCGGCCTCGGCGCATTCGCAAGCACCGCGCCCTTCGCGATCACCAAAACCGGCAACCCACTCGCCGCCCTGGCCCCGCTCCCCTACCTCCTCTCCGTCATGGCCGGCGCGATCATCACCCTCAGCGTGACCGCACTAGCCGGCCGCCGCGTAATCAACACAGCCACAGCATGATCGGGGTTTCTGACATAACCCGAGGGATGCCTCTGGTGCGCGATCCCTCGACAGCAGGCGCTGGCCCGCCGACCGGACCTTGGGCTCGCGATGGTCGGGTTATCGGTCGAGTTGGGCTTGGAAGATGGCCCGGTTGAAGTAGGCGCGAGCTTCCCGGATGAGGCCGTTGTCGTCGAGGTCGTAGACATTGATGCCGGACCAGTTCACCGGAATGCCCGTGCCGGTGACAGCCGCGCCGGTCCAGGACACTGCGACCGAGTTTCCGACGGTGTACGCATCGCGGGGGGTGAGGCCCAAGAAGGGATTGAAGTTCGGTAGGACCGAGGCGATGAACTCGCGGATGGCGGGACGGCCGACGATCGGCGGTTCACCGACCGGATCGTGGAAGATGCCGTCCGTGGCGAACGTATCGGCCCAGGCGTCGGCATCGCCGGACTGCGAGGCGGTGAAGAACTGCATCACGGCAGCGGGCATCGCGGGCATGGTCATCGGTGATCTCCTTGAAGTGGTTGTGTGAACAGAGGGCTCAGGGAAGTCATTGGGGCTCAGGGGGATACCGTGGTGCCGTTCCTGCGGTTCCTGCAGTCGTGGCGGCGGGCGAAGGGCAGCACCGCCAGTCCGGCGATGGCGAGCGCAGCCTGCAGGGCGCAGACACCGGGCCAGCCGAAGGCCGCGTAGCTGACTCCCGCCACGGCGGCGCAGATCGCGCCGCTGAGGAAGACTGCGACCATGTAGACGGTGTTGGCGCGGCTGCGCGCCTCAGGCAGGTAGACGAAAATGCGGGCCTGGTTGGCGATCTGACTCCACTGCACTGCGATATTGACCGAGACGATCGCCACGATCATGAAGGCCAGCGCGGTGCGACCGAGTGCGTACGCCGCGGCAGAGAGCAGCGTCAGCGCCAGCGCCGCGGTGATGATCGGCAAAGCGCCGCGCCGGTCGATGAACCGCCCGGCCCACGGCGCGGCGACCGCGCCTGCCAGCCCTAGTGCCCCGAATAGTCCCGCGGTGGCGGTGCTGAAGTGATAGGGCTCGTGGGTGAGGACCAACACCAGCGAGGTCCAGGTGGCGTTGTAGGCGCCGAACAGGCTCGCGTGCAGTAGGCACGAGTGGCGCAGAGCCGGTTCGGCCCGCATCAGTCGTGGCAGGGAGGCGAGCAGGCGGCCGTAGCCGATCGTGGCCGCGCGGGCGGGCTCACGCGGAACCAGGGCAACTGTCAGCAGCCCGGACGCGCCGGTCAGCACAGCGGCCAGCACGTAGACCGCCCGCCAACCGAACGCCTCGCCTACCGCGCCGCCGATTACGCGAGAACCGACGATGCCGGTCATCAGCCCGATCTGGACCCAGGCGACGACCGAGGCTTGCCGCTGCGGCGAGGCCAGCTCCGCGGCCAGCGGCACCAACACCTGCGGGACGACAGTGAATCCGCCCACCAGCGCCGCAGCTGCCGCCAGCAGTGACAGGCCAGGCGCGGCCGCAGCGAGCAGCAGCGCGATCACGGTCGCGGCCAGCATGACGATCAGCAACGGCCGCCGGCGGCGGACATCGCCCAACGGCACCAGAAACAAGATCCCCGCTGCGTACCCGAACTGCGCGCATGTCACCACCACACCGGTCGCCGACGGCGCGACACCCAAACCTCGGGCGAACAACGTCAATAGCGGTTGCGCCAGATACACGTTTGCCACGGTCACTCCGCTGCAGATCGCCATCACCGCGAACAACAACGGGCGCACGGACAAACCGGCAACAGCGGAGGGTGGGGCGGGTTGCTGATCTTCGGTAGTGGTCATCACCATTTCTCCATAAGCGATCGAACTAGTTAGTTCGAATGCTAGGAGCCTGTGCTCGACGCTGTCAAACGAACTGGTTCGTTACACTCGAGGCCATGGCGTACGACTCAGCGGCAACCAAGGAACGGATCCTCACCGCGGCGGCGGAGGAATTCGCCGCGCATGGTGTTGCCGGAGCCCGTGTGGATCGCATCTCGGCCGCGGCCAAAGCCAACAAGCGAGCCATCTACGACTACTTCGGTGACAAGAAGGCGCTGTTCGCGGCTGTGCTGGAACGGCTGATGACCGACTTGGCCGCAGCAGTGCCACCCGGCGACGATACCGACCTGGGCGCCTACGCCGCAGCCCTGTTCGACTACCACCACGCCCATCCCGAAGCCCTGCGGCTACTGCTGTGGGAGGCGCTCGAAATGGGCGACGATCCGGTTCCGGACGAGCAGGCACGTACCCAGCACTACCTCGACAAAATCAACGCCGCCGAAGCTGCAACAGGAGCACGCGACGACGATCCGCGTGCCCTCATGTTCTTCACCCTTGGACTCGTCGGATGGAGCCTCGCAATGCCGCAGCTGCGCCGCATGATTCTCGGTCCCGACTACACGCCGGATCGGCTCCGCGGAGCCGTCTCCTCCGCCGTTCGCGCACTGGCCGGCAGGTCCGCCTCCGACAAGTAGGCCTGGCGTGGCGAGATCCGGACTTCAAGGCCGGGCCCAACTCCCGTCAGCCGTGATCGGGCCGGCCCCACCCCGATCACGGCCGCCTTGCACCCCATCGAATTCGCCGACCAGCGGAAACTGTCCCCACGGATGAGCTACGAGAGTTAGAGTCAGCAGAGGAATCGGGTCGGGACTCAGAGAACGGGGCCTTCTCGATGCGTGCGAAACCGCCCGGCCGATTCATCATTTCTCGAATCGTCGTCGCAATCATCTGGGCCGCTGCGCTCATCACGGCAACTGCATGGCCCGCAACGGCCGTTCCGGGCATCGACACCGGTTCTGCCGCTCCGACGACGGGCCCGCTCGTCAATTTGAACGACTACTGCGACGACCACGGCGCAGTCGGCCACCTCGCAGACGGAAGAACCGTCTACTGCACCCAAGTAGCTCGCACCGACGCTTTCGTTTGGTCGCTCTCACGAGGCCCGATACCCAAAGACCCGAATACGCGCGGCTACACGTGCGACGACAACGGTTGCCACTTCCCCGATGGATCTGACGTACCAGGTTATCGACGCTGCGGCCTGCTCTGCGGTGAACCGCCCACCTCGGGCGACGTCCAGAGCGGTCTCGACGACTGCGTCCGGTCTGGTGTGCCGTTCGACGAATGCGAAGCCCGGTTGCCGCGCGGGTAGTTCGGTCGTCGGTCGGTGCGAAGTAAGGAGCTGAGCGTGGATCAACCAGCAGCACAGAGCGAGGTGCCCGGCCAGTTCGAGGGACTGAAGGCGTTGTTCATCAACGCAACACTCAAACTGTCGCCTGAAGTCAGCAATACCGGTGGGCTGATCGACCGTTCGGCAGGCATCATGCGGCAGCACGGCGTAGACGTCGGCGTGGTTCGCGCCGTCGATCACGACATCGCCACCGGTGTGTGGCCGGATATGACCGAGCACGGCTGGGCGCATGATGCGTGGCCGGAGCTGTTCGACAAGGTCTTGTCGGCGCACATCCTGGTGCTGTGCGGCCCGATCTGGCTCGGCGACAACAGTTCGGTGATGAAACGGGTGATCGAACGCCTGTACGGCTGTTCGAGCCTGCTCAACGACGCCGGGCAGTACGCCTACTACGGCCGCGTCGGCGGATGCCTGATCACGGGAAACGAAGACGGCATCAAGCACTGTGCGATGAACCTGCTCTACAGCATGCAGCACCTCGGCTACACCATCCCGCCGCAAGCCGACGCAGGCTGGATCGGCGAGGCGGGCCCGGGCCCCTCCTACCTGGATCCCGACTCGGGTGGACCGGCCAACGACTTCACCAACCGCAACCTGACCTTCATGACCTACAACCTGCTGCACCTGGCCGCGATGCTTCGGGACGCCGGAGGCATCCCGGCCGAGGGCAACCGGCGCAGCGAATGGGACGCAGGCTGCCGACCCGAGTTCGCCAATCCCGAACACCGATAACATTCGACACGGCACACCCAGATCGTCATTGCCTGACCGCACCGAGAGTGCTCGACCAATCGGTTGTGGCCATGGAAGCCGGGTGCGAGATCAGCGCGCGATCAGTGCCGCCTCGCCCTGCTGCGCCCCGACCTGCGGGTAGGTCGGGTATTCGATGCCCGAGATGTACTGGACTGTCCGTACCACCTGGCAGGAGTAGCCGAATTCGTTGTCGTACCAGACGTAGAGGATCGCGGTGTCGCCCTCGACGATTGTGGCGTTGGCGTCGATGATCGAGGCCGCGCGGGAGCCGATGAAATCGCTGGAAACCGCGTCCGTGGCGGCGGTGTAGTCGAGGTTTCGGCTCAACGGTCCAGCGAGGGAAACCCGGCGCAAATACTCGAGCACGTCGGCCTTCGTCGTCTCCTGCTGAAGGTGCAGGTTGAGGATCGCCATCGAGACGTCGGGGGTGGGGACGCGGATCGAGTTGCCCGTGATCTTGGCTTTGAAGTCCGGCATCGCCTTCGCGACCGCCGACGCGGCACCGGTTTCGGTGAGCACGAGGTTGAACGGCGCGGAACGGCCGCGGCGGTCGGCGGAGTGGTAGTTGTCCAGCAGGTTCTGGTCGTTTGTGAACGAGTGCACCGTCTCCACGTGGCCGCGGAGGATGCCGAATTCGTCATCCATGGCCTTGAGCGGCGGCACGATCGCATTGGTCGTGCACGAGGCGCAGGAGAAGATCTGCTGAGACAGGTCGAGGGTCCGGTGGTTGACGCCGTGCACCACATTCGGAACGTCGCCCTTACCGGGTGCGGTGAGCACGACCTTCGCGATGCCGGGGCGCAGGTGCTGCGACAGGCCGTCGCGATCACGCCATTTGCCGGTGTTGTCGATCAGGATCGCATCCGTGATGCCGTACTCGGTGTAGTCGACCGTCGTCGGATCATCGCTGTAGATGAACTTGATCACGTTGCCGTTGGCGATGATCGTGTCGTTGTCGGTATCGACCTTGATCGTGCCGTTGAACTGGCCGTGAACCGAATCCCGGCGCAGCAACGACGCACGCTTGATCAGGTCGTCGGCGCCGCCCCTGCGGACCACCACGGCACGCAGGTTCAGCCCGTTACCGGAACCGACCTTCTCGATGAGCAGACGGGTGACCAGACGACCGATGCGGCCGAAGCCATAGAGGACCACATCCCGCGGCCCCTGAGCCTGGGCCTTGTTGTCGTTGATCACATCGGCAAGGACGGCGGCGGTGAACTCGCGAATCGACAGTCCACGATCGTCGGCGCGATAGGCCATGATCAGCTGGCCGAGGTCGATTTTGCATGGCCCCAGGTCCAGCTCGGTGAGCACTTCCAGGATCGGGAGGGTCTCGTGCACCGACAGCTCTTCGCCCTCGATCTGACGCGCGAAACGATGCGTGCGCAGGATGCTGATCACCGACTTGTTCACCAGCGACCGGCTGTGCAGCAGGATCGTCACACCCTTGTCCCGATACAACCTGCCGATGGTGGGGATCATCGCCTCCGCGGCGGCTTCCTGGGCGTTCCAGCGGTCAAGTTGTTCGGTAGTCAACGCGGGTCCTCGGCCTTCCCTCGATGTATTCGCGGTATCGATGCTAATGAGGGCCGCGATATCACCGACGCCGGATACCCCCTCGTGAGGTTGCCAGGTGACGGCGCTCACCAGCGGCGAACTACGCCGAGACATCGGATCCGACAGCGTCGGCCTACGCGCTCTTGCCATCCGAGCGCGGATCATCCTGATCCGCGTCGGCACACCCGACTGTCAACTGACGTCGGACGCGGCGGTGGTGAACGCCACTTGCGGGAAACGGTTCTGCATTTCTTCCGCGACCCAGGAAAGTCGTGGCGCGAGATGGCTTCGCCGCTCCGGATCGGCGTGGTCGGCGACCCGCTCGAGGACGTCGCGCACGTGTCGCAGGACCATCGGCGAGGACGAGGCAAAGACGATGTCGTCTACCGCGACACGGAGGAAGGTGTCCCAATCTGGCAGTGGGACAAGCACTCTTGGGTCACCATCCGGATCGGCGAGCCACAGCGGCATCAGTGGCGCCGCCGCTACCTGCATGAGCAGGTCCCCGATTTCGTCGAGTGCTTGAACCGCGGTCGCGGGGTCGTTGACCGCTGGGGACAATGCCCGTAACGCGATGTCGGCGAGCAACCGGAAAGCCAGCAGCGGGTCCTGGTCGAAACCGCGTTCATTGCCGACGACCAACGCGGTCAGCACCGTGTCCGCGGTCAGCACGGCACCGTACACATCGGCTACCGGCATGCCGCGGCGCAGGGTCGCGCCGGGAGCGGCGCGCAAGACGAGGACCGCGTCCGCGGCATGGGCGAGGTCGAGCAGCTGGTCTGTGTCCAGCCGTTGCAGCACAGTCGGCGGATCCGGCCAGCTGATCGTGTTCCGATGCGGCGGCACCGGTCGCGCCGGCGGCGCGCGATCACTTCTGACCTCGAGCTCGCCGAGTACGGCACGTCCCCGGGCGGCGATCGATTTCAGCGCGGGAACGAGCTGGATGGCGGCGAACGCCCGCAGCTGCAGAGTTCGCAGGATCCACAGCATGATCAGCATCAGCGACATCGCGGTGACGGGAACGGCCACGGAGACGTCGTGGTCGTTGCCGATGGCCAGCGCGGCGGTGACGCAGAACGAGACAAGGCCGATCGCGAAGGCGAAGGTCCGCCACACGATCGGGGCGTCCCGGAACAGTGTCAGGCGTGGGGTGAATGTCGTCGCGACCCATTGCAGGACCAGGAACAGCAGCGAGAAGATCAGCGCGACCGCCCCGAGCAGGCCGAGCCCAGCGGTGAACAGCAGATCGACAACCTGCGGGGCAGGAGCGCGCGGCCCGCCGGGAATGCGCGGCATCGCGATTCCCAGCCCCACCCCGGCGGCTGCGCACAGCAGCTGGGCGTTCGCGGCGCGGAGGCTGCGGCGAGGGTACGGGCCGCTCCGACTTCGCGCCGACCGACGGCTCACTGCTACTGACGCGAGGTCGCGACGCGAGCCACCTCAGCGGGGTCGATGAGATGGGAGTGGTCGTCGTCGCCGACGTCCAGCTGAACCACGTCGATGCTGCCGTTGAACTTGCTGACCCCGGAGTAGTCGGCGCAGACCGGCATACCGAAGTCGTCCCCGATATCGGTGGTCTCGTCGGCGGAGAAGATCATCGGCTGGGTCTGCTCGACCCGTCCACTGCCAACGGCTCGACCGTCGATGTAGAGGGTGACCTCGCCACCTTTGGCCAGGCCACCGCCGTCGTAGGCGAAGCTCGCGCGGATCTGGTGACGGCCGGTGGTCAGATCTTCGGTCGCGCCGATGATCCACTCGGTCATCCCGAGCAGGTTGTAGACGAATTTCACCCGCCCCTCACGCACATAGAACGCCCATCCGCCGAAGCGACCGCCCTGGGCGATGACCACACCGTTGGTCGGCCCCTCCTTCGACGTTTCGATCGCCGCGGTCACCGAGAACGACCGGTTCTTGATATCGATGACGCTGTGCTCGCTGAGCCTGCGCATCCCGGGGAACAGCACCTGCTTATTACCCGTCACCAGCTGCGGCCTACCCGCGATGGTCGGATTCAGGCGTTCGAACCTGCGGTCGTCGATGGGCAGGACGTTGTATTTCACCGCCTCGATCAACCAGAGGCGTTGTAGTGCCGCCAGCCGTTCGGGCTGCTCGGCGGCCAGATCGCGCGCCTGCGTCCAGTCGGTGCTGCCGTCGTACAGTTCCCAGACATCGTCGTCGAGGGCCGGAAGTACCTCGTTCGGAAGCCACGGCGTGCTGTGCCGGGTGACGGCACTCCAGCCCTTGTAGTAGATCCCGCGGTTGCCTGCCATCTCGAAGTACTGCAGATCGTGCTGCTCGGGTGCGTCGGGCTCGTCGAAGCTGTACACCATGCTCAGACCCTCGAGCGGGGCCTGCTGAACGCCATTGACGAACGTGGGATCGGGCAGCCCGGCCGCCTCGAGTACCGTCGCGGCCACATCGATGACGTGGGTGAACTGCGACCGCACCGCGCCTTTGCTCTTGATGCCGTTCGGCCAGTGGACGACCGTGCCGTTGCGGGTGCCACCCCAGTGCGAGGCGACCTGTTTGGTCCATTGGAACGGTGCGCACATCGCCCACGCCCAGCCGACCGAATAGTGGTTATACGCCTCCGGCGTACCCAGTTTCTCCTTGACTTGCGCCATGAACTCGGGTGTTTCGATCGCGGCGAGGCCGTTGAAATTGGCCATCTCGTTGAACGCGCCGTTGACCGTGCCTTCCGCCGACGCTCCGTTGTCGCCGATGATGTAGAAGATCAGCGTGTCGTCGAGGGCGCCGAGTGCCTCGATGGCGTCGACGACCCGTCCGACGTGGAAGTCGGTGTGCTCGAGGAATCCCGCATAGACCTCGATCTGCCGCTCCAGCACCGGTTTGAGCGTGTCATCCATATCATCCCAGGCCGGAATCACGTCGGGACGTGCGGTCAGTTCGGCATCGTCAGGCGCCACACCGCGCCGCTTCTGGTCTGCGAGTATCGCTTCGCGCTGCGCATCCCACCCGTCGGCGAACCTCCCCACGTATTTGTCCGACCATTCGGTGGGCACGTGGTGCGGTGCATGGGTCGCACCGGGTGCGAAATAGACGAAGAAGGGCCGGTCGGGAGCGAGCGACTTCTGGGTGCGGATCCAATCGATGGCGTGGTCGGCAAGATCTTCGGTCAGGTGATAGCCCTGTTCGGGCGTCGTGTCCGGCTCGACCGGGGTGACGCCCTCGTACAGCGCCGGATAGTACTGATTGTTCTCGCCGCCGATGAAGCCGTAGAAGTGTTCGAATCCGCCGCCGCCGGTCGGCCACGCATCGAACGGACCGATCGGCGAGGTCTGCCACGGTGGGACTTCATGGCATTTGCCGAATTGCGCTGTCGAATACCCGTTGAGCTTCAACATCATCGGCAGTGTGGCCTTGGTATTGGGTCGCAAACCGGACGAACCGGGCGCGGAGGTCGCCGTTTCGGTGATCATGCCCATGCCGACCGAGTGATGATTGCGTCCGCTCAGCAGTGCGGCCCTGGTCGGCGCACACAGCGCGGTGGTATGAAATCGGTTGTAGGTCAATCCCCCGCGCTGCAATCGTTCCGCGGTCGGGGTCTGCGCCGGGCCACCGAAGGCACTGCTCGCGCCGAATCCGACATCATCGAGAAGAACCACGAGCACATTCGGCGCCCCGGACGGCGGCAACAAGGGTTCGATGGGCGGAAACGCCGTATCAGGATCTTTCGCATCGTAGGTGGTCAGGCCCAGATGCTGCCGATCGGGAATTGGAAGTACCTCGCGACGCTCATTCTTTCGCTCCACCATGGCTACTCACATTCCTCTGCCGATATCGGAGCGCTCGCAGACCTCGGCAGGCCCGAGAGTGCACTGCTGCCGAGAACAATATCCCGGAGATGCGTACTCGAAAACCCGATGCTTCCCGATATTCCCTCGTTTACCGAGAGTTGTTATCGAACTGCACACATATCCGGCGCCGGTGTCATTTTCGTGATGCCGGAATGTGACGCCATGGTTCGGTTGCAGCAATCGAATACGACCGCAAGAGCGTCGCGGCACCATCGCGGACCGCGAAATCTATGATTTACCAGCGGATTCCGTTTGCATTCTCGATGTTTCTCATGCAGGACCGCAGCTTCGGCCGCGACATGGGTTCGTGGCTGAACGCCGCGCACCACAGTCGGGTTTCGGGCACCGGCGACCCAGCGCATGATCCCTGCCGTGACTCGATCGTGACAGCCGCACCGCACCCCAGAACCTAGGCCACTGCATGGCGGTCGAAGGCGGCTGGCTGGCGCGCTGAGCGAGCGGAGCACCCCGGGAAAGCGCCCTACCTCTCAGGCGAGCAATTGGCGCTTGGCTGCGGCGAACTCGTCGTCGGACAGCACTCCGGAATCGTGCAGCTGGCCCAGTTGTTGCAGCTTCGCCACCAGGTCGCCGGAGCCGGAGGGAGCAGGCGGTGGTGTGGGCATCGGTGGTGGCGGCGCCTGCTGTTGCTCCGCGTACGCCTGGCTTTCCGCCGCACGGCGTTGCGCTCGCCGATCGACGGCGTTCGATGTGGCGCGCGCAGTGCCCGATATGACAGCGGTGCGTGCGACTGTGCCGAGCAGACCTGGTCGCCCGGCTCGTCCTCCGCGAAAAACCATGTGTCCTCCTCTTACTGAACCGACAGCGCGGCTTCGACCGCGTCGCGGGGGATCTGCACGTGCAGTGCGACTTCTCCGCCTGCGTCGCGAACCGTGCCCGCCAGCTTCCGTGCCCACGTCTCCTCGTAGACGATCACGACCGCCGAGGTGCCAGGGTCCATCGCGGCTCGTACGACGTCGAGATCGTCATCGCTGACCAGGCCGCGGGAGTCGACGGTGACACCGTCGAGGCCGATATCGGTCAGCGATTCGTCCACTTCGATCTGGCGCACCTCGCCGGTGTCGTCCATCGCCAGGTAGATGAGGTCGACCACGGTGACGTAGCCGCGGTCGACCACTTCGGCCAGCGCGGTGGTGACGGCGGTGTCGATACGGGTGCCGGGGAACAAGAGGACGACCATCTCTACCGGCCCGAGTTCGGATGAGTGCGTCATGGGCTCATCGTGCCGACCCACGGCCGCGCTGCGCTTCACCCGATCCGGATGAACTCGCCCAGATGCTCGGCCGCACGACCTAACCGGTCCGCCACGTCGACACCGCCCAGATGACGACGATGTTCAGCGCGATCACGAGAATCGACCACCACGGGTAGTACGGGATCCACAGGAAATTCCCGATGATGGACAAGCCTGCCAGGAATACGGCGAGGACTCGGGCCCACACGGCGCCGGTCATCAGCGCGATCGCGGTGATCGCGATCAGCGCGCCGAGCACGATGTGGATCCAGCCCCACGTCGTCGTGTCGAACTGGTACACGTACTCCGGTCCGGTGACGAACAGTTCATCGGTCGAGAGCGCGGAGATGCCCTGAAGAATCGAGAGCACACCAACGATCAGCAGCAATACCGCCACGGCGATGGACGTCACGGCGGCGACACCCTGGCGGACCGGATGCCGTTCGGGTTGTGTCATGTTTGTCATGCCAATCCCCTTTCCTCGGTGACTACGGCGTGACGATCGGGAAGCGTGGGTCCGGCCTGTCGAGCAAACCGGTCAGTGTGGGCAGGATCGACTGGTCGCCGTCGATGCCGATGCCCGCGGTGGCCTTACCCGACAACATGCTCAGCAGCTGCTCTTTGGTCAATCGCAACGTCAAGCCCGCAGTGCCCCGAAGTGGCGCATCCTCGGTGCCTGTCCGGTGGGTCAGCGCGCCGTTCGACATGGTCAATCGGATGGTGCGGTCCTCGTCGGTCATATTCCAGTCCATGGTGAAGTCGGACTGCGCGGCCCGGGGCCCGTCCACCTGCACCGCGAGTGCGTCGATGATCATGTCGACGCTCAACGCGGCCATCATCGACGCGTTCGTGGTGTCGATGTCGGCGGGCGTCGGTCCGTGCCGCAGCTCTCGCGCACCGACGAGGAAGAAATTGCGCCATGTTCCGTTCTCGGCGCCGAAGCCCAGCTTGTCGTATACCTCGGCCAGCGCATCCCTGGCGGGCGTGTTGTCCGGCTCGGCGAACACCGCGTGGTTGAGCAAGGTCGCCGCAAACCGCAGATCACCGCGATCGGCGTAATCGCGTCCTTTGGCTATTACCGCGTCGACGCCGCCGTAATCGGCGACATAACGCTGCGCGAGTTCGGTCGGCGGATGCTCCCACAAATGGGCCGGGTTGCCGTCGAACCAGCCCATGTATCGCTGATAGATCGCCTTCACGTTATGGCTGAGCGATCCGTAGTAGCCCCGGTTGGCCCACGTTCCGTCGACTGCGGGTGGCAGGGCCAGCTCTTCCGCGATCTCGGCGCCGGTGAGGCCGCGATTGATCAAGCGAAGGGTCTGGTCGTGCATGTAGGCGTACATGTCTCGTTGCTGTGCCAGCCATGCCGTCCAGTTCTCTGTGCCCCAGGTCGGCCAGTGGTGGGAGGCGAAGGCGACATCGGCTTTGTCGGCGAACAGCCCGATCGCCTCGTCGAGGTAGTGCGCCCATATCCGGCTGTCGCGGACCACCGCGCCGCGCAAGGTCAGCACGTTGTGCATGTTGTGCGTTGCGTTCTCGGCCATGCAGAGCGCCCGCCGGTCCGGGAACAGGAAGTTCATCTCGGCAGGTGCTTCGGTGCCGGGGGTGAGCTGGAAGACGATCCGGACACCGTCGACCTCCTCCACCTGACCGGTGTGGGTGATATCGACCGTCGGCGGAATGAGGGAGATGGCTCCGATGGATGTCGTCATACCAAGGCCTGCACCGATCTGGCCGTCGGGAGCCTTGTCCAGTCCGGTGCCGTACATGAAGATGGCCCGCCGGGTCATCGCATTGCCCGCATAGACGTTCTCGCTCACCGAGTGCTCGAGAAATCCGGCCGGCGCGAGAATCGGCACCGGCGCGTGTCCCTCTGGCACGACTCCGCGCGCCCCGCCGAAATGGTCCACGTGAGAGTGGGTATAGATCATGCCGGTGACCGGGCGGTCTCCGCGGTGGCGCCGATACAGCGCGAGTGCCGCGGCGGCGGTTTCGGCCGAGATCAGGGGATCGATCACGATGACGCCCTCGCGTCCCTCGATCAACGTCATGTTCGACAGATCGAAGTTGCGCACCTGGTAGACGCCGTCGGTGACCTCGAACAAGCCCTGCTTGTCGCACAGCTGTCCCTGCCGCCAGAGGCTCGGGTTCGCGGTCGGCGGGCAGTCGCCGGTCAGGAATTTGTAGGCGCCCATATCCCAAACGACGCGCCCGTCGGCAGCGCGGATCTCCGGCGGGTCCAGTGCCTCGATGAACCCGCGGTCGGCATTGTCGAAATCGGTCGTGTCATCGAAGTTCAGATGCGTCGTCATATGTCCCTCACGTCGATATTCGGATCTGACCGGAGCGGATACCGCGGACGCTATCGACGGATTTCGGTGCGCGGCTCACCCGTCGCGGGTGAATTCCAGCTGCCGGACACCGGCGACAGGGGATCGCGACGACCCGCATGCTGCGGCCTCGAATTCCGGGTCGGATGTCGATCCAAAGGAGGATGTCGTGCTCACGGTGCCGACAGATCATCGAGCGGTGCGATGGACGAGAACAGTTCTTGCGGTGGTGCTCGCAGTGACGCTGGCCGGGTGCGTAGATGCGGCGACCGAGGGCAGCGACGGTGGTGACGATGCTTCGGCTCGGGTGACGCAGTTGGTCGCGGAGGCCGATGCCGCGCCCACCCCGCAGCTGAATTGGGGGTCGTGCGGCGAACCCGAACTCGACGGATACCAGTGCGCGGTGGCACAGGTGCCGCTCGACTATTCGAGGCCGGTCGAACGCACCCTGCCGTTGGCGGTGGTCCGTCGGCCCGCGGCGGATCCAGAACATCGCATCGGCACATTGTTCGCCGGGGTCGGTGGGCCCGGCGGCTCCGGGTACGACTGGGCACGGGACACCGACATCCTGTCAGGTGAGCTCGCGCGGCGCTTCGACGTCGTGACCTTCGATCAGCGTGGCATCGGGCGCAGCAGCCAAGTGCACTGCTTCGCCGATCCCGTTGCACAGCAACAGTTCTGGGACGAGGTCGCGCTGCCACCGGTGAATGCTGACCAGCAAGCCGCTGCGGCTGCGGCGGCTCGCGAACTGGCTGCGGGCTGCGCCGAGCACAGTGGTGACCTGCTTCCCTACTTGACCACCGTCGATGCGGCGCGTGACCTGGACCTGCTGCGTCGAGCGATGGGTGAGACGCAGATGAACTACATCGGCTACTCCTACGCCAGCTATTTGGGTCAGGTGTACGGCGCATTGTTCGGGGATCGGGTGCGGGCGTTGCAGCTCGGTTCGATGATCGCTCCGGATCTCTACACCAACGACAGCGCCGCTGCGCTCGCCGGGACGGCAGCAGGCACCGAGGAAGTGTTCACCGAATTCGCCCGGCTGTGCGAACTCGCGGAACCGGGCGCATGCGCGTTCGCGGGCGATGGTGTGCGGGAGCGCACCGCCGCACTGTTGGACGGGCTGAAGCAGGATCCGATCGTTGTCGGTTCGGGAGCTGAAGCACTGCCGGTGAGCTATCGCGACGTCATGTTGGTACACGTTGCCCTGCTCTACGACTCCGAGCGGGGTTGGCCCGCCCTGGCACAGCTGCTCGCCGAACTCGAGCGCGGCGCACAGGGCGATCCGAATACGGCCCGCGAAATATTGTCGGCGGCGCCGTACACCAATGACTTCCTCGAGTCCTACACCGCGATTTCCTGTGCCGACAACACGTTTCCCCGCGACCCGGACCGCTGGCCCGAACTCGCCGCGACCTCGCCCGAGTACGGGGCGTACTGGTTGTACCCGTTGCAAGCCTGCGCTTCCTGGCCCGCTCCCCCGACGGGCTACCCGCAGCGCTACACCGGCCCGTGGACGCTGCACACGCAGACCCCGGCACTGCTCATCAACAACCGGTTCGACCCGGCCACTCCCCTGTCGAACGCACAGCGCGCGGAACAGGCTCTCGGCAACGCGCACCTGTTTGTCGTCCCCGGCTACGGTCACGACCCGACCAGCCCCTGCGTGCGAGCCGTCCAGGAGCGCTACCTGATCGATCTGGAATTGTCCGACACCACTTGCCCACCCGCCCACGTACCCTTCACCGACTGAACCACGGCCTGCCCGCCCCTGCGTTCTCCTGGATCCAGCCGTCATGGCGGCGGCCTCGGCCACGCCGCCTCTGGTCAGCTGGTGGAATATGGTCGGCCGCCCACCACGTTGTACGGGTCGACCCGACGTCCCGATCCACCCGGCGAAGATCATGGTGGACGGACGGCGGTACCAGGAACATGCGATCGAGAAGGAGACGGTGTGAGCAGTCCACGGAAAGCGGTTCTGGCAGGTGGATGCTTCTGGGGGATGGAGGACCTGATCCGCAAGCAGCCGGGGGTCTTGTCGACGCGAGTCGGCTACACCGGCGGTAGCAATGATCGCCCGACCTACCGCAACCATCCCGGTCATGCCGAGGCGGTCGAGATCGTCTACGACCCCGAGCAGACCGATTACCGGGCGCTGCTGGAGTTCTTCTTCCAGATCCACGACCCCACCACCAAGGACCGCCAGGGTAACGATATCGGCACCAGCTACCGGTCGGAGATCTTCTACCTCGACGACGACCAGCGGCGGACCGCCCTGGAAACCATCGTCGACGTCGAAGATTCCGGGTTGTGGCCGGGCAAGGTGGTCACGGAGGTGACGCCGGCCCCCGAGTTCTGGCAGGCCGAACCCGAACACCAGGACTACCTGGAGCGCTTCCCGGAGGGTTACACCTGCCACTTCCCGCGTCCCGGCTGGAAGCTGCCGAGGCGAAGCACGACTACGCAGTAGGCCACACCTCCGTACGGAGGTGCCCCATCAGGTCGTCGGACCAGCAGCCACCCCCTGTCGCTGTTTGCACCGCAGAGCCCGCACCTCCGTCGAACTCACCGGGCTCGACAGGTGGTGGCCCGCGCACACCGAGCGTTGCAGTCCAGTCGTGCCCCCGCTCAGGAGCGGCCGGCCTCCGGCATGGCGAGCGTCAGCACGCCCAGCCCCATGGCCACGACCGCGATGGCCGCCATCATGGTGACACTGCCGCCGAGGGTGTGCGCGCTGAAGAACAGGGTTGTCAGGACCGCGAGCCCGACGGAGTTGCCGACCTGCTCGATGGTCGGTAGCACCCCGGAGGCCTCCGACATCCGCTCCGTATCCAATCCGGACAGCATGATCGGCTGTAGTTGCACACCGAACAGGCCGACGCCGAAGCCCGAGGCGAAGACCGGGCCCGCCGCGAGTAGGGCATTCACTTCGCCCGAGGTCAGGTGAAGATAGATCGCACCGGCGACCAGGCAGCCGCCGAACAAGGCGATGCCGGCGGCGAGGACTCGAATCCCCCAGCGCTGCACCAGAATCAGCGAGCCGATCGCGCCGGTTCCCGCGCCGAGCGCGAACAGAGTCATCACCAGGCCGGTCCGCCACGGCGAATAGCCGAGCACATCTTGCATGGTGATCGAGGCGGCGAAGACGAAGGCGGTGAACAGACCGAAGAAGGCGCCCACCAGGATCGAGCCGATGCGGAAGCCGTGGTCGGCGAACAGGTCGAGGCGTAGCAGCGGGCTGGAGCCGCGACCGGTTTGCTTGCGTTGATGGGCGACGAACACCGCGGTCAGGGCCAGGCCGACCACGATGGCGGCACTCAATTCCGGCCGCCACCCGCGCTGCTGGATCTCGGCCAGCGCGAAGATCACTGCAAAGAGTCCGGCCGTGGACAAGACCACGCCGCCGAGATCGAGTCGATCACGGCTTACCGGCCGTCCCATCCGCAGATATCGCCAGGCCAGCCCGAAGGCCAACATCCCGATCGGCAGATTGATCAGAAACACCGACCGCCAGCCCCAGCCGCCGATATCGAGGGTGATGAGTGCACCGCCGACAATGGGCCCGAGCATCCCGGCGAACCCCGCCACTCCCCCGTACAGCGCGAACACCAGCGGATGGCGTTCCCGCGGAAAGCCGGCAGTCAGGATGGCGATGGTCTGCGCCGCCATCCCCGCCCCCGCCGCGCCCTGGACGACCCGCGCGATGACCAGTTCCGTCGCGCCGGTGGCCAGTCCGCACCACATCGACGCGGCGGTGAACGCGGTCACCGAGGCGAGGAACATGGCCCTGCGCCCCACCATCGCCCCGATTCGGGCGGCGGTCAGCAGGGTGCAGGCGAAGGCCAGTGAATAGCCGGAGATCACCAGCAGCTGCGCCGATCGGGATGCGTGCAGATCGGCGGTCAGGTTGGGTAGGGCGGTGTTCACGATCGTCACGTCGATCATCTGCATGAACACCGCGATCAGGCATCCGGCGAAGGCCAGCCATGCGGGCAGTTCGCCGCCGACCTTGTTCCGGATCGTCGCCAGACCCGACGCCACCGTCATGCGGTGAGCTCCATGAGCGCGCGTGGGCCGGCCAACGTCAGCTGGGTGGGGAAGCTCATCCGCACCAGCCGGTGCGGTGGCGCCTGCTCGAAGTGTGCGATGAACGGCGGCAGGATTCCGCCGATCACCTTGTCCAGCAGCATGTTCACCTGCGCGAATCCGGGCCGAATCCGCAACTGCCAACACGGGACATGACCCGCGGGCACCTCCACCGTGATGCGTTTGTCGACCTTGACGATCAGCGGCCAGTGCACGGAGAACGCCAGCCACGCATTGATCGATTCCACATGGCCCTCGGCGAATTCGATGCCACGCAGCAAGGTCAGCCCACCTGCGATTGGCATGATGTTCACCGGAAACGGCGCGGGTCCACCACCGAATTGCAAATGGGTCGTGTGCAGGAAGTTCGCTTCCTCACGCGAGACCACCATACTGCCCGAGCGAGTTTCGGCACGGTAGTGCTCGGCGCGTAAGAGCTCGCCTGCCCGCTTGAACCGCTGCTCGATCGTCATCGACAGCTCCGCGCCACCGCGCCCCGCTCCGCCGATACGCGCCTCGACGGTCGACAGGTAGCCGCCGGTCTCGCGGGCGATGAGGTTGGTCATCTCGAATCCCTGCGGACGATCCGCGAGACGGAGCGAGTACACCGATTTCTCGCCGTCGGGAATCCACGGATCTCGGAACACGGTGGGCACATATCCTCCTCGGTCAGCGAAGTTCCGCGGTCGCGGCGATCGCCACGAACACCGATTTCATGGCGGCGACGTAGCGCTCCACGGATTCGCGCGCCGCCTCGGTGCCGGGATAGATGACACTGAGCCGGGTCCCCGACCGCAGCCGGTTGATCCAGATGAGCACTTCCTCCGAGGCGGCACGATTGGCGTACACGCCGGCGGTGACCTCGTCGAAGAATTCGTGACCGGCGAAATCCCTGGCGTCGATGAACGAGATCATCGGGGTGACCCAGCCCGGCTCGGCCTTGATCTCGGAATCGGCGGGCAACAGTTCGAGTACCCGGTGAAAGGACGTGGGCGCCAACCGGAGTCCGTTCTCATAAGCCCGCTGCGCGATCGTCAGGGCACGGCTGTACGGCGTGCTGGGACCGAGCGGAAACGCGACTGGCACGAGCGTCACGTACCAGCCGACCGAGTTGCCCTCCGCGGCCGAGGTCCTGGTACTGATCGGCGTCATCCCGAAGTAGTAGTCGGAGTCGGTCAGTTCGCGTTCGGCCAGTGCCGCCGCGGCGAACGCACCGCCGACGAATTCGGCGTCGTTGGCCCGGCAGACCTGCTCGAATCTGCTCGCATCGTCCTCGTTCAACAGCAGGATGCTGCGGTGTGCGCTGCGGTTGTATCCGTCGGATCGCTTGCCGAGGTCCAGTGGAAATGCGGGCAACCGGTTGTCGTTGCCCCGCAACAGTTCGAGCCATTTGCGCACGCCTGGTGACGACAACGTCAGCTGCGAGCTGTGCGCCCGCTCGGTGACGCAATAGTCCAGATAGCTCGCCGCGGGCGGCAACGGTTGCGCCTCTCCCCACATCTGCCCCGCGTACAGCTGGGCGAAGTCGGAGGCGGACAGGTATTGCCCCAGCCCGTCGGTGTGCAGGTGGTCGACGGCGAGGTACACCGTGGTCGATTCCCCGTGTTCGATCGCACCGAAGGTGAAGCAATCCCACTGGAACGGGCCGGGTGTCGTCTTCTCCACATGCGTGCGGATGGACTCGGGGTCATCGAGCCTGCCGTAATCGACCGGGACGAATTCGACAGCCTCCTCCGGCACCAGATGACGGCGCACGGCGCCATCCGGTTCGATCGCGAACCACGTTCGGAATGTGTCATGACGCAGCAGGAATTGGTGAATGACCTGCGTCATCGCGCCCCGGTCCAGGTCAGGGATGGGAATTTCCGCGGTGACCAGACAGAGTCCGGAGAAGCGGAATTCGGCGTGGGCGTGGCGGTCGGCGAGCCGCAGATACTGTTCCTGCTGTAGCGACGGCGGGGCCGGATGTAACGGAGCCCGCTGGGCGCGCTCGAGTGACTCCGTCGACGCGACCCAGGTGATGAGCCGGCCTGGCGCCGGCGTCCATTCATCGATGAGACCGAAATCGACCATGACGATGACCTCGCTTCCTACCGCGCCGCGGCCATGGTTGATTCGTCGACGATGTCGTTCGCCGTCGAACCGTTCCCGGCGTGGTGCACGGCCGCCGCATCGTCGGTGTGCCCGTTCGTCCCAGTCGCGGAAGGGGCGACCACTATTGCGGCTTCCGGCACCGGCTGCGCGGAACCCGCGTCATGGGCGAGGATCAGCTCTGCCACCTTCGGACCGGCCTGTTCCAGGCTGAACGACCGGCCCATCTGCAACGACATCAGGTCGATGCCGAGCGCCTTGGTGACGCGGGCGCCCAATTCCACCGCCATCAGCGAGTCGAGCCCCAGCTCCGGCACCGGAATCGTCATATCGATCGACTCCACCGGGACACCCATGACGACGGCCAGTTCCCCCGCCATCAGGCGGGCGATATGCGGCCCTCGCTTTGACTCCTCCATGGCCGCGAGTTCCTCGCGCAGCCGCGCCAGTTCCGAGGTGTCCTTCGCGGAAGCCTTGGCCAACGCGATCGTGCGTCCGGTACGGGCCAGCTGCGGGAAGGTGCCGGTCAGTTTGGCCCAGTCGGTGGGGATGATCGCCGCGCGCGACACACCGAGACGCAGTGTCTGTTCCATGTAGGCGGTGGCGTCGGCCATATCGATCGGGCCGAAACCGACCAGGTCGAGATACTTTTCGGCCGTTTCGTCCGAGGCCATGCCGCCGGTCGCGCCGGAGAGATGACCCCAGCCGATACACAGTGCCCGTTCACCGGCCCGTGACCATTTCTCGGCCAGCGACTCCACCGCGACGTTGGCCGCACAGTAGTTGTACTGCCCGTAGATGCCGTACATCGAGCCGCCCGAGGAACACAGTACGAACATGTCCAAGGCGATACACGCGTCGGCGACCGCCTGGTGCACCACCTGCGCGCCGTGCACCTTCGGCCGGTACACCTTGTCCAGTTGCTCAGGCTCCATCTTGCTGATTCGGTTGTCGGCCACCGCGCCTGCCGCGTGGAACACCCCGCGCAACGGGTTCTTTTCGGTGTGAACTCTGGCCACGACCTCGGCGATCGCGGCGGCATCGGTGACGTCGGCGAGTTCCTCGATCACCTCGATTCCGACCGTGCGCCAGGCCTCGAGTTGCTTGCGCGCTTGCTCGGTGGCAGGCCCACTGCGGCCGAGCAGCACCAGCCTGCGAGCCCCACGGAGCGCCAGCCAACGACCGATGGCCAATCCGAACCCGCCGAATCCGCCGGTTACGAGATAGCTTGCGGTATCGCTGATCTCGACGTCGGGCAGGTAGGGCCGCACGGGTGGTTCCGGTGAGTCCATCCGCAGGGCGATCCGGGCGGGGCGTGACGAACGCAGAGTTTCCTCGAAGGCCTTGCTCAGCTCCCCGGTCTCGAACAGCTGATAGGGCAACGGTGTGTAGGTGCCGTCGGTGACCTTCTCGAACACTCGCTCCAGCAACCGGGCCAGCCGCTGCGGGCTGACCGCCACCAGGCGATCCAGATCCATCGAGTAGTAGGCGAGGTTCTTGTCGAAGTTGGCCAGTTCCAGCAGACCACCGGTGTAGATGTCGGCCTTACCCACTTCCACGATGCGGCCGAACTCCGCGGCGGCGTTGAAGTTCTGGCGCAGGATTTCCCCGGGCGCGCTGCTGATGATCACGTCCGCACCCGCGCCGCCTGTCAGCGTCAGCACGTCGTCGACGAAATTGAGCGAGCGCGAGTTCACCGCGTAATCGGCACCGAGGGCGAGCACGTGGGCGCGCCGCTCGTCGGTGCCGGCCGTTCCGATGATCCGGGCACCGCGAGCCTTGGCCACCTGGATGGCGGCGGTCCCGACGCCGCCGGCGGCGCCGTGGATCAGCACCGTCTCCCCCGCCTCCAGGCGAGCCAGGTCCAGCAGGGCGTATTCGGCGGTACCGAAGGCGATGGTGCTCGTGCAGTGGCCGGGATCGGTACCGGCAGGCAGGCCGACGACCAATTGCCGGTCGACGACGGCGAAGCGCCGCATCATTCCCTTGGATGCCACCGCGACCAGATCACCGACCGCGACATCGTCGATGCCTTCACCGACCCGGATCACGGTCCCGACGCCTTCCATGCCGGGCACGGTGCCGAAGTAGGTGGGCGCCAGTTCGCGCTCACCGAGTAGTCCGATGATCTTCAGCGGATCCTTGTAGTTCAGTCCGATGACCTGCATGCGGACCTCGAGTTGCCCGGCACCCGGCTCCGGGCGTTGGCATTCACGCCACGCCAGCGCGGACAGCAGCCTGGTCCGTGGCATATCGAGCTCGAAGTTCACTTCGGGGTCGGTCAGTGGTTGCGCTGAATCCAGCGCCTCGAGCCGGTCGAGCAACGGCTTGGTCACCACCGGCGCCCAGCGCTTGCCCTCGCGCAACAGCACCTCGTCGCAGTTGTCATGCGAAAAGGCGCCGGGCACAGCCAGTTCCGCCAGGAGATCGGCGGTGGCGGTACCGGGCTCGGTGTCGATCAACCGCCACCGCAGCGGCGTCTGCTCGTTGAGCAGCACTCGCCGCGCACCTGCCAATGCGGCCTGTCGCGGATCGGGTGCGACCGGGCTGCCGGGCAGAGTGAACGCGCCTTCGGTCACCAGGGTGCAGTGCGCGACCCCGTCGCCGAACACCGATTGCGGAGAGTCTCCGGCGACGGGCGGGGTGGCGAATTCGTCCACGGCGACCGCGATGCGCTTCAACGTCCACAGGGCTGCCAGATCGTCGTCGATCGCACCGGCGACGAGGCAGACGTGCAGCCGATCGGTGCCCTCCGCCTTCGCGGCTTGCAGATTCGCCATCAAGTCGGACTCCAGGGCCTGCCCGGGAACGGCGACATACACCCGGGAGCCCGGCAGTGCGGCCGCGAGTTCACCCGTCCGGCTTCCCCCACCCAACTGCACGATCACGGTCGCCACCGAACCGGCTTCGAGCGCGGCCGGATCGATCGGGTCACGCTCTTCCATTGTGTCGCTGTAGTAGAAATCGGCCATCCGGTGCAGCGGAGAGTCGCCGGGTTTCAGTGCGCCGATCTGCAGACCGGTCAGCCGCGCGACCAGCATGTGGTCGCCGTCCAGCAGATCCACGTCGGCCCGCAGCCGGGCATGCGGGTCCCGTCGCGCGACCACGGTGATCGTTTCCGGAAGTTCGGCGAGCAGCCGGACGGCGGCAACACCGACCGGCACGAGCACACCTTCATCGATGCGTTCGTCGGCGAACAGCAATGCCGCGCATTGCATCGCCGCGTCGACCACCGCCGGATGCGCCAGGTGCCCGGAGTCTGCGGCGATGGAGCCGTCGACCGAGGCGACAACGGCATCCTTGCCGACTCGGACCGAGGTCACCCGCTGGAACGACGGGCCGTACTGCAGCCCCGCCGCGGCGAGACCGGAATAGAACATCGCCAGGTCGACATCGATGCCGACCTCGATGACGGGCACCCGGACCACCGTCGGTTCGTGACTACCGGTCAACGTCCGCCCCGATGCGTGCACCGTCCACGCGGTGCCGGTGGCACTGCGCGACCGGATCAGGAAGCGTCCGCTGGCCTCCTCGACACTCAATGCCACCAACGGCACGTCCGGTGCGCCCATGATCAGCGGTGCGACGAACCGAACCCCTTCCAATGCGACCTGTTTGGCGCCGATCCGTGACGCGGTGGCACTGAGCGCCGCGTCCAGGTAGGCAGCGCCCGGCATGATCTTGATCCCGTTGACGACATGGTCGGCGAGCCAGGGCAGCAATTCGGTGCCGACCTGCAGCAACCATTCCGGCCGGCCCTCGACGTCCGGGTCGCCGAGCATCGCGTAGGAGTTCGGCGTGCCCAGCCTGGCCTGTTCGAACAGTGGCAGTGCCGAATGCAGCCGGGTGCGCTGCCAGGGGTAGCGCGGCAGCGGCAGATGCGGGGTGGAGGGCCGGTCGGCCGGGAACAGCAGGTCGCGGTCGAGGACACCGGCGGCGTGCAGGCCGATGAGCGTGCGGCGAATGCTCACCGAATCGGACTGCTCGCGGTCCAGCGTCGCCACCGTGGTGCCGTTGACGTCGGCGCCGAGCATCGCTTCGCGGATATTGCCCGACAGGACCGGATGCGGTCCGACCTCCACGAAGACGCGGCTACCGGCGGCTGTCAGTGCGCCGATCGCGTCGAAGAACCGGACCGGCTGCCGGACATTCGACCACCAGTATTCGGCGCTCCAGTCGCCCTCGGTGACCTGTGCGCCGGTAACCGTGGAGTACAGCGGCACCGTCGGCGGCTGCGGAGCCAGATCGGCGAGTACCTCGCGCAGCTCGGCTTCGATCGGCTCCATCAACCTGCTGTGATAGGGCACCTCGACGCGCAATCGGCGCGCGAAAACACCGTCCTCGGTGAGCTTTTCGGCCAGCTCGTCCAACAGCCCCACCGCACCGGACAGGGTGAGGGCGGTGGGGCTGTTGATGGCGGCGATGTCGACGCGCGGATCGTTTCCGATGAGCTCGACGGCCTGCTCCTTGGTCAGGCCGACCGCGAGCATCCCGCCGGTACCCGCGGTGCTCGCCTGCAACCGGGCCCGGTGATAGGCGACGCGCACGGCATCCCGCAGCGACAACATCCCGCTGATATACGCCGCCGACACCTCGCCGACACTGTGGCCGACGATTGCGGCGGGTGTGATGCCGTACTGGGCGAGCTCGCGCACGAGACCCACCTGGACAAGGAAGTTGGCGGGCTGCGCTACTTCGGTGCGGGTGACCCGGGATTCGTCCTGCGGTTTCTGCAGTTCCTCGATGATCGACCAGCCCGATACTCCACGGAACTCCGCATCGATTTCTGCTGCGGCCTCAGCGAAAACGCCACCGGCGGCCAGCAGGTCGCGCCCCATCTTCCAGTGCTGTGGTCCCATGCCCGAGAACACGAAGACGGGTTCCACGGCGCGCGAGACAATGGTTTTCGACGCGTCGCGCCCCTGGCCCGCAGCGTATTCGCGCAGATCCCGGACCAGGTCGTCGCTGGATTCACCCAGCAGAACGCCGGTGCGATATGGGTGGTGCGCCATACGCGTCCAGGCCGCTTCGGCGAGATGGTCCGGGTCGGCGCCCGTGGTGATCAGATCGGCGAATCGGCCCGCCAACGCCCGTGCGGCGGCGGTACTGCGTGCGGAGATGGGCAGGATGCCGAGGTGCGTGTGGATCGGCCGGGTCTCGGGCAACTGTGAGTCGGCCCGGAATTCTCGCAGGATGGCGTGCGCGTTGGTTCCGCCGTAGCCGAAGCCGTTGACCGCCACCGACATCGGCGGCGCGTCCGCGGGCAATGGTTGCGCCTCGACCTGGACGTGCAGGCCGAGTTCATCGAAGGGGATGTCCGGATTCTGTTTGTCCAGCCAACCCTGCGGCGGCAGCGTTCGGTGCTGGATTGCCAGTGCCGCCTTGATGACGCCGGCGACGCCGGCCGCCGCCTCGGTGTGGCCGATCGTCGCTTTCACCGAACCCACTCCGACGCTGTCCGCGCGACCGGTCGGCGCACCGAATACCTGTCCCAGCGCGCGCAACTCGACCGGGTCGCCGACCAGCGTTCCGGTGCCGTGGGCCTCGAGATAGGTGATCGATTCCGGTGCCAGCCCCGAACGCGCACAGACGGCACGGGCCAGCGCCTCCTGGGAATCGACGTTGGGCACGGTGATCGCGGTGGTGCGCCCGTCCTGATTGGATCCGGTGGCCTTGACCACCGCGTAGATCCGGTCACCGTCGCGTACGGCGTCGTCGAGTTTCTTCAGGGCGACCATTCCGGCGCCTTCGCCCCGGCCGTAGCCGTCGGCGGCGGCATCGAAGGACTTGCAGCGGCCGTCGGTAGCGAGGAAGCCGCCCTTGCACATCAAGACGAACGTCTCCGGCTGCAACATGACATTCACACCACCGGCCAGCGCCACCTTACAGTCGTCGTTCTCCAACGCCTGACAAGCCAGATGGAACGCGACCAGCGAGGACGAGCACGCCGTGTCGACCGTGATCGCCGGGCCGACCAGGTTCAGCGCGTAGGCGATTCGGTTCGACAGCATGGTGTAGGAGGCACTCGCCGGCGTGTGCATGTCGGTGTGGAACAGGGCCGGGCCTACGACCCCGATGACAGACTGATCCACCACGAACCCGCCGACGTACACGCCGACCGACTCCCCTGACGCTCGCCCGGCGATCCCCGCGTCGTCGAGCGCTTCCCAGGTGACTTCGAGCATCAGCCGCTGCTGCGGATCGAGCACCGTCGCCTCACGCGGTGAGATGCCGAAGAAGTCGGGATCGAACTCCCACACATCGTTGGTCATGAAGGCGCCGCGCTTGGTGTAGGCGCGCCCCGGAGTGCGCGGCTCGGGGTCGTAGTAGCGGCGGTAGTCCCACCGATCGGCGGGCATGTCGACGACACCGTCCCGCTTCTCGATCACGAAATCCCAGAATGTTTCCGGTGAGTCGATTCCACCCGCGAACCGACAACCAATACCCACGATGGCAATATCAGACACACATTCCTCCGGTGTCTCGGCAACGGTGATAGCCGAAACCGTCTCGGCGATCACACACGTCTCATGCGGCCCTACGCAGTCGACCGATGGGGCCAAACTATGGCCGAACGAAACGACGGCGAAATCGAATCGGCAGAGTTTGGGAACTCCACGGGCCACTACCACCGCGCCTTGTGAACTCAACCAGTTCCCACCCGCCGCTCGACATCGGCGATGGCGTCCAAATATCCATCCCCACCAGGAGAAACTCTGATATTACCGGCAACTTTCGCACGATCGTCCCACGCTCGGGATGCGGTCGTTCGCGCCGGAACAGGGCCCTATACAACTGCGTCACAACGGTTTACCGCGCGTCGTTGTGATCAGAGGGAAACCGATGTCGATCTGATCGAATGGCGCACTACGGGATGTATGGTCGCCTCGATCCTCATTCACGCGCAACACAGATTCGAATTCCCCTCGATGCCGGCGGTGAATACCTGAGGACCTCTTTCGTCCCGCCTTGTCCGATGATGCCCGGCGGAATCGGTGTCGCGTACCAGCAGACCAGGTGCGATCCGCGCGATGAATCGGGAGACGGCAATTGTTCGCCGAATTGACACACTGGGCCGATGTAGTGGTGCGGCGGCGTTTCACCGTCATCGGGGTCGTGGTGGCCGGGCTGCTGGCCCTCGGCTGGTACGGGCTCGGCCTCGGCGCGCAGCTCAGCTCCAGCGGCTGGGACGATCCGGGCTCGGAATCCGTCCGCGCGGCGCAGCTGCGCGATGAGGTGTTCGGTGCCGACCACAGCGCCGACGTCATCCTGCTGTTCCACGCTCCCAGCGGAGCGACCATTGATGATCCCGATTTCGCCGACCCGATCGTTGCGTGGTTGAACGAGCTGCCGCAGCGGTTCCCGGACGAGATCGGTCGCATCAACGGCGCCTACTGGCCCACCGACACCGGTCTGGCGATGCCGGATCTCTTCGGTTCCGGTGATCGGCGGCACGCTTTCGCCTCGATCGCGATCAGCGGCAGCGACGACACCACACAAATGCGCAACTTCCGCACTGTGGCAGAGGTTTTCGATCTCCCTGGGGTCGATATGGAGGTTGCAGGCGGCCAACCGGTGGCCGGCGCGTTGAACGACACCATGGCCCACGACCAGCGGCGCATGGAGTTGTTCGCCATCCCTGCCGTCGCGGCGCTGCTGTTCTTCCTCTTCGGCGGTGTCGTCGCAGCCGCACTCCCCCTGATCGTCGGCGGGCTCACCGTGCTCGGCGCCTGGGGTCTGCTCCGGCTGCTCACCACGGTCACCGAGGTGAATTCGTTCGTCTCACCGGTGGTTTCGATGGTCGGGCTGGGTCTGGCCATCGACTACGGCCTGTTCGTGCTGAGCCGGTTCCGGGAAGAGCTGGCCGATGGCCGCGAGGTGGATGACGCGGTGCGACGAGCGGTGTCGACCGCGGGGCGTACTGTGCTGTTCTCCGCGACCATCGTGGTCGTCGCAGCCGGAGCCATTCTCGTCTTCCCGCAGGGCTTCCTGAGGTCCTTCGCCTACGGCGCCATCATCACCATCGCACTGGCCGCGCTGACCTCGATCACCTTGTTGCCTGCCATGCTGGCCGTGCTCGGGCGACGGGTGGACCGGCTCGGCGTCGACTGGTTCCGCAAGGCCACCACCCCGAACCAGGAACCGGACAACCTGTGGGGCCGGATCGCCGGACGCGTTATGAAAAGACCACTCGCGGTGGCCATCACCGTCTGTCTCGGATTGCTGCTGCTGATCCTGCCGATGCGCGACCTCGCGTTCGGTTCCATCAACGAGCGGTTCCTGCCACCGGAGCATCCGACGCGGCTCGCGCAGCAGCACTTCGACGAACTCTTCCCACTGCGCCAGATCGACCCGATCGACCTGGTGATCGTCACCTTCGATTCCAGTGCCGGTGACACAGTGTTGGCCAGGGCCAACCAAGCCCCCGGGCTGGCGGCACCGTTCCCGGCGCTGATGCAGCGGCCCGCTCAGCCCAATGTCTTCGCCACCCAGACCGTGCTCGGCGACTCCGGCGATGCTGGGGAAACCATCGACTACCTGCGTTCGATGCCGCTGCCGAAGGGGACGACCCTGCTGGTCGGTGGGCAGCCCACCGTCGAAAAGGACAGTATCGACGCGCTGGTCGATCGGATGCCGTACATGATCGCACTGGTCTTCCTCGCTACCACCATCCTGATGGCGCTGACCTTCGGCTCGCTGGTGCTTCCGGTGAAAGCGGCCGCAATGAACCTGCTCGGACTCGGCGCCACGCTCGGCATCCTCACGTGGGTCTTCATCGATGGCCACGGCGCGGGTCTGCTCGGTTTCACACCGCAGCCGATCATGGCGCTGGTGCTGGTGGTCATCGTCTCGGTGATCTACGGGCTGTCCACCGACTACGAGATATTCCTGCTCTCCCGCATCGTCGAGGCGCGAGCGGCAGGCATGTCCACGACCGAGGCGATCCGAGCGGGTGTCGCCCACACCGGGCGGATCATCACGGCGGCAGCCCTGATCCTGCTCGTGGTCACCGGCGCGTTCGCGCTCTCAGATCTGCTGATGATGCAGTACATCGCGTTCGGCATGGTGGCCGCGTTGCTCATCGACGCCACGATCCTGCGGGTGCTGCTGGTGCCCGCGACCATGCAGCTGTTGGGCGACGCCTGTTGGTGGGCGCCGGCCTGGATGAAGCGCGTGCAGCCGAAGACGGTCGTCGATAAGGGTTCCGCGGCCCTGTCTCCCGACGACACGGACCCGGCACCCACCGCCAGCGGCCTGCACTGACCATCACCCGACGTGCCCGCGCGAACGCCGCTCTGCGTCCCGACGTCGTTGCCTGCAGTGGCTTCAGCCGAGCGCTAGGTGTTGCGGCTTGACCGACTGGCATGGAACGGTCGGTCGGGGTCGAGGTGGGCGGCTAGTCCGTTTGCTGGTGGCGCTCGCCCCTGTCACCCGCGACGACCGTCCTCTCGCCGGGCTGGTCGCGGCGGTAGGCCCTGCCTCAGTCGGTCATCGCGCCCGCGAGCAGCGGCCAGGAATTGTGCAGGTCCTGCTCCCAGTAGCCCCACGAATGGGTGCCGCTGGGACGGAAGTCGAAGGTCGCGGGAATATTCAACTCCCGCAA
Organism: Nocardia sp. NPDC059180; assembly: GCF_042754945.1. Lineage (NCBI taxonomy): Bacteria > Bacillati > Actinomycetota > Actinomycetes > Mycobacteriales > Nocardiaceae > Nocardia > Nocardia sp. NPDC059180. The sequence continues at coordinate 308,969 of NZ_JBHZBU010000007.1, forward strand.
TCGATCCCGCAGCTGCTGCGTACACGAATGAGCCACCGCGTCCAGCACACCACCGAGCACCACCTGATCGGCTAGTGTCACCGGGTTGCCGTCGATGCCAGGGCCGTCGAGGGTGTCGAGTGGTCCCGGCCACCCGTTGCGGGTGGAGACGTAGATCGCGGTGCCGCGGAGTTCTTCGGCACGCAGGTAGGGATCGTTGGCGGCCCAGAGTGGGTCCGTCGGCGAGCCCCACAGATTTCGGGGATCGCCCTGGTGACCGAGCACGATGGCGTCGACCAGGGCCTGGCCGCGCGGATCGCTGGTGCGCACACAACCGCTGTAGGAGGCGACGGCGCGGAATGTCTCCGGCGCTTCGATGGCGAGTTGGAAGACCGCGGCCGCCGCCATCGACAATCCGGCCACTGCGTTCACAGCGGTGGTCGACAACGCCGAGTCGATCACCGCGGGCAGTTCCTCGGTGAGGAAGGTCGTCCACCGATGCCTGCCCAGCTGCGGGTCGTCGGCGCGCCAATCGGTGTAGAAACTCGCGCCACCGCCGATGGGCATCACCACGTTGACCTGCTTATCGGCGAAGAATTCCTCGGCATCTGTCTTGGTGAGCCAATTATCGCCGTCACTCCAGATACCGGTATCGGATCCGCCGTCGACTCCGTTGAGCAGGTACAGCGTCGGCGCCGGTCTCGAATTATCCACTGCTGGAAGGACTTCGACTGCCACGGCCCGGCCCATCGCCTCGGAATGAACCATCAGGTCGACGACCCGACCAGGTCCTTGTCCGGCGGACACCAGGCGTGAGCCGTTGTCTGCCGGTTGCGCAGCGGCCAGCGCGCGCGCCGGAATCGGTGCGTCGACGCCGGGCTCTCCCAGTGCGTAGCCGTCACCGCAGCCGAGCACGACGGCCAGGGCCAGCGCCGCGACACGTGCACAGCGCGCGCGGCCTCTGGCGGGCTTGCCTGCGCTGATGTCCACGCGGCACCTCACTATGGGATCGGATGTGGAAAGGTCCGGTCGACGGTACGACCGGACCTACCAGTCCGAGCCGATTCGATCGAGGTTTGTGGACGTCGCCAGCTCGACCGGGAGCACGCCTGGTATCGGACACAAATACCTGAAGGGTGCTGCTGACAGAGCCCACGCCCGGCCGGAGCGAATGCGGATGTATGCCGACCGCACTCAGTCCGGCAATCGAGCCATTTCCAGCAGGGTCAGGCCGAGGGAGTCGATCCGGGCGAGGATTCCTCGCATCGCGGTGCTGTCGGCGACTGGTCCGTACAGGGTCGTGGTCGCGCGCGCCGAGCGAGTGCTCGCCGCCAGTTCGGGGAAGGCCGCCAGCGCACGTTCGGACAGTTCGCCCTCGATGATGAACTGATATCGCATCGGCGCTGGCATCGGCTCGGTACCTCCCTCATGTCCTCGTGTGTGGTCGACTCCGAGCAACCTGCATTCAGCATGCGGCGACCACACCGCGGCCACATCATCCGATAGGGGTGAATCCCGCCGGATCCGCCGGCTACAGCAAGCCCAGCTGCCGGGCCTGCGCGATGGCGTCGGCACGGGACGTGGTGCCGAGTTTCTGGTAGATGCCGCGCAGGTGGGTTTTGACGGTGTTGATCGAGACGCCCATGTCCTTGGCGACGTTCTGCGAGGTCCGCCCGGAGGGCAGCTGACGCAGGACCGTCAGCTCGGTTTCGGTGAGATGCGGGGCGTCAGCCGAACGCCGCGCGCTCGGATGCGCGCGAATGATCTCCACCAAAGCATCGCAGTGCCCGAAACGGCCAGCGTTGGCGTCGAGCAACTCCACGGTGCCGGGTACGTCGAGGAACGGGCGAATGATCTGATCGGGTGCGGCCGCGGCGAGCGCGTTGTCGAGCGCCTCGTACTCCTTGGCGGGACGATCGAGCTGATGACAAGCCGATGCGCACAGCAGCCACGCGGTCACGGCGGTGTTGGTGTGCAGGGATTCCGAGTCCGCGAGCAGAGGCTCCAGCAGCGACATCGTGCTCGCCGGTTTGCGCTGGGATTCGGCCAGCGCCGCGGCGACCACCACGGTCTCCGGAGTATGCCCCAGTGCTGCCCTGCCGTGCTCGATCAGCCGTCGCGCAGCATCTTTCGCGTGAAGCTTCAGTTGAACCCACACCACGTGCACCAGAACCCTGCCGGTCGCTTCCGCCGGACGGGTCTGGTCGAGAAGCTGGTGCGCAGCACGATCGAGGTCTTCGGCTACGGCATGACGATCGCAGGCGGATTCGAAGGCGACGAGCCCGAACACGAGCCGCTCATGCCAGACCGCGGTCGGGATCAAGGTTTCCTGGAAGCCACGTGGCCGGACGGGTTCGACGCCGGAAAATGGCGACGGCTGCCCACACAGATAGGCCGCGCCTGCGACCATCACCCTGGCCTGCGCCACGTCGGGCAGCTCGGTCAGCCCATACTTTTCGGCGAGCGCCACCGCACGCATCGCCCGCTCGCGCATCGCTACGATCGAACCGGAGAGCCCCGCCGACATCGCCAACCGGGCGACCGCGAGAATTTCCAGCCGGGGCAGCGCGGCCTGTTCGGCCAGCGCCAGTGCGTGCAGTATCCCGGCCTCGCCATCTCGGACCTCGCCGCGCCGTGTCCGGTATGTCGCGGCCTGCAACACGATGAAACAGTCCAGGTCGACTTGTCCGGTAACCGGCGCCATTCGCAGGTGGCTGGTGTCGGGGACGATCCTGTCATCGTGTCCGGCTATATGCGCATCCACCGCGACAGCTGATGTCAACGGGAGCAGCCAGGCATGCGGAACTATCGCCGATTCGCCGCTGCCGCGGGCCGTGAGCAATCCGAGATAAGCCCCGACCTCCACGCTGTCGGCCCGGGACACCGCGTCGATGGATCGCAGTAGCCAGATGAACGGATCGTCGGCCAAGCCGTGTTCACTGACGAGCAGCTGGAACAGAGCCGGCCCCTCCCCGCCGAAGACGATCCGAGGGCCGTACTCGCGCAGGAAGTCGACCACCTGCGGACGGCCGGGCTCGGCCAGCAGATGAGGAAAGGCCTCCAGAGGCCGGCCGGCCGCCAACAGTGAGCGCGCGACCCTCTCGTGTAAACCGGCGACTTGGTGCGGATCACGTCGACGCAGCTCGGCCAGCAAGTACATGCGGACCATCGGATGATAGGAGTACCAGAGGTCACCATCACGGGATTTGTGATGAATGGGGAAGTTCATCCGCGCGAGATCTTCCAGGATCCGGGCCGCGTCCACGCCGCACAGATCATTGGCCATATCGACGGTGAAAGCGACCGGAATCGCGGTGCCGAGCACGAAATCCAAGGTCTGCGGCGGCAACAGACCGAAGACTTCGCCGACGAGGAAATCCGCGACCGCATGCGGCGTTCTTGCCAGGGCCGACAGTGCACCGTCTCGGGCATCCGCATGCCCGGTCAGGTAGATCGCCGCGATACGAACCAGTGCGGCCCAGCCACCGGTCAGCCGTTCTATCGTCTCGGTCTCGGCATCGGTGAGGCGGATGTCGTGCTGATCGAACAGTTCCGCAATCTGGCGAACGCCGAAGGTGAGCTCGGCGGCCCCGATTCGCACCAACCGTCCGGTGAGCGCCACGGCGTGCCAGCGCACCGGTGGGTCGAATCGGCCGACGACCACCAGCGTCAACGTGGCCGGGGTGTGCGCGACCAGGTACTCCACTCCGGCCAGGCTCAGCGGATCGGTCAGCAGATGTGCGTCGTCGATCACCAGCACGGCCGCTGTGCTGCGGGCACCCAGCTCCTCTACGAGCGCGACGGCGTGGCCGGTCGGATTGTCGATCCCACCGCGGCCCAGCGGTCCAGCGGACAGACCCAGCGACGCTCGGACCGCCGCCCACAGTGTTTCGGGGTCGCCGCCCATCCGCTCGGTAGCCGTGACCCAGCCGACCGCAAGTGTGGGGTCGCGGCGCAGGCGTTCCTCGATCCACGCCACCGCGAGCGCGGTCTTGCCGGTGCCCGCCGGTGCGCAGATCAGCGCGACCTTGCCGCCGCCACGAGCCAGGTCCAACGCATCGGTGGCAACGCCGAGCTGGATCGGCCGAAACGGCAGCGTCGGGACCACCGGGCCCACTACGCCATCTACGGCAAAAGCCTGGCTATCGACCGCGCCAGGCGTTGAAGACTGCGAAGCCGACACCGCGCCTCCTGGAGCTGCATCATCAACGAATCGTTGCCACTACGCCATTGCGTTGCAGTTCAAGTGAAACGTATCTGTTTGTTTGCCACTGAGTGTGCTTTGTAATGACTTTGTGGCATGGTTTTCATCCAAAATCCCGCACCCGGGTTCATCCGAAACGTGTGAGGCCGACGAGCCGCCCAGCTCATAGCGTCGATGCCGACCGGCCGATGCGCCGGCTGCCTTCAGGATCTCGACGACCAGAGGAGCACACGATGGCAGCGACCCTCACAGTGTGGAAGTTTCCGACCGCAACCGGAGCCGATACCGCGATCGACACGCTGAGCCGATTGCAATCCGAGGAACTGATCAAGGTCCATGACGCGGCCATGGTCAGCTGGCCCCAGGGCACCAAAAAGCCGCAGACGCGCCAGCTGCACCATCTGGCCGGTGTCGGTGCGCTCGGCGGCGCGTTCTGGGGCCTGCTGTTCGGCATCCTGTTCTTCATCCCGCTCATCGGCGCCGCCGTGGGTGCCGGGGTCGGCGCGATGGCCGGTTCGCTCTCCGATATCGGCATCGATGACAAGTTCATCGCCAAGCTCAAGGACCAGATCACCCCGGGGACCTCGGCGCTGTTCGTGCTGACCTCCGACGCGACCCTCGACCGTGTGCACGACGAATTCCACGGGCAGCACGCCGAACTCATCTCGACCAACCTGTCCCATGAGCAGGAAGCCCAGCTGCGCGAGGTCTTTGCCGACTGATCTTCGCTCGCCCGCCCCGCCGACCGAGAGAAGAGCAGAGCATGCGTGCGACCCGGGGATCCGAGAAGAAGCCGCGCCGAGCGTCCGAGCCACCGCCACCGGCCTCCGGAACCGTATGGGCGATTCCGCGCGGGCTCATCGTGCTGTTGACCATTGCGGGCGCCGTCGTGGCGATCGCCGGGATCAAGGCGTTCTCCGGGGTGCTCGGGCCACTGTTTCTTGCGTTGATGCTGACCGTGGCCGTGCAGCCCATCCAGTCGTGGGTGCAGCGTCGCGGCCTGCCCGTGTGGGCGGGGATGGTCGCGGCGCTGGTGGTGGTGTACCTGATCATCATCGGGCTGGTCGGTTCGCTGGTGGTGTCGGCGGCGCAGTTGGCCACGCAGCTGCCCGAATACACCGATCAAGTCAATGATCTGCTCGCGGGTGTCCGTAGCGCACTCGCGGACGCGGGGGTGAATTCCGAGCAGATCAACAACGTGCTCAGCGGTATCGACGTCGGCAAGCTGGTCCAGGTGATCGAGCAGGCATTGCAAAGCCTGCTCGGCATCCTGTCGAACCTGTTCTTCCTCCTGGCGCTGTTGTTGTTCATGGCGTTCGACGGGATGACCATGAACCGCAAAATGACGATCGTGGCTCGCGCACGGCCCGAAATCGCCTACGCCTTGGAGACCTTCGCCCACGGCACCCGCCAGTACCTCATCGTGTCGACGGTTTTCGGGCTGATCGTCGCGGTCATCGATGGTGGTGCCCTGTGGTTGATGGGTGTCCCGTTACCGGTGTTGTGGGCGTTGCTGTCGTTCATCACCAACTACATCCCGAATATCGGGTTCGTGATCGGCCTGATCCCGCCGGCGCTGCTCGCCCTGCTCGACAGCGGGCCAGCGCTCATGTTGTGGGTGATCGTCGTCTACTGCGTGATCAATTTCGTCATCCAGTCGATCATCCAGCCCAAATTCGTTGGCGACGCGGTCGGCTTGAGCGTGACGGTCACCTTCCTGTCGCTGGTGATCTGGACCTGGATCCTCGGCGCTCTCGGCGCTCTGCTGGCCATTCCGCTGACCCTGCTGGTGAAGGCGCTGCTGCTGGACATCGATCCGTCGTCGCGCTGGGCGAATGTCCTGATCAGCTCGGGTGCCGGTATGTCCGGCGACGGTCCTGGCGATGACGAGCCCGGCACCGTCGACCAGCCCGGACCTGGACCGGTCCCCTCCGGTTGAAGCTCACCATATTCACCCTGGACGGGTGAAGCGCGGGCGTCGCGCACCGGCGAATGTCGACCTACAACCGCTTCGCATGAAGGGATGAACGATGACGCACTCCTCCGAAACTGAAAGCCCGGTGCGGCAGGGCATCGCGGCGGGGACCTCGATCGGCGCCGCGATACTGCTGCTCACCGTTGGTGTGCTGTCGATCTTGCAGGGCATCTCGGCGGTCGCCGAGGACCAGCTGTTCGTAGTCGGCATCGAATACGTGTACGAATTCGATACCACCACCTGGGGCTGGATCCACATCGTCCTCGGGATCATCCTGGTGATCTGTGCGCTGGGGCTGATGACCGGAACCACCTGGGGCCGGGTCGCGGCGGTGGCCATCGCGGCTCTGTCGATCATCGCCAACTTCCTGTGGCTGCCCTACTATCCGGCGTGGTCGATCCTGATCATCGTGCTCGACGTCGTCGTGATCTGGGCCGTCACCACGTGGAACCCCAGCGAGATGTGACCTCGGCGAGCCCGCTCACCAGCGCACTGGCACGCCCGAGGTGCCGGTGAGCAGGCTCACACAGTGGATACGAGCCCGGCTGCCCGGTGAACGCATGCGCAAAAGCGATGTGCTCGCCGGGCTTTCCGGTGCGATCGGCAGCGTGCCCGACGGTATGGCGTCGGGACTGCTGGCCGGGGTCAACCCGGTGCACGGGCTGTACGCGTCCATGGCGGGGCGGGTATTCGGCGGGCTGACCACCAGCACCAAACTCATGGTCGTCACCACGACCAGCGCCTCGGCACTGGCCGCAGGTTCCGCGTTGGCGACGGTTCCGGTCGACGATCGGTCCGCGGCGATGGTGCTGCTCACTCTCGTCGCCGGCGCCGTGATGATCGTGGCGGCAGCACTCGAACTCGGCCGCTATACCCGATTCGTGTCGCATTCGGTGATGACCGGGTTCCTGTCGGGCGTGGCCGCGAACATCGCCTTCGGCCAGCTCGCCGGATTCACCGGCGCCTCGGCCGACGGTGACGTGGCCGTGACCAAGGCTGCCGACGTCGTGCTGCACCCAGGTCGTATCGATCTCGCCTCGTTGCTGATCGGAACGGTGACGGTGCTGCTCGTCGTCGGGTTGAGCCGGACTCGTTTCGGCATGCTGGGTTCGCTTGCCGCGCTCATCGTCTCGACCGCGATGCTGCCACTGTTCGGATTGGATTCGGTGGCACAGGTTTCCGACGTCGGTGACATCCCGCAGGGGATTCCCCTTCCGGCCCTGCCCGAGCTGTCGATGCTGACACCGTCGCTGATCAGCGGCGCCGCAGCGGTCGCGGTGATCGTGCTGGTGCAGGGCGTCGGGGTGGCCGAAGCCGCCCCGAATCGCGATGGCACCCGCTCAGAAATCAACCGGGATTTCACCGGACAGGGTGTCGGCAATGTCGCCTCGGGGTTCTTCGGTGGAATGCCGGTCGGCGGCTCCGTCGGGCAGACAGCACTGACAACCGTCGCGGGTGCGCGCACGCGCTGGGGCCCGATGTGGTCGGGACTGTGGATGGTGGTAATCCTCGTCGCGTTCGCCGGACTGGTCGGCCACGTGCCGATGCCGACGTTGTCCGCGGTGCTCATCGTCGCCGCGATCGGCTCGGTCGATCCGGCGCGGATCGTTGCGATCTGGCGCAGCGGGTCCACCTCCCGCATCGCCCTGGTGGCGACCTTCGTCTCCACCCTGCTCCTCCCGGTCACCGCGGCGGTCGCCGTCGGCGTCACGTTGTCGCTGCTGCTGCAACTCAATCAGGAAGCGGTGGATCTGAAGGTCGTCCAGCTGCGGGCCGAGAACGGCAGGCTGATCGAGGTGCCCGCACCGACAGCCCTGCGCAGTCGCGAGATCGTCATCCTCGACGTGTACGGCAGTCTGTTCTATGCCGGTGCCCGCACTCTTCAGGTGCGCCTGCCCGACCCCGGCGACGCCGAATCGCCGATGGTCGTCTTGCGGATGCGCGGGCGGACCACGCTCGGCGCGACCTTCTTCGTCGTGGTCAGCGATTACGCGCGGCGGCTCGATGCTGTCGGCGGACATCTCTACCTCAGTGGTATCGACGCACAGGTCCTCGCCTACTGGAATCAGGACCGATTACACCGTCAGGGTATTGCGCTGGACTTGTACCCAGCGACGGCCACCCTGGGGGAATCGACGCTCGCCGCGTACGCCGAGGCGCGGGTCCGGCTACGCGATCAGCCGGCGAGCTGAAGATCGATTTCACCCTCAACGTGTGACGAGCACTGCGCCCGGCGTCGTTAGGTTGACGCCATGGGCTCAGTCATCGGTGATCTGCTTCCCCTGGCCGTGGGTGTGGCGATCTCGCCGATCCCGATCGTGGCGGCCATCCTCATGTTGTTGTCCGCCAACGCCGCCAAGACCAGCACCGGGTTCGGGCTCGGGTGGGTGGTGGGGATCGTCGTCGTCACCGGCATCCTCGTCGCGTTGTCCGGGACGCTGAGCGACACCGGCGACGAGCAGCCCTCGACGGCCGCTTCATGGGTCAAGATCGTGCTCGGTGCGCTGCTGATTCTGCTCGCGGCCAAGCAGTGGCGCGACCGGGGTGATACCGAGGTGCCGGGTTGGATGCGTGCGATCGACCAACTCGGCTTCGTCAAGGCCGCGGGGCTCGGACTGCTGCTGTCCGCGGTGAATCCGAAGAACCTGCTGCTGTGCGTTTCCGCCGGTGTCGTCATCGGTACCGGCGGGCTTTCGGCGGGAGGAGACGTCGTCGCCATCGTGGTCTTCACCATCCTTGCTGCCTCCACCGTGATCGTTCCTGTGATCGGGTACGCGGTTGCTGCCGACAGGCTCCGGGGTGGGCTCGACGCGATGAAGGTGTGGCTGCAGGACAACAACCACATCGTCATGGCGATCGTCCTGCTGGTGATGGGTGCGGTTGTCGTCGGCAAGGGCATCGGTGGTCTGTAATGACCGTGCCCACAACCGAACGGCCGTGGCCGGTATTCGGTTCGCTGCAGCACTATCAGCGCGGCTGGCTGCGTGCGGACGTCGTCGCGGGGCTGACGGTGTGGGCGGTGCTGGTGCCCGAAGCGCTGGCCTACGCGTCGATCGCCGGAGTGCCGCCCGTGATCGGCCTGTACGCGGCGATCCCGGCGCTGGTGCTCTACGCCCTGGCCGGTAGCTCCCGCCACCTGGTGGTCGGGCCGATGTCGGCGACCGCGGCGTTGTCGGCGGCGATCATCGCGCCCTTGGCGGGCAGCGACGGCGGACGCTTCGTCGCGCTGTCGACCGCCCTTGCCCTCGCCACCGGCATCGTCGGGTTGATCGCGGGGCTGATCCGGTTGGGTTTCATCGCGTCGTTCATTTCCGAACCGGTGCTGAAAGGGTTCATCGTCGGTCTGGCGTTGACGATCATCATCGGCCAGGTGCCGAAACTGTTCGGCATCGAGAAGACACCGGGCAACTTCTTCGAACAAGCCTGGGGCGTCATACGTCATCTCGGCGACACCCAATGGCGCACACTGCTGATCGGCGCGTTGTCGCTCGCGATCGTCCTGGGGTGCAAACGCTGGTTGCCGTTGGTGCCGGGGTCGCTGCTGGCGGTGCTGCTCGGTATCGGCGCGGTCACCGTCTTCGGGCTCGACGAGAACGGTGTCGACATCGTCGGCCATATCGACTCGGGTCTGCCCGCGGTGGGCATGCCCGACGGAGTGGGTATCGGCGAGCTCATCGATCTGCTCGGTCCCGCGGTCGGGGTGCTGTTGATCGGATTCGCCGAAGGGCTCGGCGCCGCGAAAACGTATGCGGCCAAGGCTGGTTACCAGGTCGACGCGAATCGGGAACTGCTAGGCCTGGGTGCCGCCAACCTCGGGTCGGGGCTCAGCTCGGGCATGGTGGTCAACGGCAGTTTGTCCAAGACCGCCGTGAACGGCAGCGCAGGCGCGAAGACACAGTTGAGTGGTCTCGTCGTGGCGGTACTCGTCGTCGTGACGCTGCTGTTTCTCACGGGCCTGTTCGAGAACCTGCCCGAAGCGACGCTGGCCGGCGTGGTCATCGCCGCGGTCATCGAACTCGTCGACATCGACGCGCTGCGCCGGCTGTACCGGGTATGGACGACGCGGCTCGGCAGCATCTACGGGCACGCCGCCCGCGCCGATTTCGCGGCCGCCATCGCCGCCATGGCGGGCGTGCTGATCTTCGACACCCTGCCCGGTCTGATCATCGGCATCGGTGTCTCGATGCTGCTACTGCTGTACCGCGCCTCGCAACCTCATGTGGCCGGCCTGGCCAAGGACGGCACCCTGTGGGTCGACACCGATCGCCACCCCGAGCTCGAGCAACGACCGGACCTGCTCGTGGTACGGGTGGAGGCCGGCCTGTTCTTCGCCAACGCCGACTACGTCGAGCACCACATCGAGAGCATGTGCACCGACCGCACCCGATTGGTAATTCTCGACGCGGAGACCTCACCGTTCGTCGACGTCAGCGCGGCGTCGATGCTCGCCGAACTGCGTGACTCCCTGGCCCGGCGGCGCATAGACTTCGCGGTCGCCCGCGATATCGGGCAATTCCGCGACGCTCTCGGCCAGGCGGTATCACGCGATCGGCGGGTCCCGGTGTACCCGACGGTGGCCGCGGCTCTCGCCGATCTGGACCGCCGATGACGCCGCGACACAGTGCGACCCAGGAGGTCACCTTGGAGTCCTGGCGCGACAATCCGGCCCGCACGGCAATCGTCGAGTTCGTCGACCGGGTAGAACGCACAGGAGTTCCGGTCGCCGATCGGGTCGCTGTCTTCGACAACGACGGCACGCTGTGGACCGAGAAACCGATGCCGGTGCAGCTGGTGTTCCTGCTGTCGCGGTGGGCCAGGATGGCAGAGCAGAATCCGCGGCTGCTGGAGCGACAACCCTATGCCGCTGCGACCACCCACGACTACCGCTGGCTCGCCGAGGCCGTCGACAGGCATTACGCCGGAGACGATTCGGCCACCACCCAGCTGCTCGGAGCAGTCGCCGCAGCCACGGCGGGCTTGGACGTCGAGGCCTACACCGCGCACGCCAGGGAGTTTCTCGCCGCCGGCGTACATCCGGTGCTGCTGCGGCCTTTCGGTGAATGTGTCTACACCCCGATGCTGGAACTGATGCGGTATCTGGAGGCCCATGATTTCGCGGTCTATATCGTCTCCGGCGGCGACCGCGACTTCATGCGACCGGCCGGTGACATGTTCTACGGTGTGCCGCGCGAACGGGTCATCGGTTCCAGCCTCGGCCTCGAATACGGTGGTGGCGCTGTGCATTACAGCCCGAAGATGGCCTTCGTCGACGACGGCCCCGAGAAACCGGTGCGAATCTGGAGCCGCATCGGACGACGCCCTTTGCTCGCTGTAGGCAACTCCAACGGGGATGTGCCGATGCTCGAGCTCACCCGCGACGACGGTTTGCGGTTACTCATCCACCACGACGACAGCGACCGCGAATTCGCCTACGACGCGGGCGCCGAACACGCGCTGGCCGTAGCCGCCGAACACCGATGGCAGGTGGTGAGCGTGCACGACGACTGGGCGCGAGTTTTCCCCGACGAACCACGAGCGGGCGAAGTCGCCCCGGACGGGCACTCATCGGTGACGACGGAACAGGCGCAGAGGTGATGGGCGAACTGTTCGTGCTCCTGCTGCCGGAGATGATCGGTCTGGCCATCACCCCCGGGGCCGTCGCGGGCTGTGTACTGCTCCTGAACTCGCAGCGTCCGGTACGCAACGCGGTCGCTTTCGGGTCCGCGTTCCTGCTCGTCTACACCCAGATCGCCATCGCGGCGCTGCTCGGCGGTGCGACCGACCCGGGTGCCACGTCGAAATCGGTGTCGCACTGGGCAGGTTTGGTCGTGGGGCTGCTGTTCATTGCCGGCGGCGTGTTCCTGTTGGTTCGGCACAACCAGACGGCGCAAGGTCCACCGAAATGGCTCGCGCAGCTCGACAATGCCAGCACGCGAACGGCTTTCGCAATCGGTCTCGCGCTCGGCGTGATCAACCCCAATGTCTTCATCATGATCTCCGGGATGACCATCATCGCCAGCTCGTCGACCTCGATTCCGGTCGCCCTCACCGGTACGGTGCTGCTGCTGATCGCCGCTGCCCTCGATTTCGCCGTACCGATCGCGATCTATCAGCTGATGGGAGATCGCGCCAGGCAGGGCCTCGACGCCACCAAGGAGTGGATGGTCCGCAATACCCGGATGATGACGATCGCGGTCCTGTTCGGCTTCGGTGCACTCTTCACGGTCCGTGGTCTGGTCAACCTCGCCTGAGCGCCACGTCGCATCGACACCCGCGAAGCCGTGGCCGGACGGTCGATCGCACCTGCGCCGACGACTTCTGTGGAACATGTGGGCGGCGACCCGGGAATCCTGAAGACTGGAGGTGACCACACACCTCATCGAGAGGAACCGGGATGAAGCCCTCCATCGCCGTCATCGGCAGCGGCTTCGGTGGCCTGGCCGCCGTCATCGAATTGAAGAAACAGGGCTTCGACGACATCGTCGTGTTCGAAAAGGGCTCCGACGTGGGTGGGGTGTGGCGGGAGAACACCTATCCGGGGGCGGCCTGCGATATACCGTCGCCGTTCTACTCGTTCTCCTTCGAGCCGAACCCGCGTTGGCCGCATCGGTTCTCCCGGCAGCCTGCGATCCTGGACTACATGCGGCAGGTCGCCGACAAATACGACGTGCGCCGCCATATCCGGTTCGGCGTCGAGGTGCACGCTGCCGAATTCGACGAGACGACCGGACAGTGGACGGTGCGGCTGAGCACCGGCGACCCCGTCATCGTCGATGTACTGGTGTCGGCCGTCGGTCAGCTGGCGCGGCCGGCGTTGCCGGAGATCGCGGGCCGGGAGCGGTTCGCCGGTCCCAGTTTCCATTCGGCCCAGTGGCGCCACGATATCGACCTGACGGGCAAACGGGTCGCGGTGATCGGCACCGGTGCCAGTGCGATCCAATTCGTGCCCGAGATTCAGCAGCAGGTCGAGCAGCTGACCGTCTTCCAGCGAAGCGCGCCCTATATCGTTCCGCGGCCGGACCGCGAGTTCACGCCGTTGCATCACAAGGTCTTCGAGAAGGCGCCGGTGACCGAACTCGGCGAGCGGGTGACCTGGTACGGCGTGGTCGAAGGGCTCAGCCTCGCCTGGGTCTACGCCAAACCGCTGGCCGCCGCCATCAGGGCGGTCTCCAAATGGCATATGCGCAGGCAAACCAAGGCGAAGCCGGGACTGTTCGAGAAGGTGTGGCCCGACTATCCGGTGGGCTGTAAGCGGATCCTGTTCTCCGATGACTATCTGCCCGCCCTGGCCGAACCGAACGTCGAGCTGTGCACCGAGCGGATCGGTGAGGTCACCGAAACAGGTGTGCGGACCACCGACGGGACCGAGCACGAGGCGGACGTGATCATCTGGGGCACCGGCTTCGCCGCCACCGAATTTCTCGCCCCGATGACGATCACCGGCGAAGCGGGCCGTGACCTGCACGAGCAGTGGAAGGACGGGGCGCGCGCCTACTACGGCATGACGGTTCCCGGCTTCCCCAACCTGTTCATCATGTACGGACCCAACACCAACACCGGTGGCGGATCGATCATCTATTTCCTCGAGGCGCAGGCGAAATACCTCGGCCGCTATGTCGCGCACATGGTCGGCGTCGGCGCCCCGCTGGATGTGCGCCCCGAGGTCGAGCAGGCGTTCGACGAGCGGATCCAGGCGAAGCTCAACGGCAGTGTGTGGAGCCGGTGTTCCTCGTGGTATCGCCAGCCCGACGGCAGGATCACCACCAACTGGCCCTCGCTCGGGATCGAGTACAAGGCGCAGGCGAAGTTCGATCCGGCGGACTTCGACGTCGTCGTCTCTTGATCGTTGCGACGCACAGTTCAGTCGATAGTCCCGGTGAGGATCGGGGCGACGGCCGCGCGGGCGAGGCGCTCCATCGCGACCGGATCGGCGATATCAACGACGAGGCTCGGGGCGGCGAGGTAGCCGATCATGAGGTGGATGAGTGCGTCGGCCTGGGCGTCGGGATCACGGACGGGGATCTTTCCAGCGGCTTGCGCTGCGGCGATATTGGCTCGAACCGCCTTGAAGCCCAGCGCGATCGGGGACGGATCACCATGACTCAGCGCCTGGAGGAGTTCGGCCCGGCGCACCGGATCGGAATCGCGGAACAGGATGTGGTCGCCGAGGCGCAGGCCGGTGATGAAGCCGAGGACCACCTGTTCGGTGGGGTCGGTGACGACGGTGAAGCGTTCGGCCAGATCGTCGAGGATGCGGCCCATATCGCGGGCCAGCGCACGCTCGAAGAGCTGGTCTTTGCTGGTGTAGCGGCGGAACAGGGTGGTGCGGCCGACGCCGGATTCGGCGGCGATGTCGTCCATGGTGGCTTCACGGGTGCCGCGGCGGGCCAGTACCCGCAATGCGGCGTCGAGGACCTTCGCATCGGTGTCGTCGCCGCCGGGCACGGCGCCGAGCACCTGCGTCATCGCGCGGCTGAGCAGGCTCGGCAGAGGCGCACCCGGTCTTGTCACAGCACCAATATTGACATGCGGAACTACTAACCGTCTAATAGTCCCACGGAACTATTGACCGGTAGATAGTTCCATATCGGCGAGACAAGGTGGTGTCCGACGTGAGTCGAGTTCCCCGCGCGCTGAAGCAAGCGCGTAACCAGGTGCGGGCAGTGCGGCAGCTCGCCGACGCCGTCGCCGGCAATCCGCGCATCCTGTGGGATATCGCCGCGGGGGCGCTCGGTCGCTCGGAATCGACGGCTGCGCAGGCGATCGCCGACGCGGACCACACGCCGCCCGCAGGCCTTGCGGAATTCGGCAAGCGTGCACACGCCGCCAAACACCTCGCAGTTCCCGCGGAAACGGTTGCGGCGTTCCTGACCGATCCAGGTCGCTTCGCCGACTGGCTGACCATGCATGCCGCGTTCCGCGGCGAGGCGCCGAACGGGGCGTATGCGGGGCTGGAGTTCGTCCAGCAAGTCAAATTCATGGGTATCCCGGCAGATATCGCCTGGACGATCGCTTCGGCCGAGGACACCGCGATCGAGCTGCGCGGTCGCGGGCCGATGGGCCTGACGCTCGGGTTCTGGTTGACGGTGTACCCCGACGGCGAGGGTTCGCTCGCGTGCTTCGACGCGGGACTGTCCGGCCAGCCGGTCGAGGGGCCGCTGGGCGCATCGCTGGTGCGCACTCTGGCCGAAGCCCTGCGGAGTTCGCTGGATCGCGTACCGGAGCAGTTGGCCGGCGCCGGGTCTCTGTCCGGGCGAAGCGCGGCGCGGAAACCCGTACTGCACAGAGCTTCCGGTCGAACGCTTGCTCCGAATACTCCGGTGCTCGTCGGTGCGGGACAGTTCGTTTCCCGCACGCCGGATAGCGCCGCCGACCCGGCCGTACTTGCGGCGCGCGCACTTCGGCGGGCAGCTGCGGACGCCGGTACCGACGAAGAACTGCTCGCTTCGACTGATGCCGTCTTCGCGGTGGCCAGCGCATCCTGGCAGTACCGGGACCTGGGCGCGCTGGTCGCGGATGCGGTCGGCGCCGAGACCGTGGATACCGTCCAGTCATCGATGTACGGCGGCGACGGCGGCCAACTTCTGATCAACGAAGCGGCGCAAGCCATTTCCGACGGCACCTATGAGATGGTGCTGGTCACCGGCGCCGAGGCGGGTGCGACCCTGGCTGCCGCGCAGCGCTCGGGTACCGATGTCGCCTGGCCGGAGCAGGGACCCGAGGTCGAGCCGACGCGCACGGCAGGCATCGACCGCGAAGCGAATAATGCCGCCGAGACCGCTGTCGGGCTGGGTGCACCGATCTACATGTACTCGCTCATGGAATCGGCCAATCGACACCGCCTCGGGCATGAACCGAAGCAGCACCTGCGTGCGGTCGGCGAGTTGTGGTCGCGGATGTCGACCATCGGCGCCCACAATCAGAACGCCTGGCTGCCTCAGGAATTCACCCCGACCGAGCTGACCACCCCCACAGCCGACAACCGAATGGTCTCGGCTCCCTACACCAAACTGCTGTGTGCCAACCTCCAGGTCGATATGGCCGCGGGGCTGATCCTGTGCAGCGCCGCCGCGGCCGAAGCCGCGGGAATCCCGCAGGACAGGTGGGTTTTCGTACATGCGGGAGCGTCCGCGCACGACGAATGGTTCGTCTCCGAACGGGCAGAGTTGGCTGCCTCCCCTGCCATCCACACCATCGGCGCGGCAGCACTCGAGCATGCCGGTATCGGTATCGATCAGGTCGGCCCGGTCGACCTGTACTCCTGTTTCCCGGTGGCGGTACAGATCGCCGCTCGTGAATTGGGTTTGCCGGTCGATGATCCGAACCGGCCACTGTCGGTCACCGGCGGTCTGACTTTCGGCGGCGGGCCCGGCAACAACTACGGCACCCACGCTGTCGCCACGATGGTCGCGCAACTGCGTGCGAATCCTGACACGTTCGGGCTGAGCACTTCGCTCGGCTGGTACGTCACCAAGCACGCGATCGGCATCTACTCGGCCACCCCACCGCAGCAGACGTACACACATCTGCGCCCGATCGTCGACAATCCGCCCTCGCGTCCGGTCCGTCAGGGCTACACCGGGCCGGCCGTGGTCGAGGCATACACGTTGCCCTACGACCGGGACGGCAAGCCCGAAGCCGCAATCCTGAGCCTGATCACGCCCGACGGTGCCCGAGTGCTGGTGCGCAGCACCGAGCCGACAGTGCTCGACACGCTGGAGGATGCCGACGCACTCGGGCTACCGGTAGACCTTCGGGGCGACGAGCTCGTCATCGACGGTGAACGGCGGGTCGAGTTGCCCGCGCCTCCCCCGCCTCCGGTACTCGTCGAACGCCGCGGCCCGATCATGATCATCACTTTGAACCGGCCGCAGGTTCGCAATGCGGTGAACCATGCCATGGCGGTCGGACTGGAACGCGCCTGCGATGCCTTCGAGGCCGATCCTCACCTCCGAGTCGCGATCCTGACCGGCGCGGACGGCTATTTCAGCTCCGGCATGGACCTCAAAGCCATGGCGAATGGAGAAGCGCCATTGACCGAAGGCCGTGGCGCGCTGGGGCTTACCGGCAAGCCGCCGCGTAAACCGCTCATCGCTGCCGTCGAGGGCCCCGCACTGGCCGGCGGTTGCGAGCTCGCGTTGGCGGCGGACCTGATCGTGGCAGCAAGCGATTCCCAGTTCGGTATTCCCGAGCCCAAGCGCGGTCTGATCGCGGCCGCAGGCGGCGTGATGCGGCTGCGGGAGCGGTTGCCACGCAATATCGCGATGGAACTCGCGCTCACCGGCGATCCCATGCAGGCCACCCGGCTGGCCGAACTCGGGCTCGTCAACAAGCTCGCCGAACCCGGTCACGCGCTAGAGGCTGCCCTCGCGCTGGCCGAACGGATCGCCGTCAATGCCCCGCTGAGCCTGATCGGTAGCAAACGGATTGTCGAGGAAGCCGGCGACTGGAGCACCGGGGAAGCGTTCGACAAGCAATACGACATTGCTTCCACCGCACTGTTCTCCGACGATGCCACCGAGGGCGTGCGGGCCTTCACCGAGAAACGCGACCCGATCTGGAAGGGCCGATGACGCCGGCCTCGCTCAAGCCTCGAACAGCAGGTAGAGCCCGGTAAAGGTGAAGCCGACCATGGTCAGCATGAGTGCCAGCTGACCGGTCAGCCGGTGCCGAGGCGGCAGCAGGCGCAGACAGCGGTCGTGGGCGGCGGCGACACCGAGGATGTGGCCGACGAGGACGGCGAGGACCTTGATGGTGGCCAGCACGGACGGGTGGTTGGACAGGACGTACTGCACGTCGAGATCGGCCAGGCCCGCAATGTTCCAGCCACGCTGGAAAGGGTCGGCGCACAGGATCAGCGTCGCCTGACCTTTCTCCACCAAGAACGTCAGATAGTGGGCGATGATGTAGCCGGCCACGATCGGAGTGAGACTGTGCGCGAGCTGAATCGGTAGCGACGACCGTTTTTCGTGGGTGAGGCCGCCGGTCGCACGGGTTGCCAGGATGAAGACACCGCCGACCACCGCGATGAATCCGAGCAGACCGGCAGTGCGCAGTAGTGTGGCGATCAGCGTGGAGTCGCCGCCCGCCTCGACGAGCAGATCACGCCAGCTGGTGAACATTGAAAAGCTGTCGAACGCAGTCGATCCCAGCAAGTTGGCGGCCACCGCGACCGATCCGAGCAGCGCGGGGGTACCCGCCAGATTGTTCAGCGGCCACCGCAGCACCAGCGTCCGGTCTCGCCCGCGTGCCAGTGGGCTCAACCTGGCCAGCAGGCTGCTGTACACCTCGAGCGGGTCACCGCGCTCGGCCCATACGGTACCGAAGGCAATCAGCCCCGCCGTGTTCACCAGCAGGTATCCGGTGAACCAGGTCGTTACCGCGAACACCGAACCCGGTTCGGGGAACGCCAATTCCAGCCAGACGAAACTGAACAGTCCTACAGCGGCAGGCCGATTGCCCCACGATTCCGGATAGCGGAACGTTCCCTCCCCGGGTGCGCGACCGGATGCCCGGCACAGCAGGCGATGCAGCGCCCGCGTCGGCGACACCATCTTCCACACCGGGCCGACGACCAGCGACACCACCGGGACTCCTACCCAGATGAAGATGTAGACGATGCCGGGCGCCGGATTCTCCGCCGGATCCTGGGATCCCGCGAACCCGACTGCCACCACGCCGACCGCACCGATCAGCCCGGCCGCGGCGAACAACGACCGCGTCGGCGACGAGTCGATCACGGCTCGCGCCGAGCGCGGCAACGCAGCACCGGGCGAATCCGGATCCAACCGCGGTTCCCGCCACGCGAACGCCAGCACCGCGAAGGAGAACGTCAACGCCCATGCCGCGCCGATCAGCGCATAGGACAACGGGATCGGCAGATCGGTCGCGCCGGAGATCCCATGCGCGAGCACATCGGTCACGGGCGAACGTCCACCGTGGCCACCGTGCGATGGGACCCGTGCAGTTCGATCTCGACACGACCGGGAACCTCGACGGTGAAACTGAACCGCTGATCCGCTTCCGGAAGGACCGCGAATGTGTGCTCCGGCGTGGCGTGCACGTGGAGTTCCTCGGCAGTGTCACTGTCGACGACCAATTCGATTGATTGGTCCACCGTCGCATCCAGCCTGGCATTCACGGGCGTTACCGAGCCGTCGGCGATACGCACCTCGATGACCACGGCATCCGCCTCTGTCGAACCCGAGGCCTGGGCTGGCGTCGTCTGTGCAGGCGTGGCCTCCTCGGAGGTTGAGCAGCCGAGTGCGATGGCGCCGACTCCGAGCACCAACGCGCAGTAGCGCCACTTGCGGGTCATCGAGGCTCCTCGTCGCTATTCGAATGTTGTTGTTTCTGCCCGGCTTCCAGATCGGTTTCGCGCTTTTCGGCGCGGCGATCTCGCACCGCGATGAACACGATGATCCCGACCACGATGAATGCAGGCAGAAAGGCGGGGACCGCCAGCAGGACGGAGTGATCGGCGAGCACGTCCACCCGGTCGACGGCCGCGATCATCCTCCGCTCACCGAACTCGTCTGCGGGGCGGCCGTCAGATAGCGGTCATTGATCCTGGCCGCACCCCACGACAGTGCGCCGATGAGAATCAGGCTGCACACCAGCACCAGCAGCGAGGCGGCGCCGAACAGCCAAGCGGGATGGTCGAAGGATCGCTCGCGCTGCAAGACGGTGATCTCGGCGACGAATTCGCGCGTGAACTCCGGTGGCGCGGCGACCGCGGCCGCACCGATACCGGCGTCCTCGGGCATGAAGATCGGCAACGCGGTCTGCATCCGCCCGTCCTGCACGCGCAGCACGGTCTTCCAACTACCGTGCGCAGGCACGGGTTCGGTGGACTCGTAATGGCCTTCGCCGATGCGCCGCAGCTGGTCGACGACAAGGCCACGCCCCGGGCTGTCGGAACCGACACCACCCTGCCAGGCAAGGATCTGCACCCACTCGGGGTCCTCGCCGACCAGGTCGGCCGGGGTGAACCGTACGTCCGCGGTGACCATGCGCCCACCGTCGACGGGCTCGGCATCACGCAACGTCACGGTCGCGGTCGCATCGTCGGGTACGCGGCTGATCAGGCCGTTGGTGGCGGTTGCGGCAACAATCGCCACTGCGGCGACGACCAGTGCGCGGCGCACCGGCGGTCGCGGCAGCGGCTCACCACGCAGTACGAGCCCGAACAGCGCGCCGACGACACCGCCCGCCACGCCCGTCGGGATAGTCATCGCGAGCAGTTCCGGCCACATCGCTGTGGGCCAAGGATCGACGAAAACTGCCGAGACCCAGAGCGATTCCAGCCAGATGCCGACGGTGGCCACGGCGAATCCCGCCAGCGCTCCCCACCAGATCGGCCGCTTGGCCAGCGGCAGCAGGGCCATCAGCTCCACGACGACCGCAGCGCCGAGGTAGAGCGGGAACACATTGCGCGGCGCATCGATGATCGGGCCGCCGACGAGGAAGGCGACCACCCCGCGCACAACGGCCGCGAAGGCGACCACGACAAGGGTGCTGAATGCGCCGAGCGTCGCCCGGGCCGCGACCAGAGTGACAGTCGCGGCCGCGACAATCAGCATCGGCTGCAGGACCAGCCGGAACTGCTCGACGCCGAAATCGAATTCGACCTGGAATACCGACAATCCGATGATCAACCCGCCGAAGGCGAACGTGCGCATCAACCAGATGAGCCAACCGTCGGGACGTTCCGGATCGGGTCGGTTGCGCCCGCCTTCGAATTCCAGCAATAGCACACCGACCAGCGACAGGCCCGCGCCGCCGATCAGCATCAGGTGCGTCGGCCCCCACAGGGTGACGTCCTGTCCGAACAGTCGGTGCCAGATGTCGTCGAGCGGAAACCCGATGAGCGCGTACAGCCCGGCGCCCGCGATGAGGATGCCACCGACCGGCGCGTACCAGGTGCGGGTGATCCGCACCGCGGCCACGCCGGGTTTACCGTCCAGCGGCAGCACCATCGCCAGCATTCCCGCGGTGAACAGGAAGAACAGGCCCGCGAGAATGAAGTAGTGCGCGGGGTTGGCCAGCGGCCCTTCGTCACGGCCGTTGCCGACGTGCAGGCTGACATCCCAGATGAAGCCGAGCAACGCGGTGAGAATCGTGGCCAGGAACATCACGATGGGCAGCGCCACCCAACCGGGCCGGTTGACGACGGCGCCGACCCGATCGGCCAGCGCGCCGAGCCAGGTGATGCGGCGGGTGCGGTGCAGATAGCCCACCCATAGCAGCACCAATGCGATGACACCCGCGGAGCCGGTCATGACGGCGACCTGATCGAGCGCCGCACCACCACCTTCGGCACCTGGTGCGGCCAGTCCCCCTGCCACTTCGTGAATCGCGCCGGACACGAAGACCTCCAACTGCAATGAGTTTACACTCGTCTCATCTGAATGTTACGGACAGTACTACATAAATGCCATGGCTGGCGCCGCTCCGTCATCACGCAGTTCGCCCACAGTTTTCGCCGGCTCCGACTGCCATACTCGATCCGAATCATCACCATCGATCAGCGCACGATCGGCACACTTCAGAGCACAATCGTTCACCATCCTGCTGTGACGCCGCTCTCACCGTGGAAACCTGGACTCGAACCGTACCTCTCCGCCACTACCTACGGCGGCATCTCCGGCACGGAGCCGGACATCCGCATACCCAGTCCGGCGGGTTGGAACGCCGAGGAGACGATGCGGCCTATCCGGCCGGGGGACCCAGCCGGGCTTCGGCAAGATCGAGTTGCTCGTCGAGCGCCATCGCCGCCGCCACCAGCGCCAGATGAGTAAAGGCCTGCGGGAAATTGCCAAGCTGCTCACCCGAAGGCCCGATCTCCTCGGCGAACAGCCCGACATGATTGGCGTAGGTGAGCATCTTGTCGAAGGCGTAGCGCGCCTGGGTCAACCGTCCCGCCCGCGCCAGCGCCTCTACATACAGGAAACTGCACAGGTTGAAGGTGCCCTCGGCACCGCGCAGGCCATCCGGCGATGCCGCAGGGTCGTAGCGGTAGACCAAGCTGTCGCTGACCAACTCCTCATCCATCGCGTCGAGCGTGCTGAGCCAGGCCGGATCCCGCGGCGACAGGAATCCGAGACGCGGCATGAGAAGCAGCGACGCATCCAGCACGTCGGTGGCGTAATGCTGTACGAACGCTTGCCGCTTTTCGCTCCAGCCGCGATCGAGAATCTGATCGAAGACCGTATCGCGGGCCCGTGTCCACCGCGGGATATCCGCGGGCCGGGAGTATGCGGTGGCGAGCCCGATAGCCCGCTCGAACGCGACCCAGGTCATCAGTCGGCTGTAGGTGAAATCCTGCTTGCCGCCGCGCGTTTCCCAGATTCCTTCGTCAGGGCGATCCCAGTTCTCGGTCAGCCAGTCGGTGAGCGCTGCGAACGCGCGCCACCCCCAGACGCTGCCCGTACCAACTGTCTGCGCCAGCGCGTCGGCCGCTTCGCCGTAGATATCGAGTTGGATCTGGTCTGCGGCCGCATTGCCGACCCGCACCGGCGCCGAACCCCGGTAGCCCTCCAAATGGTCGAGCACTTCCTCGTCCAGCCGCGGATCCCCATCGATCCGGTACATGATCTGCAACGGCTCACCCGATGCGGTGTGCCCGGCTTCGAGGCGATCACGCAGCCACAACCGGAAAGCGTGCGCCTCCTCCACGAAACCGAGATCGATCAACGCTCGCACCGACAGTGAGGCATCCCGAACCCAGGTGTAGCGGTAGTCCCAGTTGCGCTCCCCACCGACCTGCTCGGGCAATCCCATGGTGGCCGCCGCGATCGGCGCACCACTCGGCGCATAGGTGAGCAGCTTCAAGGTGATGGCCGACCGATTCACCATGTCACGCCAGCGCCCACGGTAGGTCGACGATCGCAGCCAGGACTGCCAGAAACCACGACACCGCTCGAGTTCGGCGGTGACCTCATCCCGTCGCGGTGGCGCGGGTGCGGGGCCGCCGGCGGTAGTGCTGGTCAGCACCACCACGGCCGTCTCACCCTCGGACAGAGTGAACCGCGCGGCGATGTCACCGTTGTCGTCTTCCAACTCGATCTGACGAGACACCTGGATGTGCAAGTCCGTGTCCGGGCCATGGAAAGTCGCGGCATGACGGCCGTGCGGAGTCAGCGTGTGCGGAGCACGCCCGTAGTCGAATCGCGGGCGGCACGACAGGGTGAACGGCACGCTCCCACGCACCACCCGGACCACCCGAACCAACCGGTGCCGGTCGGTGGCTGTGCGCTCCGGGATGGGTTCCATGAAGTCGCCGACCTCACCGACGCCCTCAGGTGCGAGGAAACGTGTCATCAGGATGGCGGTGTCGGGCATGTACAGCTGACGGACCGCGGCATCGGCAGTCGCATCAGCCGCCAATCGGCAATAACCGCCCCGCTCACTGTCGAGCAGCGAAGCGAAAAGACTGGGTGAATCGAATCTCGGCGTGCACCACCAGTCGATCGTGCCTGCGGAGGACACCAATGCCGCGGTTTGCAGATCGCCGACGATGCCGTGCTCCGCGATCGGTGGGTATGCGTTCACAACCACTCCTCAGGTTGCGGACCGGCACCCATCGGTGGGGTGCCGCCCCGTTCGAACGCCGCACACACCCGCCCGGAAGCTTCTTTTCAGTCTGCACCTCGGAAGCGGAAATAGGGAGATGCTATTGTGGCTTGAATCACACGTCGTGTGATGGAAAACCGGTTCAGCGTCTGCGGGTCACCGACGCCCCGCGGACGTACCGAACACGTCGAGTCCTGCCGCACGCAGCTCGTCCCGGATCTCACGAGCATTCAATTCGGCCAAATACCTGTTGTAGCGCGCCAATTCCAGGTCCTCGATCGGCATGGAATGCGAGGGCAGCGGTGGCATCTGCGAGGAATGCCGCCGCTGCGCCACCGCATCCCGAGCCATCAGCGCCCCCGGCTGGGTCGAAGCCTGTGCCAACCGCCGCGCCCGGACCACAGCGAGGAGCACGAATCCGGCGAACAGTGGCCCCAACAGCGTGTATCCGACATTGTTGTCGACACCGACCGTCGATTCCGCACGCGCTAGCTGCCAACCGCCTACGCCGGCGAATACCACCACCGAGATGATGAGGGCCGACACGACGGTTCTACGGCGGACGGTGGATGCGAAACCCATGGACAGTTTCTACTACACGCCCCGTAGACGTTGTGCAGCAGGGTTATTCGACTACACCGTCACTTGCTAGAAGCTTCCGGGAGCACGCACTACCCCCGGAAGCGGCGGCCCGGTTCAGCCGGTGACGACGCCGGCACTCAGATCCAATCTCGGCCAGTCCGCGATATCACGCTGTAGCTGACGGTCGTGCGTGGCCACGACAAGGGCGGCGGCGCAGGCCCGCAAGGCATCGGTGAGATCGTCGACCAGTCCGATGGACAGGTGGTTGGTCGGCTCGTCGAGCAGCAGCGCATGTGGTCTGGCGGCCAGCGCGCAGGCGAGATCGAGCCGTCGCTGCTGTCCCATCGACAGCTCGCCGATACGCTTGTTCACCTCGCGTGTGCTCAGCACTCCGAGGCTCGACAGGCCGACGACGTCGGCTTCGGCGAGCATGCCGGCACTGACCAGCTCCGCGACGTGGGCGTCGTACATCTCGCGCACCCGACGGTGCGGGGCGCGCTGAGACTCCTGCCGCAACAGCTGGATGCGCGCCTTGCGCGCTCGATGCACCTGCCCGGTCGTCGGCGTCAACGCATCCGCCAGTACCTCGAGCAGGGTGGATTTACCCGCGCCGTTGGCTCCGGTGATCACCAGTCGCGCACCGGAATCCAGCGACAGGTCGATCGGGTACGGCAGCCGATCCGAGACCGTCACCTGCTCGGCGCGCATCAGCGTGACGCCGTGCACCGACGGCAGCGCGGGCATAGTGAACCGCTGTGGCGGCGTCGGTGCGGTGATCCGGTGGCGCTCCAATTCGTCTTGACGACGGTGCACCGCGCGGGCCACGGACCCGGCGCGGGTGGCGCGCTGGTGCTTGCCGGTGCCCTTGTCCGGACGCCAGCCGCTGACGAGCCGGTTCTGCGCCGCGGACAGATCGTCGGCCAGCCGAGCATGTTCGGACTGCTGCTGCTTGAATTCCTGTTCCCAGCGCTCGTATTCGGCGTGGCGTCCCGCGCGGTAGCCGCCGTACCCGCCCGCGTACACGCGAGGCAGGCCATCTCGGGTCGGGTCCAGATCGAGGATGGTGTCGGCCACGTCGGTCAACAGCGCCCGATCATGGCTGACCACGACCACGCCGCCGGGGTAGGCGCGCAAGCGCGCGGTGAGGAATTCGAGGGCGGGCCGGTCGAGGTGGTTCGTCGGTTCGTCCAGCAGCAGGAAGTCATCGCCGGCGGCGAGCAGGACGGCCAGGCGGACCCGGTAGCGCTGGCCTACCGACAGGGTGTCGAGTGGGCGTGCCCGGTCGGTGATCGCGCCGAGCCCGTCCAGGGCGACGTCGACGCGGCGGTCGGCGTACCAGGCGTCGAGCAGTTGCGCGAGATCCAAGGCCTCGTTGTATTCCTGCTCCGCGCCGGAAACCCCCTCGGCAAGCGCGTCGGCGGCCGCGTCGAGCCGGATGATCGCCGCACGCGCGGCGGCGAGTTGTTCGTCGATGACGTCACCGACGGTGCGCCGGTCCTGATCGGGCATTTCCTGCGTCGCCAGCGCCAGCGTGCCGATGCGCTGCACACTGCCCTCATCGGGGGCCAGCAAACCGGCGAGCACATGCAACAGCGTGGACTTCCCGCGTCCGTTCTCGCCGACGATCCCCCACCGGGAACCCGGCGACACCGTCATCGCGACACCGGTGAGCACCGTGTGCTCACCACGCTGGACGTGAATATCCGTACAGGTCAATTGCGCCCGCTCGCGGGCAGGCTGAATCCACAGAGTCATTTGTCTTCCTCCGGGCACACGTCACCCTCGTTCGAGGAAAAGGTGCGGTGCCGTGATCGATGAATGCGCGCCGACGGCGCGACGGGTCACCGGTGAGAGCCACAACCGATCCGCATCGGCGGACGGGGGCTCGAAAATATTAGAGGAAGTACAAGTGCATGACGCCGAGGCTAACAGCCCGTCGTGGATCTGCCCATCGATTTTCCAGGCGCCCAAATCGCGACCAGCACGGTGGCCACCAGCGTCGCCCAGGCGAGGGCAATCGCCGACTGCTGCGCACCGGACATGAACGCTGATCGTGCCAGGTCGGCGAGCGGCTGCCCCACCGGTCCTGCCATATCGCTGACGTGCAGCGCACCGGCCAGCGAATCTTCGACCGGGCCGCGGGCCTGCTCCGGAACACGCGGCAGTGCGGGCGCGATGTGGTCCCGGTAGCCCGCGGCCAGCACGCTCCCCGCGATGGCGATACCAAGGGCGGCACCGACTTCGCGGGCGGCATCGTTGACCGCGGCGGCGACACCGTGCTTCTCCACCGGTGTGCCCGCGATGATCGCCGCGGTCGCGGGCGCCGTACTCAGGCCCATGCCGATACTCATCAGCAGCAACGGCCACAACAGATCGAGGTAGGCACTATCGGTGTCGAGCCGGGCCAGTGCGAACAACGACGCGCTGATCAGCAACAGCCCGGTCATGATCGGCCAGCGCAGTCCCACCCGCTCGGCCAGTCGCGGCGCCACCACCGACACCGCGACCATCGGGATCATGATCGGCGACAGCGCCAGCGCCGACATGATCGGCCGGTAGCCGAGCACCAGTTGCAGAAACTGCACCACGATCATGAAAACGCCGAAGGTCACCAGGAATTGAACGGCAACGGTCGCCGTGCCCGCGCTGAATCCACGGTCGGCGAACAGCCGCATGTCCAGCAGTGGATGCTCGATCCTGCGGTCGATCACGACGAACAACAGTGCGGCGACCAACCCGGTGACGAAGGAGGCGAGGACGAACGGATCCAGCCAGCCGCGTGCGGGCGCCTCGATCGCCGCGACCACGACGGCGCCCACTGCCACCGCCGAGAACACGGCTCCCCACATATCGATCGGCGGTCGTGTGCCCTCGACCGATTCCGGCACCGTGCAGGCGAGCATCGCCAGTACCAGTCCGGCGACGGTCATCCCGATGAAGATCGACCACCACGGCCACCACTCGACCAGCAGACCGGATCCCAGGATGCCGAGCACCGCGCCGGCGCCGGCCACCCCCGCCCATAAGCCCACAGGGCTCCCCCGGCGATCCTCGGGGAAGCCCGCGGTCAGCAATGACAGCGTCGAGGGCATCACCAGCGCCGCGCCTACACCGCTGATCGCGCGGGCCGCGATCAGCCAGTGCGGGGTGTCGAGCACCAGTGGCAGCGCAGAGCCCATGGCGAAGACCACGAGTCCGATGATGAGGATCGCCCGCCGCCCATATCGGTCTCCGATGGCTCCCGCGGGCAGCACCAGGATCGCGAGCGCGAGAGTGTAGCCGTCGACGATCCAGGTCAGCTGCTGTTGGCTGGCGCCGGTCGCCGCCGCGATCTCGGGCAGCGCGGTGTAGAGCGCCGCCATCGATGCCACGACCAACGCGATCGACAAGCAGGACAGGACCAGCAGCCACCGCTGTCCAAGGGACAACCGCGGATTCGCGCGGGCAACGGATACCATCTGGCCTCCCGAGAAACAGTACGCGCCGTAGCGCTGCACTACTATGCGTAGCACAGATGGTCAGCGTGGCGATAGACCACAGCGAAAGGGAATGCTACGAACCATGACCGGTCCCGCAGACGACACCGACTCCGCCGACCCGCGCCGCGCGCGTTCGCGCGCACGGCTGCTCGACGCCGCCGCCGCACTCCTGAAGACCAACGGCCTCGAGGCCGTCACCGTCGAAGCCGTCTCCCGCATGTCGAAGGTCGCCAAGACCACGCTGTACCGGCATTTCGACGGCGCCGCCCAACTGCGGGCCGCCACGCTCGAACGCCTACTTCCCCCGGTGATCGAGACGCCGGCGGCCGGGCCGCTGCGCGAACGGTTGATCACCCTGCTCGAACGCCAGGCCGACGTGATCCGCGAGGCTCCGCTGCAATTGTCCACCCTCGCCTGGCTGGCCACGGGCGCCGAGAACGCCGACACCGGCGAGTTGTCGACGCTGCGCCACCGGCTGATCGAGCAGTACCGGGTCCCATTCGATCGCGTCCTCGACACCGACGACGCTCGCGCCGAACTCGGTGAATTCGACCTCACCCTGGTCATCACCCAACTTGTCGGCCCGCTGATCTTCGCGAGAATGGTCGGACTCGGGGCGACGACGCCGGATCAGCGGATGCGCATTGTCGACGATTTCCTCCTCGCGCGCGGCGCGCTCAGCCGGTGACTATGGGCACCAGGTAGTTTCGCGCGAATTCGGCCATCTGCTCATCGGTGTCGAGCGGAATGGTTCCCGCGGGCTGCAACAGCAGTGAGTGCACGAACCGGCAGGCGACCTCCACCCGAGTGTCCAGATCGGGCGCCTCCGGGAGCGGGCCGCGCTCGACCACCTTGCGGATCGCCGCCGCGCCCGCGGCCGTCGACACCATGAACGCCGGACCGCCTTCGGTGGTGAGCTGCGGCAGTACGCGATCGGGCTCGAGCGTCAGCACCCGCTGCACCAGCGGATGTTCGCGCCAGCGCGTGACGACGGTGACGAAGATGTCGGCGACGACGTCGTCGAGGGTGTCGTTGCGGTCGGCGACCTCGTCGAGTTCGGTGAGGACGGAGTTCACTTCGCGCAAGGTCACGGCGCGTACGACATCGTCACGCGAGCCGATCCGCCGGTAGACGGTGACGCGATCGACGCCGGCCTTGCGGGCGATGTCCTCGATCGTCGTCTTCTTGAACCCGAGCTGACCGAACTGCTCCAGTGCGGCATCGAGGATCCGCGATTCGATCGAATCGGTGGCTTCTGTGCTGGCTGCCGCGGTGGTCACAGCCCCAACGGTAGCAACCACGGCCCGTTGTGCAACATTCGCAAAGATTTTGTTGCCGCAACATTGCAAAGCATTTTGTTGCGCTGTACGGTCGATCGCATGGCGGAGATCGACGCAACGAAGCGTCCCTACCAGGAAGAAGCGCACGCGATTCATGCCCGTGACGTGCACTTCGACTTCGATTCGGTACCCATGCACTACATCCCCGACGAGGTACTGGCCACTCACATCGTCAACGTGATGCACCTGGTGCTACCCGAGGGCGAGCGTGCGATGGCCATGGCGTTGGCCGAGGCGCTGCCCCACATAGACGACCAGCGGCTACGCGAGGAAGTGCAGGGCTTCGTCGGACAGGAGACGATGCACGCGGGCAGTCACGAAGGCGCCCGCAAACACCTGCAATCGCTCGGGCTGGACGCGCAAGGCTATGTGGAAGCGGTGTCGTGGCTCGTCGATCGTGTGCTCGGCGATCATGGGCTGACGGGGCGCGCGAAGCGAACCTGGCTGCAGGAGCGTCTCGGGCTCTTCGCCGGGATGGAGCATTTCACCGCGGTGATCGGCGAGTGGCTGCTGGAGGCGGATGTGCTCGAGCAGAAGGGGATGCACCCGACGATGCTCGATCTGGTCCGCTGGCACGGCGCCGAGGAGGTGGAACACCGCAGCGTCGTGTTCGACGCCTACATGCATCTGGACGGCAGCTATGCCCGGCGGGCGCGGACCGCGCTGCTGGCCACCGCGACGCTGCTGCCGCTGTTCATCGTGTCGACGGCGTACCTGTACCGCAAGGATCCGTCCAAGCACAAGGGGCGGTTGTGGCCGCTGCAGTTCGTCAGCGCGACCGCGCGGGGCGTCATCCCGAGCTGGACTGTGTTCTTCACCGAGATGCCGCGGTATCTGCGGCCGAGTTTCCACCCCTCGCAACTCGGTTCGATGGACAATGCGCTGCGGTATCTTGCCCATTCGCCCGCGGCCCGAGCGGCGAGCGAGTCCGCGGTGGGTGCGGATCACCTCGGGGCATGGTGATGGTGATGCACCGTCCCGCTCCCCCGGCGAGCTTGCGTGCCTTGGCCACGGCGGTCGATGTGTACAAGCAGGTCTTCGTCGCCGGACGCGCAGCGCCGCTATTGTCACGGCCGAAACCATTGCGGCGTAATGGTTTCGACATGACGCTTGTCGTGGAATCCGTCACCACCGAAGCCGAAGAAGTCCGCGCGCTCACCCTGCGGTCCGCCGAAGGTGGCAGGCTGCCGTCCTGGACGCCGGGCTCGCACCTGGACGTGTTCCTGCCGTCGGGCAGGCAACGCCAGTACTCGCTCTGTGGCGACCCAGCAGATCCGTTCAGCTACCGGATTGCGGTGCGCCGCCTCGCGGACGGCAACGGCGGTTCGGTCGAAGTCCACGACGAAGTGCGCACCGGCGACGCGATCCACGTGCGCGGCCCACGCAACGCGTTCACCTTCGTCGAGGCTCCGTCCTACCTGTTCATCGCCGCCGGAATCGGGATCACCCCGATCCTGCCGATGGCGAAGGTCGCTGGGACGCGCGGACAGCTCATCTATCTGGGGCGGTCGCGAGCGTCGATGCCGTTCCTCGACGAAGTACCCGGCCATACCGACATCCGTCCCGACGACGAGTCCGGCACACCCCGCATCGCGGAACTGCTCGCACGGGCCGCTCCGGGCGCCGCCGTCTACGTCTGCGGACCACCACCGGTGCTGGCGGCGGCCCAACGCGTCTTCTTCGACCTGAATCCGACGGGTTCGCTGCACACCGAACGCTTTTCGGCACTCCCGGTCGTCGATGGCAAGGCCTTCGATCTCACCCTGGCCCGCACCGGCACCACCGTGCGGGTCGGCGCCGAGGAAACCGCGCTGGCCGCCATCCGTCGCGCGGTGCCCGATGTCGTCTATTCCTGCCAGCAGGGTTTCTGCGGGACCTGCCGGGTCGGTGTGCTCGGCGGGGAGGTCGAGCACCGCGACCGGGCCCTCACCCCTGCCGAACGCGGCGATCAGATGCTCACCTGTGTGTCCCGCGCGGCCGGCGACACGCTGGTGGTCGATCTCTGAGTCCTCGGAACCGAACCACCGTGACCACACCTCGCACGCTCGTCGACACCGACGAAGCCATGCGCACCGACGAGGAGTCGACCATCATGCCCACCCGCACCGAGCACACACATATCGCCATCGTCGGCGCCGGATTCGGCGGTATCGGATTGGCCATCAAATTGCGCGAAGCCGGATTCGACGATCTCGTCGTCCTGGAACGCGCCGGCGATCTCGGCGGCACCTGGCAGGCCAATACCTACCCCGGGTGCGCCTGCGATGTGCCCTCCCAGCTCTACAGCTACTCGTTCGCACCGAACCCGGATTGGTCACGCACCTACGGCAAGCAACCCGAGATCCTCGACTACCTGCGGTCGGTGGCGGCGAAACACGATGTGGTGCGTCATATCCGGTTCGACACCGAACTGGTCGGCGCACGCTGGGACGAGCAGGTTTCGCGTTGGCGGATCGAGACCTCACGCGGGCAGCTCACCGCCGATTTCCTGATCTCGTCGGCAGGGGTGTTCGCGGAAGCGAAGTATCCGTCGCTGCCCGGGCTGGAAACATTCGCAG
This sequence comes from Nocardia sp. NPDC059180, assembly GCF_042754945.1. Taxonomy (NCBI): domain Bacteria; kingdom Bacillati; phylum Actinomycetota; class Actinomycetes; order Mycobacteriales; family Nocardiaceae; genus Nocardia; species Nocardia sp. NPDC059180. The sequence continues at coordinate 340,660 of NZ_JBHZBU010000007.1, forward strand.
GCACCAGCTTCCATTCGCTGCACTGGAACCACGACCACGATCTGACCGGTCAACGTGTCGCTGTTATCGGCACCGGTGCGTCGGCGGTGCAGTTCGTGCCCGAGATCCAGCCGAAAGTAGGGCAGCTCACCGTATTCCAGCGTTCGGCGCCGTGGATCGTGCCGCGGATGGATCGGCGGACCATGGCGCTGGAACGGATGCTGCTCGACCACGTACCGCTGGCCCAGAAGGCCGTGCGAGGCACGTGGTACACCCTGATCGAGAGCTTCGGTTTGGTGGGGTTCGTGGACAACCGGTTCCGCCATCCTTACGAGCTGCTCGGCCGTATCCAGCTGCGCCGCCAGATCCGCGACCGGAGGTTGCGGGAGAAGGTGACACCGGATTACATGATCGGCTGCAAACGCGCCATCTTCTCCGACGCTTATCTCCCGGCTCTGGATCAGCCCAATGTGGAGGTGATCACCGATCCGATCGCCGAGGTCAGGCCGCATTCGATCGTCACGTGGGCGGGTGAGGAGATTCCGGTCGACACCATCATCTACGGCACCGGATTCGATCCCCGTCCTTCGGTATTCGACCGGTTCATCGGCCGGAAGGGCCGATCCATGGCGGATCTTTATCAGCAGCGTCCGCAGTCCTACCTCGGTACGGCCGTCGCGGAGTTCCCGAATTTCTTCGCCACCCTCGCACCGTTCGGTGCGGCGGGTAATCAGTCGGCGATCTACATGATCGAATCGCAGATCACCTACATCGTCGACGCATTGAAAACGGTGCGGGACAACGGGGCCCGGCGCATCGAGGTGCGCAAACACGTCCAGGACGCATTCCTGCGCGAGATGTCGGAGCGTAGCGCCTCGACGGTGTGGCTGACCGGAGGCTGCACCAGCTATTACACCACCACTGATGGCGGCAACTCAGGGTTGTACCCCAACTGGAGTTTCGAATACCGCCGCCGAACCAGCAAGTTCGACGCCCAGTCCTATGAGGTGACGGTCTGATGGATTTCGCGGCACTCAACCCGTTCAGCGGGACCGGCAGTTTCCGTATCGCTGGAAGGACTGCGCTGATCACCGGCGCGGGCCAAGGGATCGGGCTCGAGCTGGCGGAGATCCTGTACGGTCGCGGCGCCTCGGTGGCGCTGGTGGATATCGACGAAGCGGCAGCGGAATCGGCTGCTCGTGCACTCGGTCCTCGAGCATTCGCGATAGGCGCCGATGTCGCCGACCGTGCGCAGATGGCCAAGGCGGTGACCCGTGTAGTCGACCGTTTCGGCAGGCTCGACATCGTCGTCGCCAATGCCGGTGTGACACCCGCCCCCGCGACCGTGCGCACCATGGATCCGCGCGAATTCGATCGCGTCATGGGCATCAACCTGACCGGTGTTTTCAATACGGTGCATCCCGCGCTCGACGAGGTCATCGCGACGAAAGGCCATGTGGTAGTGGTGTCGTCGTGTGCGGCGTTCGCACCGGGTATGGGCGGATCGCCGTACATGATGAGCAAGGCGGCGGTCGAACAGTTCGGGCGGGCTCTGCGCGTCGAACTAGCCGCCGTCGGCGCCAGCGCGGGCATCGCCTACTTCGGCGTGGTCGAGACCGCGATGACTCACGACATGCTCGACAAAGACGAACTCGGTACCGAACTCGACGCCATGCTGCCGTGGCCGCTGAATGTGCGGATTACGGCCGAACAGGCCGCGCGTACGATCGCCGACGGGATCTCGCGCCGCGCGTCCCGCACGATCGCCCCTGTCGGGTGGGAGCCCTACGCGCTGCTGCGCGGGGCAGTGAACATCGTGCTCGACAGCCGGCTGGCCGCTGATCGGAAGGTGCACGAACTGATCCGGAGGCTGGAGCAGCGGCGATGATCGCGCCGGGTGTCCCGACCGCGCGTAAATCCGCGTCCCACACCCCCTGATGCCGCACGAAACCAGTTGGGCTATGCGTCGGACGTGCTGCGTCGACGGATGACGCCGAGGCTGAACTCCACCCAGCGAATGTTCTCCTGTTCGAAAGCGATTCCGCGCAGCAGGGTGAGGTAAGGGCCGATGCGTTCGGACTCGCTCAGATAGGCCTGCTCACTGCGTCCGTCGAGGAGCCGGGCCCGCAGGCGTTCGTAGCGAGCGAGTTTCGCCTGTGCCCAGCCACGGCGCTCGATCAGGACGGCCTCGACGGCAGCGTCGTCTCGGGACTCCATCCCTTGCACCTTCACCATCATCTCGTCGCGGATGACGGTGGGCTTGGTGGGATCGGCGATGAAGGCGTGCAGCATCTGCCGGCCGACGTCGGTGATCGAATGCAGCCGCTTGTTCGGGCGCTTTTCCTGCTCGACGACCCGAGCCTGGATGAGGCCGTCCGCCGTCATCCGCTCCAGTTCTTTGTACAGCTGCTGTGGGGTCGCCATCCAGAAGTTCGCGACCGAAGCGTCGAATTGCTTGGCCAGGTCGTAGCCGGAGGCTTCGCCTTCCATCAGCGCGGCCAGCACCGCATGTCGTAACGCCATCAGGTCAGCTTAGCAGGGTGGCGATTAATCAAATCCAGCAGCGATACCCCTGTTGGACACCCGCAACTATATCGGAATGCCGCCGTGAAGAGTAATCAACTATTTGCCTATCAAATAGGTGCTTCGTCCTGCATCTCGACGGCCCGCCCCGACAGTGTCGAGTAGCCGTCGCATCATCTCCCCCACCGCCATGACTACGGTCGACGAACGATACCGACGGGCGGCCGGTAGCGATAGGTCCAGCCCGCTACTGTGGAACAAGGATGAGTGAGTTCGCGCGCAAAGTTCCGCGGCAGCGGCGGTCCAGGGAGACGGTGGACACGTTGCTCGAAGCGGCCGCGCAGATGTTCACGCGGGAAGGGTTGGCGACGACGACCAATCGGATCGCCGAGCGGGCCGGGTTGTCTGTCGGGACGCTGTATCAGTATTTTCCGAACAAGCACGCTCTGTTGCGGGCGATCGCCGAGCGGCATCTGGCCGGGGCGGCCGTGCGGCTGGACGCGGTGTTCGTCGAACTCCGTGCCACGCGACCAGAATTCGACGACACCATGCAGGCGATCCTGGAAGCCGTGGTCGATCTGCATCTCGACCGACCGGCCCTGCACGCACTGCTGCACCGGGTCGCCCCACGACTACCCGACGAGGTGGCGGCGCTGCAAGCCTTCGAGGATCACCTCGTGGCGGAGGTCGCCTTCCACCTCGAACGGTGCGGCCGCGGCGGCGAAGACCCGCTTTATCTCGCGCGGACGTTGGTGCACGCGATCGACGCCCACCTGCATCGCGTCCTGACTCGCCACCGCATCGACACCGGCGCACTGATGCTGCTGGCGCGCCAGATCATCTCCACGCCGACCACATAACCGTCATTCGAGGGCGCCGGCGGTTTCCGCCAGGACGTCGGTCAGGGTGGCTTTCAGCTGACCGAGCCCTGGATCTTCGATCGGAAAATGCCCGCAGCCTTCCAAGAGGGTGAGATGGATGGGTGCCGCAACCCGTTCGAGGAAGCGCATGCTCAATTCCGGTGGCGTCCACCGGTCGGCCGCGGGAAGCACCAGCGTCACCGGTGCCGTGGTGAACGTCTCCGGCCGAGTGTGCGGAAAATCGAGGAAGTCGGCGAGGAAACCGAGCGGGACACGCACACCGCCACCCTTCGGATCGGAGCTACACATCCGCGACAGCTCACGATTCAGGCTCATGTTCTCCATGTCGACCAGCCATCGAATCGGCACCCGTAGCCCACCCGCCAAAGGTCGCACCGCCCTCATGACGGCCGGTGCGACACCGCCGGTCGGCGACCAGCGAACCGCAGCGCGACGGGCTGCCGAATCAGCCGGGTCCAGCAGACATGTCGCGACGACGTGCGCGACGCATCCCGTCCGAGCGGCGACCTCGTAGGCGAGCATCCCACCCATGCTGGCACCGAACACGATCAACGGCCTGGGGTCGGATTCGGTTTCCGCGCACACGAACTCGCACAGCAGATCGACCCAATCGGTGTAGCGCACCGACCGTGGATCCGGCTCCGCAGTATCGCCGTAGAGGGGCATATCGATCGCCATCGCATCGACGCCCGCCTGCACGGCGAGTGCCGCGAACGGCCACATCAACCCGGCATGACCGCCTGCACCGTGCACGGCCAGCACCCGCACGCGCGCCCCGGTGGCATTCGCCCGCGCGACGTGCACCCGCCGCCCGCGCCACGACCACCACGTCGACCGTGGCTCGACCATCGGCTCTCGACGATATTCGGCGGGCAGAAACTGGGCATATCGCAGGAATTCCATGCCAAAAGCCTCATGCGCGGGCGACTGCGAAACAACTCGCGTTCCGCTAACGGAAAGTGCCCGAGAAGGACCCTCTGAACTGCGGCGATGTTCGTCGTTCGGCCGAACCGATCGCGGTACTCGCATTCGCGACGGAGTGGAAGCCGCCTGTCGCTCGGAGAGTCCCGGAGTACGCTGAGGGCGGCCGATCAGGTCGACCGAAGGGGCGATCGTGGCAACGATTGTGATGACAGGCGGCAGTTCGGGATTCGGTGCGATCGCGGTTCGGCAGATCGCGGCGTCGGCGGATCCTGTGATCGTGGGTGCCCGGTGCCCCTCCGACGTTGCCGATTCGCTGGATCTGGCGCGCTTGGATTCGGTGCGCGGTTTCGCGGAGTCGGTGCGGCAGCGTCTTGGGGACCGCAGCATCCACGTGTTGGTACTCAATGCCGGACTCGTCCGCCCCGATGACACCGGCCGCACCCCCGACGGCTTCGAGACCACCTTCGGCGTCAATCATCTCGCACACTATCTGCTGCTGCGGCTACTGATGCCTGCCCTCGCGGACGACGCACACGTGCTGCTGACCACCAGCGGCACGCACGATCCGGCCACCGGAGCGGCATTGGCCACCCCGCGCCACGCCGATGCCGACCTGCTGGCCCACCCCGACCAGGATCCGGGCAGGCACACCACACCGAAGAAGGCAGGCGAACACGCCTACACCGCGTCCAAGCTGTGCAGCGTTCTCACCGTCCGAGTATTGAACGCCGACCCCGAGATGCGCGCTCGCGGAGTCGCCGCCGTCGCCTTCGACCCGGGGCAAGTGTTCGGCACCGGCTTGGCCCGCGATCTGTCCCTGCCGTTGCGCATCGCATGGAAGGTGCTCGGCACCCCGATCGGTGCCCCGCTGCGACGGTTCACCCCGACCATGAACACACCGGACGCCGCAGGCTCGGCGTTGGCGGGGTTGGTGTTGGGCGACATCACTGCCCCGGACGGCAGAACCTACGCCGCTCTGCGCAGCGGCCGCCTGACCTGGCCCGACCCGTCAAACCTCGCCCGCGACAGCGAACTGGCTCAAACGTTGTGGGCGGACAGTGCGCGGCTGGTCGGCCTGTCCCGCTGAAACATGTACGGCCCCGACGGCCTAGCTGCCGGTGCCGGCTGTCGTCGACGGCACCGGCCCGTCGTGCGAGTCACCCACCGGTCCTGCTCACCCTGCAGGATCGGTCCAGCTCACTGGCCGGTGATGTACTCCATCGACGGCCCCGCGGTCCAGCCACCGTCGACGGCCAGCTCGGCCCCGGTGGTGTAGGAGGCGGCGTCGCTGAGCAGATAGGTGACGGCGCCGACGAGTTCATCGGCGCGGCCCACACGCTGGAAGGGATTGTTGGGGAAGGCGCCCGGTTCGGCGCTGATGCCGGTAGGGGCGGTCATCGGGGTGTAGACCATGCCGGGATGGACGGAGTTGACGCGGATGTTCTCGCGTCCGAGCTCCACCGCGGCCACCTTGGTCAGGCCGCGCACGCCCCATTTCGCGGCACCGTATCCGCTGGTCAATGCCATACCGATGAGTCCGGCCGCGGAGGAGATGTTGACGATCGAGCCGCCACCCGCCGCACGCATGGCGGGCACAGCGGTGTGGATGCCGGTGTGTACGGAGACCAGGTTGATCTGGATGATGCGCTGGAAGGTGTCGAGCGGTTCGTCGGCCACCGTCTGGCCCGACGCCGAGATGCCCGCATTGTTGACCAGCCCGTTCAGCTTCCCGAACGCGGCGACGGTGGCGTCTACGGCGGCCTGCCAGCCGGCCGGGTCGGTGACGTCGAGGTGCACGTAACGGGCCTTGTCGCCGAGGGAAGCTGCGACGGCGGCGCCTTCGTCGTCGAGCAGGTCGCCGATCATCACCTGCCCGCCCGCGGCGACGATGCCGCGCGCGAAGGCTTCACCGAGGCCACGGGCGCCGCCGGTGACCAGGACGACTTTGTCAGCGAGATCCATTGATATTCCTTTCGTTTCGCGGTGCGGATACGGCACCGCTCGGGATGTCAGGGGCGCCCGAACATGGCGCGGGCGACGGCAGCGGCAGCGGCGCCGGAGGACAGGCCGTCGCGCACCATGTGCGTCAGCCCGGCGATGACGAACAGCACCGCTTGCCCGCAGGCGACGGTTGTTTCGATGGCCGCCTCCTCGGCACGGATGTGGCGTGCGACGCCCGGCCGGATGATCGCGGCCGTCTCGTAGCTGGCTTCCAACCACACCCGACGCAGCGCAGGATCGGCGAATACGGTCGCCATGATCGCGCGCGACTGCTCGTCGGCCGAGGTGGCGAAGGTGCGCTCGAAGGCGTGCACGAGCACCTCGCCGAAGCCGTCGTCGGGCGGTTGGGCGTCGATCGCCTGCGCGAAGGCGTGATTGCCGTCGTCGAACAGCGGGCGCAGGCTGTCTTCCTTGGTCGGGAAGTAGCGGTAGAAACTGCGTTCGGCGAGCCCTGCTTCGGCAGCCAGCGCGGCCACCGTCGGCGATGAGCCGCCCGCGCGGACGAACAGGTCCGCGCAGGTGCGGGATATCGCTACCAGCGCTTCTGGTTCCAATGGCTTCCGTGCCATACCGGCAGCCTACGCCTTTGTGGCAGAAACTGCCATTATCGGGCTACTGGGCGGTTTGCAGCTTCCAGACGCGCAAGGCGAGGTGGAGGTCGAGGCGACGAGTGCCGGCGAGCCAGTCGTCACCGAGCAGCTCGGCGATCCGAGCCAGCCGCTGCCGCACCGTATTGCGGTGGATGAACAGCCGGGCGGCGGTGTCGACGAGGCCGGCGTTGTTCTCCAGGAATGTCCAGGCCGTCTCGGTGAGCGAGGTGCCGTGCTCGCGGTCGTAGGCGAGCAGTGGCCGGATCTCGCCCAGCGGGTCGTAGTCGGAGCCGAGCGTGCCTGCCGCGTCCAGCAGCAGCCCGACCGCACCGAGGCGGGCGCCGTCGAGAACCTGGCCGGTCCGGCCCAGCACGATCAAGGTCGACAAAGCACGTTCGGCCTGTTTGTGGACAGCCGGCGCAGCGTCGAATCCGACTGCCGGACCGGCGAACCCGATGGTCGCGACGATACCGTTCGCCGCGAACTCCTGTTCGAGCGAGGCGACCGCCGGTGCGCCGTCGGCCGCCAGCACACAGATATGCCCGGCATGGTCGGCCACCAGAGCCCGGATCTGGCCCAGCGCGCCCCTGACGTGCCCTTCGATCCGCCGGTAGTCGGCGCCGTGGGTGTCGATGACGATGCTGGTCAGCCGATCGCCGGGACGCAGACCGAAGCGGGCGGCCCGTCGCTGCACCTGCTCCGGCGCCACCGGACGTCCGGACAGGAGGTCGTCGAGCACCTCGAACTGCATCCGTTGCGCGGAATCGTGGGCAGCCTGGTCGAACAGCCGCAGCACGGTCAGAAAGATCGCGAGGCGCTCGAGCAATCCCCCCTGCTCCGCCGCAATCTCTTCCGCGAGTACCAATGTCGCCAGATGCGTGCCTGCGGCCTTGGCAGGAACCAGCGTCACACCGCGCACCGATCGCGGTTTGCCGGTCGCGACGGCTCTGGCGAACTCCGCGCCGTCGGTGACCGCGTCGATCCACGCCCCCGAGGGTTCGCCGTCATGGGCCGGGTGTGCCGCCAGTACCCCACCGGCGGGATCGAGCACCGCGGCGGGAGTGGCGAGGGCCTGATGGGCGAGGTCGACGAAGCCGTCCAGGCCGCGGCCGCCCACCACGGTTTCGATCAGCCGTTCGTCCAGCGAGATGACATCCTGCAGGTGGCGTACCCGGCCGATGTGAGTGTCCTGTTCCTTGGCGAGATCGTCGAGCGCGGTCGTGATCTCGGTGAAGCGTTCGGCGTTGTCCAAGGCGACCGCGGCGTGCTTGCCGACGGTGTCGATGAGGTCGATCAATCCGCTGGGATAGCTGCGCGGTGACCGGTCTGCGATGAGCAGCGCGCCGATCACGCTGCCGTGCAGATTCAGTGGTACGCCGAGAATGGCCCGCACACCCTCCGCGCGGACGATGGCGTCGATCTGCGGCAAGTGCACGATATCGGGGTCGGTCAGATAGTCGGCCGACTGATACGGCGACAGACCTGCGGCGGCCTTGCCGAGCACGCCGGTGCCGATCGGCATCCTGATGGTCCGGTACGTGTGTGTCATCACTCCGTCGGATTTGCGGATGTAGGTTTCGCGCGTCCGATAGTCGTTCAAGCTGATGTAGGCCATATCGCTGCCGGTCAGCAGCCTGGTGCGTTGCACGATGGCCTGCAGCACCGCCTCCACGTCTCGGATGCCGGTCAGGTCGGTCGCGGTGTCGTGCAGTACTCGCAGCAGCTCCTCGCGGTCGCGCCGTTCGGCGAGCCTGCGATGGATGCCGCGGGCGGCGTCGGCCGTGGCATGAGTGATCTCGTGCCGTTCGAGCGCCTCGGTGAGCCGTGTGTCGAGCTCGGCTTCGGAGATGCCGGCGTGGATATGCTCCAGCAGCGACGTCGACATATCCACGAGCAACCCTTCCTATGTGCACCACGCACATTTCCAGCTCGAATTAATGTACGTCCGGGTCATGTACATGCGGTGACTGCGGTCATATCTTGGAACCCGCTTGCCCATCGTCGTGTCCGGCTGCCGGCCGGACCCCACCCCGAAGTCAGGTAGCCGATGAAGATCACCGGAGCAGTACTCGAGGAATCCGGTCGGGCCCGGCCGTTCGCCCAGTCGCGGCCGATCACCGTGGGTGAGGTCGAGCTGAGCGAGCCCGGGCCGACCGAACTGCTGGTCCGAATCGAGGCGGCCGGCGTCTGTCATTCGGATCTGAGTGTGGTCGACGGAAACCGTCTCCGGCCTACGCCGATGCTGCTCGGACATGAAGCCGCAGGGATCGTGGTGTCGGCGGGCGACGCCGTCACCGACCTGAGTCCCGGTCAGCGGGTGGTGATGTCGTTCCTGCCGCGCTGCGAAGAGTGCGAGGCCTGCGCCGAAGACGGACGCCTCCCCTGTTCGGCGGGCACTCTCACCAACAACGCGGGTGAACTACTGCACCACTCCCGGCACCTGACCCGCGACGGAGAGACGGTCCACCACCACCTGGGCGTCTCCGGATTCGCCACCTACGCCGTGATCGACCGCGCTTCGGCGGTTCCGGTCGACGCCGACGTCCCGCCCGATATCGCCGCGGTCCTCGGCTGCGCGGTCCTCACCGGTGGTGGCGCGGTCCTCAACGTAGCCAAACCGCAGCCGTCGGATTCGGTGATGGTCGTCGGGCTCGGCGGTGTCGGCATGGCGGCGGTGATCACCGCGAAGGCGCACGACGTGCGGCAGATCATCGCCGTCGACACCGTCGCGGAAAAGCTCGAGCAGGCCAAGGCGCTCGGTGCGACCGAGGTCTACACGCCCGAGCAGATCGCCGCGGGCGGGATCAAGGCCCGCTACGTCATCGAATGCGCGGGCCACCCCCGCGCATTCGAAACCGCCTTCGCCGCAACACGATCCGGTGGCACCACCATCACCGTCGGCCTGCCCGCCCCGGCCGCGCGGGCCTCGATCTCGCCGTTGACGATCACCGCGGAGGCACGCACCGTCGTCGGCAGCTACCTCGGCTCCGCGGTCCCGGCACGCGATATCCCCCGCTACGCGCAGATGTGGCGGGAGGGAAAACTCCCGGTGGACAAGCTCATCTCCTCCCGGATCGGGTTGACCGAGATCAACGAGGCGATGGACCTACTGGCCGACGGTCTGGCGATCCGCCAGGTCATCATGTTCGACGAGACCGAGGAGGCGACGGCGTGAGCGCGGTCGAACAGATTCTTGCCGGTGTGCCGACAGGGCACTACATCGACGGCCGCTGGACCGATCACGCCGCCACCCTGGCTGTCGAAAACCCAGCAACTGGAACGACTCTCACTCACGTCGCCGACGCCGACCCGGCGACCGGGATGGCCGCGCTCGACGCCGCGGTCCGCCTGGGCCGCCACCGATCCACGCACCCGCAGCGATATTCTGATGGCCACGTTCGGCCTGATCCACGAACGCCCCGAACAGTTCGCGACCCTGATCACCCTAGAAATGGGCAAACCACTCGCCGAAGCGCGCGGCGAGGTCGCCTACGGCGCGGAGTTCTTCCGCTGGTTCGCCGAGGAGGGTGTGCGCTCACCGCTCAGGCGGCGGAACGCACGTTGCGGGTGTCGATGGAACTCGGTGGCAACGCACCATTCGTGGGCCTCGGCCGCGAGGGCGGGGCCGAAGGCCTCGCCGAATACCTGGAGACCAAGTACATCGGCATAGCGTTGTAACCCGCGATTGCCACCGGCGGCGCCGGGTACGCCGGGGACATGTCCCCTGTGATCGACGGACACTCCGTGCTGCCGCGGCCTCGTGGCCCGCTGTCGGCAGCGGTCATGGAGACCCTGACCGGGCAGCCCGGTGATCCCGTGCCGCCTGCCGGTCATGTCGACCCTTACGGCGATGATCTGCATCTGGCCCTACATACCTGCTATGAGCTGCACTATCACGGTTTCGAGGTAGTGGACCCGGGGTGGGAGTGGGATCCCGGACTGCTACGCCTGCGCGCCGAACTCGAGCAGGCATGGTCGGAGGCCCTACACGATGACGTCTCAGGCGGTGACGACCTCGACGGCGAACTGAACTACCTACTCACCGCACCATTGGACGCACCCGGCGTCGCGCAGCACCTGGCCGAGCACCATGACTGGACCCAGCTGCGCGAATATTTCGTGCACCGCTCCATCTACCACCACAAGGAAGCCGACCCCTATGCGTGGGTGATTCCGCGCCTGCGTGGCCAGGCCAAGGCGTCGCTGGTTGCGGTGGAGTTCGACGAATTCGGCGGTGGACGCGGCGAGCGAATTCATGCGCAGCTCTATGCCGATCTACTCACCGGTGCCGGTTTGGACCCGGGATACCTGCGCTATCTGGATGCGGTGCCGACCCCGATGATCGCGCTGGTCAACACCATGTCGCTGTTCGGGCTGCATCGGAAATGGCGTGGCGCCCTTGTCGGTCATTTCGCCACCGTGGAGATCACCTCCCCGCCCGCCTCAGCGCGTCTGGTCGAGATCTTGGAGCAGATGGGCGCCGATCCGGCCTGCGTGCTGTTCTACCGCGAGCACGTCGAGGCCGACGCGGTACACGAACAGGTCATGCGACACGGCGTCATCGGTGATCTGGCGGCTCGTGAACCCGCGCTGGTTCCGTCGATCGTGTTCGGTATCCAGGCAACGAATCTGTTGGAGGACCGCTTCGGTGATTATGTGGTCGATTGCTGGCGGGCCGGGCGCAGTTCCCTGCTCGATCCGTCCGTGCTCCCGACGCAACCCGACGACCAGCACGAATGACTCGCCGCAAACGGGATATGCCCTCCACATGAGACTCATTTGCACCCCCGGCGTCTATCGCCCGCAGGCCGACTCGTGGTTGCTCGCGCGCGCGATGACCGAGGCCGGGCTCGCGCCGGGTGGCCGGGTGCTCGATCTGTGCACCGGCACCGGTGCCGTCGCGATCAAAGCGGCCCAATCCGGTGCCGCGACGGTCACCGCCGTCGATATCTCGCTGGCCGCGCTGATGTCGGCCTGGATGAATGTGCGGCTGCGCCGACTCGCAGTCGAGCTGGTGCACGGAGATTTCCGCACCGTGATGCACAACCGCCGTTTCGATGTGGTGCTGGCGAACCCGCCGTATGTGCCCGTCGCGGACGGCGTCCGCACCCGCGGTGGCGCCCGCGCGTGGGATGCGGGGCAGCGCGGCCGGGCCTTGCTCGACCCGCTGTGCGCCCGGTTGCCGGGCCTGCTCGACCACAATGGCGTCGCGTTGCTCGTCCAGTCGGCGGTCAGTGGACCGCACATCACGGTGTCGAGGTTGCGCGCGAGCGGGCTGAAAGCGGCGGTGGTGGCGCGGACCCGGATTCCGTTCGGGCCGGTCATGCGGTCGCGGGCGCGCTGGCTGGCCGCCGAAGGTCTCATCGAAGCAGGGCAACGACATGAAGAGTTGGTGGTGATCCGTGCCGACCGAACCCAACCCTGAACCGACGTGCCTGCGGTTCACCGAGGACGGGCCCCTTCTCGTCGAAGGTCCCGTCGAGCTGGTCACCGCCGATGGGTGCACCGTGCGCTCGGACAGATTTCAGGTCGCGATCTGCTTGTGCCGTCGCTCGAAGTGCTATCCGCTCTGCGATACGAGCCATCGCAGGCATCGCCGCGAATAAACCAGGCAAGCCCGTGGCCTCCTGGTGATGCGAACCCGCGTCCACCGAGTTGATGGCGAGCGAAGCCGCATATCTGTGTGCTGGAGGTGTGTCAGGTTTCCGCTGTCGGCGGCGGTGTTCTCGGGTCGACGCGACATCGTCGGCGCGCTGATCACCGAGGAGCACTGCCCGTCCCGATGTCCGCTGTGGCTCTCGGACTCGAGACTCCGTCGAGCGGGTCGGCCGTCGACCCCATTGTCGAACGGCGAGATCCCACCGGCATCGCAGAGGATTCCATCGGATCCGTCCTCGCCCGGCAAACCGCAATGTCCGGCGGCCGGACCCACTGTACAACAACGGAATGCCCCCGATAATTCCTCCGAAACCGCTGTGGGGCAGGAAGTTCAGCGGCGTCGGGCCGCAGACATCCGGCGGTTGCGATCCTCGATGGCGTCGACGAGTTCGCCCTGGTCATCCGCCGGCGGCCAGTGATCTCGAGCCGACCTGCGACGTTGAGCAGATGCTTCTTCGGCGCGTTCGCGTTGACTCCACCCGCCGATTCGCCGGGTTGGGCCCGCCGCTCTGATCTCGCCCATCCGTGGGGCCGCGGCACTCCCTGGGCTATCGCAGGCCTCCCTGCTGGGTTTCGGCGCCAAGCCGCGCGACAATGGGCGGACAGCTCCGATATCGGGCGCGCACCCGGTGCACCGCCACCGAACCCGGAGGTTGTGCCCCGCCGGGCCCGCGCGACCCGCTGCGACAACTGAATGACCTGGACCGCGCCGGGTACGCCGCAATCAGGTCCCACGCGGGCCGTCGCGGGTGAATCAGAGGAAGTCATGTCGGTACGTCGCACACATCCAGGGGGGAGCCCCCGGCCGCGGCGTCAGGGCAACCGGCGTGGCAATACCGGCGCGGGCGCCGACCACGACGTCTGGAACTGGCACGCCCGAGCCGAAACCCCGACCCAACGGCTGGACCGGAACTGGGCGCATCTGCTGCAGGAGCTGCGTGTACTACAGACCGGCGTGCAGTTGCTGACGGGTTTTCTGATGATCCTGCCGTTCCAACCCGCGTTCGACTCGCTCGACGGGGGGATGCGCGGGGTGTATCTGGTCACGGCGGGTGCTGCGGTCGGCGGGACGATATTCCTGGTGGCGCCGGTTTCCTGGCACCGGCTGCTGTTCCGCAGGCACCGCCTGCAGACCATCGTGACCGCGGCGCATCGGTTCACGCTGGCGGGTCTGGCATTGCTGGGCGTCGCCATGTGCGGGGTCACCACCCTGATCGTCGATGTGGTCGTCGGGCCGGTGGTCGCCATGATCACCGGGGCCGCGACGGCGGTCGTGTTCGTCGTGGTGTGGTTGGTGGCGCCGATGCGCCGCCGCCTCAGCGCTACGCGCGGCGCCGCACCCCGACGGCACCGGTAGACGGCGCCGGACCCGGCGCCCACGCCGGCCTCCGGGCGAGAGCCGGTTCCGGACGTGGCGACGCCGGGTCCGGTCGGACGGTCTCACCTGCGCAGACGAACCGGTTGTCGTGCGGCGCGACTCGACTCGGGCGCATGACCTGGCGCGATGCGGGTAGACCGGCCTTATGCGTGCGCTCACGGTGGATCCGGCAACGGCGGGATCGCTGCGCCTCAGCGACCTGCCCGATCCCGAACCAGGTTCGGGTGAAATGCTCGTCGACGGACTCGCGGTCGGTGTCTGCGGTACCGACCGGGAGATCGTCGGCGCCGCCTATGGCCGGCCACCGCCGGGCCGCGACCGGCTGGTCCTCGGTCACGAATCACTGGGCCGGGTCCGTACCGCACCCGAAGGCAGCGATTTCGCACCCGGCGACCTCGTCGTCGGTGTGGTGCGCCGTCCGGATCCGGTGCCGTGCGGGGCGTGTGCGCGCGGCGAGTTCGACAACTGCCGCAATGGCCGTTACACCGAACGCGGCATCAAAGAGCTGGACGGGTACGCCGCCGAACAGTGGTGCGTGGCGCCCGAATACGCGGTCACGCTGGACCCGCGGCTGGCTCGGGTCGGTGTGCTGCTGGAACCGACCAGCGTGGTCACCAAGGCCTGGGAGCAGATCGAACGCGTCGGTGAACGTGGCTGGTTCGAGCCCGCTCGCGTGCTGGTGACCGGCGCCGGGCCGATCGGGTTGCTCGCCGCCTTGCTCGGCTGCCAACGCGGACTCGACGTCCACGTACTCGACCGGGTCGAGGACGGCGCCAAACCCCGCCTTGCCCGCGACCTCGGCGCCACCTACCACCACGGTGACGCCGGTGCGGTCGCCGAGCGGCTACGACCCGATGTCGTGGTGGAGGCGACCGGTGCCGATGAGGTGGTCTTCGCCGCCATGGGGAAAACCGCACCGTTCGGCGTGGTGTGCCTGACCGGCGTCTCCCCGACGGGCCGATTGATCGACGTGGACGCGGGAGCGGTGAACCGGGAAATCGTGCTGGAGAACGACGTCGTCGTCGGATCGGTCAACGCCAACCTGCGCCACTACCGCCTCGCCGCAGACGCCCTGGCCGCCGCGGACAACGCCTGGTTGGACAGGCTCATCACCCGGCGGCTGCCGTTGTCGTCATTCGCCGATGCTTTCACCCGCGGCCCCGATGACGTGAAGGTCGTCATCACCCTCGACGAGCACGACGGCTGAGATATGACACGCCGATGGGCTGGCGCCCGGCCCTATCTGGACACCGCTGATCCCCTCGACGATGCAGGTAGAGAAGGTCACCGCCTTCGGCGACGACGTCCCCTCGGCCGCGCGGGCCGGCCCGCCGAATTGGCCCCCGCGTATGTCTTACTCGCCTTTGACGACGGCAGCCACATCTCCGGCGCCCGCCTCGCCGTCACCGGCGGCAGGCCCATCCTGTGATGTCGCGTACCGGCGGCTACACCACCTGCTGATTCGGCTCACCGGTAGCGGTCGGTAGTAGGCGGCGCAGCACATCGGTGATGGTGATCAGCCCGGCCGGGGCCTCGGCGTCGATCACCACCGCGAGGTGGGTGCGGGTCTCGCGCATCGTGCGCAACGCCTCGTAGATGGGTGTCGACGCGGTCAGCGTGAGCACCGGACGCATCATCTCGGCGGCCGTGGCTTCCGGTGCGGCCGTGAGGCTGTCGCGCACATGGACGACACCGCGGAATCCGTGGCCGTCACGCACGAGCAACCGGAGATGGCCCGTAGCGCGGGAGACCGCCTGGATCGCGTCTCGGTGCGCGTCAGGGGCCACGGCGTCCGGAGAATTGTCCGGACGCATCAGGTCGCCGACGGTGAGCTGCTCCAGCTCCAGCGCGCTGATCAGATTGCCGTGGTAGCGCTCGTCGAGCGTCCCCGCAGTGGCCGAATGCTCGACCAGGTGACGCAGCGCCACCGGGTCCTGACCGGATTCCACCTCGTCGACCGGCGTCACGCCGACCCGGCGCAGGCACCAGTTCGCCATCTGGTTCAACAGTTTCAGCAATGGCCGGGTCACCGCCATGAACGCACGCATCGGGATCGCCAGCATGGTGGCGGATCGCTCCGGGTGCGCGATCGCCCACGACTTGGGTGCCATCTCCCCGACGACCAAGTGCAGGAAAGTGACGATCACCAGCGCCAGCACGAATCCGGCGACATCGGCCGCCCACAACGGCGCGCCGATTCGCTCGAACAGCGGGGTGAGCCAATGGTGCACTGCGGGTTTGGTGATCGCACCGAGCGCAAGCGTGCACACGGTGATGCCGAGCTGCGAACCCGCCAGCAGCACCGACAGTTCCGAGGAACTCCGCAGTGCGGCACGAGCCGCCGGGCTGGTGGCGGCGGCATCCTCGAGGCGGTGCCGTCGCGCGGCGATCAGTGCGAATTCGACCGCGACGAAGAAGGCGCTGGCCCCGATCAACCCGATCGTGATCGCCGCGACAACCCCCGGGTTACTCATTGCCGACCTGCTCGTGTTCGGTGCGAAGACTCAGGAACACGGAGGCGGGCACGTGGTTGGCCACGGTTCTGACCTCCGTGTCCAGGATGCGCGCGGATGGTGGGTGTTCGGCGATGTAGTCGGCGCCACTCGGGTCGAGCTCGATCGCGACCCGTACACCGGCGTCAGGCAACCCGCCGAACACGGAGATGACGAGCCCGGCAATGGTTTCGTAGTCCCCGGCGGGCAGCTCGATGTCGAGGACGCGTTCGATTTCGTCCAGGTGCACGTCACCGGCGACGAGCCACCCATCACCCTCGGCGACGATGTCGGTGTCGGGTCCGGTGTCGTGTTCGTCGGCGATCTCACCGACCAGTTCTTCGGCGATGTCCTCGATCGTGACGATGCCCGCGAAGCCGCCGTATTCGTCGACGACGAGCGCCATCTCGTCACCGGCCGCATCCAACTGGGCGACGACCTCGGGCAGTGCCAAGGATCCGGGAACGACGACGGCCTCGCGCAGGTGCTCGCCTGCTGTGCCCTCGATCGGGCCGTCGAGCAGATCGTGCAGGTGGATGACGCCGCGCAGGTCGTCGCTCGATGAGCCGATGACCGGGTAGCGGGTGTGTCCGGTGCCCATACGTGTGAGCACCTCCTCGACGGGATCGTCGACGTGCACGGTGTCGACGCGAGCACGCGCGATCATGGCGTGCTCGGCGTCGGCGGTCGGGAAGTCCAGAATCCGGTCCAGCAGCGTCGACAGTTCTCGCGGCAGTTCCCCCGCATCGCGGGAGCTGGCGACGATGTGTTCGAGGTCGCGCGGTGTGGCCGAATGTTCCACGTCGTGCACCGGTTCTATCCGCAGGGCACGGAGCAGCAGGTTCGACGACTGGTCGAACAGCCAGATCAGCCAGCCGAAAAGCTTCAGATAGACCGTCGTCGAGGTGGCCAGCCATCGGGCCACGGGTTCGGGCCTGGCGATGGCGAGGTTCTTCGGGAAGAGTTCGCCGAAGACCATTTGCACGAGGGTGGAAAACGCGATCGCCAGCACGGCACCGACCGCGATGCCGACGCCGGAGGGCACGCCGACGCCGCCGAGCAGCTCACCCAGACCGCGGCCGATCAGCGGTTCGGCGACATAACCCACCAGCAGTCCGGTGACGGTGATGCCGAGCTGTGCGCCGGAGAGCATGAACGAGGTGCGCCGAGTGACGCCGAGCGCTCGTCGCGCAGGCTTGTCGCCCGCCTCGGCGCGGGCCTTCAATCGGGACCGGTCGACCGCCATGTAGGCGAATTCTTGGGCGACGAAGTAGCCGGTCAGCGCGGTGATGAGCAGAACGACGAGGATGCCGAGCGCAATGCTCGCGGCGGTCAGCACGAGGGCTCACCGCTATCCAACTGGGCAGGGGGCGAGCCGGGTTGTCGGCAGATGCGCGATGCGCGTTTCATATGTCTCTCCGTGCGTGGAACGACAGAACAGAGCGAAGCGCCCGATCGGTTCGACAACGAGACCGCCGACGGGTGACCAACGATATCGGCGCGCCGGCCGAATGCGCGCGATCGACGCGACGCGGTTCGGTCGCTGGTTCAGCGTCGTTCGCTCAGATGAGGGATCCGCGGCATCGATGATTCGTGCGGAGGCCGCGAATGATGTTCAGTACCGCACAGTTTCCTCGACGTCCGCGGTTTCGGCGTCGGCCCCTGTGTCCGCCTTGCTCGCCAGCATCCGCTTTCCGACCTCGATGACGATCGGCAGCACCGACACTGCCACGACCAGCAGGAAGATGAGGTCGATATTCTCGCGCACCACCGCGATTTGCCCGAGCAGATAGCCAAGGAAGGTGACGCCCGAACCCCACAGCACGCCGCCGATGACGTTGTAGACGACGAAGATCGAATAGCGCATACCGGACGCGCCCGCGACGACCGGCGCGAAAGTCCGCACGATGGGGACGAATCGGGCCAGCACGATGGTGATCGGGCCGTGCTTTTCGAAGAATTCGTGCGACTCGTCGATGTACTTCTTCTTGAAGAATCGAGCGTCATTGTTCTTGAACAAGGCGGTGCCGCCGCGCGATCCGATCAGATAACCCACCTGATCACCAGCGATGGCGGCCAGCGGAATCAGGATCAGCAGCAACCAGATCGGCGCGAACGGCTCGATCTCGGTGGATTTCGATGCCGCGATGAGCCCGGCGGTGAACAGCAGCGAATCGCCCGGCAGCAGCGGGAACAGCAACCCGGATTCGATGAAGACGACGGCGAGCAGGCCGACGAGCATCCAGGTACCGAAGGAATTCAGCAGGTTCACCGGGTCGAGGAATCCGGGCAGCAACGCCAGGTGGGTGATCGACTCGGCCGAGAGATAAGTGGTCATCGCGGTCCCACAGTAACACGCGCAACTGTACGGTTTGGGTACCGCGTGACGCTCCTCGCAGGCCGGTCCCGGCAAGCGCTGTATCGTTTCACCGCCGCGCGAAAGGAGGGCCCATGACCGACACCCTGGTCAGGATCGGCGAATTGGCCACCCGTGCGGGTGTCAGCAACCGAACCATCGACTACTACACCAGCCTCGGCCTACTCACCCCCGCCGAACGCACCGCGGGCGGCTACCGCCTCTACCAGCCCGGCGACGTCGACCGCATCCACCTCATCCAGCGCCTCGAAGCCCAGGGCATCCCCCTCGAAGAGATCGCCACCGCCCTCAATGCCCGCCCCGGCGACACCGGCAAAGCCCTCGCCCAGATCGACGGCGACCTGAAGAACCTCCAGACCGCCGCCGAAACCGCCCCTGCCGAAATCCAGGGCCTGCTCAATGTGATCGCCGCGCGGGTGCACTCGCTGGTTTCCGTCGCCCTCCAGATCCCGCCTGATCTGCCGATGCTTTGAGCTCATACGCGTCAGAACATTCGGCGCGGTCGGAGCCGGCACCAGCGAGTGGCCGTTATCGGTGCAGCAAATGACCAGGAGGGGTCGCCGGTGCGTATCTCGGCGGATCGACGTCACGCAATCTCCCCAGCCGGCGCCCTCACAACTGTTGCATACTGAGCTGCCGACGATGGTGGTCGTAGTGCCGTCCGGGATAGCGGTAGATGTCGGCGAGGGTCATGTAGTCGAGGAAGTAGGGGTCCCAGCGGGTCGGGTAGTGCATTCCCCGCCGGAGATCGGCGTCGTCTTCGCGGGCGAGCGAACGCTGTAGCGAGGCGATTACCCGGTCGAGCTGAGCAGCCATGCGCCTGCGGTTGTACACCCGAGTGGCCATACACGAGCCGTAGTAGTTGATCAGGTGAAATGGCGTCGTGACGAAGTCGAGCAGGCGTGCGAACGCCCGACCCACCCCGTCGGGCAGGCGACCGAAGATCCGCACCAGGATCAGCAGGCGCCGTACGACCATGTAGCCGAACACCATATGGAACAGCAGCTGCTCATTGGTCCACCGCGTCCCGGACGACGGCCGATCCCATTCGTCGTCCCCCATTCCAGCGACCAACTCGTGAAAGTCGGCTCGCGCCCGCTCTAGGTCGACGGCAAGCGCCGACCGGTCGATTGCCGAATCCGGCATGACGCCCTCGATCCGATCCGATGTCACCCCCGCTGTCATCGTCCCACCGCGGCGCCGACGTCTGCCAGGCAACTTTCGGCTTTGAGCCCCCCGAGGAAGGATCAGAACACCGACCGGAAATGCTCGACGGTCGGGAACGGATCGTAGAAGTGGTGCAGGAGCGCCTTCCACCGCTGGTATTCCGGCGACTGACGGAAGCCGACGGTGTGGTTTTCGAGGGTGTCCCATTCGACGAGGAGCAAGTAGGTGCTGGGGGACTCGATCGAGCGGGAGAGCGTGAGCTTCCGGAATCCGGGCATCGCCGCGATGATCGCGCGGGCTTCGGCGAAGGCGGTTTCGAAGTCGGCCTCGCGGCCGGAGACGACGTTCAAGAGTGCGTGCTCGGTGATCACCTCGAGCATCCTCGCAGGTCGGGTGGCCGTCGAGCGAACCAGCGGGCGGGGCGACGGCTGGGATTCGCCGGCATCTGAGGATCAGCGCCTGGTCCGTCATCGCGACGATGTCGCACCCCGGGGTCACCGTGAACGTGCACGACCCGGGTTTGCCCCTTGATTCGATAGCTGTCAATATCGATGCATGTCGAAGTCGGAGCTGGAGTTGATTCCGGAGCAGGCGTGCATCGGGGCGCCGTTGACGCGGGAACCGTTGGGCGCCGAATCCGCGGCCGAGTTGGCTGCGGTGTTCAAGGCGTTGTCGGATCCGGTGCGGTTGCGGCTGCTGAGCAGCATCGCCAGTCGCGCGGGTCAGGAGGCGTGCGTCTGCGACCTGTCCGAGGGCATCGACTTGAGCCAGCCGACGATCTCCCATCACCTCAAGGTGCTGCGTGAGGCCGGGCTGCTCGACAGTGAACGTCGTGCGTCGTGGGTGTACTACCGCGTTGTGCCCGATGCTTTGCAGCGGCTGTCGGATGTTCTCTTGGTCGAGAGCGGCGCGGCGGGGGTTCACGCGTGAGCGTCACTACCGAGACCCCGACGCCGGTCGTCGGCAAACTGTCCACCCTCGACCGGTTCCTGCCGGTGTGGATCGGTGCGGCGATGGTCGCGGGGCTCCTGCTCGGTCGGACGATCCCCGGCCTGGATGACGCGCTCAGCGCGGTGGAGATCGACGGGATCTCGCTACCGATCGCGCTCGGCCTGCTGATCATGATGTACCCGGTGCTGGCGAAGGTCCGCTACGACCGCCTCGACACCGTCACCGGCGACCGCAAACTCCTCATCGGCTCCCTGGTCCTGAACTGGGTGCTCGGCCCCGCACTGATGTTCGCGCTGGCCTGGCTGCTGCTCCCGGATCTGCCGGAGTACCGGACCGGATTGATCATCGTCGGACTCGCTCGTTGCATCGCGATGGTCATCATCTGGAACGACCTCGCCTGCGGTGACCGAGAAGCCGCCGCCGTCCTCGTCGCGCTGAACTCGATCTTCCAGGTGATCATGTTCGCCGTCCTCGGCTGGTTCTACCTGTCGGTGCTGCCCGGCCGGCTCGGCCTCGAACAAACCACCATCGACACCTCGCCCTGGCAGATCGCGAAATCCGTCCTGATCTTCCTCGGCATCCCCCTGCTCGCCGGTTTCCTGACCCGGCACTTCGGCGAAAAGGCCAAGGGCCGTTCGTGGTACGAATCCACCCTGATTCCCAGGATCGGGCCGTTGGCGCTATACGGACTGCTGTTCACGATCGTCATCCTGTTCGCCTTGCAAGGCGAACAGATCACCTCCCGACCGCTGGACGTCGTCCGCATCGCCATCCCACTGCTGGCCTACTTCGCAATCATGTGGGGCGGAGGCTACCTACTCGGCGCCGTCATGGGCCTGGGCTACGAACGCACCACCACCCTCGCCTTCACCGCCGCGGGCAACAATTTCGAACTCGCCATCGCCGTCGCCATCGCCACCTACGGGGCGGCCTCCGGGCAAGCGCTCGCAGGTGTGGTCGGGCCGCTCATCGAGGTCCCGGTGCTCGTCGGGCTCGTGTATGTGTCGCTGGCACTGCGGAAACGCTTCACCGGATCCGCCGGGCAAGTGTCGGTTGCGGGCAACGCGCGGAGTTCGTCGTGACGAGATGCCCAGTACCCGGAAGCACCGGTCCCGCCTTAAATCAGCAGGCGCCACAGCTGAGCCGCTCAGACCACCTCGCGGCCGCGTCCGAACCCGGACTAGCTCCTCACCGCTGACCACGCTCCCCCACCGAAAGGTCCACCCGCCATGGCAGACAAACCCAGCGTCCTGTTCGTCTGCGTCCACAACGCGGGCCGCTCCCAGATGGCGGCGGGTTTCCTCACCCACCTCGCCGACAACGCCATCGAAGTCCGCTCGGCAGGCAGCGCCCCCGGCGATTCGATCAACCCCTCCGCAGTCGAGGCCATGGCAGAGCTCGGCATCGACATCTCGGCCCATTCACCGAAGATCCTGACCTACGACGCCGTCGAGTCCTCCGATGTCGTGATCACCATGGGCTGCGGCGACACCTGCCCCGTGTTTCCCGGCAAGAGCTACCGCGACTGGGTGCTCGAGGATCCCGCGGGCAAAGGCGTGGAGTCGGTGCGGCCGATTC
Organism: Nocardia sp. NPDC059180; assembly: GCF_042754945.1. Taxonomy (NCBI): domain Bacteria; kingdom Bacillati; phylum Actinomycetota; class Actinomycetes; order Mycobacteriales; family Nocardiaceae; genus Nocardia; species Nocardia sp. NPDC059180. The sequence continues at coordinate 363,159 of NZ_JBHZBU010000007.1, forward strand.
GAGACGAGATCAAATCCCGAGTAGAAGCGCTGATCGCCGAATTGCTGTCCGCCGCCCAGACCGAACATGCACCCACACTCGATGAATCGGCCACCGGGGCACAGCAGGCGATGACGAAGTGAGCCGGCGGCGGGTCGCCTGTTGAGCCGGATGTCGGTATCGCGACACAGTATGTCCGCTGGGCCCGTTGTCGCCGCTCGCTCTCACCCATACGGTGCGCGTATGCGAACGATCACCTACCGAGGCAGCGACGGAAATCCCCTGCACGCAACGCTGGTGGGCAACGACGACGCTCCCCCGGTCATGCTTTTGCATGCTGGTGGACCCGACCACGAGAGTATGCTGCCGCTGGCAGCGCTGCTGGCCGAACGCCACTACGTCGTGCTGCCCGATCTGCGTGGTTACGGCCGATCTGTCTGCGCCGATCCGTCGCGGCACACCTGGAGCCAGTACACCGACGACACGCTCCGACTGCTCGACCATCTCGGCCTTCCCACAGCGGTTCTCGGTGGCGCAGGCCTCGGCTCGACGATCACGCTGCGCACCGCAGTACACCATCCCAGCCGTGTCCGCGCGGCGATCCTCATCGGTGTCGAGGACATCGAAGACGACGCAGCCAAAGCCGCCGAGATCCGCTACCTCGACGAATTCGCCGAGCGAGTTGGCGCGGACGGTATCGAGGCAGGCTGGGCGCCGATCCTCGCGAACTTCCCGCCGCTGGTCGGCGACATGGTGCGCGACGCCATCCCCCGCTGCGATCCCGCAAGCATCGTCGCAGCGGCCGCCATCGGACACGACCGCTCGTTCCGGGACGTCACCGAGCTCGCTGCGATCCGCGCACCAACACTGGTGTTCCCCGGCACCGATGCCCGCCACCCGACCGCGCTCGCCGAACAGGTCGCCCGGACGGTCGGCAACGGCCATCTCGCGACCGCGACGATCTCGAACGACTTGCGGACAGCCGAGGACCTCGCTCGTGCCGTGGCCCCGGAAATCACCACGTTTCTCCACGGACCGGACAGCGCTACTCAGCATGCGGCTCAGTGAGCGCCCCCGGGCCGAACTTCCTTTTCACCCATTCGGGTGAGGTCGGCCGGGCGAACCGACGGCGAGCCGGACGATCGCGCGGCTGCGATAGGGGCCCACCACTGAGCACCGTGCACGAGGTACCACGCCACTTGCTCGTCGCGCGCCTCCAGTTGGGCTGACCGGTATCGCACAAAGGACACCGATGTCGGCCGCCGGATCATGCCGGCGGAAAGGGTCGAGCAGGCGGCGTCGCCAGCGGGCGGTGATCCGGTCCACGGCCGAGCAGCTCGGTGTACCAGTCTTCGGCCGCAGCAAGGTCTGCGGTGAGCAATGCGGGGTAGATCTTCTGAACATTCACGTGGGTCTCCTCCTCGCCAGACTCGATGACATCGATCGATGGATCGCAGGGGCTTTTCCCTAACGGTCGAGCCGCTTCGAGCTGAGGTCAAGAGCCAAAAGATTGACGCTGCTGCTCCGATACCCCTGGACGGCTTACAAGCGTAAGCGTACGCTTACGTAAGTGGCTGGTTACGAAAATGCCTGGACCGCGCTCGGCGACCCGAGGCGTCGCCAGATTTTCGAGTGCCTCACCGAGCGGCCACGATCGGTCACCGAGATCGCCGACGGCCTGCCCATCAGTCGCCCGGCGGTCTCCCAGCACCTGCGCGTGCTCGCCGACGCGCGTCTCGTGCGAGCCCGACAAGAGGGCACTCGCCGCATCTACGAGGTCGACCCCGGCGGACTGGCCGCATTGCGGAAGGAGCTGGAAGGGCTCTGGACCAAAGCCCTCGAGAACGTCAAACAGGTTGCCGAAGAGGAATAAGGAGTATCGCGATGACCACGTCCACCGAAACTTCCGTCCGGCTACAGATCGAGGTCGCCGTCCCGGTCGAGCGAGCCTTCGCCGTTTTCACCGAGCAGTTCGACCGGATCAAGCCTCGCGAACACAACATGCTGGCCGTTCCGATCGCTGAGACAGTGTTCGAACCCCGGCCGGGTGGCGCTGTCTACGACCGCGGCGAGGATGGATCGGTATGCCGCTTTGCGCGGGTACTCGCATTCGAGCCACCGCACCGGTTCGTTATCAGCTGGGACATCAGCCCCCAATGGCAGATCGAGACCGACCCCGACCGGTGCAGCGAGGTCGAAGTGCGCTTCGTGGCCGAAGCGCCCGCGCGGACCCGGGTCGAACTCGAGCACCGATACCTGGACCGTCACGGCGACGACTGGCAGAGCGAGCGCGACAGCCTGGGCACCGATGGCGGCTGGCCGCTCTACCTGCAGCGGTTCGCCGAGCTGACTGCGCCATAAGCCGCAAGGCAAACCCTCGCCGGCCAATCCTGGCCACCGACGGGTTCATCACCCGGCCGTCGGGTTGCATCTTGTACCTGGGTACAGGCTTACCGTGGATTCATGATGATTTCGCCTGCTCAAGGGGATTGGGTGCCGGATGCGTGCACCTTGCCGACGGTGGAGCAACCGATCCGCGTTGCGGAGTTCGACCGGTTCTTCGCCGGGTCAGTGCAGCGCGCTCACCGACCGAGCCCGATCCAGCTCGATCTGTTTTTCGAAGCCGACGCCGAGGACGCAGCCCGTGATCTCGCAGCGCGGGAGACGGGCTGCTGCTCGTTCTTCACCTTCGGTTTCGACACCTCCGAGACCGGGCTTGTCATGCATGTCGGGGTTCCCGCCACCTACGTTGAGGTACTGGATGCGTTCGCGATGAGGGTGGATGCCGCGCTCGGCGGTGAACACCGATGAGTGGATTGCGCACCAGCCAGCTCGCGGCCGCAGCGGGCGTGAACGCACAGACTCTGCACTACTACGAACGCCGCGGCCTACTCGCCGAACCGGATCGGTCACTGGGCGGGCACCGGCTGTATCCGGAGCAGTCGGTGACGGTCCTCCGGACAATCAAGGCGGCCCAACGGCTCGGGTTCAGCCTTGACGAAGTCGCCGAGCTGCTCGCTGCACCCCAATCGGGCGGTCGCCGCAACGACACCGGGTTGCACGCCCACGTCGAAGGCAAGCTGGCCGAGGTCGACGCTAGACTTGCCGAGCTGACCGCGACGCGTGGCACCCTGCTCGCGGCGCTGGCGGCAGGTTGCGACGATCTGCTCGAATGCAGCGGACGACCGGCTTGTCCCGTGCCGTTCGACACCACCGACCACTGACGCTACTGAAGATCCACCAGCCATATTCCAGATCGCTTCCAACAGAAGATCCGTGCACGTTGACCAAAGAGGTGAGCGGGATGCGAAAACTCATGTCCAGTGTTGCCACAGTCGGCGCGGTACTCGCCGGTGCTGCTGTCACGGCCGGAACTGCACACGCGAATCCGGCCCCGGCGCCTTCACTCTGCACGATGTATTCCTACCCGGCCTCACTGCTGGTGGCGGTGACCGGTAGCCAGTCCAGTCCGTTGCTGCGGACGGTGATCGAGCTGCAGCCGGTTTTCTGCGGCTGGACGCGCGTCCGCTGATCGATCCCGCTGGGTGCCGCCCACGACTCTAGGCCTGGCCATGAAGTCGGGGTTCAAACGCCCCTGGACCGAAGGTACCGGCAACGACGGAAAGAGCTACTACCTCAACTGATGCCTAGTGCCGCGTCGAGAAGGGCTGACGCCCCGACTGCCCGGCGCTGATCCCGTGCGCCCCAGTCGAAGTCGGTCCATAGCCGCAGAACCAAGGACATTCGACAGCATCCTTCCCAGCAGCCAACTGCTGGCAGGATGAACTGCTATGCGTTTCACCGTGCCCACCATCGTGTTGATGATGGCAGCAGTCCTGCTGACCGGATGTTCACTCTTTCCGCAAGGGCCCGATCAGGACGAGCGTGACAGCTGGTCGCAGGTGATCGAGACGGCCATCGAGGACCTTCCGGGGGTGGCCGACGCGTCGCATAAGTTCCAGTACTTCCCGTACGGCCCCAATTCGTACTACACCTCCAAACTCGATGTTCAGCTCGACGATGACGCCACACCAGCCGAGGCCGCGTCTGTCGTGCGTGTTATGGGCGCCCAGCAGCTTCCGCCGCACTATCAAGGCGACTCGACCTTGGTCACAATCCACCGGATGACAGACTCCTACTTCGGGGGCTGGCGGTTCGGGCAGGACGTGAACGTGGAAGCGAACGCGGCATCCACCTGGACCCGAGTGTCATCGGCCGATACCGGTGCGGAGATTCACTTGTCCACCGGCGGCGACAAAGCGACCGGAGACGCAGACGGAGTGACCCATTCCATCGATGTCCGAGCGGGCTCCGAGGCGGAACCCCACCAGGCCACCGCGGCGATGCGCCGAATCATCCAGGACTTCCCGGAACTGGCATCCAACAACTGGACGGTGTCCCCCACTTATGAGGAGAGCTTGGGCTCGGGTGATAACCACTCGAGACTGGAACCCAGTGTGACTCACCTGGACAGCCGCCCCCGCTTCCCATCCAGTAGCGAACTCGAATTGTGGGAGTGGTTCCTGACCGATCAACCCACCTCGGCAATTGCCTGGCTGTCGGTATACGACCCGGCGGACACGGCAGGCCGCACACTGGACGTCAAGGTGTTCCCGCCCGCCGGAGAGGAATTCAGCGCTGCGCAGGCGGCACAACTCGCCGACCGGCATCTGCGCCACTTGTCCCAGCGCGGTGGCGTGGTCGACTACACCATCATCACCCGCAACAACTTCAGTTTCGCCGTCCTCGTCGGCGGTTGCCCAGAGCCCGGCCGCGAGGTTTCACCGGAGTCGGAGCCCTTTGCGCGTCAGTACGAACGCTGCTAGTCCACCAGCCGAGGATGGCGCGGTGCGGTGAACCGAGGCGACGACGGGTCCCGCGGCGGTTTCAACCGCACGGTACCGGCGTGGACCGCGGCCACCATCGTGTCGAAGCCACGCCAGTGGCGGTGGTGGTGGAGGGCCTGGTCGTCGGTGACGCCGCCTTGGCTGGATTGTTCGCCTTTGTAGCGGACGAAATCCGAGGTGAGTAGGGCGACGTGTTCGCCGTAGGTGTAGTGCATCTCGTCGGCCGCGAGGTTGCTGGAGTGGTTGGCCATGATGTCTTCGGCGTGGCAGTCGATCAGGTATATGTAGAGATCGAGTTGGCCGGCGAGGCGGCCGAGCATGGGTCTGCGACGGGACTCGTAGTGCCGGACCCAGACCGACAGCACCGCGACCGCTGAATGCACCAGTGGATCATCCACAGGATCAACTGCACAGAAGACCCGGAACAACCGGCCCGCGTCCGGAAGTGTCGGACGTACCGCACCGACCGAGACATCAGAACCACCGTCGCCCAGAATGTTCGGTATCGCATCACCGGAGGCGTCGACATCAGTCACCGCCTTGTCGGCTCATCATCGAGAAGCCGCAGATCAATCTTCCCCGCGGGCAGGCACCGGCTCACCGACGCCACCACCATTGCCGCCGACGGCCGGAACTGATCGCGCAGCGGATCAACCCACTGCCGCATCGTGAACGGCCGATCCCCCGGCGACGGCAGCGGAATCTCCCCACCATGCCGATGCACGGCAACCCGCACGCCGTACAACTGGGCAAAGAGGCGATCGGATTCCGGCAGATCCGGCCGAACCAGAAACATCCAGGTCCCCGAACGTGGATGAGACACGATGGGCCCCACCGCGTACCGCCGGCTGAGCAGATCATGGCGCACCGCCTGCCCGAGCACCGCCGTCATCCGTAACGCCCACACCGACCCCGCAGGCATCACAATCCGCCCGGACCCGGGACGAACAACAGCAGCCAAACCACACACCCTGCGGTAGAACTCGCACCGCGACACAGGCGTGTCACCAAAAGCCATGCGCTCCATGAGCAGACCTCGTCAGGTAGTCGGAAAGTGTTGGGTGCGCCCGGCCCGGTGGATGACCGGCACCGGGGACGGGAGTTGCGGAGGGGTTCGGGTTGGCGTCCTCCCTGCCGGGCGCTCCACTAGGAGACCTCACGATCGCCAGCGACCGGAAGCCCGAATCGGATTCCCAAAAAAGACGCCCAAAACCGCTGCACGAGTGCCGATTGGCATGTGACGATGTTCCCCAATCGGGAGTACTCACCCACTCATAAGGGGACCGCATGTCCGACAGGGACAGCAGCATCACCCGTCGCCAGCTCGGCAGGTACTTGCGAGAGGCGCGCGAAGCGATCGGTATGACGCTCGAAGAGGCCGCCGGCCTCATGGAGTGGGGTAAGAGCAGCCTGCAACGAATCGAGAAGGGGCAGAACCAGAAAGTCCGGATCCGCGATCTGGACGGGATGATCGAGATATACGGAATCGGGGACGATCGCGCTGCAGGTCTCAGGGGCCTCGCCCAGCAGGCAGCCGAAAAGTCGTGGTGGCACGAATATGGGGGCGTCATCCCAGACAACTTCAGCGTCTACATGGGCATGGAATCCGCCGCCAAGTGCCTGACTAGCTACCAACCGGACCTGGTGCCCGGCCTGCTGCAAACCAGGGACTATGCGCGAGCCCTCGTCCGCAACGCATTCCCCACAGAGTCCGATGCTGAAATCTCCAGTCGGGTCGAACCCCGGATGCTCCGGCAGAAGTTGGTCACTCGCAGCATCCGTCCCGCCCAACTGGAGGTGATCCTCTTCGAGAGCGCACTCTGCAGAGTCGTCGGTGGGCGCGAAGTCATGGCCGTACAGCTGAGGCACCTCGCAGACGCAGGTACGCGGCCGAACATCACGGTTCGCGTTCTGCCGTTCAGTGCGGGCATGCCCACCGGAGACCAGATCGGCCCATTCGTGATCCTCGAGTTCGACACCGACAGCCAAGGCAATCCGGTCGAGCCAACGATCGTGTACGCCGAGAACTACACCAGCGATATGTACTCCGAAAAAGTCGGTATTGTCGAGCGGTACCAGCAGGCATACGCACTCCTCCGCGACGCAGCGTTGGATGAGGTCGCCAGCAGGAGTTTGTTGCGGAACAAGGCAAGGGAGTACCTGGCGTGAGCGTGGACCTATCTGGAGCCAACTGGTTCAAGAGCAGCCGCAGCGGTGGCGCGAAGGAGTGTGTCGAGGTCGCATTCCTCGACAGCGATGCCGTCGGCGTCCGCGACTCTAAAAACACCACCGGCCCAGCACTCGTCTTCGCTCCGACTGCCTGGGACGAGTTCACTGCGGCCATCCACGCCGGCAAGCTTGGCCGCGGCTGACCATCAGCGCCGAGAGGTTTGCGGAGGCACGGTGAACGTCGACCTAGCCGGGGCGCGGTGGTTCAAGAGTCGCCACAGCGAATCGAACGCCCAGTGCGTGGAAGTTGCCCATCTCGGCGGTGGAATGGTCAGGGTCCGCGACTCCAAGAACCCCACCGGCCCGGCCCTCGTATTCAACCCGGCCGAATGGGACGCCTTCACAACCTGCTTGCGCCACGACGGGCTCGAGCACAGCTAAGCACCACTAAATCCTCCAGACAGCCAAGGGAGCAGCCAGGTGACCAACCAGTACCTCGTCGACCTTTCCGGCGCGGTGTGGCGCAAGAGCACTCGCAGCTCGGCCACCAAGGACTGTGTGGAAGTCGCGTTCCTCGACGGAAATCACGTCGGGGTCCGCGACTCAAAGAACCCCACAGGCCCGGCCCTCGTTTTCCACCCCGCCGAATGGGACGCCTTCACCACCCGCATCCGTCAGGCCGGATTCGACCGCGGCTGAGCAGCACCGGGGCTAGGGTTTGGGGTGATCGCGAGCGTCACTGCGACGTTCGCGACCTCACCTGGTCCAACGCACCGCCCAGCTGAGGAGGTCCTGATGCATCCCATCATCTACTCGATGAGCGTGTCGCTGGACGGTTTCACCGCAGCACCGGGTGACGACATCAGCTGGACCGCGCCGGATGCGGAGCTGTTTCGCTTCCACATCGAGCAGACCCGCGGCATCACAGCGCATCTGTGCGGGCGCCGCCTGTACGAGGCCATGCTGGTGTGGGAGACCGCCGAGCAGACCATGTCCGATGAGGCGGAACTGGAGTTCGCCCGGATCTGGCGGCCGATCCCGAAGGTGGTGTTCTCCCGGACGCTGGAGTCGGTGGAGGGCAATGCACGCCTGGCCACCGACGATATCGCCACAGAGATCACTCGCCTGCGTGACCAGCCGGGCGAGGGCGCGGTGGGCATCGGTGGAGCGGACCTCGCCGCCGCCGCCATCGCCGAGGACCTGGTCGACGAGTACCACCAGTTCGTGAACCCGATCATCCTCGGCGGCGGCACCCCCTACTTTCCACCGCTCGCCAGGCCCCTCGACCTGCGGCTGGTCGAGTCCCAGATCATGGGTTCCCGAGTCGTCTTCCTTCGCTACCAGCGCATCCGCTGAGTTCGGCACCAGGCGTCAGGCGATTCCAGCACCGGCCGCAGCCCGCGGAGTTCGAAGCCACCGGGGGCGAAGCTCACGCCGTCTCGTTCAGGCACCACGCGTTCCGGGTCGAATTGCGGCCCTGCACCTGCATGAAGCGACGACTGGTTGCATTTCACAATCAGAAAATCTAAGGTACGAGTGGTTGCATTCCACAAGCACTGGAGAACTGATGGAGATCCTCGAACTCGACGGCATCGAGCTGGCGATCGAGCGCCGCGGCCCCGAGGGCGCCCCCGCACTGCTGCTCATCGCAGGCGGGGCCCAGTCGATGGACTGGTGGACGCCCGAGTTCTGCGATCTGCTCGGCGGCGGTGAGCTGCAAGTGATTCGGTACGACCACCGCGATACCGGTCAATCGACCACCTCCAAGCCAGGGCAGCCCGACTATACGGGTGATGACCTTGCCGCCGATCCGCTGCGCATTCTCGACGCCCTCGGTATCGAGAAGGCACACCTGATCGGCATGTCGATGGGTGGCGGTATCGCGCAAAGTATCGCCGTCAATGCCCCCGAGCGAGTGCGCTCACTGACGCTTATCGAAACCAGCCCCACCGGCGGCGACCATGGTGAGTTGCCCCCGCCGAGCCCCGAGGTCGCCGCAACCTGGGAGGAGCCCGAACCGGAGATCGACTGGGCCGACGAGAACGCGGTCATCAACTACCGCGTCGACGCCGAGCGGCCCTACACCGGCCCGCTCGGGCTCGACGAGGCGCGCGTGCGCGCCCTCGCGACGCTCGAGGTCCGCCGCAGCCGCAATATGGCATCGTCGATGGCGAACCACTTCATCGCCGAGCCCGGTAACTCGGTCGACCCGGCCGAAATTCGCGTGCCGACCCTCGTCCTCCACAGCGCCGACGACCCGATGTTTCCGCTCCCGCACGGAGAGGCACTCGCGCGAGCGATCCCAGGAGCCCGGCTTGTACGGCTGGAAGGGATGGGCCATGAGATCCCGCCGCCTGCCGTGTGGGACGTGGTTGTGCCGGAGCTGCACAAGCACCTAGGGCGCACCTGAGGGGCTAGGAGGGCGTGAGCGGTATGGGTCCAGCTGGACGCCGCGGCCCTACTCGATCGCAGCGAAGATCATCCGCATCCAGGGAATCCAGGTGTCCGGGCTGATTTCGCGTTCCCAGAACGCCGACATCGAGGATCTGTCGTCGGCGATCCGCAGGGTGCTGCGCATCGCGTCGCCGTCGAAAAGCCAGGTGCCGTCCGCGTTCGGGTGGGCGGTCATGTTCCCGTAGGCGCCCGACGCATCGAAAGCGCGCATGGCGTAGGTGTCGGTGCGTGGGTCGTGGTCGCCGATCAGTTCGAGAGCGCGGGTGCGTTCCTCGCCCATCAGTACGTCGACGTGGTGCAGGATCCACTGCCGTCCGGGCATCCACTCATAGACGTCAGTGCCGTCGATGGTCATCACCGCTCGACCGTCCTCGTCGAGGACCACACCGGAGGTCTTCCATCGACCGATGATCGGTGCGAACCGTTGCATCGCTTGGGCCTCGGGCATTCCACACGCCTTTCCACTCGATTGTCCGCGCCGTTCAACGCAGTGCTCAGTGCGCGCCGGGCGGCGTGGGCGGCGCCCTGGCGAAACCGACGTGCCCTGGCGATACACATCATTCACCTAGACGATTCGGATCCGGCGAATTCATCGGTTCAACCGCCCTTGATCTCCATGGAGCGACGAACCTTTTGTCGCTCCACGGAGTTTCGCGGCTCGCGGGAATCAGTCCCGCTGACCAGGGGGAGGAAGATCGTGTCGACGATCTCCTCGATCACCTCGGGTGCGACCGGCCGTAGCGTCATCATCGTCTCGCCTCGAAGCAGGTCGAAGGGCAGTGCGGCGATCCGTGGCGTGAGCTTGGCCGGGTCGAGTTCGCCGCGCTCGATGGCGCGCTCCATGATCTCGTCGCGTCCGGAGCGGCGTCCGGCGACGATCATCTCGCGTAGCTCGGCGAAGCTCGTTTCGGTCTCGGTGAAGTAGCCGGCGAGCAGCAGGCTGAGCTGGGCGAGGAACGGACCTTGTTTCTCGCTCGCCTCGGTGAGGGTGGCGATCAGGTCGCCGCGCAGGGACCCGGTGTCGGCCGGGGTGATCAGCTGGATGACATTGCGGCGTACAACGGCCGCCTCGACCAGCTTCTGCTTGTCCGCCCAGCGCCGATAGAGCACCGGTTTGCTGGTGCCGGCGCGCCGGGCGACGGAGTCGATGGTCAGGTTTGCATACCCCCGCTCGCTCAACTCGTCCCACGCCGCTTCGAGGATCGCTGCCTCGAGCGCTTCGCCGCGCCGTCGTCCCACAACTCTCCTTAGAACCTTTGACGTTTCTTATCGCCGTACCCTACTCTGGTGGTTAAGAAACCTATTCGTATCTTAAATGCCATCGTCGTTCGGCGCTCTTCCTCGGCCGACTGCGGGGATGGATCCATCAATCACCCTGTCCCCCAGTTCCAGTCGAAACACCTCAGGCCGTACCGGCACCGTCGCGAGCCCGTAGTAGGGAGCCCTTGATGCAGCAGAGCAGGACCGCAAGCACAGACGCCGGACTGCACACGAGATGGAACGTGCAGCTCATCGGCCTGGTGGCCGTCCTGGTCATGGTGAACTTCGTGGTCGACTCGGCTATAGCCGCGCCGCTGCTCGTCCTCCCGGAGATGCTCGACCATTTCGACACCGACCAGGCGGCGTGGCTCAACGCCACCGCGATGCTGGCGGGAGTGCTGTGGGCGCCCTTGCTCGGAAAGAGTGCCGACATCTACGGCAAGCGCACGATGCTCGTGCTGACCTTGCTGCTCAGCTGCGCGGGCGCCATCGTGTGCGCCGTGGCCCCCAACATCTGGGTATTCGTACCAGGGCGCATGTTGCAGGGAGCATCTCTGGCCGCGGTGTTCCTCTCCGTCGCCATCGTTCGAAGCGTCTGCGCACCCCGCATCGCGATGATCATCGTCGGCATCGTGACCTCCGGCTCCGCGGTGCTCAACATCGCGTCCCGTTTCCTCATCGAGAAACTGGCCATGGAATCCGGCTTCCAGATCTTGTTCCTGGTATCGGCCTTCGTTGCGGCCGCAATGGCAATCTGCGTGCACAACGTCATTCCCGAATCCCCGGTCAAGACACCCGGCAAGATCGATGTCAGCGGCGCTCTACTCCTCGGCGGCGGTCTCGCCGGGGCGCTCAGCTACCTCAGTCTGGGCTCGGACCTCGGCTGGCTCGCCGTCGGCCCGCTGGCCCTCCTCGTCGGTGGCGTTGCGGCTTTGGCCAGATGGTTGCTGGTCTCGAGTCGAAAGCCCGACCCGCTGATCGACGTCAGGGACCTCGGCGGGCCATTGGCGCTCACGCTCCTCATCGTCTTCCTCGGAGCCGGTTCGTACCAGAGCATGCTTCAGCTCATCTCCCTCATCGGTGACGTCTCGGCGGATCAGCAACTCGGGTACGGACTGGCCGACCAGGGATCGGTGGCACTGCTGCTCGCGGCGCCCGGATTCGGGGTCATGCTCGGAGGTCCGGGGGCCGGATGGCTTGCCGCACGCATCGGACCGGCCTCGACGTTGGCCGGGGCAGTCCTGCTCGGAACGGTGGCGACCATGGGGATGTTCCTCGGGGCTTCCCAGCTTCCCGCCGCGCTCTTCTTCGCATTCCTGCTTGGTGTCACGGTAGGAGCGCTGGGGACATCCGGCTTCAACATGGCGGGCAGTTTGGCGCCCGCCGAACGGCAGGGCATCGTGTCCAGCCTGGTCATGGTCATGGTCGCGATCGGATCGGTGGTGCTGGACTTCGTAGGCGCTGCCGTGCTCGAGTCGACGGCCACAGTCGTCGACGGCGACACAACGAACTCGGCCACGGGCGTGTTCAGCTATATCGCGATCGCTTCTGGCGCGTTCGCGATCGCCGCCGTCCTGGCCGTCATGCTCATGCGAAGTACACGCCTCAGCCGCAACTCGCCGGCGCTCGACCTCGCGCGCGACGCGTTGTGATGTCTCTGAAGAGGCGGACACCAGGCGAGAGTTCCTCGCGTACAAGGCAATCCGAACTCGATGTCGAATGTCTCAGAACGAACTTCAGGAGGTTGACTGATGGCGGCAAGAACCGATTCGAAAGGTAAGGTCCTGGTTTCCGGCGCGAGCATCGCGGGCCCCGCCGTGGCGTTCTGGCTGCATCGGTATGGATTCGCGGTCACGGTGGTGGAGAAGTCCACCGGACTGCGGGGCGGTGGGTACCCGATCGACGTGCGTGGCACCGCGGTGGAGGTGGCTCGCCGGATGGGAATCCTGCCGCAGCTCCGGCAAGCGCATATCGAGTCGCGCCGGCTGACCTTCCTCGATGCCGATGGCAGTGCGGCGGCGGTGGTTCATCCGCAGGCGGTGGCCGGCGGGGTCGAGGGACGCGACATCGAGGTGCCGCGCGGGGATTTGACAGAAGTCCTGTACGGAGCCGTCCGCGACGAGGTGGAATTCGTGTTCGACGACTCCATTGCCGCGCTCGACGAACACGAGCACGGTGTCGACGTCACCTTCCGCAGCGGCGTCCAGCGTAGCTTCGACCTGGTGTTGGGTGCGGACGGCCTGCACTCGCGTACCCGGGAGCTCGTATTCGGCCCGGAGCACCGATTCCACCGCTACCTCGGGTACTGTTTCGCTATATTCGCCATGCCCAACACCTTTGGGCTCTCCCATGAAGCACTCATCTGGAACACTCCCGGAAGAGGCGCGGCGCTCTACGCGGTCGGTGACAGCAACGAGCTACACGCATTCCTGAACTTCGCTCATCCCGAACCGCCATACGAGGCCCTCCGCGACCCCGAGGCGCAACGCGATCTCGTCGCCACCACCTTCGCCGACGACGGATGGGAAATCCCGGCCATGGTCGACGCCATGGTCGACGCGGACGATCCGTTCTTCGACACCGTGAGCCAAGTCCACATGCCGTGCTGGTCCAGTGGCCGGGTTGCGCTCGTCGGCGACGCCGCCTATGCCCCGTCGTTCCTGACCGGGCAAGGGTCCAGTCTCGCCCTCGTCGGCGCCTATATGCTCGCAGGCTCGCTGGCCGCCCATCGCGACCACACCGCGGCCTTCGCCGCCTACGCACGCGACATCCGCGGTTTCGTCGAACTGAACCAGGCCCAGGTCGGCAAAGGTGACGCAGCACTGTTCCCCGCCACCGCCGACGCCCTCGAGAAACGCAACAACACACTTCGCGGCCTCACCGCCATGCCATCGGAAACCGGGCGCCCAGCCCACACAGCCCTGACTTTGCCCGAACCTTATGTCGCTCCGCGGAGATTCGCGGTGCGCGGGACTCGGTCCTGTTGATCAGGTTCGCGAGCTGAGAACCCAGCCGATCGCGTCGTGGCCGACTGCTGATCGAACTCGCTAGCTGCGGAGGGCGCCCGCTGCGCGCTGAGCGTGCCGGGTCGATGCTGCGCTCAGGCATCTATGGCATTGGCAGGCAGGAACTTCCGGCGTCGATTCCGCGCCCCTGCACGTCGACCTCGATGTACTTCGAGGAGGTGTACTGCCCGGGCTTGAACTGCTGGGCGGTGATGTTCTGTCGGCCCGTGTATTTGGGCGTCCACTTGAAAGTAGCTGTCCCGTTTTCGGCGTGGTACTCGGCCTGGCCAAGGCGGTCACCGTTGCCCGGGACCGAACCACCGCTGTTGATGATCGTGATCTCGCCGGCCTCGGAGGGCGGAGCGTCGACGGTGGCTGTCACCGTATAGGCACAGCCGGCCCGCAGACCTTCTGCGCCGGCGGCGACGCTCACGCCGGTCACCGCGGCGGTGGCTCCGGGCGCCGCAAAGGTCGTCGCCAGCCCGAGAACGCCGAGGGTGGCGGCGAGTCCGAATCGCCGGATGTGGATGCGCATCGTTGATCCTTCTCGTCGAACGGTCGGTTCGTGCCGAGTCTGCCATGGATGGAGCGCAGGCGACCGGAGAATATCCGCGCGGTCGGCGTCGACATCTCGCGCTCCTGTTCGAACAGAAATCGGGTCGCGGACGGACACGCCCGTGAACGGAAGTAGGCGACGTCCCGATGCAAACCATGCCGTGCACGCCGTCGAGCCGCTCAGAAGTAGCGCATCACGATATAGATCCACGCAAGTACGCTGCTCAACACCGTCACCACGATCCCGTACCGCGTGAACTGCCAGAAGGTGATCGGATGACCGGCACGGCGGGCGATATCCAAAGCGACGACGTTGGCGCTCGCGGCGACCGCCGTCCCGTTCCCACTGAAGTCGGCACCGAAAGCGAAAGACCACCAAAGGGCTTGGCCCTGCACAGGATCCGGAGTTTGCGCGACGAGCCCTTCGACAACGGGCGCCATCGTCGTCGTATACGGGATGTTGTCGATGAACGACGCGACGACCGCCGAGCCGAATACCAGCGTCGCCGACGCGAGTAGCGGGTTGTCCCCGAATGCGGCAACCGCGGCATCACCGATGCGGTCGATGACGCCGGTATGCACGAGCCCCGCCACCATCACGAACAACCCCATGAAGAACACCAGCGTGCCCCACTCCACCTCGCGCAGAATGTCGCCGATATCGAGCCGGGAGATCAGCACCATCGCCCCGGCACCGAGCAACGCGATGATCGACGGCGCGACATGCAGAACCGAATGCAGCCCGAAACCGATGATCACACCGCCGAGCACGAGCAATGCTCGCGTGAGCAACCGAGTATCGGTGATGGCCCGGCGTTCCTGCAACGCCATCACGGTGGTGATGTGTTCGGAATCGTGGCGCAGGTGCGCGCGGAACAACCAGCGGGTGAACACCACGAACAGCACGAAGATCACGGCCACGGCGGGCGCCATATGAATGAGAAAGTCGTTGAAGCTCAAGCCCGCTCGACTGCCGATGATGATGTTCGGCGGATCGCCGACCAGCGTGGCAGCACCGCCGATATTCGCCGCGAGTACCTCGGCGATGATGAACGGCTGTGCGGCCATCCCCAGCCGATCGCAGACGACGATCGTGACCGGCGCGATCAGCATGATGATCGTGACATTGTCCAGGATCGGTGAAGCGACCGCGGTGATGATCATCAGCATCACCATGAGCCGGAACGGATTTCCGTGCGAACGTTTCGCAGCCCAGATGGCAAGGAAGTCGAACAGCCCGGTCTGCTTGACGACACCGACGATGATCATCATGCCGAGCAGCAGGAAGATGACATTCCAGTCGATGCCCGCATGCGCGTTGTAGAAGACCTCCTCGCCCGGCACCAGACCGAGCACGGTCATCAGCCCCGCGGCGATGAGCACGATCTTGACCTTGTCCGCACGTTCGGTCGCGATACACCAGAACGCGCCGACGAATATGGCAACGGCCAACAGCTGGTTCATCGCTCACCTCGCCTGGGCCGGGTGGCGGTCAGTCGTCGGGACCGGCAACGGCCAGGCTGATCAGCAGACGTTCGAGGGTCACCGCCCCGAGCAGCGTGCGCGAATGGTTCACCACCGCGACCAGCGGGCTGTGCCGCTGCGCCATCAAGGCAGCGATCTCGAGCAGCGTCGCGTCCGGGCGGACGATCGCGGGCTTGGCCGATCGTTCCGGCAGGCAATCACCCACCGTCAGATGGCCGGGTTCACGCCAGAACAACTCAGCGTGCACCTCGTCGATGGTGCGCGCCAGCGCGGGATCGTCCTGATAGGAGCTGGGGATCGCCAGCCGCAGCACCTGGGTGCCCGGGAGGACGGCGATGGGATGGTCGTCATCGTCGACGACGATCATGCCCGGTAGCCGGTTGACGACCATCAACCGCATCGCCTTGGCCACCGGATCACCGGGGTGGACGGTCGGCAGCTGGATCGCGATCTCGTGTGCTTGCATCGGTTGGTCCCGTCGCGCGTGCGGGGAGACAGTGGTCATGAGCGGCTCCGCTCGCCGGTGAGCTGGTCCATCAGCCGTTCCAGGCGAGCGACCCGATCAGGGATCGGCGCGCTGTGCAGCAGTTCGGCGAACTGATCGGCCTCGTCGGGTTCCAGGGCGATGGACTGGACGGGTTCGTCGCGGACACGGTCGTAGACGAGCACGTGCTTGCTGCCGTCACTGCCTGCGACCAGGGCGAACCGTGCCCCGCTGCGGGTCAGCAGATGGTGCACAGTGCCCTGGCCCGGCACGGTGGCGCGATCGACGTCCATGTCGAGCACTCCTCCCGCGACCGTCTGCGTTTCGATTTCAGTCTTGGTGACGGGCCGGGTCCGCGACTATCGGTGCTCACACCCATCTGTGCGGGCCGACGCTATGTAGAGGCCCGACGCGGAATGGGTGCCGCACCCCATGGACACCATGTGCACCAGCGGCCACACTGAGGTCATGGACCGTCCGGGAAGTGGAATCGGCCTGTTCCGGCGACACACCCGGACACCGGCGGATGCCCTGTTCCGGCGGATTTTTCTCATCAACGGTCTGGTGTTCACCTTCGGCACCTTGGTGCTCGCGCTGTCCCCCGCCACGGTGTCCTCGCGGGTGCGGCTGACCGAGATACCGGTACTCCTGGTCGGGCTGGCGGTGATCCTGGCGGCGAACGCGTTCCTGCTGCGGTCGAGTCTGGCGCCGTTGGAAAAGCTGATCGCGTCCATGCAGCGGGTGGATCCACTGCGACGCAGCGGCCGGCTCGACGAACACGGCAACGGCGATATGTCCCGGGTGATCGACTCGTTCAACGCCATGGTGCAACGGCTGGAGTCCGAACGCGCGACCGCCAGCGCCTCGGCGCTCGCCGCGCAGGAGGGCGAACGTCAGCGCATCGCCCGAGAGCTGCACGACGAGATCGGCCAAAGCCTCACCGTCGCACTGTTGTCCATGAAACGCGCCGCCGACCGCGCGCCCGACGACGTCGTCGATGTGCTGCACGGCGCGCAAGAGACCGTGCGCTCCTGTCTGGACGAAGTGCGTGGGATCGCGCGCCGGCTGCGGCCCGACGTCCTCGACGATCTCGGCCTGTCCAGTGCGCTCGCCGCCCTGTGCACCGAGTTCGCTTCCACCGCAGGCATCACCGTGACCCGCGACGTCGACCGGAATCTGCCTCGCTTGGCTCCCGATGTCGAGCTGGTCTGCTATCGCATCGCGCAGGAGAGCTTGACCAATATCGCCCGGCACGCCGAGGCCGAGCGCGTCGAATTGAGTTTGCGGATTGCCGGGGATTCCCTCGTACTGCGGGTACGCGACGACGGCCGCGGCGGTGTCGACGACGACGGCGCAGGCATCCGCGGTATGCGCGAACGCGCCCTGCTCGTCGATGCCGACCTGACCATCGAATCCCCACCGGAACAAGGCACCGAGGTATGCCTGACAATCCCGCATCCGAACGGAGGGAGCAGATCATGAGCACCGCCCCGGCCCGGATTCTGCTCGCCGACGACCACGCCCTCGTGCGCTCCGGCCTGCGAATGATCCTCGACGCCGAACCCGATCTCACCGTCGTCGCCGAAGCCGCCAACGGCTATGAAGCGGTGCAGCAGCTAGGGCAGGTGCCCGTCGATCTCGCGATCCTCGATATCGCCATGCCACGGATGACCGGGATCCAGGCGGCCCGCGAAATCAACCGCAACAACCCGGGCGTTCGCATCCTGATGCTGTCGATGTACGACAACGAGCAATATTTCTTCGAATCCCTGCGCGTAGGCGCCTCCGGCTACGTCCTCAAATCCGTCGCCGACCGCGACCTGCTCGAGGCCTGCCGAGCCACACTGCGTGGCGAACCGTACCTCTACCCCGGCGCGGTCAACTCCCTCATCCGCGACTGGCTAGAACGCGCCAACCAAGGCGACCCACTCCCCCAAACCATCCTCACCCCACGCGAGGAGGAGATCGTCAAACTCGTCGCCGAGGGCAACTCCTCCCGCGAAATCGCCAACGACCTGGTGATCAGCATCAAAACCGTCGACCGCCACCGCGCGAATATCCTGCAGAAACTCGGCCTCAGAGACCGCCTCGCCCTCACCCGCTACGCGATTCGTGCTGGGCTGATAGAGCCGTAGGACGTGGAGAATTCGGCCCGGTAACCGAGCCGATAATGACAACCCCTCCTTGATGAGCGATTGGACACGTGGACTCATAATCCGCATGACATAGGCGTGACACAGGGCTCCGGACGGCGTTCCCAACGGGTCGAGTCCTCTGGTGCGCACGATCGGCAGCCACACGGTCCGTATTCGCGACGTCTTCAAAATCGGCACCGCATACATTCCGTGACGTAGCGCGAGAACCAAGGAGATAGATGAGCAACACTCCCATACCGCCGCGGGCGCTGACCGATCTGGAGGCCGGAGTTGTCAGGACGTTGCTGTCGTCCGACGCACCAGGGGCGAGTGAGTACCTGGCGCAAGTGCCGTATGCGCGGGTGGTCGCCACCTGGGGCCCGGGATCGCCCAGCGTCGACTTGGCGGTGGAACCCGGTGTGGCGCCGGCATCCGAGTCGATGGACGGAATCTTTGCCAGCGGTGCGGTGAGCGATCGAAACGGTACGCCGGTCGGGGAGGTCATCCTGTGGGTCGAGGGCGGCTGGTTGAGCGGGATCGAGTACGCCTGGTACACCGACAAACGACCGCACTCGCTGCCCGATCCGAGCCGGATACGACGCCTATAGCCCGGAAGCTCTACGACCCGCGGATGCGCCGCGCGATCCGCTCAACACAACATGGAACGACGCTACCGACCGCGTCCCTGGCGACCGGCCCCGACGGAGAGTCCACCGACTCCCTGCCGAACTCAGCAGGGGATCGATCGACCCACTGGCGACGGGCTTGTGGCGAGCTGGATCGTGGTGAGGAGTTCGGCGGTGCATGCGTCTAAGTCGAAGTCGGGCTGGGAGGCGGCGCGCAGGATGACGCCGTTGCGTAGCGAGAGGATGAATCCGGCCATCAGGTCCGGATCGAACTCCCGGAAATCGCCCTCGCGCTGCCCGCCCGCGAGCAGTTCGGCCAGTTTCGATCGGTCCGAGTTCGCTTGCCGGTCACGGGTTTCGGTGTCTGGTGTGGCGGTTTGCAGGTGCAGCATGGTCACCAGGTGGTTGCGGTGGCCTTGGATGAACTCGCAGTTGGCTGTTACGAAGGCGTTGAGGCGTGTGGCCGGGGTGCCGTGGTCGCTGCGCGTGGAGACGTACGCGGTGAATTCGGCCAGGATCGTGTCCATCACCTCGGCCATCAGGTTCTGTTTGCCGGCGAAATGGTAGGAGATGATGCCGGTGCTGCTCAGTCCGGCGGCGCGTGCGATGGCGGTGAACGACGCACGCGCATAGCCCATTTCCGCGATGGTGTCGATCGCGGCCCGCACGATCTGCGCTCGGCGGGCGCGTTCGATCGCAGTCAGCTCACCCTGCTTTCTTGCTTGCACAAGCGAAAATTAGCACGGACGCCCTCACCGGGTAATCGTTAGGACGTAGGCGTGCTCTTGGGGCTCCGCATCCGCCGGTAGCTGGATGGTGAGGTCGCTGTCGCGCTGGTGCCAGCGCAGTTCCGCGGCCCCACCGAGGAGTCCGACCGTGGAGGACGATGGGATTCGAAGGTCACTGACCGTGATCTCTCCGGTGGGCTGGTCGGCCAGCACGATCGCGAAGACGGTGCCGCCCTCGCAGGTGAACCGGACGTCATCACCCGCGGTTGTGGTGGTCGCAGCCTGCTCCCAGGGCGTGGTGTCGTAGATCGCGTCCCCGTTACGCGACAGCCAGGTACCGAGCGCACGCAACGGCACCAACTGCAATTCCGGAATCCGGCCCGCACCATCGGGACCGACATTGAGCAGCAGATTGCCACCCTTGGCGACCACGTCCGCGAATAGATGGATCAACTGGGCGCCGGTGAGGGTGTCCGCACTCGTTTCCTGAGCGTTGTATCCGAAGGAACTGCCCAGCCCGCGGGTGAGCTCCCACGCCCCGGTCTGCACGGTGGCGGGCGCAGCATACTCGTGGGTTGCCAGGTCATAGTGGAAGTTCTTGGCTGGTTCGGGAATCTCGCGGCCCCGCTTCGCCATTGCCTTCAGGGCAACACCGATGAACCCCAGATACGCGGCGCGAACAAGGCGGTTGCCCGGCAGATTCGGCTGAATCCAGCGATCGTTGACCACGCCGTCGTCGACCGTGTCGTAGTAGTGGGCCATGATCTCGTGCGGGTCGATCTCCGCCGGCCAGCCCATATCGTTCCACAGGATCGACGGCCGATAGGTGTCGATCAGCTCCCGCCACTGCGCGGCCGCATACCGCGCATACTGCGGCCCCAGCGCCTGATGCCTGATCAGATCGGTCATGGTCCGCATCGGCTGCTCCCGGAACGACCAGTCCATCCCGCCGCAGTAGTACAGCCCCATCCGCATGCCGTGCGCCCGCACCGCCTGCGTCAGCTCACCCACCAGATCACGATCGCAACGATAGGAGCCGGTTCTGCGGGGATGCTCGACACCGGTGGGCCACAACGGATATCCGTCCAGGTGCCGAGTGACCATGACGACATACCGGGCTCCCACCTCGGCGAAAAGCTCCGCCCAGTCGGCGAAATCGACCGACCGAGCCGCCCCGTCGAATGACGAGCGGAAGTCGTCGTAGGGGGCCTGCTCACCGTAGGTCGCCGCATGATGTACTGCCGTCGGCGAGCCCGGCACCCGCATCGAGTTGAGATACCACTCGGCATAGGGGATCCGGTCCGCGGTGGTTTTCCCTGCTGACAAGTCCCGCATGAACACCGAGTAATCCGCGTCGGTGCGCTCCGCAAACGCGGGCACCGAGTACAGGCCCCAGTGCACGAAGATGCCCAGCTTGGCCTTGCCGTACCACTCCGGAAGCGGCCGCGCCCCCAGCGATTCCCTGTCCGGCGCGTAAGCCACGACGACTCCTCCACGTTATTTTTGCTTGTCCAAGCAAAAATAGCACGAGCAAGCTAGAACGCCGAGGCCTTGCAACACTCGGTCCGCTGGTGGGTCCGACACGCGTTGCCATCGCGCAGGCGTGAACATAGCGTGAGCAAATGACTCCATGAGTCAGCCCGGTCAGCACGACGCCTTCGAACGACACCTCGGCGATTGACGAGAAACAACGGAGGATCGATGTCGAAAACCACGAAGAACATTCAGAAGAACTCCGACTCCGCCCCGAGGCTCCTCTCGGGAGGCAACCCGCAGATCCCGAAGGGCGAGGGCAACGGGCCGGTGCAGGCTTACATCGCAGCCATGCCCGAGTGGAAGCGTCCGCTAGGCGAGCGACTCGACGGCCTGATCGTGGGCACCGTCCCCGACGTGCACAAGGCCGTGAAGTGGAACCAGCCGTTCTACGGCCACGAAGGCGAGGGCTGGTTCCTGTCCTTCCGCTGCTACACGAACTACGTTCAGATCCAGTTCTTTCGCGGCACTTCACTCGATCCTGTTCCGCCCAAGGCGTCCAAGCACGAAGAGGTGCGCTACCTCGATATCTACGAGGACGACGACCTCGACGAGGACCAGCTCGTCTCCTGGATCGGCCAGGCAAGCAAACTGCCCGGCGAAAAGATGTAGAAACGACGAAAGCCCCCGACCGTGGTCGGGGGCTTTCGTGAAAGGATGTTCCGGCGGTGTCCTACTCTCCCACACCCTGTCGAGTGCAGTACCATCGGCGCAGGTGGCCTTAGCTTCCGGGTTCGGAATGGGACCGGGCGTTTCCCCACCGCTATAGCCGCCGTAACTCTATGAAACTGTCACACTCCGCGTGACGGATCAGGGGTGGTTTCGAGGGCTTGGCCCTCGAGCACCCGATCCATGATGAAGAGAGCACCCAGAATATCTTCCCGGGGGTTCTTCACCAGCACACGAAGTTGTGTGTTGTTTCAGATACTGCACAGTGGACGCGTAGCTTCTTTGTTGGTAAGTCCTCGGCCTATTAGTACCGGTCACCTCCACCAGTTACCTGG
>NZ_JBHZBU010000008.1:0-334647 GCF_042754945.1 Nocardia sp. NPDC059180
CCGGGGGGTATGAGAGGCCGGAACCAATATAATAATTGGCACTGACATTCATCGACACACTATTGAGTTCTCAAAGAACAGGCGCACACACATCCGAACCCGGTTTTAATCAGGAGCTTCAGTGAGGCAGGTGCTCTAGCTTACCGATCAGTGGCTCAGAGTCAAATCCGCTCTTCGACCGGTTTGTCAGGCGCTCCTCGTCCTACCTCGTTTCCCAGGCCCTGTGGGCTCCGGGTCGGTGTCCGTGTCGCTCTGACTTGGAATAAGTTACGCGGCGGACAACGCCACGTCAAATCCGCACGTCGCCATGGTGTTTCCGCTGGTCAGAGGCATCGGATCAGGCTCGAAATCGCGCCGAATCACACGAATGTGACTCAGGCCACCAAGATCAATTCCTGATGGCCCTTCCGAACCTCAGATCCCCATCCGCCAGACGAGCGCATCTACGGTCTGCGGCGACACCATGCCGATCGCTTGCAAGAGCCGCGCGTAGCGCGGATAGAGCTCGATCGGTCGAGTTCGGATGGCGGTGAGGATCCAATCGGCGGCCTCGTCGGCGGACAGCGCGGGGGCGTCGTCGTATTTGGTGGTCGGCGCGATCATCTCCGTGCGGACGAGCGGGTATCCGATGGTCGTGACGTGGACGCCGTGCCGTCGGGTCTCCGCACCGAGACTCCGGCCGAAGGCACCGAGCGCCGCCTTCGACGCGTGGTAGGCGGTGAACATCGGCATCGAACCGGCCGCGACGCCCCAGGTGGCGATGTTGATGATGTGCCCGCGACGGGCTTCCAGCATCGACGGCAGCAGCGCCATGGTGAGCCGCGTGGCGCCGAAGTAGTTCAGGGCCATGGTGCGCTCGTAGTCATGGAAGCGGTCGGTGGCATCGCCCGCGCGGCGCCGGATCGAGCGGCCCGCGTTGTTGATCAGGACGTCGACGGTGCCGAATTCGGCGACGACCTGTTCGGCGAGCGCGTCGATGGCGTCACCGTCGGACAGGTCATAAGCCAGGGCTTCCGCCTTCCCACCTGCGGCGCGGACGCTGTCGCACACCTCGTCCAAAGCTTCCACTCCACGGGCGACGAGCACGAGGTTCGCGCCGTGCGCACCGAGCTGGTGCGCGGCGACCTTGCCCACTCCCGACGACGCGCCGGTGAGCAGCACAGTCTTACCGGCGATGTCCTGGCCGCTCCCCGGTCGCAGCAGCGTGGTGACCGTGCGCATGAGCGCAGGCGGGTTCAACAGGGCCGTTCCGAAACGTCCGGTTGCCATTGGACTCCTCTCGATGGGTGGTCGCATCAACGATCCTAATCAATTGACCTCATCGTAATTTACCAATTAGTCAGTTCGTCGGTACCTGCCATTGCGCATCGCCACATTCGTGAGCCCGGCGAAATACCTCGGGAGGACCATGCGTTCGGACAGAGGAACGCAATCGCGAAGGAGCCTCATGATCAACATCCCGCTGTCCGTGCTGGATCTGGCGCCGGTGCAGGAAGGCAGCACCGCCGGCGACGGACTGGCCGCCACGACCGAACTGGCACAGCGGACCGAGGCGATGGGGTACTCGCGGTTCTGGGTGGCCGAGCACCACAACATGCCGGGGATCGCCAGCGCCGCGCCGAGCGTGCTGCTGGCCCACCTCGCCGCGGCGACCTCGAGCATCCGGGTCGGTTCCGGCGGCGTGATGTTGCCCAACCATGCACCGCTCGTGGTGGCCGAACAGTTCGGGACACTGCACGCACTGCACCCGGGACGCATCGACCTCGGTATAGGACGAGCGCCGGGGACGGATCAGGCCACGGCCCTCGCGCTGCGCCGGACCAAGGATGGATTGTCGGCGGAGACGTTTCCGCAGGAATTGGCCGCCCTGCTCGCCTACTTCCGCGGCACCAGTCCGGACGGCATCGCGGCGACGCCCGGTCGAGACGACGAACCGGAGATCTGGTTGCTCGGCTCCAGCGGGTACAGCGCGCAGGTCGCGGCCATCCTCGGCGTGCGGTTCGCCTTCGCGCATCACATCAGCCCGAACAACACCGTCGCGGCGCTCGAGTTGTATCGCGAGAACTTCCGGCCGTCGGAGCAGCTGGAACGCCCGCATGCGATGGTCGCGGCCGCCGCGATCTGCGCTGACACCGATGAGCAGGCCGAGCTGTTGTCCCGTCCGCGCGAGATGGCGTTTCTGCATCTGATGTCCGGGCGCCCGCGCAGGCTGCCCACTCCGGAGGAGGCCGCCGACTTCCCCGCCAACGATCGCGAACGTCATTTCGCCGCGCAACGTCGCGCCGGTCAGCTGCTCGGCTCCCCCGATACCGTGCGGCGTCAGCTCAGCGATCTCGTCGAGGAGACGAAGGCCGACGAGGTCATGCTCAACACTCTCGTCTACGACATCGAGGCCCGTGCGCGGTCCTTCGAGCTGATCCGCAAGCTCACCGAGAACTGAGCTCATCGGCTGCGGCCGCTATCGCACTTGCCGATCCTCGGGTCGGGGACAGCCTCGCGGCCGAAGGCCTGAGCAGCCGACGGCCCGACTCCGCTCGCCCGCCGCCCGCTGGCTATGGGCTGTGGGCTGTGTGACAGGAGCAGACATCCGGTGCCGGCTCGGCCCGACGGCTAGCTGCCGCCGCGATCGGTGTCCGGCATTTCCGACGCGGCGACGGGAACATGCTCGTCGAGAAACTCGGTGATGATCGCCGTGACCTCACGCGAGTTTTCCAGCATCGGGACGTGACCACATCGCGCAAGGAACTCCGCGCGAGCAGGTCGCAGCTTCTGATTCAGGGCTCGCCCCGCCCCGGCGCTGAGCACCCGGTTGCCCTCGCCCCAGATCGTGCATACCGGCGGCAGCGCGGCGCGGTCGTCATCGGACCATTCATCCAGAGCCGCATAGGCTTTCAAATCCTTGACCAAACCGAGCAGTGCGCGCGCGGGCCAACCGGCGATGTCGTCCACGGTCGAGCGAGCGGCGGCGAATGCCTTCCCGTCGGAGAACCAGAACCGGACGATCGCGCCCACCGACCAGTGCGGCATGCTCACGGCACTCACCGCACGGACACCGATCGACGGTGTGTGGCGCGCGAGGCGAGCCAGTGGGCCGAGGTCGCCGGCCAACGCGGTGGACTCGGTCAGCGGGTTGCATGCGACGACGGCGTCGACCCGCTCCGGTGCGCGACGTGCCACGGTGAGGCTGATAGCCGAGCCGAGACAGTTTCCGATGAACGCCGCGGACGCTATCCCCCGATCCGCGAGGAACAGCTCGATCATGTCGGCGTAGCGGTCGAGGGAGTAGCCGTCGTCCGGCCGTCCGGACTCGCCGTAGCCGAACAAGTCGAGTGCGTACACGCGACGACTGCGCGCCAGGGCCTCGATCTGGGAGCGCCAGATCACGTGCGATGACCCCGCGTTGTGCAGGAACACGACCGCTGGTCCGCTGCCATGTTCGAGATAGGCGACATGGGTGTCCTCGAACTCGAATCGTTGCATTTCCGCTCCTCGACCAGCAGGCACCGGCAAGTGGAAACCAACCAGTTTCCATCTATGAACAGTACAGTCGGCAGGAATGGAGGCGCAACAGGTGGGCGTGGAATCGGCGAGCAGACTCGCGGAGCTGGTGGCCAGGCTGCGCAGCGGCGTGCCGCTGGACAAGCTCTCACCCGAGTCCCGGCGGCACGGCGGACTCTCCGACGAGGACGTCCGGACCGATCAACGCTGGCGTCTGCTGGGCGCCACGGCGTATGTGGTGGCGACCCACGGCTACTGGCCTGCCACCATCCAGCAGATCGTCGACGCGGCCAAAGTGTCGAAAAAGACGTTCTACAAGCACTTCTCGTCTAAGGAAGAAGCGTTTCTGGCCGCATTCGAGGTCAATGAGCTTGTCATCGCGGGCGTGCGCGACAGCATCGACTTCGCAGACCTCGATCGGCTCCTCGACACCATGATCGACAGCTATCTGGGTGTCCTACAACTGGCGCCCGAGGTTACCGAGATGCTGCTGTTCCAGCCGCTCGGCGCGACCCCGGCGATCCGTAGCGCGCGCACGGAGGCGATCGCTCGCTATACCGCCGCGCTGCAACAAGCCTTCGGCGAAGCCAGGCAGGCGGGACTTCCCATCGCCGAGCTGTCTGATGCCGAGATCACCATGCTGCTCGGCGGCATCAACGAGCTGTGCGTCCAACACATCGACGCACATGGACTGAACGAGCTACACGAGGCGCTGCACAAACCGCTGGCGGCCTTCGTCGATCGCGTTCTTCGCGTCCGCGGCTGACCCCGTCCGCGCTGCCGTCGCCGCCCTCGCGGTAGGAACAGCAGCGACAGTAACGGCGGGACCGTCGGCATCCAGCCCGAATTCGCCGACCGAATCGCAGCGACTCGGCCATCGCGAGAGCTGCTGGCGGCCGGCGCCGACGTCGGTCACAACCGGTCGTGACATTTGTTGCTCGCTCGGGGCGTTACTCGCAGACGAATGTCGCCCACGCACGCACTGCGACACGTCCGTCCTGATCGGTGCCGACGAGTGTGACGTCGACGCACGACTCTCCATCCAGAACATATTGCTGCACAACGTATCCCGAGCAGGTGAGCGTGTCCCCCGGCCACAGCGGGCGGGTGCATCGGGTGCGGAAGCGGCGGACGGTGTCGGCGCCGAGCCATTCGGTCGCGTAGGTGGACAGCAGCGCCGCCGAGAGCGGGCCGGAGGTAGCGGTGAAATCCGGGGCGGCCGGGTCATTGTCGGTCGAGGGCACCGGTCCGCGCGCAGCGTCCAGGTATTGGGCGAAATCGGCTTCGGTGAGTGGGCCGAACGTGGCAGGAGCGGGCGTGGTGGCGGTCATGCGGGCTCCTGCGAGGCGGGACGGGTGCCGGTCATCCATGATTCGGCGACCAGGCGGCCGGTGGGGTCGAAGTACTGGGTCACCATCGCGACCATGGTCACGGGGCTGTCGTTGTCGTCGAGCACCTCGTAGACGCGTTCGATCCGCGACTGCGCGGTGAGCCGTTCACCGGCGCGCGGGGGCGGCCCGAAGAAGCGGTAGTCCTGTTCGACCGGGACGCCCGGCCAATGGTCGGCTGCGGTGGGCTCCC
The DNA here is from genome assembly GCF_042754945.1 of Nocardia sp. NPDC059180. Lineage (NCBI taxonomy): Bacteria > Bacillati > Actinomycetota > Actinomycetes > Mycobacteriales > Nocardiaceae > Nocardia > Nocardia sp. NPDC059180. The sequence goes on from NZ_JBHZBU010000008.1 coordinate 5,080, forward strand.
CTGCCGGGGCCAGTCGGGCCGGCAGGAATGTCGGCGGGACGACAGGTACGTCGGCCGTCGTGTGCGCCGCCGCCCGCGACCGCGTGGCAGCAGCGAACTCGCGGATCCCGGCCGCGTCCACTTCGAAGTCGAGTCGACCACCGACCGTCGCAACGTGCACCATCGCCACATCCCTTCTCTAGAGCCTGCCGCCACGGTAGAGCCGGTCCGGGCCCGGTGACCTGCCCTGTTCCCACTGATCGGGAACGGTGCCTCCCAGGGTCCTGCAGTCCGCAGACCATCGCACGGTGCCGGTGTATTTCCGCACCGGAATCCCTGGGTGAGGAGTGCGATGAGCAGGACGGTGAGACGGGCGCGCCGCGAGGTGGCGGAAGCGACGGGCGTGGCCTATGGCGCAGGTCGCGCCCGGCTCGGCGGGCATCGGGAAGGCTGAACCATGGGTACAGGGCTGTACGACGAACCCGCGACCGGAACGAGCGAACCGGCGATCTACATCGTCGACGAGATGGTGGTCCCACCCGGTCTGGGGCGGGCCTTCCTGGACCGCTACCTGCGGGAGTACGCACCGGGTGCGCGGGACCGCGGGCTCGTGCTGGACCGGGTGCTGGTGAGCCCGCCGGTGTGGTTGGACGAGCAATCGAACACGATCACCGTCAGCTGGACGGTTCGCGGCGCCGAACAGTGGTGGCGGCAGCGGCTGGGTGCGAGCCGGGATCCGGAGGTGGCGGCGTGGTGGCGCACCGCTGACGATCTGCTCGTCAGCCGTCGGCGGACGACCAGCTGCTCCTACGAGGATGTGGAGGAACTGGCCGATGTCTGAAGTGGTCCATCTCGTTCATCTGGCCGAGCCGTCGAGGCGCGACGAGCTCGCGGCCGAGGTACGCGACCTCGTCGAACCGTATGCGCGCCGAACGTTGATCGCCCCGACGCTGCCGGCCGGCATCGATGCCGGAGACCTCATCATCCGGCTCCGGTTCGACGACGAATCCGGTCGGCGGGCAGCCGAAAAGGCCCTCGGCCACTGGTCCCGCGAGCCATCCATCGAACGCGTGGAGACAGCCACCTTCACCGGCACTGCGCAACCGGGACAGCATTCGGCGGCACCCGGCGTCTACCGGGCGCTGCTCGTGGCGGTCGACCCGCTGGCCGACCGCGCGCTGGTCGATCGGTTCGAAACCGAGACGGCGGCGATGCCGGACTACATCCAGGCGATCGGCGCCTCCCTGCTGAGCCGAGTGAGCGACCCCGGCGGACATGGATGGACGCACATCTGGGAGCAGGAATTCACCGATATAGGCGGGCTGACCGGGCCGTATATGACCCACCCGTACCACTGGGCCCATATCGACCGTTGGTTCGACCCCGAACACGGGACCAAGATCGTGACCCGGCTCTGCCACAGCTTCTGCGCACTCGATACCGCCCTGCTGTCCGCGCCGTGATCGGCCCGCCGCTCCCACCCACCGCGAGCGGTCGCTCCCACTCACCGGGAGCGGCGCAGCCAGCACGTTCGTGACCGCCGAAACCTGTCCGCTGACCGGGAGGACACCGTTCGCACGGGCCATATCGGGTCCAGTATTTGACTCAGATCACAGTCATCCGGTGGAACATGGAGGTTTCGATGCCGGGTCTATCACCGAACGGCTCAGCCCAGAGCGCGGACGAATTCAGGACGATCGAAGCGGCGGCGGCGCCCACCCGGTTCGCCCGCGGCTGGCACTGCCTCGGTCTCCTGAAATCTTTCCAGGACGGCAAGCCACACGAGATCAAGGCGTTCGGCACGACGCTGGTGGTCTTCCAGTCCGAGTCGGACGGAAAGCTCAACGTGCTCGACGCGTTTTGCAGGCATATGGGCGGCAACCTCGCCCACGGCAGCGTCAAGGGCGATTCGATCGCCTGCCCGTTCCACGACTGGCGGTGGGGCGGTAACGGCCGCTGCACCGGCATCCCGTACGCGCGCCGCGTCCCGCCGCTGGCCAAGACCCGGTCCTGGCCGACGCTCGAGCGCAACGGCCAGCTCTACGTCTGGCACGACCCGCAGGGCAGCAAGCCCACCGATGAGGTGACCATCCCCGAGATCGAGGGTTACGGCAGCTCGGAGTGGACCGACTGGACCTGGAACTCGATGCTGATCGAGGGCTCACACTGCCGCGAGATCGTCGACAACGTCGTGGACATGGCGCACTTCTTCTACGTGCACTACGCCTTCCCGCGCTACTTCAAGAACGTCTTCGAAGGCCATGTCGCCACCCAGTACATGCGCTCGACCCCGCGCCAGGACATCGAGGTCGGCACCAACTACGACGACCCGAACTCCACTCTGCGTTCGGATGCTTCGTATTTCGGCCCGTCCTACATGATCGACTGGCTGTGGAGCGAGGCACAGGGCATGACGATCGAGACGGTCCTGATCAATTGCCACTACCCCGTCTCGGACAACGCCTTCGTGCTGCAGTACGGCGCCATGGTGAAGAAGCCGCAGGGCATGTCCGATGAGGCCGCCAACGCGATGGCCGCGCAGTTCGCCCAGGGCGTCGAGGTCGGCTTCGAGCAGGACATCGAGATCTGGAAGAACAAGGCGCCCATCGACAACCCGCTGCTGTCGGAGGAAGACGGGCCGGTCTACCAGCTGCGCCGCTGGTACAAGCAGTTCTATGTCGACGTCGACGACATCACCGAAGACATGACCAAGCGGTTCGAGTTCGAAATCGATACCGAGCGCGCCGTCACGAGCTGGGAGGCCGAAGTGGCCGACAACATCGCCCGCGGCGCCGTCATCACCACCTAATCCGTTCGCGCATACGACAGGAACTAGAGCCCCGATGAACAAGGTTCTCGACAACATCACGGCCATCGCCGATCAGCTGCGCGAGCAGTCCCCCGAGGCCGAAACCCTCGGTCGGCTGCCCGACGAGACCGCCAAGATGCTGAAGTCGGCCGGCCCGATCAAGCTGCTGCAGCCCAAGAAGTACGGCGGTTTCGAGGCGCACCCCAGGGACTTCGCCGAAACCGTCATGGCCGCCGCATCGTTGGATCCGGCCACCGGCTGGATCTGCGGCATCGTCGGCGTGCACCCGTGGCAGCTGGCCTTCGCCGACCCGAAGGTGCAGGAAGAGGTGTGGGGCACCGACAACGACACTTGGATGGCCTCGCCGTACGCGCCGACCGGTATCGCCCGACCGGTGGACGGTGGCTACATCTTCAACGGTCGCTGGCAGTTCAGCTCCGGCACCGACCACTGTGACTGGATCTTCCTCGGCGCCATGCTCGGCGACACCGACGGCAATATCGCCATGCCGCCGACCATGCTGCACATGATCCTGCCGCGCAGCGACTACGAGATCGTCGAGGACTCGTGGAATGTGGTGGGTCTCAAGGGCACCGGCTCCAAGGACATCATCGTCAAGGATGCGTTCGTGCCGTCCTACCGGGTGATGAACGGTGATCACGTCATCGACGGCACCGCCCAGAAGGAATACGGCGTCACCGAGACTTTGTACAAGATGCCGTGGTCCAACATGTTCCCGCTCGGCATCACCTCCGCGGTGATCGGCATCGCCGAGGGCGCGCTGGCCGCGCATCTGGACTACCAGCGTGACCGTGTCGGCGCCCAGGGCACCGCGGTCAAGGACGACCCGTACGTGCTGTTCGCGATCAGCGAGGCCGCCGCCGATATCAACGCCGCCCGTCAGGAGCTGCTGGCCAACGTCGACAAGATGTGGGACCTGGTCGACGCGGGCAAGGAGGTCTCCTTCGCCGATCGTGCCGCCGGACGACGCACCCAGGTGCGGGCGGCGTGGCGCGCGGTGATGGCCGTCGACCAGATCTTCGCCCGCTCCGGCGGCAACGCACTGCGGATGGACAAGCCGCTGCAGCGATTCTGGCGCGACGCGCACGCCGGCCTCAACCATGCGATCCACGTGCCGAGCACGGTGTTCCATGCCGCGGCGCTCGGCTCGCTCGGGGTGGAGCCGCCGCAGCATCTGCGCTCGATGATCTGATTTCGAATACCCGAGAAGGACTACAGCAATGACTGATATCAAGGGTCTGGGCTACGTCAAGGTCCAGACCAGCGACATGGACCGCTGGCGCAAGTTCGCCTTCGAGGTGCTCGGTTTCGCCGAGGGCAGCGGGCCGGACGAGGACGCGCTCTACCTGCGGATGGACGAGCGTGCCGCGCGCATGGTCGTGGTGCCCGGCGAGTCCGATGGAGTGGTGACCATCGGCTGGGAGGTGCGTGACCACGCCGCCCTGGTGCGGGTGCAGGAAGCAGTGACCGCGGCCGGCATCGCGGTCAAGCCGTTGTCGGTCGAGGAGGCCGACGCGCGCCGGGTCGAGGAGGTCATCACCTTCGAGGATCCGACCGGAGCCACCCTCGAGATCTTCCACGGCGCGGTGCTCGACCACAGCCCGGTGGTGACGCCGTTCGGCGCGAAGTTCGTCACCGGCGCGCAGGGCCTCGGCCACGTCGTGCTGCCGACCATGGACCCCAACGGGGCGTTCTCCTTCTACACCGAGGTGCTCGGGTTCCTGCCGCGTGGCGCGTTCCGGATCCCGGCACCGCCGGAGTTCGGACCGATGCGCGTGCGGTTCATGGGTGTCAACGAGCGCCACCACAGCCTCGCGCTGTGCCCGGCTCCGCACGGTGGTGCGCCGGGTCTGGTGCACATCATGGTGGAGGTCGATTCGCTCGACGCGGTGGGCCAGGCGCTGGACCGGGTTGTCAAGGACGGTTTCTCCGTCTCGTCGACGCTGGGCCGCCACACCAACGACAAGATGGTGTCGTTCTATGTCCGCGCCCCCGGCGGCTGGGATATCGAGTTCGGCACCGAGGGCATGCGCGTCGACGAGAAGTACTACACCGCAGAGGAAATCACGGCCGACAGCTACTGGGGCCACGACTGGTCCGGTAGCGAGCCGCTGGCCGCGATGTAGCCACAACACATCTCCCCTCCCCCGACCCCGGGGTTTCAGTCATCACGGCTGAAACCCCGGGGTCGTTGTGATTTTCATCACACCTTCAGATTCATGTGACAGCGACCACAAGGTCATGGTATGAATAGTCATATGCCTAATAGAAATATCCGGTTGGGCATCAGCTCGTAGACCCGCAGGGAGGGCCACATGAATACACAGGCCGACGCCGCCACCCCGAGCGCCGTGCTGGACCGCGTCTCGCTGGTCCTCGACGCCTTCGATGGACCGGGCAGGCTCACCCTCGCCCAGATAGTGCGCAGGACCGGGCTACCCCGGTCCTCGGCGCATCGCATGCTCGAACGGCTGGTGCAATTGCGCTGGCTGCGCCGCGAGGGCCGCGACTACGAGCTGGGCATCCGCCTGGTGGAACTCGGCTCGCTCGCCGTCCACCAGGACCGGCTGCACCGCGCGGCGATGCCGTTCTTACACGAGCTCTACCGGGCCACCGGCTTCGTGGTGCACCTGGCCGTCCTCGACGGGCCCGACGTGGTCTACCTGGAGAAGATCGGCGGCCGAATGTCGGCGGCGGTGCCCACCAGGATCGGCGGCCGCAGGCCGGCGCACTGTACCGGCGTGGGCAAGGCGATCCTCGCCTACTCCGACGAGGAGCGCATTTCCGCACTCGGCTCGGGTCTGCTCAACCGCAGCACCAAGTTCTCCATCGCCAACAAGGCGCAGCTGCGTACCGAACTGGACAAGGTCCGTGCCCATGGCATCGCCCATGAGCGCGAGGAATCCCTGCCGGGATTCGGCTGCGTCGCGGCGCCCATCGGCAATATCGGCGAGGCCGTCGCCGCGGTCTCGGTGTGTGGCCCGGTGGATCGGATGAACTTCGACTACCGCCTCACCGCACCGGTGCGCACCACCGCGCTCGGCATCTGGCGAAATATCGAGGACGGCATGTCGCGGGTGCATCCGACGCTGCAGCAGTCGCGTCCGCTGCGTGGCGGTCCGGCGATGCGCACCCCCGCCGCCGCGCCCCGGCCGCTGGAATACGTGTAAATCCAGACTCGCGGTCAATACCGCGCGGCCCTCGGCCACCGGCTTCGGATGCCCGACACATCCGAACCGGTGGCCGAGCTGTTTGTGCTAGCCCTCGGCTTCCTCGAGCCCCTCGTCGGCTTCCTGGACCCGCTGTTCGACTTCGCGCCAGCGGCCGGGCGTCGGATGCGGGTATTCCGAGGTGTCATCGTGCTCGGCCTTGACCAGAATCGAGTCGGCCGCGTCGATCTCATCGATCAACTCCTGGGCCAGATCGCGTTCGGCCGCGTAGTGGCGCTCGGCCCACTGCAGCACGATCTGCGAGTACGCCCACCCGGGCTCGGATTTGGCCGCGGCGGAATCGATCGCGGCGCGCTTGCGTAGACGGTCGATATCGTCGATATGGTCGCGCAGAATCTCTTTGAGCCGGTCCGGTGAACTCAGATGCCCGAACATGATCCGCAGCATCACATGGTGTTTCAGGACCGGCTTGTCGACAGGCGCCTCATTGCACCAGAGGGTGACCGCGGCGCGGCCTTCGTCGGTGATCCGGTACAGCCTGCGTCCGCGCATGGCGTTGTCGCTGTCGACCCGTGAGGTCGCGAAACCGTGCCGCTCGAGCTTCTTCAGCTCGGAATAGATCTGGCTGTGCGAAGGGCTCCAGTAGAAGTACCGGATACTCCAATCGGCCCACTTCTTGAGGTCGTAGCCCGAGATCTCTTCCTCGTAGGAGAGCATGGCGAGCACGGCCCAACTGGTCGGGGGGAGATTGACCAGGCCGATTTCCGGTTCACTTGATGCCACCGGCAAATGCTAGCAACCAGGCAAATCACCCGTCGCCGCCGAACTACCGCTGAACGGGACGCCGCATTGAGACAGCACCCGGCACACTCGATGCTGGAGTTCGACAGATCTTCGGGAGGACCCCACGCATGAGTGCAGACAACATCGTCATCGAACCGGGCTGCCCGGCCCCGGCCGCCCTACGCAAGGTGCTCGGGCACTTCGCCACCGGCGTCGCGGTGATCGCCGCCCACGACGGCACACGGCCGCTCGGCTTCACCTGTCAGTCGGTGGTGTCGGTGTCGCTGGATCCGCCGTTCGTGTCGTTCTGCCCGGCCAAGAGCTCAACCAGCTGGCCGCTGCTGCGGACCGCGGGCTCGCTGTGCATCAACGTGCTCGCCCACGACCAGCGCGAGATCTGCCGCCAGTTCGCGATCAGCGGCGGCGACAAGTTCGCAGGCATCGACTGGACGCACGGCAGTAACGGTGCACCCGCGATCAACGGCGCGCTGGCCCATATCGAGGCCTCACTCGAATTCGAGCACGAGGCAGGCGACCACACGATCGCGCTCGCCCGCGTCACCGAACTGGCTGCCGACGACGGTGGACGGCCGCTGCTGTTCTTCAAGGGCGCCTTCGGCGGTTTCGCCGACTGATCCCGCAGACAGCAAACGGGTGGTTGTACCGGCAGGACCGGCGCAACCACCCGTTTCGTTTGTCGGTCAGCCCTCGATGACGTCGAATCCCTTGTATTCGGCAGCCGCAACCTCGGCGATGATCTCGCCGTAGACGCCGAACCCGCCGACGAACGGCATGAACACCCGTGGCTTACCCGGCACATTCGCGCCCAGGTACCAGGAGTTCGCGGTGGGCATGAGGGTGCCCGCGGCCCGTTCGACGCATTCGGCCACCCACGCCGCCACTGCGTCGGGACGGGCCTCCAGCGCCACCGCGCTGTTGCGGTCGAGGTAGGCGATGGCGTCGGCCACCCAGTCGACGTGCAGTTCCGAATGCAGCACCATGTTCGCCAGCACCGAAGGGCTACCGGGGCCGGTCAGGTTGAACATGTTGGGGAAGCCGGTGACGCCGAGGCCGAGATAGGTCTTCGGGCCCTCCTGCCACGCCTCGTTGAGCGTGCGCCCGTCGCGGCCGACGATATTGAGCCGGGCCACCGAACCGGTCATCGCGTCGAAACCGGTGGCCAGTACCAGGGCATCGAGCGGGTAGTGGGCCTCGGCGGTGTGCACGCCGTCGGCATCGATCCGCTCGATGGGCGTGGCGCGCAGGTTCACCAGCTCGACGTTGTCGCGGTTGTAGGTCTGGTAGTAGTTCGTATCGGTGCAGATGCGTTTGGTGCCGATCGGATGGTCGCTCGGGATGAGCAGTTCGGCGACCTCGGGATCGTCGATCACCGCGCGCACCTTCTCCTCCCAGAACAGTCGCGCGGTGTCGTTGGCCTCGCGGGTCACCATCTGGTCCGGGAAGGTCTTGCTGAACAGCACACCGCCGAGCTCCCAACGCTCCTGGTAGGCATCACGCAGCTCCTGCTCGGATGCCTCGAGCGCGGACTTCGGATGCGGCAGATGGGGTGAGCCGCCGCCGCTGGTCATGGACATGCGGCGCCGCTGCTCGTAGTCCGCCTTCTGCTCGCTACGGGTCGCCTCGTCCAGGGGCACATTGCCCGCGGGCACGCTGTAGTTGGGGGTCCGCTGGAACACGTGCAGCTGATCGGCCTGTTCGGCGATGCACGGAATCGCTTGGATCCCCGAGGATCCGGTGCCGATCACGCCCACCCGCCGGCCGCTGAAGTCGACGCCCTCATGCGGCCAATGCGAGGTGTGCAGCACCGGCCCGTCGAACGATTCCAGGCCCTCGATGGCCGGGGTGTTCGCATTCGACAGCGGACCCACCGCCAGCACCACGAAACGCGCCGAGACCACAGTGCCGGTGTCGGTGCGCACCTGCCAGCGCAGTGTCGACTCGTCGAGCACGGTGTCGGTGACGCGCGCGCCGAACTCGATATCGCGACGCAGATCGAACCGGTCGGCGACGTGCTCGAGGTAGGCGAGGATCTCCGGCTGGGTGGCGTACTTCTCGCTCCAGTTCCATTCCTGCTGCAGCGCCTCGTCGAAGGAGTACGAGTAGTCGACGCTCTCGACATCGCAGCGCGCGCCCGGGTAGCGGTTCCAGTACCACACCCCGCCCACCCCGTCGGCGGCCTCGAACACGCGCACGGTCAGACCCTGCGAGCGGAACTTGTGCAGTGCGTAGAGCCCGGCGATGCCGGCGCCGACGACCACCACGTCGACGCTGGTCGGGACGGTCTCTGCGGACGTTGGCGTCTCGGCGTTCACGTGCCTACCTTTCGATGAAATCAGGTTCTCCCCGCGACGCTAGGGACTGGGCAGGCCTCTCGAGCAGGCGTTCTCCCGCTGACCGGCACGTTCGCCACCAGCGTCGGCACGTTCCCGGTGACCGGGACGAGCCGTGCCCCGAAGGGGATGGTCGGGCCTAGCGTCGATGGTGAGCAAAGGCACAGGAGGAACACAGAGTGGTGGACTGGAACGACGAGGTGGACGTGCTGGTCGCGGGTTCGGGCGGCGGCCTGGCCGGCGCCTACACCGCGGCCCGCGAAGGGCTGACCGTCGCGGTGGTCGAAGCGACCGACAAGTTCGGCGGCACGACCGCCTATTCCGGGGGCGGAGGCGTGTGGTTCCCGTGTAATCCGGTGCTGCGCCGCGCCGGCACCGACGACACCATCGACGACGCGCTGACCTACTACCACGCCGTCGTCGGCGATCGCACGCCGCGCGAGCTGCAGGACACCTACGTGCGCCGTGGCAGTGACCTCATCGAATACCTCGAAGCCGATGAGCATTTCGCGTTCGAGATGCTGCCGTGGCCGGACTATTTCGGTAAGGCTCCCAAGGCCAGGCTGGACGGGCAGCGTCACACCATGCCCACCCCGCTGCCCGCGTCGGCGCTGGGCGAGATGCGTGAGCAGTTGCGCGGGCCGCTCGACACCGACCGGCTCGGCGCGCCGCTGCCGGACATGCTGATCGGCGGTCAAGCGTTGATCGGGCGGTTCCTGCTCGCATTGTCGTCGTTCCCCGATGTCCGGCTGTACCTGAACACCGCGCTGGTGGAGCTAGTGGTCGAGGACGGCGCCGTCATCGGCGCGATCACCGAGCGCGACGGGAAACCGTTCGCGATCCGGGCCCGCAAGGGCGTGGTGCTCGCGGCGGGTGGTTTCGAACAGAACGACGAGCTGCGCGCGCACTACGGTGTGCCCGGGCAGGCACGCGACACCATGGGCCCGTGGGGCAATCAGGGTAAGGCGCACCAGGCGGGCATCGCCGCGGGCGCGGACACGGATCTGATGGATCAGGCCTGGTGGTCGCCGGGGCTGACGCATCCGGACGGCCGGTCGGCGTTCGCGCTGTGGTTCACCGGCGGCATCTTCGTCGACCAGAGCGGCAAGCGTTTCGTCAACGAATCCGCGCCCTATGACCGGCTCGGACGCGACATCATCAGCAAGCTCGACGACGGTTCGGCCACCCTGCCCTACTGGATGATCTACGACGACAAAGAGGGCGAGGTGCCGCCGATCAAGGCCACCAACGTCTCGATGGTCGAGTCGGAGAAGTATGTTGCGGCCGGGCTCTGGCACACCGCCGACACCCTCCCCGAACTCGCGGCAAAGATCGGCGTTCCCGCCGAGCAGCTCGTGGCGACGGTGCAGCGGTTCAACTCCTTCGTCGACTCGGGCGTCGATCCGGACTTCGGGCGTGGCGACGAGGCCTACGACCGTGCGTTCTCCGGTGGTGAGCCGCCGCTGGTGACCATCGACCAGGGTCCGTACCACGCGGCCGCCTTCGGCATCTCCGATCTCGGCACCAAGGGCGGACTGCGTACCGACAGCGCGGCAAGGGTGCTCGGACGCGACGGCGAGCCGATTCCCGGGCTGTACGCGGCAGGAAACACGATGGCGGCTGTCAGCGGCACCGTCTATCCGGGCGGCGGCAACCCGATCGGCGCATCCATGCTGTTCAGCCACCTCGCCGTGCGCGATTTGCTCGGCAACTGACTCCAGTCGAGGCGCTTCCCACTGGTTGGGAAGCGCCTCGGTCAGCCGGCGCCGCGCGTGGTTCCGTTCAACCATCCATCACCAAGAACTCCCGGAGGAGAGCCTCGATGGCCTCACCAGATGACATCCGCTCGGCGGTTCGCCGCTACCTCGACACCGTCGCGAACGGGTCGGCATCCGACATCGCGGCCCTCTACGCCGAGGACGGGACCGTCGAGGACCCGGTGGGCACTCCCCCGCACGTCGGCCGGGCGGCGATCGAAAAGTTCTACAGCGCACTGGCCTCGGTGCGCGTCAGTACCGAGCTGCACAACGTCCGCGTCGCGGGCGACAGCGCCGCGTTCGGTTTCCGCGTGGTCACCGACACCGGCGACCAGACCATCACCATCGAACCCATCGATGTCATGACCTTCGACGAGAACGCACAGATCACCAGCATGCGGGCGTTCTGGTCGCAGGACGACATCAGCCTCGGCTGAGCCTGCCGAGTGCAGCAGAAAGAGACGGACGTGCCTGCAGCCGAACAACACTGGGACCACGAGGTCGACTTCCTGGTCGTCGGTAGTGGCGCCGGCGGCCTCACCGCCGCGCTGGCCGCCGCCGACCGCGGCGGCGACACCCTCGTCATCGAGAAGGCGCCGGTCTACGGCGGCAGTACCGCGCTCTCGGGCGGCGGGATCTGGGTGCCGAACAACCCGACACTGCTGCGTGAGGGGCTCGGCGACAGCCGCTCCGATGTTCGCGCCTACCTCGACGCCGTTGTCGGTGACCGGGTCCCGTCGCAGAACCTCGACCGGTTCATCGATGAGGGCCCGCGCATGCTCGAGTTCCTGGAGACCAGCCCGCACCTGCGGTTCCAGTGGTGCACCGGCTATTCCGACTACCATCCCGAGGCCCCAGGCGGACGGCCCGCAGGCCGCTCGATCGAACCGTTGCCGGTCGATCTCAAACAGCTCGGCGAAGACGAAGACCTGCTGCGGCCCGCCGCGCTGGCGACGCCGCCCGGGTTGTTCATCACGTCCAAGGACTTCGTCCAGCTCAATATGGTGACGCGCACCTGGAAGGCACGCTGGACCGCACTGCTCACCGGCTTGCGCGCCGTCAAGGCGATCCTGCTGCGCCGCCATATGGACACCCTGGGCCGCGCTCTCATCGCCCGGCTGCGACTGGCGCTGCACGACGCCGGAGTGCCGCTCTGGCTCGACACCCCGATGCGGTCGCTGATCACCGATGATTCCGGCGCCGTGGTCGGCGCGGTCGCCGAACGCGACGGTCGCGAGATCCGGATCCGCGCCCGCAACGGCGTCATGCTGGCCACCGGCGGATTCGAATACAACCAGGCCATGCGCAAGCAGTACCTGCCCGAAGGCGGACGCGACAATTTCAGCGCCGCCTCCGCCGACAACACCGGTGACGGCATCGTCGCCGGTGAGCAGGTCGGCGCCGCGGTGGATCTGATGGACGACGCCTGGTGGATGCCGTCGTTCCAGCGCCCGGACGGCATCAATCAGGTGCTGGTGTCGGAGCGGTCGATTCCGCGTTCGATCATCGTCGACCGGGCGGGTGAGCGGTTCACCAACGAGGCCTCGCCGTATGTGACGTTCGTGCACGCGCAGCTGGCAGGCGGACACGAGCCGGCGTGGCTGATCTTCGACGCCAAGGCCAAGAACCGCTACCCCATCGGCGGGATCATGCCTGGCCAGAAGTTCCCGAAGGCGTGGCTGGACAGCGGCCTGATCCGCACCGCGGGCACCGTCGACGAACTGGCTGCCGCGATCGAGGTGCCCGTCGATTCCCTGCGGGAGACGATGCGGCGCTACAACGATTTCGCCCGCGACGGCCGCGACGCCGATTTCGACCGCGGCGCGAGCGCCTACGACAACTACTACGGTGACCCCACCCTGCCGCAGCCCGCGCTGGACGTCCTCGACAAGGCGCCCTACTACGCGCTGCGGGTGCGCATCGGCGATCTCGGCACCAAGGGCGGGCTCGTCTACAACGAGAACGCGCAGGTGCTGCGCGGCGACGGGGCCGTCATCGACGGGCTCTACGCCACCGGCAACACCTCGGCGGCGGTCATGGGCAACGACTATGCAGGTGCGGGCGCCACCATCGGCCCCGCGATGGTCTTCGGCTACGTCGGCGCCCGGCACGCCGCGGGCATACGCTGACAAGGAGGATCGAGATGCAGGCGATACAGTGCGGCACATGCGGTAACCGCGTCCTGGTGGAGAAGTTCAGTCCGAGCCACACCAGCGTGCAATGGCTCGACGAGGCCGAATCGTCGTGCCCGGAATTCGCGCGCCGCGCGGCGCTCGGTGAGCACAGTAATTGGATTCCGACCTGCGCGGCGCTGCGCGATTCCATCGAACGCGCCGTCACCACCGGTGCGCTGGCCACCGACGAACTACGGCACGAACCGGTCCCGGGCCGGATCGGCTGATCCGCCACATAAGACGAGGAGAATCATGAAGCGATTGGAAGGCCACCGCACCCTGGTGACGGGTTCGGCGTCGGGCATCGGGCAGGCCACCGCCCTGCGGCTGCTCGATGAAGGCGCCACGGTGGTTGCCGCGGATGTGTCCGCCGACGGCCTCGCGGCGACCCAGAAAGGTGCCGGAGAGCGCGGCACCGCGGACCGCCTGACCACTCTCACCATGGACATCGGCACCGAACGGTCGGTCATCGACGGCGTCCGGACGGCGGTGGAGACGCTCGGCGGCCTGGACTCGGTGGTGAACGCAGCCGGCATCCTGCGCGCCTCGCATACCGAGCAGACCGGTTTGGATCTGTGGAACCAGATCATCGGCGTCAACCTCACCGGCACGTTCCTTGTGGTTCGCGAAGCGTTACCTGCGCTGCTGGCGAATCCGCGCGCGACCGTGGTCAATTTCAGTTCCACCTCAGCGGCCTTCGCCCATCCCTATATGGCGGCCTACGCCGCGAGTAAGGGTGGCATCCAGTCCTTCACCCACGCCTTGGCGCTCGAATTCGGCGGCAAGGGACTGCGGGCGGTGTGTGTGGCGCCGGGCAGCATCAAGTCCGGAATCACCGAGGCCACAGCGGGATACGTGCCGACAGATGCGGACTGGTCGTTGTTCGCCAAGCTGTCGCCGGTGCTGCCGACCGAGCTCACCTCCGGTGGCGCCGGAATGGGCGACCCGACGGCCGTGGCAGGCGTGATCGCCATGCTCGTCTCCGAGGACGGCGCCTTCATCACCGGTACCGAGATCCGTATCGACGGAGGTACACACGCCTGACCCGAATCCCGCACTGATCTCGTAATGCCGCCCTGCGGAACGGGATCCGGCGGCTGGGTGCACGCATCACGAAGCCCCCGTGGACATCACTGTCCACGGGGGCTTCGGCGTTTCGCCCTGAAAGCGCGAGTTCCAACAATGTGATACACGAAGAAATTGCTGATCACCAATGGTTTTCACATCAGCAACATGCCTACCAGACATATTCATCTCCCATTGGGTGGGATTTCCAGCTCTGCGACACGCCCGGAGAACGTGTGATGTCGGTTACGCATTCCGAATCGATCGGCGAATGCGAGAACCATCCCGAAAGGACCGCTCATGGTCTCTCCCACCTCTCCACCCGATACCGCACAGCGCTGGACCCCACGGCTGATCTTCTCGCTCGCCTCGATCGTGCTGCTCCTGGAAATGCTCGCGGTCAGTTACATGATGATCTCCACGGCACTGCCGTCGATCGCCGCGCACTACCAGACCACCCAGGGCGCCTGGCTGTTGACGTCGTTCCTGCTGGTCGGCGCCGTCACCGCGCCGCTGATCGGCAAGCTGGCGGATATGTACGGCAAGCGCAAAGCGCTGCTCGGCTGCGTCGCCGTGGCAGCGCTCGGTTCGTTCGTCTCGGCGATCGCGGGCAGCTACGCGGTCCTGATCGCGGGCCGCGCACTGACCGGCCTGCTGGTCCCCTGCCTGTTCCTGAGCTATTCGCTCATCCGCGATGTGTTCCCGGCGAAGACGATCGCGCTGGCGGTCAGCATCGCGACCAGCGGGATGGGGCTGATCGCGATTCCCGCGCCGTTCCTCACCGGATGGCTGATCGACGATTTCGGGTTCCGCAGCATCTTCTGGTTCTTCGTCATCGGCCTCGCGGTGCTGGGTGCGCTGATCTACTTCACCACCGCCGAATCCCCGGTGCGGCTGCGTTCACGGATCGATCTGCTCGGGGCGGTGCTGCTCGGTGGCGGTATCGCGGGCATCCTCATCGCCGTCAGCTTCGGGCCGACCTGGGGCTGGCGTGACGGATCGACCCTCGCCTACCTGGTTGGCGGCGTCGTACTGCTGCTTGCCTGGCTGGCGACCGCACGGATGATCCGGGAACCGCTGATCGACCTCGATGTGCTCGGCAACCGCCCGGTGCTGCTGACCACGATCGGCGCCGGACTCTGCTACGGGTCCAGCGGTCTGTTCACCATCCTGCTGCCGATGCTCGCCATGACACCTGCCGTGCTCGGCCTGGACTACGGGTTCGGGGTCTCCGCTGAGGGTTTCGCCATCTTCCAGGCGCCGGTCGGGCTGATGGTGGTGGTCGGCGGCGTGCTCGTCGGCCTGCTCGTCGGCCGTCGCGATGTCCGGCCCCGCATCCTGATGACCTGCGGCATGCTGCTGATGGCCGCCGGGTTCACGCTGACCGCCGCCGTGCACGACAGCAAGCCGCTGCTCATCATCTTCGCGGGCATCTTCGGCACCGGCATGGGCATGGCCTACGCGGCCATCCCCAACCTGCTGATCGAGGCGGTTCCGCCCCAACTGCAGGCCAGCACCGCCAGCATCGTCGGGGTCTCGCAAAGCGTGTTCCCCGCCGTCCTGCCGGTCATCGCCTTCACGGTCATGAACAACTCCTACATCGCGCCGATTCCGCTGGAAATGACCCAGGGTGCGGTGTTCTACCTCGATCGCGGTTTCACGATCGCGTTCCTGATCGGCGCCGTGGCCGCGGTCATCGGTGCGGTGGTCGCCGTCGCACTGCCGCGCCGGATCGTTCAGCTGTCCGCGCCGAGCAAGGTGGCGGACTCCGGGGAGGAAGGGCTGGTGTTCGCTCACTGAGTGGTGTCAGCCGAGCCGGTCGCGTGGATTGCGCGGCCGGCTCGGTCGTTTCCGCAGTTCTCAGGCCGTCTCGGCAGGCGTGCCGGTGGCCCTGGCACGGTCGAGCCGATCTCCGAAATGCTCGAGCAGGCGCCGAAGTTCGTCGGTGAAGCGCTGGTACTCGTCGGGTTGGTAGTCCGGGAGCAACCGCGCCTCATTGGCGAGGTGCAGACGGAAGACCCGGTCGACGATATCGGCCCCGTTCGCCGTCAGGCGTACGCGCACCGAGCGGCGATCGTGCGGATCTCGAACCCGTTCGACCAGGTCCTTGGCTTCCATCCGGTCGACACGGTTGGTGACCGTGCCCGAAGTGATCATCGCCGCCTCCAACAGGGCACCCGGGGTCAACTCGTACGGCGGGCCTGATCGGCGCAGGGTGGTGAGAACATCGAACTCCCACACCTCGAGGCCGTGCTCGGCATAGAAATCCTTCAACGCGCGGTCGAGTATGCGCGACAGCCGCTGCACTCGTCCCACGATCGCCACCGGCCACAGCTGATCTGCGAGTTCGGGCGCTTCCTGACGCCAGAGATCCATGACCACGTCGACGGTATCCGCCACATCTCCTCCTTATCTCGATGTCGAGAGACTTGACATCAACATTGCTCCCTGATTTTATCTCGATGTCGAGATTATCTGATGGAGGGGAGGACGCGACATGGTCACCACCGCCGAACCGAAGCCCGGAACACCTACTCGCGAACCAGCGCCGCTGCGCGACCTGTTGCTCACTGTGATCGCACCCGTGAGCTTCGGAACCGTTTACGTCGCAACAACTTTGCTGCTGCCGCCGGATCGGCCCCTACTCGCCGCCGCGATGCGTGCGCTGCCTGCGGGGCTGCTCATCCTGGCGTTCACCCGAACGCTGCCTCGCGGGACGTGGTGGCCGAAGACGATCGTGCTCGCGACACTCAATATAGGAGCGTTCTTCCCGCTGCTGTTCTTCGCCGCATACCGCCTGCCCGGCGGGATAGCCGCCACCCTCGGAGCGGTACAGCCGCTCATCGTCGCGGCACTGGCGCTGCCACTGCTGAAAACCCGCACTCCACGATCAATGGTGATGGCGAGTGTCGTGGTCGCGGGCGGCGTCGCACTGATGACAACAACCGCCGCCACTGCACCGGACCCGATCGGCCTCGCCGCCATGCTTACTGCGGTCTCGTTGATGGCCCTGGCGATCGTGCTCGGAAAGAAATGGGGATCACCGGTTCCGCCGCTGACCATGACCGGATGGCAGCTCACCATCGGTGGACTCGCCCTCGCGCCGCTGACACTCGTCGTCGAAGGGCTGCCTGCGACCTTCACCGCCGCGAACCTGATCGGCTTCGCGTACGTCGGACTCATCGGCACCGCACTCGCCTACACGCTGTGGTTTCGCGGAATACAGCGACTCGCCCCCACATCGGTATCGCTGCTGTCCACCACAAACCCACTTGTCGCCACGCTGGCCGGATTCCTCTTCCTCGGCCAAGCGCTCACCCCATGGCAAATCACCGGATTCACCATCGCCCTCGTCGCTCTCGTCGCGGGCCAATCCATGAACAGGAGCTCCACATGACCACCCCGTCACACGAATACCGCGTTCTGGCTCTTTCGGGAAGCCTGCGCGCCGACTCGTACAACACTGCGTTGCTGCGCGCGGCCGACAAGCTCAATCCCGGACCACTGACGATTCAGATCTATCCCGGCCTCGGCGACTTGCCGCTGTACAGCCAGGACCTCGAACAAGATCTGCCGGCCGCTGTGCGCGAGCTGCACCGGCACATCGTCGCGGCTGACGGATTGTTGCTCGCGACACCCGAACACAACGCGTCGATACCAGCGGCGTTGAAGAACGCGATCGACTGGATGAGTCGCATGCCCGACGGTGCGGGCATGGCAGGCAAACCAGTCGCCGTCGCGGGCGCCTCGCCCGGCGCGCTGGGAGCAATACGCGCCCAGCTGGCTCTGCGCCAGATCCTCGGCAGCGTCGGCGCCGATGTACTGGCCAGGCCGGAAGTCGTCGTTTTCCGTGCGCACGAACGGTTCGACACCGACGGTGCCCTGATCGACGAATTCACCCAGAACCTGCTGGTCGACCTCCTGGCTGAACTGGCTGGGCGAATCGAACGCAGCGCCTCGGCCCGCGCACGCCGTGACGCCTCGCTCGCGAGCGCCTGACGCGCCATTGCGGGATATGCGTGAACGCCGGCCTCATGGTGGACATGAGGCCGGCGTCCACGCGTGCCCGGCTCACCGAAAAGTAGGAGGCCTTCCGCATCAGCCGATGCGACAATGCGCCCCGTGCTTCTACTGGTTCCCAGCTCTGTCCTGCGACCCGGCCGACCCGATGAACATTTCGCGGCCGAGGCCGCCGCCGCGCGTGAACTGGGGATCGGCGTCGGGCTGGTGGATCATGATGCACTCACCTCTCCTGGCGGCGCCGATACGGCGGTGCGGCGCGTCCAGGAGGAAGGGACGGCCGTCTACCGCGGATGGATGCTCCGGCGTGCCGAATATCGGGCGTTCGACGAAGCGCTGCGCCGGCGCGGCGTGACACTCGCTACCGGTCACGATCAATACCGGCGGGCCCACGAATTGCCAGGCTGGTACGCCGAACTCGCCGACCTGACCCCACGGTCGTCGTGGACCGTCGGCTGTGCCCGTGCCGACTTCACCGATGCCTGCCGTGCCCTCGGCCCCGGCCCAGCGGTACTGCGCGACTACACGAAATCGCTGAAGCACCACTGGAATGAGGCCGCGTTCATTCCGGAGCTGAACGACGAGGACGCCGCCTGGTCCATCGCCGCCAGATTCCGCGAACTGCGCGGCCCCGACATCACCGGCGGCTACGTCATCCGCCGATTCGAGACCTTCACCTCACCCGAAGTCCGAACCTGGTGGATCCACGGCACTTGCCACCTCACTGGGCCGCACCCGGATACGCCGGATGACTTGCCCGCCACACCGGTCGATGTTTCTGCGGCGGCCCCATACATCGCGAGGCTCGGCCTGCCGTTCGTCACCGCCGATTTCGTCCAGCGTGCCGACGGGCAGTGGCGGATCGTCGAACTCGGGGACGGTCAGGTCAGCGATCGGCCGGGCGCTGTGGCGGCGGAGCGGCTGATCGATAGCCTGCGTAGGCATATCGACGGCTGAGGCCTCGCGGCAGCGGCGGCCACAACGAGCCGTGCAGGCCTTGCCCCGCATGTGTGGTGGCAAGGCCTGCACGGCCGTCGCGCAGCGGTCTACGACGCCGCGGTTTCGAATTCGCCGGCGACGGGTGAGACGTTCCAGACCCCGCGTGCCGCCGTCTCGCGGGCGAAATCGGCGAAATCCTTCGGCTTGCGGCCGAGAGCCTCCTCGACTCCGTGCACCAGGTGGGCGTTGCGGCCGTCGAGGAGGTTATCGAACAGCTCGGCGAAGTCCTCGGGCAATCCGTGTTCCACGAGGGCCGCACGGTACTCATCCTTGGTGATCGGTATGTACTGGATCTCGCGGCCGGTGGCCGTGCTGAGCTCATGTGCGACGTCGCCGAAGGTGAGCAGCCGGGGGCCGGACAGCTCATAGGTTTTGCCGATGTGCTTCGGGTCGGTGAGCGCGGCTACCACGACGTCGGCGATATCGTCGGCGTCGACGAAGGCCTCCGCGGCCTGTCCGGTCGGCAGGGCGATTTCGCCGGCCAGGACGGGCTCCAGGAAGAAGGCCTCGTCGAAATTCTGGTTGAAGAAGCTGGAGCGGACGATGGTCCAGTCGGCGCCGGAGTCCTTCAGCTTGTTCTCGCTGACGACGGCCCCTTCCTCGCCGCGTCCGGAGAGCAGGACCAGGCGGCGCGCGCCCCGGGAGACCGCCAGCGCGGCGAACTCCTCGATGTCCTGGGCCGCGCCAGGGAAGGCCAGATCGGGGTAGTAGGTGATGTAGACGGCACCGACTCCTTCGAGGGCGGCTTCCCAGGTGCGGGAGTCCTCCCATACGAAAGGCGGCTCGCCGGAGCGCGATCCGATACGTACCGGGCGGCCTTGCGCGGTGAGCCGCTGCGCGACCCGGCGGCCGGTTTTGCCGGTGCCCCCGATGACCAGGGTCGTCTTCGTCTCGGTGTGCGCGAACATATTTCTCTCCTGACTGGACAAGCTGTCGGTGAAGTTCCCGTGTGATCAACTGCGTCCAGTCGCTCGCTTCGGGGCGGTGAGGCTTCATGGCTCGAGTGCTGTCCGCATGCAACAGACCTGGCTGAATGCGGCCGAGCGAAGCGCTCCCCTCAACTCTGTCTGCGTGGCGGTCGTCGATCAACGACAATGTCGGCAACGGATTATTAAGCGAGAGCTACACAGTGGAGCATGCATGGAGTTGCGCGATATCGAGATCTTCCTGACGCTGGCCGAGGAGTTGCACTTCGGCCGCACCGCGCAACGGCTACATGTCACCCCGGCCCGCGTCAGTCAAGCGATCAAGAAGCAGGAGCGGCGTATCGGCGCTGCGCTGTTCGATCGCACCACACGCACGGTCCGCCTCACTCCCGCGGGTGAACAGCTCCATCGGGAACTCGCCGCGGGTTACCGGCAGATCATGGACGGCATCGAGAACGTCTCCGCCGCTGCGCGTGGCATCTCCGGAACCCTTCTCCTCGGCACCATGGGCGCGCAGGCCTGGATGCTGAACACGACCGTGGAAGCATTCCGCGAAAGCTACCCAGCGGTCGAGGTCACCCATCGCGAAATCAACCCCGTCGACCCGCTGACACCGTTGCGCGCCGGCGAGGTCGACATCGCACACGTCTGGCTGCCGGTGCGTGAACCCGACCTGACCGTCGGCCCTGTCACGCACACCTCGCCCATCACGGTGATGCTCGCGGCCGATCATCCCTACGCTCAACGCGAATCGCTATGCCTCGAGGATTACGCCGACCTCACCTTCGTGGCCCACAACTCTCCGGTCCCGCCGTACATGGAGCAGGTGTTCCAGCCCTTCCACACCCCCTCCGGTCGCACGGTGCCCCGCGGCCCGGTGGTATCGAATTGGGACGAGCAGCTGAAAGCTGTCAGCTACGGACAGTGCGTCATGGCGACGGTCGCGGAAGTCGCCGACTTCTACACCTGGCCCAACCTCACCTTCGTCCCCGTGCGCGACGCCCCGCCGTGCCGATGGGCACTCGTGTGGCGTACCAAGACCGAAACCCCACTCATTCGTGCCTTCTCCCAGACCATCGCGGCCATGGGCGAGTGACCGCGAGGGCCGCGGTCGGTGTTCGACTGATCCCGCCGTCGGCGCGGTCCTCCGATAGGTCCGTCCACTCACTGGGAGGAACACCCGACCGGCACGCCCGGCGAATGGCAACGTGGGGGCGAACGACTGAGATGGAGGTTGGGCGATGACATCGGACCTGAGCTATGCGGGCACGCTTCGGGAGGTTCGTACTGATTCCGGGGTGCTGCGCTATCACGAGGCCGGTGAGGGTCCGCCGCTGTTGCTGCTGCATGGCTCCGGGCCCGGCGTGACCGGGTGGCGGAACTTTCGCGGGAATCTCGGGGTGTTCGCGGAGAATTTTCGATGCCTGATCCTGGAGTTTCCCGGGTTCGGTGTCAGTGATGACTTCGGCGGGCATCCGATGGTTACGGCGTTGGAGGCGGTGGCTCGGTTCGTCGATGCGCTCGGGCTGGATCGGGTCGACATCATCGGGAACTCGATGGGTGGCGGGGTGGCGCTCAATTATGCGATCGCGCACCCGGACAAGGTGGGCAAGCTGGTCACCATCGGTGGCATCGGTAAGAACATCTTCAGCCCTGGCCCGGGTGAGGGCATCAAGCTGCTGCAGGAGTTCACCGAAAACCCGACTCGCGCGCGGCTCATCGAGTGGCTGCACTCGATGGTGTACGACCCGTCGATGGTCACCGAGGAACTGATCGAGGAGCGCTGGACTCAGGCCACCGATCCGGAAACCCTCGACAGCGCGCGCAGGATGTACAGCAAGGCCGCCTTTACCGCGATGGTGCGTGCCATGGAGGCGTCGGATGCACCCCCGCCGTGGGCGATGCTGCACAAGGTCAAGGCGCCGACACTGCTGACCTGGGGACGCGATGATCGGGTGAGCCCGTTGGATATGGCGCTGATCCCGATGCGCACGATCCCGCGCGCGGAGCTGCACGTCTTCCCCAATTGCGGGCATTGGGCGATGATCGAGCAGAAGGACGCGTTCGAGTCCGCGGTGCGTGCGTTCCTGCTGCGTAAGGACTGAATCGGAGCTTCCGACGAGATTCGGCTCCACACCATGGTGTGGAGCCGAATCTCGTTTGTCGAACTATTACCGCTGAGTGCTACCCGCATCCACGGGCAAGGTGACCGCCGTGATGTAGCGCGCTTCGTCAGAAGCGAGAAACAGTGCCGCGTTGGCGATATCGATCGGCTGCACCCACGGGATCGAGAGCATGTTCATCGTCACGGCCGCCTCGGCGAACTCCTCCCGGGTCGGGTGTTCGCGGTCGGGGCGGAAGACTTTGCGCACCATATCGTTCTGGATCATCGGCGTATCGACGTTGGTCGGGTGCACTGAGTTGACCCGGACCTGGTGCGGCGCCAGTTCCTTGGCCAGCGAACGCATCAGGCCCACGACACCGTGTTTGGCAGCGGTGTAGTGCGCGACGCCCACCAGGCCCCGCAGCCCGGCGATCGAGCTGGTGAGGATCATCGACCCGCTGCCTCGTTCGATGAGATGCGGGGTCGCGGCCTTGCAGGTCTGCCAGACTCCGGTGAGATTGACGTCGAGCATCGTCTGCCAGGCCGCTTCACTCAGCTCCAAAGCGGGTGCGCTCGACGTGATTCCCGCGGTGGCGCAGACGATGTCGAGGCCGCCGAGTTCAGCCACCGCGGCATCGGTAGCCGCTCGCAACGCCTCGCCGTCACGCACGTCGACGGTCGCGGTGATGACCTTTGCGCCGGCCGCTTCGGCCGCTCGCGCGGTCTCCGCGAGATCGTCCGGGGTCGCCGGTGGAATGATCACCGTGTCGACCGGTGCGCAGATATCGAGCGCGATGATGTCGGCGCCCTCTTCGGCCAGCCGCACCGCTTGTGCGCGACCGATACCCCGTGCGGCGCCGGTGACCAGCGCGACCTTGCCTGAAACTCGTCCCATGTCACACCTTCTGAGTCAGTCCGGCATCCACGACGAGCTGGGTTCCCGTGATATATCGGGACTCGTCGGATGCGAGAAACACCACCGCATTGCTGACGTCCACCGGGTCGACCCACGGCACCGGAAGCAGATTGCGTTGCGCGAGCGCCTCGGCCGCGTCTTCCTCGGTCGGATTCGCCAGATCCGGGCGCAGCTTCGCGAACACGCTCTCGTTCAAGATCATGGGTGTGCCGACCGAACCCGGATGGACCGTATTGACCCGGATACCCAGCGGACCCATCTCGTTGGCCAGGGTGCGGGCCAGGCCGACCACGGCATGCTTGCTGGCGGAATAGTGCGCCGAACCCGCACCACCCTTGAGGCCGTTGGTGGAGCTGATGATGACGATCGACGCCCCTGCCGACAGGTGGGGCGCGCCGGCGCGCACTGTGTGCCAGACACCGGTGAGGTTGATGTCGAGGGTGCGCTGCCAGGCGGCATCGGTCAGCTCCCACGACGGGCCGAGGTCGGCATAGATTCCGGCATTGGCGACGACCACGTCGAGGCGGCCGAGCCGCTCCGAGCCCTCGGCGATCGCGGCATCGAGCGATTGCTGGTCACGCACATCGGCGAACCCGGTGACGCACCGGCGGCCGAGCGCCTCGACCTCCTTCGCCGTGACGGCGAGGCCATCGGCCGAGCCGGCCAGATCCACCGCGATGATGTCGGCGCCTTCTTCGGCCAGTCTGCGGCAGTGGGTGCGGCCCATCCCGCTCGCTGCGCCGGTGACCACCGCGACCTTGTCCTGCATGCGTTTCATGGGGTGCTCCCGGGAAATCGACTGCTCACCGGCGTGACGGTAGGGCGGCCTCCACCGCCGTGACATGCGACGTCCCGGTGAGCGGGCGGTCCGCGGCGGCCTCCCGGCCATCGGGAACGGCGACCCACCGGCACGCATGGATCGGCGAACATTGCGGTCGGTGCCCACCGGATTCGTGACCGCAGGAGGATGAAGTGACGACGGCGACTGTTGACCTACCGCGCAGCTCGCGTGCGGTGATGCTGCGGGTGGCGGATGTGATCGAGGAAACCGCCGACGCCCGGTCGCTGGTATTCGATATCCCCGCCGACGCCGCGGACCGCTTCCGCTACCGTCCGGGACAGTTCCTCACCTTGCGTATTCCCAGCGAACAGACCGGGTCGGTGGCTCGCTGCTACTCGCTGGCGAGCTCGCCCTTCACCGGTGACGCACCGAAGGTGACGGTGAAGCGCACGCAGGGCGGCTACGGATCGAATTGGTTGTGCGACAGCGTTTCTGTCGGCGACACCATCGAAGTGCTGCCACCATCGGGTACCTTCACCCCCGCGTCCCTCGATACCGATTTCCTGCTGTGGGCGGCAGGCAGCGGTATCACCCCGGTGATGTCGATCCTGCGTTCCGCGCTGACCGAGGGCGGAGGTCGGGTTGTGCTGTATTACGCCAACCGCGACCAGGATTCGGTGATCTTCGCCGACGAGATGCGTGAGCTCGTGGAACGCCACCCCGCTCGGTTGACGGTGGTGCACCGGCTGGAATCACTGCAGGGCTTGCCTACGCCCGCCCAACTGGCCGCGTTCGCCGAACCGTTCAGCGCATATGAGTCGTTCATCTGTGGTCCCGGACCGTTCATGACCGCGGTGAGCGAGGCGCTGACCGGCGCCGGATGGCCGCGTGAACGTGTGCGCACCGAGGTGTTCACCTCGCTGTCGGGTGACCCGTTCGCCGATATCGACGACATCGCCGACGACGAGGATTCGGCCAGCGTCGCGGTGGAACTCGACGGTGAAGTGCACCAGATGGACTGGCCGCGCTCCCGGACTCTCGTCGACGTCATGCTGTCCAAGGGCCTCGATGTGCCCTACTCGTGCCGGGAAGGTGAATGCGGTTCGTGCGCGTGCACCGTCGTCGAGGGTGAAGTGGACATGCCGCCGAGTGCGATCATCGACGAGGACGATATCGAGGCGGGCTACATCCTCGGCTGCCAGGCGCGACCACGCACCGACCAGCTGAAGATTCGCTTCTGATAGGTATGTGCGGAATATTCCCGGTGCGGCGGCGTTCGTTCGAGATGGTTACTCGAACAAACGATAGGGGCCGCCGATGGTGACCGACACAGCGGAATCGGCGGTCGGCCTGCGTTCCGAACGTGGCGCCGTACTCGGTTCACTGATGCTGGCCACCTCGCTGGTCGCGCTCGACTCGACCATTATCGCCACCGCAGTCCTCACCATCACCGAAAGCCTCGGCGGGTTCGCTCAGTTCCCCTGGCTGTTTTCCATCTACCTGCTGGCCCAGGCGGTCACGGTGCCGATCTACGGCAAGCTCTCCGACGTCGTGGGTCGCAAACCGGTGATCCTGTTCGGAATCGGCGTGTTCGCGCTGGGGTCGCTGCTGTGCGGTCTGGCAGGCAGCATGGTCGGGCTGATCATCTTCCGCGCGATCCAGGGCGTCGGCGCGGGTGCCATCCAGCCGATGACGATGACCATCGCCGGCGACCTCTACAACCTGGCCGAACGAGCCAAGGTGCAGGGCTATCTGGCAAGCGTGTGGGCGATCTCGTCGGTGGCGGGTCCGCTGCTCGGCGGCGTGTTCGCCGAATACATCGGCTGGCGGTGGATCTTCCTGATCAATATCCCCATCTCAGCGCTGGCGGGATGGATGCTGCTGCGCAACTTCACCGAGACCGCGCCGCGTCGGCGGCAGCGGGTGGACTACCTGGGCGCCACGCTGCTCACGGTCGGTGCCGGCGCGCTCATCCTCGGACTGCTCGAGGGCGGACAGGCGTGGGCGTGGCAGTCGCCGACCAGCATTGCGATCTTCGCCGGTGGTGCCGTGGTGATCGGCCTGTTCGTGCTGGTGCAGCGCCGCGCCGCGCATCCGATCCTGCCGCTGTGGCTGTTCACCCGACGGGTGGTGGTGGCCAGCAGCGCGGTGTCGCTGATGGTCGGGGCGCTGCTGCTCGGGCTCACTTCCTATGTGCCGACCTTCGCGCAAGGCGTGCTGGGAACAGGCGCCCTGGTGGCCGGGCTGACCGTCGGCGCGCTCACCCTCGGCTGGCCGCTGGCGGCGTCGCAAGCCGGGCGGGTGTACCTGCGGCTCGGTTTCCGCACGACCGCATTGATCGGCAGTAGTCTGGCGGCCATCGGCGCGGCATCGACGCTGTTGATCGGCGCGCAGAGCCCGTTATGGCAGGTCGCGGCATCGTGTTTCGTGATCGGATCCGGGATGGGCCTGGTCGCCACACCTACGCTGATTGCCGCGCAGACCAGCGCCGACTGGAACGAACGTGGTGTCGTCACCTCGGCGAACATGTTCGCCCGATCGCTGGGCAGCGCGGTGGGTGTGGCGGTATTCGGCGCAATCGTCAACGCTCGTATCGGCGACACCGACAGTCCAGCGCCGGACACGCTCGCCGCGGCGGTGCATCTGGTGTTCATCGCGGTCCTGGTGGCGACCGTGCTGACAGTGATCGCGTGCGCGATGATGCCGCGGCGGTCCGGGGACAAACTCTGAGATCCTCCGGCTCCCTGAACGCTGCTGCAGTCGCCAGGCACCCGTACCCTTGGCCTGCAATGCTGTGGCACGTCCTCTCCAACGCGCCGATGGGAATGCTGCACGGGCAGTCCCGACAACCAGCTGGTCTGCGGTTGTCGATCTGGGGAAGCTGCGTGGACAGTGCGAAGGACCACTGGTTGCGTCGTTCCGACGACGGTGACGGCAGCATCGACTCAGTCGGTCCGGTGGTGCGGGAGTATCGGCTTGGGAGTGGCCGGAACCAGGTGGCGGTAGCGACTGCGCTCGGGTGTCGCAACAATTTCTCAGCCAGGTCGAAAATGGCACCCGCAAGGTCACGTTCGAGTATCGACAAAAGTTCGCACAGGAACTCGGGATTCCCCTAGAGGAGCCAGGGCTTGCCGGTCCGGCCAGACACTCGAGCACGCGGGACGATACATGTGTGGCCGTCGCAGCCAGGAGGGGTCGCTGGCGTGCACAACGAAGCTGGTTGAATCGGCATCGCCATGAGCTGGGACAGCTCGCCGCGCAGCAATTCACGCCTGAAGTCCGAGAACCCAGAACCTCACTCATCGCTGGTTACGGCTGGCTACCGAATGTCGGCTAGTGCGCTGCCCTTCAGGGCGGTGGTGAAGGCGGACGCGGGAGGGCCGCCATGGCCCGAGCGTGCCCTGAACTGGAGGTTCCTGCTGCTCGATGTACTGGCGCAGCACTGAAATCGGGGCACTGCCTACCGATCCGGCGAGGTAGGAACCCGACCAGAGTCGTTATGCTCGTCAGTAGTGACGCACCAGCTCGGGGGAACTCTTGGCGCATCCGCCGCGACGACACACCTTTGAGGGAGTTCACCAGACGCGACAGGGCAACTTTGGGTGGGTAGTTCACCAGCAGGTGGACGTGTTTGGTTTCGCCGTTGAACTCGACCAACTCGACTTCGAAGTCTCCGCAGACGGCGCGCACGATCTGCCCATCCGCGTCAGATGTCGGTCGGTGTACACGCGATGCCGGTATTTCGTGACGAAATCCAAATGCGGGTTCAGCACGAAAACGCAGTGTCTACCGGTGCGGATGTCGCCATATTCGGTGATAGACCATTGGTATTATCAGGGTGTGCAGCTTCGGTACAACTTCCGCTTGTATCCCACTGTGGGGCAGCAGCGGTCGTTGGCGAAGGCATTCGGATGCGCGCGAGTGGTGTACAACGACGCATTACGGGCACGGCAGGATGCGTTCAAGGCTGGGCGGCGGGTGAGCGACACTGAGTTGTCGAAACGGTTGACCGAAGCCAAGAGCACCCCTGAGCGGGAATGGCTCGGGGAAGTGTCGGCGGTGGTTCTTCAGCAGGCGCTCGCCGATCTGAACACCGCCTACCGGAACTTCTTTGCGTCGGTAACCGGGAAGCGGAAAGGCGCGAAGGTGGCGCTACCGCGGTTCCGTTCCCGCAAGGACAATCGGCAGTCGATCCGGTTCACGAAGAACGCCCGATTCGCGGTGAGTTCCGGCCGGAAGCTTCGGCTGCCGAAGATCGGCGATGTTGTGGTCCGCTGGTCTCGGGATCTGCCGTCGGATCCGTCGAGCGTGACAATCGTGAAGGACGCGGCGGGACGGTATTTTGCGTCGTTCGTGGTCCAGGTGAACGACGACCCGCTTGCGCCAGTTGATTCCGAGGTGGGTCTCGACCTGGGCCTGACGACCTTCGCGGTTCTGTCGGACGGCAAGACGATCGTCGCGCCCCGGTTCCTGCGGCAAGCCGAACGCCGGTTGCGTAAGGCGCAACAGTCGCTGTCGCGCAAGGAGAAAGGCTCGGCGAACCGGGCCCGGGCGCGTATTATAGTCGCGAAGGCGCACGCGAAAGTGGCCGATACACGCAAGGATTGGGGCCACAAACAGTCCACGATGATCATCCGCGGCAACCAAGCGGTGTACGTCGAGGATTTGTGCGTGAGAGGTCTTGCACGCACGAGGTTGGCGAAGTCGGTCCACGACGCCGGGTGGGGCGTGTTCACCCGCATGCTCGAAGCGAAGGCCAACCGTTACGGCCGGACCTTCGGCAAGGTGAATCGCTGGTTCCCGTCGTCGCAGATGTGTTCGGTATGTGCAGCGATCGACGGGCCGAAGCCACTGTCGGTGCGCCAGTGGAGGTGCGCCTGTGGCACCACTCACGACCGCGATCTGAACGCGGCGATCAACATCCTCGCGGCGGGACGCGCCGAGAGATTAAACGCCTGCGGAGGGACCGTAAGTCTTTCCGCCGAGCGGGAAGCGAGTCCCTGTGAAACAGGAACCCACCGAGAGCACCCGTCAGGGCGCTGGTAGGAATCTCCGGCCTTCAGGCCGGAGAGGACGTCAATTGGCTGATCCGCATGAGTCCGTCCGCCAAGCGGCCCGGACCGCCGTGGATAACGTGTGCGATCTGCGGAACTGAGTCGCAGACGGGGCGAATGTGAGGGTTTTCAGCCGCCGTCGATGTGCCTACGCAAGCCATCGATCAACTGCTCCGCCGCCACAGCGGCAGAGCGCAAGCTGACCTGCCCGTCCCGAGTTCGACGAGCCTCCACTTGAACCCAGGTATAGGTCCGCAGCTTGCACTGAAGCGTGCGATGAACGAATCATGACGTCGACGAACCGTGGTGTCGCAAGGAAAACCCGCGACACCACGGCACACGTCACGGTTCGTCGTGCTCCACCAACACCTCGACGCGTTCGGAGGCATCGAACTCGATCACCCGCCGGACTCGGGAGTCGGCGATCGGGCCGAGATCGACGACTACCACGCCGGCAGCGTGCTCGACCGATTCCACCACCGCGTCCAGGACGACGCCGTCGGCCGAGGCGACGCGGATGCGGTCGCCCACCATGAGGGCATCGGCGCGGACGCCGCAGCCCTCGGTATCGCGCAGGCCGTAGACGCCGCAGTAAGTGCGGCCCGCCAGATCGCCGAGCCCGCGCTGGGCAATGGTCCACCACACCGGCGCGGCGCTGTCACCGGCATTGCGCCGATGCCAGCGCAGCACCCGATCTCGGCCGGCTTCAGCGGCGGCGCGGGATTCGTATACGGACACATGCCGTTTCACCGGCGCACTGCGCGGGCGCACTGTGCCTTCCGCGCCGTCGACCACGAGAACCCAACTGGCGGTGTCGTGATCACGACCGGCACGGACCCGTTTGGCCAGCGCCTGACCCGGTGTCGCACCGAGCCGGTCGGCGACCTCCGCCAGGCTTTCGGCCAGGCCCAGCGCCCGCAGGAATTCCGCGACCGCGAGTTCCGAGGTCTGCAGACGCTGCGCAAGCACCGGCATCGGGGTGCGGTCGCGCCAGGCCTCGCGCGCGGTGTGCTCGTCATCGGTCAGCCACAGCACCGATGCGCTGTGCTGATGATGCTCGACCACCACCGACCACCAGTCCCATTCGGGCTCCGCGGCCAGCCGGTCCTGGAACCAGCCCGCTCGATCAATCGCGCGCACCCTCTCACCTGGGGGAACAACATGACGCAGTGCCGCCTGCACCGCCGACGGCGTGCGCCCCAACTCGGCCGCGATTTCCCGCAACCCGATACCGGACCGCACCCGGGTCGCGAGCAATCGGAACTCCGATTCCCGCCACGAAGCACCGTGTTGGCGCGGCGGCACCAGCCGACCGTGTCCGTTGAATTCCATGGACAGAACCCCCGTTCCATCAGGTGTCGACGCCGGGCCCCACACCTGCTGTTCGGGCCCCGCGCCGACTGTTTCGTACCCCATCAGAATAGTCGGGGGGTCTGACAGAAAACGGCACTCGATATCACGTAATAGTCTGGCCCAGA
The DNA here is from genome assembly GCF_042754945.1 of Nocardia sp. NPDC059180. Taxonomy (NCBI): domain Bacteria; kingdom Bacillati; phylum Actinomycetota; class Actinomycetes; order Mycobacteriales; family Nocardiaceae; genus Nocardia; species Nocardia sp. NPDC059180. The sequence continues at coordinate 35,467 of NZ_JBHZBU010000008.1, forward strand.
ACATCTTCCACACATCTGGCAAACTCACAGCATTGTGCCGTGTGTACTGTCGGCGCACTGCACGCGAGTCGCAGAACTCGGCACGGTCGGCTGCCATGGCCCGAATCGACCCGCCGAGCCCGCCCGTAGCCGGCGAATCCGCGCCGCCCGCGATGACGGCGACACCACGGTGCATCGAGCAGCTTCCCGGCACGCGCCGATTCGGCTCGGCCATAGCGGGTATACGCGGTGGTACGGTCGGAATCACCTGGTCGGCGGGCCGACGACGTTGTCGCATGAGCCCCGTCGCCGGTCCGCGACGACCCGTTGCCGCGGCTTCGCCCGAGTTCGACCGCATGACCTCACGGCCGATCGACACTCCCGAAGAAAGGGGTTCCCATCATGCTGATCCGCAGGCTAGCTCGCCCACTGCTGGCGAGTGCCTTCGTCGTGGACGGCGTCGACACCCTCATGCATCCGGAGCCCCGGGTGAAATCGGCGTCGGCAGTAGTGCAGAAGGGCCAGCAGTCGCTGCCATCGGATATGGCCGAGAAGCTGCCGAACGATCCAAGTGTGCTGGTCAAGGCGACAGCAGTGACGCAGGTCGCCGGTGGTGCGATGCTCGCACTTGGTAAGGCGCCGCGGCTGGCGGCGCTGGCGCTTGCCGCTACCGTCGTCCCGGCCACCGTCACCCAGCAGGACTTCTGGGCCGAATCCGATCCCGACCGCAGGGCCGCCAAACGGACCGCGTTCCTCAAGGACGTCAGCCTGCTCGGCGGTCTGATGATCGCGAGCGCCGACACGGCAGGCAAACCGTCGCTGGGGTGGCGCGGACGACGTGCGGCGAAGGGTGCGGCGGCCACTGTCGGCGCGGCATTACCGTTCGGCGCGTCGGCACAGGACGGCAGTGGTGAGGTGCTGCGGCACCAACTCGAACACGCAGCCGAGCGTGGTCGGGAGTTCGCAGGCATCGCAGCGACCAAGGGTGCCGCATTGGCCGAAACCGCTCAGGAGCGCGCACCGGAATGGGCCGAAACGGCGCGTCATCGTGGCGCCGAACTGGCCGAGGCGGCACGACACCGCGGGGCTGCGTTGGCCGAGGCCGCCCAACACCGCGGCAGCGCACTGGCCGAGACCGCCCAGCAGCGCGGCCCCGAGTTCGCCGAGGCAGCCCGGCAGCGCGGCGCGGCGCTCGCCGGAACCGCCCAGCAGCATGGTCCCGAGTGGGCTGAGCTCGCCAAGTCACGCGGCACCGAATTCGCCGATGTCGCCAAACATCGAGGTGCGGAGTTCGCCGATGTCGCCAAGCACCGTGGTGCGGAATGGGCCGAAACCGCCCGTCATCGCGCCGCGGAACTGGCTGCGTCCGCGCGCGAACAAGGCGCGCATCTGGCCGAGAGCAGCGCCAGGGCCGCCGACACTGGACGCAAACGAGTCGGCCCGACCAAGCGTGAGCGCAGGTTCTGGCGTAAATCGCGATAGTCGAGTGGGCGGTCGGCTTGCGCAGTGGCGGCGCGGCGTCCCGTTCACGCGAATCCCGCGTGCATCTCCCAGATCAGTAGCTCTGCGGGTTCGGTGGCGGTGACGCGGTGTCCGCCGGTGGCGGTGAGGCGAACAGCATCACCCTGTTCGAGTGCGCCGTGACCTTCGAAATCGGCGCTGCCCGCCGCAACGAACACATGCCCGTACGGTGCGTCCGGGACGGTGATCGAACTCCCGGCGTCCAAGCGTGCGACGTGCAGGGCAGCGTAGCGGTTGCCGAGGATGATGGCGGTCTGGTCGCGGTCGCGGGCCATCCCGGACGCGATGGTCACCAGAGCGTTTCCGGCCAGCTCACCATCGACATCCATCTCCTGATAGCTCGGAGTGACCCCGGACGTATCCGGCGGCACCCACATCTGCACCACCCGTAGCCGGGTTCGTTCGGACCAGGTGGCGCCGTTCCTCTCCGAATGCATGATGCCGGTACCCGCGCTCATCCGCTGGGCCAGGCCGGGATAGACGAGACCGGAGTTGCCGACGGAATCCTGATGCACGACCGAACCCTCGAGCACCCAGGTCAGGATCTCCATATCGCGATGCTGATGAGTGTCGAAGCCCTCACCTGCGCCGACGGTGTCCTCGTTGTGCACCATCAGCAGGCCGTGGGCGTTGGCTTCGAGATCGAAATTGCCGGTCGCCGGGAACGACTGCCTGGAGTCGAGCCATTCGTTCCACCAGTGGGCACGTTCGCCCGACGGAACGACTCGCACCCGCGGCATCGGCTTCGTCATCACGGCCTCCTCATCACTATCGCTCAATTGGTATCAATTTCAACTACTTCGCCGATATTCCGCCGCCGTCCCGCAAGCGCCTTGTGTCATCGCGCCGAACATGCATGCGCCGTATCCTTTGTTGCAGGATCAATCTCGCCGTGCCACCGCCTGTGAACCTGCACAAGCGAGGTGTGCGCGGCGCCTCGGGCTCGTTAGCATCCGCGCCATGATTCGACTGGCGGCGGTACTGATCAGCGCGGGCATCTTCGCGACGGGATGCGGTTCAGAAGAAGCCGACACCCCGGCGGCGCCGTCCTGGGACCCATGCACGGTCTCCGACCAGTTGATCACCGAGGCCGGTTTCGCCGCCGGTTCCAAACGCAAGGACGTCGCCGCGGGCGCAGGCGACTCATGGACGGGATGCGGTTGGAGCAGCGCCGATGCCGCCGTGCGCATCCTGTTCTCCGATGACACCGCGCTGTCGCGACTACGTGAGGAGCCCGGAATCGCCGAGCCCGCCGACACCACTGTCGCCGACCGGCCTGCCCTGCGCTTCCACAACTCCGGCAGCGACCCCGCCACCAGCTGCTCACTCGCCGTTGGCACCGCCGACGACGGAGTGGTGCGGATTCGGGTGGACCGCAGCGCCGCGCCCGGCGGGGAGTCGGCCTGCACCCGGGTCGAGCAGATCACCACGATCCTCGCACCCGCCCTACCAGGCTGAGCAGTTCACCGACACTACGAGGGCACGCACCTGTGACGGCTCACAAACAATGCCGTTCATAGACTCGTGCCCGCCCAATCCACTCGCAAAACCTCCCGATTGCGGTGGCGGGCTGGCTAGCGTGTTACCGCACAGTCGCAACCGGGGGGTAGAAGGAGTCACTATGGCCGTCGACAGCGCGATGCGAGCAGCACTCACGGTTTCCGGGCAGCCCATGTCGGCGCCTCTGCAGGATGTTCGCAACCTATCGCGGCAGATGGTCGGCCACTTCGTCGAGAATGTGGTGCCCTGCGGCACCCTGCCGGGTGACGCGATCTACGGTGATGTCACCACCATCACGCGCGTATGTCTCGAGCTGGCCGTGAGCATGCTCGACGGGCGTGACATCCCGGAGAAGACCCGCCGCCTGGAGAACGCGGCCGCAGGCTGGGCACGCGAGGGCGTACCGATCGACACCATCCACCACGCCATCCATGAAGGGTTCAAGCTCGGCTTCGACCTCGTGGTGTCGAACGCGTCGGTCACCGACTACTCCAATCTGGTCGACGGCGCCAAACTCGTGGTGGAGATGCTGGACCGGATGACCTCGGCGATCTCCATGGCCTACGTTCGGGAGCTGCGCGCCGTCGTCAGCGAGCACCACACTGCGGTACACACCCTCACCTCCGCGCTACTCGGCGGGCACAGCACCTCGACGATGGCCCGCGAATGCGGTATCGAGATCGCCGAGTCCTACACGGTGCTGGCGATGGCGATCCCCGCCCATCCCGACGAAGCGGACGCGACTCTGGACGGCAAGGTCGTGGCCCGGCGCAAGCTGCGGCGTGTGCAGGCCGAACTGGCCACCCGCTGCGGGGAGCGCGCGTTGTCGCTGCTGAGTGTCGACGGTGGCACCATCCTCGTTCCGAGCACGACGTTCTCCGATGATGAACTCGACGAACTCGTCGCGCAACTCTCGCGTGCGGCGCAGGTGCCCATCACCGCCGCGGTGGTGGAATCGCCGACGGCGAAGATTCCCGGCGCGGCCGATCAGGCGCATGAACTGCTGGACATGGTGCAGCGGCTGCGCTGCGTGCGTGGGTTGTACCGGTTCGACGATATGGCGCTGGAATACCAGCTCACCAGACCCGGGCCGGGCCGGGAGTATCTCGGCTCGCTACTCGACCCGCTCGACGATCACCCGGAGCTGCTCGAGACGCTGCAACGCCACATCTCCAACAACCTCAACCGGCAGCGCACCGCCAGGGTCATGCATATCCACACCAACACCATCGACTACCGGCTCAAGCGGATCGCCCAACTCACCGGCTTCGATCCGACCCAGCCATCGGGTCTGTGGTACCTGCGTTCGGCTCTGGTGGCCCGCACCTATCGTTCGTCCTGATCGGTTCGCGGGCGGCGGTCCGGCCATCCATGCCTGCGCCGCTCATCACGCGTGCCCGTACGCCGATCGCAACTGCGCCACGTAGGCACGCGATACCACCGAGGTCAGTGTGTCGAGCAGGTCGACGATGAGGCATTCGTCGCTGCCGCCGGAACCGAATCCGAGGCGACGCCGTCCCGGATCACCGAGCGCGAGGCCGGTCTTGACGCTGTCGTGGATCACATGCTGGATCGCCTCCAGCGGCACCTGTTCGCGAGCGCACCGGGCCGCGGCGCGCTCGAGCCGGGCCATGACCCGCCGCGACGAGGGATCCGAATCGTCGAGCAACACCAACGCCATATCGAGACCGAGACCGAGCACGGTGCCGAAATCGCTTTCCGCGCGGCGCGATACCGGGGAGTCCCGTGCCGCCATGTTGAACGGGACATCCTCGTTCATCGCATTCCCTCCACCGAACCACCACCGACACGACGAACGTATCCCGGTCTATCCGGCCATCCGGTCACATCCCCCGGACTTCGGCAATCCGCCGAATCGACGCGCCGAACAATTGTGAAACGTCCCATTCACACATATCTCGGTTCGTGGCATTGCGACAGTGCCGCCGACCGGCCCTCGACCGGCGCAGTCCCGGACTCGGGCGAGCTGCGAAGCCCGGCCGTGTCGATTAGGGTGCGGCGGTGGATACAGCCGAATTGGTCGACCGTGGCAGCTCGATCGCGGATCGACTGACGACGACGCAGGCGGCGCCGCCGTCGTGGCTGGTGCTCGGCGCCGCCGCGGTAGCGCTGATACTGGTCGGGTACGGGCCGCTGTGGCGCCTGACTCGCAATGTGGTGACGATCGCGCACGAAGGTGGTCACGCGTTGATGGCGCTGCTGACCGGGCGCAGGCTCAACAGCATCACGCTGCATTCGGATACGTCGGGTCTGACGGTGTCGAGCGGAAAGCCCTATGGGTTCGGGATGATCCTCACGGCTCTGTCCGGCTATCCCGCTCCGGCGTTGCTCGGCCTCGGTTTCGCCGCGCTGCTCGGCGCGAACAGGATCACGCTCATGTTGTGGATCGCGATCGCCGCGCTGGCGCTCATGCTGATCATGGTGCGCAACATCTACGGTGTGGTCTCGGTATTCGTCACCGGCGCATTGGTTTTCGGTGTCTCCTGGTTCGGCTCGGACACCCTCCAGGCCGGTTTCGCCTATCTCGCGACCTGGTTGCTGCTGCTGGCCGGGATCCGTCCGGTCATCGAATTGCAACGGACCAGGTCCGGGCGGCGGTCGGGTGAGCTGACCACCGACGCCGATCAGCTCGCGCGGCTGACCCGGCTGCCCGGACTGCTGTGGGTGCTTGTGTTCGCGACCGTCAGCCTCGGCGCGCTCGCACTCGGCGCGGGACTGCTGGTGTCGGCAACGGCCGGCATCTGTCTTCCGGTGCTGTCCGACAGCACTTGCGTCGCCGCCTGACCCGGTCAAGGACCGAAGGCGGGAGCGTCACCACGTAGGCCTGCCGGGTCGGGCGACGTGGGTACAGCCCGAGCCGGGATCTATCCGGCGGATTCGGCCGCGGCGAGTTCGGACTTCCAGACCCGGAAGCCCTCCTCGGTGCGTCCACGCCGCCAGTATCCGGAGATCGACGCGAACTCCGCGGGCACACCGCGTTCCCTGCGGATGTAGCGGCGCAAGTTGTGCATGACCGACTGCGCCTCGCCGTGGATGAACACACCCACCTGGCCGGGCAACCATTCCGCCTCGCGGACCGCGGCGATGATCGGAGCGTTGTCTCCGGCCCGGTCCTCACTCGCCTCGTGGGCGGCGGCACCGCGGTGGATCCAGTGCACCTCGAGCTGAGCCTTGGAGTTGAACACGATTTCGTCGGCGGCATCGGCCACCTCGATGAATACCTTGGCGGTCGCGCCGTCGGGCAGCGCCTCCACGGCCGCCGAGATGGCGGGCAGCGCCGACTCATCGCCGGCGAGCAGATGCCAGTCGGCATCCGCGCGCGGTGCGTACGCGCCGCTGGGACCGAACATCGTGATCTGTTCGCCCGCAGTCACATTCGCCGCCCACGGGCCGGCGATCCCCTCGTCGCCGTGCACCACGAAGTCGATCGCGATCTGACGGGCGACCGGATCGACCGACCGCACCGTATAGGTACGCATCACTTCACCGTCGGGACGATCGAACAGCAGCTTGACGTAGGCGTCGGTGAATTCGTTCGCGGTGAAATCATCGAAGCCGGGGTCGCCGAGATACACCCGGACGAAATGCGGGCCGATCTGCTCGGTCCTGGCAACGGTCAAGGTCGTGCGCTTCCTGGCCATCCAGCCTCCCTCGGCAAGTTAGGTTTACCTAACCGAACGATACACGACGGTCCGCCGGGCCCGGATTCCCCCGCGCCCGGCCGATGAAATCCCCGGCCACCCCATGGTTTTGGGATAGTCTCACAGCAGGTCACCGGGGAAGGCGTCAACATGACCGCAGCCACTGTTCTACGCCCTTTGGCGCCGAGTGAGCAGATTTTCGCATTCGCGGAGGTGTTCGTCGGATATTCGGCCCGGGTGTCGGGCCGGCTCGATCCGACCGCACTGGCGGTCGCCTTCGATGCGGTCGTTCGTGCCCATCCGATGCTCGGCGCGCGGCTGGCGCCGATCGACGACACAGCGCACCTGATGCTGGCGCCGGAGGGTGATCCACCGCAACTCACCATCACCGACGGCGCACCAGAAAAGCTGTTGACCGGCGCCGATCCTGATCAGCGGCGCGCGGCGTGCGCACTGTGCGTGGTCCGCGACGGCGATACGGCGAGCGTGACGCTGCTGACTCACCACAGCGTCGCCGACGCCGCGCATTCGCTGGAGATATTCGCCGAGTTATGGCGCTGCTATCGGGAAGCGGCAGCGGGGCGAGTACCTGACGTGGCGGAGTGTCCGTATCCGGTGTCGGTGGAGGGTCTGCTCGGTGCTCGCGGGATCGCGAAACGTCCGGTTCGCGGCCCCACGGCCGCGCCCCTACCCGCCTCGGTGCCGACATCGGCGGCCGATGACCCCTATCCCCCGCTGATCACCACTCGCTGCCGGCTCAGCCGGGCCGCGACGGCCGCGCTCGTCGACCTCGGCCACCGCACCGGCGTCACCGTGCACGGGTTGGTGTCGGCGGCACTGCTGCTCACCGAAGCCCAGACGCGCGGGGTACCGGTGGAGCGACTGCACTACGCGTACTCGGTCGACCTGCGGCCCCGGTTGGTCCCGCCGGTCGGCCCGACCGAGGCCACCAATGTCCTCGGCTACACCTCCTACCGGCCGGGCGCCGACATCGACCCCACCCTGATCGGTGTGGCACGCGGCATCTGCGCGGCACTGCGCTCAGACCTGGACTCCGGGTTCATCCAGCAGACGCCGCTGCAGATCCCCGAGATGGCCGCGACACCGCCGGGCACCGTGATCGCCACCAACTGGGGCCGGATCCCGCCGCCGATCACCCCGGAAGGGCTGCGCATCACCGATTTCCGCTCCACCATGATCGCCAAACGCGACCGCACCGGGCGGCGATCGCAACAACCGGGCGGCGGCACCACCATCATCACCACCTTCGACGAGCGGTTGAGCGTCGAGGTGCATCATCCGCCGTCGTTCCACGCGGAACAGCTACTCCGCATCGCCCGGCTCGGCGCGCTGCTCAACGAGGCGACGGACTGATCCGGTCGCGGACGGTGCGCAGTTCGAGCACGGTGATGTCGGAGGGTGCGGCCACGCGCACCGGCGGGCCCCAGGCGCCGGCGCCACGGGTGACGTAGAGCTGGGTGTCGCCGTAGCGTTCCAGCCCTGCCAGCGTCGGATTGGCCAGTTCGGCGATCAGATTGCCGGGGAAGAGCTGCCCGCCGTGGGTATGGCCGGACAGCTGCAGATCCACACCGTGATCGACGGCGTCGTGGATGACGACGGGCTGGTGCGCCATCAGCACCACCGCCCGCGCCGGATCCCGGCCCGCCAACGCCGCTGCCACATCAGGGCCGCGGCCTTCGGCTTCGCCCTCGATATCGTCGACACCGGCCAGGTCGAACCCCGCCAATTCGACGCGGCTGTTCATCAGCACCCGCATCCCGAGTTCCTGCACATGCGCGACCCACTCGTCGGCGCCGGAGTAGTACTCGTGATTGCCGGTGACGTAATAGGTGCCGAGCCGCGAGCGCAGGTCCGCCAGCGGGGCGACGGTGGACCGTAGGTCGGCCACCCTGCCGTCGATGAGGTCGCCGGCCACCGCGATCAGGTCGGGTTCGGTGCGGTTGACGGCGTCGACGACCCGCTGGGTGAACGAGCGCCCCAGCGCCGGACCAACATGCAGGTCGCTGACCAGCGTGATCCGGAACCCGTCGGCTTCCGGAGGCAGCTTGGGCAGCAGGACGGTCATGCGTTTGACGGCGGGCCCGCTGAGCACGTTGTAGGTGCCGAGGCCGACCGTGCCCACGGCGGCGGCTATTGCCGCACCGCCGAGCACCCGCGAGACGAACAATCTCCGGGACACCGGGGGCGCGCCCTCGAGGGGAGCGGCTTCACCCGTCCCCGCTTCTGCTGTGGGTTCTGCCTGCGAGTTCGCGGCCGACGCCGAGCTGACATCTGACTCCGTCGATGAATCCTCCACGGCGCGCGCAGGTTCGGCAGACGCCGGATCAGCTGGTTCGGTCGCGGGCACATCAGCGGGTCGCGGAGAAGTGTCGGCGGCATCCTCGCCTGTCGTGGCCGCAGGCGCGCGCGTCGAATCCGCACCATCGCCGCGAACCCCGTCGTACCAGCGCATCACCAGCGGTCGCAGCAGCTCACCGACCAGCACACCGATCAACAGATAGATGACCAGCGCGGCCCACAGGAACCCAGGCCACGCCACGATGCGAATGAAACCCATTGGCGCCCGGGCCAATTGTCCGACCAACGCGGCGACCATCAGCACGGCCCCGACGACGATCACGCCCGTCCCGCACCAGCGGGCCACCGATCCGGGTCTGGTGGTGTCGCGTACCAGGCGTCGCCACAGATACCAGTGCAGTGCACCGAGCACCGCCAGCGCGACGAGACCCATCAGAACCGAGACGACGATCACTGCTGCCTTTCCAACATGCCGGGCATTCGCGTAGACGAACCTACGCGATGCCCCCGCGTGTCCGGAGGGCAACTACCTCGCTTACATCGGGCCGGGTAGCGCCAGGCCTCCGATGGCAGGTGGGCGTCCGGGGCCGCCCGCGTCGGTCAGCAGGCGCTTGAGGATCTTGCCGGTATCGCCACGCGGTAGTGCGCTCAGGAAAGTCACATCGCGTGGCACCGAGAAACGACTGAGGCGGTGCCGCACGTAGGTGCGGATCATGTCCGGATCCAGCCCGGCCCCTTCCCGCTTGACCACGAATGCCGCGAGCCGCTGGCCGAATTCATCGTCCGGGACGCCGACCACCGCAACTTCGCTGATCTGCGGCAGATGCGACAGCGCCTCCTCCACCGGGCGCGGGAAGACGTTCTCGCCGCCGGAGATGATCATCTCGTCGTCACGGCCCGCGATGAACAACCGGCCCGCCACATCGAAATAGCCGAGGTCACCGGTATCGAGCATGCCATCGGCCTCGTCCGGCGGCGCCGCGTTGACGTAGCCGTCGAACAGCATGTGGTTGCCGACGAAAATGCGACCGGCGGCGCCGATCGGGACGGGTTTGCGGTTCTCACCCAGCACGGCGACCTTCGTACCGAGCGGTGGCCTGCCCGCCGTGGTCGGCGAAGTGCGCAGATCCTCCGGTGTGGCGACCGAAGCCCAGCTCACCTCCGTCGAGCCGTACACGTTGTACAGAATGTCGCCGTAGAGGTCCATGAACCGCAGCACGGTCGCCCCGGCCAGCGGCGCACCGCAGCTGACGACGTGACGCAGGCTGGAGGTGTCGTAGCGCGACCGCACATGCACCGGCAGATCCATGATCCGGTTCACCATCGTCGGCACCACGATCAGCGTGACCACTCGATGCTGTTCGATCCGGCGCAGGCAGTCCTCGGCATCGAACCGTTCCGGCAGCACCACCGTTGAGCGCAGGGCAGTACTCAACTGCAAACCCGCGAGACCCCAGGTATGGAACAGGGGTGCCGGAATGAGCATGGCCTCGTCCATGCGCAGTGGAATCCGGGACAGAAGTGCAGCAATGGTGCCGAAGCCTTTGGGATGCGGACGGCGCGCGCCCTTGGGGCGGCCACTGGTTCCCGAGGTGAGCACGATCAACCGGCCGGGTTGGCTCGGACGCCGGAACGTGGTCTGCCCCATGGCGATCAGGTCGTCGATGGTGGTGCGGTCCGGTATCGGCGGCCTGCCGTCGGTGTTGTAGCGGGGCACATCGGTGTGCAGGTAGCGGACCAGCTGTTCCAGCTCACCGTCGACGAACAGCGCCGACAAACGATGCCGCTGCACGATCTCCTCGATGCGGCGGCCGGACAGACCCGAATTGAGCAGGGCGACATCGACGCCGAGCTTGCCCGCGGCAACCATGGTCTCCACCATGCCCGCGTGATTGTTCGACAGCAGCCCGATCGCGTCGCCGGAGGTGAGCCCCAGCGATCCCATGGCGCCTGCCAGGGCGTTGGTTCGCTCGTGCATTTCGGCGAAGGTGCGGCTGCCGCGGTCGTCGGCGACGGCGATGCGGTCGGGTGAATGGGCGGCACCCGCAGCGTATCCGCCTGCCAGGTTGAAACCCCATTTGTTCAGTGACCGAAGCTGTTTCACGGCGACGTCGGGCCGGGTCGTCGCCACCACGCCGGTGGTCATCACCTGTCGCAGCACACCGACCTGCCGCCGGACCGGTGAATTCTCGCCGTTGACGACCACCGAGGTGCGCGCGCCACGGACGATGTCGGCGATGCGCCGCAACCCGCTCTCGGTCCACTCGGTGATGGCACCGTTGGACAGCCCGGCCAGACGCGGGTGCATCCGTGCCGGGCTGAAGTAGGTGACGGTGACGCGGGTGCGCTCGCCCTCCCCGCTCAACCGGACCGAGGCGAAACTTCCCTGCATGGGACTGTGTAGTTCCATGCTCTCGTACCAGCGACCGATGACCACTCGGATCTGATGGATGCGAATGCCGGTGTCGGGGGTGCCGACCCGCAGTTCCAGGACCGGATTCCGTTCGGGCACATCCAGCCGTTCGGCGGCGCCGATACCCGCGAACACACGGGGATAGGTTTGCGCTTCGAGCAGCAGATCCCATACTGCCGCGCGGCTTGCCGCTAATTCAGCGACCACATCGATGACGTCGGTAACCAACTGCGTACATCTTCTCGTCGGCCCGCAACGAACAACTCGGGTCGGCGGGTAGCTACTGTGTAACGTCAGTCACAATACAGCGGGCATGTGGTTCACACCACTGCCTTTCGGTGTCGCCGGAGCCACCGGAATCGCTCGCGAGTCCTGTTGCCCGATGTTCACCACGGCTTTCGCGCCGACAGCCGTTCGCGCGCTTGGCCGTTCCCCCAAACCCGCCCGACCAGCCCTATGACAACTCCCAACCGGATCAGGTGTGACGACAGACACATTTTCGGCACACTGGATTTGCCGAACAACAAACGAAGGAGAAGTGATGACGAAACCCGATCGCCGCGTGGCGATCACCCACACCGAGGAGATCCTGAACTACTTCGGTAAATGTGGCGACTGCGGCTACCCCGCCCGCGCCGCGACCACCAAGCACATCTTCGACAACGGCGAAGAAGAGACCTGGGTAACGGCTACCTGCTCGTTACCGTGCGGATGGGCCGATCGGGTCCGGCCGACCATGATGACGGCGGGGCAACGCCGGAGCTGAACACCCGGCGCGGTACCGGCCGCACCCGCGATCCTGATGTGCGGCACGATGGCGATATGGAACTGCGTATCTTCACCGAGCCGCAACAGGGCGCCGACTACGACACGCTCCTCGCGGTCGCCAAGGCCGCCGAAGACCTCGGCTACGGGGCGTTCTTCCGATCCGATCACTATCTCGCGATGGGTGATGCCAGCGGTTTGCCGGGGCCGACCGATGCGTGGATCACCCTCGCCGGACTGGCCAGGGAGACCACACGCATCCGGCTCGGCACGCTGGTCACCGCCGCGACGTTCCGGTTGCCGGGACCGCTGGCCATTCAGGTCGCGCAGGTGGACCAGATGTCGGGTGGACGGGTGGAGCTCGGCCTCGGCAGCGGTTGGTTCGCCGAAGAGCATGCCGCGTACGGGATTCCGTTCCCCGAGGACAAGTTCGCGCGGTTCGAAGAGCAACTGGCCATCATCACCGGCCTGTGGGAAACCAAGCTCGGCGATAAGTTCACCTTCGAGGGCGCCCACTACCAGCTCACCGAGTCGCCGGCGCTGCCCAAGCCGGTGCAGGATCCCATTCCGGTGCTGATCGGCGGCACGGGCGCGCGTCGCACGCCCCGGCTGGCCGCGCGCTACGCCTCCGAATTCAATGTGCCGTTCTCCTCGATCGAGGAGACTGCCACCCAATTCGAGCGGGTCCGCGCCGCCGTCGCCGACCGTGGCCGCCCCGCAGACAGCATGATCTATTCCAATGCACTGGTTGCCTGCGTCGGCAGCAGCGACGCCGAAGTCGCACGCCGGGCCGACGCGATCGGACGTGAGGTGGACGAGCTGAAGACCAACGGTCTCGCAGGCTCCCCCGCCGAGGTGGTCGACACGATCGGCCGCTTCGCCGAACTCGGCACCGAGCGCATCTACCTGCAGATCCTCGATCTGGCCGATCTCGACCACCTCGAGCTCATCGCACAGCAGGTGGGCGCGCAGCTCTGAGGGTCGCAGTGACCCGCCCTCGATGACCGCGGCTCGCGCCGCACGCTGAACGGATAGTAGTGACCGAAGGACCCTCCGGCTCGACCGTCGCGCCGACCCACCGCAAGGTCGCGATGGCGACCCTCGTCGGCACCACACTCGAGTGGTACGACTTCATGCTCTACGGCACCGCGTCCGCGCTCATCCTCGGCAAGCAGTTCTTTCCCTCGATGAGCCCGGCGGCCGGGACGCTGGCCGCGTTCGCCACCTTCGCGGTCGGGTTCGGCGCGCGACCTGTCGGCGGGCTGCTGTTCGGGCATTTCGGTGACCGGGTCGGCAGGCGCACCACACTGGTGGTGTCGTTGATCCTGATGGGCGTGAGCTCGACCCTGATCGGCGTGCTGCCCACCTACGACACCATCGGGTTCTGGGCGCCGGTCCTGCTCGTGGTGTTGCGGCTGATCCAGGGAGTCGGGCTCGGCGGCGAGGGCGCGGGTGCGGTGGTGTTCTCGATGGAGCACGCGCCGAGCGGTCGGCTCAACCGCTACGCCAGCTTCCCCCAGATGGGGACGCCGGCCGGACTCATCCTGGCCAACGCGGTATTCCTCGGCACCAGCGCGCTGATGCCCGAGAACGCATTCCTGTCCTGGGGTTGGCGGATCCCGTTCCTGCTCAGCGTGGTGCTGGTGGTCGTCGGGCTCGCGGTCAGGCTCACCATCACCGAATCGGCGCAGTACGCGGACCTGGTCCAGCGTGGGGAGGTGCCGTCGTTCCCACTGCGGGACGCGCTGCGAGTCGGCCCGGCCCGGCTGCTGCTGATCTTGTGCGCGGCGATCGCGACCTCGGCGGTGGTCTACATCTTCATGGTCTTCACGCTGACCTACGGCACAAAGCAGCTGGATTTCAGCCGCGATTTCCTGCTGCTCGCAGTGATCGTGTCCTCAGTGCTCTGGTGTCTGACCATGCCGCTGTGGGGTGCACTGGCCGACCGCTACGGCACCCACCGCGTCTTCCTCGCGGGTACGGCCGCACTGCTGGTCTGGTCGGCGGCTTACTTCCCGCTGTTGAACACCGGTAACGCCGTCGTCGTATACGTGGCGCTGCTCGGGATGGGTGTGGTGCTGCCGATCAGTCACAGTGTCGGCGGCATCATCGTGGCCGAGCTGTTCCCGCCGGCCGTCCGCTACTCAGGCACCTCGCTCATCGTGCAGGTATCGGTCATCCTCGGCGGCGGTCTAGCCCCGCTCATCGCTACCGCGCTCTGGACCGCGGGCTCATCCTCGGTGGCGGTCAGTCTCTATGCGATCGGGATCTGTGCGCTGAGCTTGATCAGTACGTACATGTTGTTCTGGCTATTGCCGCGGATGCGGAGGAACCGAGCCGGCGCAAGCGTCGAGGTGGTTGAGGACAAACAGATCACGCGAGTCGGTTGACGCACGCTGCGGGCGACACAGCCGACCGACGCCCTCGACTGGCCCTGCCGCCGAGGACGACGGCGAGCCGGTGCTCGATCTGAGGCGCACTTGCGGGCACGATCGAACCCGACGGCTACCCGGCCCGGAGGTCAGAGATCATGCGCGCATTCCAGACGACAACGACCATTCCTGCACGCAGGGCATCCGACGCGCCGATCGGCGAGCGGGGCCCGGATAGCGGCGGCCTGTCCGCGTCGGGCCATCGGCGGCGCGACCTCACGGGACGGCATCGGATGGGCCGAGTACTACCGATCCGATCCATTACCTCCGCGCGATCGCACGGGAGGACCGTGTCACTGCGCTGGATTCTCGCGTCCGTTCTGCTGACGTGCGGTGTGGCCGGATGTGGTGACGAAGCGACCGATCAGCCCGGCAGTCCGCCACCACCACTTGCCACCACAACAGAAGAGAGCCGACCGGCGGGTGCTCCGGATCTGGCAGCCGCCGAAGAAGTGGTCCGCGGTATCGATGTTCCCTGGGGCCTGGATTTCCTGCCAGACGGTGCCGCGCTGGTCGCGGAGCGCGATACCGGACAAGTCCTGCGGATCGTCCCGGGCCGACCCGCGGAGCAAGTCTACGAGGTGCCCGGCGTAGTTGCGGGTGGCGAGGGCGGTCTGCTCGGGCTCGCGATCTCACCTCGGTACACCGAGGATCGCTACGTGTACGCCTATTTCACCGCCGCCTCCGACAACCGTATCGTCCGGTTCCGGCTGGGCGAGCCTCCAGAAGTCGTGTTCGACGGGATCGCGAAGGCGGGCAACCACAATGGTGGTCGTATCGCGTTCGGGCCCGACGGGATGCTGTACGTGGGCACCGGTGACGCGGGTCGGCGCGCCGACTCGCAGGACCCGGACAGCCCCAACGGCAAGATCTTGCGCCTCACCCCCGACGGCGGCGCCGCTCCGGGCAATCCCCGGGCCGACTCCCCCGTCTACTCACTCGGTCACCGCAATGTCCAAGGTCTGGCGTGGGATTCGAGAGGACGACTGTTCGCCGCGGAGTTCGGGCAGAACGCCTTCGACGAGCTCAACCTGATCGAGCCGGGACGCAATTACGGCTGGCCCGCTGTCGAGGGCACCGGTGGGTCCGGTCGCGGATTCACCGATCCGCTGGTGACCTGGTCCACCGATGAGGCCTCCCCGTCTGGCATCGCGATTGCGGCGAACACCGTGTATGTCACGGCATTACGCGGCGAACGCCTGTGGACTGTCCCGTTGACCGACAGCGGCACCGGTACGCCCGCTGATCACTTCCGTGACGGATACGGTCGTCTGCGCACCGTCGTGGTCGCGCCCGACGGTGCGTTGTGGCTCACCACATCCAACACCGACGGCCGCGGGGATATCCGCACCGGCGACGATCGGATTCTTCGCTTCCCGTCGCGCTGAGCGTCGCCGACCCGGCTGCGGAACATCCGCAACCGGTATCACGCGGCGGTCAGTTGTAGGAGTTCGCGACCCCGGTGAGGAGATTCTCGAGTGTTTCGTAGGCCGGGATATCGACGACATCGATGAGTTCGCGGGTGACGGGAACATCGTTGGCGTCGGCGACGGCGGTGAACTTCGCGGCGTCACCGGTGCGGAAACCGTGTTCGGCGGCCAGCGACTGCAGTTCCGGATCTGTGGACAACAGCCGGCCGATCCGGTCACCGTCCTCGTTCAGCGGCACCAGGGCATGGCGCGACAATACGGTGGGCGACGGGTAGAGCAGGACCATCTCGGGTTTGATGCGGTCATCGACCGCCGCCGCGACATACTGTGCCTCATAAGCCCACACCATCGGGGCGGGGCCCATGCCCGCGGCGAGGTATTCGCCGAACGGGCCTTCGGAGGAGTTCTCGGTGTACCCCTGGGCCAGGAACAAACGGGAAAGCAGTGGCAGGACATGCGCTTCCGCCGCTCCGCCACGTACGACGGCATTGCCGTTGGCGACATAGCTCGCGACCGCCAGGTACATGGCCGCGGAGTTGGAGCTGCGTGGATCGGTGGTGGACACCAGGACGTTCTTACGCACCGGGTAGGTGGTATTGCCCTCGATCTGATCCCACTGCACACCGCGCGCGACCATGTCCAGGTAGGCCGACACGTCGAAGGTCGGTACCGGCCCTGGCTTCACCACACCCACACGGGTCAGCAGATCGACAATCGGCTGGAAGGTGGCGATCACCATCGGCGAGGAGAACGGCGTGTACTGCGCACTCACCCCGGCTTCACGCTGAATCCGTTCCGCGGCGGGAAGACTCGACGGAAAGGCGAAATCCACGGTGTCGAGTTCCACCGACGTCGCGATCTGGCGAGAACCGGCCGACCGCACGTCGGCATCGAGGCCGTGTTTCGCCAGCGCGGCCACCACCCGCGGATCATCGAAGAACGCCATCTTCTCCGACCCGACGACACCCTCCACGACCGTCAACGGCGCAGCCGCGGCAGCAGGCGCCGCCTCCGGATCGCGCACTGCCGCTACGGCGACCGCGGCGACCACCAGTACGCCGACGACCCCGAGCACCGGGACCAGACGACCGCGCGAGACCAGGGCCGCGCGCAAGGTTTCCGGCAGGTGACGAGAAATAGAATTCGAGTCGACAATTTCGTTATCGGAATTCTCCGGCGGCGTTTCGATTCGCGTGACGACCTTTTCCACAACCGGTTCCGGGTCGAGTTCCCGGCGCACGATCCGCTCTACCAGAATGGGCACGAAGTCCCGGATCGGCCGCCCGTCGAATCGTTGGTGCGCATCCTGCACCGCACTGCCGACCTGCTCCGCCGAGTGGGCCTCGGTGAAGCTGTCGACCAGGCGATTCTCCAAGTCCCGTATCGCTTTTTCCTCACGGACGGTATCGAGCTCCACCTGTTCTCCTCGGCGCCGGATCAACGGAACGGACGGCATCCACGCCGCCCCGGGCGCCAACCATACCGCTATATTCGCGGGCTCGATACTCGGGTGGAAATAATAGGAAGAAATTGCTTCTCACCGAATTACCTACCGGCGTTGGTGGCTTCCAGTACAGCCATCGCGGCATTGTGACCGGGAATACCACTGACACCGCCGCCACGGATCGCGCCTGCACCGCAGAGGAATACATTCGGCTGCCCGGTGGCCACACCCCATCTGGCCGCCGGGTCGTCCCGCGTGTCGTCGGCGGGCCGGTACGGGAAGGCCAGGTCACGGTGGAAGATGTGCCCGCCCGGCAAGCCGACCTCAGCCTCGAGATCGAGCGGTGACTTCGCCTCCAAGCATGGGTTGCCGTCGGCGTCCACAGCAAGACAGTCGCGGATCGGTTCGGCGAGCACCGCATCCAGCTGTGCCAGCGTCGCCGCGACCAATTCGCCCTTCGCGGCCGTCGGTGCGTCCGCGAACAACCGTGCGGGCGTCTGTAGTCCGAACAGGGTGAGGGTGTGCAGGCCGGCTGTCTCGGCACCGAGGATGCTGGGATCGGTGAGCGTGTGACAGTAGATCTCAGCGGGTGGCGCCGACGGTATCCGGCCCGAGGCGGCCTCCGCGTAAGCGTGCTCGAGCTGCGAGTAGGACTCGGCCACATGAAGTGTCCCGGCGAAGGCGTCGCGGGGATCGACGGCCGGGTCGCGTAACCGGGGCAACCTGCGCAAGACCATGTTGATCTTCAACTGCGCACCTTCGGGTTTCGGGTCGGCATCCTGACCCTGTAGGCGGGCCAGCTCCAACGGCGCCGCGTTCACCAGCACATGCCGCGCGGATACCGCACCCCCATCCCACCGGGCCTCGGCCCGTGTGCCGTCGGAGTCGATGCCGGTGACCTTGCACCCGGTGCGCAATTGCGCACCGGCGCTTCGAGCTGCGTCGGCTAAAGCCGTAGTGAGAGCGCCCATTCCGCCGATGGGGACATCCCAGTCACCGGTGCCGTTGCCGATCACGTGATAGAGGAAGCACCGGTTCTGGCGCAGCGTCGGATCGTGGGCGTGGGTGAAAGTGCCGATCAACGCGTCGGTGAAGACGACACCACGGACGGTGTCGTCGGCGAACCAGGCCTCGATCGTTTCACCCAGCGGCTGCTCGAACAGCGCGTCCCAGGTGTGCGAATCATCCACTGCGCGTTGCAGTTCCGTGCGGGTCGGTAGTGGGCGGGTCAGAGTCGGGAAGACACGCCGAGCCAGGGTTCCCGTCATTGCGCAGAACCGCTGCCACGCCTGGAATTCCCGATCCGACCCGGTCAGGCGGACGAAGCTGTCCCTGGTTCGCGCCTCGGATGCGGTGTCGACCAGCAGCCCGCTGTCGCCGACCGGAGTGTAGGACGAGATGCTGCGGCGCCTGGTCTCGAACCGCAGGCCGAGGTCGGTGACGATTTGCCGCGGCAGCAGGCTCACCAGGTACGAATAGCGCGACAACCGCACGTCTACACCGGGGAAGACGCGCGCCGACACCGCCGCCCCACCCACCTCGGAGTGTTGCTCCAGCACGAGCACCGAGCGGCCCGCACGGGCCAGATAGGCGGCGGCTACCAGGCCGTTGTGACCACCACCCACGATCACCACGTCGTAGGTCGAGCGCGTCGATGTCATGGCTTCTCGATAGCACGGATCGAGCCCAGCCGGAAGCTTCGCACAGGTCGGCGACGGTGCGCCGCGCGGCCAGAAACTTGTCAGTGGGCTCACGTAGGTTCATGGCCATGTCGATCGGACGGGGAGGAGTGCGTTGATGTCTGGTGTCGCGGTGGTGAATCCACCGGAATCGAGTACCGACCAGGAGTACGAACGTGCGTCGGTGGTGCGGGTGGTTCCCGCGGTCGCGCCACGCAAACTCGCGAAGGTGCCCTTCGTCGAACTCGCCGACGGCCGGCTCCAGGGGGTCGTGTCCAGCGGTTCGGATATCGGGCGGGTCTACGTGTCGTCGGTGTCGGCGGCCACGCACGGGCTCAGCTGCAGCACGAACAACAATCGCCCGTGCGGCGGCCTGCGCGGTGCCTACCCGTGCAAACATGTGCAGGCGCTGATCGACGAGGCGGTCGTGCAATACGGTGCCGATCGGGTCGCGCGGTACCTCGGTGTCGAGGTGGCCGAGGGCGAGACCGTCGCTCAGGCCCTCACGCCCGTCCACGAACCGGCGCCCGCCGCCGTGGTGTTCAGCAGGTTCCTGCGCCACCTCGCCTACCTCGAATTGCCGGGCACCACGGCACCGATCCCGGAGATGCACTGGTTCCCGGCCACGGGAGGCAACCGCTGATGCTTGCCGTCCAACTGGGCGAACTCACCGCCGAAACACCCACCGGTGTCGCCGAGGCGCTGGAGCTCGTCGCCGGATTCGATAACGCGCTGGTCGACGGGCTGGCCCGGCTCGACGCGGGCACCATCGATGCGGCGCACGCGCTCGCCGGTGCCGTCGCCGGGTCCCCGCTCGGCGCAGCGGCAGCAGCAGCGGTGGTGGCCCTCGGTACCGCCGCACCGACACCCGAAGATCTCACCGCGCTCGCCGCTGCCCGTGCGGCACTGCTCGGTGCAATCCACGATGCGCTGCTGGACCGGTTCGACACCGCCACCGGGCGTGAACGCCTGGTGTGGTCGGAGCCCGCCGTCGGTGCGGCTCCGGACGGTGCGGCCCTCGCCGGCCGGTCCTGGCTCCAGGAGCTCGCGATCACTGGTTGGCGCGGCGTCGATCACGATCTGGTGGCAGCTGTCGATCAAGCAATCGGGACTCTGCTCGCCCTACCGGATCAGCGTCGTCTGGCTTTTCTGATCGACGGATTCGCTGCCGAGCTGCGTGCCTGTGTGCCGATCGCGACACTGCCGCGTGTTCCCGTCCGGCGCTGGGCCGATCTGTGGAGCCGGGCCATGCTGCTCACCTGGCGTGGGCCCGATCTTCCGGCAGCGTCGAACTGCGCCACGGTCTCCGGGCGATTGTTCATCGTCGGTGTCGATATGCAGGAGCACGGGACAGCGGTCCAGGCGCAGGTGTACGGGGTGTTCGAGCCTTCCGACGCCACAGCCGCGCGGCGAGTCAGGATCAGTGTCTCGGCGCCAAAGGTCGATACCGTGGTCGGCCCGGCCGTGTGGCAGGTGCTCACTGCGCACCCGCAGCTACTCACCGCCCTGGCCGAGCACCGATCACTCGACCTGACCGAAATGCCGGTGATGGCGGGCGGCGACCTGCTGTGGGACGACGCGCGCGCCGGCGTCGGCGACCATGCCGACCCGTTCGTCACGGCCAGGGTGCAACTGCCCGGTGCGCTCGCCGCGGCGGTGTCTCCCCTGGACCGTGATCCGGTCCATATCGCCGAGCCGGTGTTGCTCGAGGGCTACCGGATCACCGAGGGTGTGCTCGAGCTCGACGGATCCATGATCGCCGTCGAGGCCGAGGGGCTGTCGTCGTCCGGGCCGCTGGATGCCGCTGCGGTGCGGGGCTCGTCCGCTTGTATCGGCCTGCTTCGCTGGGAGGCCGGTCGATGGTCGCTGCGTCCGCTGGCGGTGCAGCGGAAGGTGAAGGGCAAGATCGTCGATGTCCACGGCGGCGACTGGGCCTGCGGACCTACGGACCCGAAAGTGGTGAAGGAGCAAGCCAAATCGGGTGATGCCGTCGCGGTGCTGCGCGAGCGGGCGGGACGGTTGTTGCGCACATGAGCGAGATACCCACGTCCGCCGATGCCGACGAAACCCGTCGTCAGATCCTGTACTGGCGCATGCTCGCCACCATTTTCGGCAACGAGCCACAACCGGCGCTGGAATCGGGCAGTGTCGCCGTTGTCGGAGATCTCGGTCTGCCGCCCGTGCTTCTGGATCCCGGCGTCTCCGTCGATAATGTCGTTCAGCGTTTCCCGGAGCTCGCCGCCGAGTTCGACGCGTTGCGCATCACGCCTGCACCGGGTCCCGAGCCACTGCCCGCGGTGGCTGCTGCGAAGCCGGCAGCACTACCGGCAGGTGGCACCGCCGGTGGTTCCGGGCGCGATGGCGGTGCGGAGGAACGTGATTCGACCGAGCACACTGAATCCGCGGCGACTGAGCTGGATTCGTCGAACACCGTCGATCGCGAGCAGGTCCGCTCGGCGGCGCTGGTCTCCAAACTGCTGCTCAATGTGTTCGCCACCGGCAGCGGCAGTGTCAGCGCCGGGCAGCTCGCCGATTGGCAACGCGATGCGGACTGGTTCCGGCGCGCGCTCGGTGGTGAGGGCAGCGGTGAGATGAACGGCGTGCTGTCCGAACTCGAGGGTGAACTGGTGTCGCGGATGCGGCTGCGTGAGGTGCTCGCCGATCCGGCGCTGGCCGCGAAGCTGACGCCGAGTATGTCGCTGATCGAACAACTATTGCGCGATAAGGCGAACCTGTCGGGTGTGGCACTGGCGAATGCGAAGGCGCTGATCCGGCGCTACGTCGATCAAGTGGCCGAAGTGCTGCGCACCCAGGTCCAGCAGACCACCGCGGCGACGGTGGACCGCTCGGTGCCACCCAAGCGCATCCTGCGCAATCTCGATGTCGACCGCACCATTTGGAAGAATCTCACCAACTGGAACCCCGAGGACGAACGGCTCTACGTCGACCGGCTGTTCTACCGGCAGACCGCCAAGCGCACCACACCGGCTCGGATGATCGTGGTGGTCGACCAATCCGGTTCGATGGTGGATTCGATGGTCAACTGCACGATCCTGGCCTCGATCTTCGCGGGCCTACCCAAGGTGGACGTTCATCTGATCGCCTATGACACCCGCGCCCTCGACCTCACCCCCTGGGTGCACGACCCGTTCGAAGTACTGCTGCGCACCAACCTCGGTGGCGGCAACGACGGCCCGGTGGCCATGGCGATGGCCCAGCCGAAGATCGCCGACCCGAAGAACACGGTGCTGGTGTGGATCTCGGACTTTTACGAGTTCGACCGGTCCCAGCCGCTGTTCGAAGCGATGGAGTCGGTGCACCGATCCGGGGTGAAGTTCATCCCGGTGGGTTCGGTGAACTCCTCCGGTCACCAGAGCGTCAATCCGTGGTTCCGGCAACGGTTCAAAGCCATGGGCACCCCCGTCATCTCCGGCCATATCCGCAAGCTCGTCGCCGAGCTGAAGAACTTTCTCGACTGAAGGAGACCCCGACCATGTCCGATGCGCTGCGCGCTCCCGCCGAGGTCAAGTACGCCGATGAGCTGGATTGGCTGGAATCGATCGATGACGGCCCGAAGCCGTTCGCCTGGCGACTGAGCCCGAAGATGGTGCGCCTGTTCATCCTCGGCTCCGAACGCGCCGACGGCCTCGACCGCGATATCGAGCAGAAGTGGTTCGGCGACCGCAGTTTCGTCGAACGGAGCATCGTCACCCTCGCCTCCGATCGCGGCTTGTTGCTGATCGGCGATCCCGGCACCGGTAAGAGCTGGCTCGCCGAGCTGCTCTCGGCCGCGATCAGCCGCAACTCGACGCTGGTGGTGCAGGGCACCGCGGGCACCACCGAGGACCACATCAAGTACTCGTGGAACATCTCGATGGTCATCGCTAAGGGGCAGTCACGCGAGTCGATGATCCCCTCCCCCATCATGACCGCGATGGAGCAGGGCACCATCGGCCGTTTCGAGGAGCTGACCCGCTCCACCAGCGATGTGCAGGACGCGTTGATCTCGATCCTGTCGGAGAAGTACGTCTCGATTCCCGAACTCGACGACGACAATATCGTTTTCGCCCAGCCGGGCTTCTCCATCATCGCCACCGCCAACAGCCGCGACCGTGGTGTCAACGATCTGTCCTCGGCGCTCAAGCGGCGGTTCAACTTCGTCCGTATCCCGGTGGTCACCAGCAAGCGCAGCGAGGCCGAGATCGTGCGCTTCCGCACCACCGAATTGCTGCGCCGCCACCGCATCGAACTCGAGCTGCCACCGACCCTGCTCGATATCCTGCTCGACAGCTTCGCCGACCTGCGGGCAGCGGCCGCCGCCGCGACCACTGATGACGACAAGCTGGAATCGGCGCTGTCGACCGCCGAGCAGATCGGTGTGCTGGAGGATGCGATCCTGCACAGCCAGTTCTTCGGCGACACCACCCTTGGCGCCGAGACCCTGGCGGGTTCGCTTGTCGGTTCACTGGCCCGGCGCAGCCCGGAGGACCTCACCATTCTCAACAAGTACTGGCATGGTGTCGTCGAACCGCGCAGCAAGGACCAGGGCGGCGCCTGGACGCAGTTCCTGGAGGGTGGGCGGGACGCCATCGCGAGGCTGTCGTGAGCACCTTCGCGGCGCTGCGCGAGCAGCTCGCCGACGCGGCCAACGAGTTCACCACCGGGCCGGGCGTGCTCGGCGAGATTCTGGCCGGGATGGTCGACGACGTCGACCGTGCCCTGCGCGAAGAGCTGGAGATCTTCCCGGTCTGTCATCATTCGCCTGCCTCCGGGCTGGCGATGGTGCGACGGCTGCACGAGAAACGCCCCGCGGTCATCTATCTCGAACTGTGCGAAGATCTGCGGCCCTTGCTGGATGAACTGCACAACTGCAAGCTCCCGGTAGCGTTGCAGGCCTTCGCCGGTGAGCTCGACGGATTTCCGGCACAGTGGGCGCCGCTGTCGGTGGTCGCGCCGATCACCGAGGCATCGGCCGAATACCAGGCCATCGCCTATGCACTCGGCACACCCGGTGTGGAGCTGGTGCTGGTCGACCGGTCCACTGATCACGTGTTCCAATGGTCGCCGCAGGACTCGGGCCCGCCGGGCGAGCCTGCTGACACCGACGAGGAAGTGGCCCTGCACGGCGACGCAGTCGGTATCGAGATCGGTGATCTGCGGCCACGTTTCGGCGACCTGGAGCAGTACCTACTCCATCACGGCAAGGTCAGGCACTGGTCGGAGTGGTGGGACCAGTATGTCGAACAGCCGTTGACCGGCTCCGACTACGACACCTACCGCCAGGTCATGGTGATGATCGGCAGCCTGTTCCGCCGGCTGCGGCCCACCCGCGATCACGACCGCGACGAGGACCGCGAGCGCTATATGTGGACGCGGATGCGCGAACATCTGGCGGCGACCGGCACGGATCCGGCGAATTGCCTCTACATCTGCGGTGCCTTCCATGCGGCCAGCCGGGTCGCGGAGTTCGGCGTGGGATATGACGGCGAGCCGTATGCGATCGAGCCGCGCACCGGCACCGAATGGCGTTACGGGCTGATCCCGTCCAGCCATTCCGCCATCGAAGCCCAGTTCGGTTCCGCTCCGGGCTCGGTCTCCATCGCGGCGGCGACGTGGTCGAAGGGGTTGCGGCGCAGTGGGCTGGCGGCATTCCGGCTCGGCGCGAAGACGACAGGCTCGCGCGCCAAACGCAAGGCGATCACGCCCGTGAGCGCCGGAGTCACCGACCGGCTGTCCGGCTTCCTGTCGAGCCCGCCGCCGCTGGACGAGCTCGACGAAGCCGAACTGCTGGAGTGGTCGGTCGATATCGTGCGGCTGGCGCGGCGCAACGGCTATCTGGCATCCACCGCGGACGCCATCGCGGTATTCGAGACGTCGATCCTGCTGGCGGGCATGCGTAATCGGGCGCGACCGACGCCGTACGACTTCCAGGATGCCGCGATCACCTGTATCGAGAAGGATCGCGTGCCTGGGCGCCGCGACGTGCGGCATCTGTGCGAGATCCTGCTCGGTGGCGACCGCATCGGCCAGGTGGGCTATGACGCGTTGCCGCCGTTGGCGCGCGACGTACTGGACCGGCTGGCCCCGCTCGGACTGGATCAGACCAAGCGCACCATCCAGCGCACATTGCTCGACCTGCGCGCCGATCCGCAGCTGCGGCCGTGCTCGGATCTGCTGTGGGTACTGCGCAGATTGCTGCCACCCGACGCTGCTCGGCCGATCATGGGTTCGCGGGGGCTTGGTGAACGTTCGATCCAGGAGAGCTGGGATCTGGCGCTGGGCCGGCACCAGCGCAGACTGGTCGAACTCGGGTACGAAGGTGTGACCGTCGAGCAGGTTCTCGAACATCGACTGCGCCGAGAGGTCGTCGCCGCGGACGCCACCGCCGCCGTCGCACTGGCAGCGGTCGAGGATGCGCTTGTCTATCTCGAGCAGGTGCGGTTGGCCGATGAGCTCGGCACCCGAGCAGTCGCATTGCTCTCAGCCGAACGCACCGTCGACGACGCGCCGGAGGTGCTGCGCCGGATCCGGCGGCTGCTCAATCACTTCCGCAGCACCGGCCCCGAGCTGCCGGAATGGAGCCGCCGCTTCGTCACCGAGGGCTACGCCCACTACTGCACCTTGCTGCCGATCGCCTTCACCGACGACGACACCGGTGTCCGGCAGGTGGGCGCCATGCTCGGATTCCTGTTCGGCATGGAGAACCTCGCACTGTCGCTGGGATGCGACCATACCCAGCTCGAACTGGCCGTGCGTCAATCGCATCCGGAATCGCCGGACAAGGTGGCGCTGCTGTGGGCGGCTCAATTCCAGCTCGGACTGGTCACCTTGGCCGAGTTGCGCACTCGATGCGACGAGATGCTTGGCAACCCCCTCGTCGTGCCCTCCTTCCCGCGCTACCTCAGCGGCTTCATCCAGGCATTGGAGTCCGCACCGGCGTTGAAACCGTTCGTGGTGGAGTTGCTGTCCAAGGCGTTCGGCCGACTACCGGATGCGGTGCTGCTGCCGTGGTTGCCGACACTGATCAAGACGTTGCGGTCGGAGGCGGCGGACTTCGTTCCCGGGTTGGTGGCCGAGGCCGGACGCACCTTTCCTGCGACATTGCCCGCGATCGAATCCTGGACGCCGCCATGGTCGGCTACCGCTGCGGTCGCCGCGCCGGCATCGGTGCCTGCGACCGGCCCGGCGACCGATCTGCTGTTCGCACATCCCGATACGTGCACCGCACTCGCTGCGATGCTCGGGCACGACACCACGTGGCAAGAGCTCGAGCCGGGTTCGCACAACGGCCCGTGCGCCGAGGTCAGCGCCCTCGTCGAGCGCTACCCGGAGTCGGCCGAATCGCTGGCCGGTCTGCTGCCACCAACGGCGGGTTCATGAGCCGCTGAGGCATCGGCCAACGGCTCGTCCTCTACCCGCGCGTTGGGCCGGGTAAATGCGGTGCTGAGCAGTTCAGCCTGGTGGACTCGGCTTGCGAGGTGCGACGAAACTACCGGCGGCGGTCGACCCACATCCACCCGAATCGCTTGTCCGCAAACGGCCGGCACCTACAGTGGGAACCGTCGGCCGGAACCGGCCGGATCGGCACACGGTGCATGTTCGCAGCAAATGCGTTGGCGCACCGCATGTTCACCGGCACACGACGAAGGGATGCGCGTGACAGAAGGGCTCCAACAGCAACGGCTCGTTCCGATAGCCGCCGACAGCCTGGTCGTTACCGCGCGGACGGCGCTGCCCGCGCATCTCGCGGCGATTCTGCTGGGCCCCGACGGCGCCATCCACGACGAGACCGACTTCGTCTTCGGTAGTCAGTCCGAGGCACGGGGCTTGCGGCTGGCCGGGCCGGGAGTCGCGCCCGCGCCGACCCTGCACGTCGACCTGTCCTCGATTCCGCACGCGGCGACCACCGTTCGGATCGTCGTTGCCCTCGACAATCCGCACCGCAGCTTCGCCGAGGCGGACGCTCCCGCCATCGAGATCGCTGACGGTCACGGTGACAGCCTGTACCGCACCGTATTCGACGGGGTGGGCACCGCTTCGGCGGTGGTAGCCATCGATATCGAACGCACCGGTGCCGGCTGGGGTGTCGCCACCGTCGGGCGCGGCCATGCCGGCGGTTTCGCGGCCGTGCTTGCCGAGAGCCACGTCCAGGTCGGTCGTCGCCCCGCCACTCGTGAGCAAGTGGACGCGGCGGAGCTCCCCAAGGGGCGCCCGCTCGGACTCGTGCCGGGTCAGGTCGTGCGCCTGCGCACCAGCACCGGCCCCACACTCGATCTGGTGCGGCTGGGGCTCGGCTGGGATCCCGTGCCCGGCCACACCCACGTCGGTGGCGCGGCCACGCCCGCCGACCTCGACGCCGCCGCGCTGCTCTTCGACCACGACCACCATCTGCTCGATGCGGTCTACTTCGCCCAGCTCAATTCCAATGACGGGTCGGTGCGCCATCTCGGCGACAGCATGACCGGTGAGGGTGGCGGCGAGAACGAGGTCATCACGGTCGATCTGTCCCGGATCCATCCGCAGGTGGCGACCGTCGTCCTGGTGGTCACCAGCTACCACGGCCACAGCTTCGACACCATCCGCAATGCCTTCTGCCGTCTGGTCGACGCGGCCACCGGCGCCCAACTGGCTCACCTAGATCTACACGGCGGCGGCCCACACACCGGCATGGTGATGGCCAAGCTGTACCTCGCAGCCACCGGCTGGAAGTTGCAGGCCATCGGCGAGCCCATCTACGCCACCCACCCGGGCGAGGCCGTCCACCAGCTCACCCACCACCTGGCCTGATCGCCCCGCGGCAGCTCAGCCGCCTGAGGTCTCCACCGCCGGATCGCCTGACGACTACATGGCGAACGGACCCGTTAGGTGCCGCCATGACGGCGATAAGAGCAGCGGCGACGAACACGATCTGCTCCGGGATGCGGAACTACGGCACAAGCAGGAGCGACAGCGTATCGAACATGTTGCTTCCTCGGGAGGGTTGGTGAATGTCGTGAGCAGGCCGAACCCGCTGGCCACCGAGCGCCGGTCACGGCATCGCGCCGCATGCGGCGGATTGCGGCATCTGCCTATTCTGTTGTGGTGAATTCGATCGCCTTCGATGCCATCGACCTGAGGTTGCTGCATGCGCTCCAGGTGGATGGGCGGGCGCCGTTCAGCCGGATTGCGGAAGTGCTCGATGTTTCCGATCGCACCGTAGCCCGACGTTTCGCCCGCCTGCGCGCGAGCGGGCTGGTCCGGGTGACCGGTGTGGTCGACAGCAGGCGTACCGGCGACGCGGAATGGGTGGTCCGGATCAGGGTGCGGCCGGATGGGGCCGAAACCGTCACCCAGGCGCTGGTGCGCCGCCTAGACGCCGCATGGGTCACGGTCCTGTCCAGTGGCACCGAGATCGTCTGTATGTTCCGCACCGACGCTGCCCAACCGGCACCGATGGCGTCATTGGCTCGTCACCGCGACATCCTCGATGTCGAGGCGCATCGGCTGCTGCGCAACCTCATGGCCCAGCCGTGGCGCGGCCGTACATCAGCGCTGTCGGCCGATCAGGTCGCTGCCCTGAACCCTCTGGCCGGTGATCGGTCCGGCCGGGTCGCGCTGACGGACCTGGATCGGCGTCTGCTCCCGACACTCGCCGTCGACGGCCGCGCGGCGTATCCGCGGCTGGCGGGGGCGCTCGGATGGTCGGAGTCCGCCGTGCGCAGGCGCTTGGACGAACTCCGCCGTGCCGACGTGCTGCGTTTCGACGTCGAGGTCGATGCGGCCATGCTCGGCTACACCTTCCAATGCCTGCTCTGGCTGACGGTCGCTCCGGCTCGCCTCGCCGCGGTGGCCGCCGAGCTGGCCGACGACCCGGAGGTCGCCTTCATAGGCGCCACTACAGGCACCCACAACCTGCTGGTCTTCACCGTCTGCCGGGACGCGGGTGCGCTGTTCGATTACGTCGCCGGGCGCGTCGGCGCGCTACCCGGCATCGATCGGGTCGACACCGCGGCGGTCTCGCGAATAGCCAAGCGCGGCGGCTCATCCGCGTGAGCGGGGTGCACGCCACATCGCCCACAGCGTCGGCCCGTCATCGGGGGTGGTGATGGTGTCGGTGACTTCGAATCCGAACCGCTCGTAGTAGCCGATATTGGATTCATTGCTCGATTCCAGATAGGCGGGCACCTGGTCTCTGTCGCAGTGGTCCAGGCGCTTGCGCAGCAAGGCGTGCCCGTATCCGCTGCCGCGCTGGGCCGGGTCGCTGCCTATGACCGCGAGATACCAGTGCGGTTCGTCGGGGTGCCGCGCTGTCAGGGTGTCGCCCAGCCGTTTGCCCGCGAGCAATCGGGCGCCCATGGCCCGCGCGAACTGCGGCAACATCATCAGTTCCGACAGCGTCGAGTGATGCCATCGTCCGGGCGGATTCCACAGTGCGGCAGCGCCGATGGCGCCGGAAGCATCGACCGCGAGGTCGACGCCCCCGGTGGCGAAGTGATGGTGGCGCGTCATCGCCCCGAAGAAGCGCGGCAATCCCGCGGCCCGCCGTTCGGGGTCGGGCCACAGCCATACCGAGACCGGGTCTTCTTGGAAGGCGGCAGCCAAAGTACGTGACAGCGGGGCGATTTCGTCGCGCCGCGCCGGGCGCACGTCAGGGGGAGTCGACATCGTGTCCTAACTCTCGTCGAAGAGATGGGTGGTTCCACGAGCCCAGCCCGGGGCGCCGCCCCGGATGAACCCGATCCACGCCCGCATGACGCGAGCGGCGAGGCGGTCCGGGTACTGGCCACCAAGCATAGGCGCATCGCGCCAGGCCGCGGGGTTGCCGAAAACGAAGGGCAGCTCGATGCAGTGGCAGGCACCGAACGGGCTGTCGGTGGGTGACCAGTCGAATCGGTACAGCCACGGTGCGCGTTCACCCGTGCCGAGCAATAGCGCGAGCCGTCGCGCCGGTGCGGCGAACATCCGTTCGGTGACCGCTCGAATCACGTCCGGTTCGCCGGGCGCGAACGCAGCCGCTTCGTCCCGTGTCGTGCCGACCGTCAGGTCGACCTCACGACAGGTCATCCCGACGACACCGACCGGATCGGAGGGGACCAGATCACCGTCAGCGACCAGGTGAAACGGCGGCACCGGGTTCATCGGGCCGGTAGTTCGCCGCATCACCGCGGTCTGGGCGGCGAGCAGATCGGAGACCGGCACATCTATGAGGCTGCTCGCCGCACCCGGTTCGATGCCCAATTCGTCCAGTAAAGCGGCGCCGACACGTTCGGCCGCCGCCGGTGTTTGGGGGTCCATTCCCGCTGGGGCACTCTGCAGGATCGCCCGCCTGAACAGTCCGTCCGCGCGATGGCTGGACAGCGCAGCGAGGATCGATAGCGCTCCAGCAGACTGGCCCGCCACCGTGACGCCGCTGGGGTCGCCACCGAACCCGGCGATATTGTCGCGGACCCAGCGCAGCGCGGCCAACTGGTCGAGCAGACCGAGATTGCCGGGGCTCACCCCGTCCAGGCGCAGGAATCCCAGGGCACCCAGGCGATAGTTGGCGGTCACCACGACGATGTTTCCGCGCGCGGCAAGTTCGGCGCCGTCATACCAGGGCAGATCACCTGCGCCGCTGATGAAACCGCCGCCATGCAGAAACACGAGCACCGGCAGTCCGGAACCCGATGGGGCCCACACATTCACCGAAAGGCAGTCCTCCGACTGGGAAATATCGAACTCGCCCATCACCGCGGACAGTCGAGAGCGGGTTTGCGGTGCGGCGGGACCGTTGCACTCGGCGTCGAGGACCCCCACCCACGGGATCACTGCCTCCGGGTCCTCGAATCGGGCGGCCCGTGCGTAGGGGATCCCGCGGAACGCGGTGACGGCGCCGACTTCAGTTCCGCGAACCTTTCCACTGTGAGTGTCGACGATCATCGGACCGCGGTGAAGAACAGGCCCGCGCCGCACGCGTCGTGGCCGGATACGAAGAAGCCGGCGTCGGTGGTCCGGGTTTCGACACCCGCGTCGGTGATGAAGTTCCGCGCGTGATCGATGTCGTCGACGAGAATTGTCAGCGCCGCCAGATACGATGACGCCGGCGCCTTTTCACCAGGAAGCACCTGCGCCGCCGCTGACGCAGGCACGATCTCGATCCGTGCTCGGCCGCATTCCAGCACGGTCGTGGGTCCCGCCGCGTCGGGCTCGGTGCCGAGAATGTCGCGGTACCGCTGAGTAATCGCGCCCAACTCCGTGTCCGCGGCGACGATCAGGACCGCCACGATGCCGAGAGCGCCGTTGGGGTGGGTCAGGTAGCGCGGCTGCAAGACATACTCGCGGGTGAGGTGCTGCGCGACGCCGATATAGCCCTCGACCGTCGACCGCGGATCGAGATGCACAGACCGAGCGCGCAGCGTCGCGGGACCGTCCTCGGTATCGACCGGTCGCTCGAGTTCCAACACTCCCGACGTCCGCAGCCCCGCCGCGCCGAGCCTCGCATCGGCGCCCGACGCGTCGTCGGTATCCAGGCTCAGGATCCGCAGCCCTTCGAACTGCGCCACCATCTGCTTCGTATGCCACGGGTCAGGAGCGGATTCATCGACGATGCCGAGCAGTTCGATATACGAATCACCGAACAGCGCGCACATATTCGCGGTGCCGCCCGCGGTGAGTGGCGCACCTGGCCGCTCGGCGAGCATGTGCCGCGATCGCGGGCTGAGCGTGAAGCCGAAGGACCGATATCGCGCCTCCATGGTGTCCAGGTCGCGGTTGACGATGCCTACGTGGTGGAACCCGGTGATGTCGTGTGCCATGGTCACGATGGTCGGCGTCGACCTACCCGCTGTCTCGTCGCCGGCATTCGGACGCCTCGATCCGACACCGTACGACGGTGTCACGGCGGATTCCGACATCACTCGACGTATAGCGGCAGCCGGGGTTGGCCGCCCCGATCAGCGGTGCACGTGCAGGTATTCGTCGTGCTCGCGATCTTCGCGGTAGAAGCGCCGGGTCAGCCCGGCCAGCCGGGCGATCTCATTGCTGAGCGCGGTGGGGCCTGCCGGTTTGGCGACGATGGGGTCGCCGGTTTTGACGTAGTAGCGGCCGTCCTCGTAGTCCATCCACCAGAAGCTGCGCCCGAAGGTGGGCCTGGCATCGACGGCGGGGCCGGGGAAGATCATGATCTCGCCCAGCGATTGCCGTTGCCGTTTGAAGACGCGGTCCAACTGCTGGGTGAGGCTGAGTTCGTCGACGTTGCGCACGTAGCGGGAACGGTCCGCGCTCAGGTCGGCGCGACGGACCTCCACGGCCGGGCGGGTACCCGCGGGTGCGGGTGGCAGAGCGGCGACGGCCTGCGCGGGTACCTGGTCGGCCGCACAGTTGGTGACGATCACATCGCCACCGATATCGGCGGACGTGCCGGGCAGCTGCACCAGTGTCACACCAGCGGAGCCGCTCATCGCGCCGTGGAAGCGGTAGGTACGAGCCATATTCCGGCCGCCGTAACCCTTGACCTCGACGCGCACCTCGGGCTCACGCAGGATCGTGAGCACATCGACCAGCTCGACCGAGTAGTACTTCTCCAGCAGCACGTCGACCGCTGCTTCGCGTTGGCGCCGCAGATCCTCGAAATCGTCGGCGACCGGTCGGTAGCGCAGCGGGTACGGCAGCCGGTCATGGCCGTACGCGGACCAGAGAATCTCGAACTCCAGGCCGGTGAACCGCCAGGTAGCCATTCGCTCACCTCCCCAGCTGACCTTCAGGGCACCCTACCGCCCGGCTCCTGGCCCGGCAACAGTCCCGCGTGCGGGCTCATCGACGTTGCCGGGCGGCTCCGGTTCATTCGTCGATGAGGTCTTTGGCCGGCTTCGGCCGCTGCGTGATGAGCCCGACCACCGGTTCCACCACGCGGGCGGCGACCGGCCCGAGCACGGCCATCAACAACACATACGTCGTGGCCAGGGCGGCGAACCCGGTGGGCACCGCACCGGCCGAGACCGCGAGTCCCGCGATGACGATGGAGAATTCGCCACGCGCCACCAAAGCGGCACCAGCTCGCGCCCTACCGAGGCTGGTGGCGCCGGCGCGCTTGGCCGCCCACCAGCCGGTCGCGATCTTGGTCGCGGTGGTGACCACAGCCAGCAGGATCGCCCAGCCGAGCACCGGCGGGATGCTGGCCGGATTCGTGCTGAGCCCGAACAGCACGAAGAACATCGCCGCGAACAGATCGCGCAGCGGCTCCAGGATCTTGGTGGCATTGTGTGCGGTGGAATCGGAGATGGCGATGCCGAGCAGGAACGCGCCGACCGCCGCCGAGACCTGCACCGCCGAGGCGATCCCGGCCACCAGCAGCGCGGCACCCAGCAGTTTGAGCAGGAAGATCTCGCGATCGTCGCTGGCCACCACGGCCGAGACATATTTGCCGTAGCGCAGTGCGACGACGAGCACGACGGTGATCGCGATCAACGCGATACCAAGGGTCTTCAACCCCGCGACGAATCCGACACCTGCCAGCACCGCCGTCAGCACCGGCAAATAGCCGGCCATGGCCAGGTCCTCGAACACCAGAATCGACAGCACGACCGGCGTTTCCCGGTTGCCGAGCCGCCCCAGATCGTTGAGGACCTTGGCGACGATGCCGGAGGAGGAGATATAGGTGACGCCCGCCATCGCGATGGCGCCGGTCGGCCCGAGACCCAGCATCAGTGCGACGATCACGCCCGGTGTGGCGTTCAGGGCGATATCGAGCAGACCGGCGGGCCAGGATCTTCGCATCCCGGTCACCAGCTCCGAGGCGCTGTACTCGAGCCCGAGCAGCAGCAACAACAGCACCACACCGATTTCGCTGGCCAGGTGGATGAATTCGTCCACCTCGTGCAGTTCGACGAATCCCCCCTCGCCGAAGACCAGACCACCGATCAGATACAGCGGAATCGGAGACATACCGATCTTCGCCGCGATTCGCCCGAGCACACCCAGCCCGAAGAACACCGCCCCCAGCTGGATCAATGCCAGCGCGGTTGCACTCACCTGCACCGGTCAGCCGTCGGTCAGGATCCGGGCGGCGGCATCGAGGCCCTCGCCGGTACCGACTACGACAAGCAGATCTCCCGCGGTGAACGCGAAGTCAGGCCCCGGTGAAGCGATCACCTGACCGGCCCGCATCACCGCGACGATCGACGAGGTGGTCCTGGTGCGCATCCCGGTCTCACCCAGGGTCCGCCCGTCGTAGGGCGAGCCGTCCAAGACCGGCAGCTGCCGGGTGTTGACGCCGTCCATATCGCGGTGTTCCTCGCGCAGCTGCGCAACCAGCTGCGGCGCACCGAGCAGATTGGCCAGCACACCGGCCTCGGCTTCGCTCAACGGGATCTGCACGGTGGTGTCGGGATCGCCGACCTTGGTGAAGATCAGGTCGATACTGCCGTCCTTGTGGTCGATCACACCGATCCGGCGACGGACACCCGTCAGCTGAAAATCCTTGCGCACACCGATTCCCGGGAGCGGGGTCACATCCACGTTCACACCATCAACCCTAACGGGCGCGGCCGCACGACCGCCGGGCTCAGCAGGTTCGTGGATGGTAAATGGCCTGACCACCGCCGTGCCGCGATGGCCAGGTCGCCGTCTACCCCGGTATCACTCGAGCAGTGCCGCGCCCCCGAGCACGACGCAGATGATGACGAGGTTGATCAGCATCAACGGCCAGATGAATCGCAGAAACTTGTCGTAGCCCACCTTCGCCATCGCGAGACCACCGACCACAACGACGTTGGTCGGTGCGATCAGCATGGTCCAACCATGGCCCATCTGGAACGCGGTGATCACCAGCGACCGGCTGACCCCGGCGAAGTCGCCCAGCGGCGCGAGCAGCGGCATCGCCAGCGTGGCATGCCCGGACGAGGATGGAATCAGCACGGCCAGCGGAATATTGACCACCATCACCAGGATGGCGAAGATTCCCGCCGACGCACCGCTGACCAGTTCCTCCATCGCATTGAGCACGGTATCCAGGGTCTGGGTGTTGGTCATGATCACCGAGACACCGCGTGCCAGCAGGATCACGATAGCGGGGCCGACCATATCGCCTGCGCCCCTGGTGATCAGGGAGACGATGTCCTTCTCCCCCATCCTGGCCACCACACCGACCACGATCGCCGCGATGATGAACAGCATCGCCAGCTGCGGGAACCACCAGTTGAGTTCGAACCAGTACGGTTCGGTGGCGGTCTCGTGGTAGACGTCGTATTCGGCCGGTGTGGTGGTGGCGCCGAAGATGGCCGACCACGGGATGACCGAGAAGATCATCAGGCCGAAGGTGAACGCGGTGATAGCGAGCACCCATTTCTGGATGCCCGTCAACCGTCCCTCGCCCTCCGGCGTTTCGGCGGCGGCGTCCGCGTCGTCTTCCGCGGTGGCGAAGCCGACCAGGGACCGGGACTTGTCCCGCTGCACCCGCCGGGCATATCGGACCACGAACACGACCGCGACGGCGGTGAGTACGACCCACAGTACGAACCGCAACACGATGCCGTCACCGATGGACACGCCCGCTTCACCGGAGGCCACACCGATGGAAAACGGATTGACCGTGGAGGCCATGGTTCCGGTCAGCGCGCCGATGATGATCGTCGCGGCCGCGACCATGCGGTCATAGCCCATGGCGAGCATCAGCGGGATGATCAGCGCGTAGAAGCCGAAGGTCTCCACCGAGAAGCCCATCGTGGTGCCGAGCACCGAGAACAGCACCATGATGACCGCGATCAGCATCCAGCCCTTGTCCTGGAGCTTGGCGCCGAGACCGCCGACGGCGACTTCGAGGCTGCGGGTGGCGAAGCTGACGGAGATGAACGCACCGAGCGCCATGATGAACAGCACCACACCGACCGACCCGAACAACCTGCCCAGATTCTCGGTATCGACGAACCCGGTGGTGGTGTCCTGGATACCGTAGAGGCCGTTGACGGGAGCGAGGATGAGCTGCTGCACCCGCTCCCAGAACGTCAGCGGCGAATCGACGCGTTCGAAGGAACCGGGGATCGGAGCGCCGTCGGCGTCGGTGCGGTATTTACCTGCCGGTATGAACAGCGCTGCCAGCCAGACCAGCACCATGACGATCGCCAGGACCGTGACGGCGCCGGGGAATTCGAACTTCTTCCGTGGCTTCCCGTTCGTCTCCGCAGTCTGCTGCGCTGTCTCACTCATCGCGATGTCCCCGATCTGCCTGCCGCGGATTTCGCGGCATAGTTCTGCAGGAAAAGCGCCTTGGCCACCGTCGCCCGGCGCATTTCGTCGATGAGGACCCGCTCGTTGGGTCCGTGGATATTGGCGTAGCCGTCGGTGGCGCCGAACAGCAGTTTCTCCGCCTCCGGGATACCGGTATGCAACGCCATGACCAGCGGAATCGAACCACCGCCTGCCATCTCGCCAGTCGTCGCGTCCCACGCCGCGCCGAGTGCGGCGACGGCGGCCTCGAAGCCCGGTCCGCCGGTCTCGGCGGCGAACCCGTTGCCGACTTCACCCGCGGTCGC
Organism: Nocardia sp. NPDC059180; assembly: GCF_042754945.1. Lineage (NCBI taxonomy): Bacteria > Bacillati > Actinomycetota > Actinomycetes > Mycobacteriales > Nocardiaceae > Nocardia > Nocardia sp. NPDC059180. The sequence continues at coordinate 72,097 of NZ_JBHZBU010000008.1, forward strand.
GGTCACCTCGAGACCGAAGGGCCGCTGGGCCTGCAGATGACGAATGACCTCAGCCTGTGCCTCGGCGGCGTCCTGCGCGGGATGGACTCGCACGTTCAACACCGCGCGCGCCGATCCGGCGACGGCGTTCACCGGCCCGTCCACCGCCGGTGCGTCGAATCCGATGACGGTGATCGCGGGGCCGGACCAGATCCGCTCTCCCAGACCGCCTGTCCCCATCAGCGCTTTACCTTCGAGTACTTCGGCCAGATCACGGAACTCCTGCTCGGTGTAGGAGGTTCCGGTCCATTCCTCGCGCCGCAACCCCTCCACCGCGACATCGCCCGCGTCGTCGTGCAGTGAGGCGAGCGCGCGAATGAGAGCAAGGCGGGCATCGGGTGCGGCGCCGCCATAGAGACCACTGTGCTTATCGGCCTTCAGAGTGTCCACCGAGACCGTGACCTGCGCCGAACCACGCAACGCCACCGTCAGTGTCGGAGCACCGGGACGGACGTTGCCGACGTCGGCGATCACCATCGCGTCGGCGCGGAAGGGTTCGGGATGGGTGGCCGGGTAGAAGTCGAACGGGCTGCCGAACTCTTCCTGGCCTTCGAACACGAGCTTGACCGTCACCGGGGGCTGGGCGTCGAAAACGCGTAGCGCACCAATGATGCCGACCAGATTGGCCTTCGAGTCCGCGGTGCCGCGGCCGTAGATCGCGCCGTCACGTTCCTGCGGCTCGAACGGCGGTGACTCCCATAAATCGACGTCGTCCGCGGGGACGACGTCGTAGTGGGTGTAGAACAGCACCGTGGGCGCGCCGGGCGGGCCGGGAACGGTCGCCAGCACCACCGGAGCGGTCTTACCCGGGATCACCAGCTCCTCCACTTGGGTTATCCCACTGTCGCGCAACAGTTCCACTACCGCATCGTGGGCGCGCATCAACGGTTCGGTGGGGTATCCGTCCAGGGCGATCGACGGGATGCTCACCAGTCGGTTCAGCGCGGACTTCAGATCGGGCAGCAAGGCGGACACAGCGTCCTCCACCTCACCGACAGGACGAAATACAGGCACGGACATCGCATTCCCTCGCCACTCGCTGGGTACTCATGTAGGCCTACATCTGCTTGCCCGATAGTTGCACAAACTTCGTTCTCGCGAACCGAATTCGCGTGGTGACGCGCTGGAACGTGATCTAATGCGCGTAGCCAACGGTATGCCGGACCAGTGACGTCAGGGGGTGTGATGGCCGAATCCACCATTACCTTCATCATCACCGGTGCGGCCGTCGCCCTGTTCGTCTGGAATCGGCTCCCGGTCGGAATCGTCGCGCTCGCGGTGGCGCTGAGCCTGTACGCGACCGGCGTGCTGACCGTCGACCAGGCGCTGTCGGGCTTCGGCGATCCGACCGTCGCGTTCATTGCCGCACTGTTCGTGGTCAGCGAGGCGCTCGACGCGACCGGCGTTACCACCTGGGCCGGACAGCAATTGATGGCCCGTGTCGGTACCAGCCGCACGCGGTTGCTCGTATCGATGATGCTGTTGTGCGCGGTGTTGACCGCGATCATTTCCGTCAACGGCGCGGTGGCGGCATTGATCCCGATGGTTGTGGTGCTCGCGGTGCGGCTGGGCCGGTCGCCGTCGCAGTTGCTGATGCCGCTGGCCTTCGCCGCGCACGCCGGGTCATTACTGTTGCTGACCGGCACCCCGGTCAACATCATCATTTCCGAAACCGCCGCCGATGCGGGCGCCCGGCAGATCGGGTTCATCGAATTCGCTTGGGTGGGCGTGCCTTTGGTCATCGGAACCATCGCCATCGCGGTGCTGTTCGGCGACAAGCTGCTGCCCGACCGAACCGCGGCCGTGATGCCGCCCGACCTGAGCAGGCTGGCGACGACGCTGGCCAAGCAGTACACGATCCGTCGGGGACTGGTGCGGCTACGCGTGGGCGCGGAGTCGGGCGTTGCCGGCACCACGCGCGACGCGGTGATCGACGCCCTGCCGGAGGGAGCGCAGCTGCGCGGTGTCGAACGCGCAGGCCAGGATCCCGACGACCCGCAGGTCCGTGCAGGCGATGTGCTGGTCGTCGACGCCGAAGACACGCAGCTCGCCGATTTCGTCGACGACAATGCGCTCACCCCGTGTCGCAGTTTCGACGGCCCCCACCCTGACGAACTGATCGGCTCCGAGTACGGCGTCGCCGAGGTGATCATTCCGCCGCGCTCGGAGTTCGTGGGGCATATGGTCTTTCCCGGCATGGCCACGAGCAAAGGCGACCTGGTGGTGCTCGCGGCCCAACGCGGCGGACGCGATCTCGGTTCCCGGCCGCAGCGGCTCGAGCCCGGTGACACACTGCTGCTGCGCGGCAGCTGGAGCGCACTCGATCAGCACATCGCCGCCCCCGAAGTTCGCGTGGTGCACGAGCCGGAACTCATTCGCCGCCAAACCCTCCCGATGGGCCCCGGTTCGAAACCCGCGCTCGGGATCCTGGCTGTGATGGTGGTACTGCTGGCGACGGGCCTGGTGCCTGCCGCGGTGGCCGCACTGCTCGCCGCTTGCGCGATGGTGGTGTGCCGGGTGCTGACAGTCGAGCAGGCCCACCGATCGATCTCCTGGACCACCTTGATCCTGGTCGGCGCGATGATCCCGTTGTCGACCGCCATCCGCGAAACCGGCGCCGCCGACCAGCTCGCCTCGGTCTTCCTGGCCGTCCTCGGTGACGCCGACCGCCATCTGGTGCTCGTCGGCCTATTCCTGGTGACGGTGACGCTCGGCCAGCTCATCAGCAACACCGCCACCACTCTGATCATCGCCCCGATCGCCGTCGTCATCGCCGCCGACCTCGGCGTCTCCCCGCTCCCCCTGCTGATGACGGTGACCGTTGCCGCCGCGGCGTCGTTCTTCACCCCCGTGGCAACCCCCGCCAACATGATGATCATGGGCCCCGGCGGCTACCGATTCGGCGACTACTGGAAACTCGGCTCGGCAATGATGGTGTGGTTTCTGCTGGTCGCGGTCACGGTGGTGCCGGTGATCTGGAGTTTCTGAGTCGGCGCTTTCTTCGGCAGCGCACTGCGCGCGGGTCATTCGCGACGGCGATGGGCCGAACTGCGCGTCAACCACCAGGTCCCGCCGATGATCAGCAGAGCGAACACCAGCAGCCCGCCACCGAACAACACCAGCAGCCACAACCGGGAGGCCAGGTCGAGGTTGTTGTTCAAGGTGACATTCAGGGATCCGACCGCGAACGCGATCACGGCGGCGAAGACCGCGACGAGTTCCACCGCCCGGATCACCGAGCGGCGCGCGAGCTCGGCGGTCTCGGCGACCGCTTGTTCGTGCCGGTCCAGGCGCCGCTGCTGTTCGGTGACGCGGCGGGCATCGCTGCGCGCCAGCAGGATCGAGCGGCGGACCTGCAGAAACTGTTCGGACAGCAGTCCATGGCTGCTGCGCCAGCCCGTCGCGGGCAGCAGCCGCAGCGCGTCGTCGATACTCGTGAGTGCGGCGTCATGGTCATCGCACAGGAAGGCGCCGAGCGCTAGCCGGAAATGGAACAGGCAGTTGTCCGGGTGCTCCGCGATGGCCTCGGCGGCCTTGGCGCGCAGCAGAGTGCCCTGCTCATCGAATGGCACCGCGGCCTCGAGTGCGTGCAAGGCGATGTCGACCGATGCGTGCGTCCGATCCGGTGCCGTCCACGACTTCTCGAACAGGCTCATCGCGTACTCGGTGGTGATCCGGCGGCTACCGAATCCGGCAAACGACCTAAGCGCCACAAAGATTGGTGCTTCGCGGTGCGCACCAGCCGCTGTGGCCAGCGGCGACGACTCGAGAAACTGGCTCAGCTCGTCGAACGACAGGTTCGCCCGTAGCTTTCCCGCGTGATACATAGTGGCGAAATAGGCGCGACTGCAATCGGAATCGTCGTTGGCGATGATGTCCGCCGTGGCGTCGGCGATCTCGGGGAGCGACTCGACGGTGCCACGGGTGATGAAGGCATAACCGATCGCCCACTTCTCCAGGATCGGCTGCCGGTGTGCGTTCTCGATCCGCTCGGTCGCCCATCCGGCGCATTCCACAGCGGTAGCCAGCGTCGGCGCGGCCGTGAACCGCAGGTTCCAGTACCGGTCCGCGCAGATGAGAAACGGGTCTGATACGAAATTCGATGAGGCGACGTCGAATTGCGGCTCGACACCCTGGCTGAGGTAGTGCCGCGCGAAGGCGTCGCATTCACGCTCGAGTTCACGTGTCCCCGGAGTCGACGCGGCCACCAGACTCGCCAATTCGGCTTCGATCACCGCATGATCCATACCTGCCCCTGCCTCCCGAACGGCACCAGATCAACCTTCGTGCATGCCTACCACATGGGCGCCAGATCGACTGCAATGGCACACTTTCGGCCATGAGGGTAGAGGTTGTGACGGCGGTGCATGCGGATTATGCCCGCTTCCTTCCTGCCGCATGGGAGTCGCTGCGGGCCCAGACTCACACAGCGTGGGCCTGGCTGGTGCAGATCGACGGTCCGGCGAGTGCGGTGCGCACCGCACTCGTCGGCTGCGGTGCGGCCGAAGACGCACGCGTACGGATCGCCACCAACGGCACCCGGGAAGGGCCTGCGGTTACTCGAAATGTCGCATTGGGTCGCACCACCGCGCCCTTCATTCAGAATCTGGACGCCGACGACGAACTGGAGCCGGGCGCCCTCACCGCACTCGCCACCGCGCTCGACACGCATCCGGTGGCAGGTTTCGCCGTGGGTCAAGCACGGGACCTGCTCGGATCCGGCGATCTGGTGGAGTTTCCACTGCCGTTCACTCCCGGCCCGATCGCTCGAGGCGCACTTGTGAGTCATTGGGAGACCGAGCCTGGCAGATACCTCCTGCCAGTGCATCCCGCAGGCGTCATGTGGCGGCGGGACCTCCTCCTCGCAGCGGGCGGCTGGTCGGCGCTCTACAACATGGAAGACACCGGACTGCTGATGACCGCGTCGGCGCTGGCACCGGGGATCGTCGTGGAGGAGGTGACGCTGCGCTATCGCCGTCACCGCAACCAGCGTTCGACACAAACGACAAACTTCGAGGGGGGGGGGGAGCAGATTTCACTCGTTCGTCAACGCGCGGCGGCGTTGTTGGCCGGTCCCGGGTGGGGTCCACAACTGGTCGGCTGACCGCACGCCCCTGCCGACCTGATCAGTTCGGAGCTCCGGTAGGTCGAGTTCAGCCGGGCGATTCTCGCTGTCAGCCCACCCATGAGTGGTACCTGGCTGCGGCAAACGTCGAGTGGCGCCCGCAGTCAGGTACCACTGGCGGGTCAGACGACGCGCGCCTTCTCGGCGGCGACGACCACGTGGCGCATGAGCAGGGCGGTGGTGACGGGGCCGACGCCACCGGGGACGGGGCTGAGAGCGGATGCCTTGCCGCGGACCGACTCGGCGTCCACATCGCCGACGATGCCGCCATCGGCGGCCTCATTGGTGCCCACGTCGATGACGACGGCGCCGGAACCGACGTGGTCGCCGGCGACCAGGCCGATGCGGCCCGCCGCGGCGACGACGATATCGGCCGCGGAGGTGACCGCGGGCAGGTCGGTGGTGCGGGAATGGCAGACGGTGACGGTGGCGTTCTCGGCCAGCAGCAGCTGCGCCAGCGGCTTGCCGACCACATTGGAGCGGCCGACTACTGCGACATGCCTGCCCGACAGCGGGATCTGGTGCTGCTTCAGCAGTTCGACCACTGCTTCGGAGGTTGCCGGAACGAAGCCGTCCAGGCCGGTGGCGAGCAGGCCCAGCGACAGCGGGCTGACACCGTCGACGTCCTTGGCGGCGGCGATGGCGGGGCTGACGTCGTCGAGGGTGACGCCTGCCGGCAGCGGGGTCTGCAACATGATGGCGTCGGTGGCGTTGTCGGCGCTGCGGGTGGACAGCTCCGATCGGATCTCATCGGCGGAGGCGTCGGCGCCGAGGTCGACGGTGTCGCAGCTGATTCCGAGCCGTTCGGCGGCCTTACGCAGCGAGTTCACGTACCAGGCGCTGGCCGGGTCGGCGTTCGCGACCACCAGCGCGAGCGTGGGTGCGGACCCGCTCTCGGCCAGTGCCGCGGCGCGTTGCTTGGTATCGGCATTGATGGCGGCGGCAAGTTCCTTGCCGGTCAGCGAAACGGTATCCACGGGGCCTGAGCTTAGCGCGGCGAGTGCGGCCTCTCGTGCGCCGGACCGGACGCCGCGCCGGGCGTTCCCGCCGTAATTGCGCCTGATCCGGCGGTGGCGGTCGTATCGTGGTGGGTGTTTGCCACCGGCTAACTGCCAGCTGACCTACCGAAAACCCGTGTCACACGTGGAAAGGTGTCGACTGTAGTGAAGATCTCGAGGCATATGAAACATCTGGTCGCGGCCATGTTCGCCGCGACAACCATTGCCGGACTGGCCACCGCACCCGCCCAGGCCAGCCCGGAAACCGACGCCCTCTACAACTCCGCGCAGCGCCACTTCACCGCAGGCAACGACGCCGCGGGCCGCGATGAACTGCGCAGGCTCATCGGCGCCGACCCCAACGACGCGGAGGCGTTGTCGCTGCAGGCCATCTGGTCGCATTACGCGGGCGATATCCCAGCGTTCGCTGAAGCGATGGCGAGGTTGCGCGGGATCGACCCGGGGATGGCGGCGGGAACCGACAACGTGGTGAACGCGATCGGTGCGGCCGTGGCGACGTTGCCCAATCCGCTGCCCGCGCTGGTCGGGCCGCAGACCGGGATCGTGGTGCTCGGCTACGGGCTGCTGCCCGACGGCTCGTTGCGGCCGGAGCTGGTGAATCGGCTGACGGCGGCGTGGATCCAAGCGATCGCCTCACCGTTCTCCCCGGTCGTCGTCACCGGCGGCAACCCGCAGAATGGGATCGCCGAGGCCGATGCGATGTTCCATTGGCTGGTCGGGCGTGGTCTGCCCGCCTCGCGTATCCATGTGGAGAACCGGGCCGGGTCCACGGTGCAGAACGCGCTGTTCAGCACCCGGATGCTGCGCGATCTCGGCGCCACCAGCGCGGTCGTGGTCACTTCGCCGAACCATATCCGCCGCGCCGTCGCCGATTTCATCGTCGCGGGCACCCGGGTGGTCGGTGCGACGACCTCACTGGAACAGCTGGTCTCGCAGCTGCCGCCGCCGAGCAGGCAAGGCCAGCGCGGCATCTACCTCGACGCCACTCGTACGTTCCAGCTCGCCGGGGCGCGCTGAGGCACGGCTTGCACGCACGCCGTTCACACCGAGGCTCACCCGCGGCAGTGACACAGCGCTCGTTCGTGAGCTCCTCACGGACCCGACTCGATAATCGGGGTGCGGCTCAGGCGCACGCCAGGGCAGACTGTGCCGGTGAGCACGGTAGATACCAACGAGATCGTCACCCGCCTACGCGCGGCAGGCTGCGTCTTCGCCGAGGACGAGGCACGTCTGCTGACCGAGGCGACCGACTCGGCCGAAGAACTGGATCGGCTCGTCGCACAGCGTGTCGAGGGTGTCCCGCTCGAGTATCTGCTCGGCTGGGTGGAGTTCCGCGGCATTCGGGTCGGCGTGCAGGCCGGGGTGTTCGTGCCACGGCAGCGCACGGCATTTCTGGTGGACGAGGCGGCGGCCCTGGCACGCGCCGAGGGGCGCGACGAATTCGTAGTCGTGGATTTGTGCTGCGGGTCGGGCGCGCTCGGACTCGCGCTGGTGACCGAACTGGCGAACGAGGTGGCGCGGATCGAGCTGGACGCCGCCGATATCGAGCCGGTCGCAGTGGCATGCGCGCGCGAAAACCTGACATCGGTCGGTGGCCGCGCCCACGAAGGTGATCTGTTCGCGGCGCTACCGTCGCGCTTGCGCGGCCGGATCGACATCCTGCTCTGCAATACGCCATATGTGCCGTCGGGTGAGATCGCGCGAATGCCACCCGAGGCCCGCGATCATGAACCGGCGACCGCGCTGGACGGTGGCGAAGACGGGCTCGACATCTTCCGCCGCGTCGCCGCCGAAGCCACCGAATGGCTGGCTCCCGGCGGTCATCTGCTGGTCGAGATCAGCGAGGAGCAGGCAACCACCGCCACTTCGATCGCCACCGAAGCGGGACTCACGCCGGCGATCGCCCACTCCCCCGACCTCTACGCGACCGCCATCATCTGCACCCGCTGATTCGCCGTCCGCGCGCGCGGCTCGACATCATGTGCGGCTCGACATCGTGCGGCCGGCCTCGTTCGTCCCGACCGTCCGCCGTATTCAGTGGACCGTCGTCCACAGCGGCACTCGATCGACGACGAGCCCGTGCGCGCGTCCACGACGACGCCCCCGCGCGCCCGCTCTGGTCTCCCGTGGTGGCGGGCTCGTCGACAGCGGGCCATCGACACCAGCCGCCCCACCACGCACGCCACGGCACGGCGCAATCGAGCCGTTCCGGGCATGGGACTACTTGCGCCCGGTGAAATCGTCCATCGAGTGGTACACGCCCACCGCGTTCAGGAACAGGTCGCGGACCTTGATCGGCAGCAGGCCCGACAGGGCCTTGTTCAGTCGCGAGGTCCACGGCAGGATGACCAGCGCCCCACCGCTTTTCATCTCATTCCAGGAAGTCTCCACGACCTCGTCCGGCTTGAGGATCGGGGTGAACAGGAAACCCTTGGCGCCGTCGAACATTCCGGTGTCGATGTAGGTCGGACAGACCGTCGTCACCTTGACGTGGTCGTGGCCTGCCTGCTCGAGCTCGATGCGCACCGAGTCCGACCAGCCCAGCGCCGCCCACTTGGAGGCGGCGTAGACGCTCATCCGGGGGTTCGACACCAGGCCCGCCGAGGAAGCGATGGTCAGCACACGCGCCTCGCCGCTGCCCGCGACCATGGCGGGCAGGAATTCGAGGGTCACATACATCGGGGCCAGCGAGTTGATCGCCATGGTCTTGTCGATATCGGCGCGGTCGCTGGTTTCCCAGAAGTAGGTGTTGCCGCGCACGATTCCGGCATTGTTGACCAGGATATCGATATCGCCGACCTCGGAACGCACCGCCGCCGCGGACTCAGCGATGGCTTCGGCGGCGGAAACGTCGACCACATAGTGGTGGATGGTGCCGCCGATGGCGGTCAGTTCGGCGGCGGTGTCCTTCAGCGCGGCCTCGTTGATATCCCACAGCACCACTGCCGCGGCACCCTCGCGCACGGCGCGCTCGGCGAACAGTTTGCCCAGGCCCATCGCGGCGCCGGTGACGAGGACCTTCTTGCCCGCGACCGTTTCCAGTGTCATCAATCCCATCCCTTGTTCGACGTGTGGTTGGTGCCCGTCACTTCTGGCGCAGTGTCTTCATCAGACCGAAGTACAGCGTCATGGTCTTGGACCACAGCTCTTCCGACATCCCTGGCAGCGGCCCGATCGGCAGCACCCGCTGCACCGCGATCGTCTGGGTGTCGATGTATTTGAGCAGGCCTTCGGGGCCGTGCCTGCGGCCGGTGCCGGAGATGCCGAGGCCGCCGGACGGTGCGTCGGCGCTGCCCCACGCGGCGATGAAGCCTTCGTTGACGTTGACCGAACCGGCATTGATCCGCGCGGCGACCGCACGTCCGTGTGCGGTGTCCTTGGTCCAGACGCTGGCATTGAGCCCGTAGACGGTGTCATTGGCCTGTTCGACGGCTTCGTCGTCGCTGGCGACGCGGTACACCGAGACGACCGGGCCGAAGGTTTCCTCGCGGTGGACCGTCATCCCTGGCGCCACATTCGCGAGCACCGTCGGCTCGTAGAAGTACGGGCCGAGATCGGGACGATGCTGACCGCCTGCGAGCACCGTTGCGCCCTTGGCGACCGCGTCGTCGACGTGCGCGCGCACCGTGTCGAGCTGACGCTGGAAGGTCAGCGAGCCCATATCGTTGCGGTAGTCGAGGTCGGCACCGAGCTTCAAGGCCTCCACATTGGCGACGAATTCGCGCACGAACCGGTCGTAGACCGCGTCGTGGACGTAGATGCGCTCCATGGATTCACACAGCTGACCGGCCGAGGAGAAGCAGGCCCGCACCGCGGTCTTGGCGGCGGCGGACACATCGGCGTCCGACAGCACCAGCAGCGGGTTCTTGCCGCCGAGTTCGAGCGAATAGCCGATCAGGCGTTCGCCTGCCTGCTTTGCGATGGTGCGGCCGGTGGCGCTGGAGCCGGTGTAGTCGACGTAGTCGGCGCGGCCGATGACCTCGCCACCGATGACCGAACCGCGGCCCAGCACGATCTGCCACAGGTCGGCGGGCAGTCCGGCGCGTTCGGCGGCGTCCACGGCCCACAGCGCGGTCAGCGCGGTCTGGTTGTCGGGACGTCCGACCACGGCGTTGCCTGCGACGAGAGCGGGCAGCGCGTCGGAGACGGCGAGCGCGAGCGGATAGTTCCACGGCGAGATGACCGCGACGACGCCCTTGGGCCGATTACGCACGTCGACTTTGGTCAGCACCGGCAGCACGCCGCGCGGCTTGCGGGAGGCCAGCAGTTTGTCCGCGACCGAGGCGTAGTAGCGGGAGTTGACGGCGACGTCGCCGACCTCGTCGAAGGCGTGCACGCGCGACTTGCCGGTCTCGGTCTGCACGATGTCGAGGATCGCGTCCTGTTCCTTCAACACGATGTCGTGGAAGCGGCGCAGCACCGCGGCTCGCTCCCGGATCGGGCGCGCCGCCCAGGCCCGCTGCGCGTGGCGGGCGCGTTCGAAGGCGGCATCGATATCAGCGGTCGAGGACTGCGGCAGGTCGGCGATCTTGCGGCCGGTCGCGGGGGCGAAGACCTCCACCGACGGCGCGCCACCCGCGGCGGCACGGGCGAGCAGCGGTTTCACCAGCGCCGGGGACAGCGCTTCGGCGTCGGCATGCCGGGCAGTCGTCATGATCGGCCATCTCCTGGGTTCGGTGGATTAATTGAACACTGGTGTTAGATTAATATGCGTGACGAGCTCCGTGTCAAGCTCTCGGGTGTGCACGAGAGCCATGTACCGGTCCGCAGCGTGAAGGTCGGCCATGCCTGAGACCACCACCGCGCGCCGCGGCAGGCCGCGCCAGACCAAGCAGCAAGCCGAAGAGGTGCGGGCCCGGATCGTGCTGGCCACCGCCGAGGTGTTCAGCCGGACGGGCACGCGCGGATTGAGCGTCGCCCAGATCATCGAGCAGGCCGGACTGGCCCGGCCGACGTTCTATCGCTATTTCGCCAATGCGACCGAACCGCTGCTGGTCGTGCTCGACACCTCCAATGACGGCCTCGTCGATGGCATCCGCAACGCGCTGACCGTCACCACCGAGGGCGTCGAGCTCGGCATCCGCCTCATCGATGCCTTCCTCGACTGGGCCCGCGGGCACGGCGCCATGCTCCGCCCGCTGTTCGCCGAACTGCACGATCCGGGATCCCCGGTCTCGGGCTACCGGGAACGCGCACTCGACGACATCCGCGCCATCGTCCGAGAGAAGTTCACCGAACTCGGCCGCCCTGTGCCCTCCCCCTTGGACCTGGACGCGGCGCTACAGGTCTGCGAGTACGTGGTCTATCGCATTTCGGCCGGCGCCGATCCCGGCTCGGAGCCGGATCCGGAAACGGTTGCCGCGGCCCGCGTCACCATGATCCGCGTCGTGCTGGCAACCCTGGGCAATACCGATGACCTCAACTACGCGATGGAACTGCCCGGCATTTTTCCGGCCGCGCCGCAGTGAGCGCGTGAGCTTCCCCCGCAGGCCTGAACCCCTTCGGGCACAGTGAAGTCACTCACAGCGAGCCATGAATCCGTGGGCCACCCATAGCCTTCCGCGGTGTTAGCCAGTCATTTGCCAGCGACCTGCGCATGCCCAAGTGAGGAACTGTATCGTTCCCTTCAGCAGGGTGTCGAACCACCAGGGCGCCATAGCCAATCGGTGACCAGTTTAGTGATACTGCACGATACAGGCAATCCAATCCCCCGGCGTCGCAGCGCAGTTCGCCACTTCATCGGATCACGGACGTAGTTACTGTCGGGTAATGTCCGCGGCGTCGATCTTCAGGAACGATCCCCCGAACGCATTCGTCATCGATTTCAGGAGCACACGTGCTGCATTCTCGATTCGAATCCATCGGCGCTTATCTGCCTTCGAACAGTGTGACCACCGATGAGGTGTTGTCCCAGTTGGCGATTCCGCCGTCATTCGATCTCGAACGGATCACGGGCGTCGAACAACGCCGTGTCCGCGACACTCGCCCGGACAGTCATGAGGATTCGTTCACCCTCGCCATCGCCGCGGCAACCGACTGTTTATCCAGGTCACGATATGCGGCAGCGGAACTCGACGTCATCATCTCCACGTCGATCACCCGCAGCAAGAACGCGACTCGCATGTATATGGAGCCGTCGTTCGCCTCTTCGATCGGACGGGCGATCGGCGCGACACAGGCCATCACTTTCGATATCTCCAATGCTTGTGCGGGAATGCTCACCGGCACATACATTCTCGATCGCATGATTCGGTCCGGCGCCGTTCGCAATGGCCTCGTGGTCAGCGGCGAGGCCATCACACCCATTTCCGATACCGCCGTGAATGAAATTTCGGAAAAGTATGATCTGCAATTCGCTTCGCTCACTGTCGGCGATTCCGGATGCGCGCTCGTACTCGATCAGGCCGTCGACGACGCCGACAAGATCCATTACATCGAGATGATGACCGCCTCGGAGTACTCGCATCTGTGCCTCGGCATGCCGAGCGACAAGACCCAGGGCGTCGCGCTCTACACCGATAACCGCAAGATGCACAACGAGTCCCGGTTCCTGCTGTGGACCGACACCCAGCGCGAGTTCCTCGCCGCCCGCGGGCGCACCTTCACCGACGAGGAATTCGACTACATCATCCACCACCAGTTCGGCGCCGCCGCGGTCCCGTATATGAACGCGATCGGCGAGCGGGAGTTCGGCACGCCGATGCCACCGGATCTCAATGTCATTCACAAGTACGGAAACACTTCCACCACATCGCATTTCATCGTGCTGCACGATCAGCTCGGCGATGACAACATTCCGGCCGGATCGAAGATCTTGATGATCCCGGCGGCCTCCGGGGTCGTCACCGGTTTCCTGTCCACCACCATCTCCTCCCTGAAGGTGTGATCATGGGCGTGCGTATCACCGCCACCGCAGTCAGCCGTGCCGACGAGACCCGCAGCGTCGTCGAGAACAGTGGCCGGGCCGCGCGGCATTGCCTGGAACGGGCCGGAGTTCGGCCGGAACAGGTCGGGGTGCTGATCAACGCGGGCGTCTTCCGCGATTCCAATACCGTGGAGCCCGCGGTCTCGGCACTGATCCAGAAGGCCGCCGGTATCGGGCTCGAGTACGGCGTGGACGATCCTCGGACGTTCTCCTTCGACCTGATGAACGGGGCGATCGGGGTGCTCGACGCGGTCCGAGTCGGGTCGGCGATCCTGGAGACCGGCAGCGCGAGCCATGTGCTGATCGTCTCCGGCGACACCCACCCGTCGATGACCCGCACCGCCGCCACCGACGACTTCCCGTACGCGAGTTCAGGCGCGGCGCTGCTACTCGAATCCACCGACGGCCCCGAAGGTTTCGGCCGGGTTCACAGCCTCGCCGGTGCCGGCGGTCCCGCGGTCGAGGCGTATGTCGACACCGCGACCATGGGCACCGCGGGCCGTGGCCTGATGACGGTGGTGCGGGAGCCGGATGCCGAGCAGCGGTTGCTGGCCCTGGCGACCGAGGCGGCACTGGCCGCACTCACCGACTCCGGCCATGCCGACCTGACCGGCACCGCTCTCATCGCCTCGACACCGAGCGAGGCATTCCCGGCACGCCTGGCCGAATCGCTCGGTATCGCCGCTGAATCGGTCCTGCTACCCGATCTCACCGACGGCGACCCGCACACCGCGACGCTCACCCAGGCATACGATCTGGCGGCTGCGCGCGACGGTCTGGACGGGCACACACACGTGCTGTTCGTAGCGGCGGGAGCTGGGCCGTCGGCGTCGGCAGTGCTGTACGGGCTGCCCGGCCGTTCGGCAGCCGCCGGAGCCGCCGCGTGAGGACGGCGACGTACTGGCAGGCGATCGACCGGTTCCGGGAGGTCGCGCAGGCCGACCCAGCCCGCGACGCGGTCATCTTCCCCGCCCACGTCCCCGACAGCGGGACCCCCGAGTACCGGACACTGAGCTATCGCGAGTTGGACCGCTGGTCCGACACGATTGCCGAGCGCCTCACCGCGAGCGGCGTCGTGGCCGGCACCCGCACGATCGTGCTGGTGCTGCCCAGCGCCGAGCTGTACGCGATCATGCTGGGCCTGTTGAAGATCGGCGCGGTGCCGGTGGTCATCGATCCAGGTATGGGCTTGCGGAAGATGGTGCACTGCCTGCGCGCGGTCGAGGCCGAGGCGTTCATCGGGATACCGCAGGCGCATGCGGTCCGGGTGCTGTTCCGGCGCAGCTTCCGGCGCGTACGCGCCAGCGTCACCGTCGGCAGGAGGTGGGGCTGGGGTGGGGACAGCCTCGCCGACTGGGGTCGCGAGCAGGGTGGCGATCAGCCTGATCGCGCACCGGCCGACCCGGGCGAGGTGCTGCTGATCGCCTTCACCACCGGTAGCACCGGCCCTGCCAAAGCGGTCGAACTCACCCACGGCAATCTGGCGGCGATGGTCGACCAGGTCCACGCCGCGCGCGATGGCGTCGCGCCGGAAACCTCGCTGATCACGCTGCCACTGGTCGGAATCCTCGATCTGCTGCTCGGCGCGCGCTGTGTGCTGCCACCGCTGATCCCGAGCAAGGTCGGTTCCACCGATCCGGCGCATGTGGTCGACGCGATCAACCGTTTCGGGGTGCGCACCATGTTCGCCTCCCCGGCGGTGCTGATTCCGCTGCTGCGCGAGCTGCGCCGACAATCGACCCAGCTGCCGACACTGGACAGCGTCTTCTCCGGTGGTGCGCCGGTGCCACATTGGTGCATCGCCGGGCTGCGCGAGGCCCTCCACGACGAAGCCAGGGTCTACGCCGGGTACGGCTCCACCGAAGCGCTTCCCATGTCGACCATCGAATCGCGGGAACTGCTGGACGGACTCGTCGAGCGAACCCGGCGCGGAGAAGGCATCTGCATCGGACGGCCGTCGGAGGGGGTCGAGGCCCGCATCGTCGCCATCACCGACGATCCGCTGCCGACCTGGGACGATGCGGCGCTGTGCGCGAACGAACCGAACTCCTCGCGCGGGGTCGGTGAACTCGTGGTCGCCGGCCCGAATGTCAGCACCCGCTACTACTGGCCCGACAAGGCCAATGCCGCCGGGAAGATCGCCGAGGGTGCGCGGATCTGGCATCGGACCGGAGACTTGGCGTGGATCGATGAGCTGGGCCGAATCTGGTTCTGCGGGCGCAAGAGTCAGCGGCTGGAGACGGCGTCCGGCCCGATGTTCACCGTTCAGGTGGAGCAGATGTTCAATTCTGTGACGGGTGTGGCCCGTACCGCGCTGGTCGGCGTGGGCAAGGCGGGAGCACAGCGTCCGGTGCTGTGTGTGGAACCGGAACCCGGCGCCGATACCGCAGCCGTGGTGTCGGCGCTGCGGTCCGAAGCCCCGGGCTCCGAACTCACCGCCGCGGTCGACGACTTCCTGATACATCCGGCGTTTCCGGTGGATATCCGGCACAACGCCAAGATCGGCCGGGAGAAACTCGCGGTCTGGGCGGCGAAGCAGCTACGCGGGAGTTCGGCGCGATGAGGACGACGGCATTGCGGGCGATTCCGATCGCAGGCTGGCTGTACCTGGTGGCCGGACTGGTCGCCGCGGCCACGGGCCGGGCGCCGGCGAATCGGGCGTTGCGCGTCCTGTGGTGGATCGATGCGTTCCTCAGCACCGTGGTGCACGCAGCCCAGATTCCCGTTGCCCTGCGCGCCGCGCGGCACAGCGGACGATCGAGCGTCGAAATCGCGGTGATGACACAAATTTTCGGGCTCACCTGGTGGCGCACGATCGATGACGGGGATCGAGAGGAAACGCGATGAAGGTTCTGGTGACCGGTGCCTCCGGCTTTCTCGGCGGCGCACTGGTGCGGCGCCTGGTCCGCGAGGGCGGCCACGAGGTGTCGATTCTCGTGCGCCGCACCAGCAGCCTCGGTGACCTCGACGGTCTCGACGGCGTACGGGTGGTGACCGGAGATCTGACCGACGAAGCCTCGTTGCGCGGCGCCACCGAGGGTGTGGACGTGGTGTTCCACAGTGCGGCGCGGGTGGATGAACGGGGCACGCGTCGCCAGTTCTGGGCCGAGAACGTCCGCGCGACCGAGGTGCTTCTCGAATCCGCTCGGCGGCACGGTGTCTCACGCTTCGTGTTCATCTCCAGCCCGAGTGCGCTGATGGACCGTGATGGCGGCGATCAGCTCGACGTCGACGAGTCGCTGCCGTATCCGCGGCGCTACCTGAACCTGTATTCGGAGACCAAGGCGGCGGCCGAACGGGCGGTGCTGGCCGCCGACGCACCCGGATTCCGCACCTGCGCATTGCGTCCGCGGGCGATCTGGGGCGCAGGGGACCGCTCCGGCCCCATCGTGCGACTGCTCGGCCGGACCGCGGCGGGTGCCCTGCCGGACCTGTCGTTCGGCCGGTCCGTCTACGCGTCACTGTGCCATGTGGACAATATCGTCGACGCCTGCGTGAAAGCCGCCACCGTCGACGGTGACGCGATGGGCGGTAAGGCGTATTTCATCGCTGATGGTGAACGCACCGATGTCTGGCGGTTCCTCGCCGCTGTCGCCACCGATCTCGGCTACTCTCCGCCGAATCGCACCCCGAATCCACGTGTGGTGCGTGCGGCGGTCGCGGTGATCGAGGCGATATGGCTGCTCCCGCCGGTGGCGACCCGCTGGTCACCACCACTGTCGCGGTATGTGGTCGCATTGCTCACCCGGTCGGCCACCTACGACACCGCCGCGGCCGCCCGTGATCTGGGCTACCACCCCGTTGTCGATCGTGACACGGGCCTCGCGTCGTTCACCTCGTGGCTCACCGCCAACGGCGGCATCACCGAACTCACCCGGACGCTGCGCTAGCCGCGCGAACCGACTCACCGATCAGCGAGGTAGATATGGCTCCCGGCACCGTCTTCCGCCGGATCTCCCCCACCGAACGCATGTATTTCCCGATGCGTGATCTGGCTCCGCCGTTCCTCATGCAGCTCGTCTTCCCTGGCGAGGGCGCGGTTGATCCGGAGCGGCTGCGGCAGGCGGTCGCCGTCGCGTCAGCGGCCTGCCCTGGGTCGCGGCTGGTGCGCCGCGGCCGCGACTGGGTCGACAGCGGTGTGCCTGCGGCGGTGCGGGTCGTCGACGATTGGGCGATCGTCTACGACGCTCTCGACGGTGATCGGGTGCTGCACAGCCCGATCGGGCCGACCGACGAGGTGACCTGTGAAGTGCTGCTGCTGACCACACAGCCGGTCACGCTGATCTTCCGGGTCTTCCACGGGGTGATGGACGGTATGGGCTTGGTGACGTGGGCGCTGGCCGTGTTTGCGGCCCTGCGCGGGCAGGAACCGGAAGCCATGCCGGATCCGGTCGCCGATCAGGAGCTGGTGCACCGCGTCGGCGCACCGGGAAAGCCCACCATGATGCTGCCGAAGTATCGGACAGCCGTCGGTCACGGTCGCCAGACTCGAGGCGAACCACGGCATCTGCTGCGCCGACGCACGATCGCGGCGAGCGGCCCGCGTGCGGTGGCCAGGGTCGCGGCGCTGCTGGCCGAACAGACTCAGGGCACTTCCCGGATCATGATGCCGGTCGATCTGCGCCGTCACGATCCGCAGCTGCGCTCCACCGGAAATCTTGCTCTCCCTTTGTTCTTCGATATCACGGCGGGGACGACCTGGACCGAGATCAACGCGCTGAAGCGGTCTGGCCTGGAGCAGCGGCTCGAGCTGAATCAGATGGACAACAGCGGACTCGCCGAGATCCCGCAGCCCGCGGGCCGCGCCTTGCTGCGCACCCTCAACTGGCTGGGCGCCAGGTTCGGCCGGAATCTGGCCTCGGCGACGGTGTCGCATATGGGCCGGTTCGATCTGGACGAACTCGCCACCCCTGAGTTCCGGCCGACCTCGGTGCTGATCCTGCCGCAGCACAGTGTCGCGATGCCGTTGTTGTTCGGGCTGATGGAATCCGGTGGACACATCGAATTGACGGTCTCGGCCCGCAACGGACGCGGCGTCGCCGGGCGTCTGGATACTCTGCTCGACCGGATCGTTGCCACGCTGGAATCCGAGCCGGCCGCCCACCACGAGAGCCTGCGATGACGGCGTGGGCGCGTTTCGTCGTCAACCGCCCGCGCACCGTTTCGGCGGTCGTGATCGGGTTGATGCTGTTGTGCGCGGCCTACGGCGCGAGCGCGGCCGAGAAGGTCGGCGCAGCCGGATTCACCGATCCCGGTAGCGAATCCAGTCAGGTCGACGCGCTGGTCCGGGAACATATCGGCCCGACGACCGCCGATATCGTCGCCGTCTACACCGCGCCGGAGGGGCAGGCACTCGACGCGATCGGCCCGCAGGTCGGCGCCGCGATCGACCGCATCGATCCGGCCCTGCTGGAGCGGCCCGTCGAAACCTATTGGAACAGTGCGCCGCCCCGCACCCAGTTCCTGCGCTCGGCCGACGGCAGACAAGCACTCGCGGTGGTCTACCTGGCAGGTGATGAGAACCAGCGCATCACCGCATTCGGTGATGTCGAGGCGGACCTGCGAGTTCCCGGAATCCGCACCCAGCTGGCCGGTTACAGCGCGCTGGCCGATGAGATCACCACCCGGTCCCAGCACGATCTGATCCTCGCCGAATCCATCTCCATCCCCGTCACTCTGCTCATTCTGGTGCTGGTGTTCGGCGGGTTCGCGGCGGCATCGCTGCCGGTGCTCGTCGGGGCGCTGGCGGTGGGCGGATCACTGGCCGCGATCCGGGCTCTCACCGAGATCACCGAGGTCACCACGTTCGCGGTGAATATCGCGTCACTGATCGGGCTCGGCATGGCGATCGACTACGGACTGTTCCTGGTCACCCGATTCCGCGAGGAGATCGCCGGTGGCCACAGCGTCCCCGCCGCCATAGAACGGACCTGCGCGACGGCTGGCCGTACCGTAATGTTCTCGGCGGCACTACTGATCTGTGCCTTCGCCGGAACGTTCGTGTTCCCGCAGCCGGTGCTCAAATCGCTCGGGTTCGGCGCGATCGCCGCCGTCGCCCTTGCGGCCGCGCTGTCGCTGACGGTACTGCCCGCGATGCTCGCCCTGTTCGGTAAGCGAATCGGCGCGTCGCGGGAACGTGGACGGACCGAGCGGTTCTGGGGCCGGGTCGTCGACGCGGTGCTGCGCAGGCCCGGAATCGTCGCGGTCGGGGTCACCGCGATCCTGTTGTTACTGGCGACACCGCTGTTGGGCGTCCGGCTCGGCGATATCGACCATCGGGCGCTGCCGGCCGACAACCCGATGCGTACCGCGGTCGACGAACTCACCGAGCGTTTCCCAGCGGCGAACAGCGGTGTCACCGCCGTCCTGCGCGGACCCTCCGGCGCGGCACCGGACGCTGTGACGGTGGCGTCTGTAGTGCGCGATATCGGCGCGTTGCCAGGTGTCGGTCCGGTGTTCCAGGCCGGGCGCGCAGCGGATTTCGTCGTCATGCACGCGATGCTCGACAGCGCGGACCGCAGCGATGACGCCATCGCCGTCGTCGCGGCCTTACGTGCGCTCGATCCGCCGGTCGGCACCGAACTACGGATCGGCGGTGATACCGCGGCCACCGTGGACAGCGTCGATTCGATTACCGCCGCCATGCCGTGGATGATCGCGGTCATGGTCGCGGCGACGCTGGTGCTGCTGGGTGTGGCATTCCGCTCGATCGTGCTGCCGATCAAGGCGGTCGCCATGGCGTTCGTGAGCCTCGCCGCCACCTTCGGCATCCTGACCTGGATCTTCCACGACGGACACCTCTCCGGAATGCTCGGCGTAACACCGGGGCCGCTCGCCGCGGGCATGGTCGTGCTGATCATCGCGGTGGTGTTCGGGCTGTCCACCGACTACGAGGTATTCCTGCTGTCACGGATGGTGGAAGCCCATCACGCCGGCGCCGACACCGCCGCATCGGTACGCACCGGCACCCTGCGGACCGCGCGGGTCATCACCGCCGCAGCCGTGCTGCTCATCGTCGTCACCGGCGCGTTCACCCTGTCCCCGCTGACACCGATGAGGTTCCTCGGCATCGGCATGATCCTCGCCCTCATCATCGACGCGACCCTGGTGCGAATGTTGCTCGTGCCCGTGCTCGTTCAGCTGATGGGGCCGCTCAATTGGTGGACGCCGTGGCCGGGGCGGGGTGCCGAGACCGAACGGGAGCTTCCGCCACCGGGTGCCCGGGATCGGATCTCCAGCGGGAGCAGCACCAGCTGATCAGGCACACGACCGGCGAGCTGATCCGGCCACCAGTCCCGAGGCCGGCGATACCAGTCGGGGCGCCACGGCTAGGCGACTCGTATGGCGGTCAGTCTCCACCCGTGCCGCCGGGTGTGCGTTACCTGGGCGGCCAGGGCGAAATTCCGCGGGCCGCGCCGGTATCGGGCGCAGACCTCAGCCGCAGGGCCGTCGGTCATAGTAATCCTGACCCTCACCGGAACTGCGAGCCCCAGCGAACGGCCCGGCAGGCCGCCGGTAGCGAGCGTGCGAATACGAGCGTCCACGTCGGGACTCGCGAAGGCTCTCAGCTGGGCGATCGGACGGCGGCGGTCGAGGATCTCCAGGGCAGCGCGGACCGCTTGCTCGGCGAAAGCCTGTGCGGCGTCCGGTGTTCGATCGGCCGACGGCTTCGGAGGAATGTGTGCGCGAGGGTCCGATGTCGCACGACGGGTCCCGCACGCCGATGCCGCCGGATTCCCGCTTCGTCGCGTCCGGATTCCCGAACCACAGACGCGCGTCGGCGCCTCATTCGCTGTAGCCGCCAACCGCATCTGATCTTCAGCCATGCACCATCCCCTGACTCGTGTCGATCGGCCGATGGAACCGCCGCGCGCGACACGATGGCGTCGCACGCGCCGATTCTGCTGGCGCACAATGTGACTGCCACGAGTAGCGCGCTACCTGTTCCACATCGGGTGATGCCGGACCGATCCGAGTGGCGGTGTGCACACGTTCGACCATCTGACGAGCGTGGATCGTTTCGCACGCGAACATCGGCGCCGAGAACCGCCTGCCATACCGCTGCGGCGCCCGGCCGGTTGGCAGGCACCGCACAGCAGCCGGCCGCCGAGCGTGTTCACCGCCGCCGTTCTCGTCGACGGCCAGGGCCGCCGCGTCATCGACGAACCCGCCGGTGGAGCAGCGCCGGATGCGCCCGGCGACGTCAGCGGTCTCCGAGGTCGTGCACCGCGCCCTCCACGATCGCGTGCAGCTTGTCCGGGTTGGCGACGTTATGGATGGCGATGATCCGGCCCTCGGGGTCGAGCGTCAGGGTGATGGTGGCGATGACGCGGTCCGGTCCGCGGAACAGCAGGCCGGCGGCGCCGTTGATCTCGACCAGTTCGACCCGCATGTCCGCCGGTTCGACGCCCTGGTAGGCGCTGTCGCCGAGCCGGGCGAACCAGGCCGCGACAGTCTCGGCGCCGCTCACCGGGCGCAAGGCCTGGCGGACCTTGCCGCCACCGTCGGTCCACAGCGTCACGTCTGGGGCCAGCAGGTCCATGAGGGTGTTGATGTCACCGCCGGACGCCGCCGCGACGAACTTCGTGGTGACATCGCGCTGCTTGGTCCGGTCCGCGCTGAACCGCGGCCGCCGCGCCTGGACGTGCCCGCGGGCGCGGTGGGCGGCTTGACGCACCGCCTCCTCGGAACGGTCGACTGCGGCGGCGATCTCGACATAGCTGAAGTCGAAGACCTCCTTCAGCACGAACACCGCCCGCTCGATCGGGCTCAGCGTTTCCAGCACCACGAGCATCGCCATCGAGACCGATTCCGCGCCGGTGACATCGTCGACGATGTCACCGCTGGTCAGGATGGGTTCGGGCAGCCACGGGCCGACATAGGTTTCGCGCTGGTGGCGCGTGGAGCGCAGCCGGTCCATGGCCAGATTCGACACGATCCGCGCGAGGTAGCCCTTGGAGTCGCTCACGCGTGAACGATCGACGGCCGACCACTTCAACCAGGCATCCTGCACCGCGTCCTCGGCGTCGGCGGCCGAGCCGAGGATGCGGTAGGCGACGGCGAAGAGCAGATTGCGGTGCTCGTCGAACACTTGCTGGCCGTCATCTGGAGAGGTCATCGCGCACCGGCCCGGCGGGTGTAGCGGCCGCCGCTGGGCCAGATGGCGCCCGATCCGGGGAACCTGGTCATGCGGAGGAAGGTGGGCCATGGTGCAGCGTTCACGGTCTCCTTGTACCAGGTCGCGCGCTTTCCGGTCAGGTACCAGCGGCGCGGTGAGCCGTCCGGCTTGGTGAACTGGACGATCGCATCGGCGCGGCCGAGGCTGACCGGCGTGTGGTAGTAGCCGAAACGGAAAGGCTTGGGCTGCTTGCCTTTCAGTTCCCGGGTCAGCGACACCGCCGCGTGCACGCCGGTCGGCATACCGCTCTGGCATGTGCCGTGCATGAGGCCGTAGCCCTGCTCGATGGCGGCCGCGTCGCCGACGGCGTACACGTTCGGGTGCGAGATGGAACGCAGTGTGGGATCGGTGACGATGCGGCCGAGGTCGTCGACGGTCAGTCCCGCCGCGGCCGCCACCGGCGCCGCGCGGACGCCGCTGGTCCAGAGGACTGCATCGGCGGTGATGCTCTCGCCGGCGGCGAGCTCGACCGAATCCGCCAGGATCTTCACCACGTCGACGCCACCGCGCACCTCGACGCCCAACCGATCCAGACCGGCCCGCAGATACGCGCGGGGTTTATCGGTCATGGCGGCTCCGGGCTCGTCGCGACCGAGCAGCAGCACCCGCAGCTGCGGATACCGTTCGGCGATCTCGGCGGCCGACTCGATGCCGGTGAGCCCGGCACCGCCCACGACCACAGTTCCGGCAGCGAGCCGGTCCAGCCGCCCGGCGAGGCTCGCGGCGTCGGCGGCGCTGTCGAGGGTGAAGGCGTGCTCGTCGGCTCCGGGCACGCGGGCAGTGTCGGCAACCCCGCCCAGGGCGTAGACCAAGTGGTCGTAGCGCAGCAGCCGCTGGTCGTCGAGACGGACGGTGTTCGCCTCCGGATCGATCTCGCGCACCCGGCCACGGATGAATCCGACCCCGATGCTTTCCAGCAGTTCCGGGATATCGAACTCGGCGAGCTGCTGCCCGGTGGCCGTCTGATGCAGCCGCAACCGCTCCACAAAGCGCTCCCCGGCGTTGACCACGGTCACCCGCACATCATCGCGCCGCTTCACCCGCGCCCCGAGGTTGACCGCCGCCGACATCCCCGCATATCCGGCGCCGAGGATCAGAATCTCCCGCTTGTTCCTCACGTCCGTGTCCTTGTGCTCGCGCATCGTCGCGTCCCTTCTCGTCGTCAGTCGATGCACCCGAGACGGAAGTTCGCGGGCCGATCGTGACATCCGAATGAGTGGTCTGCATCACATGACCGCTCAGTGCGGTGGCGCACCCCGCTGACCTGCGGTTGAGCGGTGGGCCAGGCCTGATGGTGGCTCAGCCCCACGCGACGGCTGCCCGTCGGCTACGGCACGGGCGTTCCGAGTTCCGGACCCAACCGCGGCTCAGTCCGCCCGACGGCTCAGCCCACTCGCCCGCAGCACACGGCGGGCGGTGGCGGCGCGTATGGCGGCGTCGGTGCCGATGATGCGGACGTGGCTGCGGGCGCGGGTGATGGCGGTGTAGAGCAGTTCGCGGGTGAGCAGGGTGGATTCGGGTTCGGGCAGGACGATGGTGACGGCGTCGTACTGGCTGCCCTGGCTGCGGTGGATCGTCATCGCGAAGACCGTCACCACGGACGGGAACTGGGTTGGGTGCACCAGGTACGGTTCGCTGCCGCGCTGCAGGGCGGCGCGCAACGATCCGTCGGGTTGGCGGATCACAACGCCGGTGTCGCCGTTGTAGATGCGGGCCTCGTGATCGTTGGCGGTGACAAGCAGTGGCTGTCCCGGATACCAGGTCGCCTGCCCTGACTCGGGGCCCGCGCCCGCGGCCGCAGCCCATTCGGCGGCCATGCGGTCCCAGCGTTCGACACCGAACGGGCCCTGGCGGTGCGCGCACAGCAGCCGATGGGATTCGAGTGCGATGAGCGCGCCGGCGGCGTCACCGGCCAGTGCTGCGTCGGTGACCCGGCGGGCGGCGGCGATCACATCGGCGCGGACCGCGGCGGTGTCATCGGGTTCGCACAGCGACAGCGCGTCACCGCCCGCCCGCAACAACTCCAGCGCGGTATCGGCGTCACCGGCACGGACCGCGACGGCCAGATCGGCGATCCGTCCACCGAAGCGGCGACCCCGAGTGAGCCGGACGATACCGCCGCGCAGACGCGCCTGTTCGAGCGCGGTCAACGCTTCCGGTTCGGCTGCCGACCCGGATCCGGGTCCGGGTCCGGGTCCGGGTCCGATGATCTGTTCCAGCACCGGATTCGGAGCCCCGACGATCGGTCCGGCCACCAGGTCGGCGAGCACGGCACCGGCATCGACCGAGGCCAGCTGGTCCGGGTCGCCGACGAGCACCAGCCGGGTGTCGGGGCGCAGCGCCGCCATCAGCCTGCTCATCATGGTGAGCGACACCATCGAGGTCTCGTCGACCACGATGACGTCGTAGGGCAGCCGATTGAACTCGTGGTATCGGAATCTGGTGCCGCGCCCACGCTGCCAGCCGAGCAGCCGATGCAGGGTGGAGGCGCTCAGTTCGGGCAGCCCGAGTTCGACGGCCTGGTCGCGGACCGCCTCCTGCAGCCGCGCCGCTGCCTTACCGGTGGGTGCGGCCAGCGCGATCCGCAGGGCAGGCGCCTTCGGATTCGCGCGCTGATGTGCGTCGAGTAGCGCGATGATCCGAGCGATGGTGTGGGTTTTGCCGGTGCCGGGGCCGCCGGCGACGACGGTCGTCCAGTGAGTCGCGGCGAGCGCGGCAGCCAGGCGCTGCCGGTCGGGCGCCGTCGATGCCGGCTCCCCGTCCAGCGTGGCGAACAGCCGATCGAGTTCACGGCGCACCACGCTCGGATCGACCACCGGATGCCGGTCCGATCGTTCCGTCAGCACCCGCCGGATGATCTGTTCCTGCTGGTAATAGCGGTCGAGATAGAGCAGCGGGCCACCCTCGCGGTGGTCCTCGACCAGGCGCAGCGGCCGCAAAGGCCCGGCCGCCCCGCCGAGCACGAGCGGGCTGACGCGCAGCGCCGCGATCACATCATCGAACTCCGGCCACGGCAACGAGGCCGGATCGACGGTGGTGTCCCAGGTTTCGTCGGCGTCGATACCGATCTCCCGCATCCGGGCCAGTTCGAGGCATACCGAACCGGATCGCACCGCACGCACCGCCAACGCCGCGGCGAACAACGCGGACTCGGATTCCTCGCGACCGAGCCGGCCCAACCGCACGGCGACATGCACGTCGGCGGCCGACAGCACCCCGGCCTCGTTGAACGCCCGCAATAGTCCCGTACCGCGCTGGGCGATCTGAATGGATGTCACGACAGCGCCTCCCACATGCGGACCTCGCCACGCTGTGGCCGTCGCGCCCTCATCGTGCACCCCCGGCCAGCAGATCCGATAGCGCGACCACCAGCGCGGCGGGCGGAGTCCAGTCGAAGACCCCGCGCCCGGGAGGCGTGTGCGGGCCGACCATGCCGCGAACGAACAGATACGCCGCACCGCCCAGATGGCGTTCAGGATCGTATCCGGGCATCCGCCAACGCAGATAGCGGTGCAGCGCAACGGAATACAACAGGGCTTGCAGCGGGTAGTGCGACCGCATCATCTCTGTCGCCATCCGGTCCCTTGTGTAGTGCTCCACGGTCAGATCGCCCGTACCGAGCCGGTTGGTCTTGTAGTCGACAATGACGAATCGACCGTCGGCCGCCCGCAGCACTGCATCGATGCTGCCGGTCAGATAGCCGCGCAGTGGGTTGTCGTCGAGAGCGTCGAGATGGTCGGCGTAGGGCGCGAAGTCATCGGTGGGCGGTAAGTGCTCACGCAATAGCGCGGCGACCGCACGCAGGGTCGCGGACCGGTCACTCGCGGTATCGCCGCCTGCCAGCGGCAGTTCGAATTCCAGCTCGCACAACCGATCACGACTCGCGATATCGGCGAGCGCACCGAACGGCATCGGTGTCCGCAGCACCGCGAGCAGCGCGGTGGCCAGCTGCGCCGGATCGGCGGCGGCCATCATCTCCTCGATCGTCTCCCGGCAGCGCGTGTCGACTTCGGCGGCGAGGTCGGGTGCATCGGTGTCGATGCGTTCGAGCACGCCGTGCACCAGGGTGCCGAATTCGGCGCCGTAGGGCAGCTCGTTCATCAGCGACAGGGCACCCGACTCGGGTTCGGACGCGGTCACCGGGACTCCGGTCGGCTCGTCGTCGGGTCCGCGACCGTCTTCGGGCTCGCTGTCGGGTACGACAGCGTGCCCGGCGGCGGTCAACGCAGAGTAGGAGGTGCGGCGCCACTGTTGGTCGAGAGTGCGGCCGAACGTGGCGGCGGCGAGTTCACCGGTCATCGTTTCGACCCGCACCCGCCTCGGTCGCACCTGCTGCTCGCCGTCGACGACCTCCACCGCCACCGATGGCCCCGCCGCACCGGCCCACGCCGTGAGCCGTTCCACGACAGCGGCATCCGGTGGCACCGGAACCCGAAGCGCCACCTGCTCCGTGCCGCCGGAACGACCGAGCAGCATCCGGTGCAGCGGCGCGTTATCGGTGGTGAACGCCGGTGCCCACCAGGCCACCACCTGGCACATGGCGCGGGTCAGGGCGACGTACAGCAGTCGCAGCTCCTCCCCCGATTCCTCGGCTTCAGCGCGACGCTTGCGCTCGCCATAGCCCGCGGCGTCCGGCCCGCCGACATCGAGGACGCGGACCTCATCGTCATGGAACAACAAGGTCGCGGCCTTCGGATTCCTGGCGCTGTCCCACGCGAACGGCAGGTAGACGACGGGGAATTCGAGTCCCTTGCTGGCATGCACAGTCGCGATCTGCACCGCCGCCGCGTCTCGATCCAGCCGTCTGCTGCGGTCGGCGACGGCGCCGGACGCCGGATCGCGCACCCGATCAGCCAGCCACCGGGTCAGGGCGGTCAGGCCGTAGCCTTCGGTCAGCGCCAGCTGATCGAGCAATTGGGCGATATGGCGCAGATCGGTGAGCCTGCGTTCGCCGTTCTCCACCGCCAGCAGCCTCGGCGCCAGCTCGGCTTCGGCGGAAAGCTTCTCGAAGACGGCCGCGAACCCCGCGCGGGTGAACAGGCGCGCCGCGTCACGCAACTGCGCACTGATGCGGCCAACCAGATCAGCGCCACCGCTATCGATGTCGCTCGCGGTGATACCAAGCAACGGCGTGCAGGCCGCCAACCGCACCCGATCGCTGCGATGCGGCTGTTCCAGTGCACGTAGCACCCACAGCCAGTCGGTGGCGCTCTCGGTCGCGAATACGCTTGTGCCACCTGCCAATACCGACGCCACACCGACGCTGTCGAGAGCTGCGCGGACGACGTCGATCTGAGATCGAGTGCGAACCAGCACCGCGATATCACCAGGATTGATCTGCCGCACGCCCGGCGCAGTGCTCATCGCCGCGTGCCCGGCGGCGCCGGTGTTGCCGCAGTCCTGCGCAACGATCGGTTTCACCACCGTCCCCGCCCCGGTATCGATCATCGCCCCGGATTCCAGCAACTTCACGATGTCGGCTGCGAGGTCGGTGGCGACCTTGGCCCGCATCCGGCCCACCGTCGGAAAGCCCGTCTTGTTCAGCGGCCCGGCGCCGGTGCGCGGCATGACCCGCAACCGCAACGGCGTGAGCATGTCACCGGACCCGGACAATCGCGACCACGGCCGGGTCGCGGCGACCGGGTACACCGTGATGGCCTCGTGCCCGAGTGCCGCGCCACCCATCACCTGGTCGACCGCGGCGAGTAACCCGGCGTCACTGCGCCAGTTGACGCTCAGTTCCCGGCGGGACCCGGCGTGGCCGACAGCGTCGAGATAGCTCAGCACCTCGGCGCCGCGGAAGGCGTAGATGGCTTGTTTCGGGTCACCGACCAGCACCATGGTGGTGTGGCCGTGGAATGCCCGCCGCAGAATGTCCCACTGCAGCGGGTCGGTGTCCTGGAATTCGTCGACCAACGCCACCCGGAATCGTTCCCGGATACGCAGGCAGGCCCGCGGTCCGTGCTCGGGATCGGTAAGGACCTCATGCAGCAGCACCAGCAGATCGTCGAAATCACGCAGGCCCGCCAGGCGTTTGCGGCGTTCGGTTTCGGTGCGGACCGCCGACGCGAACGCCACCCGCTCCCCGGCCAGATCCTCGGTGTCCGGGACCAGCTGGGCGTGTCTGTCTCGCACCGCGGCCAACGCCAGCGTGTGCGCCTCTTTGATGGCGAACGGCGGTTCGGTGCGCGCGTATCTGTGCAGGTAAAGGTCGTCGGCGACCGTCGCCACGAGTTCGTCGACATTCTCGACCAGACGTGAACGCAGATCGTGTTCCCCCGCCAGGCCCAGTTCGTCGAGCATGCGCTGGCAGAAGCTGTGTGTGGTCGCGATGGCGCCCGCGTCGAAATCCGACAGGGCCGCCAGTAAGCGGGCCCGCCTGCGCCACACCTCGTCCTCGGCGACGGAGGCGAGGTGCCGGATCAGTTCATCGCCGTCGGTGCGCGCCGTCACCGGATCGGCCAGCGCGGCCGCGACTGCGACGAAGCGGTTCCTGGTCCGTTCCCGCAGCTCCTGGGTGGCCGCCCGGCTGAATGTCACCAGCAGCAACTGCGAAATGTCGATGCCTGCCTCGGCGACATAGCGGACCGCGAGCCCGACGATCGCATACGTCTTGCCGGTACCAGCGCTGGCCTCGAGGACAGTCGTGCCGGTGGGCAACGGCCCGACCGGATCGAACGCTGTATCGAGCTGTGGCGCGGCGACGGGCGGGGTGTGTGTGGTCATGGCATGCCCTGTTCCTCGGCCCGCAGCAGCGGCGCCCACAGCCGCCGTGCCAGCGCACCGAACCGGGTGCTCTCGCTCGGTTCGCCGGGTGGTGCGGGCGCGGCCGTGAGATCGTCGAGCCGCGGTGCCTGCCCCCAGATGTAGCGCAGATGACGATCGGTGTGCTCGCCGTAGGGGCCCGGACCATTGGGGCCGCCGAAGAATTCACGTTCGGCGGCGGCCAGCCCCTCCTCGGCGGTGCCGCCCCGGTAGCGCCGCTCGGCATACGCGGCGGTGGCCGCGGTGGCGATCGGAAGTGGTTCGGTCAGCCCGGCATCACGCAGCGCGACCAGCTCGCGCAGGATGGCCAATGCCTCGGGTGCAGACGGGGCGGTCAGCTCCGAACGCCAAGCAGGACGGCGGAATTGGCCACGACCGATGCTCACCGCGCGCCACGGCCGATCCTCGGAGGCCGCAAGAGCGAGCAGCGATACCCACGCCGCGATCCGGTGTTTGGGCGCCAGCCGGGAGTAGGTCGTGCGCACCAGGGTGTCGCCGCGCACCTCGGGCACCGTTCCGGTCAGCCGCCGCCCGCCGCCGAGATCGAGCGCGATATCGACCGCCCGCGCCGCACTCTCGTATTCCGGCAACGCGACCCGCACCAATGTGTCGACCGTGTGCTCCACCTCGTGCAGGACGGCGGCGCCGAGGCCGAATGGTGGCAGCGTCCCCCGGCGCCACTCCGCGGCCCGCAGACCGCCCGGATCGGAACCGTTGAGCCGGGCGGCCAGCATGCGTTCGCCGAGATCCCATTTCGCGAGGCCGTCCAGCTCGATGGGCAGTCGGTCGGCGATATCGTCGTCCTGATCGGGCACCCGTAATCCCAGCCGCTGCCATAGGAATCCGCGTACCGGATGTTCAGCGAACGACATCAATTCGGCCAGGCCGATATCCACCGGCTCCGCAACGGGCAAAGGTGTGGGCAGGAACGGCGGACGTGGATGCGGCGGACTCCCCGCGGCCCGAGCGCCCGCCAGCGCCACCGTGTCGAAGCTGAACGGCCGCTGCGCCTGAAAGTTCCTGCGGTCGAACGACTGCAGCGGATGCCGCGTCGCCACCTCTGCCATCCCCTCGGGCCCGACATGCGCGCGTAGCACGTCCAGCAGCTCGGCCACCGGGATCGCAGGCGGCCGATGCGACCCGGACACCGGGTCGGAGCCGGTGTGCAGCAGCACCAGCCGCTCGCCCGCCGCCATGATCGCGTCGAGCAGCAGCTGGCGGTCCTCGGCCCGGTGATCGCGTTCGCCGAGCAGGGGGTTGCGGGCAAGCACATCGTCGCCGTCGACCGCACCGGCGCGCGGGAACACGTCGTCGTCGAGGCCGAGCAGCACCACCACGCGGTGCGGCACCGAACGCATCGGGACCATGGTGCACACGGTCAGCTCGCCGGTACGGAAGTTGGCTCGGGTGGGGCGGGCGGCGAGCCGTCCGGCCAGCAGCACCTCCACGTCGGCCAGCCGCAGTGGGACGTCGTCGGCGAAGGCGGTGGCCGCGGCGAGTTCGCGGCGCGCCTCGGTGCGAATCCAGGCCTGTGACTCCGGCACGTCGGTCAGCAGATCGAGTGCGCGCGCCAGGACCGTCGCCCAGTCGTCGGCCGGACGCGGACCGCGCAGATCCCGCAGCGCGACAGCGAGCCGGTCGACGAATTCGGCGAACCGCCCGGCCAGGTCGACGTCATTGCTGTCCACATCGTCGAGCGGTAACGCCAGGTCGAGCCAGTCGTCGGAGGTCTCGCCCGCGGTGACACCGAGCAGGATCCGGTCGACCGCGCTGTTGAGCGTGTTCTGCGCGAAATCGGCGAGGCCGAACGCCTGCCGCTGCCGCAGACCGATCCCCCAGCGCGCGCCGGTCTCAGCGGCCCACTCACGAAGCCGCTCGATATCGTCGTCATCGAAACCACAACGACGGCGGACGGTTTCGGAGGCGGCAAGATCCAGCACCTGCGTGACTGTGACGCGCCCGTCGGCCAGTTCGAGCAGCACCGAGATCACCCCCAGCAGCGGATTGGTGACCGCACGCCCCCGATCGGCAAGCCGCACCCGCAACCGATGCGCCGGGTGACCGGGATGCCCCGAATCATCCACCGGCTCAACCAATCCCGGCATACGCTGACCGAACGCCGCACGCACCAGCGGAGCGTACGCCTCGACCTCGGGACACATGATCAGCACATCCCGCGGCTCGAGGGTGGGATCAGCGGCGAACATCGCGAGCAGGCAGTCACGCAGCACCTCCACCTGCCGAGCCGGGCCGTGGCAGGCGTGGATCTGGACGGTGCCGTCGGCGGCGGCGGGCGCAGCCGGCCACCGATCGGCACGGATGCCGTCCTGCACCATCTGCAGCAAAGTTGCTCGACCTGATGGGCGCGGCCCCGACGAGCCGTCATCCGCGGCTCCGCCCGAACCATGCCGCCGATCGGTCGCCGCTACGGGCAACCGCTGCTGCAACTCCCGAACGTCACGAGCCAGACCGGCCAGCAAGGGATGCGCAACAGCGGCGGCGGTGCGGTCCTCGGCGCGGGAGAGCGCCGGGGCGATGTTCCCCAATGCCGTCCACATCACCGGGCTCGGATGCGTCAGCCACAGATGGACGTCGCGATGCTCGGCCAGCGCCGACACCACCGCCAGTTGGTCGGCGGCCAACCGGGTGGGCCCGAACAGCGACACCCGCTCCGGCAGCTGCACGGTGCCCGGTTCGGCCCGCAGCAACTCGCACGCGGGCCCGAGTCGCTCGGCCGGGCTCGGCGTACCGATCTCGGCCCGCAACTGCCGCCACAGCGCCGGCTGCCAGCGCAGGTCCTCCGGTACCGGGCGGCCCGCACCGTCGGTGTCATCGCCTGCCACCCAGTCCGCGATGAGCTGTGGCCGCTGCGCGCCGTAGCTGTCGAACAAGGCCGCCAGATGTGCCGCGGTGGCGTAGCGGCGGCCCGCACGGTGGCTCGATTCGCCCTCACGCACCCCGAGATGCCTGGCCAGCACCGCACACCACGGCTGGGTCAGGGACGCGTCGATCACCCGCAGCAACGTCCACACCACCCGGTCGTGCGCCCACGGATCGTCCGCGGGCGCGATCCCACCTGCCGCGGCCAGCGCCTCGGCCACCAGCGCAGCCGGCGACGGGAACGCGATATTGGCGGCGACCCCATCACTCCCGGACGGCGCCGACACCCCGAGAACACCCGAAAGCCGCTGTGTCAGCCACCGTTCCACACCCTTGGCGGGTACGGCAACGACCTCGGTGGCGAACGGATCGGGCAATGGGTCCGACAACAGCGTGGCCAGCGCGTCGGCCAGCACGTCGGCGCGTTCGCCGCGATGAATGTGCAGCGGCATGCGCGCCCTCTCCTCCGATGCGGTCCGCCTCGGCGCGCCCGGCCACACACCACCGGCCCCGGGTCGAGCACCTCGGCGCTTCGTGCACCCGTTATACGCCCAGCGACCGACGCGCAACCGCAGGGGCCCGCCGCACCCCTGCGTGACATAGGCCACATACACGATGAACTTTCGGCCGTGTCATCCAGGGATGGGCCGCACGCTGTGCCACAGTCCTTCCCCGGGGAGGAACGGGAGACTGTACCGAAAGGCTGGTTCGCGTTTCATGGATGCGATGGTGATTCCCCTGGTACCGAGAGGCGGGTTCACCGTCCGCCGCATCGGTGACCGCTGGGAGCTCGTCAACTCGCGCTGCTACGGGCGCACCGTCGTTCTACACTCATGGCCGCGTGATGCGCATGCGGAGGCGTTCGAGCACTGCCATCGCCTCAACCAGGGTGTCACCGCGCAGCAGCAGGCCCTGCAGCGCTGATCAGCGCGGCGAAATCTCTTGCCGCACAGTAACAACGAATCCGCTACCACAAGCGGCCGCTGAGCTCAAGACGTGCGTCGAGCGCACGGATATGCCAGTGTGGTCCCTCGTGCGTTTCCCCATGGCCGCTACCGGGGCCGTTCCCCGCGTCGCCGCATCCGCCTGTGTCCTCGCCGCCGCCGCCATCGCGCTTCCCGGTGTGCCCGCCATCCTGCCGACCGCCGCCGCCGCGCCACCGGCACATACCCAAGCGTGCCTGCCCGGCTTCGACTGCGATATGAGCAGCCGGATCGCCAACGTGAACGCTTATCTGAAGAACCGGCCCGGCGTCACCGGCTACGTGCTGCGCGACCGGGTGTCCGGCGGCGTGTACGCCAACGAGCACGCCGAGAATGCGGTGTGGACCGCCTCGACGATCAAGCTCGCCATCGCCGCCGACCTGCTCAACCGCGCACGCGTGGGCGCGATCGGGCTGCCTCCTGAGGATCGCGCCCTGATGGAGTCCATGCTGGCCACCTCCAACGACCAGGCCACCGACATCCTGTGGAACAAATACGCGGGCCTGGACCGGATGGCCTACAACAACGCTTTCCGCGCCAACGGCATGACCACCCTGGTTCCGCAGCCGACCAGCACCGCGCTGTTCCCCGACTGGTCGTTCCAGAAGTGCACCGCCGCCGACCTGGACCGTCTCATGTCGCATGTGCTCGACCGGATGCACCCCGACGACCGCAACTACCTCATCGACCGGATGCGCAAGGTCGATATGAACCAGCACTGGGGCGTGTGGGGCGCGGGCTCGGCGATGCGGCCCGGCCTGAAGAACGGATGGTCGGCCGAACAGGGTGGCTGGGTGGTCAACTCGGTCGGCTTCGCCGGGCCGGGCGAGCGCTACAGCCTGTCGATCATGACGTCCATGGGTGACGCGGGCGGCTACACCGACGGTGCCGACACCGACACCAAGGTCGCCGAAATGCTGCTCTCCGGACGCTAGCGGTAACGGTCGAGCGCGCGCTCCGGGTGGTGAACCGCGCGGAGCACGCGGCTCGAGCTCGCGGGCGAATGACTCGGGGCGCACAGCTCAGGTGATTCGCCGCAATCGCATCGGTGCGTCGTCGCGCGGGAATGGGATGGTCGTGAACCCCCACGGCATGCGATACGGATCCGGGATCGACCATTCGTAGTCACGGACCAGCGCCGCGACGACGGTCTTCACCTCGAAGGTGCCGAAATGCATCCCGATGCACTTGTGTGAGCCCGCACCGAACGGCATCCAGGCCAGCCGATGCGATTTGTCCTCGCGGCGCGGTTCGGCGAAGCGTTCCGGATCGAAGATCTCCGGATCGGTCCACAGCTCCGGCAGCAGATGGTTCACCTGGTATGCCAGGTCGACCGGGGTGCCCGCCGGAATGTAGCGCCCGCAGATCTCGGTATCGCGCACCGCGCGCCGCACCAGGCCCGGCACCGGCGGCATCAGCCGCAGGCTCTCCTTCACCACCAGGTCCAGATCGCGCATGCTTTCCAGTTCGGAAATAGTCGGCGGCGCGCCCTCCCGGTCGGCCGCGCGCACCTCGGCGCGCACCCGCTCCTGCCATTCGGGATGTTTGCCCAGGTAGTACGCGACGGCGGTGGTGGTCGTCGTGGTGGTGTCGTGGGCGGCCATGATCAGGAAGATCATGTGGTTGACCACGTCGGCGTCGCTGAACACCGAACCGTCGGTGTCGCGGGCGTGGCACAGTCCCGAGAAGAAATCCGGCTCCTCGCTGCGCCGCTTCTGCGGCAGCATCGCGGTGAAGTAGTCCTCGAGCACCTTGCGTCCGCGCAGACCCGCCCGCCAGCGGCCGCCGGGCATGGGATGACGAATGATGGCGAGCCCGGCATGGGTGCAATCGACGAACGCATCGGTCAACCGGCGGCGCTGCGGGCCGACATCGGCGGCCATGAACGTTTCACCGGCGATATCGAGGGTCAGTTCCTTGACCGAGGGGAACAGCTTGATCGTGCGGCTCGCCCCGTGCCCGGGCGGCACCCAGCGGTCGACGACCTCGCGCACCACCGGTGTCAGCGACGCCAGATGCGCCTCGAGCCGATCCCTGGTGAACGCCTGCTGCATGATCCGGCGGTGGAACATGTGCTCATCGAATTCCAGCAGCAGCAGGCCGCGCCGGAAGAACGGGCCGATGAAATAGTCCCAGCCCTGGCCGAAATCGCGGCGACGGCGGCCGAGCACCTCATCGATGGCGTCGGGCCCTGCCGCCAGCACTCGCTCCATACCGAGTGAGCTGTTCAGGGTGACCGGCCCGTACCGCCGATAGCGGTCCATCATTTCGGCGGGGCCCCAGCGCATGTACTGCAGCGCCCGGCCGAGATAAGGCAGCCCGGCATCGCCGTCCACCGCGGTCGCGGTGCTGCCGTTGGGCGGGTTGGCGAGTACGCGGCGGCGCGCGGGCACCAGGCTCAGCGCCCGATCGATCGGATGCGCGCGCGGTATCTCGATCAGCCCGGAATTCTCCGATTCGACACGCACGCGAGCTTTTTCGACGGCGCTACGGTCCACTGCGACCATGGCAGACCTCCCTGGGCGAGGAACCTCCATCGTATTCTTTTCCGGCGTTCTCCGGGCGATTCACCGGAATCCGGCTTCACTTCGTACAGCGGACAATGGTGTGAGATCGCGCCGACACGCGCGGCGAACGGGGATCTCGTCGTGACGATGGCGTAGGCGCCGACTACCGTGTGCCATGTCAGAAACGTTCGGCGGGGTCAACCCCAGTCTGTCGAGGAGCAGCGACGATGAGCACTGAAACCGTGGAGAACCGTCGTCACCAGGTGGTGGTGATCGGTTCCGGCTTCGGCGGCTTGTTCGGGACCAAGCACCTCAAGAACGCCGATGTCGATGTCACCCTGATCTCCAAGACTTCGACGCATCTGTTCCAGCCCCTGCTCTACCAGGTGGCCACCGGCATCCTCTCGGTCGGCGAGATCGCGCCCGCGACCCGGCTGGTGCTGCGCAAGCAGAACAACGCCCAGGTCCTGATGGGCGAGGTCATCGATATCGACCTCCGAGCCAAGACGGTGACCTCCCGACTGCTCAACCAGGACACGGTCACCCAATTCGACAGCCTGATCGTGGCCACCGGCGCGCAGCAGTCCTACTTCGGCAACGATCAGTTCTCCACCTTCGCCCCCGGCATGAAGACCATCGATGACGCGCTCGAGCTCCGCGGCCGCATCCTCGGCGCGTTCGAGCAGGCGGAATTGGCGACCACCCAGGAGGAGCGCGAACGCCTGCTGACCTTCGTCGTCGTCGGCGCGGGCCCCACCGGTGTCGAACTCGCCGGGCAGATCGCCGAATTGGCCGACCGCACCCTGGAAGGCACCTTCCACAACATCGACCCGCGCGACGCTCGGGTGGTGCTCGTCGAAGGCGCGGGCGCCGTACTCGGCCCGATGGGCCCCAAGCTGGGCGGCAAGGCGCAGCGGCGGCTGGAGAAGATGGGCGTGGAGATCCAGCTCAACGCCATGGTCACCGATGTGGACGCGCACGGCGTCTCGGTGAAGGACCCCGACGGCACGATCCGGCGCATCGAATCCGCGTGCAAGGTGTGGTCGGCCGGTGTGCAGGCCAGCCCGCTGGGCAAGATGCTCGCCGATCGCTCCGACGGCACCGAAGTGGACCGGGCGGGCCGCGTCGTGGTGGAGCCGGACCTCACGATCAAGGGTCATTCCAACGTCTTCGTCGTCGGTGACCTGATGTCGGTGCCGAACGTGCCGGGACAGGCGCAGGGCGCGATCCAGGGCGCGACGTACGCCGCTAAGCAGATCAAGGCCGGCCTGAAGGGGCACGCGCCCGAAGAACGTAAGCCGTTCAAATACTTCAACAAGGGCAGCATGGCCACGGTGTCGCGGTTCAGCGCCGTCTGCCAGGTCGGCAAGCTGGAGTTCGGTGGGTTCATCGCCTGGCTGGCTTGGCTGGCCCTGCACCTGTACTACCTGGTCGGTTACCGCAGCCGGATCATCACCGTCATCCAGTGGTTCGTCACCTTCCTCGGCCGCACCCGCGGGCAGATGGCCGCCACCGAACAGTGGGTGTTCGCCCGGTTGGCATTGGAGGCCATGAACGGCGAGGACGAAGGCGAAGCCGAGGTGGTGATGTCGGCACTCGGCGACCCCTCCGCGAACAACTGGAAGCCCGGTGCCGGCGGCGCGTCGACCAAGAGCGACGCCGCCACCGACGGGAAGCCCGAGGCCGCTGCGGTCGAAGCGGACAGGACCAGCGCGACCGGCTAACTTTCGGCAATAGCCGCAGATCCGAACGGCTCGTGAATCCACCCATCCGGGGATGCGCCGAGTCCGAATGTCGAACAGACATCGGACTCACTCCGGATGAAAGGCAATCATGGCCACAGCCAAGCACAGGATGACGAACCCGCAGCGGCAGAAGGTCGGGTCGATCGTCGTGGCGGGCGCGGTTCCACTCGTCATGGCGCTCGTCGGCACGGGCACCGCCACGGCTACCGACCAGCCGGCGACGGTGACCGACCACTCGCCTGCTGCGTCTCTCGGCTTCTCCGCTCTCGCCGCAGAGGTCGTCGCGACCGAGGTCGCCGAGCCCGGCGTCGCGACAGCCCCCGAGGCGATGACAGCAGCACCAGGTGCCGCACAGCAGTCCGCGGCCGCGCCCGGCGCGCACACCACCCTCGCCTGGTCGCGACCGGTGCCCGATAAGGCCTACCTGGCACCGCTGGGCGATCTGCACGCACCGACCCAGGTGCAGCCGGTCGCGCCGATCGCACCACCGCCGGGCCAGCTGCGTTTCGGTGACGTCGCCATCGAATCGCCGGCCTGGCTCGACTCGCAGCAGGCCGCTCAGGTCAACGATGGTGCCGCCACCGCCGAGGCCGGCTTGGCGACGTTCCTCGACTCCGTCGGAATGGAACGCAGCCGCTCCGACCGGGTGGCGAGCCAGACCATCGGCTCTGCCGCGGTCGGCGCTGTCGCCGGTGCGAGCGCGAGCACTCCGCTGGCCGCCACCTCGGCCGTAGTCGGCGCCGTCGCCGGCCTGGTCGCCGGTGTGCCGTTCCTGCCGGCCGGGCTCGTCGCGGGACCGATGCTCGGTGCCGCCATCGGTGCCGCGGTGATCGCGGTGCCCGCCGCCGCCATCGGTGCCGCCGCCGGTGCCGCGATCGGTGCCGCCGACGCGCTCGCGGCCCCGCCGCACGGTCAGCCGACCGGGGTCCAGCCCGCACCGGGCGGGGTCGTCAACTCCTGACTCTGCGAAAACACATCCAGCCCCTGGCATTTCGATGCCAGGGGCTGGATTGTCGATGCGGTCAGCGACCCTTGGGTGTCGCCACCAGGACGATGATCGCCATCGCCACCAGGATCACCGCGCCGACCGTCGTCGCAGCGTGCATCCCGTTCACGAACGACTCCCGCGCGGCGTCGACGATCGCGGGCTGATCACCGTCGCGCGCGAGCGTCTCCCCCAATGTCGATTCGAAGCTCCCGCCCGACCGGAACACCACCGCCGCCAGCGACCCCAGCAGCGCCAGGCCCAGCGCATTGCCGAGTTCGAAACTGGTCTCCGAGATGCCGACGGCCGAACCCGCCCGCTCCGGCGGCACCGAGGACACGGCCACCTCCGATACCAGTGTGAAGGTGATTCCGTAGCCGATACCGGCGATGGCTGATCCGGCGACGTACCACGCCAACCCGCCGTCGACACCGACTCCGAGCAGCATCAGATTGCCGATCGCCGAGGCGAACAACGCCATCGCGAAGGTGAGCCGGACCCCGAACCGGTGCCCCACCTGCGCACCCGTCATGGAGAAGATGAACACCGCGATCGCCATCGGAATCCCGAGCAGCGCAGCTATCAGCGGGTCGCGGCCGGTGACCGACTGCAGGTAGATGCTGGCCAGATAGCTCATCGCGGCCAGCGACATCATCCCGGCCAGGCTCGATCCGATAGCCACCGAGAACTGCCCACGCCCGAACAGCGCAAGATCCAGCAGCGGTTCCTTCAGATGCCGCTGCCTGCGCACGAACAAGGTCAGCACGACCACACCGATCAACCCGATGACCAGGGCCGTGGTGTCGATGCCGTGCTCGGCCGCATGCTTGACCGCATAGACCAGCGGCAGGATGCCGCCGATCGACAAGGCCACGCTCGGCAGGTCCAGCGGGCCGAGCGAGGTCGAGCGATGCTCGGGCAGCAGGATCGGGCCGAGCGCGAACAGGATCAGCAGCACCGGCACGTTGATCAGGAACACCGATCCCCACCAGAAGTGGTGCAGCAGCACCCCGCCGATGATCGGTCCGACCGCAGAACCACCGGCAAAGAAGGCTGTCCACACGCCGATCGCGGTGGCGCGCTGTTTGGCATCGGCGAACAGCGTCGAGATCAGCGACAGGCTCGACGGCAGCAGAGTCGCACCGCCGATGCCCATGAGCGCGCGAGCCGCGATGAGCACCGCGGCGCTGGGCGCGAAAGCCGCGATCACCGAGGCGATACCGAAGACGGCCGCACCGGCCAGCAGAATGCGACGCCTGCCGATCCGGTCGCCGAGATTGCCCATGGTGATCAGGAGTCCGGCGATCAGGAACCCGTAGATGTCGAGAATCCAGAGCTGCTCGGAGGCCGAGGGGTCCAGATCGACGGTCAAGGTGGGCAGGGCAAGGAACAGCACCGAGACGTCCATCGACACCAGCAGCACCGGCAACACCAGCACCGCGAGGCCGAGCCAGGCCCGCCGCGAGCCCAGGCTCGCGTCCGGGGCGGGCCGCACCGCCTCCATGTTCGTCATCAACGATTCCTCTCCCTGGCGCGTACGACGTACGCATGAAGTCCGGGTACAGTGTACGCATCATGGCCGGACATCGAAAGGCAGTCATGGGATGACCGAGCCGAAGCTCACAAAAGATGCGATCGTCGACGTCGCGATCGAACTCGCCGATAGCGATGGCCTGGACGCACTCTCCATGCGCCGCATCGCCGACCGCCTCGGCGTCGGCGCCATGTCGCTGTACCGGCATGTCACCAACAAAGACGAGCTCATCGCCGCGATGACCGACCAGGTCGCCGGCCGCTACCCGTACCCGTCCACGGCCGAACGGAACTGGACCTGGCGCGACCGCGTCCGGATCGCCGCCGAGATCGACTGGAACCTCTACCAGCAGCATCCGTGGGTACTGCTGACGTTCGCGGTGCCGCGCTACAGCTTCGGGCCGAGCAGCATGGACTGCCTGGCGTGGCTGGTCGAGGGATTCCGGGAACTGAACGTCTCCACCCATGCCGCCACCCAGATGTCGTTCGCGGTATGGAATTACATCTCCGGCGCCACCCTCCCGCACATCAGTTCGGCGCTGCTGACCAGTAAGGGGCTCGACTCCGACGACGAGAACGGACTGCGCGCGCTGCTGGCCGGAAACCCGCTACATCCGGTGCCGCCCGCGCTGGCCGATCTCGAAGGCGCCGACGACGGCCGGTTCGCGCAGGTCGATCTGCTGCAACTCGGCCTGGACGCCCTCTGCGACGGTTTCGCCGCACGGGCCGCGGCAACCGCGGGCGACGCGCCGCATTGACCTGAATGGCACTTCAGGTTGCAGGCTGGTTCCGATCACGATCAACAGGGAGCCACCATGCATGCCATCCGTCTGCACACCTTCGGCCCGGCCGAGAACCTGAGCTACGAGACCGTTCCCGATCCGGTGCCCGGCGCCGGTCAGGTGCGCATAGCGGTCGCCGCCGCCGGCGTGCATCTCGTTGATACCGCGCTGCGTCGCGGTGAGCCCGGGCCGTTTCCCGTGCCCGACCTCCCGACGATTCCCGGCCGCGAGGTGGCGGGCATCGTCGACCGAGTCGGCGCCGAGGTCGATCCCGCCTGGCTGGGCAAGGCCGTGGTCGCGCACCTGGGCATGGTGCCGGGCGGCTACGCCGAACTCGCGGTGACCGAGGTCGACAGGCTGCACGACATCCCGGCGAACCTCGATGCGGCCGCCGCCGTGGCGATCATCGGTACCGGACGCACCACCATGGGCATCCTGCAATTCACCGAACTCGGACCGGACGACCTCGCGGTCGTCACCGCCGCGGCCGGCGGTATCGGCACCCTGCTGGTGCAATACGCGAAGAATGCGGGCGCGACGGTCGTCGGCCTCGCGGGCGGGCCGGCAAAAACCGAGCTCGTCCGGAACAACGGCGCCGATATCGCGATCGACTACCGCGAGCCTGGCTGGCCGGATCAGGTCCGTGAACATCTCGGCGGCCGATCGGCGACCGTGTTGTTCGATTCGGTCGGCGGGGCGACCACTGCGGCAGGGCTCGACCTGCTCGGCCCCGGAGCCGAGCACCTGATCTACGGATGGTCCAGCGGCGAACCCCCGCAGGTTTCCGAAGTCGAGGCCGACCGGCGCGGCATCCGTTCCGAGACGGTCGTCGGCCCGCCCATGCTCCAGCGGATCGGTGGCGACATCCGCGTGCTCGAGAAGCGGGCGATGGCCGAGGCCGCCTCCGGTCGATGGGCGCCGGCGGTGAGCCGATTTCCTCTGGCGGAGGCGGCAGCAGCGCATCATGCGTTGGAGACACGCGGCACCACCGGCAAGGTTGTGCTCGAACCCTGACCGGACGCAGCGGGAGCGCACGCGTACTGGAAGCTCACCGCACGACCGGGAGGTCGCGCCCGAGCCCCGACCTCCCGCCGCGTGCGCGCGGCTCAGTAGGCTGCCATCGCCACTGATAGGGAAGGACCCGCCGTGCCCGTCCGCGCCGACACCGCCCGGTTCACCACGGCATGGTGTCCGGATGGCGCGCACCGTCGAGTGGCGCCGCATGCGGCGTCCGACTGCACGACCTCCGGCAGGGTGCAGCGATGACCCTGAATGTTCTCGTATGCGGGTTGGGCCCGGCGGGTCGGGCGCTGGCGCATCGGTGCCTGATCCGGGGGTTGTCGGTCGCGGTAGTGGATCCGGCGCCCAAGCGGAGCTGGACTGCGACCTACGCCGCCTGGGCCGACGAACTGCCGGTATGGCTCGATCGCCGGATCATCGCGGCAACCGTCGATCGCCCCATTGCTCGAGGTATCCGTACGCACCATATCGATCGCCGCTACGCCGTGCTCGACACCGAACGGCTGCGGGAGTCACTCGATATCGCCGGTGCCGAGGTGTACACCGATCGCGCGATAGCCCTCACTCGCGACGGGGTAACCCTGGCGTCCGGAGCGGTGCTCCGGGCCGAGCGTGTCATCGATGCACGTGGGCTGGCCCGCTCACCCTCGCGCGCCGAGCAGACCGCCTACGGCATCGTTGTCGATGCCGACCGGTGCGCAGGGATGACATCGCTGTTCATGGACTGGTGCCTCGACAACGGCGCCCCGGCCGAGGCGCCACGGTCGTTTCTCTACGCGGTACCGCTCGGCCAGGACTCCATGCTGCTGGAAGAGACCTGCCTGGCCGGGCGCCCAGCACTCGGCCCGACCGAACTCGCCGACCGCCTGCACCAGCGTTTACGTGCGCGCGGCATCCCCGTCGGCGGAAGCGAGCGCGTCGAGCGGGTGCGGTTCCCGGTCACCGGCGGCAGGCCGGGAAGATTCAGATTCGGCGCGGCCGGCGGATTCATTCATCAGGCCACCGGTTATAGCGTCGCCGCCGCCCTCACCGCCGCGGATACCGTCGCCGCGGGAGACTCGCCGTGGCCGCCGAAGTCCCGCGTCGTACACGGGTTGCGCGAAGCCGGGCTGCGCGCCCTGCTGACACTCCCACCGGCCGATCTGCCCATATTCTTCGACGCCTTCTTCGACCTCCCGCCCGAATTGCAGCGGGCATATCTGTCCGGCCGCACCGACGCGACGGGCACCATCTCCGCCATGCGCACACTTTTCGCGCGACTACCGCGCCCACTACAGATCCGGATCGCGGCAGCGACACTCCGGTTACCGGTTAGCGAGCGCGGTCGGCGAGGTTCGTCCATGATGGAGTGATGCGGTCAATCTGGAAAGGCTCGATCGCGTTCGGGCTGGTTAACGTCCCGGTGAAGGTCTACACCGCCACCGAGGATCATGACATCAGATTCCATCAGGTCCACGCCAAGGACGGCGGCCGGATCAAATACGACCGTGTCTGCTCGGTCTGCGGGAATTCGGTGCAGTACGCCGATATCGACAAGGCCTACGAATCACCCGATGGCGACAAGGTGATCCTGACCGACGAGGATTTCTCGAAACTGCCGGTCGCCGAGAAACACGAAATCCCGGTGCTGCAATTCGTGCCGAGCGATCAGATCGACCCGATCCTGTTCGACAAGACCTACTATCTCGAACCCGATTCGACCACCCCCAAGGCCTACGTGCTGCTCGCCGCCACCCTGGAACGCATCGAACGCACCGCACTGGTGCATTTCACGCTCCGGCAGAAGACGCGTCTGGCGGCACTGCGGGTACGCGAAGGCATGTTGGTGCTACAGACGCTGCTGTGGCCGGACGAGGTGCGCTCGGTGTCGTTCGAATCGCTGGAGAATGCGACCGCGCCTCGCCCGCAGGAAATCAAGATGGCCGAGACGCTGGTCGATTCCATGTCGGAGGATTTCGATCCGGGCGAGTTCACCGACGAATATCAGATCGAGCTCAAACGGGTGCTCGACGAGGCCATTGCCAGCGGCACCGGCAAGGTCGCCGAACAGCCCGAGGCCGAACCCGCCGCTCAGGACGCCGAAGTCGTGGATCTGGTCGCCGCATTGCAACGCAGCCTGGAAGCCAGCGGCCGCCGTTCCGACGACGGCAAGAAGCGTGCGGCACCGGCGAAGAAAACCGCAGCGACAAAGACCGCGAGCAAACGCGCCCCCGCCAAGAAAACGACGGCCAAGAAGACAGCCACCCGCAAAGGCGCCTGAATCGCGCACACCGCTGGCAAACTGTTCGCATGGACCCCGCCATCGCGATCGTCCCCATGGGCCTCGGCCATCTCCGCCAGGTTCTCGACCTCGGTCACGAGGTCTACGACACCACCGTCAAGCCCTACACCTCCTGGTCGTTGACCTCGGTCGCCGAGCATCTCGACAGCCCCGACAACGCGTGCTGGGTCGCGCTCGACTCCGATCGGGTGGTCGGGTTCGTGCTCGGATCCATGGAATTCGAACTGCGTGACGACTGGGGCTATCTGGAATGGATCGCCGTCGCCCCGGATATGCAGGGCCACGGAATCGCGGGCAGGCTCGTCGAAGCCTGCTGCAACGCGCTGTTCGAACGCGGTGCCCGCCGCATCGTCACCGATGTCGAATCGAGCAATGAGGCGTCGGCGAAACTGATGTCGCGCAACGGTTTCGGCGCCTCGACCACCATCACGCTGTTCGTCCGCGCCGATCCGGCCGAACCCGACATCGACGCCGAATCCCCCGACCTGTCGCCGTCGATCAAACGCAACCTCGCCCGTACCGGACGTCTGCGCCGCTGACAGACCACTCAGCTGTCGGCGCGGCGTTCGTGACGCGAACGCGCGCGGTCGTAGGCGACTCGCAGCAGCTCATACACCGTCTCACCGGTCCGTGGCCCGGGGTTCACCACCGCAAGCCAACCTGCGGTGCCGTAGACAGGATGGGCCAGCACGGCATCCGTAACCGCGAAGTCGACGCCCGCGTCCGTTTCGCGCGGTGAGTGGCCGGTCCAGCGGATGAACAGCTCCCTACCCGCCGCGATATTGACGCGGTACGCCTCCGGCCGGTCGAGTCCGGATTTCTCATCGCCCGGGTAGTTCTTGGTCACGATCGTGGCGAAGGGCTGCGTCGTGGTCGGGACGACCCCGCTGGGTGAGTAGTAGAAGAAGCTATCGCCCCATGCGATCTCGGGTGATCCGTCGCCGGGGCCCGGGCGGAGGGTGAGTACGCCGTCGAGGCTCGCTACGAAGTCGATGATCTCGTCGATGGTCATGTGCTCCAGCGTTTCATTAAAGTGCTTGTGGAGAC
Organism: Nocardia sp. NPDC059180; assembly: GCF_042754945.1. Taxonomy (NCBI): domain Bacteria; kingdom Bacillati; phylum Actinomycetota; class Actinomycetes; order Mycobacteriales; family Nocardiaceae; genus Nocardia; species Nocardia sp. NPDC059180. The sequence continues at coordinate 116,911 of NZ_JBHZBU010000008.1, forward strand.
TTTGTCAGAGAATTCCGCAGGTAGTCGAGGAACTGTAGGTGTCAACTCTCCATTCATCGATGCGGACGGTCGATGTCGCGCGTTCGGCCGGTTATTCCGTACAGCAGGTACGCAACCTGGAGCGCAGCGGCGTCATGCCGCCGGCGACCCGCTCCACCGCGGGCTACCGCAGCTACGGCGAGATCCATCTGCGGTGCGCGCTTGCCTATCGTGCACTGGCCGCGGGCGTCGGGCCGGTCGAGGCCAAACACATCATGCGCGCGGTCCACCGGGCTCCGGTCGGCGAGGCACTCGCCCGGCTCGACGCCGCACACGCCCGGCTCGACCGCGAACGCACCGACCTGCGGTTGGCGAAGGACGCCGCCGCGGCGATCTCCGCCGAACCGATCACCGACGTCCGGCCGACGGATGCGATGAGCGTGTCGGAGCTGGCCGCGGCGCTAGGCGTGCGCCCGTCGACCTTGCGACACTGGGACGCCGAAGGGTTGGTTGTTCCCGACCGCGTCACCGCCAGGGGAGCCCGGCGCTACTCCCCCGCCCAAGTACGCGATGCCCGCATCATCCATCAGTTGCGTAGCGCCGGATACCGCATCGACACCTTGCGCGCCCTGGTCCCGAACCTGCCGCGCGGCCACCGATCCGAGGACATCGCAGCGGCACTGGCGGCACGCGAGGCGAGCATCACAGACCGTTCCCATGCCCTGCTCGAGGCCGCCGTCGCGCTCAGCGTCGTCCTTTTGCTGACCCGCATATCTGCGGAGGACGCAGTTTCGGCTGCTATCGTCGATCGGGAGTAATCGCAGAGGAGTACCGGCATGGTAGGTGAACTCGACATTTCCGGGGTTACCCGGCTCTGACGGCCACCAGCAGGCGCGCGGCGCCGCTGTCGTGGCCATGTCGTCGTTCGTCTACCCATCCGCGGAAGCCGCGTAACACGCGCCCGCCGACAGCTGAGGTCTCATCTATGTCCGATGCGTATATCGTCTGCTCCACCCTCACTTTCACATGGCCCGACGACACCCCGGTGTTCCGGGACCTGTCGTTCAGCGTTCCTGGCGGCCGGACCGGCCTCGTCGCGCCGAACGGCGCCGGTAAAAGCACCCTGCTGCGCCTGATCGCGGGAGACCTTCGTCCGGTCGGGGGCAGTGTCTCCGTCGACGGCGTGCTCGGCTATCTACCGCAGACCCTGCCGCTGACCGGTGATCTCACCGTCGCCGAAATCCTCGGTATCGCACCGATACTCGCGTCCCTCGACGCCGTGGAATCCGGCGACACCGGCGAGGAGCACTTCACCACGATCGGCACCGACTGGGATATCGAGGAACGCACCCGCGCCCAGCTCAACCGGCTCGGTCTCGGCGACATCCCTTTCACCCGCCGTCTGCACACGCTCAGCGGTGGTCAGATCGTTTCGCTCGGGCTCGCGGCGCAGCTGCTGCGCAGGCCCGATGTTCTGCTGCTCGACGAACCGACAAACAACCTCGACCTCGCGGCCCGGCGCAAGCTCTACGACGTGCTCGGTGACTGGAACGGCTGCCTACTGCTGGTCAGTCACGACCGCGCGCTACTCGACCGGATGGATCGCATCGCCGAGCTCCACAGCGGCGACATACGTTTCTACGGTGGCGATTTCACCGACTACGAAGAAGCCGTCCGGGCCGAGCGCGAGATCGCCGAGAAGAACATCCGCACCGCCGAACAGGAGGTCAAGCGCGAGAAACGCGAGTTGCAGCAAGCGCGGGAGCGCGCCGCACGCCGGGCGAGCACTGCCGCCCGCAACATCGGTAATGCGGGGTTGCCGAAGATCTTCGCCGGGACAATGAAACGCAACGCCCAGGAATCGGCGGGTAAGGCCGACGAAACACACAGCGCCCGGGTGGACGCCGCCAAATCCAAGCTCGACGAGGCCGGGCGGACGCTGCGGGCCGAACAGAAGATCGCCCTCGAACTACCCGGTACCGATGTACCGGCCGGGCGGACCGTGTTCCTTGGGGAACGGATGCGGTTCGGGTTCGGCGACCGCGAGATCTTCGCCGATGACGGCGCCGATCTGGCCATCCGCGGACCCGAACGGATCGCCTTGACCGGCCCCAACGGCGCGGGCAAATCCACCCTGCTGCGCCTCATTCACGGCGAGATGGTTCCCGAAGCCGGGTCGATCAGCCGCGCCGAAGGTCGAGTCGCCTACCTGTCACAGCGACTCGACCTGCTCGATCTGGACCGCAGCGTCGCCGATAATCTTGCCGCGTTCGCCCCGAACCTGCCCGATGCGCAGCGAATGAATCTGTTGGCGCGCTTTCTGTTCCGCGGCACCCGCGTCCAGTTGCCCGTCGGCGCCCTGTCCGGCGGTGAACGGTTGCGCGCCACTCTGGTGTGTGTGCTGTTCGCCGATCCGGCGCCACAGTTGCTGTTGCTCGACGAGCCGACCAACAATCTCGATCTGGTCAGCGTCGGCCAGCTGGTCAGTGCGCTGGACGCTTATCGCGGGGCGTTCGTCGTGGTGAGCCACGACGAACGCTTCCTCGCCGATATCAGGGTCGAGCGCTGGCTGGAGCTGTCCGACGGCCGTCTCCGCGAGGTCGCCGCACCCGAACCGAGCTGATCGCCGGGTAGCGAGGACCCGAGGGTACGGCCGTCGGCGCCGTACCCTCGCCTCAGGCAGCGAGCTCGGCCCGCAACGCCTCTGGCGTTTTCGCCGCCGCTCTCCTTGTGGCCGCCAGACCCGATCAATACGGCGAGCGTGATACCTGCGGCGCTGAGAAATGGCACCCTGCCCTCCACCGTCGCATCAACGAGAAATCGGTTGTCCGGCAGCATCTTTTGCCAGTTCAGCCTTCGCAGGCTCCCGCGCACTCGATCCGCCCGCGCAACGCCGGTCAGCCTGCCTGGCGCACACCCTCCTGGCAGGCGTCCATCCACGCCTGCTTGCCGGATGGGAACTTGCCGCCGTCCTTGATGCCCTCGGTGTAGCCCTGCTCGCAGAAGCTCTCGTCGAGAGTTCCACCGCTCTGCTTGATCGCCTTCGCCATTTCCGCGGATTCGCTCACTGCTCGGGACCGATCCCACTCGTTGCCATCGGGGTCGATGAGGATCACCTCGCCGCCGGCAACCGCGCTCGGCGAGGTGGTCGACGCAGTGGTGGACTCGGCAACCTTACTCGGCGAGATTTCCGAGGTAGCGGGAGATTCGGCAGTCGAGTTGTCATCGCTGCATGCGGTCATGCTGAGCGCGGCAGCGACGACCGCGGCAACGAAGAGGAGCTTGTGCACGTTTGTCCTTCGATAGAGCAGTACCGACAAAGAAGGAACGCTAACAAACCCGTGACCCGGCCACATCGGCGCTCTCAGCGGTCAGTACCCCGGGCCCGCTTCGAACGCGACCAGCCGAAGGTGAGCGCGACCGCGCGCTTCCAGTTGTCGCATTCATCGGCACAAAGCTCCGAATCCATCTGCGGCGTCGACTGTCCGGCCAAACGCCGATGGCGTGTGTGCCGGCTAGCCGGAGTCGACGCACTGCCGCCGACCACATCGCCGACCCGAACCGCCACTCGGTAGCCGATCGTATGCTGGCCGCGCGGCAAACCCGCGCTCTCCGCCGCGCGCATCGCCGCCGCTGTCGCCCCGCGCATCAATCGAGCTGGCTGCCCCAGGCGCAGCCATCACCACGGATGGGGAGGTTGTGAACGCGAAACAGTGCTATGGCCAATACTTCTCAGGCAACGCACCGACGCTGAAAACTCGATATCTCCGGCATTTTGCCCGGTTTGCCGGTATGTTACTTACAGCAACTAGACGATCGGGAGCGTTGAAGTGGGTGCAGTGCCGGATTCCTATGCCACTGGTCCACGCCCCGACGCGGCGCAGCCGGATCTGGTCAGCGAGTTCTCCGACCCACATTTTCGGCGGCTGATGCAGCTGGCCGTCGACCTGTCCCCCGAGTCACAAGATCTGCTCGCCGGATTCGCCCGGCGTTTCCGCGCCTCCGAAGGCTTGCTACCCGACCCGCTGTGGGAGTAGGGCGCGCCCGGCCACTGGGCCGTGCGCGCGATGATCGATCGCGTCAGTGCTTATCGTCGAGCACTTCCCGCAACGTGTGCGCGAACGCCTCCGGCTGCCCGGCATAGCCGTACTCGCCGCCGAGGAAACCTCCGTGGTGGCTCGGGAACACCGTCGCCTGCTGACCCAGGAACTCGGCGGTGGCGACTGCGGTGCGTCCGGTCATGACGCCGAGCGATTCCTCGCCGACGGCGATCACGATGCGAGTCGGCGCCGCGGCCAGGGCGGCCGCGTCCGGCCGATAGCTGGTGACCGCCCATGAGCGGTCCGACAGCAACGGGTCGTCGCGGGAACCGTCGTCGGCGGCGGGGAGACCGAACTGGGCCGGGTCGGCCGCAGGCTCGGCGAAGTACTTCTCGGTGAACTCGCCCCGCCACGACGTCATCGCGATGAACTCCGCCATCCCGGCGCCGAACCCCCTGGCCACATACGCATCGTGCGTCCGGGACTGCGCACGACCGGCCGCTTTCGCATCGGGCAACACAGTGATCAGCGGCGGCTCATGGGCGACCAGGGTCGACACATCCAGCGGATTGGCCGCAACCAACGCGAGCGCCGTGATCGCGCCGCCGCTGCTGGCGAAGAGTTCGACCGGGCCTGCGCCGAGCGCCTCGATCAGCGCGTGCACGTCCTCGGCTTGCACGAGCGGAGAATTGTCGACCCGCCCGTCCTTGCGGACGCTACGGCCCAGACCTCGCGGGTCGTAGGCGACCACCGTTCGGTCGGGGAAATGCGACGCCAGCGCGACGAACCCGCTGGCATCCATAGGCTGGCCGATCATGAGCAACGGCGGGCGCCCGTCGGCGGCGGGTACCGGACCGTACACGTCGTAGGCGATGTCGGCTTCGGCGGTCTCGAGCACACGTGTCTCCATATATGCAGTGACGACACCTGCACCGGAAACTCATCGCATCCCGCGGGAACGCTGCCGCCCGACGCCGATACCACCGTTGACGGCGGTTGAGCGATCATCCAGATGCGTCGAGAGTTCGATCGCCGAGAACAGCGTTCAGCGCTCGAACTGAGCGCGCTTGTAGTCGCCGTACGGCTCGTCACGCTCACGGACGGCTTCACGGAAGCCGACGGTGGCGGCCCGCAGCTGGAACGCATAACCTTCGCGTGTATGCCGGGAGATGCCGTCGAAGACGGTGCTGATCATCCCGGAGTTGGTCACGCCTTGCGAGTTCAATGCGGAGTTCAGGGCGAGCTTGGCCATCATCAGCTGATTGACCGGCATCCGCGCGATCCGTCCGACCAGATCCTCGGTGCGTTCGTCCAGCTCGTCGGCCGGGCAGGATTCGACAGCAAGCCCCCACTCCTCGGCCTGCTTGCCACTGAGGCAGTCTCCGGTGAACAGCAGCCGTTTGGCGCGCTGGTCGCCGAGCCGATGCGCCCACATCCCGCCGGCCGGTATCCCCCAGGTACGAGTGGGCGGGTAGCCGATCTTGGTGTCGTCGGCGCAGATGATCTGGTCGGCGTACAACGCGATATCGGTGCCGCCCGCGATGGCGAAGCCGTGCAGCTTCGCCACGGTCGGCTTGTTCGCCTGCATGAGGCTGGCGAAACCCCTGTTGAATCGGCTCATCATCGCGTAGTCGATCATCGGATCCCAGGTGTCCCACGGGTTGTGGTTGATCGCGTTGACGACCGGGTCCACCACCGTGCCGGTGACCTCGTCAGGGCCGTCGGTGGTGGCGAAACCCTGTTCGGCGAACAGATCCAGGTCGTATCCGCCGCAGAAGCCCTTGCCGCGCCCGGAGAGGAGAATGACATGCACGCGCGGGTCGAGGTCGGCGCGTTCCACCGCATGCGCCAGGTCGCGTGGGGTGTCCGGCGTGATGGTGTTGCCCTTGTCCGGCCGATTGAATGTCAGCCGCGCGATACGTCCGTCACGCACGTAGGTCAATGTCGCGTATTCGTGCTCGTCGGCGGGATCCGGCCGATCCCGCCAGGGCGACTGCGGCCCTTCGGTCCAGTTCTCATACCACGCCGCAGGCCGGGTACCGGAATGTGATTGCTTGTCGGACATTGGTTTTCCTTTCACGGAAGGACTCGCCACCGGGGCCAGGTGAACACTGCCCACACCGAGGACCGCTGCGTCGCTACCGAGCAGCCTGTCCCATCACACCATTGACAGTCAATAGTGACTGTGAAACTCTGTCGTCGCCGATCATCGAGGGGTTATCGCGATGCCTACCCGCGAGCAACAACGCACAGCCACCCGTACCCGGATCCTGGATACCGCGACACATCTCCTGGTCGAACGGGGTTATGCCGGGCTGTCGACCGTTGCGGTACAGGAGGCGGCCGGGCTCAGCCGAGGCGCCCTGCTGCACCACTTCCCCACCATCCACACCCTCATCGCAGCCCTGGTGGAGCACCTGGTTCAGCTCAACGAGCTCGCGGCCCGCGAAGCCGCCGAGACCATCGGAGCCTCCGCAGACCCCGTCGACCGCACCCTGACAGCACTACTCGAAACGATGACGCGCCCTCCGGCGCAGGCCGAATTAGAGCTCTGGGCCGCAGCACGCACCGACCCGGCCCTGGCGACAGTCCTGCGAGACTCCGAACGCCGCGCCGGCCGCGACCTCGACCGCGTCATCGACACCCTGTTCGGCCAGGAGATCACCACCCACTCGCGCTACCCCGCCATCCGCGACCTCACCATCGCCATGCTCCGCGGAGTGACGGCCGCACGCCCCCTGCGAACCTCCGCTCAAACCGAGGCACGCACAATCCACTACTGGGCAGACACGATCCGGACCTTGCTCACCACGGACGCCGCCGTCGACTCCCGCTGACATTCCCGGGTGTCGCAGTCGGCACGGAATCTGTGCCCGCCTGCCACCTGGCAGCCCCGCTCACACCACCCGCATTCAGAACATGCCGTGCGGAATCTCCCCCGCGTCCGGCACCGCCTGGACCACATCCCAATGCTCGGTGATCAGACCCTCCACCATCCGCCAGATATCGGTGACCGCCACGCCACGCGGATCATCGGCCGTGACCATGTGATAGTGCACGACCGCGTAGTCCGCGTCCGCGATAACACGTTTGATGTCGAGGTGCGCCGACGCCACCGGCGCCTCGCCGATGAAATCGACGAACGCGTCTCGGCCCGAAGGATTGCCGGGGCTGTGTTCGATGAAATCCGGGTGCAGCAGTTCGCGCAGCACCTCGATATCACCGGCGGCGAAGCGCGCCAACCCGTCGAGTATCAGTTGTTTGTTTCGCAGGGCGATGTCGCTGTTGGTCATGCGGCCACCGTCGCACCGCAGCCGGAGCCTGTCGATTACCTGCCATGTAATGGTCACGCCCGGGGATCCGGGCGATACTGATCCGGTGCACGATCAGCGCGGAGCCGGTGAGCTGCTGCGGGAGTGGCGCCTGCGGCGCGGGCTCAGCCAGCTCGAGTTGTCGGTGCGGGCAGGCGTCTCGAGCAGGCATGTCAGTTTCGTCGAGACCGGACGCACCGTGCCGAGCTCGACCATGGTGCTGCGGCTGTCCGACCAGTTGAACATCCCACTGCGAGAACGTAATCGGCTACTCATCGCCGCCGGGCACGCACCGGCCTACCGGCAGCACTCCCTCGACGATCCGGAGCTCGCCGCCGCGCATACCGCGCTGCGGCGCATCGTCGACGGTCATATGCCGTATCCGGCGCTGGCGGTCGACCACAAGTGGAACATGTTGTTCGCCAATAGTGCGGCCGAGGTCTTCTTCGACGGCGTCGACCCGGAACTGCTGTCGCCCCCGATCAACATGATGCGCGTGGGCCTGCATCCGAAGGGCTTCGCCAACCGGCTGCGCAACCTCGACCGAGTACGCGCGTTCCTGCTCCCCCGCCTGGCCCGGCAGGCCGCGCAGACCGGCGACGCGGACCTGACCGACCTCTACCGGGAATTGGCCGCCTTCGGGGAGCCGGGTCCCGTTCGCATCGATACCGCCGATATCGCACTGCCCATCGAGCTCGAGCACCGCGGCACCGTGCTGCGCCTGTTCAATACCATCACCACCTTCGGCGCGGCCTTCGACGTGACGCTCGACGACATCGCTGTGGAGGCATACTTCCCCGCCGATCCCGGCACCGCGAGCCATCTGCGTGCGCTCGCCGAGTCCGGATGACAGTCCACCCGGCAACCTGAAACCGAACGCGGTGAGATCTTCGGCGTGATCGGCTATTCCGGCGCGGGCAAAGGCACGTGCTGTAGTTTCTAGGCAGCTGTCTGGCGCGCACAGCGCTGCGGCGCTGATCACCGCCGGGACCGACTCAGACCGCCTGGATGAACCAGTCGAGCGTGCCCTCATCCGAATCGTTGGTGGTGTGGTGATAGGCGAAGCCGACTCGGTGCGCCACCGCCACCGAGGCCTTGTTCGCGGGGTCGATTCGCAGCACGGCCTCGTCGGCGAGATCGTGCGCGGCGATATAGCGGCAGGCCAGCACCACCGCACGGGCCGCAAGACCACGGCGGCGGAACTGCGGGTAGATGCCGTAGGCCACGTTCGCCTGCCCGACGGCCAGATAGTCCTGGGCAATCTGGATGTCCAGCGTCCCCACCAGGACGCCGTCCTCGGCGGTCACCACCGCGAAGGTCTTACTCGAGCCGTTGGTCTCCCATTGGGCGACACAATGCCGGAAATGCGTGGTCACGGTGTGGATCGTGCCTGCGCCGGCATCACGCCATCGGGCCGACTCCGCGTCCTCCCCCGCCAGATGCGCCTGCGCATCGGCCACGGTGATCTGCCGTAGCCCGATCGCCCCATCAGAAATCAACACCTGATCATGATCAGCACAGACACGCCGCTCGGACAAGTGCCGAGTCGGCGCGCCGCCTCGAGAAGTGCCGAAAGACTCAGGGCTTGCGGGCGAGGCCGGCCGAGATCAGCTGATCCCATACCGTCAGTTCTCTTTCCGGTGTACCGATGGTGCTGATCGAAGTATCGGACTCGTCCGGCGTGTCCGGACGCCAGGTGACCGCGGGCACGATCCCCGGCTCGAGGATCTCGAGATCGGCGAACAGGGTACGGATCTCGTCGTCGGTGCGCCAGCGGCCACGGCCGAACGTCGACTGCAACTTCTGCTCGGCCGCTTCGGTCTCCGCATTGCCGCCGGAGCGGAAATGCGAAATGAAAACCTGGCTGCCGGACGGGATCTGGTCGCGCCAGTAGGACACGATGCCGATCGGGTCCTCGTCGTCGTTGAGGTGGTGCAGGATCGCGCTGAACACGACAGCGACCGGCTCGTCGAAATCGATCAGCCGCGCCACTTCGTCGTTATCGCGGATCCGCTCCGGCTCACGCACGTCCGCCTGCACCACGGTGGTGTTGTTATCGGTGGCCAGCAGGGCACGACCGTGTGCGAGGACGATCGGATCGTTGTCGACGTAGACCACTTTCGCGCCGTCGGTGTATCGGGCCGCGATCTGGTGCACGTTGTCGGCGGTCGGGAGCCCGCTGCCCAGGTCGATGAACTGCTTGACGCCGCTGCGGGCGATATCGCGCACTCCACGCACCAAGGCCTGCCGGTTGCCGAAGGCGATGGCCACCGAACCGGGCAGGTTGATCTTGAAGTGGTCGCCGATCTCCTGATCGACCGGATAGTTGTCCTTACCGCCGAGCAGGTAGTCGTATACCCGCGCGATACTCGGCGTGTTCGGATCCACCACGCCCGCACTGTCGTACATCACGTCTCCCATCGACGCAGATCTCCCGTGCGCACATCGTAGGCCGTCGGCCAACCTCGTGTACGCACAACCCATTACGCGGTCGATGGGACCGGTTCCGGTTCGTCGGCGCGGGCCTCCCCGAACCCCGGCAACCAGCGATCCGCAACCGGTATCAACACCTGAATCAGCGGACCGATGCCGAACGCGTACACCAGGGTGCCGATGCCGACCGAGCCGCCGAGCAACCACCCTGTGGACAGCACCACGACCTCGATCGCCGTCCGCACCAACCGGACCGACAATCCTGTGCGCCGAACCAAACCCGTCATCAGGCCATCCCGCGGCCCTGGCCCCATCCCGGCACCGATATAGAGCACCGTCGCCACCGCGTTGAGCACTACCGCCGCGCCCATGGCCCCGACCCGCACCGGCAGCGATTCCCACGACGGCAGCATCCACAGCCCCACATCCACCGACACCGCGATCACCACGACATTGCTCACCGTGCCCAGGCCCGGCCGTTGCCGCAACGGAATCCACGCCAGCAACACCACGAGGCCCGTCAGCGCGGTCACCACACCGAAACTCAGCGGCACATGCCCGGTCACGCCCTGATGGAAGACATCCCAGGGATCCAATCCGAGCCCCGCCCGCACCATGACGGCCATAGAAAACCCGTACAGCCACAACCCCGCGTACAACGCGACCAGACGACGAACCATTCGCCCAGCATGGCCAGAACTGGACCTACTTTCCATATCCAGTAGGAAGTATCTGGACTTCTTTCTGGCAGACCAGCTGTCGCAAACTTCAGGTCGTGTTGGCGCTGAGGCCATCGGAGATGGTGATCGCCTCCCCGTTGAAATGTCGTCCGGAGTCGGCGACCAGCATCAGGATGACCTCGGCGACATCCTCGGGTTGGATGAGTCCGCCGCCTGCCTCGAACATCGCCATCGCGTCCGCTTCGGTCGGATTCTCGATGTCGGGCAACAGCAGCCGGTAAGTGGCCGGATTCATGATCATGTCGGTCTGCACCCCGGCGGGCAGGACAGCGTTGACCGTGATGCCGAACTGCGCGACCTCCAACGACAACGACTTCACCAACCCGAGCACACCCCATTTCGCCGCGGCGTAGTGCCCGGCGTTGGTGGTCCCCATCCGCGCCGCGATCGACGATGTCGCCACGATGCGGCCACTGCGTTGTTCGATCATGTGCGGCACTACGGCACGGAAGCTGTGAAAGACGCCGGTGAGGTTCACCTCGATCATGTCGCGCCACATCCGCTCATCCATCTCGGCGATGGGCGCACTCGACGCAATGCCTGCGTTGGCGATCAAGATATCGACGCGGCCGAACTCCGAACGGGCTTGTTCGACGACTCCGTTCATCTGTTCCTGACTCCGCACGTCGGCCTGCACCGTCAGGCACCGGCGCCCGGCCTCATCCACGAGTTCAGCGGTGTCTTCCACATCCCGAGCCGTGGCCAGCGGATAGGGCACGCTACCGATCTGCTCGGCGACATCACAGACCACGATGTCGGCCCCCTCGCTAGCCAAAGCCACCGCATGCGCGCGTCCCTGACCACGGGCCCCGCCCGTGACGATTGCGACCTTGCCATCGAGCTTGCCCATTCCGACCCCTGTCAGCTCGGCTGAGGATTCCGGTCATGCCATCGTGACACGACGGGTATCGGCAACGAAACGCACCTCGCCCATGGATGGGGATACCGGTTGGAGGTCCGGAATCGTGCCGGTCCGGTCATCAATGGGTCGTCACGGAGGTGGTGTCCATATAGGTCTGGTCGTTCTTGGCCGCCAGCCGCGCCCCCGGTAGGTACCGCATCGATCGTGGTGCGAAGGCGGTGCCCGCTGTGACCGTCTTCGCGTACGCGCGGAAGGCGAGCCGGTCGGTTCGAGTTCGGTGCACACCGAGCAGATCCGCCGCCCGATCGTGCAGCCGGGCCCGCACCGCGAAACCTGGCAGATGCGCCGGTATCCAGGAATCCGGGCGCAGGACTTGCGATTCCAGAACCGCGCTGTGCGCACTCGGCCGTAGCTGGGGCCGCGCAGGCTTCCTCGAAGTAGTCGACGAATGCCGGCCAACTGCGCGGCTATCGCGACAACCTCCGACATTATTGGAGAATAACGATTAACATAATCACGAAACAGAGCTGCATGTCCGCTGAACCAGTGAAGAATCTTCGTACACATTCCAAGGAGAAGACCGATGGCGACACCCGGTATGTCTCAGACCGCACTGCGCACCGTCACCGACGCGCTGTCCGCACTCGCCGTCCTGACCAAGCGCGGCATGGTCGATCCCCGCCATCCCGGGGAGATCGTCCGAACCATGCGCGATGCGGCGGTGTACGGACCGTTTGTCACAACCCTCGCCCATGGAGTCCGCCGGGATGGCACGGCTGTGGCGATCATCGACGAGCGAGGCCCGCTGACATTCGACGAGCTGGACGCGCAATCGAATGCCTTCGCCAACGGCCTCGGTGCCACCGGTATCGGGCCCGGTGACGCCGTCGCCGCCATGTGCCGCGATCACCGCGGCATGGTGCTCACATTGCTCGCGGCGGGCAAACTCGGCGCCCGAATCGTGCTGTTCAACACCGGCTTCGCCGCACCTCAACTCGCCGACGTGGCACGGCGGGAACACATCCGCGCCATCGTGCACGACGAAGAGTTCCTCGGAACACTCGCTGCGGTTCCCGACGAGGTGGCACGGTTCCTGTCATGGGTCGACTCGACCGATGCCGACCTCGCCACGCCAACCATCGACTCGCTGATCGCAGGCCATTCGACCGCCGCACTGCCCGCGCCGAAAAAACCGGGCGGCATGGTCATCCTGACCAGCGGGACCACCGGAACACCGAAAGGCGCTCCCCGCGAAAAGGTCTCACCTCTGCAATCGGCGCAGTTCCTCGACCGGATCCCGCTCCCACGCGACAACACCATGATCATGGCCGCCCCGATCTTCCACGGCACGGGACTGTCACAGTTCACCCTCGGATGGGCGCTCGGCAACACGATCGTCTTCCAGCAGCGCAAGTTCGATCCCGAACGGACAATCGCCGCGGTGGCCGCTCATCGCGCGGCCATCCTGGTGCTCGTGCCCACCATGCTGCAACGGATCGTCGACCTCGGTCCCGACGTGCTCGCCCGGTACGACACGTCCTCGCTGCGGGTGATCTTCGCCGCCGGCTCGTCGGTGTCACCCGATCTGAGCCGGCGCACGGCCGCGGCGTTCGGCGATGTGCTCTACAACCTCTACGCCTCGACCGAGGTCGCCGTCGCCGCGGTCGCCACCCCGCTCGACATGCGGGTCGCCCCCGGTACGGTCGGCCGCCCGCCGGTGGGATGCCGGGTCGCGATCTACGACGAAAGCCGCACCAGGATAACCACACCCGGCGAGATCGGCACGATCTTCGTCTCCAGCGGCCTCAGCTTCAGCGGCTACACCGACGGCAGGAACAAGGAGATGGTCGACGGACTCCTCTCCAGCGGTGACGTCGGACATTTCGACGCCGACGGACGCCTGTTCATCGACGGCCGCGACGACGACATGATCGTCTCCGGTGGCGAGAACGTCTATCCGCTCGAGGTGGAGAATCTACTGACCGATCGGCCGGACATCGCCGAGGCGGCGGTCATCGGTGTCGACGATCGCGACTTCGGTACGCGCCTGCACGCGTTCGTCGTCCCGGCCGGTGATGCCCCTGTGGATCCCCAGGAGATCAAGGACTACGTCAAGGCGAGCCTGGCGCGGCACAAGGTACCCCGTGACGTCAGCGTGATCGCCGAACTGCCCCGCAATGCGACCGGAAAGCTGCTGCGCCGGCAGCTGGTCGTGGAGTCGCCGGACTCATCTCCGAAGGCGGGGCCAGCGAGCTGAGTGAAACGGGACGAATCCCTTCCAGCGATAAGTTACCACTGATTTCTACCGAACCGCTCGGACAACCCACCGGACGGTTCGTCGCAATCAATGCGACGAACGAGCCGGTACCAGGCGCGGCACAGCAGCGACCGAATCAACCAAGATCAGGTGCTTACCTGTGCGCATTCGAGGCAACAGCCATGACTCCCGAACGTGACCATCTAGTTCCGGGAAAATGCTGACAGTACGACTCCATCCTTGTTAAGTTACTCACCATTCCTCCCGCAATGCGACGGAGCTCACAGCTTCCTCCGCGCAATCCGGGGGTGCTCGTACTCGATGAGGAGTGACGTCATGGATGGACTCAACAGACGTAATGCGTTGAAGACCGGCGGAATCCTGGGCGCGCTCGGCGCCTTTGCGGTGGCCTCGCCTGCGCGTGCGGAACCCTGGTCCTGGTCGCCCGAAGGTTCGGTCGCCGGATCAGGTTCCGGCGCCGACCCGATGACCGTCTGGGATCCGGAGGCCGACGATCTGGTCGCCGGACTCATCGACCGAGGTGAAGTCCCCCGGGTCAACGAGTTGTTGCGGACCTGGACCAGGAACGGCCAACCCGTGCCCGACGGTTTGCCCACGGAGTTGCGGGATTTCATGGAATACGCCCGTCAGCTGCCGCAGTGGACCGACCCGGCCAAACTGGGTACCGCGATCGAGTTCAACAAGAAGCGCGGACTGTATCTCGGCGTGCTGTACGGGTTCGCCAGCGGCATGATGAGCACCGTCATTCCCAAGGAAGCGCGGGCGGTCTACTACTCCAAAGGCGGTCACGACCTCAAGGACCGCATCTCCAAAACCGCCAAGCTCGGCTACGACATCGGCAGCAACAACGCCTACGCCCCCGACGGGGAAATGGTCGTCACCTGCGTCAAGACCCGGCTCGTCCATGCGGCGGTCCGGCACCTGCTGCCACAGTCCCCGCACTGGGTGCACTCCGCCCAGGAAGACATCCCGATCAGCCAGAACGACATCATGGTCACCTGGCACAGCCTGCCCACCACCGTCATGAAGCACCTGACCTCATGGAAAGTACCGATCCCGCCCCACGAATCGGAAGCATTCCTGCACTCCTGGCAGGTGGCCGGGCACATGCTCGGCGTCCGCGACGAGTACATCCCCAGCTCGTGGCCCGAAGCCAATTCCCAAGCGGCACAGGTCCTCGACCCCATCCTCGCGGCGACACCCGAAGGCGCCAAGCTGGCCGACCGACTCCTCGGCCTCGGCGCCAATATCGACCTCGCCATCCTCAGCAGAGGGGTCCTCGGCGCATTCACCCGCTTCTTGCTCGGCGACAAAATCGCCGACGGCCTTGCCATCCCGAGAGAACCGGTGTGGGATCCGCTGCTCCGATTCAGCTGGGGCCCCTTCATCGCAGTCCGCGAAGGCATCCTCACCGCCGTCCCGCCCGCGGCCGACCCCTACTGGCTGCTCGACGAATTCCTCCGCAAAGCCGCCCTGATCTACCTGTCCGAACTGCGCATGCCGATCAGCATCGAACTCCCGACGATGAACCGCGATATGAGTAAGCCGCCACGCTGAATTCCGGCGCGCCTCCGGTGCCGCACGCCCTCGATCACGTTGCGCACAAGCACATCCCCTCGACAACTACCCCACACCACCAAGGAGCACCTTGATGCGTACCGCCCTACACCTCGCCGCCGCATCGATCGCAACAGCGGGCCTCATCTGCACCGCCGCCCCCGGGACCGCGGCCCCCACCCCCGTACCCACCGCCGAGGCCGGAACCGGATCATCGGCCGCAGACTCCGGATCAGCAGCCGCCCGCTCCGCCGTCGAACTCGCCGGCCAAGGCGACATCATCGGAGTAATAGTCCTCCTAGGCGTCACCCCCTTCCAGATGCTCACCAGCGGCATCTGCGACCTCGCCACATTGTCAGCCCTCCCCAACCCCTGCGTTCCGAGGTACTGATGAGTGGGTGAGGGCCGCACAACGCCCGCCACATACCCCCTGACCAGCGGATTAGCTCTGCCGACACACCCTGAGGTAATCTCTTCGAGCGCCCACAAAGGGCGCAACGGGCTGTGGCGCAGTTTGGTAGCGCACTTGACTGGGGGTCAAGTGGTCGCAGGTTCAAATCCTGTCAGCCCGACACACAAAAATCCCCTCCGACCTGCACCGGAGGGGATTTTTTCTTACTGGGCCACCCGCAGAGTTGGGGCCGATCTGGGGCCAGACTCACCCCGCAGGTGCCGCGACAGCTGATTGCCATCCTCCTGCAATGCCGCGATATCCGGGTGTAGGTACCGCTGCGTGATCCTGGGATCGGTGTGCCCGGCGATCAGCTGAAGCCGATGCAGCGGTACCCCCGCATCCGCAAACCAGGTCAGCCCGGTATGCCGGAGATCGTGACGCCGCAGATGCTCGTATCCGAGCTTCGTCACAACCTCGTCCCAGTGGGTTGCATCCCGCAGTACACCCGTCTGGATGCGACCTCCACGAGGCCCGACGAACAATCGAGCATCCAACAGCGCTTCTCGCCACTGCTTCTCGCTCGCTTCCTCCTGGCCGCGATCGACGCGGGCGCGGGCCGCGTCGATCCGGCCTAGTCGCGGTCGATGCCGCGCAGGAACGGGTCGAGTTCTGGTAGCGCCGCGGCGCGGGCGCTGGTCATCCAGTCCTCGAGGTCACGGCCGTGGTGTTCGGTGACGATGCGGGCGAATCTGCTCACCAGCTCCGCGAGCGCCGCCAGGTCCGGGCAGGCAGCCAGCAGTTCGGTGAGGTGAGCGTGCCGTTGCTCGCCCAGTTCGCTGGGGCGGGTGGTGATCCAGGCGGTGAGCCGCCGGGGGCGAGGGCATGACCCGGTCGGACTCGGCGCGGCCCTCGTTCAGGTACTTGTGCAGGAGGTTCAGGCTGCCGGTGTAGCCGAGATCGGTGATTTCGGCCAGCAGGGTAGTGACAGGCACGCCGGGTTCTGTGGCGCGGCGGGTACGCAGGTGATCACGGTAGGGGTCGACCAGACTGGCCCGGTATTGCGGAGGTCGGCGCAGCTTCTCGGGTTCACCGACGCGGGAATACCGTTTGACGGTGTTCAAGCTCACGCCGAGTCGGCGGGCGCAGTCCATGAGTCCTACTCCGTGGTCGAGGAGGTCGTGGATAGCGTGCCAGCGGGCGAGAGTGGTGGCTTCGCGGGTCAACTTGCGGCGTTTCGGGCCAGCAGCGGCCCAGCATCGGGCGTGGGCGGCGACTACCTTCTCCGCTGCTCGCACCAGGTTGTGCCACAGGTGCCAGCGGTCGGCGATCTGGATCGCGGTAGGGGCTCCGCGGCGGATGGCTTCGGCATAGGTGGCCGACCCGTCACGCACGACGAACTCCACGCCGGGATGCTCACGCAACCAAGTTTCCAGGGTGGTGGAGCGGCGGTCGGGCAGGACATCAAGGCGCTGGTGAGTCGCGCCGTCGATCAGCACGGTGCCGTATCGGTGGCGGCGCAGCAAGGCGAAATCATCCACACTGAGCACCCTCGGCACCTTCTGGGTCTGCAGCGGGATGCCGAGCAGC
The DNA here is from genome assembly GCF_042754945.1 of Nocardia sp. NPDC059180. Taxonomy (NCBI): domain Bacteria; kingdom Bacillati; phylum Actinomycetota; class Actinomycetes; order Mycobacteriales; family Nocardiaceae; genus Nocardia; species Nocardia sp. NPDC059180. Next base: position 134,092 of record NZ_JBHZBU010000008.1, read on the forward strand.
ACCCGCACCGCGGTCTGCCGCGACAATCGCACCGACCACCGCCGCAGCATTCGGACCGCGGCCCGCCCGGCCAGCTCACGCACCGCCGCACGCACGTGCCCGGTCAACCGCGTGGTGCGCCGCTGATAGCGTTCCAGCACGCCGGGGACTTGTTCCCGAAAGGTGCGCTGGCATCCCCGGGTCTGGCAGTAGAGGCGCCGGACACGCACCCGCACCACCACGCTACGGCCGTCGACCGGCAGATCGGCCAGCCGCCATTCATGAACTCCATGAACGCGGGCCGATCCCGCACCACAGCCCGGGCATTCAGCCACACCGCCGGGAGTCCGGGCCTGGACCACCAGCCGCGAACCCGCCACACCCACATCCTCGACAACCAGTGACGCCAAACCTGAAAACACCACGCCGACAACAACACTCACCTCAGCCACCCGGCTATCGTGCCGCCGTCACCTCACAGGCACCACCGAAAGTGGGCCAGAGCCCATGAAAATCCGGGCAAGGTCGTGGCCGATCTGGCGGTGATGCTCGCACTCGGCGGGGACTGTGTATCGAACCTGGTGTTGCTGCGGGCCGAGCCCGGTGTGTTCGGTGTGGTGGCCTCGGACCCGACGGTATCGCGGCTGATCACAGCGCTGGCCGGTGATTCGCGTACCGCGTTGGCGGCCATCGGTTCCGCTCGTGCCTAGGCGCGAGCCCAGGCGTGGGAATCGGCGGAAACAGCCGCCCCGGACCACGGGATCGACGCGGCGGCGCCGTTGATGATCGATCTCGACGCCACCTTGACCTAGGCACACTCGGACAAGGAACACGCGGCACCGACATTCAAACGCGGTTTCGACTTCCACCCGTTGTGGGCGTTCATCGACCACGGCGAGACCGGGACCGGGGAACCGGCCGCGGTGATGCTGCGCCCAGGTGACGCCGGCTCGAACACCGCGCACGACCACAAACAACTACTGGCCGATGCTTTGGCGCAGATACCGCAGGTCGATAGGTGGCGGGTCGGGCGTAAAGTGCTGGTCCGCACCGATTCCGGAGGCGGCACCCGCGAATTCCTCGACTACTGCCACCGCCGCAGAGTCCAGTACTCGATCGGATTCACGCTCACCGACGACATCGCCGCCGTCCTCGACGATCTCACCGACGACAACTGGAGCCCCGCCTGCGATTCCGGCGGGGAGATCCGGTCCGGCGCATGGGTCACCGAGGCCACCGATCTGGTCGATCTATCGAGTTGGCCGCCCGGAATGCGGCTTGTCGTGCGCAAGGAACGGCCGCATCCCGGTGCCCAATTGCGGTTCACCGACCACAACGGGCTCCGGCTGACTGCATTCGTCACCAACACCGTATCGGGTGCACTGCCGGATCTGGAGTTGCGGCACCGCCGCCTCGCCCGCTGCGAGGACCATATTCGCGCCGCGAAAGACACCGGCCTGCGCAATCTCCCGTTCCACAGCTTCGCCGCCAACCGCATCTGGGTCGCGATCGTCGCGCTCGCCATGGACCTGACGACCTGGATGCAGACACTGGCCTTCGGTTCGGATCCCGCACGCCGCTGGGAGGCGAAAACACTACGACTGCGGCTGTTCTCGATCCCCGCACGGCTGGCTCGCCATGCCCGACGGATCCACCTGCGTCTCTCGGCTCACAACCCATGGACCAGCCTCGCTCTCACGGCCTTCACACGCCTCGCAGCTCCCTGACGAGTACCAACCCGTTACTATGAATCAGGAAAGATTCCCTCCGGGCCCGTGGAACCCGGCAGCTCACCCGCTGGTCGGGGGGCTCACGCCGCCCGACCAGCAAAACAACCAACCCGAACCCGGCCGAACGAACCCCACAACTCACGAAAAATTGAGGCTAACCTGTCGTCATGACAGCATGGGACCTCAGCGGACACCGAGCCGACTTCGCGGAATACCCAGGGGGAGAACAGAACAATGACGGCTGACCTGACGCCTTTCGGAGGCGGCAGGCCTACCGGCCCCGACTGGCCGAAGATCGGCGGGATAGCCGCGGTCGTCGCAATCCCGATCGCGATCCTCGCGATCGTCGTGCAGTGCGCCACCAACTCGACCCCCACCACTGCCGATACCAGCAGTGGTGGGACACCGGTCATCAACTCACACCCCGCACCCCCGGTCTCGTCGACCACGCCTCCTGGACAGGAGCTGTGTGATGGTCCGAATAATCTGCGGATCTGCGTGATGAAGAACAACTCCGGCAGTCTCAGCTATTGGACCACCACGAATGTCTCGGACGACTGCACCATCACGATTGGTCTGTACGACGACGTCAGCGACTACCTCGGGCCGGTCTTCCAGCCGACTGAGGGACCGTGTAAGCCGGCCCAGTCGTATCGCCCAAAGCCCCTGGGCAACCCCACCGCGGGCCGCAAGTACCACTCCGAGCTGGCGGTGAAATGGGGCGACGGCAGAGTCGAGGTCTACAAGAGTCCAACTCTCGTGTGGTGATTCGACCGGCGGTGCCATCCCAGCACAGCCCCGGGTGTCACCGCGCCAGCTGTGAATGGGGGCTGCTGCGCGGTACCGGAGGCCAACCCGGTGCCCGCCTGGTGGAACCCGCCCAACCCAACCCGAGCCGCGCCAGCGCGGTGCGCCCGGTCAGCCCCCGTAATGGGTCACCGCGCCCGAGTTCCAGCCCCATACGGTTCGACGACCTGTTGCGAAACTGGCACCTCCAACGTGGAAGGAGTTCTGTGAGTAGTCGTCCCAAGAAGTCGCAGATCGGGCGGGCGAAGAAGCAGGAGAACTACCGAAACAATCCGCGCCGCACCATTCCCGGACGCTGACCCATCTCGCCCGGTCTCGCCTTCCAGCCGCAGATGGTCCTGGTCGATGTAGTTCAGCCAGGCCCCGGTGACGCGCGACCTGCACTCGACGCAGGACGCGACGATGGGAGCCTGCGCCGCCAGGCCGACGGCCCCGCGGTGAGTGGCTTCGAGCGGCTAGAAGGCAAGCACAGCGGTCATACTCATGCAGCTCGTGGATTCAGCTGGCTCAGGTATCGAAGAATCTCACTCAGGTCGAATGTCACGCACAGCTGTGCGTCCATCGGCGTCAGTGCCACTCCGGCGTGGTTTCCGATCCACTGGTTCGCTTCGTGATGGCCAAACACCCACTGCACGGAATCGGTAGCCGTCCTGGTCGGCAGGCTCCCACTCGAACGATACGCGCTCACCAGTTACGAGGTGGCGCTTGTCGGACTTGACGCTCGTAAAAAAGGCCCAGCATCCTCCTGGCGTGGAGGCCGAGTCAATGACGCCCCAACCTTCCTCGACTCTCCATTCCCGTACCGTTCCTTCGGCGACCATCTGGTCCTCCATTCGTTGGAAATCCCCTGCGGTGAAGTGCGTGTCGACGTTGCCTGCGTTCGCAAATCGGTTGACGCTGTTGAAGTCGAAATAGATGAAGAGTTCGCACGACGGGTGACTGACCAGGTCGCGGATAAGGGCCATCGGGACATCCCTGTACCCGAATTGATCGATGAACGCGAAGGTCGGAGCGAGCTTCTGGCCAGCAGGGATGGAGGTCAGCAGGTCGCTGGCCAGGTCTTGAAAGTTCTGGTTACGCTCAATCATCCGCACAGTAGCCGGCCAAGGTGCGCGCTCCGTCTTGACGTCTGCCAGCACACCTTGCAGCGATGCGAACCGCTCAGCGTCCCACTCGTTGAAGATGAAGTTGAACTGCGTGTTGCCGAACTTGGCGAACGACTGGTGGCCCAAGAGCGTGTTTAGCGCCAGGACAGGCGAGCCTGGCTCATCATCGTCATAGCGGCCGGGCCCGGCGAAACCGTCGAGCACATTGACTCGCTGGTACTGGCTGCTGGACCCGAAGATGCCGAACCATGCACCGAGATACCTGGTGAGGATGTCGTGTTTGGCCTTCGTGTGTGGGGGTCGCTCCCACACGGTGGGCAGTTTGTCACCCCTCGGCACCGATCACCTCCTGAACCGAAAATGAGCGCGGCTGATAGCGCGCGGCCCACAGGTTAGCGAACTGCCGTAATCACCGTGACGGACAGCCCGGAACACCGCCCCTTGCCGTCAACCAAGCGCGAAATCTGCTTCGACTACCAGCTGACCGGAGCGGATGCCCATGCCACCCGCGTTCCCATCTTCGGTGTGCCCCGCCGATAGCAGGAACCAGCGACGTTCAATCGTCGAGCCGGACGTAATGAGCCGATTGGCCAGACGAAACGGCTGCAGTGCAGAACAATTCGCACCGGAAGTCTTGGCATATTCTTGGTCGCAGCGAAGATACAAAACCAGGTCAGGCACATTGACTGTCCCTAACCTGGTAATTTTGCTCCCCATCTGGACTCGAACCAGAAACCTGCCGTTAGCATTGCGCTGGCCGTCGAAAGCTGGGGCCAATCTGGGGCCACCTTCGCCACGGAGGTGCCTGGACAACTTGTCGCCGTCCGCGCGTATTCCGTCTATGTCCGGGTGCAGGTATTTCTGCGTGATCCGCGGGTCGGTGTGGCCGGCGATGACCTGCAACCTGTGTAGCGGCACACCCGAGTCCGCGAACCAGGTGAGTCCCGTATGCCGTAGGTCATGGCGCCGCAGGTGTTCGTAACCGAGCTGTGCGACGACTTCGTCCCAGTTCGTCGCTCGTCGCAGCACACCGGTGGCGATGCGTCCGCCCCGCGGTCCGACGAACAGGCGCTCGTTCAGGACCGCCTGGGCGCGATCCTCTTCTGCCGCGTCCTTCATTCGGCTGGCAACGCGTGCACCGGCTGCGTCGATACGTCGCAGGACCAGCGGACGGATCTCCTCGATGACCGGAACCCTTCTGGCACGCTTACCTTTGGTTCCCTTGTCCTTCAGCCCTCCTGGGCCCGGAGTGGTCTGCCTACGGAGGGTCCACAACCAACTGTCGGTGTCAATGTCGCTGACGAGGCAACCGGAAACCTCACCGATTCTGGTTGCGGTGCACGCGGCGAGAATGACGACGTCACCCCATCCCCGATAGTTGTCAGCCGACGCGGTGACGAGTGCTTCCGAGAAGCTTTGCAGCGTGGCCCGATCCGGAAGAGCGAGTGCCCGCGGGTCGTCGAGTTCATCTTCGTATTTGGCGAGCCGGCTTTGCCACCCGGATACTTCTCCTCGGTTCCGATCAATGATTTCGTCCTGCACAGCCTGATCGAGAAGCGGCCCCAGAGCAGCAAGGGTGTTCTTGATGGTCGAGCGACCGGCGCCGTCGGCGATCCAGGCGCCTACCGCGCGATCCGCGATGCCCGCCGTGATCATCGTGACTGGTAGGTGCCCAAGAGTCGGAACCAGGCGTCGGCGCCACCCGGCGCGGTACGGGTCGAGTGACTTGGGCTCGAGTCCGCGCATCGCGATATCCCAGTTGCTATCTCCGTACTCCTTCAATGTGGCTGTCGCCGCTTGCGGGTTGACACCGCGCGCCGCAGCGCTCTGGATGCGTCGCCGAGATCATGAGCGAGCGGCGAGGTCGAGACCTCGAGCGATGGATGGCCGCGGTCGACGCCGACGATCAACCGGCGCTGCACTCGTTCGTCGAAAACTCCGATCATGGCTGAGCGAGTTGTACCGCATCGAGTTCGATCGGTTCATCGCCACCAACTTCGATTCGCCGTTATCCTTGCTCAGCCCCCGCCCTTGCCCGGCTCGTCGCCTTGGGCGGATTCCGCAGCCTGGACAAGGTCATTGGCGAGTTCCTCCGCGATCCACGACTGCGGCGTGTGTTCACTTTCCAATCCCTATACGCCGGTGTGTCACCGCAGCACGCGTTGGCGTTGTACGCAGTGATCGCCTACATGGACACCGTCGGCGGCGTGTACTTTCCACAGGGCGGGATTCGGGCACTACCAGACGCTTTGGCTGCCGCGGCCCACGACTCGGGCGTAGTGTTTCACTACAATCAGACAGTTACCACCCTCGAGCGTCCCACGCCCGCGTTTCCGCGGTACACACCGAGCAGGGGCAACGAATCCCCTGCGATGCCGTCGTCCTGGCCACCGAACTCGACGCAGCCTACCGGCTGCTGAGCCGTCGACCGAAGCGCGCCATCCGGCCGCGGCCGGCACCGTCAGCGGTCGTGCTTCACGCCGACATGCCCGCCACGACGCCGACCGCACACCACACCGTGTTGTTCGGCGATGCGTGGACGCACACCTTCAGCCAGACCGGGTCGTTCCGGCCGGCGAACTTGCCGCGCGGGGCCTCGAATGTGGTCTTGGCGGGAAGCGGCACCGTACCCGGCGTCGGGGTGCCCACGGCCCTATTGTCGGGTCGCCTGGCTGCCGATCGCATCACCGGGATCGTGACCGCTTCTAGTCCTCGGTGAAGTCGTCGCCGAAAGCTGGACCAAACCGCAGGCATCAGCAGCACGAAGCCCCTGCTGTGCGTTTCGACAGCATCCATCATCCAGGCAAAGGGGCTCGGCAATGAGAATATCGCGATCGTCGCGAACAGCGGCTGTCCGTTGGATATTGACAGGCACGCTGGCCGCGGCAGGTTTGGTCGGCGCGACCAGTACCGTCGCCGCTGCTCCCGGGGTACCCGGAATCGTTGCGGTTGAGCAGGTGAACAGTCGTGAGCAGAATGTCATGGTCTACTCGTCGGCGATGGGTCGGGCCATCCGAGTGCAGGTTCTCCGGGCCGCGGACACCAGGACTCCGCGCCCGACGATGTATCTACTCAATGGGTCTCAGGGCGGCCCGAACGAGAGTGGCTGGGACGCGCAAACCGATGCGATGACGTTCTTGCGAGATAAGAACATCAATGTCGTCACCCCAGTCGGCGGAGCCGGCTCCTATTACACCGACTGGATACGCGACGATCCCGCCCTGGGCAGAAACAAATGGCAGACCTTCATCAATGAGGAGCTACCTCCGGCGATCGAGCAGTTCCTCGGCGCCAACACACAACGTACGCTGGCCGGTGTATCCATGAGCGGCACTTCGGTATTGAACCTGGCCATCGCCAAGCCGGGTTTCTGGCAGAGTGTCGCCTCCTATAGTGGTTGCGCTCAGACTTCGGATCCGATCGGCCAAGAGTTCGTCCGCATCACGGTGGAGAACTGGAGCGGCGCCAGCAGCGTCGAGAATATGTGGGGTCCTCGTAACGGTCCGCTCTGGCGCGCCAACGACCCCTTGCTCAACGCGGAGAAACTGCGCGGGACGGCGATCTACCTGAGCGCCGGCAGCGGAATTCCCGCGGCGCCGCACGACACCCCGGCGGATCGACGGGTGGCGGAAGGACGAATTCCGCTACCGGTACAGATCCTGTTCGGCGCACCGATCGAGGCCGCCGTCCACTCCTGCACGGTGAACTTGGCCCGGCGGTTACAGGAGCTCGATATACCGGTCACATTCGATGATCGTCCCGTCGGGACCCACTCCTGGGGCTATTGGGAGGATGACCTGCACCGCGCGTGGCCGTTCCTGGCCGACACAGTCGGCCTCCGATGAAATAGACGCGCAACCAAACATCTACGGCACCCGTCCGACTCGAGCGGCAAAACGAACTCCGTACGACTAATCCGAACTGAGCGACTGTCCAGGTCCTCAGAACGAAAGTGATGGAATCCGATGAGAATCAATCGCAGTACTCTCGCGATCGCGGTCATTTCGACTGCGGCTTTGCTTGGCGCATCGGCGTGTGGTGACGATGCGTCGACCGAATCCACTTCTGCGGTGACGATGTCGCCGTCCGCCATGCGAACCACCGGGCCCACCGATGAGGGTGCAGCGGCGGATCTGGTCGGCCCGGGTTGCGACGAGTACGCAGCACAGGTACCGACCGGCGCTGGGTCGGTCAGCGGCATGGCGCAAGACCCGGTGACCGTGGCAGCCTCGAATAATCCGATGTTGAAGACGCTGGTGCAAGCGGTGTCCGGGCAGCTCAACCCGCAGGTGAATCTTGTCGACACGCTCAACGGCGGTGAGTTCACCGTGTTCGCGCCGGTCGATGCTGCATTTGCCGAGATTGATCCAGCGACAATCGAGTCGCTCGAGACCGACTCCGACACCCTCACCAGCATCTTGACCTACCACGTCGTTCCCGGTCGAATCGCGCCCTCCGATATCGCGGGCGAGCAGACGACGGTGCAAGGAAGCACGGTCAGCGTCTCTCGCTCCGGAGACGACATCACGGTCGGCAACGCATCGGTCATCTGCGGTGGGGTTTCCACCGCCAACGCGACCGTTTACATGATCGACGGTGTGCTGATGCCGCCCGCCTGACCGCACAGGTTCCGAGTTGTAGTGCAACGGTATTGAATGCGCGGCCTCGCCAGTTCACGGAGATCGGGAGCCGACAATCGCCGATGATTCGACCCGTCCGATCGCTGAAGCCACACGAACTCCTGCCCATGCATAGTGGCCCGCTCATGATCGTTGATCCGCAGATGCTGACGCACACGACACGGGACAACAAGCGGCCAGACACGATCATCGCCGAGGTGGAGGGCGAAACAGATTGCGCTCTCCACCTCGGCGGTAATGGCGACACCCACACAACAAAGGTCCGGCTCGCCGGATTCCTTGCGGCGAGTGCGGGAGGAGATCGTGAGGCATTCACTCAGTTCTACCGTGAAACAAGCCGCCGGGTTTTCGGGCTGGCACGCAGAATTCTGCGCAGCGCGGCTGTTGCCGAAGAGGTCACTCAAGAGGTGTATCTCCAAGTGTGGTCATCGGCTAACCGCTATGACCCCGCACTCGGAAGCCCGGTCGGCTGGCTGATGATGCTCACCCATCGGCGGGCGGTCGATCGGGTACGCAGCGAGGAATCCGCCGCAGGACGAGACATCGTTTTCGGCAGAACCCACCTGGGTCGCGACCACGACATCGTTGCTGAAACCGTCGGCCAGATATTGGACGAGGAGACGGTGCGCGGGTGCCTCGCAAAGTTGACCGACGTCCAGCGGGAAGCGCTCTCGCTCGCCTACTACGACGGATTGACCTACCGCGAGGTCGCCCAATACCTCGGAACACCCTTGCCCACTGTGAAGAGCCGCATCAGAGACGGCCTACAACGCCTTCAATCCTTTCTGTCCGAAGAAGCCGACGATGCCTGATTCACTGAAACCTCCCGCTCTCATCAATCATCGTCACCTCGTGGATGTCGCCCACGCGTATGCCCTTGACCTGATATCTATCGATGAGCAGCACCGTATTGAACAACAGCTCTTGACATTCGATACCAGCAAGGCCGCAGAGTTCCGGAGGATCGTGCACGAAGCCCGTGAGACCATGGGCAGGTTAGCTGTGCTCAATGCACTCCCACCTCCGGCCGCCCTGGAATCGCGCATTCTCGTCGCATTGGATTCGCCCTCCGAGCGATCCGTGATCGCCACGGTGGCTGCGCTGGAACGCACTCGGCGACGCGATATGCGTCGGATTGGTTGGGCGACGACGGCTGCCGCTGCGACGGCCGTTGCGTTCGGCATCTCAGTGGGCATAGCCAATCAGCAGACGAACCACGCTCCCCCGACAGCGGTAACTGCCGAACAGGTCCAACGACAGCCGGATTCACAGATGACGAGTTCAATTTCCCGATCCGGCGGCGTTGTCATCATGCACTACTCGATCGAACTAGGCTTCGCCACTGTCGCTTTCGATTCGAGCACGCCGTCCTCAGCCGGATACGACCTGCAGATCTGGTTGATCGGTGCTGACGGAGTGCCACGTTCCGGGGGTGTGCTATCGGCAATGCCGACCACATCGGCGCCTTACCTCGCCGTGATCACGGGCTCCGATCGGGTCGCGTTCACGGTAGAACCCGACGGCGGATCGCCTGCACCAACCACCACTCCGATCGCGGAACTGGCCCTGGACCGATCAGCGTGACCGATCGCCGAAAGGGCACATTCTCGCCAGGTCTCGATATGAGGGCGCTATGAACACAACGAATGACCTGAATGATCATTCCGACTCGGACGCTCCGTCAAAGCCCGCACCTCCGACAGGAGCAGGCTCATCAGCGCTCGCGGGTGTGGTCGCAGCCGCGATGGTGGTCGGCGTTGCTGAGCTCGTTGCCGCGGTGATGAACCCAGCAGCAGCTCCGTTCGTCGCGATCGGCGCTACGGTCGTCGATCACACACCGGAGCCGCTGCGCGAGTTCGCAATCGAACAGTTCGGCACCCGCGACAAGCAGGTGCTCTTCCTGTCGATGGCTGTGGTGATCGCAGTGCTGGCGGTAAGTGTCGGCCTCCTCGAGCGTCGACGACCGTGGGGCAGCGTCAGCTTGGGAGTGCTCGGTGTCGTAGTGGCGGTCGTAGTCCTCCAACGACCGAACGCTGAAGTCACGGACGTGATTCCCACGCTGCTCGGCGCCGCCGCGGGGATCGCGACGCTGCGCTGGCTGATCGTGCGCGCTCCCCGCCCCGGGGACACCCCCTCACCCCTCTCACGTCGCAGGTTCCTGGTGCTCGCCGGCGGCGCGGCGGTACTCGCGGCCGGCGCCGCGGCCACGGGACAGTGGCTGGGCGAACGCCTGCGCGCGATCACCACAGACCGCGCGAACTTCCGACTGCCGATTCCCCGAGTCACGGCGGCAAAGCCGCCTCGGGGCACCGATCCGCCGGTGCCCGGCCTGACCTCGTTCGTGACTCCGAACGACCGTTTCTATCGGATCGATACCGCCCTGCGCATCCCGACGGTCACGCGGGCGGATTGGCGGCTGCGGATCCATGGCAGGGTGGGTCGCTCGGTGGAGCTGTCGATGGACGATCTCGAAGAACTCACCGCGATAGAGAAGATGATCACGCTGACCTGCGTCTCGAACGAGGTCGGTGGTGATCTGGCCGGTAACGCGGTGTGGACCGGATATTCACTGGCCGAGCTGCTGTCGATGGCAGCAATCGCACCCGAGGCCGATATGTTGCTATCGCGCAGCGCGGACGGATTCACCGCGGGCACACCGGTCGCCGCGATCACCGACGGCCGCGACGCCCTACTCGCGGTGGGCATGAACGGCGAACCGCTGCCGCTCGAGCACGGATACCCGGCTCGCCTGGTGGTGCCCGGGCTGTACGGATTCGTCTCCGCGACGAAATGGGTCGTCGACCTGGAACTCACTCGTTTCGACGAAGCGCGGGCGTACTGGACCGAGCGTGGGTGGGCGGAACGAGCACCGATCAAGGTAGCCTCGCGGATCGATGTGCCCGGGGCGTTCGCCGCCCTGGCGGCCGGCCCGACGATGGTGGCGGGTGTGGCGTGGGCACAACATCGCGGAATCGCCTTGGTCGAGGTTCAGGTCGATAACCAGCCCTGGGCCCCCGCCCGCCTCGTTCCCGAATACTCCGTGGATACCTGGCGGCAGTGGACGTGGCAGTGGGACGCCGAACCGGGCAGGCACACTCTCCGGGTGCGGGCGACCGACGCGACCGGGCAACGGCAGACAGATCAACGGGCCCGACCGATCCCGGATGGTGCGACCGGGTGGCACTCGATCCTGGTGACCGTGACCTGACCGTTGCAGCGGGAGCGCTTCGGCGTCTCAGCCCATCGACAGGGCAACCTGGAAGCTCTGGAAATCGTCGGCGGATACGAACCCTCCGGTGCAGGTCGGCGCAGATACACCGCTCACGGTGACGGTAGCGCCGGTCCGGCGATCCTCTCGGCCGCACACCGTCGGTGGCCACCGTTCGCACCCGGTCCGAGCGCCACCGCGGCGGTCCGGACAGGGACTCCGGTCTGGACGTGGCCGAGCCTGGCGGCTGACGATCAACCCAGCGGCACCGCGACGACCGGATCGGTGGTGGGCTGCGCAGAACCACCTTCCGGTTCGACCGACAGCGCCAATTGAGCCGCATCGCCGGTCCGGATGACCCGTGGCGCATCCGAAGTCGGCACAGTATCCAGAACGCCTGCCGAATACGGTTGCCCCCCAGCAGGAATCAACCACACCTGATAGACCTTGCCCGGCGGAGGGGGCGGCATATCGTCGAACGATACTGCGGCGGCAGCCAATCCCGGAGAGGAGAACACCGACACCGTTGCGCCGTTGGCCGCCTCGACGACCCGATTACGGGTATCGGGTTCGGTGATCACCTGTTGCGCAGTCACCTGGCCCGCATCATCCGGCCGTCCCAGATAGGAAGCGACGCCCGCACCGACAGCGATCGCGACAATCAATGCCGCAGCCGCGGCCAGCCACCGCACCCGCCGCACTCGACCGCGCCGTTCGGACAGCACCTCGACCGTGGCGGACTGCTCATCGATCGCCCGGAGCAACGCGTCCTCGACGTTCGGCGGCGCCGGAACCGCGTCGATCACCGTCATACTCGCCAATGTCTCGCGCACAGCCCGGACCGTGCCGCGGAATTCGGCTGCGGTGGGCTCATCCGCCTCGTCGAGCAGACGCTCGACTTCACGCCGGTCGGCATCGGACAGGGCGTCGAGCGCATACGGGTAGGCGAGGTCGAGCAGTTCGCTGCGCCGGGAATCGTCAGACATCACTCACGGCTCCTGCGAGGCAGCTCTGCAGACGCTTGAGCCCATCACGGATACGGGTCTTCACCGTCGACAGTGGTATGCCCAGATGGTCGGCGACTTCGGAATACGTCCGGCCGCCGTAGTAGGCCAGTGCGACTGTCTCGCGTTGCCGATCGGTCAGTGTGCCCAGGCACTCGACCACCGCCTGCTCCTCGTAACGCTGACCGACAGCCTCTGCCACGGTGTCGTGGTCGCGCCCGAGGTTACGCTGACCATAGGCGAGGTCTCTTGTCGCCGAGGATGATTCGACGCGTACTCGGTCGACGGCGCGCCGGTGGGTGATCATCATCAGCCAGCCGATCGGACTGGCCAACCGCTCGTCGTATTTGTCGGCGGCGTTCCACACATAGAGATAGACCTCTTGGGTGATCTCTTCTGCCGCGGTCGGCCGGCGAACGATGCGCAGCGCGAGCCCGAACACACGATCGTGGGTCGAACGGTAGAGCTCGGTGAAGGCCGCACGGTCGCGGGCGGCGATCCTGCGCAGACAACCCTCGAGCCGACGCATGAGTTCTTGTTCGGCCGAGGGCCTGACCACCGGGCACGTCGCGGGCGGGTCGGGTTCGGCGTCCGGTTCCTTACCGAAACGAGATCCGTCCTCCATCGATGTCCGTCTTCCTGGGTTGAGAGCGCCCGAGGGCGGGTCCGTGGCCGAGGAACCGCTTGCATGTCCGGTGCCTTCGCCGATCGGTGAGGATGCTACTCGATCATCGTCCGTATTCAGCAGATGCTTCATATCGACCTGCCGTGATCGGAACGAGCATGTCCGCGTCGCCGTGGGGGCCTCGGGAAGAAGTAGGCGGTGCGGCGTTTGTAGTCGCGGTAGCCAGGGCGTTCACTCATGGTTCGTTCGAGCAATCGCGCGCCGGTGCCGTAAACCAGAACATAGGTCATCGCCATCGGTGCGACCACGGTGAGTACTCCGGGCCAGGAACTTGCCGCAATCAGCCACATACCCCACCAGACGCAGCAATCGCCGAAATAATTCGGGTGTCTGCTCCACGCCCAGAGCTCGCGGTCCATCACTGTTCCGCGATTTCCTGGATCGGCGCGGAAGGATGCGAGCTGATGGTCCCCGACGGCCTCGAAGACGATCCCCACCGCCCCCACCAGCACGCCGAGGCCGAGGACCGCCCGGCCCGATCCGGTGGTCGCGTTCGCCGTGGCGGAGACCTGGACGGGCAGCGATATCACCCACTGCGCCAGTCCCTGGGACAGGAAGATCCGCCGGACGGCGACACCCGGCCGATGTCCGCGCCGGTCGAGCGGCGCCGCGTAGCGCGGGTCTTTGCCTCGACCGACGGTGCGGCGATACAAGTGCAGGCTCAATCGCAAGCCCCAAACCCCTACCAGCGCGAGCACCAGCAGCCTGCGGATCGCCGATCGAGGCAGGGTCGGTGTGCGGTAGCCGGTCGCGGCTGATTCGACGAGCGGCGCGCAGGCCTGAACTGGCCCCGTCCTCGTGAAATCCCCACCCGTGGTAAGCGCCGGCGAAGGAGAGCCGGTCGGTGTCGAGTTCCGGTAGCCGGCGTTGCGCGGCGACCGATTCCGGGGTGTAGATGGGGTGCTCGTAGGTCATGTTCGCGATTACCCGGCTCGAATCGATCAAGTCCCGCCCGCCGAGGGTTACCAGGAAACGGCGATCGACGACAAGGTCGAGGCCCATCAACCGGGTGAGGTCGTACGTGACGACCACCCCCGCCGCGTCCCGATCACCGCCTGGCACAAGGTAGTTCCACGAGGCGCGCGCCCGTTTCGCGATAGGCAGGACCGATTCGTCGGTATGCAATTGCGCCTGATTCACCGAATAGGGCATCGCGGTCAGCACAGCGCGCGCGAATGCCGACGGTTCGGTGAGCATGGCCAGCGCCTGATCCGGATGGGTGGCGATCACCGCGGCATCGAAACGCCGCGGCCCGGCGTCGTCGGTAACCACCACCCCGGATTCGACCTCATGGACGGTGCGCACGTGCGCACCCGTACGAACCTCAGCGATCCCAGCGGCGATCTTCTCCACATAGCGGGCCGAACCCCCGACCACCGTCCGCCAGGTCGGCGACCTGTACACAGTGAGCATTCCGTGGTGGTCGAGGAACCGATACAGGTAATGCGCCGGGTACTCACCCGCTACCCGGGGATCGCAGGACCAGACCGCAGCGACCAGCGGCGTGAGGAAATAGTCGCGGAAATAGCCGCTGAAGCGATGCATGCGCACGAACTCGGCAAGCGTGATCCCAGAGTCGGCGGACCGCAGCAACCGGGACGCCGCCCGGTGGAACCTCGGCACCTCCGCCAGCAACGCCAGGTAGCGGGGTTTTCCCAGGTTCCGGACCGAAGGGAACAATCCCGCTAATCCCTTCGCCCCGGCATATTCGACACCGATGCGATCAGCGCGCACGGACATGGACATGTCGGTGCTGTGAGTCGCTACCTTGAGCTCGTCGAATAGCCGCAGCAGCGTCGGGTAGGTGCGATCGTTGTGCACGATGAAGCCGGAATCCACCTGAACGAACCGTCCGGGCGCGTGCTCCACATCATGGGTGTGCGCGTGACCACCGAGCCGGGTGTCCTTCTCGTACACGGTCACCCGGTCTACGTCGCTCAGGGTGTAGGCGGCGGTGAGACCGGCGACACCGCTGCCGACAATCGCGATCTCACGCATACCGGCGCGGTCAGGCATGAGTGGCGCTCCCCGCAGGGTTGTCGGTTCGAGACATGCGAGGACTTCGATACGCGCGGTTCGCCGGTTTGGTGCGACAGAGTTTCGGCCGATCGCGCAGCGGCACCCGGTCGACCCGCACACACCGGGTCGGCCATGTCGGACGCGCACGCCGCGTTCGGCGAGCGCGGCCCGCGCCGCTTCCAGCCGGCAGCAGATCGGCCATCGCGTGAGCGTCGAACTCGAAAGCTGCCGTCAGCAATGGCGCGCCGCCGCCTCGACGGGCTCGCAACCGCGCGAATGAACGCCAGCATCTGCTCCAGCGGGGCGATGTCGGATTCACTGTGGGTGTCGGCCAACCAACGTGGTGGCAGGACGGTAGCCGTGGACCGTCAGGCAGCCAGGTCGTTGTTCGCGTCGAGGCTCTCGATGAACCGCTCGACGCTGTCGAGGGCGCTTCGTGCCTCCGACATTCGCGGGTATCCCATCTGAAACACATGGAACATTCCGGACCACACCTCGAGCTCGCATCGTCCGCCTGCTGAGCGCAGTGCAGCGGCATAGTGCTCGGAGTCCGAGCCGAGAATTTCGCTTCCGCCCGTTTGCAGCAGCATCGGCGGTAGGTCTGGACCGACCGAGCTGAGCACATCCAGGCGTGGATCGCTGAAATCTGCTGCCACCAGGTAGGTATGGGTGATTCGTCGGCCGGTCTTGGCGGAGACGAACTGGTCCCATACGAGTGTGTTGTGGGCGTCGGCCAGCTGCCATGTCGGGTCGACGAGGCTGGAGAATCCGACCAGCGCGGCAGGCTGTTCGACGCCGAGTTCGCGTAGCTGAACGCACAATCCCAACGCGAGGTGGCCGCCGGCCGAGTCGCCCATCACGACGATGTCGTCGGCTCGGTGTCCCTGTTCGAGCAACCACAGATACCCGTTGAGAACGTCATCGTGGGCGGCCGGGAAACGGTACTTCGGTGCGCGCCGATAGCGCACCGAGAAAACGGGGCGCCGCAGCCGGCGCGACAGTTCCGACACCAGGCCGCGGTGGGTCGCCGGGCTGCAACTGATGTATCCGCTGCCGTGGATGTAGTAGATCAGCTGGTGGCCGGGTTCTGCTTGCCCGCCCACCCATTCTCCGATGGTCCGGCCTCGGGGTCCTGTGGTGTCGACCTTGGTGTGCGGGAGCATCGCGGCGAACCACATCCGGCATGCCACGACCTGGGTGAAGCGATAGCCGAGCACTCCGGCCAACGAATGCAGCGGAAGCAGCCACAGGGTTGGCCGAACGAAGATCCGTGATGCCCAGATGGTTGCCCGTGCGGCGAACGAACGCTGCACAGTGATCACGTGATCATCGGCGCCGGTATGTGCAGCCATGTCGATCCGTCCTCGATCTGTCGTATCCGGCCGCTATCGAGTGGGCACGGTGATGGTGCCGTAGTCCAGACCGCCGTGGCTGAATGTCGGCACGACCGGCCACTGCCGCTTCCAGTTCGCGCACTCCGAGGACGGAATGATTTGTCGCCACTGCGGGTTTCGCGGCGACGGGCTGGCCAATGTCTTCTCCTTGACCATGGAGTCGTACTGGTCGAGGGAGTCCTCGAGGGTGTTGGCGTTGAGCACGACCTCGCGCCCGTAGAACTCGGCGCCACGGCGCACGCCGGGGATCTTCGACAGCTCGGGCTGCCAGCTGTCGGCAGCCATGCCGTTCTCCGAGGACACCCACACCCCGTCGGGAGTGTTGACGACCAGGGAGTGATTGCCGTCGGTGTGGCCGGGCGTCCACAACAGACTGACGCCGACGCCGAGTTCGACGTCGCCGTCGAAGATGTCGAGCCGATCCTCGGAAACCCCGATCATGCCGCCGTCGACGTACCAGGCCCACTGCATGGGATGCATCGACTCGAAAGTCCCCAGCTCCCTGCGGTGCACGAGCAGTTTCGCGTTGGGGAACAACGGCTTGCGCGGCGCACTCTCACCGTCGATGGGCTCACTGCTGCCGAGGATCATGCGCGGGTCCTGCACATGGAGGTGGTCGAAGCTGATGTAATCCACGTCGTCATTGGTCAACCCGAGACGCGGCAGCACCTGATCGGGATCGTTGTAGTAGCCGACGAACGCCGATTCCAGCCGAAGCCGGCGCGCGAAGCGCTGCAACTTGCCGTAGAACGGGGCTTCAGCCGACCCCGCGGCCACGGTGGGTTCCCACACCAGGGTCTGGAGCTTGCCGTCGAATCCCTCGAACTGGATCACGAACATTCGGTTGATGATCGAGATGAAGGGGTTGAGATTGACCGAGTAGTTCTGGAACGCGTACTGCGCCGGATACGGGGCGGCGGCAATGTCGAAGCTCTTGACCGCTTTTACCTGCCCCTGGGTGAGGAACCGTTCCCGGTAGCTCAGCGCGGCTTCGCGGACGGCGTCGAGGCGTTTGCCGCGCGGCCAGATGTCATGGACGCCGTCGAACTCCGGAATCGGACGCAGTGTGGTGGATTCTGTATTGGTCATCGGTTCTTCCTCGGGTCGGTGGTTTCGGCCAGGGCCCGGTGCTCGTAGCTTTGACGGGTGTTCGAACGCCGCACTGCCTCGACTTGGTTGGGCACCGCGCGGCGCAGTACTCGGTCGCGCAACGATTGCGGTAGCAGTCCGATGATGTGGACCAGCGGACCGATCGAGGAGGGGATTGTCACCTCGAAGCGCGGGCGTTGCAAGACCTTCACGACGGCGGCGGCTACGTCGCCTGGCTGCAACCGGGCGGTCGCGCCGCTGTCGGTGCCGATCGCGAGCTCGGTATCGACGACACCGGGCATGATCACCGACACATCCACGCCGCTGCCGCGCAGTTCCTCACGCACCCCGGTGAGGTAACCAAGGACACCGTGTTTGGTCGCGGCGTAGGTGGATTCTCCGGGCGGGGCCAGTTTGGAAGCGGCCGAGGCAACGGTGACGATGTGACCGCTGCCGCGGGCGCGCATCCTCGGCGCGACCAGCCGCACACCACGGATCACCCCGTGCAGATTCACCGCAAGCATGCGCTCGGTCGCTGTCTCGGGTTCCTCGTCGAAGGGTCCGACCCACATCACCCCGGCATTGTTGACCAGCACATCGAGCGGGCCCCACAGGTCGGTGACCTCGCCGAGGAATCGGCTGAACGACGCGGTGTCGGTCACGTCGAGCGCGAACGCGCGCACGTGCCCTGGCAGCGCTTGCGCGGTGGTCTCGGCAGCCTCGGCGTCGCGGTCGCCGATCGCAACCCTGGCACCGGCCTCGGCGAGCCGGCGTGCGATTTCACGCCCGATGCCTTGGGCGCCGCCGGTGACCGCCACGATGCGTCCGGCCAGTGTTCGTGTCATGGCGTGCGACCTGCCTCTCGGATCGGTGCTGACCGCCGCGATGCGATATTGGGCAATCCCGATTGTCAGAAATTGTCCGGCTAGTATTGCACTTCCCCGGCAGGAAGGAAAGGCTCATGACGCGACCCGGCCCGGCACCTTCCGGACCGAAGCCATCCGGCCGGCGGTACTCGGGCGTCGCGCCCGAGGAGCGAGTGCGCCAACGTCGTGCCGCGATCCTCGAGTCAGCGTTGGAGCAGTTCGGCACCTCCGGCTACGCGGCCGCATCGATCAAGCAGCTCTGCCGCGGCGCCGGCGTCACCGAGCGCTACTTCTACGAGTCGTTCCCCAACCGGGAGGTATGCCTCGCCGCGCTGTACGACAGCCTGGCCGAGGCGATGCGCGCGGCGACCGTCACCGCGCTCGCGCAGGCCGATCCGGATCTCGACGCACTCACCGCAGCCGGACTCGATGCCTTCATCCGGTACCTGACCAGCGACCCTCGCCGCGCGCGGGTAGTGCTCATCGAAGTCGTCGGCGTCTCATCGGAGATGGAACAGCGCCGCCATCGGGTACTGCGCGACTTCGTGGACACGGTGATGGCCACGTGGGCGACAGACAGCCCCCGCGCCCTCGCGCGAGTCGAGCGACTGACCGCGACTGCGCTGGTCGGCGGCGTCAACCATCTGCTGGTCGACTGGTTGATGGACGGGCGTCGTGACGACCCCGCCGAACTCGTTGCGGTCTGCGTGGACCTGTTCGCCGCCGCCCGCACGCAATGGGACGCCGCCGCCTCGCAACACCCCCACACCTGAAGACAGTTTCCACCGTCACGGCGCGCGGTCCAGGACCATTGGGCACTGTCGGCGGTCGGCCTTGTCCTGTTCATGGCGGCCTGCGGCGCCGCATATGTGCGAGACGAAGCCACCAACGCCACGGAGAACGCCCGAATCGAGGGACTGGTCACCTACCGAATCCGGCAGCGCGACAGCCTCAAGGGGTTCCGCCGCGCTGGAGGGTGAACGTCATCCGTGTCAGCAGTTTGTCGCGCAGCAGTAACGTGTGTGCGAGCACCGCACACATATGTGCGGTGAACACCGCGAGGAGGCCGAACGCGAGGACTGTGTGCAGGTCTCTCAGTGTGTGATACAGGTGAGCGTTCGTCGGGGCTATGGCGGGCAGGTGGACTCCGCCGAGTATCCGAATCGGTACACCTGAGGCCGACACGAGCGCCCACCCGACGATGGGCTGTGCGACGAAGAGTACGTACATGAGCACCTCGGAGCCGGTGGCGACGATGCGCTCGGGACGCCCGATCGATGAGATCTGCGGCGGCGGCGCATGGCGCAGTCGATTACCGATCCGCACCAGGGCCAGCACCAGCACTGCCACACCTACGGTCTCGTGCAAGACCAGCGCGCGATGGTAGTTGCCGATCGAACCGACCAACATTGCCCCGAGAAACAACATCCCAACGATCAGAGCCGCCATGACCCAGTGCAGGATTCGCGTGAGGACGTCGAACCGCACCCGCCCCGATCCTGTGGATTCATCCACGCCCCCGGTCGATGTACTCATGCCCGGCCCCCGACTTCCACCGTGCCACGACCATCGGTTTCCCCGGCACGACGGCGAAACGACTCCGCGTACGCCGCCGAACGCGCCGAGAGCAACGGATCGTCCGACGGTGCGATACCGTCCGGCAGCACCAGCGGGTCGAAATTGACATTGCGGACATTTTCCGACGTCTCAGTGGAGATACCGGTGAGCACCACCGAGCCGACGACCACCGTCCTTCGATCGGCGGGCCAGGGGATGGTCGCGTCATCGGTGCGGTCCTCCCCCGGCACACCCACGACGATCATCATCGTCCAACGCCTCGGCAGCTGTTCGATGTCGGCGACGATTTGGTCGAACAGATAGTTGGGCCCGCGCCCCGCCGTCCGCGCCGGGTTGCCCGTCTCGGGAACCAACGTCCACCTGACCGGGACGGTCACACCGTCCGCGTTGGTGAACTCGAAAGCATTGATACTGTTGAAGGTAGTTGCCGCGAACGTATCAGCCGGCGGCGCGGACTTCGTTATCGCCATTGCGGCTACCGTTCGCGGGTGGGTGGCGAGATACTCCGACACCGTCTCCGGATCCGGTGTGCCGGTGGCCGGGTCCACCGCGAAAGCCAATGTCCTGTCGTAGAAGTCCTGCGGTGTCGGGTCGAGGAAGACGGGTAGATTGATCATCGCCAGGCGCCATTGCTCGCCCGCGGGTAGCTGGATCCGCAGACCCAGCCCGCGAACTATACCCACGGAATCGGCCACATGAGGGTTTCCGCCGGACAACGAGAATCTCCCGCTCAGTTGGTACTTTCCGGCTCGGAAAACCGATGCCGAGGAAAGCTCGGCCCCGTGCCCGTTGCTTTCGAAATAGCCGTCGACAGCGACGCCCTTCGCGTGATTGCGACGAAATCCGGGAAAGACGCCGTTCACATTCTGGAAGCGGTCGATGATCGCGCGCGCAGTAAGCCTGGACGGTCCGATGATGTTCTCGGTAAAGAGAAATCCGCCGATACTCAGCGCACCCGCACCACCGACCACCAGTGCACCGAGCAGCGTTCGCCGATCCATCGTTACCTTTCCCGAATTGCGCATGTAATCCTCCGTAGTCGAGATATGGACATCGGCTGAGCGACTCCGATGGACTTCCTCCGGTTCACCAGAAATCCGGACACATCGACGGCCTCGGCGCCACAGCTGTGCAGGCCGGAAACAGGCATGCACGCCACAGCCTTTCGATGTACGACGCTAGTCGGCGATCACTGGCGGGGCACGTCGGAAATAATGACGAAACACTGACGTCGACCCGCACGCCCGGACGCCGTGCCCGCCAACCGCACTATGGTGAGAAATATGCACCACGAAGGACGAAAAGGAGCCAACAGATGGCCATCCTGATCGCCGACGACGATCCGGTAGTGCGCGAGGTGGTGCGACGCTACCTCGAACGAGACGGGTTGACTGTCGTAGAGGCCGCCGATGGCCCCACGGCCATGACCGCGCTGACCGACGAAGGTGAGACGGTGGACCTGGCCATCCTGGACGTCATGATGCCCGCACCGGACGGTGTCGAGATCTGTCGGGCGATTCGCCACGGCAGTACTCCAGAGATGCCGATCATCCTGCTGACCGCGCTCGGCGACGAGGAAGACCGCATCCTCGGCCTGCAATCGGGGGCCGACGACTACGTCACCAAACCATTCAGCCCTCGGGAACTGGCGCTACGAACTGCCTCGGTACTGCGGCGCTCACAGCGTGATCCCGAGCCAGCACAGCCGACACTGAGCGACCGCAGTCTCGAAGTACGGGAGCAGTCACGGATGGCGCTGGTCGACGGCGTTCCTGTCGACCTCACCGCCCGCGAGCACGACCTGCTCGTCTTCTTGCTGCGACACCGGCATCGGGTCTTCAGCCGCGAGGAGTTGCTGGCGAAGGTGTGGGGGTGGAATTTCGGCGATCTCTCGACAGTCACCGTGCACATCAAACGGCTGCGCGCGAAGCTGGGCGAGGATCACCGAATCGAGACTGTCTGGGGCCGTGGCTACGTCTGGGACCGCGACAGCGGCAACTCTGGAGATCAGAGTGCCTGAGGACACGCTGCAACTGGCGGCGTACGCATTGGCCGGATCGATACCGGTCGTCTTGGTCGGCGCATGGATCCTGCGTGCGACCAGTAATCGATCACTCACCGCGAGCATGGCCGTACTCGTCCTCATCCCGACACTGTCGACCCTCGCCGGCGTCACCGGAGTAGGCGGCATGATGTTCGGCCACCAGTTCGAGCGCACCGCGACCGTGCTCGTGGTTGTGGCCATGGTCACCCTGCCTGCCGCGGTGCTACTCGGCCGCCACCAAGCACGCAAGACCGTCTGGGAGAATCAGATACGCGAGCAGGAACGCGTGGCCGAGCACTCGCGGCGGGAGCTGGTGGCGTGGGTCAGCCACGATTTGCGAACACCGCTGGCGGGCATTCGTGCGATGGCCGAAGCGCTCTCCGACCGCGTCGTCGGCGGCATCGACGTGACCCGGTACGCCCAGCAGATCATGCGGGAGACCGATCGCGTGTCCACCATGGTCGATGACCTGTTCGAGATGTCGAAGATCAACGCCGGAACCCTGCACCTGGACCTCGAGCCGATAGATCTGCGCGAGTTGATCGACGAAGTACTCGCCGCGAACCGCGCCAACGCCGATCGTGCGCGGATCGAACTCGTGGTCGAGCAACCCGATACCTCGGTGATCGCCACGGCCAGCGACCGGGCGCTCGGCCGCGCGCTCACCAATCTGGTGACCAACGCGATCGCGCACAGCCCATCCGGCAGCCGGGTCACTGTCGCGGTCGGCTACGGCGACAACGACGTATGGATCCGAGTCGACGACATCGGGCCCGGTATCGCCGATTCCGATATGCCACGCATCTTCGAGGTCGCCTACCGCGGAAACTCCGCTCGCACTCCCACCGCGTCGGACGGCATCCCCACCGGCAGCGGCATGGGACTAGCCATCGCGGCCGGGCTCGTGCAAGCACACCACGGAGTGATCACCGCTGTGAACAGGGACCGGGGCTGCCGATTCGAAATGCGCATTCCGGCGGCCGCCGATGGCACCGCCCACCAGCGAGCAGGGATCGGGACCCTCAACCGGGATGCGTGGTCAGCGCTGGGCCCGTTTGCGCACGCCCCGCACCGCGAAGATCGGTAGCCCATTACCCCGCACATAGCCAGCCATATCCCACACCCGCCTTCGACACGACAGCCGAACCGGCGCCCGCCTACTGAACGAAAGCCA
Organism: Nocardia sp. NPDC059180; assembly: GCF_042754945.1. Taxonomy (NCBI): domain Bacteria; kingdom Bacillati; phylum Actinomycetota; class Actinomycetes; order Mycobacteriales; family Nocardiaceae; genus Nocardia; species Nocardia sp. NPDC059180. The sequence goes on from NZ_JBHZBU010000008.1 coordinate 157,415, forward strand.
CCCAGTAGAACACCCAGCCCGTGACGGCGGTCATGACGAGGTCGATTGCCGCCAGCCGTGCCCACGGCACATGCGCGCGACTGTGCCGTCCAGGCTCAGGCGGTGACCCGAATCCGCGAACCGCGCGGACTATGACGACCGGCCAGAGCACCACCGTGGTAACGGCGAACACCAAGTGGACCGCGAGTGCCGTCCATACAGCAACTGAGACTTCCCCCCCTAGGACCCCTGCGGCACGATCCTGCCAACCGTTGATACGAATATCGGCCTCGAATACCGCTATCGCGGCAAGCAAGGCCAGCCCCAACGGTAGCTGAACCCGCTTGTGCAACTCATACCGCCGCCTGTACGTGACCTGGTAGACGCTCCAAGCGAGGGCCGCAACCACTGCCGCCATCACGATGATCAACACGTCCATCATCACTGACGCTCGTGTGCCGAGGAATCCGTCGACACCTCCGAACTCACTCAATGCGCTCCTCCTTCATGTAGCCCTGCGTGTCATGTGCCGAAGCCCAGGTGGGTCTGGTTCCGATAGTGCGGGTGTGTGACCCGCCGTCAGGCCTCATCATTTCTGTCCCTGCGGTGGCGCGCTACGCCACAAAGATGGAGGTGCGCAACGCGAAAGTTGGGGCGTGATTCCAACTTTCGATGGATGTATGCGTGGACCTGAACGCACCAGTCCTGGGCGACAGCGCTGCGCGCCGCAGCCGCACTACGACCGCACCGGCCTCGCTCGTGCCTCGCTCACCCGGACGACCGGTGCGTCGGCCCGCCCGAATGGGACCTGGTCTCCACAGCCATCAAACACACCTCGTTCGGCTGGACCATCCGAGAGCGATACACCGACTTCGTGCAGGCATACGGTCCAGACGTCACCGGCTGGGCCGGGTTCCCGCTGCTCCGAGACATCCGTGAGCTGCGGATGACCTGCATGGCCGCACAGGCTGCCGCCTCCAATCCCCGCCACGCCGGCCAGGGGCCACTGCGTATTGATTGCCTACGCGGCCGGCGTGGCGCGCGTCCCTGGGCAGGTTGGGAACCCATCCCCTAGCCGAAACCTGGTCTAGGCGAACGTTGGAGCGCTTTGACGTTGGAAATACCGCCCTCGCGGACACCTGACTGCGGGGCCTGCCATCCCGAGGGGACCAACAGCCTCGGTACCCTCCTCGAGGAGCGCGCTCAACTCGGCAGCCGCATGTCGAATCCTGAAACCTTACCTTCGAGCGACTTTCGGCAGGCCCAGCGCGACCTCGGAGACCATGTCCCGCATCACCTCGTTCACGCCGCCGCCGAAGGTGATCACCGCGTTCCGTTTTGCGTGCACATCCAACGACTTCAGTGTTCGCGCCGTGCCGGGATCACCGAGGTCGCCCCACGCGTAGATGATGTCTTCCGCGATCCGGGCCACGCGCTGCACGCGCGTGGTGTGAAAGATCTTGGAGGCGGACGCGTCCGCCTGACTGGGGCCACCGGGGCCGGTGGACGCCACCACCCGCCAGTTCAACACGGTGTTGACCTTCAGGACCGCGAGGATTTCTCCGAGGCTTTCGCGGACGTCGTCCCGATCCAGCAGCCCTTCGGAGGCGGCCCATGTGTGCACGAGGTCGTAGATGGCGGCGATGCGACCGGACGGGCTGAGCATCACGCGCTCGTGGTTGAGCTGGGAGATCAGGTACTTCACACCCTCGTTCTCCCCGCCGACCAGCATGCTTGCCGGAACATGCACGTCCTGGTAGTACGTGGCGTTCGTGTGGTGCGCGCCGTCGAGCGAAATGATCGGAGTGCAGGTGAATCCCGGATCGTCGGTGTCGACGATCAGGATCGACAGGCCGCGGTGCCGCGATTCCGGGGTGCCGGTTCGTGCGGCCAGCCAGATGTAGTCGGCTGTGTGCCCACCGGTCGTGTATGTCTTCTGGCCGTTGACGACGTAGGACCCGTCGTCCAGCCGTTTCGCCGTGGTTGATAGCGAGAACAGGTCGGTTCCCGCGTCTGGCTCGGTGTAGCCGATCGCGAATTCGATTTCTCCACGCAGAATTCCTGGAAGGAAGCGATGCTTCTGTTCGTCGGAGCCGTACCGCAGCAGGGTCGGGCCAACCGTCTGCAAGGTGACAGACGACAGCGGGATGCTCGCCCGCACCGCCTCGGACTCGAATATCTGCTGCTCCAGCGGACCGAAGCCCCTCCCGCCGAACTCCTTCGGCCAGCCGACGCCCAGCCAGCCGTCCTCACCCAGCTGCCGGATAATGCGCCGCGCTACCGGGCCGTGTCGGTCGTGCAACAGGGCAAACGCGTCGTCGTCGTTCACGAGAGAGTCGAAATAGGACCGGATCTCGTGCTGCAGCGAATCTTGTTCAGGAGTCAGTCCAATGAACATCGCGTACCCAACCTCCTGAGATTCTGTCTCTCGCCACCGCAGTGGCGTACAACATCCTTTGCCGCCGAGAAGTACCGGTGCATCGGATAGGTGATGTCGACACCGAGCCCGCCGTGCAGGTGGTGACACATCTGCATCGCCGCGCGGCCCTCACCGGCGAACATGAACAGCGCCGCATCCAGTTCGGCGCCCGGGCTGCCACCGCTGTCGATCGTCCAATTGCTGTATAGCGACACCGATTCCAGTGCGGTCGACAGCACGTAGATATCTGCGATCTCTTGCGAGGCCGCCTGGAAGGTTGCCAGGGGCCGGCCGAACTGTTTCCTGGTCCCGAGGTGATCGGCAGTCAGATGCAGCGCCCCTTTGAGCAGCCCGCTCGCATAAGACAAGAAAACCGCGCGGTAGAGGTCGGTGAACCGCCCGGACGCATCAGGGCAGTCGGTGAGCAGCGGCGTGCACCGGACATCGGTGAGCTCGAACCGGCCGTCCACGGGTGTCTCGGGTGCCTCGGTCCCCAGGGAACACTCGACCGACGTCACCGCCACCCCATCCTGGGCGAGATCGATCAGCACCGGCCCATCGGCGGTGGGCGCGAGCAACCACCGGGCGCCCTCGGCATGCTGAGCGGACCCGAACACGCCGGTGATGCTGGATGATTCGGACACCGACCCAGGAACCTCATGTTGCCCGGCGGCGCGCACGCTGACAGCGGTCACCGCACCGTCGGCGATACTCTTGCACCAGTCGTCGATGTCGACCCCCACCGACCTGGATGCCACCAGCCCGGCGATTCCGGTGCCGAGGAACGGAGTTGTCAGCGCGGCCTCGCCCAGCGCCTGGGCGACAATCCCCACTTCCACCGCGCCGAGGCCGGCACCCCCGCGCTCCTCGGGGAGGGCCAGCACGTGCACGCCGCCGTCCTGCAGCATCCCCCACGCGTCCGCCTGGGCGGGTCCGCGCGAAAGAACGCCCTGGACGGCCTCAGCGACCGCGAGTTGTGTCTCGTCGAACTCGAAATCCATCACATGACCTGGTTTCTGGGTCGCAACATGCATACCTCTCCTCCCGACCAATTTCGAGCTTCACGGCCGGATGAACACGGATCCGGGTGGTCATGACGTTATGTGCGCCGGCGAACCCCGCGCGTCGGTTGGCACCTAGTGGCCACCCGGACGGCCGCCCGTCCCGGTACCGGCGACATCTTCCTGCTAACCGGAGCACCGCCCGGCCGGAATCGGTCCCTGGAGGCGACGTCGAATGCGGCGTCTGGCGCGGCGGAAGCGGGGCCATCGCCGCGGCAACCGCACTCCCGTCCGTCGTTCGGGAACGGCGCGGTATCGAATCGACCGCACGGCGCAGCCCCGCGATCGTCAGGAGGACTCGAGCAGACCGAGTTCCGCGGCCCGCGACCCGAGCTGAAATCTGGTCGTGACGCCGAGGCGGGCCATCATGTCGGCGACATACCTGCGATAGGTCCGTAACGAGACCGAGAGTCGCCTCGCGGCAACCTCGTCCTTCAGGCCATGATTGAGGGCCTCCAGAACGGCCAATGCCGTTTCGTCGAACTCGGTCAGCTCGAAACCGAGGTGAACCGACAGATCACACGCCGATCCCCACAGGGTTCTGGCAAACTGACGAATTACTCGAAGCAATATCGGATCCCGCACCACGAATCCGTGCGGACGCTGCTCGCTCATGCCTCCCCACACCGCCGCGATCTGTGTGTCGATGATGGCCATATTGTAAAAATCCGCGTCGACAACCCTGGTCTGCGCATGAATCTGTGGATGCTCCAGCAATAACGCTGGATCACGGGTTTCCACGTAGCTTCGTGAATACAGCAACCTGACCTGACGGCCGGTGGCGAGAAGATCCGCGACCAGCACCCGGCTCGCCTGGTAGTGCGGCTGGATGCGCAGCGGGCTGGACACCACCAGCATCGCCTCCTTGCGGACGCGGCGCAGTAGTTGCTGTAACTCTAGTTCCCATCCATCGCCCGGACGGAGGTGGATCATGTTTTCCGCACCGCCGCGATCTCGCTGAGATTCGTCGATTGCGCGATCGATCAACCGTCGCGACTCCGCAAGCAGTTCGCCGACATCGGCCCGGCCGTCCACCGGAAGCCCTAACCCCACAGACCGAATGGGCTCCGTTACATCATGGTTCACAACTACCCCTCCCTACGGATGTCTCTCCTGAGAACGACGGTACGGCCACCTCACCCCGGCCGGTGTCGACGGCGTGATAATCGCCGCAATTGTCCGGCATGCCCGGCCCTTCACTGCCATTCGGGCGACAAGTTCTTGCCTCAATACAAGACCTTTTCACCCTATAGAACAAGTTCTAACATGACAAAGAGAATGCCGCCGAGCGCGAATTCGATGGAGCTCAGCGCAGTCAAGGAGCGTGCGAGCCGGTCAACCGGCCCGGCCAGGGCTCGGCCCCACTGCTGCGCCAGCGGGTCGCCCAGCCGGCCGGACCCGCGCCCGGCAATCGCAGTTCGGGACCGAATCACGCAGCAGCCGTCGATGACACAGCCGACAGCCGCCCGAATCACGGAACATCCTGATCGTCGCAACCACCCGGGTGCACAGGATTGATCCGAGCGAAGCCGCCGGATGGCGTGCCACTCCGCGCGGGCGCGAATCTGGCAAGTTGTTGCATTCCGATGACATTTTCCTGCCGCTCTCTCGGCTTTATGAACCGAAGGAACGTGTTCTAATTTCGAACCAGGAGACACAAGTAGGTCGAGGGATCGCGATGCACATAGATTTCACCGAGGAACAACAACAGTTACGCAAGCAGATTCGCGCATATTTTGCGAAGATCATGACTCCCGAAGTACGGGAAGCGCTGGCCGGACCGGGCGGCGAGTACGGCGCGCCTGATGCCTATAAACAGGTCGTGCGCACCCTCGGGCACGAGGGATGGCTGACTCTGGGTTGGCCGAAGGAATTCGGCGGGCAGGATCGGCCGACCATCGACCAGCTGATCTTCAATGACGAGGCGGCCGCCGCGGGAGTCCCGTTTCCGTTCCTCACTGTGAACACCGTCGCTCCCACGATTATGAGATTCGGTACGCAGGAACAGAAATCGTTCTTTCTACCGCGAATCGCCGAGGGCGAACTGCACTTCTCCATCGGCTACTCCGAGCCGGAGGCGGGGACCGACCTGGCGGCGCTGCGAACGCGGGCGGTGCGCGACGGCGGTGATTACGTCATCAACGGAGAGAAGGCGTGGACCAGCCTCATCGAGTATGCCGACTACATATGGCTCGCGGCTCGCACCGATCCGGAAGCATCCCGGCATCGCGGCCTGTCCATCCTTATCGTGCCCACCACGGCGGCCGGCTTCTCTTGGAGCAAGATTCGCACCATGGCGGGGCCGGGCACCAGTGCGACATTCTACTCCGACGTCCGGGTGCCCGTCTCTAGCGTCGTCGGAGAAGTCCACGCCGGATGGCCGCTCATCACCAACCAGCTCAACCATGAACGGGTCGCGCTTACCTCCGCAGCGCCACTGCAGGAATCGCTACGTCAGGTATGGGACTGGGCCGAGCACACCACCCGTGCCGACGGCTCCCGGGTGATCGACGCCGAATGGGTGCGACTGCATCTGGCCCGCATACACGCCCACATCGAATATCTCAAGCTGCGCAACTGGCGCATCGCCTGGGCCTCGGACTCCGGTGAGCTCGGGCCCGCCGACGCCTCGGCCACCAAGGTGTTCGGCACCGAATTGGCCACCGAGGCGTACCGATTACTGATGGAGGTGCTGGGATCCGCAGCGGTCGTGCGCAAGGATTCGCCTGGTGCACTGTTGCGAGGCCGAATCGAACGCTTCCACCGCTCGTCGCTGATCCTGACCTTCGGCGGCGGTACGAACGAGGTCCAGCGCGACATCGTCGCCAAAACCGCCCTCGGCCTGCCCGTCACCCGCTGATCGCAAAGGAACCCTCATGGACTTCACCTTCACCGAGGCGCAGGACGATCTGTCCGGCCTCACCCGCACCCTGCTCACCGACTGGGCAGCCAAGAACACTCCGGACGGCACTGGATTCGACCGTGCGTTGTGGTCGGCGATGGTGCAGGCCGGAATCGTCGAGGCGACGCTGCCCGCTCCGGTGGGCGGCGGCTTCGGGTTGCTGGAACAGTGCAGCGTGCTCACCGAGATCGGCCGGACCGCGGCGGCGGTCCCCTACCTGACGAGTGTCGCGGTGGCGGCCTCGATGATAGCCACATTCGGCGACGACGCGCAGCGGCAACGGTGGGCGGCTCCGGTCGCCCAGGGAAAGACCACCCTCGCAGTGGCGCTGGCGACCGAGGACGATCGGTTCAACGCGACGCGGACCGCCTATGGCTGGCAGGTCAGTGGTCGCCACAGTGCAGTTCCCGCAGCGGCTTTCGCCGATGGATTCCTGATCGAGGCGCACACCACCGACGGTCCGCTGATGCTCGTGCTCGACCGCGACATCGAAGGACTGCACACCAGCCAACAGCAGGTGGTCGATGGCACCGACGCGGCGCTGCTCGAGCTCGGGGCGGTGCTGGTCGGAGCCGCGAATGTGCTGGGCACACCGGGCGACGGTGGCGCGCAGTGGGCACACCGCCGCGCGACCGTGGCCGCCTGCGCCTACCAACTCGGCGTCGTCGAGCGCGCGCTGGAACTCACTGCCGAATACGCACTCGCCCGAAAGCAGTTCGACAAGCCAATCGGCGCGTTCCAGGCCGTCCGGCAGCGCCTGGCCGACGCCCACCTGGACGTCGAAGCGGTGCGCCTGACGCTCTGGCAGGCAGCCTGGCGTGAGGCACAGGGACTGCCGGCGGAGGCCGAGATCGCCACCGCCAAGTTCTGGGCGGCCGAGGCCGGCCACAGGGTGGCGCACACCATGATCCACATACATGCGAGCATCGGCATCTTTCTGGAGTACGCCGTCCACCGGTACTTCCTGGCCGCCAAACGCACGGAGTTCCTCTTCGGGGCGGCCACCGAGCAGCTGCGAACACTGGCAAGCGCTATCACCTCGACCACGCGTACGTAACGGGTTGCGGCACATCAAACACACCTCGTTCGGCTGGGTCACCAGAGAGCGATACACCGACCTTCTGCAGGCTTACGGCTCCCCAGCAACCGGTGGTCGCGACCGGGGTGATACTCAGTGGCCCACGGGATTCCGGTCGGGTGGGGGTGGAAGTGGCTGGGCGAGGCGGTTGTTCATCGCTTCGGTCAGCTCGGTCAGGAATCCCTCGAACTGGGCGAGTTGTTCGGGGCTGTATCGGGCCATGACCGCCGCGACCTCCGCACCGAGCGGACGGAAGAACTCATCGGCGAGGCCGTGGATGTCGGGGCTGCTGCGCAGGGTTACGACACGCCTGTCGCGGTGTTCGCCCTCGGATACAGCGCGGTCCAGTCCGGCCTGGCGCTGGTGCCGATCGCCATCGGCAGCTTCATCGCTTCCGGCGCTAGTTTCGGGTTGGCCGACAAGAATGTCTCGCCGGTGAACCTGGTCCGACTCGGCCTGGCCTTCGAGGTCGTCGACCTCGGCGCCCTCGCGCTGTTCGCTTCACCGGAGAACTCGTGGTGGTCACTGGCACTGATCCTGTGCCTCTACGGCATCGGCGTCGGCGTCGCGACCGCACAAGTCACCAACGTCGTGCTCGCCGACATCCCCGACAACGACAACGGACAGGCCTCCGGCATCCAGAGCGCGTTCCGCCAACTCGGATCCGCCCTCGGTATCGCGATCCTGACCACGGTGTTCTTCACCACGCTTGGATCGCAGGTCACCGACCGCCTCACCGCCGACGGAATGGACACCACCCAGGCCGAACAGCACGCCCACACGATCACCGACAGCGCGGGCGCCGCGATCGAAGGGTACGCGGCACAGCCACAGACCCAGCCCATCGCCGACGCCGGCCGACTCGCCATGACCGACGGTATCGAGCTCGGCGGCTACCTCGCCGCAGGATTCGTCCTACTCGGCCTGGTCGCCACCGCCCTCATCCCACAATCGGCCGCACGCGACGACGACCACGCTCCGACGCCGGCACACGTCTGAACCCACCGAGTCCCGCCTCGCCCTCCCGCGAGGCGGGGCTCAACGGGACCAAGCCATGACCGTCGGGTCGGCAAAGGCGAGGTGGACGAGGCCACCCGAATTTCAGGAATCTTGTCTGCCGCCGGTACGGCCGCGGGCTCTGTCGGCGGCCAGTCCGTCGCGGGTGCGTTCCGGCATCAGCGCGTGTTCGAATTCGGCGCTGTAACCGAGGATCTGGAAGAACATCCGCTCGAACGGCGGAATTAAGGTTCAGTGGGTGAGTTTCAGAATCGCGGCCTACGCCGTCTGCCTCGAACAGGGCCGGGTGTTGCTCGCTCGTCATGTGGCCGCATGCGGCGAGCGCACATGGACACTTCCAGGCGGTGGGGTCGAGCATGCGGAGGATCCCTACGATGCGGTGACCCGGGAGCTCACTGAAGAGACCGGCTACGACGGGGTTGTCGAACGCCTGCTCGGCGTGGATTCGAGGGTGATCCCCGCGGCCGTAGCCCGTGCGGGACTCGAACATCAGAACGTTGGAATCTTCTACCGCGTCCGCATTACCGGTGGCCGGCTTCGAGCCGAACTGAATGGGGCAACTGTGGAGCCGACCTGGACCCCGATCGGCGAGGTGGCTTCGCTGCGCCGCGCATCGCTTGTCGATAACGGCCTGGCTCTGGCACAGACCCTTCCGGCAACCGGTCACGTCATGCCCACTCCGGTCGGCGGTTTGATCCAGCACTGAACGCTCCCGACAGCCACCCGGCTATCACCCGGTCGCAACTCGAACGAGCAGCAGTTGCAGAGCGGATGAGTGGGTAGCGGAAGACCTGTGGTGATTCGGCCCGATGCACCACGGTCAGCACACCGTCCGCCAGCCAGCCCGAGCGAAGTGGCCAGGTGTATGTAACTATGATTACGAAAGCAATAGTTTCGTAATGGAGGCCATCATGTTCGACGCCTGGCTGCCCGAGTGCCGGTTGCGCACGCGGCACGTTCGTATAGTCACCGCGGTGACGGAGGGGAGGCGATGACCACTCTGGCCGATCCGCCGGTGCTCACCGGGCGGCTGCGCACCGTGTGGCGGACCGTTCATACTCCGGTGGCGGGAGTTCCGCAGTGGGCCATGATCGCTGCCCTCGCCGTTCCGTTGACGGCGCTCCCGTCCAGCCTCTGGCGGATCGGCGTGGCCTTCCTCGACGACGACGCCGCGGGCAAGCGCGGAGATCTCCCGACCTGGATTCCCGGCGAGCTGTACGTGATCGCCTTGTCGATCGTGTCGGAACTGCTGGCGTTCACCGCCGTCGGACTGGTCGCGGCCTGGGGTGAACGGTTCCCGCGCTGGTTCCCATGGCTACACGGGCGAAGAATCCCGACACCGGTCGCTGTGGTCCCTGCCGCTCTCGGCGCCGTGATACTGACGATCATGTGGACCGCAGCCTTCGCCACCGAATTCGCCGGTGTCACCCTGCGCGGCGACCCGGTTCCCGCGGACTTCCCCTCCCGAGCCGGCGGCTGGGAGACGGCCTTCTACTACCTCTGCTATGCCCCGCTCCTGCTGTGGGGCCCACTACTGGCCGCCGTCACCTTCGCCTACTACCGGCGTCGCCGCACCGGATGACCCGGTTCGATGCCGCAGGGGAGCGGGATTTCGTGCCCACAATGGCCGGATGCGGCCGGGGCAACGGCCTTCCCTTATGGCGCCCACGCGTTTTCGCACTCGATCGCCCGGCGTCGGTCTGTGTTAAGTGCCCCGTCAAGCCGTGTTCACGGGGTATTTACGATATCCGAATGCTTATTCACGACACGCACGGCAGTTCGACCTCACCCCCGGAGCCGGCCAGAGTTGAACGGCTCCGGGAGCGTCGATTTCGGCCGTTCGTGGTGTGGGGCGGCATTGCCGCCGCGGTGCTTGTGCTTGTCGCTGGTCAGCTCATGGCCGTTCACATCCATGCTCTCGGTCCATTGACCAGCCTCTTTCGCGACTACGCCGGGACACCCAAGTCGGCGACGACACCGTGGGCCGGCTTCCTCCTGGCACTGATCGGTGTCACCGCCCGGGTACGGGTGAGCGCCCTTGCTGCCGCGGTCGCCATAGATCTGATCTTCGTGGCGGTTCGGACCTTCGACGGCCGGCCGTTCACCGTCGGCAACGGACCGACCATCGTGCTGACGGCGCTGGCGGTGATCGCCGCCCTGCGGTGGAGCGGTGCGCGACGGCAAACGGCACTGCGTACGATCGCGCTCGGAGCGCTGCTCATCCTCGCGACGAAGGTCGGCGAAATCTGGCTGGACATCACGGCCTGGTACTGCCCGCAGGTCCTGGACCCGTACGTGGAACTGGCCGATCGAGCGCTCGGCAATCCGTCGTGGATCGTCGGGCATGCGCTAGACCTGGCCGGGCCGATACCAACTGGGCTGGTGCGCTGGGTGTACTTCGAGCTTCCGGTGGCGGCCATCGTCGTCGCCATCTGGCAGTTACGCAACGTGACCACGGGTTCGTGGCCGCAGCACCACCTGGTACGCACCTTCCTGGCAATCGGCCTTATCGGCCCGATCTTCTATGTACTCTTCCCAGTGGTGGGGCCCGTGCTCGCGTTCGGGCCGTGGGGACAAGGCATGGAACTCGCCAACGTCTGGCCGAACATCGTTCCGGCAATCCCCGCCTCGGTCGAATCGATGCCCTTCGACGACATCACACCGCGCAACTGTATGCCGTCGCTGCACACGGCGTGGGCACTCGCGCTGTTCATCCACTCCAGACGCGGACCGGTCTGGTTGCGCTGGGGTGGCGCTTTCTGGCTGGTGTGCACCCTCATCGCGACGCTCGGTCTCGGGGCACACTACGGCATCGACCTCGTCGCGGGCGCCGCATTCTGCCTGACGATCGAGTCCGCCCTGCGCGACCCCGGCCGAGGCTGGGACCGTGCGCGCGTGCGAGTGGTGGCGATGGGGATCGCCACGTTCGCGGGAGTGCTGCTGTGCATCCGCTACTTCGCGATGCCGATGGCGACCTACCCGGTCCCCTTCGGTATCGCAATCCTCGGCATCCTCACCGCACTGTCGGTCGTGTTCTACCGAACATGGTTCGTTCCGCAACGTCCAGAAGTCGTTGCGCGCGAGGCCGAGCAGGTCGAACTCGAGCGTCGCTGAAGTGAGAAGCCACTGCAGCCGGGGCCGAGGACTCAACCTGCTCGGGAGTGAACCCTTCGAATAGGCCGCACCTTTAGTACGGTGCGCTGCGGCCATTCGGGGGCTTGCCACCCGCCCCGAGGATCGCGAATCATTTGGGGTGTTCGCCCAACGCAGTCGGCAGCTCTGCTTTCAGAACGCATTGTGGATTACAGTCTCGGATCGCAATGTTGACTACTTCATTCAGCTCGAAACACGAGTGAACGACGTGCTGGTGGCTTCCATCTCACGCCGCAGCCTCACCATGGCGGCCCGCATTGCACAGCCGCTGCGGCGACATTCGATGTGTAGCCACAGCATCGACTCGACTTCGCCCCAGGTCCAGCCGCTGCCAGGTTGGGGCGCGTCATGCGAGACCTCGAAGTCCTCAGGCGGAACGTACGGGCGTGTCATGCTGTCCTCCTTGTTCGTCGAGTGGGTAGCCGAAGTCGGTCTCTTCTGCCGCTGCCGTGGCGTCGAGCGCTGGCCATGCTTTGCGCATTGCCGCAGCTGCACGAACCAGCAGATCGCTGGATATCCGCTCAACGGGCGTTCGTGGCGGTGGATAGCAGTGCTTGGTCTCGGCCAGGCGTTCGGGTAGGTCCTGCATGTTTTCTCCAACGTCGGTGGGCGGTTTGGGCGGTATACGTCGAACGCATAGGTGTTCAGCGGCGGTAGGCATACGGTCTTTGTCGCGTCGCTCAGGTCGGGCACGTATGAGAGATCGGGGTTGGTGATGGCCGAGGCACGACACATGTTGATCGGGGACGTCCACCTACTGCTCACTGATGACCAGGGGCGTGTCCTATTCGGCCGGCGGGCGAATACTGGCTACGAGGACGGCGCCTACCACTTGCCGTCAGGGCACCTCGAGGCCGGCGAATCCCTGGTGGCCGCGCTCGCACGGGAGGCGAAAGAAGAGATCGGGGTGACGATCGACCACTCCGACATCGAGTTCGTGCACGTCATGCACAACTCGTCTTCCGGCGGGCGGGTGGCGTTCTTCTTCGAGGTCCGCGAATGGCAGGACGGCCCGTCGAACATGGAGCCGGACAAGTGCGATGACCTGTCTTGGTTCTCCCTTGACACGCTCCCAGACCGGACGATCCCCTACTGTCGAGAAGCGTTGCGGCACATCGCAGCAGAACGTAAGTTCTCGGTGTACGGCTGGTAGTGGTTCGGCTGCGGGTGCGATCGCCTCTCTCGGTGGCACCCCGCAGCCGACGACCTCGCTCAGATGACGTTCCAGTCGGTGAGCGAGGAGACAAGCCCCTCGAAATGCTGCCGCGTCATGCGTTTGCGGTAGGCGACTTCGGGGGTTTCCCGCGCGGCGCCGTACTGCCACCATGCCTGCCCTGTCGCGTTGTCCATGACCAGGAATCGGTCGGCCATCGCCGGGCCGCGCACGACGATTGACACGGTTCCGGGCTCGGCGACGACTGCGTGGATCGCGCTGTGGTGCAGGGTGTAGCTCACGCCGACCTGCTCCTGGCGGACATGCATCGCGTGCAGGGTCGCGGGGTCGAGGTCGGTGTGAAGGTCCACGGGGCTATAGATCCGGTGTCGGTATTCGCCGCGCAGGATGTGGCTGGAGTAGGTCCAGCGATGGTTGTGGGGTCGGTCGTGGTAGCCGGGGCCGAAAATGTGCAGCCTGACCCGGATCCCCGATTCGGGGTCGTCGAACAGGACGAGCTTGTCGAGGATGTCGTAGTGCTCGCACAGTGCCATCAGCCGCGGGTCTTGGCGGATCGCAACCAACCCGCGCCGTAGCAGATATCGGCCGCCGGCCATGTGGGCGAAGATCTTTCGCGTCGCGGAATCGACCGCTTCCACGTCGTTCCAGTCCACGCTGCGTAGGGGGTCCCGCAGGGTTTCGAAGGTGATCAATGGGAGCTCCTATTCGGGTTTGGCGCTGGACTTCCACAGGCGGCAGACGGGCACGATGTCGGGGTACTCGGCGCAGGAGCTGGCTCCCATCACGATCTTCTCGGCAGGGCAGCCGCCGAAGCAGGCCGTCGTGTTACATCCGGAGCAGGCGTTGTCGATGAGTGGGAGGGTGAACAGGTCGAACTCGTTGGCCGTGGTGTCCCGGTTGAGCACGACGTGATTGCCCTGCATCCGCGCGAGGTACATGTCGGTGTCGAACAGGTAGGAGCAGACGTAGGCGCGGCCGTCGGGGAAGATGCTGATGCGGTCCAGCGTCCGACCGATGCAGCCTTGGTAGCCCTCCGCGGCGTAGCGGTCCATCTGGTCACGGCGAGCGTAGGTGGGCTGGAACCAGACTCTGGTTTTGTGCTCAGGGGCGATCGCTTCAAGGCGCGTGCAGAAGTTCACCCATTCTGGTGGTGTCATGGCCATGTCCTGGTTGCCGTGGCCGGTTCCGATCGTGCTGAACACGTGGAACTTGACCAACGATGCACCAATTTCATCGGCGATACCGAGAAGGTTCAGCGCGTCGGTCTCGTTGGCCTTGTTGACTGTGCAGATGATGCGGGTGTCGAAGCCGCGGTCGCACAGTTCGGCACTGGTCTCCATCGCGATGTCGAATGTGCCTGCCCCGCGCACCGCGTCGTGGGTGTCTGCGCTGCCGCCGTCGAGACTGACTTGGATGTAGGCGAAGTCGGCCGGATCGAGCTGCGCGAACTTTCGGCGGGCAGGCTTTTGGGCATTGGTCGTGGTGATGACGTGGTCGTAGCCGATCTTCCGGGCAGCCCGGATGGAGTGAGCGTAGAACGGGTGGAGTGTGGGTTCGCCGCCCAGGATGGTGAGCTTGTCGCCGCCCATCTTCCGCCACACCGTGAGGGTCTCGATGATCTGCTTGGGCGTCATTTTCAGGGCGCGGTCCAGCCGCTCGCCCATGTAGCAGTGTTCACACCGGAGTTGGCAGGCTTCGGTGATGTAGAGGTAGACGTTTCGGAAGCGGCCGTATGCGATTCGATCGACGCGCTCCGGTTCGGGAGCCATGTGGGCGCGCGGCATTCGAGCGTGGCCATAGCTGTCGGGTGTGATCGAGGGCGTGGGAAGAGGAACGGTGGTCATGCGGTGCGGCTCCTGCTGATCAGCATCGGCTCGAGCCGACGGGCCATGACGGTCGGCGCGATGTCGGCGTCGAGAGTGGTTATCGGATAGCCGGCCTGAGCGAACGTTTCGCGGATCGCACCGGTGGTGTCCTCGTGTCGACGACTCCGTGCGGCAAACAGCGACGGTGCGTCACTGCGGCGCGGATGCAGGAGGCTTCCGCAGCGCCCGCATTTCCACGAGTTCGACGCGGCCGCTACGGCGGGAATTCGCGGATCATCAATCGGATCCTTCTCGCAGTGGTGGCACACGCGCCGCCTTCGGGCACGACTCTTGCGAGCGCGCTCATCTAGTACCAACTCGACCGGCTCGAGCTTGCACTGCGGAGCGATGTCGGTAAGGGCGTCGATCAGCATCCTGGCTTGCCTACTCGTGCCCGGGAAATTGTCGAGGAGGACGGTATGGACGAGCGGGTCTTCAGTGGCGCGTTCGAGGTAGTTTCGGACTGTCGGCTCGATGACGCTGTCGTCGATCCAGCCAAGTCGATCGACCGCTGATGTCGTGGCGGCGAGGATATCGACAGGCACATGCTCACGCAGGCGGAAAACCTGGCGCATCGGTGTGGCTTCGAGCGCGAGGGTGAGCGTCGTCTTCCCGACCGCCGGCGGCCCGAGAATGGGCACCAGGATGGATAGCGCCATATCGCTCCTTTCAGAGTTTCTACGCGGATTCGATAACCATCCCTGTCGTGCCGGGCGGGTGGCCACGCGCGAAATGCATTGCGGGCATACGTCAGACGCATATTTCGATCGCCGCCGGGTGATAGCGTCAGCTGATCTACTCATGGTTGCGACATCGTTGGAGCGGGGAAGATGACGCGCACGACCGAGGAGCGCCGTTGCGCTCATTGCGGCGGCCACCTCAGCCGCTATAACCCGGGGATGTGGTGCGGGACGTGTACGACGACACCCACCGATGAGCCGGTCGAGATGCCTGCCCAGTTCTGGTGGAGCGAGCACATGCTCGCAGCACTGTCCAGCTGGCATATGGGGCGGGTCATCTACGCCTACCGCACCCACCCAGTCCATGGTCGGCCGATACCGCAGGAGCGGCTGGCCAATTGGCTCGACCTGACTCAGGCGCAGCTGAGTCGAATCGAGAAAGGCCCAGCTCCCGAGCATCTGACCAAATTGATCCGGTGGGCGACGATCATGCGAATCCCCGGCGAACTGCTGTGGTTCAAGTTGCCGGTCGCGTCTACGCTCGACGAAGTGAACCGCAACGAATTCCTGCGGGCCGCGGCAGCAGCGGTCACGGCGACAGCAGTCGCCGCGCCGCACGGTCTCCAGCAACTGCTGAACGACACTCGACTCACTGAGATACCCACACGCGTCGGCCCAGTGGAGATCGAACAGCTGCGTGCGGCATCGAGCCTCTTTGCCGGCTGGGATGCGAGGTACGGCGGTGGATTGGTCCGCGACGTTGTCGCGGCCCAGCTGCGCGTCGCCACGTCGTATCTGCGCGCAGGATGCGCGCCACGGCACCGCGACGAGCTATACCTGGCGGTGGGGTCGCTCAGTCACACAGCAGGGTTCATGGCATTCGATGCCTGCGTGCACCATGACGCCACCGAGATGTTCTCTTTGGCATTGAAATGCGCCGAGGAGGCCGATGCGTGGCACCTGCGCGCGAAGGTTCTCTCCTCGATGGCACGCCACACAATCTGGACCGGCAAGCCGAAGGAAGGGCTTCGCCTCGCAGACCGGGCGTTCCTCTATTCGGACCGGCTCACCCCCACCGAGCGGGCAATGCTCTACACCACACAGGCCCGCGCCTACGGCAAGCTCGGTGACGTGGAGGCGGTTGTCGCTGCAGTCGGGCGCGCTGACGAACAATTCGGTCGCGCAACACCCTGCGAGGACCCATCCTGGATGGCCTACTACGACGCCGCCCAGCACGCAGGCGACACCGGGCACGCATTATTCGACATCGCCGTACGCGGAAAGTTCGGTGGCGAGGCACGAAAGAGATTAGAAACCGCCGTCACAGGCCACACCGCCTCCGCCGAACGCTCTCGCACGATCTCGACGATCAAACTCGCCTCCCTCACGATGAAGACTGCCGACCCCGAAGAAGCGGCCGCTATCGGCGCCCGTGCAGTCGCACGCGCATCGACCCTCAAATCCATGCGCGCGGCCGAGGATCTCCACGAGCTGCGCTCATTCGCGCGCCGTGCTGGAGTGAACCTCCCGCAGGCAGCGAACCGGTGAGCAGCCAGGACCTCGACGCCATCGCCTGCGCTGCCTGCACGGCCGCCGGATTGACGGCGCCTGACCTGGAGCCGATCAAGGTAGCCGAGAACGCGATCTACCGACTTCCGAATTCGCGAATCGTCATACGCATCGCGAAGCCCGGCCAGCGGGGCGCCGCTGAACGCGAGCTACTCATCGCCGACTGGCTCCGAGACTCGAACGTGCCAGCCGTCGAACCGGCAGACATCGCGACCCCGTTCGTCATGATCGAGGATCGGCCGGTGACCTTCTGGAAGGAGCTATCCGAACACCGCGGCGGCACCGCAACAGAAATCGCACTCGCCCTGCGCAGACTCCACGCCCTCGAATCACCGCCGTTCCTCTCCGCACTGGACCCATTCGTCCGACTCGACAAACGCATCGACGCCGCCTCCACCGTGGCCGACCACGACGGCCAGTGGCTACGCCAGCACCTCGACACACTGCGAGAAAACTGGGCCGAACAGCCTGACGGACTATCCTGGGGCCCGATCCACGGCGACGCCTGGGAAGGCAATGTCGTCACCACTAACGACGGCACGACGCTATTCCTCGATCTAGAACGCACATCCATCGGCGCGCCCGAATGGGACTTGGTCTCGACAGCCATCAAACACACCTCGTTCGGCTGGATCACCCGAGAGCGATACACCCGCTTCGAGCAGGCTTACGGCTTTGATGTCACCGACTGGACCGGGTTCCCACTGCTCCGAGACATCCGTGAGATGCGGATGACCTGCATGGCCGCACAGGCTGCCGCCTCCAATCCCACTCATGTCAATCAGGCGCAACTGCGCATTGATTGCCTACGTGGCCGTCGCGGCCCGCGTCCGTGGGCCGGTTGGGAACCCATCCCCTAGCCGAAACTTGGTCTAGGCGAACGTCGGAGCGCTCGATGTTTGCATTGCCCTGACCAAGCCATGCTCGGGCGCGAACTTCACCAGCTTCTCGAGCCCGAGCGCTGAAGGAGCTGGTTCTGCACGCATCGACGCTCTTACGGTGCCTGATGGGCGGGCGACCGCAAAGTTCCCGCAGCCCCGGCCAAGGACGCCCTATAGGAAGGGGCGGTCACTGGCGGAGCAAAAGTATTCGAACTGTGTACTATTCCGGCCGTCGGGGCGCGACCAAAGCCAGCAGTCGCCTCCAGACTTGTCGTTGTACAACCCTGAGCGTCGATCTTGCGGATCAAGATCGCCTATTGAGATCTCGACTGTGTTCGCGGAAGGCCTGGCTTTCACCCTACGGCGTTAATTGCATCCGAGGTCAGTTTCAACAACCGAGCCGGCGTACGCGGTCATTCTTCTCGTCGGGCCCGCGCTCGGCGCTTTCCTTCGTGCATGGCCTGCACCCGGGCCACCGGAATCGTGTGACCCTCCTCGATCAAGTCTCGGGGAAGTTCTTGCAGGGCAGGCATTTCCGACTGCCAGGGATCGTTGTCGCCGATCAGCTCGGGCACGGTCCGCAGCGTGAAATCTGCCGGTGATACGCCGTCTAGATCCGACCAGCGCAGCGGAAAGGACACGGTGGCGCCCGGCCGGATGCGCGGGCTGTAGGCCGCGGCCACGGTGGCGCCGCCCGCGCGGGTGGCATCGAGGAAAACCTTGCCCTGCCGGTCTTCGCGGATAAAAGCGGTCGTGCCGACCGAGGGATCGATCCGTTCGGCGCGGGCCGCGATCGCCCGCGTGGCCGCGGCGGCATCCTCGACGTCGATACCCGCCACGACCGGCACGAAGACGTGCAGCCCTCTGGAACCGCTCGTCTTCACCGCCCCCGCCAGCCCATCGGCGGCCAGCGCCTCCCGGATCAGCCGTGCACCGGCCACCGCGTCGGCAAAGCTCTGGCCCGGCGAGGGATCGAGATCGAGCACGAGATGGGTGGGTTCGGGTGCGGAATCCGCGTGGAACAGGGTCGGGTGATATTCGACCGCGCGCTGATTGGCGAACCAGATCAACGTGCGCAGGTCGTCGCACAGCGCGTAGCTGATCTCCCGCCGCGAACTCTGCGCCCATACCGTCGTCCTCGCCACCCACTCCGGCGTGTACTTCGGGAGATTTTTCTGTGTGAACGGCTCCTGCCCCGGCCGAACCCGCACCACCGACAGTGGCCGTCCGCGAAGTACCCGAAGCAACCGCTCGCCGGCGAACTCCAGGTAGTTCACCAGATCCGCCTTGGTCGCCTCGGCCCGGTCGAACAAGGGCTGATCGAGATTGGACAGTTCGACACCGTGACGCAACCCGTCTCCCGACATCGCTCCACACTCCCCCGCCACCGGGCGCCCGTCAATCGGTGTTTTCCACAATGCCGAGCCGAGTGAGACCGAGCCGATCGCTTCGCCGACGACATCATCGGCAGATTCTGAGCACAGTTGTCGGGCAGGTCATCATCGGAAAGGTGATTCCGTGACTTCGTTCATCGGGCGGCGGCGTCCAGCCATTGCGGTCGACTCTGGCCGCCCAGCTACATTGCTGAACCACTGCGGTAGGCGGCTGCGGCGTCCTGCAGAGAGTCGATCAACAGGCGGCCCGGGTAGTCACGGCGCAGGTAACGGTCTCGGTAATAGCAGTCCCAGTAGCTGGAGACACGTTGGCTGGTCAGATGGAGGAACTCGGTGTTGGCAACGCAAAACCGCCCGTAGGCCAGGCGGTGGGGTGTGCCGGGTTCGTCGAGGGCGGTGAGTCTCTGCTGAATGCTGATGACGATGTCGAGCACGTATTCGCCGACGAGTTGGACAACGTAGGGGACGATCCACGGGTCGGTGGCTTCGATGATCCGGTTGAGGTGGTGTTGACGAACGCGCCCGTCGTGGTGGCGGGTGTAGAGACAGTGCAGGATCTTGGTTTGCCTCGCAGAAAGCCGTCCGAAGACATCCTCGGCTAGTTCAGCGTTGTACAGACGGTAAGGGATGGTGAGGTCCTCGCCCTCGACCCGGACGGCAAAGGACCCCGCAGGTTCGAGGTGTGCAGGTGGCAGTATCTGCGCGATGACCCACACATCGGCAGCGAGAGGTGCGGGGAACGCGGGTAGAAGTGCGAGTGCGAGTCCAGATAGCCGGCTATCGGCAGCTTCCATTACCCGGACATACCCGATGGGAATGCGGCACCGCCAGATATGACCGCCCGCATGATGGTCTTGCGCATTTCTCTCCTCGGTCGATGGCCCGCCCGCCGCAGCTCGGCTGAAGGCCGCAGGGTTCGAACCGGCGCGCACCGGTCAGGTGAAAACGTAATCGGCCAGCGGGAAGTGCCCGCTGCGCCACGCCGCTTCGACGGTAGACGCGGGGCGAAGCGGGACGTCGCCGTGCTTGTCGAAGTAGTAACTGTTCGCGCTCGCGCAGCTGTCCTGCCAGAACACCTGGCCGCCGCGGCGGGCGAGCATTTCGCGGAAGTATCGGTCGTTGGCTTCTTCGGTGACCTCGATGCGGTCGGAGTCGGTGGTGCGGGCGTGGTGCAGGCAACGAAGGATGTGGCGGGTCTGGTTCTCGATCAGGGTGAAGTAGGACGCGCCGTTGTAGCCGTAGGGGCCGATGATGGAGAAGAAGTTGGGGAAGCCGGGGACACTCACGCCCTCGTAGGCCTGCAGGCGGTTCTCATCCCACCAGGTCTCCAGGTTGCGGCCGGCGACGCCGTGCAGGTCGTAGGTGGGCATGTTGCCCGATTCCATCACTTTGAAGCCGGTGGCGAGGATAAGTACGTCGGCGGCGTGTTCGGCACCTGTGTCGGTGCGCACACCGGTGGGTGTGATCGCGCTGATCGCCGTGGTTTCCAGCGTGACGTTGGAGCGGTTGAAGGTCGACAGGTAGTCGTTGGAGAAGCTGGGCCGTTTGCAGCCGAGCGCGTATTTCGGGGTCAGCGCCTCCCGTACGACCGGGTCTTTCACCTGTCGACGGAGGTGGGCCAGCCCTGCGCGTTCGCCGAGCGCGGCGGTCGGCAGGGAACGGTAATAGTGGGCGGCGAGGGGGAAAGTGAACTCGACGTAGGTTTGGCTCACCAGCCGGGTCAGCGTGCGCCCACCTGGAACTTTCATCGCCAGGCGCATGGGGAGCGGCAGCGGCATATCGGGGCGGGGCAGGCACCAGATCGGCGTGCGCTGGAACACCGTCAGATGCGTTACCTGCGGTGCGATCTCGGGAATCACTTGGACGGCCGACGCACCGGTACCGATGATCGCGACCCGCTTACCCCGCAGATCATGGCGGTGGTCCCAGCGCGAGGTGTGCATCGTGACGCCGGCGAAACTGTCGATCCCGGGGATATCAGGGAGCTTGGGACGGGTGAGCACGCCGGTCGCGCTGATCACGAAACGCGCCGTGAGATCGCCTGCGTCCTCGGTGTGCAGGACCCAGCGATGGGCGTCCTCGTCGAAGTCCGCGCCGGATACGGTGGTGCCGAAGCGAATACGCGGCCGCAGCTCGTACTTGTCGACACACGATTCGGCGTAGGCCTTGAGTTCGCGCCCCGGCGCGTAGACCCGCGACCAATCGGTGCGCTGTTCGAAGGAGAACTGATAGCTGAACGACGGAATATCGACGGCGACACCAGGATAGGTGTTCCAATGCCAGGTTCCACCGACACCGTCGGCGTCGTCGACGATCAGGAAGTCGTCGAATCCGGCGTTGCGCAACGCGATCGCCGCACCGATCCCGGAGAACCCGGCGCCGACGATAATGATCTCGTGGTCGATTCCGTTGGTGGTCATGCAATCTCCTTCGGCCGAGTGCGAATGTCAGCGGCGGTGGCGAGTTCGGGCGGGTTGTGCGTGCGGCCCGACCGGGCGACCATTCGCACGACATGTCCGGCGTCCTCGGCGTAGACGATGGTGTCGACCCGGTGTTCGATCCCGTCGACCGTGCGCACACCCAGCGGCACCAACCGCGCAACCGGCCAGGTCACCAGGGTGCAGTGCGGTTGCCGCAGTGTGCGGTAGTAGCTGTTGTGCACCGCGACGCCTGCGGTGTCATCGGGCGTGAGCCGGTCCCGCATCCACGAATCATGCACCTGAACACGCAGATTAACGTGCGCGATCAGCCGCACGACCCAATCGGGGGCTCGCCGCAGCACCGCCGCACCCGGCATCGGCGCCCGCGGCAGAATCCACACCGCATCGGCCTGGAAAACCGTCACCCGCGCGGCCTCCGCAGCGATTCCCGGCAGTAGCCGCGCCGCCGCCGCACCGGTGCCGATGATCGCAACCCGCCGGTCGGTGAACTGGTTGCGCGGGACGAAAGCCGTGCAGCTCAGCTGAGGGCCGGTAAAAGTCTCCGCGAACCGGGGCGCGGTCATTTCGCGACCGGCTCATAGGTCAGCTCGTCCGACCAGGATGGCTTGCGGCCGAGCACGCGGACAGGGAACCGGTCGATACACGCATTGGACACATCGGCCAGCAGCTGGAACGGCTGACGGCGATGGATCGTGGCCTTACCGTGCATCTTCACCACGTGATACAGCGGCATCCGCCGAATCGACGGGCTACGCTCGCCGACGTTCTCGTAGCGGCGCACCGCCTGCCACAGCTTCTCCTCGTCGAGCCCGAGGGCGATGATGTTGGTCGACATCCGCGACAGCAGCGGCGCGTACAGCAGCGCGCCGAGCACGAACGACGGCCGCACCGCGAAACCGGCTGTCTCGATGGCGATCCGGCGCAGCGGCCCGGCGCCGAGCTGTTCGAGAACCTGGAAACCGACGGCCAAGTGCCGGGATTCGTCACTGTTGATGTGCCGGAACACCTCGTGACACACCGGGTCCTCGACCTCGTCCAGCAGGAACTTCACCAGCGCGCCATCGAGCGCGGTCTCCAGCGAAGGGATGACGGTGCCGAGCACCGGCAGCGACAGCTGATCGGCGTAGCGGTCGAGCCAGCTGATGACCAGGCGGATGTTCTTGTTGGGCAACGGCATCGCGTCACCGTCGAGCATCCCCCACCTGCGCATCAGCGCCAGTTCGGCATTGGCGTGCTTCTGCTCCTCGGCGTGGAAGTACCGGTAGATCTCCCGCAGTGGTCCCGGTGGCGCCTGGTGCACGAGTGCGGCGAAGCCGCGGGCTCCCACATGCTCGATCCATACGAGATCGGCCATGAAGGTGGCCAGCCGCGGTCGCTGCTCGTCGGTGATCGTGTCGGCACCCGGTGCGTCCCAGTCGATATCGGCCAGCGCCCACTGCTTGGCGCGGATGGTGGCGAGCATATCGGGATAGGCGAACGTCATTGTTCGAACTCCTTCGACGTGGTGGATCAGCGCACGACCCGCTGCAGCAGGCCGGCCGAACGGGTGTAGGTCGCGGGCATCCACCGTTTGGCCTGCCACAGCATCTTGGCCTCCAGCTGCGGGACCACGTACAGCTCGCCGTGGTCGACGGCGTCGAGGGTGGTGCGGGCGATGGTCGCCGGTGCGCGACCGGTCCAGCGCAGGAGCAATCCGCCGAACCGCTCGGCGGTCTCGTCCATCGGTGAATCCGCTTGCATGATGTTGGTTTTGACACCGGTCGGGCACAGCACGGTGACGCCGACTCCGGTGCCCGCCAGCTCGGCGGACAGTGTCTCCGACAGTGCCAGCACGCCTGCCTTGCTGACGTTGTATGCGGCCATCCGCGGCGCGGCGCCGAATGCGGCCGCCGAGGCGACATTCACGATCGCCCCGCGCCCGGCCGTCCGCAGAATCGGCGCGAAGACGTGACAGCCGTGGATGACACCCCACAGATTGACGTCGAGGGTGCGGTGCCAGTCGTCGAGGGCGAACTCGCCGACCACGGGTCCCCCGGCCCCGATGCCCGCATTGTTGACGACGAGGGTGGGTGCACCGGCGAACCAGTCCTGCGCGGTGGCCGCCAGCCGGTCGACCTCGCCGATCGCGGTGACATCACAGTCTGTGCTGATCGCCTTCCCGCCGGCGGCCTCGACCAATCCGGCGGTGTCCGCTGCACGGTCGTGGTCGATGTCGGAACAGACGACGCGGCCGCCGCGCCTGCCGAGTTCGATGGCGAACGACCGCCCGATGCCGCTGCCCGCGCCGGTCACCACGGCGTCGGCGTTCGCGGTCCGGCGGTCTCCGCCGAAGGGAAACAGTCGCATGGCAACTCCCGGGTCGACCCGGCGAGGCTCGAATTGGTGGCAACTGCCACCATTGGCCGCACCTGACACCAATTAGGCTCGCGACGGAGTACTTTGTCAACCATGGATGTGCGCGCACCGGCACGGACCTGGGGTGGGTTGACCACCGACGAGCGCAGAGCACAGCGGCGGACCAGCCTGGTCGAGGCCGCCCTCGACATCTGGATCGACAACGGGTGGGCCGCGGTGACCATGCGCGGGGTCTGCCAGCGCACCTCGCTCAACGACCGCTACTTCTACGAGCACTTCGCAGATCGAGACGAATTGCTGGCCGTGGTTTGGGACGAAGTGTGCGCGGAAGTGTTCGCCGAGCTGGCAAGCGTCGTCGCCGAGAACGCCGACCGCACGCCGCTCGAGATCATGCGCGCCGCCATCGCCCGCTCCGTCGAGCTGCAATCCGATCCGCGCGGCCACGCCAGAATCCTGCTGGCCGACCATGCAGGCAGCGCAGTCCTGGAACAGCGCCGAAAAACGATGCTCACCGACGCCACCGACCTGCTCATCGCCACCGCATGGCCTTACCTGCGCCCCGGCGTCGACGAGACCGCCATCCGCATGAGCACTCTGGCCGGTATCGGCGGCTTCATCGAACTGCTGTCGGCCTGGCGCACCGGCGTCCTCGACGTCGACACCGACCGCATCGTCGAGCACACCAGCGCGATCGCGGCCCAACTCGGGACGATGTTCTTGCCCGCGGAGCTCATCGGCGGCCAGTAGGTGCGCAGATCCGGAGATCTCGGCATTGTCTCCGTTGCGCATCTCGTGTGTCACCGCGCCGCACTCCACCGCCGGTCGGCTCGTAGTCTCAGTCGAGAGTTGACTCGGTATATACGGCAGATCTGTACGGATGCGTCGAGTTGCGGGAGCCGCTGATGGCGCGAATCAAAACCGGAGTCGTCGATCCGGGCCTGCACAGTCGGTTCGTCGCGGACTTCACCCACCGCAACGCCAAATTCCTGGCTACCGCCGCAGGCGCCGATTCTCTGTGGGCCGTTGACCACTTGATCGGGTTGTTCCCCTCCTCGGTGTGGACGCCGACCCACGTCGGCGCCGCGCGGGTCGCCCCCGCAGCGGACGCCTACTACGAAGCATGGACGATGCTCGGCTACGCCGCGGCCCGCAACCGACTCGGCCGGCTGCGCCTCGGCGTCGGGGTGACCGATACCGGTCGCCGTCATCCCGCCGTCACCGCGCAGGCCGCCGCGACATTGCACCTGCTCAGCGGTGGTCGCGCGATACTCGGGATCGGGCCAGGAGAGCGCGAGAACAACGAGCCTTATGGCATCGACTGGTCGCGCCCGGTGGCCCGATTCGAAGAAGCGATCGCGACGATCCGCGCGCTGTGGGCGTCCGACGGCAGCCCGATCACCCGCGACTCGGAGTTCTTTCCGCTACGTGACGCGGTGTTCGCGCTCCCGCCGCACCGCGGCACGCGACCAGAGCTGTGGATGGGTGCACATGGGCCGCGCATGCTGAAGGTGACCGGCCGCTATGCCGACGCCTGGCTACCGGCGTTCCCGAGCAGCCTGACCGACTACCGCGACAAACTCGATACGATCCGGTCCGCGGCTTCGGACGCAGGTCGCGACCCCTCAGCAGTGCGAGCGGCAGGCTGGATGTTCGTAGTCACCGCGAAATCACGGCCGATCGTCGAGGAGATCCTGAACTCTCCGATGATCCGCGCCTATGCGCTGTCCGCCTCGGCGCAATTGTGGGCACGCCACGGTGTCGAGCATCCACTGGGCCCGACGTTTTCCGGCGCACAGGACATTCTCCCGCAAACCATCGACGAGGCGACCGCGCTGGAGTACGGCAAACGCGCGCCTGAAGCACTGCTGTACGACGCGTTTGTGGCCGGCACACCCGCGGAGGTCTGCGACCAGATCGCCGAACGCCGCGACTACGGCCTGACCTACGCGGTGATGCTCGACCTCGGCGCAAGTCATCCCAGGCTCAGCACAGGCCTGCGGACCGCGGCGTCATTTGCGAAGGTCTTGCGCGGGGTGCGCCGGTTGTGACCACCGGTTTCCCCGCGCAACGCGATCATGTGCTGGGCTCGGTCCGCGCCGAGAACTCACTCTGGGCGGCGATGGCCGAACCCATCCAGCGGCGTAGGTAGGCGCGCAGCTGGTCGTCGGTGCGGGGTGGGTTGCCCGGGGAGACGAAGAACGAGTGCATCGTCCGCAGGACGTATTCGACGAGTTCGTGCAGGGCCGCGTCGTCGTAGCCGTGTTTGTCCCAGTCGACGTCGAAGCGGCGGATCATCGTCATGCCGAAGGCTTTGGCCTGGACCGAGGTGAGGCTGTCGGGGTCGACGTTGGCGTACGAGTTCGACAGCAGGATGCCAAGGTGCGGGGTGCGGCGGACTTCGGTGAGGGTGTAGACCACGCCTTCGGTCATCGCCTCGACCGGGTCGTCGAGGCCGGCGACGTGCACGGTCAACCGGTCCAGGAAACCGTCGACCGAGGCGATCGCCGCCGCCGTCATCAGCGCGTCGGAGCTGGGGAAATAGCGGTAGACGGTCTGGCGGATGACGCCGAGCGCTTCGGCGACGTCGGCGATGCTGATGGCCGCGCCGGTCCGGCCGATCAATTCGACCGCGGTCGCGACGATGCGCCGGTGCGCTTCCTCGTCATCCTTCGGCGGGGTCCCGCCCCACCCACGTCTGCGCGCCACCGGGCGGACGTTACCACTGCGCAGCAGGTGCCGGTCGTTCTCGCCGAAAGTAATCATACAAGCAGCAGCACATGCGTATGGTGCGTTGTCAGTGTGCTTCCCCACGCACACGACAGCCCTACTTTCCCGACGCGAGGTAACGCACTGTGACCAACCTTCAGCCCCGAAAGATGGATTTCGGATTCGACGACGCGGATGTCCCGTTCCTGTGGAACCCGCAGAACCCGGCCTGGTCGAGCATGTCCAATGCGGTGTCGTTCCTGGCAGTGGGCTTCGAGAAGATGATCGTGAAGCTGATCATGCAGCTCAAGCCCGTGTTCACCGACCCAGAAGTGGCCGAGGAAGCCACGGCGTTCATGCGCCAGGAAGGTCACCACTCGACCGCCCACCGCCAGCACGTCAAGGCACTGATCAAGCAATATCCCGGGCTGCAGAACACCCTCGACGCGGTGATCGGCGAGTTCGACCTGCTCACCGAGGCGACCTCGCACAACTACCGGCTCGCCTACACCGCCGACCTCGAAGCGACCTTCACCCCGGTCTTCAAGCTGATGCTCGACAACGAGGCGACGCTGTTCCGCCCGGGCGACGATCGGGTGGCGTCGCTGTTCATCTGGCATTTCGTGGAGGAGGTCGAGCACCGCAGCTCCGCGTTGATTCTGTTCAATTCCATTGTCGGAGACGAGCTCTACCGCATGCGGATGGCGCCGTCGATCTTCGCGCACGTGATGAAGGTGATCCGGATCGCCTGCGCGGGCTTCAATCAGCATGTCCCGCTCGCGGACCGGAAGGTCGACGCGATGGCGATGTTCGCCAGGCACCGGGCGAAGCAGAAGGTGCTGACAACCTTCGCGCCGTACCTCACCAAGGGCCCCATGCCGCGCGCGTTCGACGGACTCTCGCGCCGGGAGCAGCTCACCGCCCTCGCAGGCGTCTTCCGCAGTCAGATGCCCAAGCACGATCCGACACATGAGAACCTGCCCGCGCTCGCCGGTAGGTGGTTCGAGCGTTATGACGCGGGCTACGACTGCACTCGCTGGTACACCGCGGACCAGGACCAGCCGATGGAATCGGTGGTGAACTGATGTCTGATCTGTGTACACCTACTTTCGCCGATCTCGCTACGCGACTGGGGTTCTCGTGCGAGGAGGCCGGCGGGCTGGTCGAGTTCCGCAACCCGGCCGCACTGGAGAACTGGACGCTGCCGGTACTGGAGCTGACCATCGTGCTCGGCTCGGTGCTCGCACTGATCTACGCGATCGTGCGGCTCCGCAGGCACGGTGATCCGACGAATCTGGTGCTCTGGTTCGGCGCCACCGCCTACCTGTTCGTGATCGAACCGCCGCTGTACTTCCCGTCGGCGTTCGGTATCGCCGAACACGTCGACACGATGTTCGCGCACAACGTGTTCACCGTCGATTTCATGTGGGGCAGGCTCCCGCTCTACATCATCGCGATCTATCCACTGATGGCGACGCTTGCCTTCGAACTCGTCCGGATGCTCGGCATCTTCCGTCGCTACGGAGTGCTGCTCGGGGCGGTCTGCGTCGGCTTCGTGCACCACGCTTTTTACGAGATCTTCGACCAGATCGGCCCGCAGCTGCGCTGGTGGGAGTGGTCGGTGGACAATCCGATCAACCAGCCGATGTTCGATTCGGTGCCACTGCCGAGCGTGGTCGTCTTCGCCGCCCTGTGGCCGATGTCGCTGGCGCTGTGCGTGCAGTACTTCGTCGGCCGCCACGTCGACGCGGGCACGCGTTTCACCGGGTTGCAGCTGGTGTGGCGCACCGTGGTGATCGGACTACTCGCCTCGGTGGGCACCTTCGTGCTTCCGCTTCCCGCGACGGTCTTCGGGATGGGCAGCGACACCGTCCGCGGATTCCTGTACGCGGCGGAGCTTGTCGTGCTGTCGGTGGTTGCGGTGGTGTTGACGGTCCGCCAGTGGTCGGCACTGCGCGCGGGGACCTCCGAGGTGCGTGCCTACCGCAACGGCCTCGTGCAGTGGTACGCGCTGATCTACCTGGCGGTGATGGCACTGCTCTGGGCCACGGCGCTTCCCGATTTCTTCGCGGCGGAAGATGGAGTAACCGCGAACGGCGACCCCCTCGGCAACCTTTGGTACACGATCTCCTGCTTCGTCGTCGCGATCGCGGCAGTGCTCGCGACGTTCACAGTCCCACGGGGCGGCTCGGACGCCGACGACGCCGCACCCGTCACGCAAACGGCAGCATCCACCGCTCCGTAGCCGTCGCCCCGGGGCGAGACCCTCATCGACGTGTCTCGCCTCGGGCGCGGCGGGAGTTCACGACTTTCCTCGCGCGAATGAGCCGCAACGGCGATATGAACGGCGGCGCGGCCTTTCGATCGCCGGTCAGCCCGGGGGTTCGTCCGATGTGCCAGACCGTGGCCGCCCATACCGACTGGTGAGGCTCCCAGCCCGGGCCACCGGGCCGAGCCCACCCGACCTCACAACGCCCGCCCAGCCGATGGTAGGCCGACCCGGTCGACGATGATGGCTGCGAGACATCTGAGGACGAGGAGAGATCGAGAATGCAATTGATCGGCGTGATCGGCGGCGGCACCATGGGTGCGGGCATCGCGGAGGTGGCCGCGCGGGCGGGCGGATCGGTCCTGATTCTGGAGCGCGACAGCGCGGCAGCCGACGCCGCCGTGGAACGGGTCGAGAAGTCGCTGGCGCGCGCGGTGAAATCGGGGCGGTTGGAGCAGTCGGCGGCCGATGAGGCGCGGGCGCGGATCGTCCTGACCACCGATATCGGCGACTTCGCCGATCGGGAACTGGTGATCGAAGCGGCGCCGGAGATCGAGTCGCTCAAGGCCGACTTCTTCGCCAAGCTCGACGCCATCGTGTCGCCGCAGACCATCCTGGCCACCAATACCTCCTCCATCCCGGTGATCCGTTTGGCCAATGCCACGGCGCACCCGGAGCGTGTGGTCGGCCTGCACTTCTTCAACCCGGTTCCGGTGCTGCCGCTGGTCGAGGTCGTGGTGACGCTGAAGACCGATCGGAAGGTCGCCGACGCAGTCACCGCCTACGCCCGCGACGTGCTCGGCAAGCGCACGATCGAATCGAAGGATCAGGCCGGATTCATCGTCAACGCGCTGCTGATCCCCTACCTGTGTCATGCGATTCGCATGTTC
Source organism: Nocardia sp. NPDC059180 (assembly GCF_042754945.1). Taxonomy (NCBI): domain Bacteria; kingdom Bacillati; phylum Actinomycetota; class Actinomycetes; order Mycobacteriales; family Nocardiaceae; genus Nocardia; species Nocardia sp. NPDC059180. The sequence continues at coordinate 187,248 of NZ_JBHZBU010000008.1, forward strand.
GAGACGGGGTTCGCGAGTGCCGAGGACATCGATGAGGGCATGGTCAGCGGCTGCGCGCACCCGATGGGTCCGCTGCGCCTGACCGACACCGTCGGACTCGATGTCACCCTCGCGGTGGCGGAATCGCTGTATGCCGAATTCGGCGAGCCCCAGTACGCGCCGCCGGTGCTGCTGCGTCGCATGGTCGACGCCGGATACCTGGGTCGCAAGGCCGGGCGAGGTTTCTACACCTACTGACGTCTCGTCAGGCCGGGCCGCCTCGAGCGGCCCGGCCGGTGCGATTCATGACACGGTGTCGTTGACTCCGGCCAGCGGCATCAAGGCTCGGATGACGACATGATGCGATCGGGCGTCGGGGATCCGGGCGGCGATATCTATCGCTTCCTGCCGGCTGCGGCAGCGCACGAGGTAGTAGCCCGCGAGATGGGACCCGCCGTCCGCGACGGGCTCCGGGCCGATTTCCACGGCGCCGTCACGCACCGCGACCGTGAGCGCGTCCCCCGGCTCTGTCAGTGGCGAGCAGTGGATCAGGCGACCGTCGTCGGCGAGTTGCGTTATCAGGGCGGCATGTTCGGCCATATCGGCGTCGATACCGTCGGGCTCCGTACCGAACCCACCGTTCGATCAGTGATTGAATCACCGATTGAAACGTGTTCTACTAGCTGTGTGCGACAAGCTGAACTCACCACCCGCGAGCGGCTACTGTCGGCCGCCGAGCGGCTGCTGCTCGAGTCGGGCTACGAGCGGGTATCGATCCGGGCGGTATGTGCTGCGGCCGAGGCGAACCCGGCCGCGGTGCACTACCACTTCGGATCGAAGGAAGCGCTGGTTGCCGCGCTGCTGCAGAGTCGGCTCGGTCCACTGTGGGAATCATCGATGGACAGCCTCGAAGGCCGTGACGCGACGGTCGCGGAATGCGTATCCGCGGTGATCGATCCGCTGGCGACGCTGGCCGAAGATCCGATCGGACGGCTACACATCCGGTTGCTGTCGCGGCTGGTACTCGGTCGGCACGATATCGGCTGGACCGCCCGCTGGTTCTCCCTCGACCCGTTCGTCGATCTACTGCGCCGACAGCATCCCGATATGCCGGATCACGAGGCACGGGGGCGCTGGATGCTCGCCTTCGATCTGATCCTCGGTCAGTTCGGCGCACCGCTCGCCGGCGACCACCTCCTGTCCCCCCGCGCGGTGACGACGCTGCATGCGTTCGTGACCGCGGGTTTGTCCGCACCAGTGGAGTCCCGATGACCACAGTTTTCAGCCCTGCCCGGCTCGGCCCCGTCACGTTGCGCAACCGGGTGATCAAGGCCGCGACATTCGAAGGCCGCACACCCGACGCGCTTGTCACCGACGACTTGATCGAGTACCACCGCGCGCCCGCGGCAGGTGGTGTCGGGATGACGACCGTGGCGTACTGTGCCGTCTCCCCGGAGGGACGCACCGACCGCCACCAGATCTGGATGCGGCCGGAAGCAGTGCCCGGCCTGCGGCGACTCACCGAGGCCATCCACGCGGAAGGCGCCGCCGCGAGCGCGCAGATCGGGCATGCGGGACCGGTGGCCAACGCCGCGTCGAACCGGCTACCCGCGCTCGCACCGGGTCGAATGTTCAGCCCCCTCGGAATGGCGCGCACCGTCCGGCCCGACGCGGCCGAACTACAGCGTGTGGTGCGTGCCTTCGCGGACGCAGCACTGACCGCCGAAGAAGCCGGATTCGACGCTGTCGAACTACATTTCGGGCACAACTATCTGATCAGTTCGTTCTTCAGCCCGCTGCTGAACCATCGACGCGACAGCTACGGCGGCAGTCTCGCCAATCGCGCACGCCTGGCTCGAGAGGTGGCCGCAGCGGTGCGCGACGCGGTCGGCGACCGGATCGCCGTACTGGCGAAACTGAGCATGGACGACGGCGTGGTCGGCGGTCTCCATCTGGAGGAGAGTTTGCAGATCGGGCGCTGGCTCGAGGAAGACGGCACCCTCGACGCGCTGGAACTGACCATCGGCAGCTCCCTGCTCAACCCGATGTACCTGTTCCACGGCGACGCCCCACGCAAGGATTTCGCGAAAGCCTTTCACGGCCCGATGAGCTGGGGAATGCGCCTGGGCGGACGCTTCTTCCTGCGCGAATATCCCTACCGCGAGGCGTACATGCTCGACCTGGCCCGCCAGTTCCGGTACGAACTGAACATGCCTCTGGTCCTGCTCGGTGGTATCACCACTGCGGAAACAATGCAGCTGGCGATGAATGAAGGGTTCGAGTTCGTCGCCATGGCCCGCGCCCTGTTGCGCCAGCCCGATCTCCTTCTCCGCATTCAGGAGAACGAACACACGCCGTCGCTGTGTACGCACTGCAACAAGTGCATGCCATCGATCTTCAGCCGCACCACCTGCGTACTCGCGCGACCCGATGAGCCGGCCCTGACCTGATCGCCCTCCGGCGTCGCAAACATCCTGCTAGTGGACGCCGTCCGAGTAGGCCTCACGAAGCCAGGTGGTGAATCGCAGCGCAGCGTGCCTACCGCCTCATCAAGAGCCGAGTGCTCTCGGCGCGATCTGGACGAACCCCACGTGCACGATCACAGCATGCCCGCACTCGGGACCGTAACTCGGACAGGACGATTCGCCAGTGCGTCAGTATCGCAGGATTGCGGAAGCCGTCGCCGCGATCGTCCGATCGGCATCGCCGGTCAGCTCGGTGAGCACCTCCCGCGCGGCAACGCCGGGGATTTCGGCGAGCGCCTGCGTGATCCGCAAACGGGTCGGCCCATCGTCTGTGTTGTCGAGCCGATCCCGCATGGCGCGGACGATATCGTCGGCCGCGTCTTCCAGCAGGCCCAGCGTTTCGGCAGCCTCGATATCGGAGCGGCCCTCGACGACCATCGCGAGCAGTGCTGGTATCGCGGCGCTGACCCGGCGGGAGCCGAGTGCCAGGGCCGCGCGGTCGCGCACCGTCACGTCCTGGTCGTCGAGCGCTCTGCGCAGCAGCGCCGTTGCTTCCGCGGTGGGCACGGCCGCGATCGCGATCGTCGCACGGCGCCGGACTTCACCCCTCGGCGAATCCAGGCCTGCGGCCAAATCCGTCAACCCTTCGCCTGCCGCTCTCGCCAACGACCATCGCAGCGCGCCTGCGACATTCAGGTCTTCCTCCGACAGCGCCGCCTCCACCAGCGCATCGATCGGCAGCGACGCCTCGTGGGTGAGCACCGCTTGTTGACGGTGGGCGCCGGATTCCGATTCGAGCGCGCGCAACAGGGTGACGATGCTCATCACCTCGCCCCACTGCGCCGGCGCGGCCGCGTCGACCTGCTCGAGTTTTCTGAGCAGCTCCTCCTCGGCGGCGATCCGTGCGCGCGTTTGCCGCATCAACTGCCCCACCAGGTCGGTGGGTGTGAAGCCGGGCTCGTCCAGCGCTCGCTTGGCTTCGCTCAGCGATAAGCCGAGGGTGCGCAGAGACTCGACATGGAAGAGGCGACGGATGTCGTCGGCGGAATACTCACGGTAGCCGCCCGCCGTGCGGACCGACGGTGTCACCAGGCCCAGTGCGTCGTAATGACGCAGCATGCGGGTACTGACGCCGGAGCGCCGCGAGACTTCACCGATCAACATTCCGTCGCCTTCCATTTATGCGTCCGGGCCCGTGGCAGCGACGCGCTTGGCCATCTCGAGCGACAGGGTGAACCCGCTGTCGGGATCGAGACGGAGCCGCTCGGTGGCTTCGGCATGAGCGCGAACCCGTGGATCGGGGTGCGCCATCGCAGCATCGAGCACCGGTGCCGCGGCCTCGTCGAGTGCCGCCAAGGCTCGGCTGAGACTTCGCTGCACCTGGTGGTCACCGCGGCCGAGGGCAGTCGCCAGATTGCCTGCGAGTTCGCCCTCCTCGCCGGGCGGAACCAGCACCGTGGCTGCCCGCCACGCGCTGAGCGCGACCTCGTCGTGCTCATCGTGCAGCAGTGCCGACACCGCAGGCCAGGCGCCCCGATCACCGATCTTGGACAAGGTGTGCAGCGCCTGACTGCGGGCTTGCACCGTGTCGGACCCGAGTTCGGCGAGCAGCCTCGGCACCGTGATCTCGGCAGGCAGCCTGCACAACGACCAGGTCAGCATGTCCCGGACGAAAAAGTCCGGTTCGACCGCGCACCGCGCAACCAAGGTCTCGGTGAGACGCGGATCGCCGCGCATGCCCGCCGAGAGCGCAGCCCGCAACCTTGCCGACGAATCGGGGCCGGCAAGAGCCTCGACGAGGCGAGCATCCACCTCATGGTTGGTTGTATTCACGACAACCACCTCCTTCGCCGACCACTCAAGTCCCTATCACAGTGTCAAGGTCAAGTCGTGAGGTCACGGAGCTCCGCGGCGCGCCGTGCACGCCGGTATCGAAACCGCCGAATGACGCATCGACATCCATATCCGCGAGGCCGCTTGACAGGCAAGCCGCCACTTGCCTATCTTCGGTCCATGGGCGATATCTTCAGGGCCCTCGCCGACCCCACACGGCGGACCATTCTCGACGAACTGACCGAGCGCGACGGGCAGACCCTGTTCGAGATATGCGTCCGGCTCACCAATCGGCATCAGTTGAACCTGACTCGACAGGCCGTATCCCAGCATCTGGCGGTGCTCGAGGATGCGGGGCTGATCACGACGCGTAAGCAAGGCCGCTACAAGTTCCATCACCTCGACACCACTCCCCTGGCCGCCATCTACGAACGGTGGCCGGCCACCAGGAAAGGACAGCCAACGTGAAGATCTACATCACCAGCGTGTTCGTCGACGACCAGAAGAAGGCGCACGACTTCTACACCGACGTCCTCGGCTTCATCACAAAGCACGACGTCGACCTCGGCGAGGCTCGCTGGTTGACGGTCGTCTCCCCCGAGGACCCAGAAGGCACCGAACTCCTGCTCGAGCCCAGCGGCCACCCCGTGGTCAAGCCGTACAAGGAAGGGCTGGTCGCCGACGGTATCCCGGCGGTCTCCTTCCAGGTTCCGGACGTCCAGGCGGAGTTTGAGCGCCTCAGTGGCCTGGGCGTGATATTCACCCAGCAGCCGATGGAGGCGGGTCCCGTCACCACCGCGGTGTTCGACGACACCTGCGGGAACTTGGTCCAGATCGTCACCCCGAGCTGAGCGCGGGTCGCTCGACGCCCGGCGATGCGGTCTATCTCGATACTCATCGGAGCCAGATGCTCATTCGTCTCGCTCAGGCCAGAACAGCCACGCGGTCAAGCCGATCAGCCCGACCACCAGAGCGCCAAGAACCGCAGCGTCGATCATGATCGCGCCTGACCAGCGTCCGGGAGCACCGCCCACCGGTACCCACGTGGATACAGCTGCATCGGCGTGATCAGTGCGGCGAGTTCGGTCACGACATGCCGCACCGAGTCGACGTGCTCGAACCCGGGCACCACAACGGCGACCGCAGAGAATTCGTAGATGTGTTGCCGGACAACCAGCCCGGCGACCAGCGGCCCGACATCCAGAATGACCGTGAACCGCAGATCGCAGCCATGCGACTGCGCCAGCGTGGACAGGTCGGCCGCCCCGCCTGGTATTCCACGGCGAATCACACCGATCGCTGCTGTGCCCCCGACCGCCATATGCACCGCCCTTATCTGTGTCGTTGGTCAGCACCCGCCGCCAGGGAGTCATCGGAGCTTCAGCCAGATCTCAACCGGGCGGCGGGGCTGAAAAGCACGCTACGAGTGCTCAGTTCACGGCCGACAGGAAATTGCGCCATATTGCGCTCGATTTCGGCGCGGCGTATCGACGGAAAGCTGAAGATGGATGCTCACGCACATCACGGGAGGAACCATGAAGCTCGAACGACTCGGCGGCGACAGCACCGATGGACAGAGTCCCACTTTGTTCCGCAGTGATCGCAGGACTTATGTCGTGCAGGGATGGAGCACCGACTCCCCCGACACCATCGAAATTCCGCATCGGCTGATCCGTCACTTGGAGCCGCGAACCTGCCTCGGCGCGTTGCTTCGCGACACCGGCCATGGCACATTCATGCTCACCGGCGATCCGGTCACCGATACCGAGGCGCTGGAGCAGATTCGGCTGCCCGAGCACGAATCCGCAGTGGAGGTGACAATCGGGACGGAGCGGAGACGAGATGCGGCACCTATCATTCGATGACCTCGCCCATGCCTTCCGTCACCACCGCCGGGCGTTCCATCTGGAGGTGCGCGACGACTACAGCGGAGTAGCCGGGGAATCGGACCGCGTGCGGCGCTTCCTCGCCGGGGAACCACAAGATCCGAAGGCGAGCGCAAGTTGGCACACGCTCATGCGAGAAGTGACCGCGGCGGGCTGCGCGGTGCAGCGAGTCCGACTGATCGCCGAACCACCTGGCGAATACGCTCGATTCTCGCTCGCCACTACCGCCGCCAATCTCGAAGTGGGCGAGGAGATCCGATGGTTGCCACGCCAGCACGCGCCGCCCGATCTACCCGATGACGACTGGTGGCTCTTCGATGACGATATGGCCGCCTACACCGTGTTCACGGGCGACGGTGCGGCATTGCCCGGCTGGGTGACGACCACCGATCCGGCGATAGTCGCGCACTACGCACGTCGGCGAGACGACCTGTGGGGCAAAGCCATCCCACATACCGCATACCCGACGTGACCAATGTAGGGGAAGCGCGCCGTGATCTCGGAGCCCGCCTGCGTGGGCTACGGGTCGCGGCGCGCCTGCGTGGCTATCAACTCGCCGAGCAGGCCGGTTGGCATCCGGCGAAGGTTTCCCGCATCGAGAACGGCGCCCAGTCGACATCAGAGGACGACCTCGCGGTCTGGTGCCGCATAACGGGAGCCGATGATGAATATCCGGACCTTCTGGCCACGGTGCGCAATATCTCCGCCGCCTGGGTCGAGTGGCGACGTATCGTCGGGCACGGCTACACCAGCCACCAACGCCAGATCAACGGAATCGAAGAACGGACCGAACTCCTGCGCGGGTATGACCCGCAAGTCTTCCACGGTTTGCTACAGACTGCCGACTATGCCCGCGCGCTCATGGCGGCCGGCATGGCATTCCTCAAAACCAGCCGCGACCTCGATCAGGCCGTGGCCGCACGAATGGAACGCCAACGGGTCCTCCACAAGGGTCGCCACCGCATCTATCTACTGATCGGCGAACAGGCGCTACGAACCACGGTCGGCTCCGACGAGGTGATGGCCGCTCAGCTGCATCATGTGCTCACTCTGATGGACCTACCCCGCCTGGTATTCGGCATCGTCCCCGCCGATAGTGCGTTCTTCCGTCGTACCACCGACTTCGTGCTCTACGACCGGCGGAAGGTACTTGTGGAGACCATCACCGCCGAGACCGCCATTACCCAACCCCGTGAGATCGCCCTCTACGAGAAGGTATTCACGGCCCTGACCGAACAGGCCGTGCACGGTGGCGCCGCTCGAGCGCTGATAGCCGCCGAACTGGAACGGCGCGAAAACGGTTCGTGACGGCGGCGGACAGGTCTGCCGGGTTGGCGCGGGTGACGTTTCAGCATCACCGGAATGAACCGGCCCCTGTTGCGTGTTATGCCTAGTGCCGCTACTGTAGGCGTGTCTCCATCTTGTGGACGCAGGTGACGTCCCCTCCCACAAGAGCCTCAGATTCACCACGGCGGCCTTCCGCGCACCACGACGTGATCGGCCAACAGGATTCCAGCCACATCGCGCGTAAACGCATTCAGCCGTCATTCGCAGCACGCGACATCGACGCGGCTCTACATTCTCACATCACTTCGCAGGAGAAACACCATGCAAGACAACACTATCCAACTCCAAGACAATACAACCGAAGAGCCCGGTTCGACCTCGGTCACCGGCATCCTCGACATCACCGACAAGCACGCCACGTTGCAAGTCGACGGCTACACTCCCGGCCCTCGCGACGCCCATGTACCGGCGCGGTTGATCCGCGAATACGGTCTGCGCCGTGGCGATGCCGTCACCGGCGCGGTCGGACCCAAGCGCGAGGACGTCAAGCTCACGCCGCTGGTTCGCGTCGACAGTGTCAACGGACTGCCGCCTGGCAATGCCGCAGCACGACCACACTTCTCGGACTTGGTCCCCATCTACCCACAGGATCGCCTACGACTGGAGACCGAGCGGCATGAAATGACCACTCGCGTCACTGATCTGGTGATGCCGATCGGTAAAGGTCAGCGCGCGCTGATCGTCGCGCCGCCCAAGGCGGGCAAGACATCCGTGCTGCAATCCGTGGCACATGGCATCGCCAAGAATCATCCGGAATGCCAGCTGATGCTGGTGCTGGTCGGGGAACGCCCAGAAGAGGTGACCGACCTGTCTCGTGCGGTGCCTGCAGAGGTTGCCGCCGCGACCTTCGATCAACCTGCCCGCGAGCACATCGCGCTCGCCGAACTGGCGATCGAACATGCCAAACGGCTGGTCGAGATGGGTCGTGACGTGGTCGTATTGCTGGACTCGCTCACCCGCCTTGCTCGCGCCTACAACCTTGCCGCCACCGGGTCCGGTCGTATCCTTTCCGGTGGCGTCGATGCCGGGGCGCTCGCACCGCCGAAGAGATTTCTCGGCGCCGCCCGCAATATCGAGAACGGCGGCTCGCTCACCATCATCGCCACTGCCCTGGTCGAAACCGGTTCGGTTGCCGACACCGTGATCTTCGAGGAATACAAGGGGACCGGAAACGCCGAGCTCAAGCTCGATCGAAAGCTCGCCGACCGTCGTCTGTTCCCCGCGATCGACATCGACCGATCCAGCACACGAAAGGAGGAATTGCTGCTGTCCACTGATGAGCTCGTCGCGACACGATCGCTTCGCAATACCCTCTCGGGCCGCGACTCCCAGCAATCCCTCGAGCTGCTACTCACCGGCCTCGTCCAAACCGACTCCAACCACGAGTTCCTGACCCAGATCCGCACCGCCGGCTGATACCGGTAGCCCAATCGGTTAGGACAGGATTCCTCCACGCAGCCGCCGCTCAGGCAGGTTGCCGCCGAAACTCGTGCCGCGACTCCGGGAGAGTCTGCAAGAGCTCTACAAGCCGCTGCGGCAGTGGTTGTTTCCCGAACTCGTGGTCCCGGAACGCATAGACGATATGGCCCCGGGTGACGAGTTCCTGGCCGCGGGTGAATTCATAGCCCAAGGTGTAAGAACTGGTGCCGACACGGTCGAGCACCACCTGAAGATCGAGCATGTCGAATACCCGCACCATCCGCAGGTAGTCGGCCCCGGTGCTCACACCGACAGCCAACCCACCGAGATCCTCCGATTGCTCTCCCCCACGTATCCCGTTGGCGAACAACCACGACGTGTACGCCCGCTCCATCCACCGAAAATACGTCGCGAAATACACGATCCCCGCGGCGTCACAGTCACCGTAGGAGATCTGAAAACTCAGGTTGCTACTGCTCGACTCCACGGGCGATCCCTTCCACGACGAGGACACAGCTGACCCAGCTGCCCACCCCCCATGACACCTGTCCCCCACCCGCCCCGAGTCCCCGCCTCCCGGTGAATGGGAGGCGGGCGACGATCAGCGATCCGGGTGGCGATCGCCGAATACGACGCCGGGAGGCTTGGGGGCCTCGCAGCACGCGCGGCTGTCGGCTAGCCCTGCCCCTCCAGTTTCTCGGCGAGCCCGGCGATGAACGACCGGACCTTGGCGGTGTCGGCGTCGGGCAGCGAGAACACCACTTCCGCCACGCCGATATCGCGCCAATGGTTCAGCTTCTCGCGGTCTGGCTCGTCGGCGAGAACGACTACCCGCGGGTCGCCGGTTCGGCCTGCATCGCGCCACATCTTCTCCAGCCGGCGCACCCCGGCGTCGATATTCTGCTCGATGGGTGTGGTGATCCAGCCATCGGCCGAGCGCACGATCCAGGCGAAGGTCTTCTCGGTGCCGCCTGCACCGACCAGGATCGGTGGACGTGGCTGCTGCACAGGCTTCGGCCAGGCCCAGCTCGGCCCGAACCGGACGTACTCGCCTTCGTAGGCTGCTTCGTCCTCGGTCCACAGCGCGCCCATGGCTTCGAGGTATTCGCGCAGCACGGTGCGCCGTTTGTTCGGTGGCACACCGTGATCGGCGAGTTCTTCGAGGTTCCAGCCGTAGCCGACGCCGAAGACGACCCGACCACCGGACATATGGTCAAGCGTCGCAATGGTTTTGGCGAGGGCTATGGGGTCGTGTTCGAGGGGAAGGGCGACCGAGGTTCCGAGCCCGATCCGGGTGGTGACGGCGGCCGCCGCGCCGAGCGCTACCCATGGGTCGAGTGTGCGCATGTAGCGGTCGTCGGGCAGGGTCTCGTCGCCCGTGGCCGGGTGGTCGGAGGTCCTGGCCACCGGGATGTGGGTGTGCTCGGGGACGTAGAAGGTATCGAAACCGTTGTCCTCGGCCGATTTCGCGGCGTCGGCCGGGAAGATTCCGCGGTCACTGGTGAACAGCGACAGACCGAACTTCATGGTGCTCCTACCGATAGTCGAGGGGTGCCGGGATCAGTCGATGACCGCGTCGGAGAACACCGGTGGATCACCGAGGAACGGCCGATGCGACGGCGGACGTTGCCCTTCGGTGTCCTGCACGCCGAGTTCCTGCGCGATCTCTGCACCGACGAGCACCTGCCCGCTGCGCTTCATCAACTCGGGGTCGCGGGTGAGGGCGTCGATGACGCGGCCGGTGAACTCCGGCGATTCGGCGGTCGCCGCCAACCCCTCATAGGCGCCCGGGTCCGCCGCGAATCCGGCAAGCGTGCGCTCGGTTTTGAGCAGACCCATCCATATCGAGACGACCGCGACATTGTGGGGACGGAAGTCGACCGCCATATCGTGGGCCATTTTGTCCACCGCGGCCTTGCCCGCACCGTACGCGGGGCCGTGCATGTAGCAGGTGCCGCCGAACGACGAGGTGTTCACCACCAGCCCTGACCCGTTGGCCACCAGCAGCGGCGCCGCGTAATAGCTGGAGACATAACTGGAGCGCATGCCGACATCCAGCAGGTCGAGCAGCGTCAGCGGCTTCTCCCAGAACGGGCCCTTATCGGTCAGCCCATCGGGAATCGTCAGGGCGTTGTTGACCAGGATGTCGAGGCGCCCGTGCTCATCTCGCAGCCGAGCGAAGAAGGCCTCGACCTGCGCGTCGTCACTGTGGTCGAGCACCACCGGGACGCCGCGTCCGCCGCGCCGGGTGATCTCCTCGGCCGTCGCGAACACCGTGCCGGGTAGCGGTGCATCGCCCTCGGTCCGCGTCCTACCGGTGACGTACACCGTGGCCCCGGTCTCCCCCAACGCCAACGCGATGCCCTTCCCCGCGCCGCGACTCGCTCCGGTGACCACAACGATCCGTTCCGAACCCACAGTCCACTCCATCCGCCGCCGGACACCGCACCCGAAGGTGCGGCCTAGATCCGATTACTGAACCGGTTTCCCCGGATGCCGCGTGCGCCATGTCCCGGTGGACGGGAGACGACCTTCGGCCATGAAAGATGCGAACAGCTACGCGACGGTGAGCGTCAGCGTGTCAGTGCGCATCTGGCTCCTCGCCGGATCTCTGTCGTGCGGATGCCGAGGTGCGCGCCATGCGGATGGCAGTGACTACGCCGAGGAGTCCTGCGAGCAGTGGAATGAGCAGTGCGACCTGCAGAGCGATGGGTCGTGCGTCGGTGTTGATGCGGATGATCTCGTCCTCGATCGCCGCGGGCTGGTCGACGACTAGTTGTTCGAGGTGGGTGTTGCTCATGACTTCTGCGTCGTCTTCGAGTACCTGCGCCACTTGCTGCTGTTCGGCGGGCGGGAGCACGGTGCTCGATTGCGCCATGGTGGTGAAGGTGATGGACAACGTCGCCAGCATGATGGCGCCGGCGAACGCCAGCCCGAAGGACAACCCGAAGGACCCCGCCGCCGAATTCACGCCTGCGGCTTCACTGATCCGCTCCTCCTCGATCGGGGCCAGCGTGTAGTTGTTGAGTTGAGATACCAACAGCCCCAATCCTGATCCCGCCACCACGAGTGGGATCACCAGCCCCCAGCCGAACTGCGCCAGCGGCACGATCGGGATCAGCGCCGCGATCCCTATCGTCAAGAGCACGAATCCCCAGCGGATGATGCTGCTGGGGCGTCGATCTCCTGCTTTTTTGCCCGCGAGAACCGCCACTGCGAACATACTCAGCGAGAGCGGGGCGAGGGACAGCCCTGCCTGCATCGCGTTGTACTCGAGCACCATCTGCAAGTAGATCGGCAGCGCGATCATGATGCCGCCGAGGGCGATCTGCTGGAGCATCTGCCCGGAGATACCGAGCCTGAAGGCCTTGGAGCGGAACAGATCCGGGTCCAGCAGGCCGGGTTTGCCCGCGCGTTTGCGCCGCACGAGCCAGTAGGCGAGGCCGGCCAGGGCAAGCGCACCGAGCGCCATGAGTGCTCCGACCGATTCGCCGCCCTCCTGCCACACCAGGATTCCCAGCACGATTCCGCCCATGCCGAGAACGGACAGGGCAGCGCCCACCGCGTCGACACCTCGAGGTCCGGCGTAGGGCACATCGCGCACGAGCCGGATGCCGGACAGCACGATCGCGATGACGACGACCTCGAGGACGAAACCGACCCGCCAGGACAGGAAGGTGGTGATGAAACCTCCGAGCAGTGGTCCCACGGCAGCGGCGATTGCCGCGGCCGCCCCGACCATGGCGTAGACCTTCTGCTGCGCCGCGCCCTCGAAGTTGCCGTGGATGAGGGACTGCATGGCGGGCAACAACAGGGACGCGCCGATCCCACCGAGCAGGGCCCAGAAGATGATGATCGCGAACAGACTCTGCGCGACTGCCATCGCCGACGCCCCGACCGCGTAACCGAGCAGGCCGAGCACGTAGGCGCGTTTGCGACCGATGAGATCACCGACCTTGCCGCCGATCAGGATGAACGCGGCGGAGACCAGCGCCTCGAGCGCTATCGCGCCCTGGACGCCGCTCACGGTGGTGTCGAGATCGCGAACCACCGACGAGATCGACACATTCATCAGCGAGGTATCGACGACGAGCACGAACATTGCCATCGCCAGCAGCAGCGCGAGCACGCGTTTCTGGCCCACCACCCGCTGTGCGGGATCGTTGGTCGTCGGTTCCTCGGTCATCGGCCGGCCCGTGACATCACGACCACCTCCTGGGCGCATACCCGCCCAGTTACGGCCTCCTGCCCGGGGCGGACGGTTCGTCGGACGGCAGTGTGCGACGAACCGGCGCTCGTCCATCGTCTGTCCCGCAACTGAGACAGATCAACACACGAAACGACAACGGCTCCGCTCAGGGTCACGGGTTGATATCGACGCTGGGTTGATTCAGGAGTTCCGACCGCCGGAAGAGCCGGATTTCGGCGTCCGCCGGCAACGGCTCGGGCTCTTTCTCACCCGTAGCGGGTGAGCCTAGGACCCACACGAAAATCCTAGACTCGACAAGCGGAGGTAATCCGGGCCGGCGTGCACGTCAGCGCTGGTCAGGACCGACGCACCCCACATGCTGGATTGCCGCTTCGAAGGATGGTCACCCCATGTTGGATTCTTTCTGGGAACTGCTGTGGTACACGCTGATCATTTTCGCGTTCGTCGCCTACCTGATTCTCTTGTTCCATGTCATCGCGGACCTTTTCCGTGATCGCGGCATGTCCGGAATCGTCAAGACCGTATGGATCATCTTCTTGATCCTGCTGCCATACATCTCGGTGTTCGTCTACATCATCGCCCGCGGTCGCGGCATGGCCGAACGGCAGATGGAAGCACAGGCCGAGGCCAAGGAGGCGACAGACCGTTACATCCAGCAGGTGGCCGGGAAGTCGTCTGCCGATCAGATCGCGGACGCGAAGGCCATGCTCGACGCGGGCACCATCACCCAGGCCGAGTTCGACATCCTCAAAGCGAAAGCGCTGAGCTGACGCCGATATCGCGACAGTCGCGGTGAACCACCGAGGTCAGGAGTCGTCGTGCCCAAGTTGGAGTTGAAGAGAACGTCCGCGCTCTCCCGCGACGAAGTGTCGCAGCGGCTGATCGCACTCGGGCAGGCCCTGGCAGGCGGCTCGGAGGTCGAACTCGGCTCGGAGGGCGACACGCTCTCGATCGACGTCGCCGACCAGGTGCGGTGGGAGCTAGAGATCGAGGTCGACGGTGATGAGACCGAGATCGAGATCGAAATCAGCTGGCGCGATGGCCCGTCCGGCGCCGACAGCCCGGCCGAATCCGAGACGCCGGTTCGCGCCAAACCCGCCCGCCAGGCACGCCCGCGCAAGACCACCGCGAAGTGATCGTCGAGTGCGCTCCCGCTGTGCCCTTTCACGCGTTCGGCCGACGACGTCGCGAGCCGCGCCGGTGATGTCGTCGACCTGAATTCCGCTTGTTCAGCGAGGTACGGGAATGACACCCGACCGTGGGTACGAACCGGGAGAACCCGCGAACAGCCGCTCGCGCTGGTTGGCTCGGGCGGCTTTTCTGGCTGCGTTCTGCTCGGCTGCGGTACTGGTGGCGGTCGCCGGGCTGCACACCCTGATGGTGCTGATACTGATCGCCGGTGCGCTCACGGTGGGGATCGCCGCCGCGTTCTGGTTCCTCACCAGCCGCGGCGCGCTCCGGTGGATATCGCTGGGCGTGATGGTGCTGACGCCGGTGGTCGTCATCACCGTTCTTGTTCGCGTACATCTGATGTGGGCGGTGCTGCTCGCGCTCGGGCTGGCGGTGCTCGCCGTGGCCTGCGCTCGGACCGCACTGGACGACGACCGGGGGAAAGCGATCGCGCCCGAACAGCCGCAGCCACCACCTCGGCGGGCCTTCCTGGTGATGAATCCGCGCTCGGGCGGAGGGAAGGTTGGGCAGTTCGATCTGAAGCAGCGAGCCGAAGCGCTCGGCGCCGAGGTGGTCATGCTCGAAGGGCCCGGGACGGTCGATATCGACGCGGTGGCCCGGAATGCGGTGGCACAGGGCGCCGACCTGCTGGGCGTGGCAGGCGGTGACGGGACGCAGGCCCTGGTCGCGGGTATCGCCGCCGAGCACGATCTGCCGTTCCTGGTGATCAGCGCCGGGACCCGCAATCACTTCGCCGCGGATCTCGGTCTGGACCTCGCCGATCCGTCCCGATGCCTGGACGCGCTCACCGATGGCACCGAGCTGCGTGTCGACCTGGGGACGGTCAACGGGCGCACCTTTGTCAACAATGCTTCCTTCGGCGTCTACGCCCAGGTGGTGCAGAGCCCGGCGTACCGGCAGGACAAGGCCCGAACGATTCTGCAGATGCTGCCCGACATGCTCGACGGTCGCATCGGTATACAGCTGGTCGCCCACACGGGCGGGGCCACGATCGTCGAACCGCAGGCAGTGCTGGTGAGCAACGGGCCCTATGAAACCCATGACCTGGCGGGCCTCGGACATCGGGCACGGTTGGATCGCGGCATGCTCGGCGTGGTGACGATAACGGTGAGCAGCGCACGACAAGCGGTCGGCCTCTTGCGGCGCGCACATCAGCGCGGCCTGACCCAGGGCACGGGCCTCGAGGTCCTCATCGATGCCGACGCTCCCGAAATCCCGGTCGGGGTCGACGGCGAGGCGCTGATGCTCACGACACCTGTCCGGTGCACCATCACACCTGAGGCGCTGCGCGTGCGGGTGCCTCGCCATCGCCCCGGAGTCCGTCCGGCGAAGCGACCGGTGGACTGGGTACGGCTGCGGCAGTTGGCGTTGTCCTCGGCGAAGCGTGAGCGGCGCCGATGATGTCGTCGGGGTGCGACTGCCATCGACAACCGGACGAGCCCGGCCGAGAGGAGCTGTGATGGACACCGGTCCGCAGTCACTGCTGCACCGCCCGTTGTTCTCGCGCAGGATGCCGCTGGACCGTGACAATGCGGCCAGCCGCATCAGCGCCTATATCTACGGCAATGTGCTGGTGCTCGCGGCGCTGGTGCCGGTCGTCACGGCGGAGAAGTATGTGGGAATCCTGGTGGTCCTCGGGGCGACAGCGTCCACCTTCGTCGCGCATTCCTTCGCCGAAGCAGTCGGGCGCAGTGTGCGTCGGCACGGTGCGCTCACCATGTCCGAAAAGATTCACGAACTGCGCAATTCGGTCCCGATTCTCAGTTCCGCGGTACTTCCCTGCGTCATTCTCGCGACCGGATGGTTCGGATGGCTGGAGCCGAGGACCGCGCAGATCGTCGCGGAACTGGCTGTCCTGCTCCGCATCGGGGGCATCATGTTCGTCATCGGCCGGCTCAACGGTGAGCGTCCTACCCGAGCGACGATGTACGGCGCTGTCCTGCTGGCGGTGATCGCTGCGACCGTGGTGGTCGTCAAGGTCCTACTCACCCATTGAGATTGCGCCCCGGACGGCCGCGCCGAGCATTCCGGCGAACGTGACCGGATCTCCTGTCCAGCCGTCGGCGTACACCGGCGCCCACGAGCCGTCCGACCATTGCACCCAACTCTGTGGCTCGGGCTCCTCGGCCATCGCCAGGTGCAATCGGGCGGCGCGCAGGCGGATACACGTATCGAAGCTGCATCCGATGCGTTCGTGAATGCCGACTATGCCGCGGGCGTGCCGGTCGGTGAGGTAGAGCGGGGCCTCATGGCAGCGTTCGTAGGTGGGGTCGGTGAGCCGGTGTGTCATGTCGGGGGCGGAGCGGTCGAGCGGTCCTAGCTCGTCCACTGACCACCACCTGCCGGGTCGCGCTCACTATGGGAACTGTGTGTAGCCGAGGTCGGCATGTCGTAACGGCCTCTCCCGCAAGGACAAAGAGCGCGCGTCCGAGCGTTTGTCGTCGAGAAACTCACGAACAGGGCGGCGGGCGCGAGCGATGGCATACTGAGGTCCATCGGTCCGCGGAGCCGAGTGCGGTCCCGGTGCGGGTGCCGCGGCACTACTTCGACTGGCGTTCGCTAGATAGTAGCTGACAGCTCATTGAGCCGTGTGCGCAATCGCGAATTCGGCACACAGCCCCCCTTCGACGCGCTGGCCCAGCCAATCCGGTAGCGCGACCGACAGCGCATGAGCGGACAGAACGCCAGATAGAGTGTGTATTTACGCGTCACATCGAGAGATCGGTGTGCAGATAGCGCCGACAAGGGCGCCCATCTCGATCACCCGATCAGCATTGATAGCTATAGGATTGCGGTCGGATACGCGACCTGCCTTGCGTAGCTGTGCAGCTGTCCCGCGTAGTCAAGCCGACCGCTCGACCTTCACCTTCAAGTTCTTCATGATCGGCTGATCGCTCTGGGTGCTGAAATCCCCTATCGCGCACAGCACATTCATTTCTGGCATGTAACCGGCGGCGCAGCCCGGTGGAATGTCGTACGGGATAACCTTGTACTTGTGCAGTGATCGAGTGCTGCCGTCGCGGGCGATGCTGGTGATGTCGACCTCGTCGAACTGCCGCAGACCGCGTTCGCGCATATCGTCGGCGTTCATGAATATCAACGTGCGCAGGTTCTTCACGCCGCGGTAGCGGTCGTTGTCGGAGTAGATGGTGGTGTTCCACTGATCGTGGGAGCGCATTGTCGCGAGGGTCAATGTGCCCGGTTCGTGGGTCAGGTCGGGTAGCGCGGCGGCGGAGAATTCGGCGCGGCCGGAGGGGGTGCGGAAGACCAGTTCGCGTGCGGGCTGGCGGATTCGGAAGCCGAGAGGTAGCCGGACGCGGCGGTTGAAGTCCTCGAAACCGTCGAGCACCTGGGCCATGGTGTCGCGGATTCGGTCGTAGTCTTCGACGTAGTACTCCCAGGGTGTCGCGCTGGCGGGCAATGCGGCACGGGCGATCCCGGCGATGATCGCGGGTTCGGACAGCAGGTGTGGTGAGGCGGGCTTCTTCATGCCTTTGGACAGGTGCACCATGCTCATCGAGTCCTCCACCGAGGTTTCCTGGAGACCCCCGCGCTGCTCGTCTTTCTCGGTGCGGCCCAGACACGGCAGGATCACCGCGCGCTTGCCGTGCACGAGATGGCTGCGGTTGAGTTTCGTGCTGACCTGCACCGTCAGCTCACATTTCCGCAGCGCTTCGAAGGTGTAGGCGGTGTCGGGTGCGGCGATGGCGAAATTCCCACCCATCCCGACGAACACCTTCACCCTTCCCGCCTGCATCCCATCGATCGCCGACACGGTGTCGAGCCCGTGGGCCCGTGGCGGATCGATCCCGCACACCTGCGCCAGCCGATCCAGGAACGCGGCGGTGGGGCGATGGTCGATACCGCAGGTTCGGTTGCCCTGGACATTGCTGTGCCCGCGCACCGGCGACGGGCCCGCCCCCTCCCGACCCAGATTGCCGCGCAGCAACAGCAGATTCACGATTTCGCGGACTGTGTCGACGCCGTGCTCATGCTGAGTCACGCCCAGGCACCAGCTGACGATACTGCGGTCGGCATCGCAGTACACCCGCGCCGCTTTCCGGATATCGGCGACCTCGACCCCGGACTGGCGTTCGATATCGGTCCACGATGTCGCCGCGCAGATCGCGCGGTAGTCCTCGAAGCCTGCGGTGTAGCGGTCGATGAATTCGATGTCGAGCGCTTTGGGATTCGAACGTGCGTCCTCCAGAACGGCTTTCGCCATACCACGCAGCAGCGCCATATCACCGCCGATACGTGGCTGCAGATTCAGCGAACTGGTCGGGGTGGCGCGGAAGGTGGCCATCTGCAGGAAATCGTGCGGAATGATCGCGCGGCGCGCGGCCGCCTCGACCAGCGGGTTGATGTGCACGATCTCGGCGCCACGCTTATGCGCCTCCACCAGCGCGGTCAACATCCGCGGCGCATTGGATGCCGCGTTGACGCCGAGGATGAACAGCGCGTCGGTGGTTTCCCAATCCTCGAGGTCGACGGTCCCCTTGCCGGTACCGAGCGCGGCCTGGAGCGCGCGGCCACTCGCCTCATGGCACATGTTCGAGCAGTCCGGCAAATTGTTAGTGCCCAGTTCGCGAGCCAGCAGCTGGTACAGGAACGTCGGTTCGTTGCCGAGCCTGCCGGAAGTGTAGAAGGCGGCCTGATTCGGGTCGTCGAGCTCACGCAATGTGCGCCCGATCAGCTCGAACGCCTCCTGCCAGCTGATCGGGACATAGCGGTCGGTGGCGGGGTCGTAGCTCATCGGCTCGGTCAGCCTGCCCTGGTTCTCCAGGTCGAATTCGCTCCACCTCGACAGTTCGGTCACCGTGTGTGCGGCGAAGAACTCGCGGTCGACGCGCTTGTGCGTCATTTCCCAGGCGACATGCTTGATGCCGTTCTCGCAGATATCGAGATGCAGGCCCTTCATATCGTCGGGCCAGGCGCAGCCGGGACAGTCGAAGCCGCCGTCTTCGTGATTCATCTTCAGGATCGCGCGCGGCCCCGTGATGCCCTCGCCCTCACGCGCCAGGAATCGGGTCACGCTCTTGGCGGCGCCCCACCCGGCGGCCGGATGGTGGTACGGGCGGAACCCGGGCTCGGCATGGTTGTCGCGGCCTGCGCTCGGGCCCTCGTCCGGATCGAACTCTGCGTGCCCACTTTCAGCCATGACATATCCCTTCGACGGTTCGACACCGGCTGTCACGCGTTCGAGCATGGCGAAGCTGCTGAGGCCCTCAGATCCTCAGACCACGATCCTCGTCTCGACCCTGCGTGGCAACAACAGCGACACACGGTCGAATGCGGACACCGGTAGCGTCCGGCCGTCCGCCCGTGAGATCGCGGCGACGGCCACCAGTCTTCTCGACCGTTGCCGGGACTGTCCAAGACGAACTTCCGACCGTCCGATAGGCCGCGCTTATCACGCCCGGCAGGGGCGACAAATCACGCCGGCGCACCCATTTCCGCAGGTTGACCGGCCACGCCGTACTCATGCACCCTTGTCACCCGGCCCACAAGGCACACGCGTCGCGACCGGGCGCCACTTGTTGTCATCGCACCCCGCGACCGAGGTTCGGAGGACCCTTGCCCACCACGCGACTACGGCCGCGTCCGCTGATCCGGCAGATCACGACCGAGATCGATCACCTGCCCGCCGCCCGCGTCTTCGCCGGGCTGGCGATTCCCGGGCTGGTGCTGATCGCCCTCGGTCGGACCGATCTGCTCATCTATGCGGTATTCGGGTCCTTCACCGGCATGTACGGGTTCGCGGAGTCGTCGCGGCAGCGGCTGATCCACCAGCTCGAAGCAGCGGTACTGCTGGTCGGTGGGGTCGGTGCGGGAATCGTGCTGGCCCGCATCCATGCGCCCTCGTGGGTGCTGGTGGTCGCGGTGGCGATCTTCGCGGCGGTCTGGTCGCCGATCACCGACCGGCTCGGGTTGCGTCCGGAAGGCCCGTTCTTCGGAATCTTCGCCTTCGGCGCGATCGCGATGGTCGCGGGCACCCAGGCCCACCCGGTGCCCGCGTTCCTGATCAGTGCCGGGACGGCCGGGTTGTGTGTGGCGGTCGGGTATCTCGACGCGATCCGCCATCCCCGCCACGGCGAGACGGTGGCGACCGCACCGCACCGGACCGGCACCGCATCGCTGGTGCAGGCGAGCCGATATGCGGCAGCCATCGCGGTGGCGGGCGGGATCGGGCTGCTGCTCGGTGTCGGCCATGCGAATTGGGCGATGGCCGGGGCCGCGGTGCCGCTGGTGGCGGCCGACCGCAAGGGTGGGATCAAGCGTGGAGCCCACCGGGTCGTCGGCACCTTCGCCGGCCTCGCGGTCACCGCTCCCCTGCTGCTGCCGGGGCCGAGCCCGACCGTGCTCGCGCTGGCGATCATCGCGTTGCTGTATCCCACGGAGCTGTTCATGGCCCGCCACTACGCGGTGGCATTGGGCTTCTTCACACCGCTGATCATGCTCATGACCGAGCTTGCGGACCCGGCCGACCCCATGACGATGCTCAGCGACCGTGCCATAGACACACTCATCGGGGTCGCAGTCGGGGTCGCGGTGGCGCTGCTGATCCACGAACCCGCCGCCACACCGCCCGCCGTCGAGCAGGCGGTGTGCGAATTCGCGCATACTGGCGCCATGACTTCCGACAACGATGCCTGGTACTACTGCCTCGAGCACCATCGCGCGGAGCAGGGCAAGAACTGCTGGGTCGGTGACCGGATGGGGCCATATCCCGACCAGGCGACGGCCGAGAAAGCACTGGAGATCGCGCAGGCCCGCAATCGCATCGCCGATGCACAGGACGAGGACTGAAGAACCACAGCACTGACGGCGTGGTCGAATAGCTCATGCTGTTTCGCCAGCTCGAGTACTTCGTCGCGCTCGCGCGGGAACGTCATTTCGCCCGCGCGGCCCAGGCGTGTTACGTCTCCCAGCCCGCGCTGTCAGAGGCGATCCGCAAGCTCGAACGCGAGTTGGAAGTACCCCTGGTCCGCCGCGGACGCAGCTTCGAGGGCCTGACCCCCGAAGGCGAGCGGCTGGTGCTGTGGGCGCGCCGCATCCTCGCCGACCGCGACGCACTCGAGCACGAGGTCACCGCACTGCGCACCGGCCTGACCGGCGAACTGCGAATCGGGGTTATTCCCGCCGCGTCCGGCACCGTCGCCCTGCTGACCGACCCGTTCTGC
Source organism: Nocardia sp. NPDC059180 (assembly GCF_042754945.1). NCBI lineage: Bacteria > Bacillati > Actinomycetota > Actinomycetes > Mycobacteriales > Nocardiaceae > Nocardia > Nocardia sp. NPDC059180. Next base: position 208,762 of record NZ_JBHZBU010000008.1, read on the forward strand.
ACCGAACACCCGCTGGTGCGGGTGCGACTCGAGACCAGCCTGCGCTCGCCGGATATCGTCGAACGCATCCGCCGGTTCGAACTCGACGCCGGGATCGTGTATCTGCAGGGCATCGATACCTGCGAGCTCACCATCACTCCGCTGTACGAGGAGCGGCATGTCCTGCTCGCGGGTACGGAGCTGCTCGCCGGACGGTCGGAGACCATCAGCTGGGCTGACGCCATGGAAATGCCGATGTGCCTGCTGCACAAGGGGATGCACGGCCGTCAGCTCATCGATGACGCCCTCGCCACCCGTGGACTCACCGCCACACCGCAGCTCGACAGCGATTCGGTGGTGGCCATGGTGGCGCACGCGGGTACCGGACGCTGGGCCTGCGTCGTCCCGCAGCCCTGGCTACACACGCTGCGCCCGCCGGCGGGGGTTCGGGTGCTGCGGCTCGACGACCCGCCGGTCACCGCGCAGATCGTTCTCCTCACCCAGGCCGGCGAGCCCGGCTCGGTGCTCACCCGGGCACTCACCGCGACCGCGCGGGCCGCCGGAATCGACGACGCGCTCCGCCGAACGCCAACTCCTGGATCAGACTGATCGGCCGCTGAGCCGGTGCCGACAGCAATCGCGCATCGGACGGTCATCGACAGCGCGATATACGTAGTGCGGCACCCGCTGCCCGTACCAAAGCGGTCGACGGCGGCCGAATCAGCTACATCGCGGCAACCGATCGGTACAGTGAACCCGCATGAGCACCCGGCTCCTGCATTCCGCTGTCAGTCGACTCATCGGCTCGGTCATCGCAGGCCTGCTGATCGGGGTGCCCGTCGGCATGCTCACCGAGTGGCCGCTCGGGGTGATCGCCGGCATCGCCGCGGCGGACACCATTTTCGTCGTCATCGGCTGGCTCGTCCTGTGGCCGATGGACGCCGAGCAGACGAAGGCGAACGCGCGACGCGAGGATTTCCGGCCGGTCATCGAAGAACTCTCCGTGGTCACCGCGGCGTCGAGTGCGCTCATCGGCATCGTGGTGATCCTGGTCCTCGGCGACACCGGAGCGCGAAAAGCGGCCGCCGCCGTCGCCCTCGGCGGCGTCTTCATGGCCTGGGCCGCGCTGCATCTCATGTACGCCGCGCGCTATGCCTACCTCTTCTACGACTCCCCCAAGGGCGGTATCGATTTCAACTCCGATGAGGCGCCCGCCTACCGCGACTTCTTCTACTTCAGCTACAACCTCGGCATGACCTACCAGGTCTCCGACACCGATGTCTCCGACCGTCGCATACGGGCCATCGCCCTACGCCACAATCTGCTCTCCTACGCCTTCGGCACCGTCATCCTCGCGACGACGATCAACCTCGTCATGGGAATCGCTACCGGCTGACCTGGTCGGACCGCGGTGCCGGTTCGGTGTCGGTCACCGGGGCGAATCGGCGTTCCAGTTCGGCGCCTTCGACATCGAGATCGGGCACATACCGGCCGAACCAGCGTGGGTGATACCAGATGCGGTTGCCGATGAGTGCCATGAAGGCGGGTATCAGCGTCAGCCGGACGATGAAGGCATCCAGCAGCACGCCGACGGCAAGGGTGAACGCCAGCGGTTTGACGATCGGGTTGTCGACAGTGGCGAAAGCGGCGAAGACCGCGAACATGATCAGCGCGGCGGCGGTGACCACGCGGGCCGCGTGGGCGACGCCGTTGCGCACCGACTCCCTGGCATCGCCGGTGCGCGTGTGTTCCTCTTTGATCCGGGAGACGACGAAGATCTGGTAGTCACTGGACAGCCCGAAGATGATGGCCAGGGCGATGATCGGCAGGAAGCTCAGCGTCGGCGCGGTGGTCACATCGAAAATCCCGGAACCCCAACCCCATTGGAAAACCGCCACCTGTGCACCGAGGGCAGCGAAGACCGAGAGAATGAAGCCGGCGATCGACGACAGCGGAACCAGCACGGTGCGGAACGCGATCGTCAGCAAGACCAGCGCGAGGCCGACCACCACCGCGAGGAAGACAGGCAAGGCATCCGCCAGTCGGTCCGAGGTATCGATATTGGCGGCCGTGGTGCCGCCGACCAAGTACGTAGCGCCGGTGCCGCTTTCGATGCTGTCGCGATCCTCGCGCAGCGAGTTCACCAGATCTTTGGTCGCGGGATCATCGGGCCCGGTCTTCGGAACGACCTGGATCAGCAGGATTCCGTTTCCGCTGCCAGCGGGCTGCACGGCGGCGACATTCGGTTCCTGCTGCATCCGGCCCATCAGCGTTTGCGCGGCATCCGGGCTGGTTGCCTGCGACAGGTCGGCCACCACCATCAGCGGGCCACTGAAACCGGGACCGAAGGATTGGCCGACCAGGTCGTAAGCCTTATGGGCTGTGCTCGACTCCGGCTGGGTGGCACCGCTGGGCAGCCCGAGTTCCATCCGCGTGGCCGGAATCGCCAGGGTGAGAAGCACCCCGATTCCCAGGACCAGTAGCGGGATCCGAAACCGGGTGACGAATCGTCCCCAGGCATGGCCGAAGGTACGTTCCGGCTGGTACGCGGCGGTGCGTGCGACCTCCTCTGCCTTCCCCGGACGCAGCGGTGTGGAGATGAACTTCGCGACCGTGTCGCCCGCGAATCCGAGCAGCGCGGGCAGCAGTGTCAGGGCGACGAGCATCGCGATCAGTACCGCTCCCGCGGCGGTCAGGCCCATCACCGTGAGGAAAGGTATGCCCGCGACCGCCAGCCCGCACAATGCGATGATCACCGTGACTCCAGCGAAGACCACCGAACTCCCCGCGGTGCCGACCGCGAGGGGTATCGACTCGGCGGCGGACATGCCGAGCACGATCTGGCTTCGATGCCGCGAGAGCACGAACAGCGCGTAATCGATACCGCAGGACAAGCCGAGCATCAGTGCCAGCGACGTCGCCGCAGAGGGCACATCGACGAACGCGGCGATACCGAGTATTCCGGTCAGCCCGATGCCGACACCCACCAGTGCGGTGGCGATCGGTAAACCCGCGGCGACCACTGCCCCGAACGTGATCAGCAGAACGATGAATGCCGCGATGACACCGATGACCTCCGGCATGTGTGGGATCTCGGCCGTGAATCCCGGATAGACCCCGCCCGCGAACTCCACGTCGAGTCCGGCCGCGCGTGCCGGTTCCGCGATCTGATCCACCTGGTCGAGGGTCTGCTCGGTGACTTCTCCCGCCGGCACCGAGAACTGCACACTGCCGAGCGCGACCTTCTGATCCGGTGATACCGCCTGCGACTGGAACGGATCGACGACCGCGGCGACCTGCGACAGCCCCTGTAGCCCGGCCATGACCTGCTCGATCTCGCCACTCACCTGAGGGTCGGTGACCTGCGCCATCCCTGGTGCGGCGAAGACGACCTGCATCTGCGCGCCGCTGAACGCGGGCATCCGCTCTTGCAGCAATGTGACGGCGTCCTGCGATTCCGTCCCCGGAACCGTGAAGTTGTCATTCGTTTTACCGCCGGTGCCGAGACCGAAGCCGATCGCGCAGGCCAGCAGCGCAATCCACACTGCCAGCACCCACCATCGGCGACGGGCTACCGCCTGACCGAGAGCGAACAGATATCGAGACATGCGTGCCTTCTCACCGAACCACCCATCGAGATTTCGACGAAGGGACCGCGCGCACCGCCGTCCCGATACTACGTCGGGTCACCGCTCGGTCAAAGCCGATCGACCACAAGGGATGCACGGTAGTCGTCCTTGGCGATCTGACCGGTGGAGATCGGCCGCGGTGTCAGGTCGATGAGTTCGATCTCGTAGTCCGCGACACGGACGGTTCGGGGACGGTCGGGACCGCCGTTGCTGTGCAGTTCGTACCGAGCGGCATCGCCACCGCCGGTGGCTGCCGAGACGACGACGATCGCGTCGCCTGCCCACACGCACTGGACGTCGGTCGGGCAGCGGCTGTCGTCGCGCACCTCGTGGAACGTCACCCGGATCCGGTCATCGTCGATATGGCCGGTCGCGCCCGGCGCGAGCGTGAATTGCTGCCCGAGCGCGGCGGTCACCGACAAGGGAGGTTCCTCACCCTTTGTCTCGCCGCACCCGGTCAAGGCGGGCAGCCCGATCAGCAGCAACGAGCAGCCGATGACGCCCGCTCGACGGTATCGGGCACGTCGGCGGTCGGGCACTCCGGATCGATTCACCCTGCCTCCCGCCGATCGGCTACTCACCTGAGTCCCACGATCCCACGCATCCAGCGCGCGGCACCAGCACATCAGCAGTCGATGCCGCACGTCCGCACGCGTCACCGGTCGATCTCCGGTCAGACAGGTGCTCCAGTGCGCAGGATGGTGAGCGCCGCATCCGGTACCAGCTCACGCGGCAGCATCTCGCGGCGATGATCGGTGTAGCGAACCACTACGACCGCATCGCCCACGTCGACGGATTCGATCTGGTCGTAGCGGTGACTGTCCGCCTCTGCCTCGGTACCGGTGGTGAAGTAGCCCTCGAAGTAGCGCGCCCGGTAGGTGGCGCCCGACTCGGCGCGCAGCGTAGTACTGCGCAGTGCGGGCCCCAACGGCAACGCGACCGCCATGAACGTCATCAGCACCGACAGGAAGACCGGCAGATACAACCCGCCCACCGGCGCGACGACCAGCCAGATCCCGAGCCAGATCACGACGAGGGCGGCGAGGACGGGCCAGCCGATCACCGACCGGAGGAAGGTCTGCACTATCCGCCGCGACATTGCGCGATCCACGACCTGCTCCAGGTCGAGCCACGGCGTCTGTGTCGCCACCGGCTGCTTCGCGTCCATGTCATCCTCCGTATCGATGCACCTCGGACCCTACCGATGGTCGAAACCTGGACAAAACGGGCGTCGGTCGATCGGGCTCCTGGCGTGAACCCGAGAGCCGCGAGCGGGAAGGCCTGCCAAGCCGCTGGACGGTCCGGAGCCGTATGCGTCAAGCCCAGATCGCGGTGTCCGGGTCGACGCCATTGGCCCGCGCATTCTCGGCGATGACGTCGCGCAGCCAGACGGCCAGGCCGGGCTCGAGCCCGTCGAAGAAGGCGGTGTACCCGGGGTCGGAGACATACTGGCGACCCAGGCACACCTGCATCGAGTGGGTGCAGTCGAAGTAGACGCCGATCGACGCCCGATGACGCTCGGCGAGTGCGTCCGCCTCGTAACTGCCGGGCGCTACGCCCCGGCGGAAAGCCGTGGCCAGATCGGCATGGAGAGCGTCGACCGTGTCAGCGATCTGCTGCCACTGTTCGGGAGTGCGATCGGCGGCCCGCTCGGCGTATTGGGCCCATTCGGCCGTGTCGCCCCAACGCTCGTGAGCCTGTGCGACCCAGTCCGGCTGCCACTGGCTGCCGAAGATCGCCACTTGTTCTTCGGCCGTGAGCAGAATGCCGGACTGTCTGGCTTCGATCAGGCGATCGAGCGCCGCACCCACCCGTTCCAGGTGCGCGACACGTTCGCGCACCTGGTCGCGTTGCCGGCGCAGCGACGCAGTCGCGTCGGCCGACGGCGCGTCGAGCAGGTCACCGATCTCGTTGAGCGGCACGCCCAGCTCCCGGTAGACGAGCACCCGGTGGATGCGGGCGAGGTCGGCTGCGGTGTAGAGCCGGTATCCGGCGTCGGTGCGTTCCGAGGGGCTCACCAGTCCGACGGATTCCCAGTGGTGCAATGTGCGGATCGTCACGCCCACCCGCGCGGCGGCCGCACCGACGGTGACGCCGTCCTCTGGATCGTGAGCGACTCGATTCGGCACACCGGCCAGTCTGACATTCACACTCGATCACTCCTCGGGCGCAGTGATTCCCTGCGCGCGCAGGAAGGCAGCCTCAGTGCTGTCCGGGTCATAGGGTCGCGCCGCTGTCATGATGACCCGGAGGTTCTCCGGCGTCCGGACCTCCAACTCGATCGTGTTCCACGGCATCAGCCGCGGTCCGGTGGTCGATCCGGGGACGAGCGCCTCACATGCCGCGGCGATCTGGTCGATCTGGTTCAGCACGCACGAAAAGCCGACCGTCATCATCGGCGCATCGGCAGGCCGTACGCCAGGCACGAGCAGTACGTCTTGGAAAGCCCACCGGCGCAGGTGGGTGACGTGTCCTGGAGTGGTGAAGAAGTCGATGAATCCGAGGCCGCGGACCCAGAAATCCGCCGATGCCGCCAAATCCGGTGTCGGCACGGTGACGTACATCGGCATCGCGTAGATGCCACGGTACGGCTCCGGTGCCACGGCGTCGGGCCCGGGAAGCGGAACGGAGCTGATGTCGAAAGCTGAGAAGGTGTCGGTCATGACGTCATCGTCGAGCCTCACGTAACGTCGGGGTCAAGTCGTCGGCTCAGAGGGTGCCGATCCAGCGGCGCGTGTCGGCGGGATCGATGACGTCGTCGATCTCGAGCAGGGTGGCGGCGTTGAGTGCCTTGCCGTTGGCGTAGGCGAGTTCGACCAGGTTGTCGAAGGCTTCGCGGCGCTGGTCGGGATCGTCGATCGCGGCGAGTTCCTTGGCGAATCCGAGCCGCACCGCTCCCTCCAAACCCATGCCGCCGATTTCTCCGGTCGGCCAGGCGATCACGAACCGTGGTGCGCGGAACGAGCCTGCCGCCATCGCTTGCGCGCCGAGCCCGTAACCCTTGCGCAGAATGATCGTGCCGAAGGGGACGGTGAGGGCGGCCGAGTCGATGAACAACTTGGCGAACCGCGTGACCACCCCGTCCTTCTCGACGTCGGGGCCGACCATGAAACCTGGTGTGTCGCAGAGGGAGACAATGGGGAGGCCGTGAGTGCCGCAGAGCCGGAGGAACGCGCTGAGCTTATCGGCGGCGGGTGCGTCGATGGCGCCACCGAGATGGTGGCAGTTGTTGGCAACCAGCCCGAAAGGCCTGCCCTCCACGCGGACCAGGGCGGTGACGATGCCGACGCCCCAGTCCCGGCGCAGCTCTAGGACCGAACCGATATCGGCGATCGCACCGATCGCCGCACGAATGTCGAAGGCGCGCAACCTGTCCTCGGGTACGACGTGGCGTGAGAGCCGCGGGTCGGGCGCCTCCCACTCCTCGGTGGTGCCCTGGAAGTAGGCCAGGTAGCCCCGGGCGATCGCGACCGCCTCGGCCTCATCCGCCGCGACGACGTGCACGACCCCGTTGCGGCGCTGCACGTCGATGGGCCCGATGTCCTCGGGCTTGTAGACGCCGAGACCGCCACCCTCGATCATGGCCGGACCGCCCATACCGATATTCGCGTCCGGGGTGGCGATGACGACATCACACATCCCCAGCAGGGCCGCATTGCCCGCGAAGCATCGACCGGACACGATGCCGATCAACGGGACTCGGCCCGACAATGCGCCCATGGCGCGGAAGGTGGTGACGTCGAGCCCGGACACGCCCGCATAATCGGTGTCGCCCGGCCGTCCGCCGCCGCCTTCGGTGAAGAACACCACCGGCAGCGTGCGCTCCTGCGCGAGTTCGAGCATCCGATCGGTCTTGGCGTGATTGCGCATACCTTGCGTGCCGGCCAGCACCGTGTAGTCATAGGACATCACCACGGCGCGAGAGTTCTGCGTACCGAATCGGTCGGCGTTGATGGTCGCTATACCGGCGACCAGTCCGTCCGCTGGGGTGTTCGCAATGAGGTCCTCAGCGCTGCGGCGGCGGCTCTGCGCGGCGACTGCCAATCCCCCGTATTCGACGAAACTCTCGGCGTCGACGAGGTCGGCGATGTTCTCACGGGCGGTGCGGCGGCCCAGTCGACGGCGCTTCGCGACGGCGTCGGGGCGGGCATCGTCGTCGATCGTTGCGTGCCGCAGGCGTACTTCGGCAAGGTCGGCGCGCACCGCATCGAGGTCGATCACCGTGGATTCGGTGGCGGCACCGTCGTGGTCGGCGTCGGTGACGACCAGCAGCACGGCGTGTGGGTCGACGACCGCCCCGGCCGAAACAGCGTGACGCAGCACTAGAAGGGGGCGCTCGGTGCGCACCACGTGCTGCATCTTCATGGCTTCCAGCACCGCCACCTCGGCGCGGGCGGGCAGCACCGTCCCCGGCTCCGCCAACGTCACCACGGTCGCGCCCATTGGCGAACGCACCACCCATTCGTCCGCGCCGAGCTCGAGAGAGTCCTGCTGCTGATCGGCGGCAGTCGGTGACGCGTAATCCGCTGCCCGGGTGAGAAGTTCGCCGGTGGTCTGCTCGAACCACGACGTGGACACCGGGCCGCCGAGTGCGTCGAGCACCGCACGCAGCACAGCGGTATTGGTGTCGACGCCGGAGACCGTCATTTCCGCGAGTGCGTCCGAACAGCGGCGCACCGCGGTGTCGAACGACGGGCCGCGCGTGATCACCTTCGCCAGCAGCGAATCGAATCGGGTGCCGTGCCGCATACCGAGGTGGCATGCGGTGTCGACCCGGACGCCGGTGCCTGTCGGCGCCGAGAACTGCGTAATGGTGCCGCTGGTCGGGAGCAGCTCTCCGTCGGCCGCTACGAGTTCGGCATTGACGCGGGCCTGGACGGCGTAGCCGCTCGGCTCATGGCCCAGATCCAGGTCGGCGAGATCGCGGCCCAGCGCGAGGTCGAACTGGATATCTACCAAGTCGGCACCGGTGACTTCCTCGGTGATCGTATGCTCGACCTGGAGCCTGGGGTTGACCTCGAGGAACCATCCCGCATCGTCGGCAACGAGGAATTCGACCGTGATCACCCCGCGGCAACCCACCGACTCGGCCAGCTGCACCGCGTGGCGATGCAGCTGTTCACGCAGGGCAGAGTCGAGTGCGGGGGCGGGGGCGATCTCGATGAGCTTCTGATGACGCCGCTGCACACTGCAATCACGATCACCGAGCGCGACCGCATGTGTACCGTCGGCGACGATCTGCACTTCCACATGCCGTGCATTCGCGATGAGCGCTTCCGCGTAGACGGTGGCGTCGCCGAACGCGCTGAGGGCCTCGGCACGGCAGCGTTCGTAGGCCGAGTGGACTTCGTCCGGCTCGTGCACCATCCGCATGCCGCGGCCACCGCCACCCGCAGCGGCTTTCACCATCACGCCATCGGGGTGGCGCTCCAGCAGGTTCGCGATATCGGAAGGACGCGCCACCTTCGTTGCGGGCAGCACCGGCGCGCCTGCCCTTTCCGCCGCCGCCCGCGCCGCCACTTTGTCGCCGAAGATGCGCAGCACTGTTGGGGACGGGCCGACGAAGGTCAACCCAGATGCCGCACACGCACTCGCCAGATCCGCGCTCTCGCTGAGGAATCCGTAGCCGGGATGGATGAGGGCGCCCGGTCCGGCAGTCAGCGCCGCCTGCACGACCGCCGCGACGTCGAGGTAGGCCGCGGCGCCTTCGCCGGGTAGCTGCACCGCGTGATCGGCCAGCCGGACCGCCAGTGATTCGGCTTCCTCATCGGTATGCAGCACGTGCGTGCGAAACCCGCGCTCACGAGCGGCACGAACGATTCGGACGGCGACTTCGCCCCGGTTCGCCACGACGACATCCATGCCGCCATCGTCGTTGACATTGACGTCAATGTCAACGAGAATCGGCGGCGTGACCCAGTCCAGCTGGTCGGTGCGCGAAGCACGCGAACGATCCGATACCGACCGGCACCGAGCGCTCCTCGACGCCGCCGCGCGAGTATTCGACGCGCGCGGCTACGACAACACCACCGTCGCCGACATCACCGCCGAAGCAGGCGTTTCCCGCGCTACGCTCTACGTCTACTTCGCCTCCAAGGACGAGATCTTCCTCGCCCTGGCCATCCGCACTCGCGACAGCTTCCTCGCGGCCCAAGAGCCCGAACTCCCCGACGACGACCCCCGAACGATGCTGCGCGCCACCTTCGAATCGGTCGCCGCCGCCGTCCTCGCCGCAGGCCCCCTGCTGCGCCTCATCGACGAACGCGGCGCCGTGGACGCCCGCGTAGCCACCATCGCCGCCGAAATCACCGACCGTCCCATCCGCCGCTTCACCCGCTACCTCGACCGCGAAACCCGCGCGGGGCGGGTCCGGCCTGTCGCGTCGGCACACGTGATCGCCGAAACCCTCAGCTACGCAATCACCTACGGGATGCTGTCGCGGCGCGAGAGCGATCCGCGTACGCGGGCTACTTACCTGGATGAGCTGGGCAATATGGCGGACAAGCTACTCGGTCTCGACTGAGAGATCGGCTTACCGCTGACGGCGTCGCACCCTGTCCGATACCTGCGCTGAGAGCCGAGGCCAATCGACCTGCGTGGGGTGGTCCGCCCAAACGAGTAGTCCGCTACGCGTGATTCGCCCTCTCCACCGGGGCACCGTTGGGTCAGGCCATCGGGCGACAGCGCGAGGTACCGGCGCTGCACACTCGGTGCTCCTGGCTCACACGACCGCGTTGACAGTGCGGGCGCACAACGCGAATGAGCTGCGGGACACCGGGAGCCCGGACCTCGATGCCGACCACGGCTTCGGCGATCGCCGACGGCGCGCCGGGGCGCAATCGACGATGACCGGGTCGACGTCGAAGTCCGGGCGGACCGCGATCGGGTCGCGGTCGACACGGGTCCGCTATCTGTCGACGGCCTCGAGCGCGTCCAGATCCATGATCGCGGTGGCGGTGCGATGCACGATGGCACGGCAGATGTCGGCGGGCTGGAATTCGGGCATGAGCGCACCGCGTCCGATGGTGATCATCCAGGCGAAATAGGGGTAGAGGCACTGTTGCCGGTAGGCGAGCCAGGCGCTGTCGAAAGTCAGTGCCGGCCCGCCCGCCGCATGCAGGCGGTCGATATAGAACGCGATGAGATCGATCTCCCAGGCCCGGCGATCGTCGACCTCCAGCCCGGAGGTGATCGTGTACGCCACATCGAAGGCCCAGCTGCCGCGCATGACCAGCTGCCAGTCGGTGAAACCCATGCTGTTGTCGGAGCACACGTAGGCGTTTCCGATATGGGGATCCCCGTGCAGCAGGGTGTGCGGAGCTTGCTCGGCGATCTGTAGCGACCTGGCGCATGCCTCGTAGAGTTCGTCTTGCACGGGCGGCAGGCTTTCGGGCACGAGTTCGGGGGCGCGCCTGAGCCCGACAATTGCGCGCTTCTTCATACCGAGGAGGCGATCGAAGTTACGGAAGTGCGCGCCCGGAGTTTTCAGCCAATCACGCGTCAGTTCGGGTGATTCCCAGTAGTGACCGTGCCAGCGAGCCATGTTCGCCAGCAGGTCCTGGATCTGCTCGCGGGTAATACGCTCCAACGGTGTGCAGAATCGGGCCTGCCTGGTCACCGCGACGTCCTCGAGCAGCGTGATCGATCGGCCGGTGCGCACATCGGCGGTGCCGAGATATCCGTACGGCGCCTCGATATCGAGCTCCGGGCGCAAATGTTGAAAGAATCCGGGCTCGCCCGGCAGCGCGTGCGCGAGATACTGCGTCAGGCGCTGGGTGAAGGTCAGGGTGGTTTTGGCGAACAGATGCTCAGGCAGCCGCGCACGGCGGCCGGCCTCGTTATAGCGGACCGTCGCCTTCCATCGGCTCGTCGTCCCGCTGCTGGCATCGGCAATGTCGTAGGACTCCACTTCCGCCCCGGGATGACCGGATGCCAGCACCGCGGTGAGCCATGCGGCGTCGACCTCGTTCGTCTTCATCGGAATCTCGCGATCCGCGCGCCGGAAGAGCCTCTCCGCCAGCACGTGTCCACCGAGTTTCACCGCCCCGGCCAGCACTCCATCCGCTGGTGCACCGTTGGTTGTTTCGCCCATCCACTCGCCCTCCTCGGCTCCTCGCGTCTCGCGGCTGCTCGACGGGAGGCAGTATGCGGCAGCGAATTCGGCCCAGGCGGTCGGTCCGCGGAAATGCGACAGGCCGGGTGAATGCGGTCATTTCGACCGTTCACCGCCTTGACGTGCCGCAATGCCCTGTTCCTGAATGCCATCGGGTCGCACAATATGGCGTGGTTTGCCCGGCGGGTGGCGCGATACCGACCGACGGAAGCGGTCTACGTCTTCTAGTTCGACCACCTGCGCCGCGCACGGCGGAGCGTCCCCGGATCCGAGTAACCCACCCGCCTGGCCAGTGAGGCCTGAGTGCCGTCCAGGCCGGTGCGAATACGCTGCTCCACCAGGGCGCTTCGCGCACGATCGAGTTCACGCGTCCAGGTGGTTCCTTCGTCGGCGAGCCGTCGTTGCAGACTGCGTGTGCTGGTGGCCATGATCCGGGCCGCCCGATCGATCGTCACCCGGCCATCGCCCAGTAGTGCGATCAGTACTTGATGCACCTGACCGGACCAGGTGACAGCGAGTCGTAGTGGCGGCGGCTGCATCGCGGCGTAGCGGCACAGGATATCGGCGAGGACGGGGTCGGCTGTTCGCATCGGCAGAGCCAGATCCGTGACACGGAAGGTGATCTGATCGGTCGGCGCGCCGAATTCGATCCGGCGGGTGCCGAACATCTCGACGAAACGGTCATGGCGCCGCGGCGCACGCTGGCGGAAGCGGATCCTGACCGGATGAACATCGCGACCGGTGGCGTTTCGTGCCCGCGTCACCACTGCCGCGAGCGCGAATTGCATCGCCAGCTGCTGCCCACGTCCGTGACCGTTCAGAACCCGGACATCCGCGTTGGCGACCTCTTCGGACTCTCCCGACACGGCGAATCCGATATTGGTGGTGATCAGGTCGGCGTACTGCTCCGACAGCGCCAGACCATCGCCGAGGGTGGGTGCGGTGCTGAACAGGTAGTCGTGGACTCCGAATCGCCCCATCGTGTTCGTCTTACCGACCCGCAGCGCCACGTCCGGATCGCCCACCTCGTGTTCGACCAGTTCCCACAGCCGAAGCTGGTGCGTGCTCGGCACCATGGTGTCACCGCTGGCCAGCACCCAGTCCGGTAATTCTGCCGCACGCGCAAGCCGTTGCCGCGGCGACCCGGTCACACCGGCGGTGTCCAGGATGAAATTCGAAAACGAAATATGATCCACCGTTTGCACTTGCGAACACCTATTCAAAAACAGGGGGCCGTTACCCGCGCCCGATGACCAGCACCAACGACGATAGCCGGATCCGGCCGCTCACCACCGGTGGAGATAGGACGGAGGCACTGATATGGCTCCCCCCATCGAGAGCGATTGAGGATGTTGGCACGATTTGCTCGCTCGGCGGCGTGATCTGCACTACCGCTTCGCCTGTGTCGATGACAACATCGTCCGGGCCGGCCCGCCGTGTCGCTCGACCGCGACCCGCCGGGTACGAGCACAACCGGTGGACGCAAGAGGTGAGGACAAGCGTTGTGACGCAGCGGGACCCCGAGCAATCCACGGCCGGGCCGAGCGACCACCGCTTGCCGATGCCTTCCGAATCTGCCCGGGTATCCCTGCACTCACCGGCGTTCGCCGCGGATCCGCACCATTGCTACCGCGACATGCGGGCTCGCTATGGCTCGCTGGTCCCGGTGGACCTGGCACCAGGTGTGCCGGCGACATTGGTGATCGGATACAGCGCCGCTCTGCGGATCCTCAACGATCCGGAGCGTTTTCCCGCCGATCCGCGCCCGTGGCAGAAGGACATCCCCAGCGACTGCCCGGTCCTGCCGATCATGCAGTGGCGTCCCACCGCAAGCCGGAATGACGGCACGGACTTTCAGCGATACCGACAGGCCATCACCGCCGGCATCCGTCAGGTCGATATGCATGCGCTACATGGCACGGTGGAACAGATCGCGATCCCGCTGATCAATAGCTTCTGTGAAGCCGGCTCCGCCGATCTCATAGCCCAATACACCTATCCGCTGACGTTCCAGGTGGTCAACGCGCTGCTCGGCTGTCCCTCCCAGATCGGGCAGCGCGTGGCGACCGGTATGGCCGCATTGGTCGAGGGAGTCGAGGCCGAGCGCGGCAACACGATGATCAGCGAGGCGATGCTGGAACTGGTGACGCTCAAACAGGCCGAACCAGGCAATGACATCACCTCGAGGCTCCTGCACCATCCGGCGAAGCTCGACGACCAGGAGATGGTCCACCAGGTGGCCGGCCACTATGGTGCCGGAATCGAGTTCCAGCAGAACCTGATCGCCAACACCCTGCTGCTGATCCTGACCGCCGATCGATTCGGCGGCAACGTCCTCGGCGGAAGCCTGTCCACCCTGGACGCACTGGACGAGGTGTTGTTCGACGATCCCCCGCTGGCGAACTTTCTCAGTACCTACCCCCGCCGCCCGATCCTCGTAGACAACGTCTGGTTGCCGGCGAATCAGCCGGTTGTCGTCAGTATGGCCGCCTGCAACAACGATCCCGCGATCCGAGCTGCGGGTAACCAAGGCAACCGATCGCATCTGGCATGGGGCATCGGTCAGCACGCCTGCCCCGCGCAATCGCTGGCCTACGTGATCGCCCAGAACGCGATCGATCAGCTGCTCGACGCTTTACCGGAGATGGAGCCTGCGTTCACCGGAGGGACGCCGGTCTGGCGGCCGGGCCCCTTTCACAGAGCCCTGGCCGGGCTGCCGGTCACATTTCCACCCTCGGCCACGCTGAATCTGCAGTAGGGCCATCCGATGGTTGCGACCATATCGCAGCCACAACGGTGAGCGAACCGACTGCCGAGTTCCTTCCCGGTGCATCGCCTACCGCACTGACCTGTGCGGCCCGCCGGTTTTGTGCGCCGCGTTCAGCGGTCGAGATGGGCCAATGCGTCCTGCGCCGCGTTGTACCCGCACATCCCGTGTGCGCCTGGCCCCGGTGCTGTCGCGGCCGAGCAGATGTACAGCCCGGGAATGCCCATCCGGTACGGGTTCAGCGAGATCCGGGGGCCGAAGACCAGCTGGCGGATGTCCTTGGCGCCGGTGATGATGTCTCCACCGACGAAATTGGCGTTGTCAGACTGCATCTCGGTGGTGGATCGGAGTGTGTGGCCGACGATTCGGTCGCGGAAGCCGGGGGCGAAACGCTCGATCTGGGTGATGATCGCCTCGGTGGCGTCCCCGGTGTAGCCGTGGGGCACGTGCGCGTAGGCGTACAACGGGTGGATGTCGCCCACGGAGCGCTGTGGGTCGGCCAGGTACTGCTGGCCCACGAGCACGAATGGGCGTTGCGGCATTCGGCCTGCGTGGACGTCACGTTCGGTGGCCGCCACTTCGGCGTAATCACCACCGAGGTGCACGGTGCCCGCCTGCCGTGCGGCCGGGTTTGTCCACGGCACTCCGCTGTCCACGGCGAAGTCGACCTTAAACGCACCGGGTGCGTGCCGGAATCGACGGTACGCGCGGGCGACGCGCGACGGCAGCTGATCACCGAGAATGCTTGCGACCGCACCGGGTTCGAGGTCGAACATCGTGACGTCCGCCGCAGGCAGCTGTGATGCCGAGCGGACCCGCACACCGGTCTCGATCTTGCCGCCCAGATCGCTCAGCAATGTGGTGAGCGCATCCGTGATCGCCTGCGAACCTCCCTCGGCAACCGGCCACCCATGCCGGTGCCCCGCGGTGATGATGCCCATACCGATCGCGGCTGTCATCGGATAGTGCAGCGGACGGAACGTGTGCGCGGCGACACCGCCGAACAGTGCCCGGCCCTCGTCGGTCCGGAACCACCGCGCCACCGTCGACGCCGGTAGCACGGTGGGCATCCCGAATCGGGCCAGCGTCAGCGGATGCCGCGGCAGGCGCAGCAGCGGTCCCATGATGTCCTCGGCTAGGGCGTCGAATCGAGCGGCGGGACGAGCGAACGCAGCGCGCCACCTGCCACCGTCGGCACCGAGACCGGCCGCGGTGTCGTCGACCGAGCGGTGCAGTACGCCGGCCCGGCCGTTGTCGAGCGGGTGTACGCAGTCGATGTCCGGCCACCGCCAGCGCAGCCCGTAACGGTCGAGGCCGAGACCGGTCAAGAACGGGGATCCGACGGCCATCGGATGGATGGCGGCGCAGTGATCGTGCAGCAGGCCCGGCACGATCGCCTCGCCGGAACGGACGCCGCCACCGATCTCGTCGGCGGCCTCGAGGACCGTCACCTGCACGCCTTCGGCGGCGAGGGTGACGGCTGCGGCGAGCCCATTCGGTCCACCACCGACCACGACTGCGGTACTCATGCTGGTTCCTCTCGTGTCTTTCCGAAGGCATACGCCGCTGTGGAACTCGGCCGCGCGGTGCACACCCAGCGAACCACACACGCGTCGGCCTCCTCGACCGACAGCGGCGTGACCGCGATTCCGGCCGCAGTCACCGTCTATGGTTCATGTCCCCTGCTGCACAGAGCCCGTCGACGGCGCCCGCCCCGGATGCAGGGCGGGCGCTCTCGCACTAGGCCACGACCCCGAAGTCGCCCTGATGTGAGGGCTGCGATTCGTCTGCGGTCGCCCGAGTCCAGCTGACCTGCAATGGGATCGGTCCGTTGGGCAGCCAAGGCTGCTCGGCGACCGCGTCGGCAACTTTCCAGGTGCCGCGCTCGATCACACCGAGTGCCGCATCGATCAGCTTGTACTGCTGGACGCCGCTGCCGAAGGCCTCCGACTCCACCCAAGCGATGACACATTCGCCCGGCTCGAAACGCGCCTCGTCCTGCACGGCACGAATCATGTCCTCGGCATGCAGATGGCCGTCACCGAAGTTGAACCCGAGGATCGAGTTGCACAAGAACTCAGCCTCGCGCACGGTCCGGGTGTCGACATCCGGCAGGCGCGAGAGCAGCAGGGAGAACAACCCGCGGGCCTGACTGTGCATACTGCGCCAGGCGACTGTCTTCTGCAGGGTGATCTCCGCCCACTCGGGCTCGTACCCGAACTCGATGAACTGGTCGATCTGGTTCTTGGCCGAACGGGTCACCCGATCGAGCTTCGCTTCAGCGCCCGGTTGGAATGCCCAGATCGCCGATGCCCAGTTGCCCGCGTACTGCCGCATCGAGGGCAGGAACGACACCTTGTCCGGGCGCAGGTTGCCAAGGATCGGGAAGAAGACCAGCGCCGCCACGATCACCGCGAGTAGCCACGGCGCCGACATATTCCAGGGGGCGTAGCCGCTTCCGTTGGGGAAGCCGAGGAACAGGAACACCGCCGCGTAGGCGAACAGAAGGTTCCATTCCAGCGGCACCGCCAGCGGGAAGGTCGACAAGATGAACAGGTGGAAGATCACCATCATGGCGACAGCGGCGATGGTCAGATACACATTTGTGGAGAACAGCAGGATCAGCGGCGTCACGATCTCGACGGTCGTACCACCGACATGTCCCATGACATCGGCCAGCCGCGACGGACGCATATCGTTGGGGAAGCTCCGATAGTGCGCGCGTTTGACCGCCTTGAACGGAGTCGAGGGGCTGTTGCTCACCATCGGCGGAACGACATTCGAGAAATGCTTGCCGAACTTGGAGAATCCTGCGCCGAGCCACACCACCACGATCAGCAGCTTCAGCGCGATGATCATGTCCACGAACGGCAACGCGGCGAAGAAGACCAAGGCGGGCAGGTACTGCTCACCCCGCGCGGCGAGGAAAATCGTCTTGTCGCGAAGGCCGTTGAGGATCAGCAACGCGATCGGAGTGATCAACAGGACGGGAGACACCAGACCGGAAGTGTTGTCCGGCAGCGCCGCCGACAACGACGCACTGATCACGCCGGGCCGCACCAGCGCAACGAACAGGCTAACCAGCAGGCCGAGGTAGAGCACCACATCGAGCCGGCTACGACGGTCACCGTTGGTGCCGGGAACCCACTTCCACGGCCGCAGCCGGATGGTTCCAGGCCGCGCCCAGAACAGGATTCCGCCCGTCATCGGCTTCACCTTGCCTGCCAGCGGCCCCCAGGAGCCCGCGACACCGATGGCCTCGAGCAGCACCGTCCAAATGATGAGCTTCTGGTAGACGATCGGCTGGTTCCACCATTCCATGACATGCCAGAACGCGGGAAGTCCGGAGGTCGCCGTCGCCAAGGTGATGCCGCCGATGGCGTAGAGCACGATCAGTTTCGCGATATAGACGCAGTGCACCATTTTCGGTGAGCCGAACCCGTTTTCGGCCCAGTCGAGGCCGAGAATTCGCATTCGCTCCATGAGTGGTTTCCGCAAGAATTCGGTGGGATCCACCGCTGGTAGATCCGGTGTCGTGAAACCCATGATGTCGGCTCCTTCTGAGTGGGCGGGTTGGGGTGTCGGCTAGCGGTCGGCGTTGAGATCCAGTTTCCGCAGTTTCGGTTTGTCGAGCTTGCCGACCGCGTTGGCGGGCAGCTCATCCAGAATCGTGATCGCTGTCGGCACTTTGTATTTCGACAGCGAAGCACTCACATGGGCGCGGATTCGCTGCGCATCGATGCTCGCGCCGGAATTGAGCGCCACGTACAGCACCGGCTCTTCGCCGTAGACCGGATGGCCGCGCCCGACGACTGCCGCAGAGGCGATCTCGGGCAACCGGTAGACGACGGCTTCGATTTCCTTCGGATAGATGTTCTCCCCGCCGCGGATGATCATGTCCTTAGCTCGGTCGACCAGCACCAGATAGCCGTCCTCGTCGAAGCGGCCGATGTCACCGGTACGCAGCCAGCCGTCGACGACTGTTCGCGCCGTCTCCTCCGGGCGGTTCAGGTAGCCCCGCATGATGTTCGGCCCGCAGATCAGCACTTCACCGGCCTCCCCCGGTCCGACGTCCGCACCGTCGGGGTCGACGATCCGCACGCGCTGGCCCGGCAGCGGCAAGCCGACGGTGCCCGGCTTGCGCTTGCCCTTCAGCGGATTGACGGTGCTGGCACAGGTCCCCTCGGACAGGCCGTAGCCCTCGACGACCGGTATGCCGTACCGGGATTCGAACTTCTCCAGCAGCTCCACACTGGCCGGTGCCGCGCCACAGATCGCAAACCGGACCGAGGACGTATCCGGACGCACCTCGGCTGGCAGATCGGCCAACATGGTGTAGATCGTCGGTACCGCGGAGAAGTAGGTCGCGCCGCTGATCTCGAGTCGATCGAAGAACGTCTGCGTGCTGAACCGGCCCGCGATGGTGGTACTCGCCCCGACCAGCAGTGGCGACAGCGTGCTGACAACGATGCCGTTGACATGGAACAGCGGCAGGACCAGCAGGCTGCGATCGGCCGAGGTCAGCTCGAACGCGTCGATCGCCATACCGCACATCGCCTGCAGGTTGGCGTGGTCGAGCATCACGCCTTTCGGCCTTCCGGTCGTCCCGCTGGTGTAGATCAGCAGGGCGAGCGCGTCACCGGGTACCTCGATCGGCTCCTCGATGCCGTCGCCACTGGTGAGCGCCTCGACCGGCAGCACGACCGGCACATCGACGACGGTGTCGAGCGGCCGCGCCAGGATCAGCACCGCGGCATTCGCATCCGCGACCTGGTAGCCGACCTCGTCCGCGACCAGCGCGGGGTTCAGTGGGGTCACCGCCGCACCGAGACGCCATGCGGCGAACAACGTCACGACCAGGTCCACGGTGTTGGGCAGCATCACCGCGACGACGTCACCGGCGCGCACTCCGTTTTCGCGCAGGGTTCCCGCGGCCCGGCGCACGGCGTCCAGGAATCCGGTGTTGTCGAGTTCGGCGTCGTCATCGGCGACGGCGGGCGCGGTCGGATGCTGCGCGGCGCGGCGATCGGGCAGCGTGGACAGGTTCATCGTCACTCCTGGCGGTCCTGAGGTGGTCTGTGCCATAACGCTAGGAATGTGAGAGCCACATCACACCGTCGCGCGACGATGAAGGTTGCGGTCCGGTTTGTCTCCTGGGGACAACGTCGCCCTGAATGCGCCCTGCGCAGGCCGAACCGCGTTCTACTGTTGGCCATGACCAGTGGAGACGACGCATCGGCCGTCGGCGTGAATGCCGCCTTCGCGGTCGAACGCCTCGCCGACCGGATCGCCGAAGTGAGCCGGACGATTCAGCTGCACCTGCTGGCCGAGATCGAAGATCTCCAGGGCGACCAGCAGCTGCGTGAGCTACTGCGGGACAGCGTCGAGGGCAACGTCGACACCATCTTCTCCGCGATTCAGCACGCCATCCCGATCGAGAACGTCGAGCCACCGACCGCCGCGCTGGAGTACGCGCGCCGCCTCGCCCAGCATGGCGTCGCCCCCAATGCGCTGGTCCGCGCCTACCGTCTCGGGCAGCAGAAGCTGCTCAGCATCGTGTTCGAGGAGGTCCGGACCCTCGAGCTCGACCCACAGCTGCAGTTGGACGTCTTCGAGCAGATCACCACCATCACCTTCGGCTATATCGACTGGATCTCCCAGCAGGTCGTCGCGACGTATCAGACCGAACGCGATCACTGGCTGGAGAACCGCAACAGCACGCGCGCGGTCCGGGTGCGGGAGGTGCTCGACGGTGGCGCCGTCGACGTCGACGCGGTGACCGACGCGATCCGGTATCCGCTGCGGCGCACCCATCTGGCACTGGTGTTGTGGTTGCCCGCCGGCGGTGACGAGTTGAGCCGGATGGAGCGGTTCGTTCGTGAGCTCGCCGAATCGATGGATGCGCTCGGCGCGGGACTGTTCGTCGCCGCTGACCGGCTCACCGGGTGGGGCTGGATACCCCTGGCATCCACCACCGCGCACGAGAGCGCCGAGCAGGTCCGACGGTTCGCTGCCGGGCGGGCCGACGCGCCGTGGATCGCACTCGGTACGCCGCTGCCAGGCATCGACGGATTCCGGGACTCGCACCGGCAGGCGGTGCAGGCGCGGACGGTCGCGCTGGCGGCCGGGCCAGGGGCGGAACGGGTCACCGCCGCGGGCGATCCGGGCCTGACGGCCGCCGCGCTGCTCGGACGCGATCTCTCCGAGGCCCGCAGCTGGGTGCACAACGTACTCGGGCCGCTCGCCGTCGACAGCGACAATGACGCCAGGCTGCGCGAGACCTTGCGGGTGTTTCTACAGACCGGGTCGAGCCACAAGGCGGCCGCCGAGGCGCTCAACCTGCATGCCAATTCGGTGAAGTACCGCGTCAACCGGGCGATCGAGCGTCGCGGCGAACCCATCACCGGCGATCGGCTCGATGTGGAGATGGCGCTGCTGCTGTGCCATTGGTTCGGCGCCTCGGTGCTGCGGCCGGACCCGCGATGAACGCGCCGTTCGGCCGGCTGGTGAACCTGTCGCATGTGCACGACCCCGCGACCACGCCGCTCTACCCGGGCGATCCCGCTTTTCATATCGACACCGTCGCCACCATCGCCGCTGACGGCTATTACCTGCGATACGTGCGGCAAGGCGAGCACACCGGGACGCATTGGGGCGCCCCGATCCACTTCGACCCCTCCGGTCTCGCCGCCGACGAGCTCGATATCGACGATCTGCTGCTGCCCGCGGTCAAGATCGACGTCCGCGATGAGTGCGTACAGAACCGGGACCACGCGATCACGGCCGCCGACCTGCGCGCATGGGAGGACCGGCACGGGCGCATCCCCGACGAATCCGCCGTGATCGCCTGGACCGGCTGGGAGAAGAAATGGGGCACCCCCGACTTCCTCGGCACCGGCGTAGACACGGGCCATATGCCCGGTTTCGCGGTGGATGCCGTCGACTGGCTCCTGGACACCGGCAGGCTCGGCCGCCGCGGTGCACTCGGTATCGACACCTTCGGACCCGACCTGGGCACCGACGACTCCTATGCGGTGTCGAAGCTGCTCTACCGTGAGCACCGGATCAGCCTGGAATGCCTGGCCGGTCTGGGTGCGCTTCCGGTGATCGGCGCATGGGTGCTGGCGGGCGGGCCGATCTACCGTGGCGGTTCGGGCTCCCCCGCAACTGTTTTCGCCATCGTCCCGTGAGGTCGCCGGGGACCTGGCCGGCAGCAGTGAAACCCAATTACTAAAACCCGTTCACGAATAGGATGGGCGTGGTTCACTCGACAGAACGTGGTCGATGAGGAAGAAGGGCACCCGATGAAGACAAGGCTCAACTGCCCCTGCGGCGAGCACATCACCGGCACCGACGAGGACGACCTGGTCGCCAAGACCCAGGCCCATCTCGCCGCCGAACACCCGGGCCACGACTACTCGCGCGAGGAAATTCTGTTCATCGCCTACTGATGACCTGCGCGAATGCCGTTGGGAAAAGTTCTCGGAAAAAAATTCACGGTCGTGTCGATCGGTCGCACCTCCTGTTCGACCTAGGAGTGAAAGGGTCATAAGGACCCGGACAACCCCGAGGAGACTGACCATGAAGTACATGCTGATCATGCGCGCCACCGACGAGACCTTCGCGGCGTTCCAGGACGTCGACTTCAACGAGATCATGGACTCGATGGGCGCCTTCAACGACGAGATGATCCGGGCAGGCGTGCTCGTAGCCGCCGAGGGCCTCGACCCCGACCCGGCGACGAGCGTCGTGGTCGACTACTCGTCCGAGACACCGGTGGTCACCGACGGCCCGTACGGCGAGACCAAGGAATTGTTCGGCGGCTTCTGGATTCTCAATGTGGCCTCACCCGAAGAGGCCGTCGAATGGGCGAAGCGGGCGCCGATGGCGGGACCCGGTTCCAAGGCCGAGATCCGCCGCGTCACCACGATCGACGAATTTCCGCAGGACAACGTGTGGGTCGAGAAGGAGCGGGCCTGGCGTGAGGCCACCGGCCAGCTCTGAGCCCGGGCTCCGGCGATGACCGACCCCACCGGCCGGGATGCCGTCGCCGCGGTCTGGCGGATCGAATCCGCGCGGATCGTCGGTGCGCTCGCGCGCTACACCGGCGATTTCGCGTTGGCCGAGGACCTCGCGCAAGAGGCTTTGGCCGAGGCGTTGGTGACCTGGCCGCGGGAGGGCGTACCTCGCCACCCCGCGGGCTGGCTGCTCACCGTCGGCAAGCGGCGCGCGATCGATGCGTTCCGCCGCCGCGCCGCCCGCGACGACAAATACGCCGTCCTCGCCCACGATCTGGGTGAGGGCGGCGTTGTCGCGGGCAGCCCGCCCAGCGATCCGGTGCGGGAGGCCGAGGATGTGCTGTGGGACCCGGACCAGATCGACGACGATTTGCTCGCGCTGATGTTCGTCTCCTGCCATCCGGTGCTGTCACGGGAGGCGCGGATCGCGCTCACCCTGCGGGTCGTGGCCGGTTTGACCAGCGATGAGATCGCGCGGGCGTTCCTCGTCCCGACCGCCACCGTGCAGGCGAGGATCACCAGGGCGAAGAAGACCCTCGCCGCGGCCCGGATCCCGTTCGAGGTGCCTGCGGTCGGCGAACGCAGTGAGCGGCTCGGTTCGGTACTGAGCGTGATCTACGTGATTTTCACCGAAGGATCGTCGGCCAGTTCCGGTTCCGCGTTGATGCGCCTCGACCTCGCCGCCGAAGCGCTGCGGCTGGCGCGGGTCCTGACCCGGCTGGTACCCGATGAGCCCGAGGGTCACAGCCTGCTCGCATTGCTCGAACTGACCGCAGCACGTTTTCCCGCCCGCACCGACGCGAAAGGTCATCCGGTCCTGCTCGAACAGCAGGACCGGCGCCGCTGGGACCGCTCCGCGATCGCGCGCGGCCGGGCAGCGCTGGCCCGCACCGAACAACTCGGCCGCGGTCTGGGCGCGTACGGGTTGCAGGCCGCGATCGCCGAATGTCATGCCGTCGCACCCTCGGTCGAGGAGACCAACTGGGATCGGATAGTGCTGCTGTACGAGGCGCTCGGCCGGCTCGCACCGTCGCCGGTGGTGGAATTGAACCGGGCCGTTGCCGTTTCCATGGCGGACGGGCCCGCAGCCGCATTGCCGATCGTCGACGAACTGGCGGCCACCGACGCCTTCGCGAATTCCCACCTGCTGCCCAGTGTGCGCGGTGAACTCCTACTCCGCCTCGACCGCCGAGAGGAAGCCCGCACCCAGCTGGAACAGGCTGTTCGCCGGTGCGGCAACGACCAGGAACGCGCCGTTCTGCAACGCAAACTCGCCGACCTCGGCTGACGAACCTAAGGCAGGGCCTGCGGGAAATATGTTGCAGCACAGTCGTGGAGCGCCGCCCGGGCGGCGCTGACCGCGCGATGGTCACGGGTGCCGCTCCGGTAGGCCAACCTCGTGTGACGTCGCGTGGCGAGCGGGGCCAGAACCACGCCCGCGGGTGGGGTACCGACGCCGAGTTCGGGTACCAGAGAGACTCCGCGGCCGGCGGCCACGAGGGCGAGGACGGTGCTGAAATCGTCGACGTGGTGGCGGATTCGCGGAGTGAATCCCGCGGCTTCGCAGACCCTGATGGTCATCGTGTGGCAGAGGGTGCCCGGAGTGCTCGCGATCCACGGTGAGGTGCGGTGGTCCGACAGTGGATCGTCGGTGAGCGCGGCGAGGTAGATCGTTTCTGCGAGCAGCGGATCGGTATCCAGCGCGGGATCCGGTGCGACGGGCACGTGGTCGTATTCCTGGACCAGGGCGATATCAACCGATCGGGCGCGCAGCGCGGCGGGGGCCGTGGCCGGATCGAGCTGTGTCACCACCAGTTCCAGGCCCGGATGGTCACCACTCAGCGTGATGAGGGCGGGCGCCAGAATCGTCGGCACCGCCGTGGGGAAGGCACCGATGCGCAGGGTGCCGGTGAGTTGTGCGCCTGCGATGGTCAGGTCGGCTGCGGCGCGCTCCAGCGTGGCGAGGATGGTTTCGGTGTGCTCGACGAGGGTCTGTGCGGCCGGTGTGAGCGTGACGCGGCGGCCGGTTCGCTCCAGCAGCGGCACGCCGGCCTCGCGTTCGAGTGCGCTCAGCTGCTGGGAGACCGCTGAGGGCGTATAGCTCATCGCCTCTGCGACGGCGGCGATCGTCTGCCGGTGGGCCAGTTCGCGGAGCAGTCGCAACCTGCGCACATCGAGCATCAGGTCAGATTACGCTCAACAATAGAAACATGAACTAGACCTGAGGCTCATCGGGGAAGCAATCTGTTCCTATGACCCTCGCCGGCCTTTTCGTCCCGCTGATTACGCCGTTCACCGCTGACGGTGAACTCGCGCCGGACGCTCTGGAACGTCACGCCCACCAAGTCCTCGACGACGGCGCGACCGGGATCGTCGCACTCGGCACCACCGCCGAACCGGCCACGCTCACCGCCGAGGAACGCGCCCGCGTCCTCGATATCTGCGTCCGCGTCTGCACCGAACGCGGAGCACCGCTGATCGCCGGAGCAGGCACGAACTCGACCACAAGCTCTCTCGCCGCGCTGTCTGCTCTGGATGAGCGAATCACGGCGGCGCTCACGGTCGTCCCCTACTACACCCGGCCCTCCGAAGCCGGTGTGCTGGCCCATTTCCGAAGCCTCGCCGCGGGCCCGGTGTCGCTGATCGTCTACAACATTCCGTATCGGACCGGCCGCACGCTCGGCCTCGACACGCTGCTGGAGTTGGCGCGGACACCCAACATCATCGGCTTCAAACATGCGGTCGGCGCGATCGACGAGACCACCGTTGGCTTGATGAGCAACGTCTCGCCCGAGGTCGCCGTCCTGGCCGGCGACGATCTGTATGCCGCACCCATGCTCGCCCTCGGCGCACACGGCGCAATTCTCGCCTGCGCGAACCTGGCGACCGCGGCCTACGCCGACCTCGTCACCGGGTGGCGTGACGGTCCGATCGACTCGACTCGCGCTCTCGGACACCGCCTGGCCGACCTTGCCGAAGCCGTTTTCGCCGAACCGAATCCGGCGGTGATCAAAGCGATGTTGGCGGAACAAGGGCGGATTCCCAGCCCCGCAGTCCGACTGCCGTTGCTACCCGCCGCCGAAGACGCGACGAAGACTGCGTGGATGGCACTCGACGGGCTGAGTGTGTAACGATCCGCGTCCGGGTCGCCGAGGCGGATCGACCAGCGCGTCTGCACGACTCCATGCCCTACGGCGCCTCTTCGGGCAACCCACTCGCGAGGATCCCCCGACCTGCCTCCTGCCCGTCGAGAATGCGACTCGTCCGAGTGACGACCCGCCATCCTTCGGCGGTGCGGGTCAGCTCCCAGCGGTTGGCGGTGACGCGGCTGACGCGGTATCCGGATCCGTCCGGATCACGCAGGATCAGCTGTGTATGACAGACCGCAGTCGCGGTGTCACCGTCGACGGTGATGCGTGCCGGACTCATGACATGGCCACAACCCTGGTGGATGAAGCCTTGGTGCGCCTCGCTACGGACCATCACGGCGATGGCATCGCGACCGTCCATCCGGCCGGTGTCGACGTCGTAGACCCCATTCTCGGTCCACAATTCGGACACCACCTCGGCCAGACCGCTGTCGACGGCGGGACCGTAGGTGTAGAGCAGCCGCATGATCTCGTTGTGGTCTTCGAGCAACCGCATACGGTGCTCCAAGCGCGCCAAGCGCTGTTCGACGGCATCCTCGGATGGGGTCATCGGCCTCGCTCCTTCACATGTTCCTCCGGACCTTGCCGGTGAACCGGGCCCACAGGCAACACCCGCATCCGAACAGCGGAATCACCGCAGGCAGACGCGATGCCCGCACAGCGGGACCGGCGCCATCGAACCGGCGCATCCCATGGTTCACTGACTGGAACCTGTTACACCGTCGGCCGGGCTGCGCGTACCGGCCACCCACGCCCGAGGGGTGAGTATGCCGGTCACCGACACACCGAACACTGCCGTTCCGCCCTCGACGCTCGACCGGCTGTCACTGGTCATCGACAGTTTCCGCGACACTCCCCGCGCGACGCTCACCGATATCACCCGCCACACCGGCATCCCGCGCACCAGCACGCTGCGCATGCTCGAGCAGTTGGTGCGGATGGGCTGGCTGCGCCGCCACGGTCACCAGTACGAGTTGGGTGATCGACTCGCCGAACTCGGCGTGCTCGCCGCCTACCAGAACGGATTCGACCGGGTGGTGGGGCCGCTGCTGAGCGAACTGCACCGGGTGACCGGCCACATCGTGCACCTCGGCGTCCTCGACGGCGCCGAAGTCGTCTACCTGGACAAGGTCGGCGACCGGAAGTCATCGACACTGCACACCCGGGTCGGGTCGCGTATTCCGGCGGCCGCGTCGACGATCGGCAAGGCACTGACCGCGCCGGCGCACCGTGCCGTCGCCGACCGCCCGGCCGGGATCGCGTTCGGTGTGTGCACCAGCGGGCTCGGCTGTATCGGAGCCCGAATCGGCACCTACCGCGGAACGCAGATCGGAGTCTCCATCAGCGGGCCGCGCACCCAGGTCCGGTTCGACCTCCCGAATGCCGCCCCCGTCCGGCTGACCGCCGCGGCGATCGCGCACTATCTCGACCTGTCCGCCGACCAGCGCCCGGCGCCAGCGTCCGCTCACCGGAAGCCGCGTTTGCCGGTCTCCACCAGCGCTGACAGCGTGGAACCATGACGCACGCGACATCAACGTCTGCCGCCGAGCAGCTACTGGCGATCGAGGATATCAAACGCACCTTCGCCGCACGGCTGCGCTGTATGGACACCAAGCAGTGGGACCTCTACCCGCGCCTGCACACCGACGACGTCGTCTCCGAAACCTGGGGCGGCCTGCCCGGCGACAAGCAGCCGCAGACCGATGGCGCCGCGAACCGCATCGTCGGCAACCACCGGCTCGCCGAGGCGATCCGCGCACTGCTGGACGGCCCGACCACGGTGACCACCGTCCATCACGGCCATACCCCGGAAATCGAGTTGACCAGCGACACCACCGCCACCGGAATCTGGGCCATGGAGGACAAACTCTGGTGGCGCGACGGTGACCGCGAGGAACACCTGCACGGCTACGGGCACTATCACGAGGAGTATCGCAAAGTGGGCGAGCGCTGGTTGATCAGCTACCGCAAGCTGACCCGGCTGCGTGAGGACAAGACGCCCGGGTTCTTCGACTACCTGCGGCCGCTGTGACACCACTGTTCGCCCCGATCGATATCCGCTCGCTGGCCTTGCCGAACCGAGTGGTCATGTCGCCGATGACGCGTGAGCATTCCCCGGGCGGGGTGCCAGGCGCCGACGTCGCCGCCTATTACCGCCGACGCGCGGAGGGCGGGACCGGGCTGATCATCACCGAGGGTGTCGCGATCGACCATCCGAGCGCGGTGGACAGTGCGAAAGTGCCTCGCCTACATGGTGATGCGGCGATGGCCGGTTGGCGTGGCGTTGTCGACGCGGTACACGCGGCGGGCGGGCGGATCGTTCCGCAGCTCTGGCATGTGGGACCGCTGTGGGGCGCGATGGGTGCGGTCGATCCGGAAGTGGCCCCCATGCGCCCGTCGGGGTTGTGGGGAGAGCCAGGACGCACCGTCTATCCCGCGGACTACATCGCGAAGGCGAACGTCCCCACCCGTGCGATGACCGAGGGCGATATCGAGGAGGTGATCGCCGCCTACGTGCGTTCGGCGCGCAATGCGATGGCGGTCGGCTTCGACGGGATCGCCATCCACGCAGGCCACGGATACCTGCTCGACTCGTTCCTCTGGGAGTCGACAAATGTGCGCGATGACCACTGGGGTGGAGACCTGCGGCGGCGCACCAACTTTCCCGCCGAGGTCGTGCGCGCCATCCGCCGCGAAATCGGCGAGCGGCCGCCGATCTTCTACCGCTTCTCCCAGCACAAGCAGCAGGACTACAGCGCGCGGATCGCCGACACACCCGACGAGCTGTCGGTCGTATTGAACGCACTGGTAGACGCGGGAGTCGACGTGCTCGACGCCAGCGCCCGCCGCTTCCACGACCCCGCCTTCGCGGGCAGCGACCTGACCTTGGCCGGCTGGGCCAAGAAACTGACCGGAGCAGTGAGCATGGCGGTCGGCAGCATCGGCCTGAACAAATCGTTGCGTGACCCCGGCCGCCCCGAACCCGCCGATCTCGACGGCCTGCTGCGCCGCCTCGACGACGGGGAATTCGATCTCGCCGCGATCGGCCGCCTGCATCTGGCCGAGCCCGGCCTGGCTCGCCAGCTGCGCACCGGCATGGTCCCCGCCTTCGACAGACCCAGTCACGAGGGCCGCCTCCATTGAGCTCGAGCGTCCGCGATCTGGTCGCCCAGGCAGCGCCGTGGTCGACCGATACCGACCACCGCCCTCCACGGTTTCTCGCCCCGCCCACCGAGGTGGGATGCTGTGATCATGGTGTCGCAGCAAGCGGATGCGGGTGGCGGAAGGTGGGGTGACCACAATTCCGAACGCAGGCGCACCATCATGGACGCACTGATCGCGTTGATCGAGGAATCGGAGCCCGGCGCCGACATCCCGTTGCAGCTCATCGCCGAGCGGGCCGGGATCCGGCGGTCGGTCGTCTACCGGCATTTCACCGATCGTAAGGATCTCGACGACAAGACCCGCGAATACGTCGTCGAGTCCAGCATCGGCCAGGTCATGCCGACCCTCGATCTGGACGACAGCCTACACGCGACCCTCAGCCGGATCATCGACACCTACGTGCAGCTGGTGTCGGCGCGGCCGCGTCTGCATCTGTGGGTCGAGCAGGGACCCGGCAGTCACGACCCGGCCGGTCTCGCGGTGGTCGGCAGTACCAAACTCGCTATCGCCCAGCGCATCACCGATCTGTTCACCATGGCGGCCGCCCTGCTGGGAATCGATGAGCCCGGCATCGATGTGGCCGCGTACTCGGTGGTGTCGATGGTCGACGGTGCGGTGACCAGGTGGCTGCAGACCGAGCCGTCCGGGTATGACGCCGACGAAGTGTCGCGGCTGCTCACCGAATCGCTGTGGTTTCTCATCGACGGCCACGCACGCGCTCGCGGGGTGACCGTCGACCCGGATCTGCCGCTGCGCGAGCTGCTGACCCAGGCCACAGCCGACGCCTGATCTCGGCCTGACCAGGATTTCACCCACTCACCTGTGCGTGACACTTTGTCACGATCAACCCTTGTTCGGGACCCTCCTGCGCTGTACCGTCGACCATGTGAGCGTGACGCGGTGTCACAGTCATCCGACGAGGAGGCAGGGATGAAGACGACGCAGCCGGGCATCGAGCCCGAGATCGATCGGTACACCGACATACTGGCGACGCTGTCGCACGGCTCGGTGCACCGACGCTTCGACCCGTACATCGACATCGACTGGGACGACCCCGATTTCGCCGTGCACGCCGACGACGAACGCTGGATCCTGCCACCGTCCGATCCGTTCGGCGGCCATCCCTGGTATCAGGCGCTGCCACGGGAACGCCAGATCCACGTCGGCATGTGGCGGCAGGCCAATGTGGCCAAGGTCGGCCTGCAATTCGAGAACATCCTGATCCGCGGGCTCATGCAGTACGTCTTTTCCCTACCCAACCGCTCCCCCGAGTTCCGTTACTGCACACACGAATCCATCGAAGAGTGCAATCACACGATGATGTTCCAGGAGGTCGTCGACCGGATCGGGATGGACGTCGGCGGGATGCGCACCTGGGTGAAATTCGTCGGGCCGTTGGTTCCGTTCCTGGCGTCGATCTTCCCCGCATGGTTCTTCACCATGGTGCTGGCCGGCGAGGAGCCGATCGATCACGCACAGAAGACCGTCCTGCGGGCGGGTGCGCAGACCCACCCGATGTTGCAGCGTGTCATGTCGATCCACGTCGCCGAGGAAGCCCGCCACATCAGCTTCGCCCACGAGTACCTGCACAATGCGGTACCGAAGCTCGGGCCCCTCCGCAGGTTCCTCCTGTCGCTACTGTTCGCGCCGACCATGCGGATCATCTGCGATCTCATCGCGGTTCCGACCCGCAAGTTCCGGCGCGAATGCGATGTGCCCAGGCGGGTCGTCAATGAGGTCTTCTGGAGCAGCCCGCAGTCACGCAAGATGCTGCGCGACTCCTTCGCCGACGTCCGGATGCTCGCCACCGACCTGGGCCTCATGAATCCCGTCGCGCGCCTGCTGTGGAAGCTGTGCCGCATCGATGGCCCAGTTTCCCGCTACCGCAGCGAACCTGCCCGCATGGGCTGAACCCGCGTCAGTGCGGGCGGTGCGGCATGAGCGCGTTCTCCGGAACGACGCCGAGCCGACCGGACTGATAGTCCTCGATGGCCTGGATCAGTTCGGCGCGGGTGTTCATCACGAACGGCCCGTAGTGCGCGACCGGTTCCCGGATCGGCCTGCCGCCGAGCAGTAGGACCTCGAGCGCGGGGCGATTCGAATCCTGCGCGGTATCCGCGGCCACGGTGATCCGGTCTCCCTTCCCGAAGACCACCAGCCGGCCCTGCTCGATCGGCCGGGCTTCGGCGCCGACGGTGCCGCGGCCCGACAAGACGTAGACCAGGGCGTTGTAGTCGGGCTGCCATGGTGTCGACAGCCGCGCGCCGGGGGCGATCGTCGCGTGCGCGAAGGTGATGGGGGTGTGCGTCGATCCGGGGCCGTCGTGGCCGTCGATGGAGCCCGCGATCACCCGGACCAGCGCGCCACCGTCGTCAGAAGCGAGCAATTGCACCTGCCCGCCCTCGAGGCTCTGATATTTCGGGGCCAGGAACTTGTCCTTGGCCGGAAGATTCACCCACAGCTGCAAGCCGTGGAACAGTCCACCGGAATCCACCAGTTCCGCAGGCGGGGTCTCGATATGCAGAACGCCCGAGCCTGCCGTCATCCACTGGGTGGCGCCGTTCTCGATCATCCCGCCGCCACCATGGGAATCCTGATGCTGGAAGCGGCCGTCGATCATGTAGGTGACGGTCTCGAATCCGCGGTGCGGATGCCAGTCGGTGCCCTTCGGCTCCCCCGGCTCGTAGTCGACCTCACCCATCTGGTCCATATGGATGAACGGATCGAGGTCCGCACTCGACACTCCGGCGAATGCCCGAACCACCGGGAATCCTTCGCCCTCATAGCCGCGTGGGCCGGTGGTCACCGAGCGCACGGGGCGCTCGACGGTCTCGGGCGCGGCGGGCGCGATCCGGGGCAGGGTCAGCGTATCGGCCGTAACAGCAGGCATAGCGTCTCCATTCTCTACCGCTCCCCCGGTTCGGGGGCGCGGACCGTGCTACTCGGTATCGAATCGAACTGGTTCAACTTTTAACCACATGGCCCGCTCATTTCTTCCACCCCGCAGTGCGCCTGCCGCCCCGTAGCAGTATTTGCCCACGTCACGGGCCCGATATGCGAAACCGGCGAGGCGATCGTGTGATCGCCTCGCCGGTTCGAGGTTTGCCAGACCGCGCTACCTCAGCCGATGGACGACGACAGAGCCGGGAGCATGCGGATGACCTGGTCCTGCCAGTTGTTCCAGGCGTGGATGCCGAACGCCGGGAAGTCGAATGTCGCATTGTTCGCACCGAGGGTAGCCATGCGGACCTGGAAAGCCCGGGTATTGACCAGCGCGAGGGCTTCCAAGGCCATGCCGTTGAGGGTGCCGAAGCTCGGGGCGTCGGTGGCGGTCGGCAAGCCGCTGGCGGCGGAAACCCACAGGCGGGTGTTGTTGCCGATCAGCCGCGGCGCGAACACGAACGGGTCCATGCGCAGCCACTTGGGATCCCACGGCGCGGCCATGGAGTCGACGTTGTAGCCACCGGCGTCGATCATCGCGACACGGATCGCCTCGCGCATACCCGGCGCGGAAATGTTCAGGTAGCCCGAGAACGAACCCGCGAAGCTGAACTGGTCGGGGTGGTAGGCGGCCAGGGTGAGCGCGGCGCTGCCACCCATCGACAGCCCGAACACACCATTGCGGTTCGGGTTGAAGCCCAGGCGATCACGCAGCGAGTAGCGCAGTTCCTGCGTCAGGAAGGTCTCCCACTTGTAGGTGTAGTCCTTGCCCGGACCGCCGGAGAAGACGTTCAAGCCGCCGGAGCCGCTGGATGAGCCTGCCGCGCCGGGCGGTATCCCGGCAAAGCTGGACGGCGCGTTCCAGTCGATGTAGAAGCTCGACTGCCCGCCGACCGGCATGACGACGTTGATGTTCGCCTTCGTCAGCTCTCTGGCCACCTCGGTCTCGATTTCCCAGCCATTGAGGTCCTCGCGGGCACGCATGCCGTCGAGTGCGTAGACGACACGGTCGGTATTGCCGTCGGCGGCACGGAACACGCGCGATTTGATCGGCCCCATGCTGGAATCGACCCAGAAGTCGAAGCCGTCCGGATTGAACGCGGCCGAGGCGCTCGGCGCCCCCATGACAGCGGCACCGACTGCCATGACGAGGGCGACCAGCGGCGCGAGCAGAGCCCGGCCGATGCCGGTACGGGAGGATTCGGGCCGGGGGCCGGGGCGGCGCAACCGCATCGATGAAGCCTTTCTCGACGAGACATGAGCATCACGCGGCCATCGCCCCCCGCCCGACGCCGTCGGATCGACCACCACATGAGTTGTCCAGGGTGTCGAGCCACAAGCGTCGACCGTTACCTTGCTGTGACATTTACCTCGTGTCCTATCGCGGTCGAATGACCGGCCGCCGGGTCGCGTTCGAGCACGTCCGAACAGGGAAGACGCCGAGTGTAACCAGCCGAGTCGTGGACGAATCGTTCTGGATGGATTCCACCGAGACCACCGCATACCCCGCGCTGGATGGAGATGAGACCCGAGTCGACGTTGCGGTGGTCGGTGCCGGCATCGGCGTGAGGTCGACGCGGCCACCGCGGCAGGCCTGCCCGCCGAGTTCGTCACCGAGACCGGGCTGCCGTTCCCGGTCTCGGCCGCAGTGCGGCTCCAGGAGCAGGCCCAGTTCCATCCGCGCCGTTATCTGCTCGCACTCGCCGGGGCGATCATCGCGCGCGGCGGGCTCGTCTACGAAAACAGTCGCGTCGTGAACTTGGACGAGGGCCGCGCGCCGGTGCTCACCGTCGCTTCCGGCGCCCGCCTCACCGCCGGTGACGTCGTGGTCGCGACGCACTATCCGGTGTTCGACGGTCGGTGCTGTTTCCCCGCCTGCGGTGAGGACGGCGCGGTGCAGGCGGTCTCGGCGACCTGCGCCCACCTCGGTTGCCTCGTCGCATTCAACGATGCCGAACGCACCTGGGAATGTCCGTGCCACGGTTCCCGATTCACCGTCGACGGCGCCGTCGTGCAAGGCCCGGCCATCCGGCCCTTGCCACCCCCGCGAGGTCGAATGATCGCGATTGGCCACATGGAGCCGGCGGAGGCGGCCACTCGCACACCCCACCGCCTCCGCCGCTCTCGCGAACTGTCAGGCCAGTGCTTTGGCCTTGAGCCGGTCGAACTCGTCCGGCGAGATGGTGCCGTCGTCGAGCAGCTGCTTCGCGTCGGCGATCTGCGCGGCGGAATTGGTACCGGCGGTCTGCTTGATGTAGGTGTCCGTGGCCGCCTGCACCCGGTCGGCCTCGGCATTGGCCCGCTCGGCCATGCTGTTGCCGCGGACGATCAGGTACACCAGCGAGGTGATCAACGGAAGGATGAACAGGAATACCACCCAGATCGCCTTGGCCCAACCGGAAGTCTGCCGGTCGCGGAACAGGTCGGTGATGATGGTGAACAACAGAATCAGATACGCGACGAACGCGAAGCTCATGATGATGAGCCAGAACACATCCCACACTGACATGACGTCCCCTAGCGTGTTGTGATCGTGTGACCAGATCGTACGGTCAACCGGATTAGATCACAGAGTTGCCAGGAATATGTCGCCGTCCGGTCACGATGCGACCACGAACCGTTACCCGCGCAGGCAGCCGCACGTCGAGGCCACTGGACGCCTACCGCGACCCGGAAGCTGAACGTTTGCCGAAACGCCGGCTTCGCTCACTGCGAGCGCGCCGATCGACCCCATCGCGGCGGTACCGGGGAATCATCTTGCCGCGAACGTCAATTGCAGATGAACGACACAAACGTTCTTACATTCGACAATCGCATTCACATGGCGTGAATTTTCCTCCCGCCGTTCGCATTCCACCCACCAATTCGGCGAGTCCAGCTGCCTGTCATCTAACGATGATGTAACCTTCAACCCCAGTCGATGGAGAGGCAACAGTAGTGGCCCTGGCCCGCAGTAGCGCTTCCTGCGCGGTGAATGCACCGAAAGAGAAAGTGTGGGCGCTGATTTCCCGCCCGGATCAGCTGGCGAGGTGGATGCCGAATCATGATTTCTGGATCGGCACGGTGCCGGAGGCATTCGCTCTCGGCATCACCGTCCGCGCCCAGGCAACCATAGCCAGCATCATCCACGAGCTCGACCTCACCGTCACCGAATGCATACCGTTCGAACGGCTCGGACTCAGCGGTATCGGACTCACCGGTAATCATTTCACCTACTCGATTTCCCTTGCGGACGCGCGGAACTCACCGACAGTGGTAACGCTGGAGACCCACTACACCGGATCACCGCGCGCCGATACCGATTATTCGGCGATCATGCCGATCGTCGCCGACGAGATGAACCGCAGCGCGAAACTCCTCGCAGCACAATTCACCACGAGTGAAACTCGCAGTTACGGAAAAAGACCCTCGATCGCACCGACCGCTCCGCTACTCGACGATGACGATCAGGCCGGCCGAACAATCATGAGGACAACCACGACGGTCCACAGCACGTTGTAGATGCCGGCCAGCATCGCCAAAACGCGCAGGCGGCGACCGTCATCCGGCGCGCGCAGTGCGTCGCGCTGCATCGGATAGATCTGCACGGCGAGCAGCCCACCGGCGACCGCGGTAAGAATCATGGCCGCGGTGATCCACCCCTCCCCCATCCGCCCCTGCACCGCCGCCAGTACGATCCCGATGGCGGGCACGATGATTCCGCAGGCGGCATAACCTCCGGTGATCCGGTGCAATGCACTCGCCACCGCCGGATTTCGCTCCGACGGCACCTCGGCCGCCGCACCGGCCACGACGACGGGCGCGTACCGCGGAAACAAGCTCGTCGCGACGGCAGAACCACCGACGAACACGATGCCCGCGAGAACGTGCACCGACAACAACACCTGCTGCACCGACCACTCCATCCTTCAGATCGGTTGAAGCCTAGCCGCAACCTTCAACTCACCTGAAGCATTGGTGACTCAGCTCACCTTTGTCGGCTACTCCGCGGCCATCGCCTCGGTGAACACCGCCACGAGGGCGGCGCCCACCTTGCGCTGAATCGGATCCGCGTCCGGGCCGAACAGCTGCTCGTCCACCTCCGACACCGCCTTGCGCGCCTGTCCGAGCAGGCGTTTTCCCTTGGCGGTGAGTTCGATCGTC
Organism: Nocardia sp. NPDC059180; assembly: GCF_042754945.1. Lineage (NCBI taxonomy): Bacteria > Bacillati > Actinomycetota > Actinomycetes > Mycobacteriales > Nocardiaceae > Nocardia > Nocardia sp. NPDC059180. Next base: position 244,665 of record NZ_JBHZBU010000008.1, read on the forward strand.
GACGCCGACCCCGCGCGCGCCGTGCGGTCACGTACCAAACCCGCACCCACCAGAGCCTTCACCGCGGTGTGCACGCTCTGCACACTGATACTCGACATGCGCGCCAGCTCACTGAACGACGCACCGGGAACACCGGAGATATGGCCGAGCAGTCCGAGCCTGCCGACAGTGAGGTCCAGCGGCGCGAGCGCGGCGTTCAGTTCGGTCTCCACCCGACGCGCGAGGGTGAGCACGAGGATGGAGGCGCTGGTCACGGGCGGTCCCGGCCGGTCGTTATCGGTGGTCACGGACCCATCTTCGCGCATCCGCCCCGCGGGTCCGTCGGGGCGGCTCCCGGCACAGCGGACCAAGATTTCGGTGCAGGCACGGTGGTGCGACGGTCGCGGGTGGACGAAGCTGGATATCGACGGGTTGATCGAAGGACAGGCGATGAGTCGTCGAGCACTCGTACTGATGGTCGCGGCAACCGTGGCACTGGTGGCAGCCGTGGTCTTGGCGGTGGACTGGTCCGAGCCGGCGGTCCACGATCCGGCGCGGGCACTGCTGCTCGGCCCGCGGGAATCCTTCGTGGCCGCACAGGGACCGAACCCGCCGGTGTTCGGCGTGATCGAGCTGGTGTTGTTCCTGTGCGCCGGACTGTCATTCGTCATCTCGGGGACACTGGCCTGGCGAGCCCGGCCGGATGTGCAGGCCGGGGCGTTGATTGCGATGGCCGGGCTGTTGTGGCTGGCCGGCGGCATCCGCCGTTCCAGTGATCCGGCACTGTTCACCGCTGGTGTCCTGCTGACCAATCTGTATCTGCCGGTTCTCATCCACATGGTGCTCGGATTCCCGTCCGGACGGCTGCGCCGGAGGTGGGAGCGCTGGTTCGTCGGCGGCGCATGGCTGCTCGCGACCGTCGGGGTCGCCTGCGAATGGTTGTTCTTCGATCCGCGGCTCGCGGAAAGCACCTACCCGTCGACCTCGGTCAATCTGCTGCTCATTCGCGACATTCCCGCGCTGGCCGAGGTGATTCAGATCGGTGCGGGTGCGATCGCGCTGGTCATGGGCGCGACCTTGCTCGGTGTCATCGGCTATCGCTGGCGGACCGGTTCGCCTGCGTTCCGCGCGGGATTCATGCCGCTGGCCGTGGCATGTCTGCTATCAGCGGCGCTCACCATCTGGATATTGGTCGCGGCCGCGGAATTCCCTGATTCCCAGCAAGGGTGGCTCCACAGCCTGCGCGATCTGCGGTATCCGACCACGGCGCTGCTGCCGATCGCGGTCGTCTGGGGCTTGGTTCGCTATCGCCTGGCCAAAGCCGCGATCAGCGACGCGATGGTGGAAATCGGGAACGCTCCGGTCGAGGAGAGTTTCGTCGGTGCGTTACGCCGCGCCCTGCACGACCCCACCCTCGTGCTCTGGACCTACGAACCCGAGCTCGGCGTGTACGTCGACGAGGACGGAACCACGCGGACGTTGCCACACGGGAGCGGCCCGCGCGCGGCAACCGTGCTCGAGCGTGACGGTGTGCCGCTCGGCGCGCTCGTCTACGACGAGACCTTGCGTTCGCAGCCGGAACTGCTGGCCGCGGTGCGCGGCGCCGCGGGCCTGGCACTCGAACACGCGCGATTGCAGCAGGAACTGCGTGCCCAGCTGGTAGAAGTGCGCCGGTCGCGTGAACGGATCGTGACCGCGGGCGACACCCAGCGACGGCGGCTGGAACGCGATCTGCACGACGGCGCGCAGCAACGTCTGGTCGCGGCCGAGTTGCTATTGCGCCGCGCCCAGCGCGCACCCGACGGGGAACGTCTGCGCGCACTGCTCTCCGACGGCGCGACCGAATTGGCTACCGCGCTGATCGAGCTGCGCGAACTCGCCCGCGGTGTCTACCCGCCGGTGCTGGCCGATCGCGGGATCGCCGCCGCGCTGAACTCACTGGCGGAGCGCGCGCCGCTGCCGGTCGAAATCCACGATGGTCTGCGGACGAGGCCACCGCCCGGTATCGAACTCGCGGCATATTTCATCGCCGCCGAAGCCGTGGCCAACAGCTGTAAGTATGCCGGGGCCGGGCTGATCGCAATCGAGCTGCACTGCGACAGCGACGCCCTGTCCCTCGAAATCGCCGATGACGGCGTCGGCGGTGCCGTCATCGCCCCCGGCGGCGGGCTGAGCGGGCTCAGTGATCGCACCGCGGCACTCGGTGGCACCCTCACCGTCGACAGCCCCGTCGGCGGCGGCACCCGGCTCACCGCAGTCCTGCCGTTCACCCCCGAAGCCACCTCCTGATACCTAGTCCGTACCGACAACCGGCAGATGGTTCCCCGACCTGCGCGCGCGTAGTTCAATGGAGGTAGGCCGCCGCGAAGGATGGTGGTTGGCGATGAACAGCGGGCAATTGACGACCGGCAGCCTCTTCGCGGGATACCGCATCGAAGGGCTGCTCGGTTCCGGCGGCATGGGGGCGGTCTACCTGGCCGGGCATCCGCACCTGCCGCGACAGGTCGCGTTGAAGGTGCTGCACACCGGGCCCGGTGCCGATGAGTCCGTGCGCGCCCGGTTCGAGCTGGAGGCCGACCACGCCGCCCGGCTCGAGCATCCCAATATCGTGGCCGTCTACGACCGTGGGCATGTGGACGACCGGTTGTGGATCTCCATGCAGTACGTGCCCGGCACCACGGCCGCCGAGTTGGTACACAGCGGGCCGGTGCGGCCGGGCCGGGCGCTGCACATCGTCAGCGAGATCGGCCGGGCACTCGATCATGCGCACCACCTCGGTGTGCTGCATCGCGATGTGAAGCCGGCGAACATCCTGCTCGGTCCGCCACCGAGCCCGGATGAGCCCGAACGCGTCCTGCTCGCCGACTTCGGTATCGCCAAAGCCCTGGACGAGGCCACCGGGTTGACCCGCACCGGCATGTTCGTGGCGAGCCTGGAATACGCGGCGCCGGAGCAATTCGGTGGCAGCGAGGTCGATGATCGCTGCGACATCTACGCGCTGGGCTGCACGTTCTACGCGCTGCTCGTCGGCCGCCCGCCCTATCCGGGGCGCAGTCTCGCGCAGTTGTGGCAGGCGCACAGTCATGGCCCGATCCCCCGGCCCAGCCGGGACCGGCCCGGAATTCCGGCGCGCCTGGACGCGGTATTGGCCCGGGCGCTCGCGAAAACACCCGAGGACCGGTATCCGACTTGCCGGGCGTTCGTCGCCGCTGCCGCCGAAGCACTCGATATCGAGCCGAGCACTGTGCCCGAGGCCGCTACGGCCGATGCCGTGCCGACTCGACTCGACTCCGTCCAAGCTTCGGCTGTGCGGCGCAACGATTCGCTGCGGGTCGTACTCGCCGACGATTCGGCCCTGCTGCGGGGCGGGATCACCCGGTTGCTGCGGGATGAGGGCATCGACGTGGTCGGTGAAGCCGGTGACGCGCAGACGCTGCTCCGGATGGTCGGTGAGTACCGGCCCACGGTGGCTGTGGTCGATATCCGCATGCCACCGACACACACCACCGAGGGCATCGACGCGGCGATGACGATCCGCAGCGAGTATCCCGACACCGCGGTGCTGCTGTTGTCGCAGTACGTCGAGACCGAGCACGTGTCGAGCCTCATCGCGGCAGGCACCGCCGGATTGGGGTACCTGCTCAAGGACAGGGTCTCCGATATCGACGAATTCGTCGGTGACCTGCGCCGCGTCGCCGACGGCGGTTGCGCCATCGACCCCAGCGTGGTCAGCCGCATGGTGGCACGCCCGCATCGGCAGCAACGCGCGGTCGACGAGCTGTCGGAGCGCGAACGCGAAGTGCTCGCGCTGATGGCCGAGGGCCGATCCAACAAGGCCATCGGCGCCGCGCTGTTCCTGGGCGAACGCACGATCGAAGCTCATGTCCGGGCGATTTTCCTCAAGCTCGGTCTGCACCCCGAAGCCGACGATCACCGGCGGGTGCTCGCGGTCTTGGAGCACCTGCGCGCGTCGAGCGTGTGAACGCTGCTCCGCAGTGGGCGCGCCCGAGATTTCGTTACCCTGCACAAGTGACCGAGCGATTCCGGCTGGTGCCCGCCGTCTATGTGCTGTTTCGACGCAATACCGGCGACGATGAGGAAGTGCTGCTACAACTGCGGCACAACACGGGCTTCATGGACGGGTTCTGGGCGCATGCCGCGGCCGGGCATGTCGAGTTCGGCGAATCGGTGTTCACCGCGGGCGCACGGGAGGCCGCCGAGGAACTCGGGATCGAGGTCGCTGTGTCGGACCTGGTGCCGCTCACCGTCCTTCACCGCCGCTACGGCGATGGCGCGCAGGACATCGACCACCGGGTGGACTTCTTCCTCGAATGCCGCACCTGGACCGGTGAACCGCGGCTGATGGAACCGGACAAAGCCGCCGATCTGCGTTGGTGGCCGATCGGGAAGCTGCCGACGCCGTTGGTGGAGCACGAGTCCTTCGTGATCGAAGGGTGCCGGACGGGCGAGCTGCCGCGGCTGGCGGCTATGGGGTTCTGATCGCTGAACCGGCGGCAGCGGATGCTCGCCCCCTCGGTACCGTTGGGCGTCGACGAGGGAGAGCCGCAGTGAGCGATGAACGCGCACAGCAGTCCGAGCCACCGGACACCGACGTAGATCGGCGACGATGGCCTGTTCTGCGTTCGGTCGCACTCGTATTCGCCACACTTCTCGGGCTGTATCTGCTGGTGGCGCAACTGTTCGCGGTGGTTCCGGTCGGCTGGACGAGCCCGCTGTTGCAGGTCTTCGGGGTGCAGACCGCCATCCTGATCCTCGGTTCGCTGCGCGACTCGGTGGGCTCGTGGAATCTGGTTCTCGGCATCGTCGCGGTGGCGCTCGCGGTGTTCGCCTTCCGGGGTGGGCGTTCGCGGCGGCTGACGGGCACGGTCGCCGGAATCACCGGTGCGGGATTGGCACTGACCATCGTCACCAGCGCGGCGCTGGTGTACACCATGCATCAGCACACCGGCCGATGGGTGTTGTTTGCCCCCGTGGTGCCGCTGGCGGCGGTCGGCGGGCAGCCCGACCGCACCGTCACCTACGCCACACTCGATGGCGAACAGATGAAAGCCGATCTCTATCTGCCCGGCACCGACGGGCCGGCCCCGTTGGTGGTGAGCATCCACGGTGGCGGATTCATCGCGGGCAGCCGCGGCCCCAACCCGTACACCCGCTGGCTCGCCGATCAGGGATATGCGGTCCTCGATGTCGACTATCGGCTCTCCGACGCCACCGTCCACCGCTGGGACACCGAGGAAGCCGATGTCGGCTGTGCGATGACCTGGGCCGCTGCCCATGCGGACGAATACGGCTGGGATATGGGCCGGGTCGCGACCTTCGGTGGATCGGCAGGCGGCAACCTGGCGATCAATGTCGCCAATAAGATCAATGCCGATGCGCTGAAGCCGACCTGCGGCGACGCCGCAGATCTGCCGCGCGTGCGCGCCGCGGTCGGCATCTATCCCGCCGTCGACCTCACCGCCTCCGAAGGTGATTCGGCCGGCGGCGCCGACGTCGGGCGAAAGTACATCGGCGGCAGCCCCGCCGAATACCCCGAGCGCTACGCCGCCACCGATTCCGCACCACAGCTGAGCCCGCAATCACCGCCGACATTGCTGATCCAGAGCGGCGCCGACCACCTCGTGTTCGCCTCGCACACCGCCGATTTCGCCGGCGACCTCGCCGCAGCCGCAATCCCGCACCGCTATGTGGAGGTCCCGTTCGTCGAGCACGCCTACGACGCGGCGGTTCTCACCACGGGCGCTCAACTCGGTCGCGAGCTGACCCTCGATTGGCTGCGCCGCTACAACGGTTGATGCCGATGCACCCGACCGCCCGCACAGCGGGCCGAGTTGCCGGGGATCAGCCAGGGGTGGCGTCGGGTTCGGCGATCGTAGAACGGGCGGTGAGATACCGTGCGGCGGCGGTGCATATGTCCTCGAACACCTCGGCGACGGGCTGACTGGTGGTCACCAGGCCGATACCCTGGCCCGCGTCGACGGGTGCCAGCCGCGGATCGTCGGCGTCGACCGCGGCGGCGAGTTCGACGTGAGCGCGCTCGTCGGTCGCGAGGGCGTCCTCGGCACCGTCCCATCGGTCGGTGAAATCGTTGCGCAGGACGCGCGCCGGATAGCGGGTCGGCCAGGGCAGGCCCTGGCCGATGTCGAAGACGCGGGTGGTGATGGTGTCGGTCGCGTCAGCGCGCAACAATGCCGCGCGAGCGTGGTCGGTGGTCAGCGCTTCCGGGCACACGGCCAGGCGGGTACCGAGCCAGGCTCCGGCGGCTCCCGCGCCGAGTACCGCGGCCAGTGCGTGTCCGGTCGCGATGCCACCGGCCGCCAGCACCGGCACATCGACGGCGTCGCAGACGATCTCGAGCAACGGCAGGGTCGCCAGCGTGGGCTCGCCGTGACCGCCGCCCTCGGCTCCCCTGGCCACGATCACGTCCACGCCCGCGGCCTCCGCGCGCCGCGCCTGCTCGCGGTCGTAGACCTGGGTGGCGGCCAGGATCCCCGCCTGGTGCACGGGCTCGACCCAGGACAGGTCGGTGGTGAAGCTGACCGAGATGAGGGTTGGCCGTGCAGCCAGCGCGGTGTCGAACAGCGCAGGCTCACGGGTGAGGACCCAGTCGATCATCCCGATGCCGAACGGTCCGGGATCCGGCCCGAGCTGCTCGAGTTCTGCGGTCAACCGCGCCGCCGAGCCCGCGCTGCCCATGCCGATCATGCCGAGACCACCGGCTGCGGTGACAGCGGCGGCAAGCCTGCCTCCGGCCACGCCACCCATGGGGGCGTTCACGATCGGGACCCGCAGGCCCATCTCGCGTGACCACGCTGTCGACAACATAACGAGTTCCACCTCCACGACATTTTCAGTCCTCGGCCGGACCGGTTACCCCGACAGTAGTGCTCACGCCGAGCCCGTCGTCCCTCACGTCGGATCGGGTCCAGCGTGCCGCTGATCGGGGCACACACCAGAGCGGCACCGCCCGTCCGGGCGATGCCGCTCATCGTTCACTCGACGGTGATACTCACTCGTAGGCGACTTCCCAGCGCTTGATGCCGTTGAGCCAGCCCGAACGCAGCCGCACCGGCTCCGAGAGCTCGCGCAGGTTCGGCATCGCGTCGGCGATGGCGTTGAACATCAGGTCGATCTCGAGCCGGGCCAGGTTGGCACCCACGCAGAAGTGGGTACCGGTGCCGCCGAAGCCGACATGCGGGTTGGGATTGCGCAGGACATTGAACGCGAACGGATCCTCGAACGACTCCGGATCGAAGTTGGCCGCGCTGTAGAACATGCCGACGCGCTGGCCCTTCTTGATCTGCTGACCACCGAGTTCGGTGTCGGCCGTCGCGGTGCGCTGGAAGGCGGTGACCGGAGTGGCCCAGCGGACGATCTCGTCGGGCGCGGTGCGCGGACGCTGCTCCTTGTACAGCTCCCACTGGTCGGGGTTGTCGACGAAGGCCTTCATGCCGTGCGTGATGGCGTTGCGGGTGGTCTCGTTGCCTGCCACGGCGAGCAGGATCACGAACCAGGCGAATTCGTCGGAGCCCAGCGCCTCACCGTCGAGGTCGGCGTCGAGAAGCGTGGTCACGATGTCGTCCATCGGGCACTTGCGCTTTTCCTCGGCCAGGTTCCAGGCGTAACCCATGACCTCCGCGGTGGCCATCTTGTGGTCGCCCTCGAAGTCCGGGTCGTCGTAGGAGATCATCTGGTTGGTCCAGTCGAAGATCTTGCCGCGATCTTCCTGCGGCACGCCGATCAGCTCGGCAATGGCCTGCAACGGCAGCTCGCAGGCGACTTGCTGGACGAAATCGCCGCGGCCTTCCTTCTTGGCCTCGTGCACGATGCGTGCGGCGCGCTCGGTCAGGGCGTCACGCAGGCTGTTGACCGCGCGCGGGGTGAAGCCCTTGGACACGATGCGGCGCATCTTGGTGTGGTTCGGCGGATCCATGTTGAGCATGAGCATGCGCAGCATTTCGATCTCGTTGCGCGCGATATCGCCGTTGAAGCGAATGATCGCGGTGTTCTCCTCCGAGGAGAACAGCTCGGGACTCTTCGAGATCTCCTTGATGTCGTCGAGCTTGGTGACCACCCAGTAGCCGCCGTCGTCGAAGCCGCTGCGGCCCTTACCCTGCGGGCACCACCACACCGGCGCGACCCGGCGCAGCTCGGCGAATTCCTCGATCGGCAAGCGCTGGGCGTACAGGTCGGGATCGGTGAAATCGAACCCGGCGGGGATGGACGGTGCGGCCACGAGTACCTCCTTGCGGCCTGCTCCGGTGCAGACCTCACAGCGTTGTGTAGAACAGGTTCCACTCCGATTAGACCACAATCACAGACCGGGTGAACAGGGTTTAGTAATACCTGTTTATCGAATCTGGGAACTAGCCGTCGGCGCAGGTGCCGATAGCTGTCAGCCCTGCGTGAGCGGGTGCCGCAGCTCGGTGACTGCGATACGCGCGGCCTCGGCGATGGCGGCGTCGACGACCGCGAGCTGCGGATCGGCACGCGCCGCACGAGTGAACACCGCGACCGCCACCGGATACTCGCCGGGAAATTCCACCACCGCCACCTCGTTGCGGATCACGCCGATGGTGCCGGTCTTACCCGCGACGAAGACGCCGCGATGCGGGAACGCCGAGGCGATGCGATGCGGCCACACCTGCTTGCGCATCACCGAGCGCACGAATGCGGTCTGCTCGGGTGCGAGCACGCCGCCACCCCAGATGAGGTCCAGCAACCGGGTCATCTCCTGCGGGGTCGTCGCGCTGGCGTAGGAGGGGTCATAGGCCGAGACCGACCAGGCCTCGTCGTTGTCGGCCAGCGCTGCGAACGCCTCGGCGGTGGTATGGGTGTCGGTATCGCGAACCAGGCTGCGGTGGACGTCGGCGGTGCCGCCCACGATCCGGGTCTCGGTGAGTCCCAGCTCGGCAAGCAGCTCCTCGACGGCGCCCAGCCCGATCTCACCGAGCAGGATGTCAGCGGCGGCGTTGTCGGAGACCGTCATCATGGAGGTGGCGAGGTCGCGGCGGCTCATGGTCACCGGATCGTGCAGAGCCGCGATGCCAGTAGGGCCCGGTGTGCAGTCGGCCGGATGCACGGTCAGCCGGGCGCTGGGATCGATCAGCCCGGCGTCGACCCGGCGGCAGAACGCGACGAACAGCACCAGCTTGTAGACCGAGGCGGTGACCACCCGGTCCAGGCCGTCGACGGAGATCTCCGCCGCCGTACCGCAGCGGCGGGCGTGCAGCCAGCCGGTGCAGCCCGCGTCCGCGAAGACTGCGCGGATCCGATCGGCCGGCTCCCGGCCCGCGGCCCTGCCAACGGTCTGCGCGATTCTCATCGCAGCCGCTCCCGGTACAGCACGCGGTCCAGGGCGTCGGCGTGCGGCTTGGCGTCCGGTCGCCGGACCACCCGAACCCGCAGCGCGAACGCCTGCGGCGCCATGGTCAGCCAGGCCACGCCCGGCGTCGGCGACGGCGGCATCGCGGTGAGCCCGAAGCTGGTGCCGGAAGCGACGGCAGCCAGGACTGCGCGATCGTCGCGGGCGGTGGTGACCGGTGTGTCCAGCCCGCGTTCGCGCAGCAGGTCGAGCACGGTATCGAAGGCGGGCGGGTTGCCCGCGCGCGGTGGATGCGCGAACGTCAGGTCGGCGAGCATGCGAAAGGTGGGCCGTTCGACAGCGGCGCTGCGGTGATCCGACGGCACCACCAGCCGGCGCGCGATCTTGACCACTGGTCCCGCCTCGACGCCGTCGAGGAGGGCGGGGTGCTCGATCACCGCGACATCGCACAGACCCGCACGCAGATCACCGAGAATGTCGGTGGTCGCTGCGACTGTCGTGGAGACCGTGGCGCCGGGGCCTGCCGAGGCTCGCAATGCGGTCACACAGGCGGTGACCACTGTGTCCGGCACGGGCGCGGCCACACCCCAGTGCACGTCACCGCGGGCGTGGGCGATGCGCTGCGATTCGGCCAAGAACTGTTCGGCGTCGTCGACCAGCAGCCGGGACCGCGGCAGCAGTTGCCGCCCCGCAGAGCTGAGAACCGCGCCGTGCGGCGTGCGGTGCACCAGCTCGACGCCGAGGAATTGTTCGAGCCGGCGCAGACCCTGCGATAACGGCGGTTGGGTCATGTCCAACGCGGCCGCCGCCCTCCCGAAATGCCCCTCGTCCGCAACGGCGACGAAGAAGCGGAGGTGGCGGATCAGGTCCATGGCGGTCATTGAACCAGCCGGTCGTGACTGGTCGATGCCATCGCGCGGGAACAGGCCGTCTCGACGCCAGAATACCCGCGCCGACCTGCGGCGATATCGAGTGCGACTCGCGGACGCAGCGGCCTGCTATTGGCGTGGGCCATCGGTTCGATGATGTGGTGCCGCCGTGACCTTCTCACCATCGGCCCTCATCCCCGTCGACCGCAGGCGGCTACTCGCCGCCGCACTGGCGGTGTCCGCGCTGACGCTCACGACCGCGTGCGATTCGAACTCGGGAGCCGCGCCCGCTTCCGGCACAGCCGCCGTTGCCACCTCCGCGGTTGCCACACCCCAGTTCGCCGAGCTGGAGACGACATACGGCGCACGGCTCGGTGTGTTCGCCGTCGACACCGGCTCGGGGCGCAGTGTCTCGCACCGCGCGGGCGAGCGATTCCCCATGGCCTCTACCTTCAAAGGCCTCGCCTGCGGAGCGTTGTTGCGCGACCATCCGCTGTCGACGGGCTACTTCGATCAGGTGATCCACTTCCCCGCCACCGATCTCGTCGAATATTCGCCGGTGACCGAAACGCGCGTCGAGACCGGTATGACCGTGCGCGAGCTGTGCCACGCCGCCATCACCATCTCCGACAACACCGCGGGTAATCAGCTGCTGAAGCTGCTCGGCGGCCCCGAGGGCTTCACCGCGTTCCTGCGGTCCATCGGCGATGGCACCTCACGCCTGGACCGCTGGGAGACCGAACTGAACACCGCGATCCCCGGCGACGAGCGCGACACCACCACACCGTCCGACCTCGCCGCCGACTACCGCACCCTCGTCGTCGGTGACACTCTCGCCGAACCCGAACGCGCCCAACTGACCTCGTGGCTGGTCGCGAACACCACCGGCGATACCCGCATCCGCGCAGGGCTGCCGGGCGACTGGATAGTCGGCGACAAGACCGGGAGCCCTGCCTACGGTTCCGCCCTCGATGTCGCTGTGGCCTGGCCGCCCGGCCGCGCCCCCATCGTCATCGCCGTGCTGTCGACCAAATCCGAACAGGACGCCGAACCCGACAACGCGCTCATTGCGGATGCCACGCGCGCCGCTGTCGCCGCGCTCGGGTGAACAGCCGACTGCTCGCGCAGTGGCCCGCTCGCCTATTGCGTCACGCGGCAGGACTCGTCGATCGGCCTCGTGATCGACCAGAGGCGATCGAATCGGCAGGTGGCGATCTTCCAGGCTCCGTCCTCGACGACGTATTCGTCGGTGTATTCGCCGGTCGAAACGGTTTCGGTGTTCTCGACGAGGTTCACCTGGCGGAACTTCAGCGTCCAGCTACCGGAGGCGGTGGCCTCGTCGTGGACGGTGATGTCGGGGTGCAGGCCGTGGTGCATATCGAGGACGACGTGCTTGCCGTCGACCTGCTTCAGGGCGATGGATTCGAAGACCGCGGCCATCCCGTCGGCGTCGAAGGCGCCGAGTTCGCCGTAGTCGAGCGCCGAACCGGAGGCGATGAAGCAGTCCCGGAACCCCTTCGGGTCCTTGGCATCACATGCACGGAAGTAACGATGCTTGAGGGCCTTGATCGACTCGACGGCTTCCAGCCGGGCCAGTCGTCGCGCCAGGTCGGCGTCGAGGGAAACCGGCGACGGTGCTTCGGACATCTTCGTCCTCCTTATCGGCTGCTCGGTCACTGCCGAGGCGCGCTACCCATGCGAGGCGAACCTAGCCTCGCAGGGCGCTGGGGCGCACCGAATATCCCGGAGAGCGGGCACAGAACCACGCGGACGGCGAGTCCACATCGTCAGCAGTTCAATCGTTGAGCCGACATCGGGGCAGTGGGATCACAACGCCATCGATGCGCCGGATTCGGACCTTGCCCCACGTTCGAGCGGATCGGGGCATGCTGGAGGCCATGGGCGTGTCGCGTCGTCAGTTGTTGAGATTCGGGGCCGCAAGCTCGGCTGCGATAGTGGCGGGTGCGGCGACCGCGAGCAGCGCCCGGTTCGCCGCACCGCGGCTGCTCGGCGACGACCCGTTCACGCTCGGAGTGGCCTCCGGTGATCCCGCCCCCGACGGGGTCGTGCTGTGGACCCGGCTCGCACCGGATCCGCTGGCCCCCGACGGCCTCGGTGGTATGCCACTGGCACCGGTGACCGTGGACTACGAGGTGGCTGAAGACGAGCAGTTCCGCCGCGTGGTCACCCGCGGTGCGGCGGTGGCGTCGCGGGAGCTGGGCCACAGCGTGCATCCGGAGGTGCGCGGGCTGGCCCCGGATCGCTGGTATTACTACCGGTTCCGCGCCGGTTCGGCGATCTCGCCGATCGGACGGACCCGCACCGCACCCGCGGCCGGGCAGGCGGTCTCCCGGATGCGGTTCGCGTTCGCGTCCTGCCAGTCGTGGAGTTCGGGGTACTACACCGCCTATGACCACATGAGCGCGGAGGATCTCGACCTGGTCGTGCATCTGGGCGATTACATCTACGAGAGGTCCTGGCGGCTCGGCCGCGACGGTGCGGCCATCGCGCCGCAGCTGCGCGATGAGGCGTTCGACCTGTCCGGCTACCGGCTGTTGTACGCCCAGGCCAAATCCGAGCAACCACTGCAGGCCGCGCATGCCGCGTTTCCGTGGCTGGTCACCATGGACGATCACGAGGTCGATAACAACTGGGCTGCCGACGCACCGGGGCTCGGCTTCGACATCTACCGCATTCCGGCGCTGTTCCGCCGACGCCGTGCCGCCGCCTTCCAGGCGCTCTACGAGCACCTGCCGCTACGCATCGCGCAACTGCCTGCCGGACCGGATATGCGCCTGCACCGTCGCTACGGGTTCGGCGATCTGGCCGATTTCACCATGATCGACACCCGGCAGTACCGGGATCCACAGGCATGCGGCGACGGCGGCCTCGTCACCGGCTGCGCCGACCGGCTCGACGCAGACCGCACCATTTTGGGCCGGCCGCAACGGGATTGGCTGATCGACGGCTTCGCCGACTCACCCGCGCGGTGGCAGGTCCTCGGCAATCAGGTGGCGATGAGCCAGAGCGATTACGACCCGGGCCCGGACCTGGCGGTCGGAACCGATGGCTGGGACGGCTACGTCGCCGAACGCGCCGCGGTGCTCGGCGGCGCGGTCGACCACGGCGTGCGCAATCTGGTTGTCATCACCGGTGACCGGCATGAGAACTATGCCGCCGACCTGCGCCGCGACCCGGCCGATCCCAGCACACCGGTGGTGGCCTCCGAGTTCACCGGCACCTCGATCACCACCGGCGGCGACGGCGCCGACCTGCCCGATCGCGGGCGGCTGCTGCTGGATGCCAATCCCGATATGAAGTTCTACAACGGGCAGCGCGGCTACGTCCGGGTCGAGCTGGATCAGCAGCTGTGGCGCAGTGACTTCCGGGTGGTGCCGTATGTCCACCGGCCGGGCGCACCGATCGAGACCAGGGCCGCGTTCGTCGTGGAGGACGGGCGGCCCGGCGTCACAGAGGCGTGGCGCGAGCCGTCGGGCGCGGGGCAGCAGACCGCGCGTCAGGACGCCGCAGCGCGCCCGGGTGGCTGAGCCTGCCTGCCGCAGCACAACCTGCCCGCGGGCGAGGTGTCAGTTGCGGTGCCCGTTCTCGCTCGCGCCCGTCAATGCCATCAGCTGCTCCTCGTCGGGCATACCGGAAATCGACGTCGAGATCTTGGGCAACGAGTACGGGTGGTTGCGGCCGAGCCAGTTCAGCAGTTCCTCGCGGACCGCGCAGCGCAAGGTCCACACGTCATCGGAGTCGGCGGCCGACATCGCCGCACGCACCACGATATTGGTCGGCGCGCTGTCGGTGACCAGCAGATTCCACGATCGTCCGTCCCAATCCGGCCGCTCCCGCAGATACTCGTGCAGGTGTTCGCGCAGCAGCGGCACCGGCGTGCTGTGGTCCAGGTGCAGATACACCGTGCCGGTGAGCTGCGAACCGCCGCGCGACCAGTTCTCGTATGGCTGGCTGTTGAAGTAGGACACCGGCATCGTCAGCCTGCGGTCGTCCCAGATCCGCACCGTCAGGAAGGCGAGGGTGATCTCCTCGACCGTGCCCATCTCCCCTTCCACCACGACGGTGTCGCCGATCTTCACCGAATCACCGAAGGCGATCTGTAGTCCGGCCATCAAATTGCTCAACGTCGATTGCGCTGCCACACCGGCGATGATGCCGATCACGCCCGCCGAAGCCAGCAGCGAAGTCCCGAGGGTCCGTAGGCCGGGGAACAGCAGCAGGATCGCTACCGCGGCCGTGGTGACCACCAGCACCGAAGTGACGATGCGGCGCACCAGCCCGAGCTGAGTTCGCAACTGCCGCACCCGCGCGACATCACGGGTGCGCTGCGCGTAGGCGCTGAGGGTGTTGTCCGCGACCGCGTCGGCGGCCCGGATCACCAGCCACACCGCGGCCATGATCGCCATCGTGGCCAGCACATTGCGGATCACCGCGTCCTGGCGAAGTTCCAGCTCCGCCAACGGGTAGGTCGCGTGCAGCGCCACCGCACCGAGCAACACCTGTAGCGGCAACCGCACGCGGCGCAGCAACAGCGGCAGCCGAGTGTCCGGGCGTCTGCGCGCATAGAAGCGCATCAGCCGATCGAAGAGCAGACCGGCTACCACGGTGAGCGCGATGGTCCCGCAGAAGACGATGAGCGGCCGTAGTACATCCTCCAAGGCAAGAACTCCTTGTCGTTGGTCGTCAATGCGTCCACCGACAGGCTACCGACGCCCCGTACACCCGCCGACCGGCCGTCTGTCCGCCGGCGAATGCCGTACTGTCACGGCATGGTTCGGCGGGCGATGTCACAGCGGTTATCTGCCCGCATAGCGCATCGACCTGCCTGGTCGGCGGATGTCCTGCTGGCGCTGTTCGTCACCGCGGTTCAGGTGCAGAGCGCCACGATCCCGGTGCCGCTCGCCCCGGTCTCGGAGCCGGTGTCGGCGTTCGGGTACGCCCTGTTGATCGTGAGTGGCGTGGCCGTCGTCGCCCGTCGCAAGCGGCCTGTTCTGGTGTTCATGATCACCGCGGTGGCGAGCCTGATCTATTTCGGTCTCGACTTTCCCGATCGACTCTCCTACCTCGGGCTTTTCGTCGCGCTGTACACCCTCGCGGCATACGGCGACGGGCGCCGATCGCTGATGATCGTTGGCGCGGGGACCACGGTTCTCGGCATCGGCTGGCTGATCGCGGCAGCCGATATCGAGCCGCGGGTGGCCATCGGCTGGGTGTTCTTCCGGATCGGCGGGTCGGTGATCAGCGCAGCGCTCGGCGAGTCCGTTCGAACTCGCAGGGTCATCGCCGCCGATGCGCAGGAACGGGCGGAACTGGCCGAACGTTCCCGTGACGAGGAGGCCAGGGCTCGGGTAGATGCCGAACGGCTGCGCATCGCCCGCGAAGTGCACGACACCGTCGCCCACGCCATCGCCATCATCAACGTGCAATCCGGTGTCACCGCACACGTGCTGGATAGGCGGCCGGAGCAGGCCCGCGAAGCCTTGCGGACCATCGAACAGACCAGTGCACGGGCGCTGCGTGAGATGCGCGCCATCCTCGGTGTACTGCGCGATGGCGACGAACGCACGCCTCATCCCGGTCTCGAGCAGATTCATGAACTCACCGATAAGGCCCGTGACGCCGGGCTCGACATCGATATAGAGCAGATCTCGCCGATGCCGTCGCTACCCAGTGCGGTGGGC
The DNA here is from genome assembly GCF_042754945.1 of Nocardia sp. NPDC059180. Lineage (NCBI taxonomy): Bacteria > Bacillati > Actinomycetota > Actinomycetes > Mycobacteriales > Nocardiaceae > Nocardia > Nocardia sp. NPDC059180. The sequence continues at coordinate 260,561 of NZ_JBHZBU010000008.1, forward strand.
AGTGCCGCATACCGCATCGTGCAGGAGTCGATCACCAACGTGATCCGCCACGTCGGCCCGACCCGGGTGGCGGTGGCGATCCATTCCGGTGTCGACGACTTGCAGATACGGGTGACCGACGAGGGCCGACACGACACCGCACCTGTCCTGGACGGCGCAGGCAGCTCGGCCACCACCGGCCGCGGCATTCTCGGAATGCGCGAACGCTGTCAACTGCTCGGCGGCGAGCTCGACGCGAAGTCGCGACCCGGTGGTGGTTTCGAGGTCATCGCCCGCCTGCCACTCGCCCCTGCGGGGTCGTGCCTGTGAACCCCACGCCGCCGATCAAGGTACTGCTCGCCGACGACGAACGCCTGGTCCGATCCGGCTTCAAAGTTCTGCTCGACCTGGAGGACGACATCACCGTCGTCGGTGAAGCCACCAACGGTGCCGAAGCCGTCGAACTGGCTCGCGCCACCCGCCCCGATGTCGTCCTCATGGATATCCGCATGCCACAGCTGGACGGGATACGCGCCACCGGGCAGATCGCCGCGACCAGCGGCTTGGAGCAGGTCAAGGTCCTGATCCTGACCACCTACGACACCGAGGACAATGTCTTCGAGGCCTTGGAGGCGGGTGCGAGCGGGTTCCTGCTCAAAGACGCGGGCCCCGCCGAACTCTTGCATGCCATTCGGGTGATTGCCGCCGGTGACGCCTTGCTCGCTCCCCGGGTCACCCGCCGCCTCATCAGCCAGGTCACCGCGCAGCGCCGCGCCGTCAGATCCGGCGAGGAGCGGCTCGCGGTGCTGACCGACCGGGAGCGCGAAGTGCTGGCCTTGGTGGCGCAGGGCATGAGCAACGACGACATCGGTGCGGCGCTGTTTCTGAGCCCGGCCACAGCACGCACCCATGTCAGCCGCGCGATGGTGAAACTGGGTGCCCGCGATCGCGCCCAGCTGGTCGTGATCGCCTACCAGACCGGGCTGAGTCATTTCGCCCAGTAAGTACCGCGGCTCGGGCTACGACGAGTGACGTAGCTGCCGCGATTGTTCTACGCGAATTCACGTAGACGGTGACGCCCACCAGCGGACGCGGAACATGCCGGATCGGCGCGAGTATCGACGACATGATCATGGTTCCCGAACCGACAGCGTTCTCCCTGGTCACGAGAGGACGGGTGTCGTGAAGATGCGCCTGACGATATTCGCGAGTGTGGCAGCGCTGAGCCTCGGTGGGTGTAGCTCGGCGACAGCCCCCGACGTGGCAGAAGGTGTGCCTCCTGGCAGCACGGACACCTCGACCGGCCTCGATCCTGTTCGGTTGCGGTCGGCATTGGACGCCGTCCACGACGCGGGGATGCCTGGTGTGTTCGCCGAGGTGCGTGATGGCGACCAGATATGGCGCGGCGCTTCCGGAGTCGCCGATCTCGAGACCGGCCGCCCCATCCAGGACGACATGCTGCAACGCGTCGGCAGCATCACCAAAACCTTCACCGCCACCGCGATCATGCAGCAGGTCGACCAGGACCGGATCCGGCTCGACGCGCCGATCGGCGACTACCTGCCGCATCTGGTCCCTGGAGATCGCGGCAAGAAGATCACGGTGCGGATGCTGCTCAACCACACCAGCGGGCTCGCCGACTACCTCCCCACGGCGTTTCCGTCCCTCGCGAGCTTCCCCTCGCTAGCGGATGTGTCGCCGGAAAGCTTGGACGACAACCGGTTCACGGAGTTCCGGCCGACCGAGCTGATCGAGATGGGGGTCAACGCTCCCGCCACCGGCGAGCCGGGCAGCTCCCCGGGGGTGTACTCCAACACCAATTACTTTCTCCTCGGCGAGCTCCTGGAGCAGGTCACCGGTACCACGATGGAGAACTACATCGCCGAGAACGTCATCGAGCGGGCCGGACTGAGGGACACCGCTTTTCCGGACGAGCCTCGCATCGATGGGCCGCACTCCCGAATGTACGAGTCGATGTACGGGATGATCGACCCGCCGCGCGATTACAGCGAGTACAGCATCTCGTGGATGAAGCCGGGGGCAGGCCTGGTGTCGACCACGGCAGATCTCAACCGCTTCTACGCCGAGCTCCTCGGCGGCGAGCTCGTGAGCCCGTCATCGCTGGCACAGATGCAGGACACGGTTGCGGTCATCGCTCAGGACGGGCAGACGATCGATTACGGCCTCGGCCTGCAACGGATCGAGCTCCCGGGTTGCGGCACATTCTGGGGCCACGGCGGCACGGTGTTCGGGGCCTTGACGTGGTCGTGGACCCGCGCCGACGGTAAGCGGCAGATGACGGTGGCGATGAACCTCATGCGATGGAACAAGCTGGACGCTACCGGGACGCCGCAGCCCCACCCCATCGACGACGGGTTGTCGGCCTTCTACCAGGAAGCGAGGTGCGGTAACTAAGCTCCTTGTCGGGCTCCTCCGTCACGGGGCAGCCTCCACGGTTTTCGCCCCGCGGCGCTCGACCGCCGACAATTGCAGGCCGCTGCTGTCGGCGTCGAGCCGCACGGTGTCGCCGGACTTCAGATCGCCGTCGAGCAGCAGTCGCGACAGCTTGTTGTCCACTTCTTTCTGCACCGTGCGCCGCAGCGGCCGGGCGCCGAATTCGGGTTGGTAACCGTGCTCGGCGAGCCAGTCGACCGCTGGTTCGGTGACGTCGAGTTCGATGTCCTGGGCACGCAGCAGGCGGCGGGTGGCGTCGAGCACCAGGCCGACGATCCGGTGGATCTGCTGCTGGTCGAGGCGGTGGAAGACGATGGTGTCATCGATGCGGTTGAGGAATTCCGGGCGGAAATGTGAACGCAGGCGCTCGGTCAGCTTCGGGGTGATGGAGTCCAGATCGCCTTCTGGCGCGGACAGGATCAGGTCGGAGCCGATATTGCTGGTCATGATGACGATGGTGTTCTTGAAGTCCACCGTGCGGCCCTTGGAGTCGGTGACCCTGCCGTCGTCGAGCAGTTGCAGCAGCACATTGAACACATCCGGGTGCGCCTTCTCGATCTCGTCGAACAGGATCACCGAATAAGGCTGGCGGCGCACCTTGTCGGTGAGCTGGGCGGCATCGTCGTAGCCCACATATCCGGGAGGGGCGCCGACCAACCGCGACACGGTGTGCTTTTCCTGGAACTCGCTCATATCGAAGCGGATGAGCCGGTCCTCGTCGCCGAATACGGCCTCGGCCAGCGCTTTCGCCAGTTCGGTTTTCCCGACGCCGGTGGGTCCGAGGAACAGGAACGACCCGATGGGCCGGTTCGGATCCTTGAGCCCCGCCCGCGCCCGGCGCACCGCTTCGGCGACCGCGACGATCGCCTCGTCCTGGCCGATCACCCGTTTGTGCAGCACGTCCTCCAACTGGAGCAGGCGCTGACGTTCCTCGGTAGTGAGATCGGCGACGGGGATACCGGTCTGCCGTGAGATGACCTCGGCGATATCGGTGAGGGTCACCTCGGGTGCTTCGGTCGTGCCCGCATCGTCGAGTTGTTCTTCGGCGACAGCGATCTCGGACTTGAGCTCCTTGGCTTTCTCATAGTCTTCGGCGGCAACGGCGGCGTCTTTCTCCCTGCGCAGTCGTGCCACCTCCTCCTCGCGTTCACGCACATCGGGGCCAGGAGTCCGGGTCCGCAACCGCACCCGTGCACCCGCCTGATCGACGAGGTCGATGGCCTTGTCCGGCATGAACCTGTCGGTGAGGTAGCGGTCCGACAGTTCCGCGGCGGCGACCAACGATTCGTCGGTGTAATGCACCTGGTGGTGTTCCTCATAGACGTCGACGAGCCCGCGCAGGATCTCGATGGTGTCGGCCACCGAGGGCTCCGACACCATCACCGGCTGGAAACGCCGTTCGAGGGCTGCATCCTTCTCGATATGGCGGCGGTATTCGTCGATGGTTGTGGCGCCGATGGCGTGCAGTTCACCACGAGCCAGCGCCGGTTTGAGCAGATTGCCCGCATCCATCGAGCCCTCCGAACCGGCGCCCGCGCCGACGATGGTGTGCAGTTCGTCGATGAACACCACCAGTTCGTCGGAATGGGCGCGCACCTCGTCGAGGATCTTGGTCAGCCTTTCCTCGAATTCGCCGCGGTATTTGCTGCCCGCGACCAAGGAACCGACGTCGAGCGCGACGACGCGGCGGTCGGTGAGCGTGCTCGGCACGTCCCCGTTGACGATCCGCTGCGCCAGACCCTCCACAATGGCGGTCTTGCCGACACCGGGGTCGCCGATGAGCACCGGATTGTTCTTGCGCCGCCGCGACAGGATCTCCACGGTCTGCTCGATTTCCTCGGCGCGCCCGACCACCGGGTCGACCTTGCCCGCGCGCGCCTCGGCGGTGAGGTCGCGGCCGTATTCGTCGAGGGTCGGTGTGTCACTGTCCTTGCGGTGGCCGTCGCTGCCCGGCAGTTGGGTACCGGCCATGGCCTGCGCTGCGGCCGTATCCAGTTCGGCGATGCCGAGCAGGATGTGTTCGGGTCCGATGTAGCTGCTGCCTGCTTCGGCGGCGCTGCGCTGGGCGTTGCGCATGGCGCGTTTGGCCGACGGGCTCAGCGCGAGCGTGCCGTTGCCATTGCTCGAGCCGTTACCGGAGGCTGCCTCGCGCATCTTCATGCTGAGCTCGTCCGGGTCGTGTCCGAGTTCGGCGAGAATGCCGCGTGTGGGTTCGACAAGGGTCGCCGCGTAGAGCAGATGTTCGGGTGTGATCTCGGGACTTCTCCAGTCCTTGGCCGCGGCCTGCGCGGTGGCGACGAGTTGTTTGGCGTTGTCGCTGAGCAACCGGCCGAGATCGGTGCGCTGTACCGGCGGCCGTTCCGACATTCCGGGCCCGAAGAATCGCTGGAAGATGTCGTCGAAGGAACTCATCGAACTGGGCCAGGACTCGCTCATTGTCACATCCCATCTCGGCGTTACCGACTGCGGTCACCAGCGCCGGCGGGCCTCGACGGCGCCTGCTTCACTACGCGACGCTCCTTTCGAATCGCGCGTTCGGATACGTGCTGCCGGAACGGAAGTCACCGGTTATGCGACGAAAGCGGGGCACTCTCCTACGGCGATCGCTGCGCTCTACGGCGCCCGCCCACACGGCGGGAAACTCTCGGCGACCGCGATCAGTATGCTTTCGCCCACCTGTGCCAGTGCTTCGGCAACTGGGCGAAAGCTTACGCGGTTCACTGCCACCGCGTGGCTATCCGAGAGCAACCAGGAGGGCTAGATATTGCTGTCGGTGGCGGGCACGTCGGCGGGTAGTTCCGGTGCGCCCGGCATATCGCCCGCGCTGTCCGGGCAGGTCGCGTCCAGCGTGTAGGCGGCCATGGAGATCGAGCCGCTCGCATGGCCACGGACCAGCGGGGTGAGCGGCTCGTCGCCGGCGAGGCCCGCGAGGTACAGCAGCGGCAGGTAGTGGTCCGGAGTCGGTACGGCGGCGGCGAAATCCGGGTGCCGGTCCAGGGTGGCGATCTCGGCGGGCGAGGTGGTCAGCACATCACGTGCGGCGTCATCGAATCGCAATGCCCAGTCGTAGCCACCGTCGGGCAGGCTCATATCGATGGCCCGCAGGTTGTGCACGATATTGCCGCTGCCGACGATGAGCACGCCGTCATCGCGTAGCGGCGCGAGCTTGCAGCCCAGATCCAGGTGGTAGTCGGTGTCCTTGTAGGCATTCAGCGAGAGCTGGACGACCGGGATCGAGGCGTCCGGGAAGGCGTGCACCAGCACCGACCAGGTGCCGTGGTCGATACCCCAGCTGTCGGCATCGCAGCCGACCCAGTGCGGTTCGGCGACATCGGCGACCTGATCGGCCAGCGCGGGCAGGCCAGGCGCCGGGTATTGCACGTCGAACAGTTCGGGTGGGAAGCCATAGAAATCGTGGATGGTGCGCGGGTGCGGCATCGCGGTGACCGCGGTGGCATTGATGTACCAGTGCGCGGAGATCACCAGGATCGCGCGTGGACGCGGTACCGAGGCGCCGAAGGCGCGCCACGCCTCGGTGTAGCGGTTGCGTTCGATGGCGTTCATGGGATTGCCGTGTCCCAGGAATGCCGCGGGCATGCGGGTCGTCGACACTGTGGCCTCCTCAGTCGTCGCGCTTCGTCGCCGTCACGACCTCGTTTCGGCCAGCAGTTCGGTGAAGTCCTTGGCTGGGTGGCCAGTGAGTCTGGGCACCGTATCGGTGACGACGTCCAGCTCGCCGGTGGCCATCGCCTGGTAGGAGGTCACCCAGCCCGCCACCTCCCACTCCTGCGCGCCGTATTCGGCACGGCTCGCATACGCCTCGTCGAGGGTTTCGGGGTGGTAGCGGACGGTGCGGCCGGTGGCGTCGCTGATCATGGCGGCCGCTTCGGTCAGCGTGATTGCCCGGGGGCCGGTCACGTCGTAGGTGTGGCCGTCGTGCTCGGCACCGGTGAGGACGGCGACCGCGACATCGGCGACATCGGCGCGAGCGACGGCACCGATTCGCCCGTCACCGGCAGGACCTCGGATGACGCCGTCCTCGCCGGCCAGCAGCGGCAGCATGTCCTGATAGAAGTTGTCACGCAGGAAGGTGAACTCGAGGCCGCAGGAACGGATTTCCTGCTCGGTCCACCAGTGATCGCGTCCGAAGGTGAAAGTGCAGTCGGGCGCGGCGCCGACGAAAGAGACGTAGACGATGCGGCGCACGCCCGCCGCGACAGCGGCACCCACGACCGCACGCTGCTGATCGGCGCGATCGCGCGTTTCGGTGGCCGAGACGAACAAGAAGGTGCCGACGCCGTCGAGCGCGGTGCGCACGCTCGCGGGATCGGCGTAATCCGCGACGGCGAAATGCGCGCCGGGAAGCCGGGGAGCCCGTGCGGCATCGCGACCCATCAACCGCTGCTCGACGCCCGCGGAAGCCAGCCTGCGGGCCACCCGGCCGCCGATCGCCCCGGTCGCCCCACTGACTGCGATCAGCTCGCTCATCGCTCGATCGTATGGGCGTGGGACACAAGACGGCCGCACATTCCTACGCGGGCGCGTCGGTGGTGTGCACTCCGTGACGGACATACAGCCGACTTCAATCGACTGTTGACCATGACGCAGGGTCAACGTCTCAGCATGGGCGGTATGACGACGAAGACCGATCAGTTCAGAGTCCACCATGACGGAGTCACGATTCCGGTGTCCCGACGCGGCCGTGGACGACCGCTGGTCCTGTGCCCCGGGCTCCTGACGACACAGGCCGATCTGCGCGAACTCACACACCTGTTACGGCGCGACTTCGACGTCATAACTTTCGACCTGCGAGGCCATGGTCTTTCGACGGGGACCGCGCAGTACTCCTTCACGGCGTTCCGCAGCGATTTCGTCGCCGTGATGGCGGAGCTTCGACGCCGCGGCCTGCCCTCGGCTCCGGTGCTCGTCGGCCACTCGCTTGGTGCGGATGTGATCGTGCATTATGCCGCCGAACATCCCGACGCTGGTACCGAACTCGTACTCGTCGACGGCGCGAACCCCTTGCCCGAACCGTTCCTCACCGAGGCCGATCTGCCGTGGTTCCGGGGCCTGTGGGAGGAACTCGTGAGTGGTCATGAGGCCTACCGAGGTACTGCGCGTCAAATGTTGCTCACCGTGGAACAGATTCTCGATCTCAACGTCGAGTTGGACCGGATCCGATCCGGAATCCTCGATCAGTACCAGAACATCGACAGTCCCATCCGCATGATCATGTCGGCCTCGATGGCAGGCAGCAGCGAGGAAGAGCGCGCCGGCCGGTACAACCGGAACTGGCGGGCAGGCATCGAGCGCCTGGTCCGCGAGCGACCGAATATCGCCACGTCCTGGCTCGACGCCGACCACGGACTTGTCCTCACGCATGCCCCGCACATCGCCGGAATCATTCGCGAGCGACGACACCCGGCCTGTTGAGGGGTTCGTCCGCGGCCCCGAAGTCCGGGAGACTTGTCTGATGCTGACCATCGGCGAGCTGGCATCGTACGCCGGAGTAACGGTGCGGGCGGTGCGGCACTATCACGCACAAGGGCTATTGCCGGAGCCAGAGCGAGACCACTCCGGCTATCGCAGGTACACCGCTGACGCCCTGGTCGAGTTGATCAAGATCCGAAGCCTCGGCAAGGCCGGGATCCCGCTGGCCCGCGTGCGAGAACTGCTGCAGGCCGACGAGAACGAATTTGCCGCGGCGGTCGCAGACATCGACAAGCGGCTTCAGGACGAGATCCGCGAGCGGCAGCGCCACCGCGAGCAGATCGCCCGTCTCGCCGCCGGGGACAACCTGGCACTGCCTCCGGAAATAGTCGAGTTTCTCGACCGGCTGCGGGCACTCGGAATCGACGAGCGGATAGTCGAGCTCGAACGCGACGGCTGGATCCCGCTCGTCGTGCACGCTCCCGACCACATCCCGGAATGGATGGCACGCAAGCGGAAACAACTCGACGACCCGCAGCTCATCGACTTCTATCGCGTCCTCGGCAAGGCGCTCGACCGCGCCGACGACCGGGAACTCATCGAACTCGCCGACACGATGACCGCCTACATCACCCGGATAGCCGATGAGCACGGCGAGGAGTACATCGGCGGCGGCATCGAGTCAACGTTGGTCGAGCTGTTGGACACGCTGGCATTCGACACCTGGCCACCGGCCCGTCAGCTGATCGAACTGTTGGCCCAGCGAGGTTGGACCGGCTGGACCACGCTCGCGCGCGTTGATCCGGCGCGCGATGGCGCACTGGGCCACAAGCTCGACCACTACTGCCGGTAGGTCGCCAGGAAGCGCCCGATCCGTTCGATGATGGCCTCGAGGTCGTCGGCATGCGGCAGGGTGACGATGCGGAAGTGGTCGGGGCGAGGCCAATTGAAGCCGGTGCCCTGCACGATGTGCAGCTTCTCCTGCAACAGCAGATCCAGGACGAACTTCTCGTCGTCGACGATCGGATACATGTCGAGGTCGATTTTGGGAAACGCGTAGAGCGCGCCCTTGGGTTTCACACAGGAGATTCCGGGGATCGCGTTGAGCGCTTCCCACGCGCGGTCGCGCTGCTCACGCAAGCGTCCGCCGGGCAGAGTGAGGTCGTAGATACTCTGATGCCCACCGAGGGCGGCCTGAATCACCTGCTGGCCGGGGACATTCGCGCACAGGCGAAGACCGGCGAGCATCGTCAAGCCCTCGAGGTAGTTCGCGGCGTGCTGGGTCGGCCCCGACACCACCATCCATCCGGAGCGGAAACCCGCACAGCGATAGCCTTTGGACAGTCCCGAGAACGTCAGGCACAGCAGGTCGGGCGCGAGTGCGGCAGTCGCGGTGTGGGTGCCACCGTCGTAGTAGATCTTGTCGTAGATCTCGTCGGAGAACACCATCAGGTTGTGGCGGCGGGCCACTTCGAGGATGTCGCGCAGCACATCCTGCGAATACACCGCGCCGGTGGGGTTGTTCGGATTGATGATGACGATCGCGCGGGTACGTTCGGTGATCTTCGACTCGATATCGGCGACATCGGGGAACCAGTCGGCGGATTCATCGCAGAGGTAGTGCACCGCCCGGCCGCCGTTGAGGGCTGTCGCGGCGGTCCACAGCGGGAAATCCGGTGCGGGAACGAGTACTTCGTCGCCGTTTTCCAGCAACGCGGTCATGGCCATCATGATCAGTTCGGAGACGCCGTTGCCGAGGAACACCTCCTCGACGTCGATATCGGGCAGGCCGAGGGTCTGGTAGTACTGCACCACCGCGCGGCGCGCCGACAGCAGACCCTTCGAGCTGGAGTAACCGCTCGAATTCGGCAGCGTCCGAACGATGTCCTGCAGGATTTCTTCGGGTGCCTCGAAGCCGAACGGCAGCGGGTTGCCGGTGTTGAGCTTCACCACGTGATGCCCTTCGGCTTCCAGTCGCGCGGCGTGCTCGGCTACCGGGCCGCGAATCTCGTACGACACTCCCGACAACTTGCTCGACTGCTTGACCTGCATGGACGCCCTCTTCTCGGTGTGGATGGCGTTACTCTACTTGGAAAATCCAAGTTAGCACTTGGAATTTCCAAGCACGAGGATAGAGTGGCGGGGTGCCACGCCGAAATTACGACCACCACTGCGCGGTGAGCCGGGCCCTCGAGGTCGTCGGGGACCGTTGGGCGCTGCTGGTGGTCCGCGAACTCACCGCCGGGCCACGCCGCTACAGCGACCTGTTCGCCGACCTGCCAGGCATCAGCACCGATGTGCTGGCCGCACGGCTGAAGGACCTCGAGCGAGAGGGGATTCTCACCCGTCGCCGAGTGGGTCCGCGCGCGACGACGGCCCTGTACGAACTCACCGCTGCCGGTATTGGGTTGCGGCCCGTGTTGGAAGCGCTGTCGGTATGGGGCACCCCGCTCCTGGGCGAGCGCCGCACCACCGACGCCGTCCGCGCGCATTGGTTCGCACTACCACTCGGACGCGCCGTCGCGGCAGTGGTTCCAGCCGGAACGGTGACGGTGCACATCGGCGAGACGGTCTTCCACTACGTCATCACCGAGGCAGGACTCACCCACCACGATGGCGCGGCCGCCGAACCGGATCTCGAAGTACGACTCGACCTGGATGTCGCGACCGACATCGCCAGGGGCTCACGGGCGTTGCCGGAGGTGCTCGCAGGCAGCCGGACCAGCTAGCCCTGCGGTCTCCGCACAACGGTCACCAGCTCACTACGTTCGTCAGTCGCCGCACGGTGGTGCCGAGTCGGCGCCGATCGGCAACTGTGCGAGTTCGCCGTCGGTATATCCACGGTTGTTGATCGCGCACAGACCCGCGAACATGCTCGCCCTGGCGAGGTTGATGCGCAGTGTGCCGTTGCGGTACAGGACGTGCAGGACGTCGTTCGCGACGGTGGCGCTGTACGACCCGTCGGGCAGCTTCAGCGTCGTGATCCGGCCGCGCACTGGGTCCCAGATTTCGACATCGTCCGGAGACTCCTTCTCCTGCGACACCCACAGACCGCCGTCGGTCACCCCCACGACATCGATCGGACTCGGCATCGGCTGCGTCGGGCGGGTGATCGTTCCGTCCTCGGCGTTCCACATCTCGGTGGCGCCTTTGCGTGCGAGGTAGACGACGGGTTCGGCGGAGTCGATATACATGCCCTTCATCTGTGAGACCCGCTCGAAGTCGAGCACTCGGATGCGACGGCGCTCGTTCGTATTCCACACCGACAGTCCCTGGCGGGAACCGATCAGGATCTCGCCGGGACGGTCCAGTTCCACGATCCCGCCGTCGCTGCTCAACCGCTCGAGTTCCACCTGGTCACGCCACAGCCGCAACGGGTCGGCGACGCGCTGCCCATCCGTGATGCGCCAGCGTGTCAGGGTCCCGCCGTAGAGGGCGGCGACCTCATCGCTGCCGAGAAACGTCGCCGCCCCGCGCCATCCGGTCGGATCACCGAGCTCCGGTGGTGTCGGCAGCGCGATCCGGTGGACGACTTCCAGTGTTGCGGCGGCGAAGATCACCAGCTCCGGGCGGTTGCCGATGGCGATGAGATAGCGGCCGTCCGGTGTGAATCTCAGCGTAGGGCGGTCCCCGAGATGGACCTCGTTCGGCGCCGGGACCAGCAGGGTGTGCGCTAGTCGGCGCTGCACCGCACCCACGCCGGCAATCTCCAACCGGCCGGCCCCCGACGCGTTGTCGACGCTGTAGGTGGCCACGGACTCGGCGTCATCCGACCACGCCGTCACCGCGGGCTCGCCATCGAACACGCTGGTGTCCGCGACGGTCGCCGCAGGCGCGTACCGAGCAAGACCGCCGTTGGTGAGCATGCTCAGGACCGGTCCACGGTCTGTCGCGGTGACGATCAGCGCGCCGTAGCCGACACTGCGCGCCAGGCCGATTCGATAGGTGGCACCAGTGGCCAGGCTCGACAGGGTGCCGATGTGGGCCGTATCGCTGTCGCGGCCGTCGGCGGTGAACACGAACTGGTCGGCCATATCTGTCACAGGACTGGCACACGTCTCGCGGCCCATCCGGAATCGGAACCGTTCCGCGCCGGTGTCCGCGTCGAGTACGGCCAGTTCCGCTGTTGGCTGATCCGGCGGCGACGGCAGACAGTGCAGGATGTGGTCCCGGGTGGCGGTACCGTCCGGCAGGGCTGTGATGACGGTTCCGGTTCGGATATCCCGCACCACATTACGGAACTGGGTACCGTCGAACTCGGAGAACCGGATTCGAGTACCGTCAGCGCGGATATCCACCGGATACTGGTCGAGCGCGCCGGCCGGGAGCGAGTTCAGCCGGACTGGCCGGCGCCCTGAGGTGTCGTATATTTCGAGGACATCCGGAGGCGAGGCATTCAACCCGTCCCTGGCGGGATCCCACGAGAGCGCGAACAGCCCGCCGTCCTCGGAGAACCTTCCGGTCAACGCACCCTCCGGCGCCTGCTGCGCGGCAGCGCCGCGAATGGTCACCGGCCCGCTGCGGGCGTGCACGTCCCACATCGATACCTCGCCGCTCTTCGTGAACAACGCGACCTTGCGGCCGTCGGGCGACAGGTCCAGACCGACGACAGGCTCGGGCGCAGGTACACGCCACACTCGCGGGGTGCGCCCCCGGAGTCCGCTCACCACTGTGGCCGCACCGGTCGCATCGACGACCGCGAACACCGAACCATCCCTGCTGGCGACGCCTTTGCCCTCACCGGGCGGCATACCGGGAGTGAAGTCGCTGATCGTCCCCAGACCGGCCTGATGGAACAGCAGCGCGGCCTCCACCTCAGGATTGCCCGGGGCATGCCGGTGCGCGGCCTGTGCGAACTGCAAGGCGGTCAACGGTTCGGTGTCGGCCAGCCGGATCGACTCCTTGGCGAGGCTGATACCCGCCGCCAGCCGCAGCTGCGCCGCCCGCTGCTGACTACTCCGGTAGGCCACGACAGCGGTGGACGCGGCGATCACCACCAGTGCCGTGAGGACGGCGGTGACGGCCCGCCAGCGATGAACCTCCCTGCGGCGCACCTGCCGGCTCGCCTCGATGTACTCCTGATGCGGTCGCGGAATGTCGGCCGCGCGGACGGCCAGCCAATCCTCGGCCACCGACAGCGCGCCGCCGCGCAGCAGTGCTCCGCTATCACGCTGTGCCGCCGCCCAACTGCGCCGACTATGGTCCAGAGTCTGTAGCCACGACCGAAATTCCCGATCGTATTCCAGCCGCTCGCGCAGTCTCGGCCAATTGTCGATCAGAGCCTGATGGGCGAGTTCTACCAACTCGGCACCGTCGGACCGGCGACCGATCACGACCAGCCGATCGCGGGCGAGATACCCTGCGGCACTGCGTAACTCCGCGACGTCGGCCAGCAACACCGCCGATCGCACGAAACCGGCTCCGGCGGCGCTCGGCACCGCGAGCGTCAGCAGTAACCGCCACGCGGCTGCCGCCGAGCCGGGGTCGGCGAACTGTGCGAGTGCCCGTTCGGCGCGGTGGGCGATCGATGCACCGACGCCGCCGCAACGGTGATAGTCGGCCAGGGTCAGCCTGCCACTGCGGCGCTGATCCCAGAGCTGGCTGAGCATCGATTCCAGCAGCGGCAATCCACCCGGCTCATGGACCGTATCGTCGACGAGCCGCTCGACCAGATCGGCATCGACGACGACACCGGGAGAATGCGTTACCGGACCTCGGATCACCTGGCGCAGCTGTTCGCGGCCCATCGCGGCCAGCGAGACCGTCGACCCGTCGAACCTGTGTGTCATTTCGTCGTCGATGACATCACCGATGGCTTCCCAGCACAGGGTCGTCACCACCCGAATCCGCGGTTCGGCCTGGACGAGTCCGAAGATCCAGCGCAAGGTGGCTCTGGCGCGGGCCGGATCCGCCGTGACCAGATCCTCCAGCTGGTCGAGGAAGATCAGCAAGTCGGCGCCCGCGACCTGTTCTGACAGTCGCGCCGCGCAGTCACCGGGGGCGAGGTGCTCGGCCTGAGCGAGCCCTGCCATGAAATCGGACAGGGCCGGCGGATCGCCCGTGTGCACCGACGGCGATACAGCCGAATCGCCCACGAGACGAACGGTCGCGACGACCGTGCCCGTGCGCCGCATTCGAGGTAGCACGCCCGCGCTCAGCAATGACGACTTCCCGGTCCCCGATCGGCCGGTGACCGCAACGAAGCTCCGCTGCTCCAGCACTGCGAGCACGCGTTCGATATCGGCGTCGCGCCCGTAGAACAGGTGTGCGTCGGACTCTTCGAATCGTTCCAGGCCGCGATAGGGGTTCGGCAGCATCGCGGGGTCCAGTCCGAGCACCTCGTCGATCGGGATCATGAACGCGGTGCGGGTATATCTGCGCGCATCCGCCGCCACCGCCATACCGACCACGGAACCCGAACTCACGTCCCACACCGCGGCCCCGCTGAACCCCGGTGTGATCGGCTGCCCGCCCGCCGCCGCCTGCAATTGCAGCCAGCCTGCTCCCTGCGGTGCGCGGAACTCACCCCCGACCCACATGCCGCCGTCCATTTCGACCGGAAATCCGAGCATCCGGAACTCGCGGCCCCACGGCTGCGACGCCACCCAGAACGGCGGTCCGGCAAGGGGTTCGGCCACACCCTCGACGATCTCGAGCACCGCGATGTCGCCACGACCGCCGGGCGAAATCGGTCCCCACCGGCGCACCCTGGCCATGGCGCGTCCGCTACGGACGTCCAGTGGGAAGTCGATCGACACCGGCAGCTGCGGCGGCCGTGGATCCGCCGGGTCGGCGCCGACGGCGTCGGCGACTACGTGCGCGCAGGTCGCGATCGAATTCGGGCCGATGACAAAGCCGGCGCCTGCCACCGCTCCAGAATTCGCGAAAATCCGCACCGACGCCGAATCGAGCCGCGGGCCAGTGGTATCCCCAGCCGCTCCCATCCTCGAACTCCTCACCGACTTCCGGCGCCCTTGGCAGTGATTGCCGGTCCCAGCCTATTTCCCCGCCAGCCCGAGCGCCGTGCGCGCCACCGTGACCGCCTGATCCCTGGCGTCGCTGTAGGACAGCGCCTCGCCGGTCCAGGTCACTTCGACGGTCACATCGCCGGCCAGAACCGCGACCGTGGCTCCGGGGTTGCTGTACAGGTGCGACGGCGCAACAGCTGCCTGTTCTCCCAGACCGGTCATATTCTCCGGACCCGCACCGCGCTTCGGGTCGGCCATCATTTTCGTCGCCGTCTCATGGTGGGTGCGGGCATTGTCGGCGGACTGAGATCCGGCAACACCGTAGCTGGCGTGCGCCCGCACATCGACGGTGACGAATCTGGTGTCGCTCGACCAGTTACAGGATTGCGTGACGGGGGTGTCGGTCGGATCCGTGACCGGTCCCATGGGTCCGAGCTGGTCGCGGTCCGGCATCTGGGTAGCCAGAGTGCGGCACAAGCCACTGAGGTCCTTGGTCGACGCCGCCGCGGCCGGGCCGGGCATCGTACGGTCGACGTAGGTGCCGAGCACCCGCTGAATTTCGGCGAGGCCGGGCTCGGTATACAGGTTCGCACCGGCGGGTAGGAACACGAAATAGGGGCACGCCCCCTCGATGTTGCTGGAGCCGCGCAGCCGCGCGGTGCCCACCTCGGCCCCGGTACGCGCCTCGTACACGGTGGCGTCGTAGAGCCCGCGGTACAGCGTAAGGGGCCCGTTGTCGAAATCGCACTGTCCCACTCGCTCTTCGCCGCGCGCCGATCCCAGGCAGACGATCAGCTGATACCGCTCGGCGTCGACACCCATCCACTGCCGAGGCCGATCTATATCCCGCTGTATGCCGTCGACCGGGTCGACGTTTCCCATCGCGTCGGTCCGGAACACAGCGATCGGATGCGGGCCGGGACCGGCATACGCGTCGGCCCGCGTGAAATAGCTACGTTGGTCGGCGCATCCGTCAGCCAGGTCACGGTCACTCTGCAACGCGTCGCTCGACGCTATCGGTGCTGGTTCTCGGACCAGGCCACCGACCGCCGCTCCGCTGCCGACGATGAGTCCAACCACCGCCGCCATCGATAGGACTGCTGGGATGAGGAATCCGACAGCGGCACGTCTACGCAGCAGCGGTTTCCCCGGCATCATCGGTTGCCCCGGCATACCCGGAATCGGCGGTGGAAGCTTGGCGATGCCCCGATAGGTCAGCAGGTTGATCAGCATGGTCACCACGTTGATGAACATCGAGAACGGGCTCCACCAGCCGAGCCACACGTTCTCCAGCGTCATCCGCCGGTACGTCGCGAGGCCGCAGTCGCGGCAGAAGGGACCTGAACTGCGCAGAAACGACATCCAGAGCACCAGACCGCGGTGTCCGTAGACGGTAACCGCAGCGGCAGGTGTCCCGCCACAATGGGCGCAGTACAACGGGCGCCGTGGCGCAGACGCGATGGGCGGTCGGGCCGGGCCGCGCGTGTCGACAGGAGGCTGCGGTATCCGAGGTCCCGCGGTGCGCAACGCCGCCGCGACCGGCTCGTGTGGCTCGACGCCGCTCACCCCGCGCTGTTCCATCGCACCCCACTCCCGTAGACCCGTTCATAACAGCAGAAACTTCCGATTTCAGCTTTGGCGACGATCACCACATATGGGAGAACGGTCGGTGGTCCCGAAAGGTTGGGGGACTTCGCGTTCTGACCCGACGATCATGGTGATGCGATACCGACGCCCGCGCCCCCGACAACGAAATGTCGAGGCTTCCACGCTGGATCCTTGTGATCTGACCCAGTCGGGATCCGCCTCTTCTGCCCGCGCTTCCAACAAAGGCCGGATTCGCGGCTATCTCGACCGCACTCCCCTACCGTCCCAACTACAGGCACGGCGGGTATTCGGAGGTGTCCGGTGAGCATCGATTCCGCGCGAGGTCGGGTCCGGCTGCGGGCGATGAGCGTGCTGGTGCCCTTGTCCGTGATCGCCGCGCTGTGCACCGCATGGGAACCGGCGTCCGTCTCCGGTGCACCCGATGGCGGGACGGCGGTGCCGATTCCCTCCGGGGCGCAGCACGCGCCCGACGGGTCCCGGATCGTCAGCGTGACCGAAGGCGCCGATCGGATGCTGGACCTGAGAGTCCACTCCACCGCGATGGCCACCGAGATCACTGTGAAAGTGCTTCCCGCGCCCGATACTTCGAAGCCCGCGCCGGTGCTGTACCTCCTGAACGGGGCCGACGGTGGCGCCGACCGGAATTGGACCAACGCGACCGATATCGTCGACTTCTTCGCCGACCAGCAGCTCACCCTCGTCGTCCCGATGGGCGGCCGCGGCAGCTATTTCACCGACTGGCGTACCGATGATCCGGTGCTGGGCAAACAACGGTGGACCACTTTCCTCACCGAAGAACTGCCGCCGATCATCGACAGCGCCTTCGACGGCACCGGAAAGAACGCCATCGCGGGGATTTCCATGGCGGGTACTGCGGTGTTCCAGCTGGCATTGGCCGCACCCGAGTTGTACCGCGCGATCGGCTCCTACAGCGGCTGCGTACAAACCAGCGATCTGAGCGGCCGAGCCCTGATCACCGCGGTGGTCGCCGCCAACGGCGGCAACCCGGCGAACATGTGGGGCGCGAGCCGCGAGGTGTGGGCCGCGAAAGATCCCGACCTCCATGCCGCCGACCTGCGCGGCACCGCCATCTACGTCTCCACCGGCACCGGCCTGCCCGGCTCCCTCGACAACCTCCCCAACGCAGGCGGCCCCCTGAATCTCGCCTACCAACTCCTGTTCGGCGCCCCACTCGAACAGGTCACCAACCTCTGCACCCACCAACTCCGCGATCGCCTCCGCGACCTCGACATCCCCGCCACCTTCGACTTCCGCGACACCGGAACCCACTCCTGGGGGTACTGGGAGCAGGACCTGCATCGCTCTTGGGAACTGTTCCGCACGGCGTTGGCGGAGTGATTGCTTCCGCTGCCTTTCCAGCGGAAGCAACCATCGAACGCCTACGCGGTGGTTCCCGCCGATCCGGAATTAAGCAGTCCAAGCAGATCGATGAGCAGGAACTTCACCAGCGGATTGGTGCATCCCTGCGCACCGCAGCCGACATCGGCCGAACCGAGCATCGGCCCGTCCACGAATGCCTGCTGCGGGGCAGCGGACGCGGTCGCCGCGGTGGCGAACTGGGCTGCGGGCAAGAGCGCGGCGGTGACGGCTACGGCGGCGAGAGTGCGTTTCATCTGATCCTCCAGGTTGCATCGGTTCCCCGACCACGTCGAACGCTGTGAACGGTAGGGGTGCGGCCGCGCGGGCGAAAGACCCCAAGTGGTGGGGCCCCGCCGCTGGTGTCCCGGCCGCCGTGCGCGGGACCGAGTGGGGTAAGCGGCGGCGGCCTGCTGATCTAATGGTCGGGCTGGAGGGAGACAGAGTGTCGGATAACGACAGCGAAGGTAGCGCGGACCGTCCGTCACGGGCGGTGAGTGCGTGGACCACCGGGCTGGTCTGCGTGTCCATCGTGGCCTGCGGGGTGATCGTCGGTGGGCTGCTGCACGAGCCCGAACCGGAGTTGACCACCGCACCGCCCACGACGACCAGGGCTGTGCCCCTGGAACCGGAGGAGCACACCTATCTCACGCCGTCGGTGACCTATCCGACGCAGATCCCTGGATGCGACACCGTCGATCCGCCCGCCGACGGCGAGTTGTTCGGATGGGCGGCGGTCGACGAGTTCGGCTACGACAACCCGGGCTATCCCTGGTTCTCCGGCCCCAAGGCCGTCGCCATGTCGGCCGCTGTGCACGATGCGCTCCCCAGTGGGGTTGTTCTCGACTTCGCCCCCATCGACGACTCCCTGTTCTTCCAGCCGATCCTCGGCGACCCCGAAACAACGGAGTTCGACAATTTCACCAACGCGCGTGCGTCACTGCGCAGAGGTGAACACGCGGGCTCGTTGTCGGTGTCGGTGCGGCCCTCCGATGAGCCGATACCGCCGTGCGTCGCAGGCCAACTCGAGGAGCGTCGCCACCTCGCAGACACAACGGTGGTCGACACCCAGGATTCCTGGTCGGAGACCGACGGTGTCCGCACCCTGTCCCGCAGCGCCACCGCATATCTTCCGGACGGAAGTGTGGTGACCGCGAACGCCACCGACGCACCCGACGGAAACGATCCCACCGGCACCGTGCCGCTGACGATCGATGAACTCGTCACGTTAGTGACCGTGCCAGGCGTGCGCGTCACCGCTGCCGTGCCGCCCGGAACACCGCAGCCGCCGGAGCCTTGCTATTTCGTAGCAGACCGGACCCCGCAGATCGATGAGGCGACTGCGCGGCGCCTGGGTGCGGTGCTGTCGGAGATCCCGATGGAGGGCTTGGTGCTGGACCGGCCACTCGGTCAGCTGCTGCCCGGCTCACTCGGCGGACTGTGCCAGAAAGTCCGGGTCACCGCCGACGGACAGCAGACGCTGCTGAGTATCTCGATCGACGCCGATCAACCGCTGCCGACCGAGCCTGCGCGGCCGTTCGACCACGACGACCTGGTCAGCGATCGACGGCTGGCGGACGGATCGGTTGTCGAGCTCCGCGAATCGCGCTTCGGCTCTTCCGACGGCACCGGGCCGATGACACAGCACACCGATCGCACGATCACGGTGACTCGCCCGAACGGCACCAAGATCGAGGTGTCTTCCACTGCGGACTCGCCCACCGAACCCCTGTCCACCACGCAACTCGAAGCGATCGCGTTGGCTCCCGGACTGGAGGTTCAGCGATGACACCGGGAGTACGCAACCTGGTGCTCGCTGCCGTGGCCGCGCTCGTCACGGGTGCGGGCGCTGTGGCTGTGTTGACACAGCCGGATGACCCCGCCCGCAAGATCACCGGCACCAACGATGCCGCACCGGGTCTGGCCTGGTCGGTCGACGCGGCCGCGACATACGGCGGGGCGTTCGCGGAGTTCCGGGACCCCGCCAACGGCACCGAATACGACGTCGGGGGTGCCGGTTTCATCGAGGCCGGCGACACGCTCATCACCGTGATCGGGATAGCGGACAGCGACATGTCGCTGCGCGAACCGCGCATGTACGGGTTCGACGCCGAGACGGGCGAGAAGCGTTGGCAGGCACCGGCTGCCGAGCTGGGTGGTTGCGCGGACTCCCCGGTCGACGGCACGCTCATCTGCTACACCTCGGTGGCAGCCGAAAATCCCGCCCTCATCGGATACGACATCGACACCGGCGCGATCACCCGCACACCCTCCGACTGGATGGTGTTCGCCATCGCCGCGGCCGACGATCGGCTCTACGTCGCAGAAGGCGATGTCGAATCCGATGACGTCCGAGTGCATTCGGGGACTCTCGCCGATCCCGAGGCCCACTGGTCCAGGTCGTTCGCCATGGGCACGGCATGGGAAAGCCTGTCCCCCGATGCGCTCGACGTTTCGCATGGACAGGGCATATTCGCCCTGGGTGCGGACCTGGCCGGCTTCGACCTGGTCACCGGTGAGCCGACCTGGACCGGCGAACTGGACGGATGTTCCCGCACCACAGCAACATCCGAAGCCCTGGTACTTCGCGTCAATACCGACTGTGACGGCTACCGGGTCACCAGCACCGACATCCGGGACCGCACCGGCCGCACCCTCGCCACCACGAATCAACCGGGTGTGCACGACCTGGTGTTGGACGAACCAGCCGACGATTCCATTCCCGTCCTCATGGCCGATACCGCCTACGACCGCCGCGACGGCACCGTCCGCTGGTCCAGCCCCGATCTCGTCTACACCTCCCCCGATACGGGCGAGGGACCGAACACCCGCGGCGCGGCGACCGCAATCCTCGGCGACATCGCTCTACTTCAGGACTACACCGCCCACACGATGTCCGGCCTGGATTTGCGCACCGGCCAACGTCTCTGGCGCCTCGAATCCGACGGATTCGCCACCATCTCTGCCTGGGACACCAACGTCGCCGTCCTCACCGACCCCACCGGTCTGCGAGCAATCGACCCCCGAACCGGCGAAACCGTCTGGACCACACCGTTCCGCGCCATCAACGCCGATTCCGACGCGCTGACCAACAACGGGGAACTCCTTGCCAGATCCCCAGGCCATTTCGTCTTCTGCGCCCCACGAACGATGATCGCGTTGCGTCCTCTCGATTGAGGAGCATTCATGGCTCATTGCCGGTATTCGCTTCGGTTCGAACGACCTACCGACCACGCATGGCCCTCGCACAGGCCGGACTAAGCTCGAGTTCAGCATGATTCGATGCGGCCGCGACAGTCGGAGCTTTCGTGTGATCGTGCTGAACACAACGGCATCCATCGTGAAGGAGGCGTAGCCACGATGAAGTCTGCGACCTTGCCCGTACCCGGCGCCACCCTGCACTACGAGGTGCGCGGCAGCGGCCCGCTACTGCTGATGATCCCCGGTGGAGGTGGCGATGCCGGGGTATTCGACGAGATGGCCGAGGTTCTCGCGCGCCGGTGCACAATGGTCGCGTTCGATCCGCGCGGCTACTCCCGGAGCCCGCAGGACGGCGAACCGCAGGATCGGCAGGTGGCGGTGCAGGCCGACGACGCCTACCGCCTCCTCACGCACGTGACAGATGAACCCGCCTACGTTTTCGGCACCAGCGCGGGCGCCGTCGTCTGCCTCGAACTACTTGCCCGGTACCCGGACTCGGTACGCACACTCCTCGCCCACGAACCACCCTGTTTCGAGGTTCTCGCGGACGCAGCCACGCATCGCACGATGATCGGCGAGGTCCGGTCACTGTTCCGCACCGACGGCGTCGGCCCGGCGATGGCCCGATTCGTGATCGGCATCGGCGGCACGCTGACACCCCCTCCTGATTTCTCGGAACTGCCGCCGCACATTCGGGAGCTGCGAGCCCGACTGGCCGAAAACATGCCGGCCATGGTGGAACACGAGTTGAAAGCAATCACCTCCTACCAGCCCGATTTCGCGGCACTGGCGGCATCAGCGGACCGCCTCACTCTTGCGGTGGGCCGCGACAGCGGTAGCGCTTTGTCCGCCCGGCCTGCCGCCGCAATCGCCGACCGGCTCGGTCTCGAGGTCGCCGAGTTCCCGGGCGATCACAATGGGATCCGTACCGAGGCGAACAGTTTCGCCGAACAGCTGATCGAGGCCTTCATGTCGAGGTGCTGATCACCGTCGCGTCACCGTCACCTGCACGGTGTCCTGCCCGGGAACGACAGCGAGTTCGAGAAGTCTGGCATCGGGTTCGGACATGACCTCGGCGCCCTGAACCGCGACCTGGTAGCCGCTGGGATAGCTACTCTGCGGCATACGGCGGGAACTTGTAGACCATGTTCACCCCGTGCAAGGTGACGACCCGGCCTTGTCCATCGATGAGCCACCGGCCCACGTGACCCAGCTCCGTAGCCGCCGGCGCAGCAGCAGCCGGCGCGGTCAGGCCGAGCAGCAATACGACCAATCCGAGACAGCGCACCGCCGAGGACATGATGGTCATCGCGCACACCTTTCGACGAGTAGGCGCCGACGGCACCCCTATGGCGCCGACCAGCGAGAACGCTTCGAACGCCGCGGCCCCAACCGGCCGATGCGGCAGGGTCCGGACCTGGTGCAATAGAGCAATCCGAACAGGACGATGGACGAGAGTACCGCTGATACGGAAACGCTATAGCGCTTTGGCTGTATTCGTTCACGACTCTGCGCGGCGGGCCCGGGCGCCGCCCGATTCAGCCCGAGGCCTCGGACAGACGCCGCATCCTGGCGTTGAGGTAGCGCTGTTCGGGCAGGCTGGTCGTCAGCCGGGCGGCCACGGCGTAGCTCGCCACTGCTTCGGTGCGGTCACCGGCCATCTCCAGTAGGTGGGCGCGGACAGCGTGGGTGCGGTGGTGGCGGCGCATGGTCGGGTCGTCGAGCAATGGACCGACCAGCGCCAAGCCCTGTTCCGGGCCGAAGGCCATGGCGAGGGCTACGGCTCGGTTGAGGGTCACGGCCGGGCCTGGGGCGACTCTGTCCAGCATCGCGTAGAGGACGCAGATCTGGGGCCAGTCGGTGCGTCCCCAGGTCGGCGCCTCGGCGTGGACGGCGGCGATGGCGGCCTGGAGTTGATAGCGCCCGACATGACCGCGGGGTAGCACCGTTTCGAGGATGTGGACGCCTTCGGCGATCAGCTCGCCATCCCAACGGGTGCGGTCCTGTTCGGCCAGCGGAACGAGATCGCCGTGATCACTGCGGGTGGCGGCGCGGGCTTGGGTGAGCAGCATGAGGGCGAGCGCGCCGGCGACCTCGTCGTGGTCGGGGACGAGACGGTGCAGTTGCCGGGTCAGCCGAATGGCTTCGCCTGCCAGGCCCGGATCGAGTAGTGCCGTGCCGCCGGTCCGGGTGTGGCCCTCGGTGAACATGAGATGGCAGACGTCGAGTACCGCGGCGACCCGGGCCGGAAGTTCGGCGGCCGCAGGGAGTTCGAAAGTCGCCCCCGCTGTACGTAATCCGGTTCGAGCGCGGGTGAGTCGTTGCGCCATCGTAGGTTCGGGCACCAGGTAGGCGGCCGCGATCTGAGCCGTGGACAGGCCCGCGACAGCGTGCAGAGTGAGCGCGACCTGAGAAGGGCGGCTCAGGCTGGGATGGCAGCAGAGCAGGAACAGGCGCAAGGTGTCGTCTCCCGCGGCGGGTGGGTCCGCGTCCGCCGCGGGGACGAGGGCATCATCGGCGGGGCGGGCGTGCGCGACCGTCTCCTCCCGCTCGACGCGGGCCCGGTCGGCGCGCTGCCGGTCGATCAGCCGCCGCGACGCCACGCGGATCAGCCAGCCGCGGGGATTGTCCGGAACACCGTCGCGCGCCCACTGCACCGCCGCGGCCTCGGCGGCTTCCTGCGCGGCGTCCTCACAATCGCCGAGGTCGCCGTGGCGCCGGAGCAGGGCGGTGAGGACGTGCGACGCCTCCCGGCGCCACACCTGCCCCACCGCCGCCGCATTCACTGGTCGTCGCCGGCGGGCCACATGGTGGGGCGCAGTTCGACCGTTTCCCCCGGGCCGGCGAATTGCGTCGCGATCTCCTCGGCACGTTCCCGGCTCTCGACATCGATCAAGAAGAAGCCGGCCAGATGTTCCTTCGACTCCGAATACGGCCCGTCGGTGGACAGTGGTTTGCCATCGTCCCAGCGGTAGAGCCGGGAGGACTCCGGCGCACCGAGCGCTTCACCACCCACCAGTTCGCCGTTGTCTCGCATCTCGGTGAGCAGCCGCTCGAAATCGGCGTTGATCCGCTCTTGTTGCTCGGCGGGCAGGGCCTGGACTTCGGCCAGGAAGTCGCCGGTCGGATGACCCCACGGCTGGGGGTTCGAGTGAATCAGGATCACGTACTTCATGGTTAGGCTCCTCGGTCTGGTTCAGCGACGGACCGGTCTGGTCCATCCTCACCCGGAACGTCGGAGCAGCGCAGGCGCGAATCGACATCGCGTCCGGAAATTTCTCACCGCCGCCGCCCACTGTGATCGGGATCACTCGCTCTCACATTGCTAGATACCCCTAGGGGGTATAGGTTTCTTATCAGAAGAACAGCAGCCAACACAGGCGACGAGCGACAAGGACCACGACGATGAGCGCCAACCTCCACACCAACCACTCCACCTCTTCCGGCCAGGGCGTTCACACCCACGCGGTCGACGCAGGCGCTCACGGCGGCTCGGCGCACAGCGCGCACGCCGGCCACGACGCGGCCGCCGGATCCTCGACATCGGTCGATCACTCCGCCCACGCCAACCACGGTGGACACGGCGGTTCGACTGCCGATCACGCATCCCATGGCGGGCACGGCGGTTCGGCGCACGCCGATCACGCAAGCCACGGCGCTTCGACGGCTGCCGACCATTCGGCCCACGGCAACCATGCGGATCACGCCGCCCACGCCGGACACGGCGACCACTCAGCCCACGGCGGTTCCGAATTCCCCGGTGGCCTCCTGATCACCCAGGACGGCTACACCCTCGAACTCGCCGACACGATCATTGCGCCGGGCGAAGTCGATTTCCGGTTCCAGATCGTCGGCCCGGACGGCTTGGCGGTCACCGAATACACCCCCATCCACGACAAGGAACTGCACCTGATCGTGGTTCCGCGTGAGCTGACCGGGTTCTGGCATGTCCACCCGGAGCGGGCGGCGGACGGCACCTGGTCGGTGCGGCTGAATCTGCCGGAGGCGGGCGGCTACCGCGTGTTCACCGACATCGCGCCGAGCGACCTCGGCAAGACCATCACCCTCGGCGCAGACCTGGCAGTGGCGGGCGACTACGCGCCGCGGCCTGCGCCGGAGCCGGCCCGGACGTTCCAGGTCGACGGCTACGAGGTCGAGTTGGCCGGCGAACTCAGCACGGGCGCGGGGAGCTTGCTCACCCTGACTGTCCGCAAGGATGGCGCACCGGTCACCGATCTGCAGCCGTATCTGGCGGCATTCGGCCACCTCGTGATCATCCGCGGCGGCGACCTCGCCTACGTCCACGTCCACCCGAACGGCGAACCGGGCGACGGCATCACCGCCCCCGGCCCGGACATCTCGTTCCACACCGCCGTCCCGGGACCGGGAACCTACCGGCTGTTCCTCGACTTCAAGCACGGTGACACCGTCCGCACCGCGGCCTTCACCCTGCGCACCGGGCAGGTGAACCACTGACCGATCCGAGCGGCTGTCGTCTGCCGCCGGTCACCGGATCGAACAGGGCGCTCGGACTACCCGAGCGCCCTGTTCGCACGAATTCTCCTGCCCTACTTCTCTTTCCGAGCATCAATCGATCCCTCGGGATCGGCCGCCAGCTCCTCCCAGAAGTCCACGTAAGCCTGCTCGTGCCCGATCCCCAATTGCAGGATTCGAGCCCGCGACACGGCACGAACATCGCCGCCGCTCCTGTCGATGCCGTCATATAGCTCGCGATAGCGGTCGAGCCAGCGCCGATGTTCGGCAGCTTGGTTACGCGCCAAAGCCACGACGTCGCCCGGGTCGCCGAGATCGACGAAGAAGAGTTTGAGCTGCGCCGGGTCTCTCGTCTCCGCCGGCGGGCTGCCCGGATCAGCGAGCCACTCCTGCAAACACTCCCGGCCCGCGTCGGTCAGATGGAATACCCGCCGCCTGCGGCCAACTTCCTCCGCCTCTTCGCGCAGCAGCCCCTGCTCGGCCAGCCGCACCGGAATCCGATACAGCTGGGCGTGCGGGATGGGCCAGAAATAGTCGATGCTCTCCTCGATCTTGGCCTTCAGGTCGTACGGGGTGAGCGGACCGTGCCGGGCGATCAACCCGAGCACGATGTGGTCCTGCGCGCCGAGTCCCGCCATTCGCTCTCCTACCACCGCCGATTGACAGCATCTCAATGAGACTATACGTTCATGCCATTGCGACCGTATCAATGAGATGATTGGACCGAACGATGCGTGCAGCCGGTATCGAACTCTTCGACAAGTGGACGTCCATGTGGAACGGCGAGCTCGACCTGGTCGACGAGATCATGGCGCGGGAATTCACCCTCCGCTACGCTCAACCCGGCGCGAGCGACTACGACGATATCCACGGCCGCCCGGCTTTCGCCGCCCAGATCGCCCGTTTCCGGAAGCAGCGACCCGACCTGCGCTTCACCCCGCAAGGCACCGCCGTGGTCGAGCTGGACGCCGCGGGCACCGGACTGATCGCCTGCCCGTACGGCGCGCAATTCACCGGCCCGCATAGCGCCGTGATCGACGTGAGCGGCAACGACATCCTCCGAGTGACCAGCGGTTTCATCACCGAGGTGTGGTCGGTATCGGGCGGCGTGGGTGGTCGCAGCTTCTATGCGCGAAACGGGCACCAGCCCACGAACGAAACCGCAGGTTCAGCATCGCAGCCATGACACCCGGACAACGGCCCGACGCAGGGCCGGCGGGAAATGGTCAGCGCTGCTTGCTGGTTCGGGCGCGGCGGCGGGCAGCCTGCATCTCGGCGAGTTCCTTTTCGAGTTCTTCGGCGATACGGAACTGGCCGGTGTCGTAGATGCTGGTGGCGTGGACGACCTCGTGCAGGGCGGGCTCGCCGTCGGCGGTCGCCTTGCCCTTGGCCTTGCGGCCGCGAGTCGAGCCCATTTTAACGGTGTCCGCCGGGGCTGCAGCGCTGAACGCCGGGGCAGGCTCGGGCCGATCGATACTCACGGTCTGCGCCTCGCGGTCGGCAGTCTTCGACGCGACAGGGCGAGCGGCGGCCGACGCCGTCGAGGTCTGAGGGTCAGAGACCGACGCCTTGGCCGCCACGGTCGTGGCAGCGGTCTCCGACGACTTGACGACCGGCTGCTGAGCGGGTTTCGCGGCACCGTTCGAGGAGTTCGCCGCAGTCGCCGCACCCGTGCCGCTGTTGGCGGACGAGCCATTCACCTTCACCGACTCGGTGGCCGCGGTGCGCGTGCCGTTGGTGCCTGCGCTGTCCGACACGCTGCCGTTGGACCCGGCGCGCACGGTCGGCGAGGCCACAGGACGCTCGACAACAGACGTCACATCACCAGAACCGAAGAACACATCGTCGTCGAACGAAATCGGAACCTTCGGCGTGGACGGCTTGCCCGAGGCACGGAACGCGGCACGCGGTGCGGCGGGCTCGGGCTGCTGCTCGAGCACCTCGGTCTCGGCTTCGAACTCGAACACCTCGTCCTCGACCGGCTCTGCCACGAACTCCGGCTCCGAAACCGCTTCCCGCACCACGACATCCGGCTCCGCGGTGACCGGCTGCTGGAGCGCGTAATCCGGTGAGCTGAGCCGGAAACTCGAGATGCTCGGCATCCGGTTGCGGATCTGCTCAGCCGGATCGGGCAGTTCCTTGACCTGCTCGGTCGCGCGCGCGATGGCAAGGCCGTACCGGGCGCTGACCGCGTCGTGGATGAGTAGCGCGACACCGATCATCACCGGCGCGACCGCGTGCACGGCCGCGTCGTACCAGGCCGCGTCGCGCACATACGGGTAGGTATTGAGGCTGACCGTCAGTGCCAGCAGGGCCATTTCGGCGGCGGCGACCTTCTGCCGGTTGTCGACCACACCCCATTCGGACACCTTGTTGGTGCCGATCATGATGATGATGAGGCAGACGCTGATCATCGCCTCGATCAGATAGCTGAACCAGAACAGCGGGTCGCCCGGACCGCCGGGGGCGATGTTCTGCTGCACGTTGACCGCCGACCACAGCATTCCCGCGCCGACCACACCGGCCAGCGCCCGCAGCGACCACGCGCGGTGCCGGTAGAGCGAGGCCAGTTTGGCGTGCGGGCTGGATTCGCGCTGCTGGTTGGCGATTGCCTTGCGGGCGAGCAATAGATCTCGAATGTCGGCCTTCTCGATTTCCTCGGTGGTCTGCCTGGCACGATCGGACGCGGAGGCCGCCGCCTGGGCCTGCTTCCAGCGTTGTGCCCGGTCCTGGACGCGAATGCGCTCGGCGAGTTCACGTTCGGCGTACAGCTCGTCTTCCGAGAGCGCGTCGGTGAGCGCCGGATCGAACTGATACGCCAGTCGGCCGCGGGCCTTCTCGACCCGCCGCGCCAGCTGTGAGACCTCGTCCTCGATGGGGTGCTCGATGGTCACATCGACTCCCGGCGGCACAGATCGGATGGCGGGCAGACGATCACACGTGGCAGTGGCACATCACATTCATAGTCGATGCACCGTTGTCGGCGAAACCATCGATTCCCCACAGGCGGCGCGCACCACGGCGGCCGAACCCGGTGACGGCCGACACACCGGTTGACTGTATAGTTTGCCAACGCAACTAGTTGCTGTTGCTAAACAATTCTGCTGGGGCGCACAGCCTGTTCACGCGCCGCCCATCCGGTCGACGGCAGCGCCGCGGTGCGCGCCCCAGCCACGGCTACCAGATCAGAATCAGGGCTCACATGACCACATCGACCTCCCGGGCGGACGCGGGGCCCCCGGAGACCGAAGAGAGCACCACCCTGTCACATCGGCAGGTGCTGACGATTCTCTCCGGCCTGCTGCTCGGCATGTTCCTGGCCGCACTGGACCAGAACATCGTGAGCGTCGCGATCGTCAAGATCGCCAACAGCCTGCACGGCTTCGACGAACAGGCATGGGCGACCACCGCCTATCTGATCACCGCGACCATCACCACACCGCTCTACGGCAAGCTCGCCGACATCTACGGTCGCAAACCGTTCTATCTCATCGCGATCGGGCTGTTCGTCATCGGTTCGGTGGCCTGCACGTTCGCCACCTCGATGTATCAGCTCGCGGCGTTTCGCGCGTTCCAGGGGCTGGGCGCGGGCGGTCTGATGTCGCTGGCGTTCACGATCATCGGCGATATCGTTCCGGCCCGCGAACGCGTCCGCTACCAGGGCTATTTCATGATCGTCTTCGGTGGCGCGACGGTGCTGGGCCCGGTGCTCGGCGGTTTCTTCTCCGATTACGACATTCTCGGTGGTATCGAGGGCTGGCGCTGGGTGTTCCTGGTGAACGTACCGGTCGGTGTGCTCGCGATGATCGTGGTCGCGAAAGTGCTCAACGTTCCGCATCAACGGCAGAACCACCGCATCGACTGGTTGGGCGCGCTGGCCCTGGCCGTCTGTGTGGTACCGCTGCTGATCGTGGCCGAACAGGGCAGGCATTGGGGCTGGGATTCGACCAAGGCGCTGGCCTGCTACGGCATCGGCGTGGCGGGGCTGCTGCTGTTCGTGCTGATCGAGTTCCTGATGAAGGACGCGGCGCTGATCCCGCTGCGGCTGTTCAAGAACTCGACGTTCAGCGTCACCATCGCGGGCGGCTTCATCGTCGGTGTGGCGATGTTCGGCGCGATCACCATGGTGCCGCAGTACTTCCAGGTGGTGCGCGGATACTCGCCGACCAAGGCCGGTCTGCTGATGTTGCCACTGGTACTCGGCATCATGATCGGCTCCGGGGTGGCGGGGCAGATCACCAAACGCACCGGGCGATACAAGATCCTGCCGGTGGCGGGCACGTTCATCATCGCGGTTGGCGCCGTGCTGTACGCACAGGTCCACTACGACAGCGTGCTGTGGCAGCCGCTGGTCTACGGCGGTGTCATCGGGCTGGGGCTCGGCTGCTGCATGCAGACACTGATCATCGCCGCGCAGAATGCGGGTCCGCGCTCGGATATGGGCGTGTCCACCGCGTCGGCGACGTTCTTTCGGCAGATGGGCGGCACCCTCGGTGTCGCGATCTTCTTGACCATCCTGTTCAACCTGCTGCCGCGCAAGATCACCGAGGCGTTCGGCGGGCAGCTGCCGCCGGGATTCGATTCTGCTGCCCTCGGCAATCTGCAGAGCAATACCAGCGGGATCGCGGCGCTGCCGCCGGAAGTACGGGAACCGATTCTCACCGGTTTCACCGACTCCATGCAGGGCGTGTTCTATGCCGCCGCCGCAGTGGCGCTGCTGGCCTGTGTGGTGTTGATGTTCATGAAGGAGATCCCGCTCCAGGATGCGCCGGTGCCCGCCACTCAGCCGGAGCCCGAGCCCGCCGAACACGTGGCCGTCGTCGAGGAAGACGCCGCATCCTCATGGGACGAGGACCAGGTGTGGGAGGGCGCGGCGCAGGCGCTGTCGGAGCCGGAACCGGTGCTTGCCGCCGCGGCGGCGCGTCATGCCAAGGCCAACGGCCACGCCGGGCTCGACAGCACCGTGACGGCCGCGATCGGCTCCGGGAGCGGATACGGCGACGATGCCTCGATCACCGGACGGGTGCACCGTGACGACGGGCATCCGGTCCCCGACGCGGCACTGACGCTGATCGATCCGCGGGGCCGCCAAGCAGCGCGGGCCACCGGCGACGCGCACGGCGAATTCGCGTTCGGGACCGCCGACGCGGGCAGTTATGTGCTGATCGCATCGGCGAGCGGACATCAGCCCACGGCCGTCAATGTGACAGTCGGGTCGCAGCCGCAACGTCTGGATCTCACGCTGCTCGGTTCCGGACGGCTGTCCGGGGTGGTGCGTTCGGCGGGTAGCGGTGATCCGCTGGCCGGGGCGACGGTGACGCTGACCGATCAACGCGGCGAAGTCGTCGCGGCAGCCGTGACCGGCGAGGACGGCACCTACGTGTGCGAGGGCGTCGTCGCGGGCTCGTACACCCTGGTGGCGGTGGCCGACCATATGCGGCCCGATGCGATCACCCTGTCGGTGCCCGACACCGGCGTGCTGCGCCACGACGTCGAGCTGACGCCGATGGCGGTGCTGGTCGGTACGGCCGTGACCGAGGATGGGCGGACCATCTCCGACGCCCAGATCACCGTGCTCGACGAGACCGGCGAACTGACCGCCACCGCACGCACCGACGAGAGCGGTCGCTATATCGTGCCGGACCTGCCCGTCGGCCGGTACACGATCGTGGCGCGAGGATATCCGGCGGTCACCGGTCAGGTGCTGGTGTCCGGCGGGGAGGTCGCCCACGACGTGCAGCTGGGGTACGACACCGAGAGCTGAGGTGTGGTGCCGGCGCCGGGGCATATGTCCGGCGCCGGCATTCCGCCGGCCTCACGGCGCTACCGGAAGCTGTTGCTCCACTGAGGAATCCGTGCGCGCATTCGCCCTGCCGAGCACGGCTGCCGGGCGCAGATCCAGGCGACGCAACAGTTGGGCGTTGATCGCGACGACGACCGTGGACGCCGACATCAGCAACGCACCCACTTCCATCGGAAGCGTGAATCCCCATGGCGCGAGCACACCGGCGGCCAGCGGCACCGAGATCAGGTTGTATCCGGCTGCCCAGCTGAGGTTTTGGATCATCTTGCGGTAGGTGGCGCGCGACAGGGCCATCACCGAGAGCACCGAGCGCGGGTCGTCACTGGCCAGAACCACTCCGGCCGAGGCGATGGCCACATCGGTGCCCGCGCCGATGGCCAGGCCGACGTCGGCTTGGGCCAGGGCCGGCGCGTCGTTGACCCCGTCGCCGACCATGGCGACGGTGCGCCCCGCCGACTGCAACGACTGGACCTTGGCACCCTTGTCCTGCGGGAGCACACCGGCGAAGACTTCGTCGATACCCAGTTGGCGGGCCACCGAATTCGCGACCGGCGCAGCGTCACCGGTGATCATGGCGACGTGCACGCCGCGCTCGTGCAGCGCGTCGACGGCCTGCTGGGATTCCGGACGGATCTCGTCGGCGAGGGCGAGGGCGCCGACCACCGCGCCGTCCCGGATCACGTGCAGCACCGTGGCGCCCTGCGCTGCCCACGCAGCCGATTCGGGTAGTTCGGGCAGTCCGTGTTCGTCCAGCATGCCGGGACCCCCGACGCTCACGATCGCGCCATCGACGCGGGCAGTGACGCCGACACCGTTGCGGGCCGCGAAATCCGTCGCCGCCGAAACGGCCGTGGCGCGCTGCTCGGCGGCGGTGACGATGGCGCGGCCGAGCGGGTGTTCGCTATCGCCCTCGACGGCCGCTGCCAGAGCGATGACCTGGCCTGCGTCGTATCCGGCCGTGCCCGCGGCGTTCACCACCGCAGGTTCGCCCTTGGTCAGGGTGCCCGTCTTGTCGAACAGCACGGCGTCGACGGTGCGCATGGCTTCCAGCGAGCGGCGGTCGGTGATCAGCACACCGGCCTTGGCCGCGCGTTCGGTCGCGATGGACACGACCAACGGGATGGCGAGGCCGAGCGCGTGCGGGCAGGCGATGACGAGGACGGTGATGGTCCGGGTGACGGCGGCGTCCGGTTCACCGAGCGCCAGCCAGACCGTCGCGGTGATGGCGGCGGCACCCGCGGCGAACCAGAACAGCCAGCCCGCGGCGCGGTCGGCGAGCACCTGCGCCCGCGAAGTCGAGTTCTGCGCCTCGCTGACCAGCCGTTGGATTCCGGCCAGCGCGGTGTCCTCGCCGACCGCCGTGATGCGCACCCGCAGCGCTGAGTCGGTGGTGACGGTGCCCGCGACCACCCGATCGCCCGGTGCACGCCGCACGGCGACGGATTCGCCGGTGATCATGGATTCGTCGACGTCGGCCGCACCGGATTCGACCACCCCGTCGGCGGGGACCCGTCCACCAGGGCGCACGACCACCAGATCGCCTTCGGCAAGGTCGGTGACCGCGACGGTGGTGATCGTTTCACCGTCGACCCGCTCGGCTTCGTCGGGCAGTAGCGCCGCCAGCGATTCCAGCGCGCTCGACGCCTGCCCCAGCGACCGCATCTCGATCCAGTGCCCGAGCAGCATGATCACGATGAGCAGCGCCAGCTCCCACCAGAAGTCCAGCTCATGCGACAGGACCCCCAGCACCGCACCCCAGGACGCGAGGAAGGCCACCGTGATGGCCAGCGCGATCAGCAGCATCATTCCCGGCTGCCGCGCCCGGATCTCACTCACCGCCCCGGTCAGGAACGGCCGCCCGCCCCACAGGTACATGACCGTCCCCAGCAGCGGCGATACCCAGGTGACCGGCCCGCTGTGCGGCAGCTCGTAGCCGATCAGATCCGCGAACATGGCGTTGGCAGCGACCACCGGAACCGCCAGCACGAGCATGATCCAGAACAAGCGCCGGAATTGTGCGACGTGATCACCATGGCCACCGTGCCCACCGTGTGCATCGTGCCCACCATGTCCGCTGTGCCCATCGCGGGCCGTGTGCTCGTCGTGAGCTGCATGCTCATCCTGCGTTGCGTGCTCACCGCGCGCCGCGTGCCCACCGTGGCTGGTCTGATCAGCCGGACCCGGTTCGACCCCACGTGCGCTGTGATGGTCCTGATGCGATCCATGCTCGGAGCCCATACCCGGATGGTACCCATCCAGGGTATAACTAGCACCCACCTCGCCGACCAGCGGAAAGCCGGCTCCCGCGCGGTAGCCGCTCAACTACCGGATCGGTGCGAGTCACCACATCCGCCGATGTCCATGCAGCTGATCCGCGCCGATTGACCTACCTCGAACCGGGTACGCGCCCAGCATGGAGCTACTCGTGATCCTCGCAATCCCAGTGCTGGTCGCGGCGGTCATCATCTACCGCAAGGCGACCGGAAAACGTCCGAACGAACCGTTGACGCCGCACAACGACGGTGAGTAGGCCTGTCATGACATCCATGGATCCCGACCCGTCCCGCACACCCGACCTCGAGCCCGGCGGCGGAGTCCCGCCCGGCGCGACACCGCCGGATACCGCGCAGACCTCCGGGCTGTCGGCGCCCGAGCCCGACACTCGCCACCGTTTCCCGATGACCGGTATCGCGGCGATCGTCGTGACCGCGATCATTGTCGGGTTGTTCATCGTGGTGGCGATGGCGCTGCTCATATCGCTCGGGTAGCCGCATGGCACCGACAATCGACCAGTTGCTGCACGCACTCACCCGCGCGGCCAACGCCCTGACCGAGGACGGGATTCCGTTCGCGGTCGCAGGTGGCTGCGCGGTGTATGCACGCGGCGGGCCTGCCTCCGACCACGACGTCGACCTGTTCGTCCGCCCTGCCGACATCGGCAGGGTGCGCAGTGTGCTGGCGCGTGCGGGCCTGCGGGTGGCCGATGCCGCCGAAGATTGGCTGACCAAGGCCTACGACGGCGACACCCTCGTCGATGTCATCCATCGACCCAACGACCGTGCGGTCACCGACGAACTGCTGGCGCGGGCGCAGATGATGGCAGTGGGCTCGACCAGAGCGCCCGTCGTCGACGGCACCGATCTGATGGTGGACAAGCTGCTCGTCTTCGGCGCCCACCGACTGGATCTCAGCCCGCTGCTCGGCATCGCGCGTGATCTGCGCGAGCAGGTGGACTGGCCGTCGGTGCGCGCGCAGACCGAGCACTCGCCCTACGCGAAGGCATTTCTCGGGCTGATCGACGACCTCGGAATCGCCGACACCGGAAGGGGGAACTGATGTCGGGCACCGCCGACGAACCCGAATCCATCCCGCCGCAGTATCTGGCCGCCCGGCTGCACCGCGCGCTGGCCGAGGATCCACGCACCGCCGAACTCGGTGTGCAGGTCCATATCCGCGGCGGGGTCGTCGTCCTCGACGGCGAGGTGACCAGCGCCGAACGCAAACAGCAGCTGGAGAACACGGTGCGGGAACTCGTGCCGGACGCGCGCATCCACAACGAGGTCCGCGTCGGCTCGTCCGCGCAGCCGGGCCCGAGTGAGGAACTGCGATGACATCGAGCGGAAGGAGTTGCCCGGCATGCGGATCGCGGCGGTAGGAGATATCCATCTGGGCACCGATTCGCGCGGATTGCTGCGCCCGGCGCTGAACGAGCTGCCCACCCGCGCCGACGTGCTGCTGCTGGCCGGGGATCTGACCAAACACGGCACCGTGGACGAGGCCCGCGTGGTAGCCGAGGAATTCGCGGATCTACCGGTACCGGTGATCGCCGTACTCGGCAATCACGACTATCACAGCGACGCGCAAGACGAGATCACGGACCTGCTGTGCGCCAGCGGAATCACCGTGCTGGAGGGTGGCGCCACGACGGTCGAAGTCGACGGGTCGACGCTCGCTGTCGCGGGCACGATCGGCTTCGGCGGCGGCTTCGCCGGCAAATGCGCCAGCGTGTTCGGTGAGCGGGTGATGCGCGAATTCGCCGGACGCACGGTCGCACTCGCCGATTCCCTGCGCACAGCGCTGGCCGGAAGCAATGCCGACGTGACCGTGGCCATGACGCACTACTCCCCTGTCACCGACACTTTGCACGGCGAACCGCCGGAGATCTATCCATTCCTCGGCTCGTACCTACTCGGCGAGGCGATCGATGACGCGGGCGCCGATCTGGCCGTACACGGGCATGCGCACGCCGGATGCGAACACGGCACGACCCCCGGCGGCATCCGGGTCCGCAATGTCGCCCAACCGGTGATCCGAGCGGCGTACACGGTGTACGACCTGCGGCGACCCAAGAGTGCGCCGACCGAGGTCGCCCGCTCGGGCACGGCCAACTGACCGCTCGACGCGATCACCACGACCCAGGAGGAAAGCAACGATGCAGATCGGCTACAAGCTGGCGGCGGAATCGTTCGGGCCGAACGAGTTGATCCGCCAAGCGGTCCGCGCGGAGGCCGCGGGCTTCGATTTCGTGGAGATGAGTGACCACTTTCATCCGTGGCTGGACAACCAGGGCCATTCCTGTTTCGCCTGGACCGCCCTCGGCGCCATCGCCGCCCGCACCGAACGGATCGGGCTCGCCACCGGTGTCACCTGCCCGACCCTGCGGTATCACCCGGCGATCGTGGCACAGGCCGCCGCGACCCTCGCACTGATCTCGGACGGGCGCTTCACCCTCGGCGTCGGTTCCGGTGAACGACTCAACGAGCACGTCGTGGCCCGCGAGTTCCCGCCGATCGCGGTGCGGCAAGCGATGTTGCGTGAGGCGCTGGAGATCATCCGGTTGCTGTGGCGGGGCGGATACCAGTCCTATGACGGCAGGTATCTCTCGATATCCGACGCCCGTGTCTTCGACCTGCCCGAGAGCCCACCGCCCATCGCGGTAGCCGCGGGCGGTCCCGACGCGGCGCGGATCGCGGGCGAGCTTGGCGATGGCCTGTTCGCCACCGGACCCGAGGCGCACCTGGTCGACGATTATCGCGCGGCGGGCGGCACCGGCCCGCGCTACGCCGAAGTCGGCATGGCGTGGGCACCGGATGAGCATTCCGCCGCCGAGGCCGCGCACGAGACCACGCGGTGGGCAGTGACCGGCTGGAAAGTGATGAGCGAGCTGCCGAATCCGGTGAACTTCGCAGCCGCCACCACCACCGTGCGCGTCGACGACATCCGCGAGGCCATGGCCTGCGGCCCCGATCCCGCGCGCTATCTGGACACCGCCCAGAACTACGTCGACGCCGGCTACGACCATCTCGTCATGCAGAACGCCGGCCCCGACCCCGATGGCTTCCTCGACTTCTACCAGCGCGAACTCGACAAACCGATGCGCGAGCTCGTCGCGCAGCCGTGAGACCACCACAGGCGCCCGTCCTGGCGCGGCGTTCTGCGTCGGCGTCGCCGTGCCGGGTGTCGCTCCACCCCGACCCGATCGTCTGAACCACTGATTGCGTACGCGCGAGGCGGGTATCCGTCCCGCAGACAGGAGGTGTGTGTCATGCCGAAGGAATGGACCGGCAAACAGGAACGGCAGTACGAGCACATCAAGGATTCGGCCGAGGACCGCGGGACGAATACCAAGCGGGCGAAGGAAATCGCCGCGCGCACCGTCAACAAGAATCGCGCCCAGTCCGGCCAGTCCAAGACCGCGAGCCGCTCCTCCACCCATGACGTCTCGCCGCAACATCGCGGCGGCAAGCGTTCGCACAGCGGGTCGAAGGGACCCACCCGCGACCAGCTGTACAACGAGGCACGTCAGCGCAATATCGAGGGCCGCTCGAAGATGAACAAGGCGCAGCTGGCCCGGGCACTCGGCCGGTCGTAAGGAGCCTGCCATGCGAACCGACCAGCTGACCTACCCGGATCGCCCACCCGAACCCGATCCGGTGCCGCAGCCCCCGCCACCGCATCCGGTGCCCGAACCCGATCCGCTACCACCTGCCCCGCAGCCGGGCGACCCGACGACACCGCCGATTCCACCGCCGCCGGACCCGGGCCCGTCACCGGACCCGATTCCACCGACCCCGGTCTGAGCCGGCGCTCAGTCCCGCATTGCTTGTTCCCGCAATTGGTCGAGGGTGCGGGACAGGATCCGCGAGACGTGCATCTGCGAGACGCCGAGCCGCTCGGC
Source organism: Nocardia sp. NPDC059180 (assembly GCF_042754945.1). Classification (NCBI taxonomy): domain Bacteria; kingdom Bacillati; phylum Actinomycetota; class Actinomycetes; order Mycobacteriales; family Nocardiaceae; genus Nocardia; species Nocardia sp. NPDC059180. The sequence continues at coordinate 298,053 of NZ_JBHZBU010000008.1, forward strand.
GATCTGGTGCTGAGTGAGGGACTCGAAGAATCGCAGTCGAAGCACCTGCTGCTCCCGTTCGGGTAGCTCGGCGATATACGGCTGCACGGCCAAATAGTCCTCGATGTAGCTGTACGAAGGTTCCTCGGCTCCCAGCGATTCGGTCACCGGCAGCGGCGCATTCTCGGCGTCGTCACCGACCACCGTGTCGATCGAGGAGCTGTGGTAGGCGTTGCCCGCGATCAACGCCTGGGTGACCTCGACAAGATCCACCTGAAGTTCGGCCGCCAGCTCTCTGGCGCGGGGCATCCGGCCCAGTTGCTGTGACAGCTTGTCGGTGGCAGGCCCCACGCTGAGCTGAATCTCTTTGACCCGCCGCGGCACCCGCACCGACCAGGTGTTGTCGCGGAAGTACCGACGGACCTCACCCATGATGGTCGGCACCGCGAACGACAGGAACGACGTCCCGCGGGCCACGTCGAAGCGGTCGACCGCGTGCAACAGACCCACCCGCGCAACTTGCAGCAGATCCTCGAACATCTCACCGCGCCCGGCGAATTTGCGGGCAATGTGCTCGGCGAGCGGCAGGCAGCGTTCGATCACCTCCTCGCGCATCGCGGCGCGATGAGGGTCGCCTGCGGGGAGGACGGCGAGTTTCTCCAGCACCGGCTCGATGTGGTCGTAGCTGTCCTCGCCCGGATGGCGGCGTACGGGTCGCGGACGCGACCGCGGCCGCTCAGCTGCCATCGGATCCGCCGCGGACCCAGGTGAACCGGGCGCGGGTCGGGTATCCGCCCGCGACCTCGTCGAATGGCCGCTGCTCGGTCGAAATGGATTCGGTCAGGGTACGCACGATATGCCAGCCGAAGCTGTGCCGTTCGCCGAGCGATGCGGTGGTCGCGACAGAGGTCACGACGACGCTCATGCGGTTGTCTCCGTAGCTGAAGTCGCAGGTGAGTTCGGAGCCGGGAACCGCGTCCAGGATCAGCGACGTTGCCACCTCGTCGAGAGCGAGGCGGATATCGGTGACCTCGTCGAGCGCGAAGTCGGCGATCAGTGAGACGGTTTCGGCCAGCGCGCGCAGCATCAGCAGCTGTTCGAGGTCCGCGGGTACCCGGACCCCCACAGTCGTGGTGTCCGCGGATATGCGGGAAATGTTCTCGGTCATGCCCACCACCTTGTCCGCGCTGATCAGGTGTCATGTGCTCGCTTACCCGGCCTGACCCGCGCGAAACGCTCGTCGGCCGCCCTCGCGCAGGCTACTCGCGAACGCGTAGATGCACCGTCAGCAGCAGGTGATCGAACTCCGAACGCATGCGCGGCGCAGCGTTGCGCAAGGTGGGCAGCTCCGCGACCAATTGCGCGGCCAGCGATCGGAGCTTGACGTTGGTCTCCTGTGACCGCCAGGTGAGCACCCGGAAGGCCTGATCGGAGGTGAGGCCGTACACCAGCATCAGCACGCCTTTGGCCTGTTCGATGACCGCGCGCGCGGTGAGCAGCTCGGGCAGCGCGTCGTCGAGGGTTTCCTGGCGGTGCTCGGCCAGGGTGTCGGTGACATCGATGTAGTAGCCGGCCGTGCCGATGACCGCACCGGTGGCATCGGCCATGGTGTCGGCGACGACGATCACGTGGTGGGTGTTGCCGTCGGTGTCGATGATGCGGTGCCGACTGGAGAACGGTTCGGCGGCGGCGATGGCGTGGGCCAAGACGTCGGCGACATGGTCGCGGTCGTCGGGGTGTTTATGCCCGAGCAGCAGCTCGGTCGTCGGGGTGACCGTGCCGGGCTGATATCCGTGCATCCTGGCGACCTCGTCGGACCATTCCCAGCGTTCATCGGCGAACCAGAAGCGGAATCCACCGACATTCTGTGCGCTACCGGGGCCGAGCACCTCGTCGAAAGCCAGGGCGCCGTCGACCTCGGTTCGGTATGCGGAGAACGATCCATCGTCCGTCACCGCACAATTATCGACCCCACGGCCGAGACATACCAGCGGCGCACCGCGTCGGCGGCGATGCCGGCTCGCGGCACAGTGGACAGCTCGGCTCGTCGTCAGGTGCCGAGAGCCTCCCGCATGGTCGGGTAATGGCGGAACAGAGGCCGCACCCCGGCCACCTCGAGCACTCGTTCGACGTCCTTGCGTCCGCACACCAGCCGCAGATCCAGTCCGCGGGCGGCCGCGTCGGCTTTCGCGGCCACGAGCAGGGTGGCGGATCGGATACTCATGAAAGTGGCGGCACGCAGGTCGAGGACGACAATCGGACGATCGGCGTGCAAGCATTCGCGCAGCAGATCGTAGAAGTCGTCATACAGCGCGGCGTCCAGTTCGCCCTCCACCCGCGCGACTGCGCAACCACCGTGCACGCTGCCTTGCCGGCTCAACCGGCGGATATCGCGCCCGTGCTGGGGTCTCGCCAGCTGGTGCAGCTGTTCGGCGATGTGATGTTCGGTCACCAACGACATCGAACCTCCTGTGCGACAGGGGCTTGGCGATTCGGTTTCGGTGCCACGAGCCGTGCTACGGAGCAAAGGGCGAAACGACGAACTCAGGAGGCGAAGCGAGTGAGACGGCTACCTGGCATCGGCGTTCCGACTGCGGAACCGGGGTCGGCTGGGGTCTCAACCTGGAACCATTCTGGCACGCGAACCAGCCCCTGTCACCCGCTCAGACCCGAACTCGATCGGTGACCCGCCGCCAGATCCGGACGAACACCGGCGTGCGCACCTGCGGTTCGACGCGGAACTCGGTCTCCCCCTCGCCGGCAGGCCACATCCTGTCCCGGGGTGGCTTCCCGCAGGACCACGCGGTAATCCGGGGGCGTCGACTCCACCCGGATTCTCGATTCACCTGCGATAGGGCGGGTACGCGCACAGCACGAAAGGAGTGTCGCCATGAGAACTTCCCATCCCGGTCGCCGATCCTCGCGCGCCCGCCTCGCAGTCGGAGTCATCCTCGCTGCCGCGCTGTTGGGCGCATGCACCGATGATTCCGGCGACGACCCCGCGACCACGCCACCGATGCAGCCGCCGGTACCGACGACGGCACCGACCGATCGCGACTACCCCGATCGCGACGATCGAACACCCGACGCCGACGACCGATCCCCTGAGGAAGCCCCCGCCGTCGACGAGGTGAGCCCCGCGGCCGCCGACCAGCTCTGCGACATGATGCGTGCTGATATCGGCACCTGGCAGGACCAGGGCTCGACCGTGGCCCGGGTGACCTTCAACGGCACCGTGCACAACTGGGCCGCGCAGAACGAAGGCATCAACGTGGTCATCATCCGGGACCGCTCCATCGTCGACACGGTGACGATCCAGAACTGCCCCGAGGTCCGTGACCAGGCGCTGGACGCGCTCGACCTCAGCGATCTCGCCTCGGGCCTGGCCGGCTTCAACTGACGTCGGCACACGACAGCGGTTGCCGGGCACAATGCCACGGCAACCGCTGTGCGTTACCACCGACTCGGGTCAGCGAGCCTCGTCGCTCTGATGCGACTTCTGTCGTGCTTCATCGAGATCGGCTTCACGGCGCTGCTTTTCGGCTTCGGCCTCTTTCTTCGCGGCTTCGCGTTGAGAATCGGCCTTGTTCTGCTGCGCACGACCTTCATCGCGCAGCTCATCGTTACCGAGCACCGTTCCGGCCGTCTCCTTGACCTTCCCCTTGACGCCTTCGACGACGCCTTCGACGCCCTCGCGGGGACCGCTGTTGGACTCCGGCACGATAGTCACCTCCGTGTGATCGGTTCCTGCTGGACAGTCGGCGCATACCCGGTCACGGCGGGCTCAATCGAAACCGGCGGCCCATATCCCGGTGTTTGTTCCGCAGGACGGCGGGTAGCGCCTCGGTGACGGCGAACCCGCCGTCACCGATCAACACCGCCCAGGAGGTGCGGGGTAATGGCGATCTGCGATACCTGCGGCAACGACTACGACAAGACATTCACCGTCAGCAAGAACGGCCAGTCGTGGACGTTCGACAGTTTCGAATGCGCCGCGAGCGAATTGGCGCCGGCCTGCGCCCATTGCGGGTGCCGGGTGCTCGGCCACGGGGTGGAAGCCGCCCAGCAGGTGTTCTGCTGCGCGCACTGCGCGCGCCGGGCGGGCCACGACTCGCTGGTCGATCACGCGTAGCGCCGGTGACCGATCATCGCCGCGCGACGACGCGAATGGTGTCCAGCGAGGGGTCGGCGGCGGCGGGCACGTTCATGTCCGCTGCCATTCCGGAGCGCAGATATGTCGGCGTCAGGACCACCCGCGACGAGTAGCCTAACGAGAATGGACGCGGCCTCATCGACAGTCGGCGTTGAAGAGGAATTTCTCCTTGTGGATCCGGATACCGGCGCACCCGCGGCGAAGAATGTCGAGGTGGCCGAGTCCGCGAAAGATATCGGGATAGATCTGCAGCTCGAATTGACCCGGTGCCAAGTGGAAACCTGCACCGGCGTGCACACCGAAACCGCCGAACTTCTCACCGAATTGCGTGAATTGCGCAGCAGCGTCGCCGGCTGCGCCCATGAGCACGGCACCCGGCTGCTCGCGGTGGCGATACCGCCGACGGTGCCGGAGCAATTCCCGGTCACCGATACCCCGCGGTATCAGCGCATCGCCCGCAATTTCGGCATGCTCGCCCATGAGCAGGGGCTGTGCGGCTGCCATATCCATGTGGGCATCCCCGATCGAGAAACCGCCGTGCAGATCAGCAATTTCCTGCGGCCGTCGTTGCCGGTCTTCCTCGCGCTCACCGCCAATTCCTCGATCTACCGAGCCGCCGAAACCGGTTACGCCAGTTGGCGCAGCGTGCTGTGGCGGCGCTGGCCCAGTGCCGGTCCGCCGCCGTACTTCGCCGACGCCGATGCCTACGACACGATGGTGGAGATGATGTTGTCCAGCGGCAGCATCCTGGACAAGAAGATGGTCTATTGGGACATCCGGCCCTCGATCACCTTCCCCACCGTCGAGATCCGAGTCAGTGACGTGCCCGCGACGGTGCGAGAGACGGCCCTGCTGGCGACCCTCGTCCGGGCGACCGTGATGACGGCGCGCGCCGAACTCGACCGGGGGCGCGCCGCGCCGATGGTGTCGGCAGAGGTGCTGCGGACCGCGTACTGGAAGGCGGCACGGTCGGGACTGGACGGCGACGGCGTCGATCCGGTCGACGGCCGGATCGCCCCCACCAGCACATTGCTGGTCGAGCTGCTCGACCGCATCGCACCGGCGCTCGCGGCGCTGGAGGCCGAGGACTTCGTCAGCGACGCGGTCGCCGGGGTGCTCGACCGCGGCAACGGCGCCTGCCGGCAACGCGACGCCTTCCGGGTGCGCCATGAGATCGGCGACGTGCTCGCTGTCCTGCAGGACGCCACGCTCGAGGGCTGCCCGTAGGCAGACCCGCATGGCATGTGCGTCATCTTCGATCGATGTAGGCGCGCAACGTCAGTCCGAACAGGCGTGTTCCGGCCACTCAGCGCAGGATTCGACGCGCTCGCGCTCGCGCGTCGTCGGGGTCGGTGGCGGCGAGTACCGAAGCAGCCGCCGCTTCACAATCGGCCAGGCTGACCGCCGACAGCTGGGCGCCGACTCCAGCGACGGCGGGAGATGCCGCCGACAACGAGGTGACTCCGAGGCCGGCCAGCACGCACGCCAGCAGCGGATCGGCCGCCGCCTCACCACAGACACCGACCGGCTTCCCTGCCTGCCTGCCCGCTGCCGCGGTGCGGGCCACCAGGGTCAGCACTGCGGGCTGCCACGGGTCGGTGAGCGCGGCCAGATCGGGTGACATCCGGTCGGCCGCCATCGTGTACTGCGCGAGATCATTGGTGCCGATCGATACGAAATCGACCTCGGCCAGCAGCGCCTCGGCCAGCAGCGCCGCAGCGGGGACCTCGATCATCACCCCGGCAATCAGCCCTCTGGCCCGAACCTGCGTCGCGAACGACCGTGCTTCGCCGACCGTCGCGATCATCGGCGCCATCACCATGGGCGGAGTTTCCCGGCCCTCGGCCGCTGTGGCGATGGCGTCCAATTGACGTTCCAGGATGCCGCTGTCGCGGGCGGCGATCCGGATACCGCGCACGCCGAGAGCGGGATTGGCTTCGTCGGGATGGTCGGCGAACCGCAACGGCTTGTCCGAACCCGCGTCCAAGGTCCGGACCACCACTTTCGCGGCGGGATAGGCGTCGAGCACTTCCCGGTAGATGCGGGCCTGTTCCTGCGCCGACGGTTCGGTATCGCGGTCGAGGAAACACAGTTCGGTCCGGAACAGCCCGATGCCCTCGGCGGGCGTCGCGGCGGCAGCCCGTGCGCCGGCGCCGTCCTGAACATTGGCGAGGATGCCGACACGATGACCGTCGCTGGTGGCGCCGGGGCCGATCCAGCTCGCGTTCCTGGCCGCGGTCGCGCGGGAGTCTGCGACGGCGGCTTCGGCCACGACGGGATCCGGATCGACGGTAACCGTGCCCGATGCTCCATCCACCAGGAGATCGGCACCCGCAGGCACATCATCGAGGCCCGACACCGCGACGACGCACGGGATTCCGAGCTGACGGGCGATGATCGCGGTGTGGCTGGTGGCACCACCGAGCGTGGTCGCCAGCCCGAGGATGCGTGTGGGGTCCAGGCCTGCGGTGTCGGCCGGCGCCAGATCGCGAGCAATCAGGATGGAGGGACGCTCCGGGGTGGGCACACCCGGTTCGGGCAGCCCGAGCAGCTCGGCCACCACGCGGTCGCACACATCGCGCAGATCTGTCACCCGTTCGGCCATCAGACCGCCGAGCTTGCTGAACATCTCGGCAAACTGCTCGGTGGCGGCGGTAGCGGCCGCAGGTGCCGCGGCGCCCGCAGCGATCAGCTTCTCGGCGGCGCCGACCCAGCCGCGGTCGGCGGCCATCGCGGCGTTGGCCGCCAGCACCTCGGCCGCGGCACCCGTCGACGCTTCGGCGCGTGCGCGCAGCCTGCCCGCGACGATCTCCGCGGCGTCCCGCAGCGCGGAGAGTTCGGATGCCCGATCGGACTCGGCAACGACGCCCGATCGGGCATCGATCTGGCCTCGCGGGTTGGGCCGAATCGCGGGTGCAGCGGCCACTCCCGGCACGGCCGGAGTTCCGCGCAAAACCGATTCAACGGCTTTTACCTGCTGCGATCGGGTCATTTGCGGTCTCCTTCGCACCGAAGTCGAACTGTGTCGTTCATATCAACGCCTGAGTGGATGTGATCCAGACTACTCCAAACCATTGACAAAGCAACACACCCAGACGTAAAACAACATAAACCAACATTTGCAGGAGGATCGGGATGTACGCAGAGGAGCGGCAGCAGGCCATCGCCACCCTGGTCGGGCAGCGCGGTCGCGTATCGGTGACCGATCTATCGGAGCAGTACGGCGTCACCAGCGAGACCGTGCGCCGCGATCTCGCGGTGCTGGACCGGATGGGCCTGGTGCGCCGGGTCCACGGCGGCGCCGTCCCGGCCGCCGCACTCACCGCGATCGAACTGGGCACCTCCGAACGCGAAACCTCGCGCACCGCCGAGAAAGAGCGCATCGCCAAGGCCGCGGTGGACTTCCTGCCACCGACCGGTGGCAGCGTGCTCTTCGATGCGGGTACCACCACCGCGCGCGTCGCCGCCCTGCTGCCCGCGGACCGCGAATTGGTGGGTGTCACGAATTCGCTGCCGGTGGCGACCCGGCTCAGCGGCCACGCGGGCGTGCAGCTGCATCTACTCGGCGGCCGGGTGCGTGGGGTCACCCAGGCCGCCGTCGGTGCCGACACGTTGCGCGTCCTCGCCGGACTGCGCGTCGATACCGCGTTCATCGGCACCAATGCCCTGACACCCGCCCACGGGCTGTCCACTCCGGACGTGGACGAGGCGGCGGTGAAGCGGGCGATGGTCGCCAGCGCGCATCGCGTGGTGGTGGTCGCCGATTCGTCCAAGGTCGGCCGGGAGGATTTCGTTCGGTTCGCCGGAATCGACGAGATCGACGTCTTGGTGACCGACGCCGATATTCCCGCGTCGGTGCGAAATGAGCTGAGCAACAGCGGCATCGAGGTGGTGGCGGCATGATCGTCACGCTGACCGCGAATCCCAGCATCGACCGGACTGTCACCCTGACCGAACCGCTGGTGCGTGGTGCCGTGCACCGGGCGCGCAGCGTCGCCACTCATCCCGGCGGCAAGGGCGTCAACGTCTCTCGGGTGGTCGCTGCCGCAGGCGTTCGGACCGTCGCAGTTCTGCCGGGCAATGTCGATGATCCGCTGCTGCGGGCACTCACCGACGCCGGCATCGAACATCGAACCGTGCCGACCGCGGGTTCGGCTCGAATCAACCTCACCGTCGCCGAATCCGACGGCACCACGACCAAGATCAACGAGCCCGGGCATCCGCTCACCGCGGCCGCGCTGGATGCGCTCGCGGCCGTGCTCGGCGAGCTCGCCGCCGAGGCCGAGTGGGTGGTGTTGTCGGGATCGCTGCCACCGGCAGTGCCCACGGACTGGTATGTCGAGCTGATCCGGCAGCTGTCTGGGACGCGGGTCGCGGTGGACACCTCCGAAGCTCCACTGCTGGCGCTCGCCCACGGAACCTCCTCAGCAGCACCGCAATTGATCAAACCCAATACCGACGAACTCGCTCAACTGACCGGTTCCGCCGCTGCCACGCTGGAAGATCCCCTCGCCGCCGCACGCGCCGCCGCCGGGCTCGTCGACCGCGGCTTCGGTGCGGTCCTGGCAACACTCGGCGCAGCGGGCGCAGTACTCGTCACCCCGGACGGCGCCTGGCATGCGGGCGCACCCACCATCCGCCCACGCAGCACTGTTGGGGCGGGCGATTCCGCGCTGGCGGGCTACCTGCTCGCCGATCTGGCCGGCGCCGAACCCGCCGACAGGTTGCGCCACGCGGTCGCCTACGGCAGCGCCGCCACCGCCCTGCCCGGCACCGGCCTGCCCGGCCCCCACCACACCGACCCCGACGCCGTATCCGTCACGGCGATCGACCTCCTCCCCCATTCCTGAAGGACGCATCGCGATGGCCGATTCGATCATCACCCCCGACACGATCAGTCTCGACGCCGATCTCGGCACGTCGAAGGACGCCGTGATCGCCGCCCTCGCGCAACGGCTCACCGACGCCGAACGCGCCGAGGATGCCTCGGCGCTCACTGCGGCGGCCTTGGCCAGGGAGGAGCAGTCGGCGACCGGCCTACCCGGCGGTCTCGCCATCCCGCACTGCCGGGCCGCCACCATCACCGAAGCCTCTCTCGGCTTCGCGCGCCTGGCGCCCGCGGTCGACTTCGGCGCCCCGGATGGCCCCGCCGATCTCGTCTTCCTCATCGCGGCGCCGGAGGGAGCGGGCGCCGAGCACATGAAGCTGCTGTCGAGTCTGGCGCGGGCGCTGGTGAAGCCGGAGTTCGTCGGCAGTCTCCGCGAGGCGGAATCACCGGATGCGGTCGTCGCGCTGGTTGATTCGGTCCTCGCACCGGCACCCCCGCCATCCGCGGCACCCTCGGGAGCTGCTCGGGCCGCCGCACCTTCAGCGGCCACCTCGGCCGTCGCAGTGCCCGCTGCGATAGCACCCGCACCGTCGGCGTCGGCGTCGGCGTCGGCATCGGCATCGGCATCGGCAGAAGATTCCGAGCCGGTCCAACCTGCCGACGGCGACGTCGTCGGCACATCCGCCGCGGGTGCTATCGCAGCGGGCACTGCGACCGCGACGGCGGACACCACGAACTCCGGTGCCGCCAAATCAATTCCGGTCGTCCAGCCGACAACGCCGCAACACACACCCGCCCGCTCCATCGTCGCCGTCACCGCTTGCCCCACCGGTATCGCCCACACCTACATGGCCGCCGACGCACTCGTCGCCGCAGGTGAACGAGCCGGCGTTCGGGTCCTGGTGGAAACTCAGGGCTCGAGCGGCACCACCGCGCTGTCGGCCGCCGCCATCGCCGCCGCGGATGCCGTCATCCTCGCCACCGATGTCGGGGTGAAGGGCCGGGAACGGTTCACGGGTAAGCCTGTCATCGAATCCGGAGTGAAGCGGGCGATCAACGAGCCGGACGTGATGATCGCCGACGCGCTCCGCGTAGCGCGCGATCCCGCAGCCGCACCCGAACCCACCACGGCGCCCGAAGAACCGGCGACCGCCACGCTCGGCTGGGGCACCCGGCTGCGCCAGATCCTGCTCACCGGTGTCAGTTACATGATCCCGTTCGTCGCCGCGGGCGGGCTGCTGATCGCACTCGGTTTCCTGGTCGGCGGCTACGAGATCGCCGACAACGCCGGATCGATCGTGCTCGACAATTCGCTGACGTCGCTGCCTCCGGGCGGCCTTGCCACTTATCTGGGCGCAGTGCTCTATCAGCTGGGTTCGCTCGCGTTCAGCTTCCTGGTTCCCGCGCTGGCCGGCTATATCGCCTTCGCCATCGCCGACCGGCCCGGTCTGGCACCGGGTTTCACCGCGGGCGCGGTGGCCGTGTTCGTCGGCGCCGGGTTCCTCGGCGGTCTCGTCGGTGGTCTGATTGCCGGGTTCGCGGCACTGTGGGTGAGCCGGATTCCGGTGCCGCAGTGGGCGCGTGGGCTGATGCCGGTGGTGATGATCCCGCTGTTCGCCTCGCTCATCGTCGGGGTGCTCATGCTGACGGTGCTCGGCAAACCGCTGGCGGTGGTGACCGAAAGCCTCACCGATTGGCTCAACGGGCTCTCGGGCACCTCAGCGGTGGCGCTCGGCATCATTCTCGGCCTGATGATGTGCTTCGACCTGGGTGGCCCGGTCAACAAGGCCGCCTATTCATTCGCCGCGGCCGGCCTGTCGGTCGACGATCCAGCGACCCTGAAGATCATGGCCGCGGTGATGGCCGCGGGGATGGTGCCGCCGCTGGCCATGGCATTGGCGTCGACGGTCCTGCGGCCGGGCCTGTTCACCACTGCCGAACGCGAAAACGGTAAGGCGGCATGGTTACTGGGCGCCTCGTTCATCTCCGAGGGCGCCATCCCGTTCGCCGCCGCCGACCCGCTGCGGGTGATCCCGTCGATGATGGCCGGTGGTGCTGTCACCGGCGCGCTCGTGATGGCGACCGGCGTGACGCTCAGCGCCCCGCACGGCGGCATCTTCGTCTTCTTCGCGGTCGGCCAGATCGCCTGGTATCTCATCGCGATCGCCGCTGGCACCGTCACCGCCGCCGTCTGCGTCACCGCCGCCAAATCCTTCGGCAGGCCGCGCGCCCGCACCGACGCCGCACTGGTCGCCGCCTGACCCGGTCGAGGGCTGGAGGGGGTAGCGAAGCGTCACCACGCAAGCCCTCCGGGGCAGGCGAGTCCAGCATCACCTGACCGATCTCATCTCTCACAGCATCTGGTATCCAACGAAACAGGGAGTAGAAATGCCGAGCATCACCGTCACCGTCGGTTCCTCGATCGGGCTGCACGCCCGCCCCGCCGCACTCATCGCCGAGGCGGTCGGAGCCGCCGGTGTGCCGGTCACCCTGGCACTGCCCGGCGGTGAGCCCGTCGACGCGGGCTCGTCACTGATGATCATGACCCTCGGCGCCACCTTCGGCACCGAGGTCGTCGTCACCAGCGACGATCAGCCGACCCTGGACAAGATCGCCGGTATGGTCGTCAGCGATCTCGACGCCTGAGGCCGCACCGTACCCGCGGACGTATCCGCGGAATGGTGCCAGCCCGTCCTCGCCGAGCGCAGGGCCGTCGACCGCGATCGAGGAGTCGGCGGCCCGGACGACGTCCACGCAGCGCAGTTCGCCGAAGCGCGGCCTGCGGCCGATGATGGGCGCGAAATCGGGTTCGGCGGCGGCGAAAACCACTCGGGTGATCCCGGCCCACACGATCGCCCCCGCACACATAGGGCACGGCTCACCACTGGCGTAGATGGTTGCCCCGATCAGCGCGGCGGCCTCGCCCGCCGACACCGCCACCTCGATGGCGGCGGTCTCGGCATGGGTGAGCACATTGCCGGTCGTGACGACGCCGTTGCGGCCCTCGGCGATGACCCGGGTGCCCGTGGCGATCACCGCACCGAAGGGATGGTTTCCTTCCCGCCCCGCACTGTCGGCGAGCTCGACAGCCCGTCGAAGATGCAGTTCATCGGTGCGGTGCACTGGGTCGTTCCCTACTTACGCGGACGCTTCTCGCGCACCCGCACCGAGATCCGCACGGGTGAACCGTCGAAACCGAACTCCTCGCGAAGTTTGCGCTCCAGGAAGCGGCGGTAGCCCGCCTCCAGGAATCCGGTGGTGAACAGGACGAACGTCGGCGGCCGTGTGGTCGCCTGGGTGGCGAACATCACGCGGGGCAGCCTGCCACCGCGCATCGGCGGCGGGGTCGCGGCGACGACTTCCTTGAGCCAGTTGTTCAACTTGCCCGTCGAGATCCGCTTGTCCCAGGATTCGAGCGCGGTCTCCATGGCGGGCACCAGCTTCTGCACGGCCCGGCCGGTGTGCGCGGAGATGTTGACCCGCTGCGCCCACGGCACCCGGACCAACTCGCGGTCGATTTCCTTCTCCAGCTGCAGGCGACGGTCCTCGTCGACCAGATCCCATTTGTTGAACGCCAGTACCAGCGCACGCCCGGAATCGGCGACCAGGCTGATCACCCGCAGATCCTGTTCGGTGATCGGCTGCGAGGCATCGATCAGCATGATCGCCACCTCGGAAGCCTCCAGAGCCGCCTTGGTGCGTAGCGAGGCGTAGAACTCGGTGCCGCTCGCGGTCGACACCTTGCGGCGCAGGCCGGCTGTGTCGACGAACTTCCAGATCTTGTCGCCCAGTTCGACCAGGGTGTCGACCGGGTCGACTGTGGTTCCGGCGACATCGTGCACCACCGAACGCTCGTCGCCGGACAGCTTGTTCAGCAGGCTCGACTTGCCGACGTTCGGCTTGCCGACCAGCGCGACGCGGCGTGGACCGGTTCCGCCGGTGCCTTCACGCGGGGTTTCGGGCAGCGCCTCGAGGATGTCGTCGAGCAGATCACCGGTGCCGCGGCCGTGTGCGGCCGACACCATGCGCGGCTCGCCGAGACCCAGCGACCACAGGGTGGCGGCATCGGCCTCGACCCGCTGATCGTCGACCTTGTTGGCGACCAGGATGACCGGCGTCTTGGACCGGCGCAGCACCTTCACCGCAGCCTCGTCGGTCGCGGTCGCGCCGACGGTGGCGTCGACGACCAGCAGGATCGCGTCGGCGGTGTTCATCGCCAGTTCGGCCTGACGCGCCACCGACTGCTGCAACCCCTTGGCGTCGGGCTCCCAGCCACCGGTGTCCTGCACCAGGAATCGCCGACCCGACCAGTTCGCCTCGTAGGAGACGCGGTCCCGGGTGACACCGGGAACGTCCTCCACGACGGCCTCACGGCGGCCGAGGATCCGGTTCACCAACGTCGACTTGCCGACATTCGGCCGCCCGACGACGGCGAGCGTCGGCATCGCGATATGCTCGCCCGCCTCCAGATCACCCTCGAGATCGGTGATCTCCCATTCGGATTCGTCACTCCAGACGCCGTCGCCCGCGAGCACGTCCTCGGTCATTTGGTCTCTCCCGTCGTGCGCACCGAAACCTGCTGCGCGACCACGCGATACAGCTCGTCGATGACCTCGTCCATGGTCAGTTCGCTGGTGTCGACCAGCACCGCGTCCTCGGCGGGACGCAGCGGGGACACCGCGCGGGTGGAATCGAGGGTGTCGCGGCGCTGCACATCGGCCAGTACCGCGGCATAGTCGTCACCCCGGCCCTCGGCGATGTTCTGCTGATTGCGCCGCTGGGCCCGCGCCTCAGCGGACGCGGTCAGGTAGATCTTGGCGTCGGCGTCGGTCAGCACGACGGTGCCGATATCGCGCCCCTCGACCACGATCCGTCCCGCCGACACCGCGATCTCCCGCTGCAACGCCACCAGCGCCGCACGCACCTCGGCAACCGCGGACACGGCCGAGACGGCCTTGGTGACCGCAGCGCCACGGATCTCATCGGACACGTCCGCGCCGTCGAGCTGGATCACCTCATGGCTGGGATCGGTGCCGATGGTCAGCGGCAGATCCTCCACCGAGGCCGTGATGGCGGCCGGATCGCTCAGGTCGACGCCCTCGCGCAGCACCCGCAGCGTCGCCACGCGGTACATGGCGCCGGTGTCGAGGTAGCGCGCGCCCAGACGTGCGGCGAGCCGACGCGACACGCTGGACTTGCCGGTCCCCGACGGCCCGTCCATCGCCACGACCAGCGACGACGTACCCGAGAGCTGCTCGAGCACCTCGATCGCGCTCTCCACACCGTTCACAACGCCACCGCCTCGTAGAGTTTGCCGATTTCATCGCGACCGAGCACCCGCAAGGTGCCCGGCCGTTGATCGCCCAGCGCCACCGGGCCGATATCGGTGCGCACCAGCCGGGTCACCGGATGGCCGACCGCGTCCAGCAACCGGCGCACGATGTGCTTGCGCCCCTCGTGCAACACGATCTTCACCAGAGAACGTCCCTCGCCGATATCGAGCACCTGGAAGCGGTCGACCTTGGCGGGACCGTCCTCCAGTTCGACACCGTCGCGCAGCTGCTTGCCGACCGCACGGTGCACTTCACCGTTGACGGTCGCCAGGTAAGTCTTGGACACCTCGAACGAGGGGTGCATGAGCCGATGCGCCAGATCACCGTCATTGGTGAGCAGCAGCAAGCCTTCGGTATCGGCGTCGAGGCGACCGACATGGAACAACCGCTGCCCGGCCGCGATGCGTTCGGCGACGATATCGCCGACGCAGGGGCGGCCCAGATCGTCGGACATGGTCGACTGCCAGCCCTTGGGCTTGTTCAGCGCCAGATGCACCAGCTCCTCGCGCACCATCACCCGAGTGCCGTCCACCCGGATCACCGCGTGCTGCGGGTCGATGCGCAGGCCCTGTTCGCGCACGATGAGGCCGTCGACCTCGACGCGGCCCTGCGCGATCATGTCCTCGGCGGCACGCCGGGAGGCGACACCGGCCTTGGCCAGCACCTTCTGCAGGCGCTCACCTTCGCCCCACGGCAGTTTGGTGTGGGTTTCGGTCGTCTCGACGTGCTGACGCTTGGCCGGCTTCGCATTGCTCAGCTGCGGCGATGACGCCGTCTGACGCTGCGGCTTGGCCGACTTGTTCTTGCGCGCCTGCGGTTGGGTGCGGTCGGGCTTGCGGGCACCGGCGCCGCCACCCTGACCGCCGCGCTGGGATGCGGCCGGCGAGCCACTGCGCTGCGATGCGGCCGGGGAGCCGCCGCGCTGGGATCCGGCCGATCCGCCGGTGCCGCGCTGGCCTGCCCCGCCTGTCGAGGCGCCGCGCGGGGTAACGCCCCGCTGGGCCGCGCGCGCGTCGCGGGTGCCGACCGGGCGCCCGCTTCTGGGCTGCTGGTCGTTACGTTTCCTACGGTCCGGTGTGCCATCTCGGCGAGCGGGAGTATTCACGTTGTCCTGTCAATCCTCGGTGCCGAGGTTTATGTCGTCCTCGGCGGGTTTCCTCAGCCTGGTGTAGCGGGGGTCCGTATCCAGGCTCTCGTTGATCTCATCGATCAGGTCGACGCCCGGTAGCAGGGGCGCCAGTGCAGGCAGATCGCTCAGTGACGCCAGCCCGACTCGTTCCAGGAACAGTTCGGTCGTGCGGTAGAGCGTCCCGTTGGTCTCCGGGTCGACGCCTGCTTCGGCGATCAACCCTCTGGCCAGCAGGGTGCGCATCACGCCGTCGACGTTCACGCCGCGCACCGCGCTGACCCTGGTCCGGGTCACCGGCTGGCGGTATGCCACCACCGCCAGCGTTTCCAAGGCGGCCCTGGTCAGTTTCGACCGGGCGCCATCGAGCAGCAGCCGTTCCACATACGGTGCGTACTCGCTGCGAGTATAGAAGCGCCACCCGTCACCGGCGAAACGCAGATCGATCCCGCTGCCCCGCGCGGACAGTTCCGCCGACATTTCCCGCAGGGTGCGCTCCACCCGCTCGGTGGTGTCGTCCAGGGCCGCTGCCAGCTGTTCTACCGGGGCGGGAGTGTCGACGATGAGCAATACCGCCTCGAGCGCCGAGCGGAATTCGTCGTCGCCGAGCGGTTCGGGGGTGAACTCTGCCACTGCCTCGGTCATCCGTAGTCCTCTTCGATGGTCACCGCGTCCGCGGGGTGCGCGTCGTCGTGCTGTTCGCCGATCCAGCTCACCGCCAGCGGGCCTAGTGGATCGGGCTGATCGAACTCGATGGTCTTGCCGCGATAGAGCTCGAGCAAGGCGAGGAACCGGGCCACGATCTCGATCGGGGCGCCGCAGTCGGCGACCAACTCGGCAAAGGTGGTCCACCCGCCCGGACCACGCTCTTTGAGCCGCTCCAGCACGATCGCGGCCTGTTCGGCGACCGAGACGGCGTGCGCGTGCAGGTGGTCGAGGCCGACCGTCGGCACCGGCCGCGGCCGGAACGCCGCGGCCGCGATCTCGGCGAATCCGGCGGCGTCCACTCCGAGCGTCACTTCGGGCAGCAGCTCGGTGAAGCGGTCTTCGAGTCCGACGGCCCGGGGATACCGGCGCAGCGCCGCCGCCTCCAGCTCACCGAGCAGTTCGGCGACCTGCTTGAACGCCCGGTACTGCAGCAGCCGGGCGAACAGCAGATCGCGCGCGTCCAGCAGTTCCAGGTCTTCGGCGTCGGTCATCTCGCCCGAGGGCAGCAGCCGCGCCGCCTTCAGGTCGAGCAGGGTCGCGGCCACCACCAGGAATTCAGTGGTCTGATCCAGGATCTTGTCCGCGCGCAGCGCCGACTGCTGGGCCAGATCCGCGGTCAGCGCCTTGGTGTAGGCGATGAACTCGTCGGTGACCTTGTGCAGCGCCACCTCGGTGACGTCGAGGCGGCGCTGACTGATCAGGGTCAGCAGCAGATCGAACGGACCCTCGAAATTGCTCAGCCGCAAATGGAATCCGGACGCGCGTTCGGGTTCGGTGCCCGTGCTCGAATCGGTGGAGCCGGGCGTATCGGTGCTGGTCGACAGTGCTGGCTCGGACGCTCCGGTCACCGGCCGGACCGGTGGATGACTTCCTTGGCCATCGCCCGATACGCCTCGGCACCACCGGATTTCGGTGCCCACGTGGTGATCGGCTCGCCCGCGACACTGGCATCGGGGAACCGGACGGTACGCGAGATCGCGGTGTCGTACACCAGATCACCGAACACCTCGACCACTCGCGACATGACCTGACGCGAATGCAGTAGCCGCGCGTCGAACATGGTGACGACGATGCCGTAGAGGCTCAGCCGCGGATTGAGTCTGTCGCGCACCTTCTCCACGGTGTCGTTGAGCAGGGCGAGCCCGCGCAGCGAGAAGTATTCACATTCCATCGGGATGATCACGCCGTCCGAGCAGGCCAGCGCGTTCACCGTGAGCAGCCCGAGCGAGGGCTGGCAGTCGATGAGGATGTAGTCGTAGCGCGAGCGCACCGATTCCAGTGTCCGCCCGAGGGTATGTTCCCGGCCGACCTCGTTGACCAGCTGGATCTCCGCCGCCGACAGATCGATATTGCTGGGCAGCAGGTCCATGTTCTCGACCCTGGTTTCCATCAGGACGTCGTCGATGGCGACCTTGGAACCGACCAGCAGGTTGTGCACGGTGAGCTCGAGGTCGTGGTGTGCCACACCGAGTCCCGCCGAGAGCGCGCCCTGTGGGTCGAGATCGACCAGCAGCACCTTGCGGCCGTATTCGGCCAGTGCGGCGCCGAGGTTGATGGTGGAGGTGGTCTTTCCGACGCCGCCCTTCTGGTTGCACATGGCGATGATCAGGGCATCGCCATTGGGCGCTGCCTCGGGTGGTTCGGGAACCAGTCGCAACGGACGCCCGGTGGGTCCGAGCTCGACATCGTCGGGGACGGACGCCGCCTCCGCGGCGTTGCCCCACACCGAGGGGGTGCCGGTGTCGGCGTCGAGTCCCGTGCCCGCGTCCGTAAGCGGCTCCGTCCCAGCACCCATCGGCGGCTCTGCCGCTCCGGCTGTCGTCACGATCCGCTGCTCCTTTGACGTTCCTGCTCGTTCCCCGCCGAGCGTAGCGAGGCCGATCAGTGCACGACCTCACTTTCGGATGGTCCAGCTCTCGGTAGACGCTACCGCTTGTTCGTACTCGAGTGCCGCGAGTCCGACCGGCGTGTTCGCAACGCCACGCCGCGTCACGGATAACAAAACGCTACCCGTTCGGGGTCAACGCCATTCCGGAGCACCATCGAAGTGCACATCGAACCGCTCATGTAGGCCGTCCATGCTGTCCCAATCGGCCTCACCGCGCGCGATCCGGCCGAGCTGACGGAAGTAGTCGAAGCGGGCGATGCCGGGAGTCAGGACCGCGAAGAACTCCGCGGACGCTCTGGAGGACGCACCGAAGGCGTGCACCGTTCCGGGCGGCACGACCACCAGACCGCCCTTGCCGACCGAGCTGTGTGCGCCGTCGACGAGGAACTCCATCGTGCCGTCGAGGACATAGAAGATTTCCGTGGACAGCTTGTGGTGATGCGGCCTGGTTCCGTCCGCACCGGCAGCCAAGACCAGACGGTTGGCACCGAGTAGGCCGTCGGAGTTCACGCTGTCCTCGAGCAAACGGAAGGATCCACCGCCAGGCAGCACCACCTCTTCGACATCGGCTTCATGAACGATGAAAGGCCTTGCCATGCAACTCACCTCGTGTCGGCATGCGAATAGGAACGCACGGTGTCCGCATCACACGAACCCCGCTCCTGACGCAACCGGACCATGGTCCCATTTGTTCCGCGGGTTGCCGTCTCGGTTTATTTCGCGCGCGGATGGGCCGTCGCCCACACCTCACGCAGCGTCGAGACCGTCACCAACGTGTAGATCTGCGTGGTGGTGACCGAGGCGTGGCCGAGCAATTCCTGCACCACCCGCACATCGGCGCCGCCGTCGAGCAGATGCGTCGCGAACGAATGCCGCAACGTGTGAGGTGAGACGCTGGCACCGATCCCCGCCCGTTCGGCCGCACTCTGCAACACCTGCCAGGCGCTCTGCCGCGACAGGCGCCCGCCGCGCGCGTTCAGGAACAGCGCGCCGGCGTTGCCGCGTCCACGGACCGCCAGCACCGGACGGCCACGCACCAGATAGGCGTCCACCGCCGCCAACGCCGGACGACCGATCGGCACGATCCGCTGTTTACCACCCTTACCGCGCAGCACCACCGCACGGTCGGTCATATCGAGATCGTCGACATCTAGTCCGACCATTTCCGAGATCCGCGCGCCGGTCGAATACAGCAGCTCCAGCAGGGCCCGGTCACGCAGGCTGCGTGCCACGCCGTCACCGCTGGTGCCGCAGTCACCGCCCGCGGCCTCCAGCAGCTTCAGCACGTCGTCGAAGGGCAGCGCCTTCGGCAGTCGACGTCCTGGTGCCGGCGGTTTCACCGCATGCGCGACATCGGTGCTCGTCATGCCCTCCGCGGTCGCGAACCGGTGCAGACCGCGTACCGCGATCAGCGCTCGCGCCACCGAACCGGCAGCCAGCGGCGGATGCCCGGCCCCGCCCGAGCGCAGCGCCATGGTGAACTCGGCGACGTCGCCTTCCGCGACGGCGTCGAGTTCGCCGATGCCGCGCCCGGCCAGGAAGTCGCGATACCGGCCGAGGTCACGCCGGTAGGCGGTGAGGGTGTTGCGTGCGGCGCCCCGCTCGACTGCCAGATGGTCGAGGTAGGCGTCCACCTCCCGCACCGTCGCGGCCCGTCAGTCCCGCGCCCGGCGCGCTTGCCTGCGCAACAGTGCCCTCGGCTGCCCGGCCCAGGGCGCGTCGGCCGCGCGCGGCGTCAACCCCTCGGCCCGTGCCGCCGATACCGCGAGGACACCGGCGACGGCGGTGGCGTTGACGATCTCGCCTGCGAGCGCGGCCCGCACCGCCTCGGCCAGCGGCATTCGCACCAGCTCCAGATCGGCTTCCTCGTGCTCGGGCTCGGGCCGGTCGGTGTCGTGCAGCCCGCGCGCCAGGTAGACCCGCAGCGCCTCGTCGGTGAAACCCGGCGACAACGCGACATCCACCAGCACCGACCACTCCGTCGCCGCCAGTCCGGTTTCCTCGGCCAGCTCACGTTTGGCCGCGTCCAGCGGATCCTCGCCGTCGATATCGAGCAGTCCGGCAGGCAGTTCCAGCAGGCGGGTGCCCAGTGGGTGGCGGTACTGGCGAATCAGCACGATGTTGTCGTCGTCGTCCAGGGCGGCGACGGCGACGGCACCATGGTGCTCGACCACCTCACGTTCGGCGATCCGCCCACCGGGCATCGCCACCTCGTCCAGCCGCAGCGCGAGGATGGCACCCGAGTACACCGTCCGGCTGGACACGGTCTCGAAGTCGTGACTGCCCGGCATGGTGGGATTGTCGCTCATCTACGAGGCCTGATCACCCGCGTTTGCCAGCTCCTCGCCGGGGATGTCGACCGGAAGCCGTTCGGCCGCCTTGTA
This sequence comes from Nocardia sp. NPDC059180, assembly GCF_042754945.1. Classification (NCBI taxonomy): domain Bacteria; kingdom Bacillati; phylum Actinomycetota; class Actinomycetes; order Mycobacteriales; family Nocardiaceae; genus Nocardia; species Nocardia sp. NPDC059180. The sequence continues at coordinate 318,452 of NZ_JBHZBU010000008.1, forward strand.
TTTCAACGCCGCCGCGATCAGCGCCGCGAACAACGGGTGCGGACGCGTCGGGCGGGACTTGAGCTCCGGATGCGCCTGGGTGGCGACGAAGAACGGATGCTTGTCGGCGGGCAGCTCGACGAATTCGACCAGATGCCCGTCGGGCGAGGTGCCGCTGAAGGCCAGCCCACTCTTGGCGATCTTGTCGCGGTAGGCGTTGTTCACCTCGAAGCGATGACGATGCCGCTCCGACACCTCGGTGGCGCCGTAAGCGTGTGCCACCACCGAACCCTTGGTCAGCACCGCCGGGTAGGCGCCCAGGCGCATGGTGCCGCCGAGATCGGCTTCACCGGCCACCGCCTGCTCCTGGTCGGCCATCGTGGAGATCACCGGGTGGGTGGTGTCGGGCTCGAACTCGGCCGAGTTGGCGTCGGTGAGGCCCACCGAGCGGGCCGCTTCGATCACCATGCACTGCAGGCCGAGGCAGATCCCGAGCAGCGGCAGGCCCCTGGTGCGGGCGTAATGGATGGCGCCGACCTTGCCCTCGATGCCGCGGATACCGAACCCACCGGGGATCAGCACCGCGTCCACATCGCGCAGCGCGGCCTGGGCGCCGGCCGGGGTCTCGCAGTCATCGGACTGCACCCAGCGGATCTGCACCTTCGCCCTGGACGCGAACCCGCCCGCGCGCAGCGCCTCGGTGACCGACAGGTAGGCGTCGGGCAGGTCGACGTACTTGCCGACCAGCGCGACCTCGACGGTCTCGCGGGGGGAATGCACGCGGTCGAGCAGATCGCCCCACACCGTCCAGTCCACGTCACGGAACGGCAGCCCCAGCTTGCGCACCACGTAGGCATCCAGGCCCTCGCGGTGCAGGACCTTGGGGATGTCGTAGATCGACGGGGCGTCCGGGGTGGAGATGCAGGCGTCGACCTCGACGTCGCACATGAGCGCGATCTTGCTCTTCAGCGATTGCGGCACCTCACGGTCGCAGCGCAGGATCAGCGCGTCGGGCTGGATACCGATATTGCGCAGCGCCGCCACCGAATGCTGGGTCGGCTTGGTCTTGAGCTCGCCCGACGGCGCCAGGTACGGCACCAGCGAGACGTGCAGGAAGAAGACGTTGTCGCGGCCGACGTCGTGCCGGATCTGGCGCGCGGCCTCGAGGAAGGGCTGCGATTCGATATCGCCGACAGTGCCACCGATCTCGGTGATCACCACATCAGGCTCATGGCCCTCTAGGTCCGGGCCGCGCATGGCCAGGACGCGGGCCTTGATCTCGTCGGTGATGTGCGGGATGACCTGCACCGTGTCACCGAGGTACTCACCGCGACGCTCCTTGGCGATGACCGACGAGTAGACCTGCCCGGTCGTCACATTCGCATCCCGGGACAGGTCCCGGTCCAGGAAGCGCTCGTAGTGGCCGACGTCGAGGTCGGTTTCGGCACCGTCCTCGGTCACGAACACCTCTCCGTGCTGGAACGGATTCATGGTGCCCGGATCGACGTTCAAGTACGGGTCGAGCTTCTGCATCGTGACCCGAAGTCCCCGCGCAGTCAGCAATTGACCGAGGCTGGAGGCGGTAAGACCCTTACCGAGTGAGGAGGCGACACCACCACTGACGAAGATGTGTTTGGTGGCAGTTCGCGACTGAATCCGTGTTTGACCCACGGGTCTTCACGGTAACACGAAACCCCCGCCCATCCGCACGCCACGCCCGGTTTGCCACCCGATCGCCACGGGGTGGTCATCCACCGTCGAACCGCCTGCGACCCAGCTCACGCACCACCACCCACCGGCATTGCCCGAATGCTGCCGATACGCCGACAGGCCGGCGCGGCCAACAACACCCACGGCCGCAGCGGGCCGCGAGCATCCCTGCTGGTGGGCGCAGGCCCGGTGGACAACATCACGCCCGCACCTCGGTGGTCGCCGCCTCGGCGGAGCCATGGAGGCGAAAGCCGGAAATCTGGGGACGGACATTCGAGCGGCTGATCAATTGGCAATCGGCCACTATTGCCCGTTACCGAGCGGAAGTCCGATACTCCATCAATCATCGGCGGCGACGATTAGACGAACCGATCTGAGACCAGCTCGCATTGCCACAACCTCATGAAAGTCGATCTGGATGCGGCCGTAGTCATGAACCGCGGAATCGCCGAGCTCTCTCAGCAGAAAGCAGGAGTCGGACGACCTGATCGGACCATCAACTATTCGCTCGAGATCCTCCCGAAGGGCGGACGGAACATTCCCGTATTGGAGATACCACTTACTCAATACCTCAATTGCACCCTGGACATCCACCGGCTCGTACGATGAAGGTCGAACCATGCTCAGCCAATACGGGCCATGGCGGTCCCCAACTGGATCGATCCCGCCACCGGAATAATCATCACGGAACGCATCTTCCCCGATCAAAGATTTCAGTATGTCCGGCGGACTCGCTGCAGCATCCAGGAGCTCGAACTCCTTGAGATCAACCCATCTGAATCCGTGTGTACTCGAACTTTCGAACTCGAAGTCTCTGAAATTGATAAACGTCTGCGAGCGGAAGCGCAGGATTGATTCCACCAAGCCAGCGTACTGACTACCAGTCGAAACGTGGGAGTTGAAGCGACTCCCCTCCCCAGCAGACATCCAGGCTGGGCGCGATGTCGAAATCGCTGCTGGTGCGACAATCTCATTATTGCCGCACTCCACACACCGCGGCAGCGAAATCGGGGTAGGCGCGGATCCGCACCGTTGAGCTGTCGACGAGGGGTTCGCAGCGGGCGTAGGTTCTTGCCGCGACGAACGCCAGTCCGGCAAGGAAGATGCCGATCGGGAACCAGCCGGGGGCGATCAACAGGAAGAGCGGGATCAATGGATTCTGCTCGACCAGAACCGCGCGATCGCGTTGCGGGTGAAGCCACCGGCCCGCAGCGCGACTGCGAACGCATCCCACTGGTTCGGCGCGAAGACCAACGCCGGTCAGGACGGGTTCTTCGAGTCGCGCACGCCGACTCGGCCACTCCCGAGCCAAGCCACCTCAACGCACTCGGTCTGGCCGCTGCTCTGGCTGCTCTTTGAACCACTGACACTCGACGACGCCCACCAAGCCACGCGACACCACCCCGAGCACGACTGCGCCCGCAAACGGGCCGCGTTCGCCACACTGGTTGCGGCCGGTCGCATCACACCGGATTCGGCACGTCGCCACCACTGCCCTATCTCAATCCCCGGAGCACGTGACAACTAGCCCGCCTCGTCCGCGCGACCCGGGCACGAGGGGAACATGACGCAGGCGACACGCCGGAAGGGCCTGCCTCATGTCCCCTCGTCGAAGCCATGACCGGGTGGGACTCAGCCCGGCATGGCGGCGAGAGTTAGGGAGGTGGCGGTTGGGCCGGTGCCGTAGCGGCCGGTGCGGCCTTCGAGCTGCTCCGACAGGGCCAGGGCGGTGGTGATGCGGCCCAGTTCGCGGTCGAGGTTGTCGACGGTGGTGACGGAGGCTGCGAGGGGGGCTTCGCTGCGGACCACGGCGAGTGGGCCGGAACCTTCGGCGGCGCCGGCTCGCCCTGCGAGCACGACCCCCGCCCCACGGGCCCGCAGGGCTCCGGCGAAGCGGGCGGTGTTCGCACCGCGGCTGTTCTCATCGGCCTCGGCACCGTCACCGGTGACGACGACGGCCAGCTGGGCCGGCTGCACAGGCGTATCGCCGTAGGCGAGGAAACCTCCGCCGCGCAGCGTTTCGAGGGCCAGGCCGAGTTCCTGCGGGGTGCTTCGCGGCTGCCCGGTGGCCGGATCGACCAGTAGCACCAGGCCGAGCAGATCACCGGCCAGGCTGCCCTGGTCGACGGCGCCGGTTCGCAGTTCGGCGCCCGCCGGGATGATGTTGGTGAGTGTGGAACGCATCCGGTCGCCCTCGGTGGCGTCGACGAATGCGTCGGTGAACGCGATCCGGCCGGTGATCGCGGCGCCGGCGGTCTGCAGGGCGGCCACGGCGCCGTCGACGTCGGCGGGATCGGCGTCGGGGGTGGTGAACACGAGGACGCTACGGTCGGCGAGGGTGCCGCCGAGGATTCGCTGTGCGGATCCGGCGATGAAGGCGTCGGCGCCGTTCATCTGGCCGGTCAACCGTTGATTCTGCTCGGTGAGGGTGTCTACTTGGCTGCGCAGATCGTCCTTGTCGCTACGCAGACCGGACAGCAGATCCGAGGCGAGAGTCTGGGAACCGAGCACCACGCCGAGGGCGAGCGCGAGAAAAATCGCCGCGATCGAAATCGCGTGCTGGCGAAACGAGATCACTCCCCTCCCCCACCCCATAGGCCCTGCACCCACAGCGCGAAGCGGTTCCAGGTATCGACGCCCCAATCCAGCACCTCACTGCCGGAACTCGACGCGAGCACCACCACGATCACCGCGATGAGCGCGGCCAGCACCACCAACGCGATCGCGGTACCGGACACCCGGTTGCGGTAGAGCGTGGACACCGCGGTGGCATCCATCAGCGTCGAACCGACCTTGAGCCGAGTGAGGAACGTCGCCGGATTACTGTCGCGGCGGCCGCGGTCGAAGAATTCGTCGAGAGAGGCGGCCGCACCAGCGGTGACGATCAGCGCGGCACCATGGTGGTGGGCCAGCAGCAACGCCAGATCCGTTGGCGCACCGGACGACGGAAACGTCGTCGCCCCGATCCCGAGATCCTGGATGCGTTCCAAACCTTTGGCGTGCCCGTCGGTATCGGCAGGCAGGATCACTTCTGCACCGGATTTCAATGTCGCGGTGGTGATCTCGTCCGGGTCGCCGACGATCAGGTCCGGGCGGTATCCGCCCCTGGTCAGGGTGTCGGCGCCGCGCCCGACGCCGACCATGATCGGTGCGTACTCCTTGATGAACGGCTTGAGTTTCTTCAGATCCTCGGCATGCCCTGGCCCGTCACCCACCACGACCACATGCCGTCCACGCATGTCCAGATCCAGATCAGGCACGCCGATTCCGTCGATGAGCAGCGCCGATTCGGTGCGAACGAATTCGATCGTGTTACCTGCGAAAGCTTCCAGATGGTCGGCGAGCCCGTTGCGGGCCTCGATCATCCGCTCGGCGATGGCGGCCTCGGTGAGCTCGATGCCCTCGACGAGGGCCTCAGGTTCTTTCTTGGTGAGCTTGTCGGCATAGACGACGCCCTCGTCTATGCGGATCTTGGCTCCGTCTTTGATCTTGGAGAACGCATCCGAACTCACCGTGTCCAGCAGCAGGATGTCGTTGGCCACCAGCACTTCCGGGCCGAGGTTGGGGTAGCGCCCCGAGATCGACGGCGAGGTGTTGATCACCGCGACAACACCGGCCTCGACGAGCCGGTCGGCGGTGAGCCGGTCCAGATCCATCTCGTCGAGCACCACGACGTCGCCGGGGCCGACACGTTTGAGCAGACGCCGGGTGTTGCGGTCCACGCGGGCTATTCCGGTGCGACCGGGCAGCGTCTCGGTGTTCTTCGACAACAGCGCCAGCATCTTCATGACGCCGATGATGGCCGCAAACCCTCAACCATTGATGGAGGCGCGCCGGGCCACCTACCACATTCGTCACTGTGATACCAACGCAAGCCTCCCGCTACCGGTGAGTCGCCGCGCAACCTGCCCGCAATCGAAAAGCGTGTCCGTCCCGCGTATATCACCGACGTCACCGTAGGGTACCGGCGTGAACACCGCGCACCTGGTTATCGCCGCGGTCGCGGGAATCGTCGTCATCGTCGCCGCGATCACCTGGCTGAAGATTCACCCATTCATCGCACTGACCGTCGGCGCCATCGGCGTCGGCATCGGGGCCGGTTCCGGCGCATCCGATACGGTCGCCAGTTTCGTCGTCGGTTTCGGCGCCACCATGGGCAGCGTCGGCATCCTGATCGGCTTCGGCGCGATGTTCGGCAAACTGCTGGCAGACTCCGGCGGCGCCACCCGGGTGGTCGACACGCTACTCAATCTGTCCGGCCCGAAACTGATGCCGTGGACGATGGGCCTGGTCGGCGCGGTGATCGGCCTGCCGATGTTCTTCGAGATCGGCGTCGTACTGCTGATGCCGGTGATCATCATCGTGGCCCGCCACTCCGGGCTTCCGCTGATGCGCATCGCCATCCCCACGCTGGCGGGCCTGTCGGCGATGCACGGTCTGGTGCCGCCTCATCCCGGCCCGCTGGTGGCCGTCGACGCCCTCGACGCCAATCTGGGCCTCACCCTCGCCTTCGGCGTGCTTGTCGCGATCCCGAGTATCATCATCGCGGGCCCGCTGTTCGGCATACTGGCCGCCCGCTGGGTCGACGTCCCGGTACCGGAGCTGTTCAGCGAGAACGACGAGGACGACGAATCCGCCGACAAGAAGCCGAAACCGCCGTTCCTGGTCGCCATCGGCACGATTCTGCTGCCGGTTGTCCTCATGCTCGGTAAGACCCTCGCCGATGTCATCGCGCCCGACTCGACCTCCGCCCTGAAGTCCACCCTCGACTTCCTCGGCACCCCTGTCGTCGCGCTCGGCATCGGCTTGCTGGCCGGGATCGTGCTGCTCGGCTACACCGCAAGGATGAGCCGCGACGCCATCGCCGAGACCATGAACAGCTCGTTGCCGCCGATCGCGGGCATCCTGCTGATCGTCGGCGCCGGTGGCGGATTCAAACAGGTGCTGGTCGACACCGGCATCGCAGGCCTGATCGCCGACGCCATCCAGGACAGCAGCCTTCCCGTGTTGTTCCTGGCCTGGCTGGTCGCGGTATTGATCCGCGTCGCGACCGGATCGGCTACCGTCGCCACGGTCACCGCGTCCGGAATTCTCGCGCCGGTGGCCGCCGACCTGTCCAACACCCATGTCTCGCTGATGGTGCTGGCGATCGGATCCGGCTCGCTGTTCCTCTCGCACGTCAACGATGCGGGATTCTGGATGGTGAAGGAGTATCTCGGCTTGACGGTGGCGCAAAACCTCAAAACGTGGACGGTGATGGAATGCCTGATATCGGTATGCGGTCTGGCCGGGGTGCTGGCGTTGAGCGTGGTCGTATGAGTACGACCGTGCTCGTGGTGATGGGCGTGTCCGGGTCGGGCAAGTCGACGGTGGCGCGTCTGCTCGCGGAGAAACTCGGCTGGGACATGCTCGAGGGCGACGATAAGCATCCCGAAGCCAATGTGGCCAAGATGGCCTCGGGCACCCCGCTCACCGACGAGGACCGCTGGCCGTGGCTGCGTAGCATCGCCGCCTGGATCGATACCCGTCAGGCGGCCCGGCGACCTGGCATCGTCACCTGTTCGGCACTCAAACGCAGCTACCGCGATGTGTTGCGCCGCGAGGGCGTCATCTTCGTCCACCTCACCGGCAGCACCGACCAGATCCGCGACCGGATCGGCCATCGCGCGGGACATTTCATGCCCACCTCGCTGCTCCGATCCCAAGTCGACACATTGGAGCCACTGGAACCCGACGAAAATGGCATCGTTGTCGAAATCGGCCGCCCGCCAGAGGAAGAGGTCGCCGAGGTGATCGCACAGTTGCCGAACCGGAACTGACACCACCCGCCCGCACTTATGCAGGGTGCGCCTTTCGCACCGCACCCTTGTACCCGTATTCTCCGGGTCACAGATATCCGAAGAGGAGACGTCATGGCCAGCACCACCGTCGATACCGTCATCGCCGCACCGCGGGAGGTCGTGTACCGGCTGTTCGCCGACCGCGAGAGCATGAGCCCCTACCTGCCCGTCAATATCAAGTTGGTCAAGCCGGGCACCACCGAACGCGAGGGCGTCGGCGCGCAACATCAGATCGGCGTCGGACCGGTCGGCCCCACCGAGGAGATCACCAAACTGGTGCCGGGTGAGCGGATGGAGTACAAGATCGTCAAGGGTGCGCCGGTCAAGCGGCACGTCGGCATCGTCACCTTCGCCGACGCCGACAACAACAGCACCCGGGTCTCCTACACCATGGAATCCGACCCATCGCTGCCCGTTCCGGCCAAAGCGCTGGAGGCGGGTCTGAAGGTACTCATCTCGCAGTTCCTCAACGGCGCCAAGAAAGCTGTGCGCTGAGCTGACCGCAGACGACAATGGTCGCGTCCGGATTCGCCCGGGCGCGACCATTTCTCGTTTCCGAAACGTAGAAGCGCCAGGAGCGGCTTCGGCAACGCGGGTAGCGGTCGGCGGTGCACGTCGACAGCCGACCACGCGGCTGCGTTGGGCGCCGCGGTCACAGCGCTCGCTTGGCAGCGCACCACAGCCGCCGAGCATGAGCAGCGGTCGCCCACGCACCGCGACCACGGGATCAATGCGACGCAGTCAGCCGCTTGCCTGCGCAGATGTGCTCAGTGCGCCGCTGCGCGCTCGGACCGCGCGATCTGCAACAGCTCCTCCGCGTGCGCGCGCCCGGTCTCGGTATCGTCCAGACCCGCGAGCATGCGCGCCAGCTCGATCACCCGCTCGTCATTGGTCAACGCCCGCACACCAGAATTGACCGCGCCGTCGCCATCGTCGGATTTGTTGACCACCAGATGCGTATCCGCGAATGCCGCCACCTGCGGCAAGTGGGTCACCACGATCACCTGATGAGTCCGCGCCAACCGGGCCAGCCTGCGCCCGATTTCCACCGCAGCCCGGCCACCGACACCGGCGTCGACCTCGTCGAACACCATCGTCGCGCCGTGCTCACCGCCGGCCAGCACCACTTCCAGCGCCAGCATCACCCGCGACAGCTCACCGCCGGAGGCGCTCTTGGCCAACGGCAGCGATTGCGCACCCGAATGTGCGGACAACCGGAACTCCACCTCGTCCACGCCCGAGGACCCGGCATGCAGCTCGGTGTCGCCGATGGTCAGCGGCGCCGAATCCTGCGGAGCCGCGGGCATCTGGCTCACCTGCACCTCGAGCCGCGCTTTACCCATGGCCAGGCCACCCAGCTCCGCGCTCACCGCCGCAGCGAGCTTGCCCGCCGCTTTGGTCCGCGCCGCGGAGAGCTTGCTCGCCGCGGACCGCACCTTGTCCGCGGCCACCTCGACCTCTTTCGCCAGCGAGGCCAGTGTCTCCTCGGAGACGTCCAGCGATTCCAGCCGGGTCCGCGATTCGTCGGCCCAGGCGATGACACCGTCGATATCGGGGGCGTACTTGCGGGTGAGCGTTTTGAGTTCGGCCTGCCGGGTCAGCATCGAATCCAGGGCCCCTGGATCGGACGGCAGATCCGACAGATAACCGCTCAGGTCGGTGGTCAGATCCACCACGACCGCGATCGCCTCACCCAGCCGCGGCGCCAACGCCGCCAGCTCCGGATCCTCAGCCGATTCGAGCCGAGACCTGGCCGTACCCAACGCATCCAGTGCGCCGGAGTTCGCCTCGGGTGTATCGGCCGGGCCTGCGAGCGCATCATGCGCGGTCGACGCGGCTTCGCGTAGTGAATCCAGATCGCTGAGTCGACGGATCTCAGCGACGAGCCGTTCGTCCTCCCCCGGTTCCGGGGCGATGCCGTCGATCTCGGCCAGCGAATGCTTGAGCCGATCGGCTTCCAACGCTAGCTCGCGGCTGCGCGCAGTGCGTTCGAGCAGTTCGGTGCGGGCATCCAGCCACGCTCGGCGGTGCTGCTGATATTTGCGCAGCAGCGGGCCGACGGTGTCGGCGGCGAATTGGTCCAGCGCATTCAGCTGCTGATCCGGACGCTGCAACCGCAGCTGATCGTTCTGGCCGTGCACCGTCAGCAGCGGCGCCGTGAAATCCGACAGCACCGACGCCGGCACACCACGCCCGCCCAGATGGGCCCGGGAGCGTCCGTCACTGCCGACGGTGCGGATCGCGATCACGCTGCCGTCGTCGTCGCGTTCGGCGGCGGCCGCCTCGAGCACCTCCCCCACCTCGGCGCGCGCCGCCTCGTTCACCTCATCGACGGTGAACCGGCCCTCCACCACCGCCCGCGAGGCGCCCAACCGGACCCGCCCGGCATCGGCGCGGGCTCCGCTCAGCAGATGCAAACTGGTGACGACCATCGTCTTTCCGGCACCGGTCTCGCCGGTCAGGACCGTCAGACCCTCATGGAATTGCGCGGTCGCCGTGGAGATGACCCCGAGTCCGTCAATCCTGATCTCTGTCAGCACGTGTGCTCTCCGTTCGCCGTCGGCCACGCCAGCCTGTCACGGGCAATTGGAATTTGCGCACCATCCGGTCGGCGAACGGCGCGGAATCCAACCGCACCCACTGCACCGGTTCGGCGCCGCGGACCGCTTCCACTCGACCACCCCTCGGCAGGGCGAGGGTGCGCCTGCCATCCAGGAAAACTATCGCATCGTGGCCCGTCGCAACGGATTCGACCGCGATGCGGGAATCCGGGCTCGTCACCAGCGGACGCGCGAACAGGGCATGGGCATTACTGGGGATGACCAGCAGCGCTTCCAGTTCCGGCCACACCACCGGCCCGCCCGCGGAGAACGCGTAGGCGGTCGATCCGGTGGGTGTCGCGATGAGAATGCCGTCGCACCCGAATGCCGATACCGGCCTGCCGTCGACCTCGAGCACCACTTCCAGCACACCCATGCGAGCGGCGTTCTCGATGCTGGCTTCGTTGAGCGCCCAACCGCTTTCGACCACCTCGTCGTCCACCCCGACCGACACGTCGATGGTCATCCGCTGTTCGACGCGGTAGTCGCGGCGCACCACCTGCGCCAGCGCCTCGTCGAGATGCTCGGCCTCGGCTTCGGTGAGGAAACCGATGCGGCCCAGGTTGATTCCCAGCACCGGTACCGACGCGGTGCGCGCCAGTTCGGCGGCACGCAGGAAGGTGCCGTCGCCGCCGAGCGCGAGCACCATTTCACAGCCGACCGCAGCGTCAGGTTTGTGTTCGACGACCCGCACCGGGTAGCCGCCGGTGCGATCGGTGACGCCCGAATCCACCTCGAACTTGGTGCTGTAGGCCTCATCGGCGAGCACCCGCAGACCGATGCCTGCGTCGGCGAGGATCTTCGCCACCCGATGGGCGGTTTCGATGATCTCGGCCCGCCCCGGATGCGACACCAGCACGATTTCCCGCCCGCCGGCCTCGCCCGTCAGCGCGTTCACTGTGGACCCTCCTCAACCGCACGCTCGACCAGCGCCGCGACCGCCGCATCGTCGTAGTCGAACGGTCCGTCGTTGCGCAGCCACAAGAAATACTCGACGTTGCCCGACGGACCGGGCAGTGGGCTGGCCACCGCCGCCAAGGTGCGCAGTCCGAGTTCCGCCGCGGCCGCCGCCACCGTGCGCACCGCTTCGGCACGCAACGCCGGATCGCGCACCACACCGCCGGAGCCTACTCTTTCCTTGCCCACCTCGAACTGCGGCTTCACCATAGGCAGCAGGTCCGCGCCGGGTGCCGCGCAGGCGGCCAGCGCGGGCAGCACAAGCGCAAGAGAGATGAACGACAGGTCGGTGACCACCAACTCCACCGGGCCACCGATCGCCTCGGCGGTCAGAGTGCGGACGTTGGTGCGGTCCAGCACCCGGACGCGGTCGTCGTTTTGCAGCCGCCACACCAGTTGGCCGTAGCCGACATCGGCAGCGACCACTTCGCGTGCCTCGCGAGAGAGCAGCACATCGGTGAATCCGCCGGTCGACGCACCCGCATCGAGGCAGCGTTTACCCGCGACGGTCAATCCGCCCGGCTCGAACGCCTCCAACGCCCCGAGCAGCTTGTGCGCACCCCGCGAGGCCCACGACACCTCGTCGGGTTGTTCCCGCACCAGCAGCGGTGTTCCGGCTTCGATCGCCGTCGCCGGCTTCACGGCGACGGTTCCATTGATCAGGACGCGGCCCGCGCCGATCAGTTCGACCGCGTGCTCTCGCGATCTGGCCAATCCGCGACGTACCAGCTCGGCGTCCACTCGTGCGCGCCTTGCCACCTCAGATCTTGTCCACCGTCGCCAGCGCCTGCACCAGGACCTCATGTGCCTGTTCCAGGATGTGCGCCCGCCGGGTGATGTCGGTGCCGCTGTCCGTATCGGCGTCGACCGTGCCGGTGCGGACGGTGAGTTCGCCGAGCAGCGCATCGATCTCGGTGCGGATGCGGGCCGGGTCGGCCGGTTCCGGACGTCCCTGCGCACCCGGCAGGTGCTGACCGGGCAGCGGCGCGCCCGGTCGAGGGCCTGGGATATGCGGGCGGGGCGTGGGAGTACTCATCGTGGCGACAACGCTATCGGATTTCGGAACGAGACGCGCGTACCGTCACGGCACGACCTGGATTGTCGCGCAACCTGTCGGCGAGATCACCGACACCGCCCGAGGCGGGCACAGGCGGCTGGTTCAGCGCATCCAGGCTCTCCGCCACGTAGGTGGGCAGCAGCTCCTCGGGCAGATCCGACAGCTCGGCCAATGTGCTGACACCGGTGAGCACCAGCAGCGAATCCAGATCGACGCGCTGGGCCCCTTCGATATCGGTGTCGAGCCGGTCGCCGACGACCAGCGCATTGCGCGTGCCCGCACGCACCAGGGCATCCTCGAGCAGCGGCGCGTACGGCTTGCCCGCGACGATGGGTTCGCGATCGGAGGCAGCGCGCAACGCCGCGACCATCGCGCCGTTGCCCGGCGCCAGGCCACGCTCGTTCGGCAGCGTCTTATCGGTATTGGCGGCGACCCACACCGCATCCGCACGCAGCGCGTAGGCGGCCTCGGCCAGATCCGGCCAGCCGGTCTCGGGCGAATGGCCCTGCACGACGGCCGCCGGCGTCGAACCGTTGAACCGGCGCACCGGGCTCAACCCGACGGCAGTCACCTCGGCAGCAAGATCATCGGTCCCGACGACGAGGACCTGCGCCTGCGGTGCCAGCTGTTCGGCCAACAGCCGCGCCGCGGCCTGCGCACTGGTGACGACGTCCTCAGTTCCGGCCTGAAATCCCAGTTCGGCCAAGTGCTCGGCCACGACGCCGGGCCCACGGCTCGCATTGTTGGTGACATACACCAGCCGCTGCGACCCGCCGGCCAACGCCTGCGGCGCACCGTCGATGACGACCTGCCCGCGATACAGCGTCCCGTCCAGGTCGAGCAGCAGCGCGCCATACCGGTCCCGCACCCGCGTCATTTCACTCCCTCGCACCGCCCGATCCTCCCATTGGCCGACGTCGCAGGAACGACCGGTGCCGGTCATGTCGGTCGACGGTGACCGCGAAACGCGTGAGCAGCGAGTCGAGATCACCCTTCAGCGGGCATCATGCCGCGGCGCGACCGGGCAGCGGTTCAGGCGTCGCCGGTGAGTTCCGCGGCGCGTTCCTCAGCATCGGTATCGCCATCGAGGTCGGCCGCCGCCGCGTTGAGGAACCAGGTCAGGCCCTCATCGGTGCGACCTGCCGCGACGAGAGCGTCGGCATAGGCGTAGAACAAGCGCGCGGCCGCCGAGCCTGTGCGGGCCGGATCGAGGTCGTTGGTTTGCAGGGTGACCACGGCCTGGTCGTACTGACCGAGGTCCATGCGGGCGCCCGCCACCACGATGCGCAGCTCGGTGGCCTCGTCGCCGCGCAACGCCCGGGCTTCCTCGCTGCGCCCAAGTTCGATGGCTCGTTCGGGGCGGCCGAGGCCGCGTTCACAGTCGGCCATCACCGCGAGCAGGCCGGAACCACCGGACATGCGCCGCGCGGTACGCAACTCGGAAAGAGCTTCGGCCCATTCACCGGCGTGGTATGCCACCACGCCGGCGGTTTCGCGGACGACGGCGATGCGCCCGGCCCGCTGCCGGGCGGCGCGAGCGTGGGCAAGCGCCAGGCCCGGGTCGTCGTCGAGCAGGCGCGCGGCCATCACCAGATGCCTGGCGACGGTTTCGGCATTGCCCTTGTCCAGGCTCAGCAGGTCGCGCCGGATCGTGAGGTCCAAGTCGGAGGCCTGAACATCGTCGGGCAGGTCCGGTTCTTCGGGACGAGGTGGGCGTCGATCCATCGACCGCCCACCGGGCGTGCGCCCACCGTCTCCACCGCGTCGCCGATCGCCACCGCGGTCTTCACCACGATGTCCTTCGTCGCGCCGCTTCGGTCCGCGGTCGTTCCAGCCGCGTTCCCCTTCGCGCCGGTTACGGTCACCATTATCGGTCACATCGCCCCGCTCTCCGGTCTGTGCGGCTACCGGGAACCGCTTGGCGGCGGCGTTGTCGCGGTCGCCCGCGGTGGCGTCGGTTTCTTGGTTCGTGTCCCGGTCGGCGTCGCCACCGTCGCTGGTCAAGTCTGCCGGTCGATCCTCGCGAATCGAATCGCCACGCCGATCCGACTGCGCGTCGGTGGCGGCAATATTCCCCGACGCGGAGACTGCGGTTCCCGCATCGGCGTCAAAGCGCGACTCTGCGGCGTCACCCGCATGTGCCGAATCCGTTTCGTCGGGCCGCATCAGCTCAGCCGCGTCGGACTTCGTCGAATCCGCCGACACGCCTCGCGGCTGATCTCGGCGCGGTTCAGTCGAATCGGCCTTTTCGGGTCGGAGCTCATCTTCATGAGGGTGCGCGGTACCCGCCGACCTCGGATGCGACTCAGCTTCACGAGCCTGCGCAGCACCCGACGAGTCCGGCCCCGGCTCGCCCGCAGCCTGCGCGGCACCCGACGACTCGGGTCGCGGCTCGTCTGCAGCTTGCGCAGCACCCGCTGAACCAAGTCGCGGCACACCTTCACGCAGCTGACCGGAATCCGCCGCCTCGGGCCTCACGCCCAGGTTGCGGTCGCTCTCGTCCGGAGTACCCGCGGCTTTGTCCGGCCCAGAATCGCTATCGCGCCGCCGGAAGCCACCCTCACGCCGACCCTGATTCCCGGAGTCGTCGCGTTTCGAACGGTATCCGCCTTCGGACTGCCCTGGCCGTCCGCCTTCGTTCTCACGCCGACCGAAGCCACCCTCACGCCGACCCTGGCTCCCGGAGTCCTCGCGCTTCGAACGGTATCCGCCTTCGGGCCGCCCGCCCTCGCTTGCACGCCGACGGAAGCCACCCTCACTCGCGCCACGTTCGCCACGGGGTTCATCCCCCGAGCGCCGGAATCCACCGGGACGATCACCCGACTTGCCCGGCCGTCCGCTGTCGCTGTCGCGGCGACGGAAGCCGCCCTGGTCAGCACTGCGATGGCGGTCGTCCCCGCCACGATGGCGATCGTCACGATCGCGATAACGGTCGTCCCCGCCGCGGTAACGATCATCGCGATCACGGTTGCGGTCGTCGCGGCCGCGCGAACGGTCGTCCCGTCCACCGCGTGCCTCATCGTCGGAGCGTCGGAACCCGCCCGGCCGGTCGCCGAAGTTTCCGCCCTGTCCGGATTCGGGGCGCGAGCCCCGGTCGCGGTCACCACGGAACCCACCGCCACGGGTCCCACTACCCGCCGGTGAACCAGCGTTGTCGTCGCGCCGACGGCGATCATCGAATCCACGTCGGTCGTCGCGATCGCCGGACCGGCTGTATCCGCGGCGATCCTGGTATCCCGAAGATCCACTGTCGCGGCGGTCCCCTCCGCGCCGACTGTCTGCTCCGCGATCGCTCCAGGACCGATCGCCCGAGTCGCGCCGGGGTGTGTCATCGCGCCGATCTCGCCACTGCGGCCGGCCCTCGGAAGATCCGCGTCGATCGGAGTCTCGCCTGTCCGAGTCGCGCCGGTCCCGGTATCCGCCGCGGTCCTCACCGCTGCGGTTCCAGTTGCCGCGCTGGGGACGATCGCCGCTGTCGTTGCGCGGTCCGCGCCGAGCCGGGCCGCCTTCACGCGGTTCCCCACTGTCGCGTCCACCGCGCTGGAAACCACCGCGTTCCCCACTGCCTCGCGAGGAATCCCCGCGATCGCGGGAGCTACCGCGGTCGTTCCATCCGCCGCGGTCGCCGGAGCCCGTGCCGCGGTTCCGATCGCCACTTCCCCGGTCCGGGCGATCATCGCGCCGACTGGCTCCACGCTCGCCGTATCCGCCCCGGTCCCGACCGCCGCGGTCGCTCGAGCTGCCGCGGTCGCCCCGGTTGTCGCTGCGGCCTCCGCGCTCGGGGTCGTTACGGCGGAAAGGTTTCCGACCGTCGTTCTGTTCCGGCACGGTGGTCCCTTTCTGAGTTGCGCGCATGGGTGGCTCGGCCACGAATTCTGCGGTGTGTGCCAAGCATTTGCCGAGCACCGTTGGCATATAAACGACGATAGGGGACCCAGTGTATGGGTCCCCTATCGTGAAGGATGTTCCGGCGGTGTCCTACTCTCCCACACCCTGTCGAGTGCAGTACCATCGGCGCAGGTGGCCTTAGCTTCCGGGTTCGGAATGGGACCG